>JAUHWG010000001.1 GCA_030424595.1 Polyangia bacterium
GGTCGGTGATGCACCCCGGCAACGCTGTCGTCGCGGCGAGCAGTGCGGTCGCTACGAGCGACCCACGGACGATACCCATCGGTGCTTCCAGCTTGGAGTCGACGCTACGCATGTTTCTCAAATCCTACTACTGAGGTCATCAAGGAGAGCTGGGCTACTTGGTAGACAGCTGATCGGGAGTGGGTCGGTCCTTGCGCTTCATGATCCCGAGCACATCCGCGCCCGAACTCTTCGCCATGTCGAGGATCTCGACCGCGGAGCCGTAGTTCGCGTCGTCGTCGAAGTCGACGAAGACGACCTTCTTGTCGCGGAACTCGAGCTGCTTCTCCAGCGCCGACTTGAGGGCGCTCTTCTCCATCGGAGTCCGATTGAGGGAGACGCCGCCGTCCTTCGTCAGGCCGATCACGAGCGTGTCCTGCGTAGGCGGGGTCTTGTTGCGCTGCTTGCTCTCCGGCGGCACGCGCACGGAGATCTCGGGAACCTGCTTCGGGATCATCACCATGAAGATGATGAGAAGGACCAAGCAGATATCGACGAGGGGGGTGACGTTGATGTCCGCCTGGGCCCCTGCCCCCTTATGTCCAGTTGACATCCCCATGGATGAACACTCCTCCGCTTACGCCCGTTGAGCGAGAGACTACGCCACGATGGGCGGTACGAACAGGAAAAACGAATCCGCGCACTAGGCGCCTGAGTCCACCAGGCGCAGGTCTACGACGAGAAATTGTGCCGGCCTACTCGTCGAGGTCGACGACGAGAGCCACGTCCGAGATCATCGACTCGCTCGACGTGATCCACTCCAGGACGATGCGTACCTGGCCGTAGTCCGTGTCGCGGTCGCCCTTGAGAAAGAGCAGCGGGCCCTTGTCACCGTTGGCGGCGGCCTTGCCGGCCGCGACCTTCAAGCTCTCATCGAGGGCCGTCAAGAAGTCGCCCTTGGACAGGTAGAGGTCCTGCTCAATCCACGCCCCGTCGTCGTTGATTGAGACGAAGACCTGGTCGCCCTCCTTGTGCTTGGTCGCGTCGACCAGCTTGGGAAGGACGACGTCCTTGCCCCGGCCGAGCATCGGCGTGACCACCATGAAGATGATCAGGAGGACGAGGCAGACGTCGACCAACGGCGTGACGTTGATCTCCGGCGCTGGCGAGTCAGCGTGCATCGCCGCGTTCTTGTAGGGGACCCGGCCGGTCCTCTTGCCGCGACGGCCGTTTCGCGACGAGCCTGACATCCTAGTAGCGGCCTTCCTTGAGGACGAAGTCGACAAGCTCCGAGGCAACGTCGTTCATGTCGATCTGGAAGAGCTCGATGCGGGCGTTGAAGTAGTTGAAGAAGACGACCGCCGGGATGGCGACCATCAGGCCGACCGCCGTGGCGACGAGCGCCTCGGAGATACCGCCGGCGACCGAGGAGAGTCCGCCGCCGCCGTCCGAGGAGAGCCCCTGGAACGAGTTGATGATGCCGGTGACGGTGCCGAAGAGACCGACGAACACCGCGGTGGAGCCGATGGTCGCGAGGACCGTCAGGCCGCGCTTGAGGTTCGCGGTCTCCCGCTCCTTGGCCCGCTCGAGCTGGCGGTTGACGGCGTCGACGAGGTCGAAGTCGCCGACGTCGTCGGGGCCCTCCTCGTGGAGCGCGTCCATGCCCTTGATGTACTCGCTGAGGCCGGCGCCGACGACCTTGGCGATCGGCGAGTCGCTGTGGGTGCCGACCGCGGTCACGGCATCCTGAAGCTTGCGCTCCTGGAGGAAGTTCCGGAGCATCATGATGTAGCGGATCGACTGGCCGCGAGCGCGAGCGAAGACCCTCGCGCGCTCGATGGTCACCGCCAGCATGATGAGGAACATGATGCCGAGGAGGATCATCACCACCTTGGCGATGACGCCCATCTGCTCCCACATGCCCGCGAGGCTGAAGTCGACACCGGAATTGGCGAGTATCGTTGTGAAATCCATCGGGGTGGCCTTGCTTTCTTCGCTTCGGTCGTACTTGAGTGAATCGGCGGTGTCGGGTGGCGTCCTCGCCTTCCCTGTCCCGCGGCGCTACTTGTTGAACTTCAGATCGAACTGCACTGTGCTGCAGGTCTTCTGCGGCTTACCTGCGACGATGAAGGGCTTGAAGCGCCACTTCTTGACCGTCTCACGACAGATCTCGTCGACCTTGGGGTCGTAACACTTCTTCTTGGTGCGGACGTCGACCGTCTTACCGGCCTTGTCGACGCAGAAGTAGGTCTTGTTCTGGCAGGAGCGCTTGTCGAACATGCCCGCCTTCGTGCTCGCCAGCTTCCCCTTGTCCGGGTCTGGCGTGTACACGCTCTGCGACATGACGGCGCTGATCGGCTTCGGCGCGGTGGCCTGGGTCGGCTCGCGCTTGGTCGCGACGCCGCCGAGCTGACCTCCGAGCTGACCGCCGAGAACGCCGCCGACGACACCGCCGGGGACGCCACCGGGAACTCCACCGGGGACTCCGCCGGGCACCTTGCTGCCCTTACCGGGGCTCTTCTTGGCGTCCGGGACCTTGTCCGGGGTGTCCTTCGGCTGGACGATCTCCTCCTCGGGGATCTCCTCGTCCGGGATGTCCTCTTCCTCCTCCTCCTCGACCGAATCATCGCCTGCCGGGGGGGGCGGCGGAGGCGGAGGCGGAGGCGCCTCCTCCATCGCGAGCTGGAAGATGATGTAGTTGACGGTCGGCGGCTCGACCTTCGAGATGTCCATCTTGTTCGCCGCCCAGGCGAACGTGATCATCGACAGCGTCAGCACACCCGACAGCGTCGCGGCCAGATACATCATCTTCCGGCGGCGGGGGTCAGCGTACTGATAGGTCATGTAGTGCTCGAACATGGGTCTACTCCTTCGCGGTTCCCTTGCTCAAACGCGTGGAGGCGCGCCGAGGCTTACACAGGCATCTAGCGCTTGCGCTTGCCCTTCTTCTTCGTTGGCTCGGGGGGCGCTTCCGCGTCTCCTTCTGCGTCGCGGAGCTGCTGCTCGATCACTTTCTTCTGCTCGGCGTCGGCGACCAGCTCTTCGGCGGTCAGCGGGGCCGGCGGGAGGAGGCAGCATCCGCCAGCGGCGCCCGCCTTCATCTGATCTTCGGTGCACTCAGGCAGCGAGTCGATGTCGCAGACGGCCTTCTGCTGCTTCCAGGCGAGCATCACGTCTTCGCGGGCGAGGAGGCGGTTGAGCCCCTCCTCGAGGGTCTGGTTCTCCTCGTCATCCGTGAAGCGACGCGAGAGCGCGCGCTGGGTGTAGGCCATGGAGCGCCAGATGTACGCGTCCCGGAACTTCGGGTCGCGCATCGTCGCCTTGTCGAGCAGCTTGATGACGTCGTTGGCGATGTCGAGGCGCTGCTCATCCGACAGGTTGGTGTTGTACGGAGCGGTGCTGTCGGGATCCGGGAAGAGCGGCTCAAACTTCCTGATCGCGAGGCTGTGATAGGCGCGAACGCTGTCCGGGAAGTCCGTGATCCGCTTCTCGTACCACTCGTCGGCCTCCTTCGTACGCGCGCACTTGTCGAACTGCTTCGCGATCGTCGTGTAGAGGGCCTCTTCGTTGGGGGTCTTGTTGTGCTTGTCCAGCCAGTAGCTGAGCAGCTCGTCGCACCGCTCGTCGGCGTCGAGGATCGCGAGGCGGTGCATCTGGTACTGCTCCGCGTCCTCCGCGACGGGCTCCTCGAGACGGTCGAGCCATGTCTTGAAGTCTGCCAAGGCCATGTCGGCAAATTCACGCCGCTGCTTGACCGACTCGGGGTCTTTGCTCTTGAGAACGATGCTCTCAGCCGCACAGGCTCGGTTCCAGTAGACCGTGACCCCGTCCGACTCTAGGGAGATGGCCTCGGTGTACTTATCGATCGCCTCGCGGTAGCGGCCGTCTCGGTAATCCGCGTTCGCGTCACGGATGAGATCGCGCGCTTGGATCTTCGTACATCCTGAGAGTCCGAGCAGTGCACCTACGGTGATGCCGATGACGAATGAACGCATGGAGAGCGCCAGTGTACAGACATGACCTCAAATCGCAAGACACCCGGCGCCTCGCCCGCTAGCCAGCACGAGGTCGCCAGAGAGCGCGATCTGGGCCGCCCAAGAGCGTTTTTCGCGAGTCGGGAGCCCCCGCACCGCCGACCACAAAGACACACGGGTTCCGACGTCAGCTCGCTGACGATCTCCCCTTCGTCAAATTTCGCGGGGGTCCTCGCCCTACCGCCTCAGGCGTCCAGCCGACCGGCGACGCTGAGGGCGGTCGACACCTGCTCAAGGCGAGTCGCGCCGACGGCGAGCATCAAGAGACGGTCCAGGCCGAGGGCGACGCCGGCACAGGCCGGCAAGCCGAACCCGCGCAGGTCGGCGAGGAAGCCCTCATCGACCGGGAGCACCGGTGCTCCGTGGGCCCGCCGGAGACCGGCGACGGCTGCGAATCGGGCGGCCTGCTCCGCCGGGTCCCGCAGCTCCTGGTAGCCGTTGGCGAGCTCGACCCCGTCGACGAAGCTCTCAAAGCGCGCAGCCGATGCACGCCCGTCGACCTCTCGGATCTCGGAGAGCGCGGCGAGGGCCGGCGGGAAGTCGCAGACGTGGACCCCTCCCCCACGGCGCTCCAACCACGGGTCGAGGTGTGCGTCCGACCACTCGCTGATGAAGGCGGTCCAGGCCGCGAGCCGACGGACCTCTGGCGACGGGTCGTCGAGACCCGCGACCCGGAGGGGAAGACCGCGGCGCGCCGACTCCAGCGCGAGCTCCTCGGCCCCCTCGTCACCGCGCAGCCCACAGCCGAGGGTCCGCTCGATCAGCTCCAGGACCCCGAAGGTCGACCAGGACCCGACAGGAGCGCGCCCGGCCGCCGCGAACGCAGCGTCGACGAGGGATTCGACGTCCCCCCGCGCGACCGCGAGCGGAGCCCCGAGCCGGTACCACTCGATGAGGTGGAATTCCTCCGAGTGGTGGGCCCCGACCTCCGACGCGCGAAAGACGTGGCTCACCTGGAAGATCGAGCCGCTGCCGCGACAAAGGAGCCGCTTCATCACCATCTCCGGGCTCGTCGCGAGGTACCCCGGCGGAGCAGTGAGCGGCTCGATGAAGGGCTCGACCGCGACGCCCGCGACGCGCACGGGGGTCGAGACTTCGCGCATGCCCTCCGCGCGGAGGTAGCGACGGACGGAGTCCAGCGCGGCGTCCCAGAGGGCGACCCGCTCGCCCCACGGGAGCCCGTCGCCAGATCGATCGCTGGTCATCTCAAGACAGGCGCTCAGCCTCGCGAGGCGCGGCTGGGCGCGGGCCGGTCAGTTGTTGACGCGCTCGACGTAGGCGCCGGTGCGGGTGTCGATCTTGACGCGCTCCCCGACCTTGATGAAGAGCGGCACCTGGATCTCGTAGCCCGTGCTCACCTTCGCCTGCTTGGTGACCCCGGTCGCGGTGTCCCCCTTCACGCCGGGCTCCGCCTCGACGATCTCCATGACCACATGGCTCGACATCGACAGGCCGACGGGGCGCTCGTTGTAGAAGAGGATGTCGCAGTCGAGGTTGTCCAAGAGGAAGTTCGCGTCGCTGCCGACGATGTCCGCCGCGAGCTCGACCTGCTCAAAGGTCTCGCTGTCCATGAAGGTGAAGGACTCCCCCGTAGAGTAGAGGTACTGCATCTTCCGCGACTCGACGTTCGCGGCCTCGAGGCGCTCTCCGGAGCGCCAGGTGCGGTCGAGAACCGCGCCGGTGATCATGTTCTTGATCTTGCACTTGTAGAGCCCTTGGCCCTTGCCCGGCTTTACGAACTGAAAGTCGACGACAACATAGGGTTGCCCGTCGATTTCGAGCTTAGCGTTCTTGCGCAGATCAGAGACGTCCATCGCAGGCTGGGTACTTGCTCCTGGCCGCCTCTGTCAACCGCGATCGCTCGGCTCCAGAGTCCCCAAGCGGGACATGCGCACTTTTTCACCGGTGTGCCCTGTATGTTTCTCTTGGCGGCGAATTCAGCTAGTGTTCGCCCCTCCTAGGTGATCAGGCGCGCGCTCTGTGGGACCGATGACACATAACTCTTGGGTTTTTTGTGCACCCCACGAACGCCTCCAGGAACGCCATGCAACTGACCACCAAGGCTCGATACGGACTGCGCGCACTATGCCATGTTGCCCACCGGGGCTACGCCTCAGCGCAGGTTATCGCCGAGAAACAAGCAATTCCCTCCCGCTACCTCGAGGAGATCATCGGTGAGCTCCGCAAGGCCGGGTTTGTCATCGGCAAGAGAGGCCCGCGGGGTGGCTACAAGCTCGCGCGCCCTGCCAACGAGATCGTTCTCGCAGACGTCCTCTCTGTCCTCTCGTCGGGCAACCAGAGCAACGCTGGAGACCCCCAGGACGAGATCACCACGCTCGTGGAGCAGGCGGTCGACACCCGCTTTGCCAACCTCGTCGGCGGACTCAACCTTGAAGACCTCCTCTCCGAGGCGCGCGAGCAATTTCGCAGGCTCGCCGCGGATTACGTTATCTGAACCGGTCGGCTCGGCGCCGGCCCAAGCCACACCTGCTCCGCCATGCAACGACCGGCACTCGTCGACGACATCCTTGGCCTGATCGGCAACACCCCGCTCGTCCGCCTGCGAAAGATCGCGGGGGCCCCGGAGACCCACGCGACGGTCTGGGGCAAGTGCGAGATGCTCAACCCGGGCGGCTCAGTAAAGGATCGGATCGCCCTGGCGATGATCGAGGCCGCTGAAGCGACCGGCCAGATCGTCCCCGGAAAGAGCGTACTGGTCGAGCCCACCAGCGGAAACACGGGGATCGGCCTCGCGCTCGTCGCTGCAGTCAAGGGCTACCGCCTGATCCTGACGATGCCCGAGAGCATGAGCCTCGAGCGCCGCAACCTGCTCAAGGCCTACGGCGCAGAGATCGTCCTGACGCCCGAGGACCAGACCATGGGCGGCGCGGTCGGACGCGCTGTCGAGCTGTGCAAGCGTGACGACCACGTGATGCTCCAGCAGTTCGAGAACCCGGCGAACCCCGAGATCCACCGCCGCTCCACGGCCCTCGAGATCCTCGATCAGCTCGGCGATCGGACGGTCGACGGCTTCGTCTCCGCCGTCGGCACCGGCGGGACGATCACCGGCGTCGGCGAGGTGCTGCGCGCGAGAAACCCCGACATCAAGATCGTCGCTGTCGAGCCGTCGCGCTCGCCGGTCCTGAGCGGGGGCAGGCCCGGGCCCCACAAGATCCAAGGGATCGGCGCAGGGTTCATCCCGAAGGTGCTCAACACCTCGATCTACGACTCGATCGTCCAGGTCGAGGACGCCGAGGCCTACCGCATGAAGACCCGCCTCGCGACCGAAGAGGGGCTCCTCGTCGGCATCTCGGCGGGGGCTGGGGTCGTCGCCGCGGAGCGCCTCGCCGCGGAGCTCGGTCCGGGCAAGAACGTCATCACGATCCTCTGCGACACCGGTGAGCGCTACTTCAGCCTCGACGAGTACTTCACCCAGAGCGGTGAGCTCCGCTAAGACGCATCGGCGACGAGAGCTCGAAGACTATGCCGACGGAAGGCGATCCTCGGGACCACTTCCTCGTGCTCGGCGCGGGGGGTCTCGGCGCGCCCGCCCTCCTAGGCCTCCTGACCGCGGGCGCCCGGCGCCTGACGATCGTCGATCGCGACATCGTCGAGACCAGCAACCTCCAGCGCCAGGTCCTCTTCGACGTCGGCGACGTCGGCTCGGCGAAGGCGACCGCGGCCGCGGCTCAGCTCCATCGTCGGGCCCGCGACCTCGAGATCGACGCCCGCGTGCTCGACCTCGACGCCGACAACCTCGGCGAGCTCCTCGATGAGCATCGCCCGAGCGCCGTAGTCCTCGAATGCAGCGACAGCCCGCCGCTGAAGTTCATGGTCAACGACGCCTGCATGGCCCGGGAGATCCCCGCAGTCATCGGCGGAGCCCAGCGCTGGCGCGGTCAGGCGCTGGCTGTCAGCCGCGGCGTGGGGGCGTGCTATCGCTGCATCTTCGAGGCTCCGCCCCCCCTGGAGCTCGCCGAGCCCTGCTCCGCGGTCGGCGTGATGGGGACCGCGGTCGGCTTCTTCGGCCATCTGATGGCCCTCCACGCCTGGAGACTCGCCAATGGCGACGCCCACGAGGTCGCCGGCTCACTCCTGGCGGTTGACCTGATGTCGCTTCGGATCCACACCCTACGCCCACACCCACGCCCCGCCTGTCCAGCCTGCGCCGGCGCTGGTATCGATCCGGAGCTCGAGCTCACCCGAGCCTGCGCTGCCGTCTCGCGATAGAACCCCGGCAGCCACCGCTGGCCCCCATGCACTGAAACACTGGCCGTCAGCCACCGTTCCACCACGACACCTACAACCATGCCTACCGTTCGCATCCCCACCCCTCTTCGCAAGTTCACCCAAGGCAACGAGGAGGTCTCGATCAGCGGCGCCAACGTCGGCGAGATCCTGACCAACCTCGAGGCCGCACACCCCGGGATCCGCGAGCGGATCTGTGACGACAAGGGCAAGGTCCGCCGCTTCGTCAACATCTTCGTCGGCGACGAGGACATTCGCTTCCTCAAGAACCTCGAGACCGAGGTGGCAGACAATGATGAGATCAGCATCATCCCGGCGATCGCCGGTGGCTGAGCCCGCCGAGGACACGATCCCCTCGGCGCGGGAGCAGGTGATGGCCAGCCTCCGCGCCAAGCGGGCCGTCTGCGTCGACAGCATCACAGAGCTCATCGGCAACACGCCGCTGGTCCGGCTCCGCCACATCGAGGCCGAGTGCCCTGGCGTTGAGCTGTGGGCGAAGTGCGAGTTCTGCAACCCGGCGGGGTCGGTCAAGGACCGCGCCGCCCTCTTCATCATCCGCAAGGCGCTGGCGAACGGCGACATCCGCCCGGGCATGCGCCTGCTCGACTCGACGAGCGGGAACACCGGCATCGCCTACGCGATGGTCGGCGCAGCCCTCGGCGTGCCGGTGACCCTGGTGATGCCGGAGAACGTGACCGTCCCGCGCAAGCAGGTCACGACCGCCTACGGGGTGGAGATCATCTACTCGAGCCCGATGGAGGGGAGCGACGGTGCGATCGTCCTCGCCCGCGAGCTCGCCGAGCAGCACCCGGACCTCTACTTCTACCCGGACCAGTACTCGAACGACGCCAACCCGGGGGCTCACTACGCGACGACGGCCCCGGAGATCTGGGAGCAGACCAGCGGCAAGATCACCCACTTTGTCACCGGGATCGGCACCAGCGGCACGGTCGTCGGCACCTCCCGTCGACTGCACGAGCTGAACCCAGCGATCCGTTGCGTCGCGATCCAGCCGGACGACGCGATGCACGGGCTCGAGGGGATGAAGCATCTCCCGAGCTCCTTGGTCCCGCAGATCTACGACGAGAGCGTTCTCGACGACACGATCTGGATGTCGACCGACGACGGCTGGGACATGTCCGATCGCCTCGCCGAGGAGGAGGGGCTCTTTGTCGGTCACTCCTCCGGGGCGAACGTCGCCGGCGCGCTCAAGCTCGGGCGACAGCTCGCCGAGAAGGGCGAGCGCGGGCTCATCGTCACGATCCTCTGCGATCGCGGCGATCGCTACTTCGCCCCCCTCAAGTGGGAAAAACACTACGTCTGGTAGCTCGATCCATGGCTGACGCGCCGACCATCACGATCCCCCGTGCCGCCCTCGAGGACCTCTATCGCCACGCCCGCGAGGAGTTCCCGAGCGAGTGCTGCGGCTATCTCTTCGGCGACGGCCCGACCCTCGAGGTCAAGCGCTGTCGCAACCGCCAAGATCAGCTCCACGAGCTCGACCCGGAGGCGCACCCCCGGACCGCCGCCAACGGCTACAACATCGGCGGTCGCGAGCTCCTCGACCTGGTCCGCTCCTTCGAGAGCGAGCGCCCGGTCACGGTCATCTATCACTCGCACCCGCGGGTCGGCGCCTACTTCTCCGCCGAGGACGCCAACGCCGCGATCTCAGCGGGATTCCCGGTCGACTACTTGGTGATCGACGCCCAGGAGACGAGCATCGTCGAGGCTCGCCTCTTCCGCCGAGATCCCGCGATCGAGGCCAACGCTGAGGGCGCGTACGTCTGCGTCGCCCGCTTCGAGGGCGCCGCGATCTAGCGAGGTCGTGGCGAAGATCACGATGGGCCCCAGGGGCTTTTCAGCTCGCCCCGCTGGAGGCGGCCGATGAGCGCTCGATCGGCGGCCAAAAATGAGGACGCTGGCAGATCCGCGAGGATCGACTCTGCGAGCAAAACCCCCTCCTCAGGGGTCAGGATGGCCTCCCAGTCGCCTTGCGCACGGAGCGCGCGCGCGTCGACGTGGTAGAGGACGAGGACTACCTCGGGGCCTGGCGAGGGGTACACGTGGTGGAGCACCTCGGCCACAGGACCGACCCGAAGCGCGTCTGCGCCTGGACCCCACTCCTCCACGAGCTCGCGCCGGAGCGCTGCTGCGGGCGCCTCACGACGCTCGACCTTGCCGCCGGGGAACTCGAGCATGCCCGCGCCGTGGGCCGCCTGCGGGCCCCGCCGCTGGAAGAGAAGGCGCCCGCGATCGAGCCAGACGAGGCCCGCGGCGACGAGGAGTCGAGGCTGCTCCAGGGTCATCGCCGAGGCATAGCGCACGCTGGACGCTTCGAGAAGCAGCGCCTATCCTCCGGCAAGCCCATGCGCCTTTACGCCAATAAAGTCTCGACCATCCGCGATGCCATCGCCCGGGCGCTCCTCGATCCAGGCGACATCGAGGTCAGCAACCGCGAAGAGTTCAAGGCCGACATCGAGTCTGTCCTCAAGGAGTACAGGCGGAAGGATCGCGAGATCACTGAAGCCGCGAAGGACATTCTCGAGCAGCGTGGTCTCCCCTACTCGGAGCTATTCCGCACCAAGCGTCAGCTCGCGGAGGCCGATGACTTCGCACTCGGCGACGATAGCGTACAGTGGATCACTAACCAGATGCTCGAGCTCTTCATGCAATCGCAGCACGTCGACGAGATCTACGTCGACGACTCCGCGCTGCGACGGAAGATCCGCGACACGCTTCGCCGACACATGCAGGCCGACGAAGACGTCGATCGCGAAGTCCGGCTCCACCTCAAGCACCTCTCGGACAACACCGAGGCGTTTGAGATCGAGTACCAGAAGCAGCTCGACATGGTGAAACGCAAACACGGACTCGAGTAATGGCGCATATCCTGGTCTACGTTCAACGGACCCCGCACGGCATCCACCCGGCGAGCAGCCTCGCGATCTGTCTCGCCCGCGATCTCGGCTCCGAGTTTGGCGCGACGGTGACAGCTATCTGCCGCGGGGACGCAGGCAAGGCCAACTACAAGGTGAGCCGAGCGACCGGCCGCTTCGGCGCCGACAGCCTCCTCTTCGCCGGCGAGACCGGGCTCGACACCCTCCAAGGTCGGCTCAACCCCGGGCTTGTCCTGGTCCCTTGGACAGACGAGGGAATCTCCGTCGGCGAGCAGCTCACCGGCGGACCGGCGAGCCCTCACTGGCTCCACGAGCCCCAACCCGAGTGGAACAGCGAGGAGCTGGTCTCCGGGATCATCGCCGGCGCCCTGCCCTGGTACGATCTGCCGACCGTGCTCGACGCTGACCTCGAGAGCGACGCTGGCGAGATCGACCTGCCGGCGTGGGCCCTCGAGGTCGACGCTCCGCCCTCACGGCCGCTGGTCTACATCGCCCCCGAGGACCTCGACCCGCTGACGCAGTCGAACCTCGCGTCCCTCGGGGCCACGCCGATCGACGAGGCGGAGCTGGAGTCGATGGAGCACGGCACCGTTCTCTGGCTCTCGACAGACCCGAGCGCGCCGCCGCTCTCCGCCGGCAAACGCTCGCCGGGGATCCGCCTCCTCCTCTTCCCGGGCGTGTCTCCCCGCTTCCACCCCAACTGGTCCATGGCTGACTGGGTCCTCCCGGGGATCTGGCCAGAGGCGACCAAGCAACTTCACAGCGAGATGTGGAAGCTGACGCTCGCCTGATCGAGGCGCTCGCGCTCCTCCGCGGCGACGCCGACCCTCGCGGAGGGATCGTCGCCACCGACCTCTCTGTCGCCTCCGGTCGTGTCAGCCTGCCGGGGGCCGAGATCGTGGAGTCGCGCGCGCTGGCGGAGCGCCTGCGCGAATCGCCCGCGCCGACGATCGTCGCCCTTCACAGCCTGACGCCGACCCTCCTCCGGCTCCTGCGCAAGCGCCCGCCGGCGCTCCTCGTGCTCACCGGCGAGATCGATCCGGGTCTCGCCCGCGGCCTGGAGCTCCCCGAGACGGCGATCCTCGGCCCCGAGGCGACGCTCCGCTGCGGGAGCGGTGAGCTGCTGATCTGCGCCGCCGAGGGGGCGGGGCTCTCGGACCTCGTCCATGAGATCGGCGAGGGAGCGGTGGCGATCGCCCTCGCGCCGACCCCCCCATGGCTGGTCATCTGGCTCGAAGACCATGCGCCGCCGCGGACGATCGGGTTCATCGACGCGGCCTCCCTCAACACCCGCTGGTCCGGCTGGATCCGGGGGCTGCCGCTCGATCGCACCTCCCGCCACATCATCGTGCCGCTCGGACTCCCAGAGCCCCGGGTCGACATCCCGCGCCACCCCTCCCTCGGACCGGCCGTCGCCGCCCACGCCCTCGAGCGGACGACGGGGCCGGTCTATCCCTCGGCCGCGGTCCTCGCAGCGATCGCCCGCGGGACGGAGCCGAGCGTCGAGAGCCCCTCGGAGGCTGTCCTCGGCCGCTGGCGTCAGGCCAGGCGAGCGCTCCCCCTGACCGGCTCGACCCCGGGGATGGAGTCTCCGCTCCCGGGCCTGAGCACCGCTCAACCCGGCGCCGCATACCTCGCTCAGCGCTCGCTCATCCGCCAGCGCCGCAGCCTCCAGCTCATCCGCGAGCGAGGCGAGGAGGATCTCCACCCCCAGGGCGATACGGGCTACGAGCGCAGCCTCGAGGTGCTCCGCAGCGCCGGCGAGGTGCTCTCCGAACACGAGAGCAAGGTCGTCCTCCACGGCTTCGGGATGGAGGTCACGCGGCAGGCGGTCGCCTCCTCGGCCAGCGGCGCCGCGAGCTTCGCCGAGACCATCGGCTTCCCGGTGGTGCTCAAGGCCGTCAGTCCAGACCTGCGGCGCAAGCGGGAGCTCGGCGCGGTCGTCCTCGACCTGACGACCGCCGCCTCCGTCCGCCGCGCCTACGCCACGATCGTCGCCAACGTCGAGGAGCGAGCGCCCGACGCCCACCTCGACGGTGTCCTGGTCGCGGAGCAGATCGACGAGGGGCTCGAGCTGCAGTGCGGCGCCGTCCGCCTCGACTCCGGCGAGGTCGCGCTCTACGGCCGCCCGATCGGCCTCCAGGCCCCGCAAGAGCACGTTCTCGTGGCGTCGCCGCTCAGCACAGAGGACGCGCTCCTCCTCGCCAACGCGATCCTGACGCGCGTCCCGGTGCCGGCGCTGCGACGCCGGAGCGACCCGGACGTCGAGGTCGTCGCGTCGCTCTTCCTCCGCCTGGACGAGCTCGTCCGCGAGAGCGAGGATCGCCTGCTCAGCGTCGACCTCACGCCGATCCGCCTGATCGGCGGCGAGCGTGGCTACGTCACCCTCGACGCCCGAATCGTCCAGCGCTCCCACCTCGAGGGGCTCTGAGGCCCTGACGGCGCGCCGGCCCGAAGCTAGGACTCTTCGCCGATCATTCGCTCCGCCTCCGCGAGGAGGAGCGCCCGCTGGTTGCGCGACGGCTCCTCCAGCACCCAGTCAAAGAGACGGCGGAGGAGCCGACCCATGACCGGACCTGGCTTCAAGAGGCCCCCCTGGATCAGGTCGCGGCCGCGGACGTCGAGCTCGTCCATCGCCAACGCCGCCCCCTCGCAGGCCCGCTCGATCACCGCCGCCTGCTCCGGCCCGACCTCGACCACGGCCAAGGCGTCCGCGAGGTGCTCCCGCCCGAGCGCCGCCACGGCCCGGCGAATCGCGGCCGGCTCCGCGAGCTCCGCGAGCTCCGCGTTGGCCGCTCGGCAGAGGCTGAGCACCCGCGAACGGTCGTCACGGCTCGGCCGCAGGCGGGTGTCGAGCACGGCCTCGATCGCCGGCCGATCCTCCCTGAGCGGCCAGAGCAGGCGACTGAGGCGGAGAATGGGGTCCGCCGGCAGAGCGTCGACCGCGATGATCCCCGCCTCTACGGCGGGGCTCCCGTAGTCCGCGAGCACCCGGCCCCACATCGACGTCGTCACCATCGGCCTCAGCCCCAGAGAGGGACGTGGCGAGCGGAGCAGCTTGATGAGCTCGACCTGGACCCGCTCGCGGCTGACCTGATCGAGGGTGTCGAGGGCGCCGCCGATCGCGGCCTCGGTCTCAGGCTCGAGGCTGTAGCCGAGGGCGGCGCAGAAGCGGACCGCCCGCATCGCCCGCAGGCCGTCCTCGGCGAAGCGCTCGGTCGCCTCACCCACCGCCCGGACGACCCCGCTGCGGAGATCCTCAAGACCGCCGAAGACGTCGGTGAAGACCCCCGTCAGCGGGTTCCAGGCCATCGCGTTGATCGTGAAGTCGCGGCGGGCCAGATCGAGCTCGAGCGCCCGATGGAAGCGGACCTCGGAGGGCCGCCGCCCGTCGACGTAGTCCCCCTCCCCGCGGAAGGTCGTGATCTCGGTGGTCACCCGCCCGTCGCCACGACCGAAGAGGACCGTCACCGTACCGTGCTCGATCCCCGTCGGGATCGTCCGGCGGAAGAGCCCGACCACCTCGTCCGGGGTCGCTGAGGTCGCTAGATCCCAGTCGCCGTGATCGCGGCCGAGGAGAAAGTCCCGGACCGCGCCGCCGACGAGCACGACGTCGTGACCTGCCCCATGGAGCACCTGGGCGACCTCGCGGATGGCCGGCGGCAATGGAGCCTCACCCATCCTCGTCGCCGCGGCGGCATGGGTCTCCGGGATCTCTGGGACGTCGACCATGGCCCGCGGTCATCGCACGGATGGACCGAGCGCCGCTACCCCTTGCAGTCGCCCCAGCTCGCGCCCTGGCCGACGTCGACCTTGAGCGGCACGCTGAGCTCGACCGCGCCCTCCATCAGCGGCTTGACCAGGCCGATGAGCTCGTCGACGCGGCCGATCGCGCACTGAAAGATCAGCTCATCGTGGACGGTCAGCAGCATCGACGCGTAGTCCATGCCCTGAAGCGCTCGGTCGACGTCGGTCATCGCCCGTTTCAGGATATCCGCTGCGCTGCCCTGGATCGGGGTATTGCGGGCGATCCGCTCGCCGTAGGCGCGGGCGGCCCCCTTGCGCTTGAGCTCGGGGATCCTGCGCTTGCGACCGAAGATGGTCTCCGCGTAGCCGAGCCGCTTGGCCTCCTCGACGAGGGCGCTCATGTAGTTGGTCACCCCAGGCAGCTTGGCCAGGTAGGCCTTGATGTAGGAGCCCGCCTTGCCCCGCGGGATCCCGAGCTGGCGCCCGAGACCGAAGGCGGTCTGGCCGTAGATCACGCCGAAGTTCACCGCCTTGGCGACCCGCCGCTGCTCGCTCGTGACCTCGTCCTCGGGGACGTCGAAGACCTCGGCGGCGGTCCGCCGGTGGACGTCGACCCCGTCGCTGAAGGCCGAGACCAGGTTCTTGTCCTTGGAGAGGTGCGCCAGCACCCGCAGCTCGATCTGCGAGTAGTCGAGGGTGACCAGCATCGTCCCCTCGGGGGCGACAAAGGCGTCTCGGATCTTGCGGCCGACCTCGGTCCGGATCGGGATGTTCTGGAGGTTCGGATCCTTGCTCGAAAGGCGACCCGTCTGCGCGACCGCCTGACGAAACGAGGTGTGGAGGCGACCGGTGTTGGGGTTTATCGCCCGCGGGAGCGTGTCCAGGTAGGTCCCCTTGAGCTTGGTCAGGCTCCGGTACTCCAGGATCTGATTGACCACCGGGTGATAGAGGCTGAGCTCCTCCAGCACCTGGGCGTCCGTCGAGTAGCCGGTCTTGGTCTTCCGCGTCGCCGGCAGGCCGAGCTCGTCGAAGAGGAGCTTTTGCAGCTGAGTCGGCGAGTCGGGGTTGATCGGATGACCTGCGTGCACCTCGATCTCGGCCTGGAGCTTCCCGATCTCGGCGGCGAGCCCCTTCGACTGGGCGTCGAGCACCGCCGGATCGACCGCGATCCCGCGCTCCTCGAGGCGCTGCAAGACGCCCGCGAGCGGCATCTCCAGCTCGACGAAGAGCTTGCGAGCCGCGTCCCCTGCCCGCTCGACCTCACCCCAGAGGTGCCCGCCGACGGCCGCGACCACGGCGACGCGCTCGCAGGCGTAGCGCGTCGCCCGGCCGAGCTCGACCCGATCGAAGGTCACGGCCTTCTTGCCCTTGCCCAGCACCTTCTCCTTGGACTCGACGGCGTAGCCCATCAGCTCCGCCGCCAGGATCCCGAGGGTGTGGCTGCTCCGCGCCGGATCGAGCGTGTAGGAGCAGAGCTGCGGATCCATGGTCACGCCCGCGAGCGGCAGCCCGTGGCGGCTGAGGACCGTGCCTTGAAACTTGTGGGCGTGGACCATCTTCGCCGGGGATTCGCCGGTCAGGAGCGGCTTCAAGAGCTCGCGGGCCCGCTCCTCGGCGATAGGCTTCTGCAGCATCGCGTCCCCCTCGTGGCGGAGGGGGATGTAGACCGGGCCCGGAGCGCCCTCGCCGACGCCCGCGAGGGCGACCCCGACGAGGTTGGCCAAGAGCGCGTCGCTGTGGTCGACCGCGCACTGGATCGCGACCGCGTCGCACTCCTTGAGCTTGGCCACCAGCTCGACGAGCTCCGCCTCGTTCTCCGCCAGAAGAGCCCTGAAGGTCGACGGATCGAGGGTCAGGGGCTTGACCGCCGGCTGGAGCTCATGGGCGCCGACGGTCCCCCCTCCGCCGCTCGCCCGGATCTCGGCCACCGCCCGCGCGACCGCGGCGGCGCCGACCAGCGAGCGAAAGCCGAGCGGCGCGAAGAAGGCGGTCATGGCGTCCGCGTCGGGGCCAGGATCACGGATCTCGTCGAGCGGCAGCGGCAGCTCGACGTCGGTCTTGAGCGCGACGAGAACCCGGCTCATGCGCGCGTCCTCGGCGTGCTCGATCAGCCGCTCACGCCGCTTCTTCTGCTTGATCCCGGGGGCCGCCTTGAGCACGCCCTCGAGGTCGCCGTACTCGCCGAGGAGGAGCGCCGCGGTCTTCGCGCCGATCCCCTGGACCCCGGGGATGTTGTCGGAGGAGTCCCCCATCAGCGCGAGGAGGTCGCCGAGGAGCTCCGGCTTGACCCCGAACTTCGCCTCGACCGCCTCGGGGCCGATCATCTTCCGCTTCATCGTGTCGTAGATCGCGATCGCGGGGCTCGACTCCGTCGGCTCTCGGACGAGCTGCATCAAGTCCTTGTCGGAGGAGACGATCGTCACGGTCTTGCCCGCCGCGTGGGCGGCGAGGGCGTAGGTCGCGATCAGATCATCGGCCTCGATCTTCGGCGCCTCGACCCGCGGGATCCCGAGGGCGTCGACCGCTCGCCGCACCAGGTCGAACTGCGGGACCATGTCCTCGGGGGCAGGCGGACGCTGAGCCTTGTAGGCCGGGAAGAGCTCGCTGCGAAAGCTCGGCCCGCTGCTGTCAAAGACCGCCAGCATGTATTCCGGCTTGAGGTCCTTGCGCAGCTGCTGGACCATCCGAACGAAGCCGTGGACCGCGTTGACCGGCGTACCGTCGGGGGCGCTCAGCGGTGGCATCGCGTGGTAGGCGCGATAGAGAAAGTTGTAAGCGTCGATGAGAAAGACGCTGCCAGGGCCGCCTTGGGGCTGTGCGGAACTGCTCACGGCCGCGTTTCTACCACGCCATCCCGAGGACGGCTCAGGCGAGCGTGCTCAGATCGAATCGCCAGGATCAAAGGCGGCGACCGCCGAGGAGTCGGGCGAGCTCCCCCGCTGGAAGACGTCCGACCGCTTCAGCGCGTAGAGGTAGAGCGTCTGGACCACGCTCGCCGCCGGCACCGCGAGGAGCGCTCCGGTGAGGCCGTAGAGGTTCTCGCCGGCGAGGAGGGCGAAGACGACGATCACCGGGTGCATGTGCGCCGAGTCGCCGATGATCTTCGGGTTCAGGACGTTGGCCTCGAGCAGGTGAATCCCGGAGATCCAGGCCAGCATCAGCAGCGGCGGACCAAAGGCGGCCCCGTCTTCGCCCGAGACCATGGCGACGACCATGATCGGGATCGACGAGATGATCGTCCCGAAGATCGGGATCAGCGAGAAGACTCCGGCCACCAAGGCGAGGAGGAAGCTGTACTTCACGCCGACGACCATCAGCCCGATCCAGGTCAGGACCGCGTTGACGAGGCAGATCAGGAGCTGGCCGCGGATCACCCCAGAGAGGCCGACGTCGACCTTCTGCAGGATCTCGTCAAACCCGTCGCGATAGGCGAAGGGGATGAGGGAGCGGATGAAGCCGGAGATCCTCGCCGGGTCGACGAGGATGAACGCCGCCAGCATGAAGGTGATCACCAGCTTGGTGAGGAACGAGGTCACGCCGCTGATGAGCGCCCGCAGGCCCTCCGCGATCCGGCCGGTGTACTCGGTCCCCTTGGTCGCGACCAGCTTGCGCATGGCGTCGCCGAAGGTGCCGGAGTCTTCGCTCGGCGCGGCGATGGTCCAGCTCCCACGGCCGGTCTCTTCGACGTTGAGGCGGACCCCCTCCAGGCTGATCTGCCAGCTCCCGTCCGGGCGTTGGGTGGCGATGAGCTCGGCCGGCGGATCGCGCTCTATCAACGCCTCGCCGAGCTCCGCACGCTCGCCCACCAGCGATCCCGCGAAGCCTTCGGAGATGCCGTTGACGACCCCGACCTCACCGTCGGTCGCCTCGCGGGCGGCGTCGTCGAGCGGGCCGAAGGACTCCTCCAACCACTCGGTCGCCTGCGGCAGGACGTTCTCGTCGACGTACGTGATCATCTCCGGGGCCGTGTCCCGAAGCCGCGCGAAGTCCTGGATCAGCGCCGGCAAGAGGATGCCGACGAAGCCGCCGATCACCGCGAAGACGCCGAGGTAGACGATCACCACCGCCAACGCCCTCCCCAGCTTCGGCGCCATCCGGCCGATGATCGGCGAGAGCAGGTAGGCGAGCGCGAAGGCGAAGATGAACGGGACCACCACCTCGCGGAAGAGGTAGACGGTGAAGACCAAGAAGAGCGCGAAGCCCCACAGCCGCGAGAAGCGGCGGAGGAGCGCGAAGAAGCTCTCTACACGGCGGCCCTTGCCGCGCGTCGTCGTCTGATCAGGCGGGGAGGTCAACGGCACTCCTGAGGTCGGAACCGGAGGCTGCCTCGGTGCGCTCACCGAGCGCCGCAGCGCTGTCCCAGGCGCCACAGTCATTGCAGCGGAAGCTGAAGCGGGCCATCGCGGCGGCGCAGCGGCGGCAGATCACAGCGGGGGGGCCGAGCTCGATCATCGCCGCCTCGCGGGCCTGCTCGCGGAGGCCCCGGGCCAGACGCTGACGGATGAGCGTCAGCACGGCGGAGGCCGAGCCCGCGCCGACCCGAGCGAGGGCGCTGGCCGCCTGCTCCGGGTGCTTGCGACTGACACGCTCCGCGAGCGCGACCACCAGCGCCGGCTCATCGGCAGTGCGCAGGCTGGCGAGCATCCGCTCGACCAGATCGTCCTGGCAAGACTCGGCGATCGCCCAGTCCCACGCCTCCGGGACCACAAGGTGGGCGCCGCCGGGGGCGAGCTCCCAGGCGCGCTGCCAAGACTCGGGCGCCGCCGCGGTCGCGCCGACCGTCGACTCGACCCGCGCCTTCACGTACCAGACGTGACCGCTGTCCGGGGCGAGCTCCACCGCCCGCTCGATCAGCTTGCGCGCCTTCCGATCGTCGCCGTCGCCGAGGGCGACCATCGCCTGACCTGCGACCGCGTGCCCTCGACCTATCCGGCTCTCCCGACGACGCCGCCCCTCGACCAGCTTCTCGTGGCGCTCCCAGGCCGCGGCCGCCCGCTCCCAGGCGCCGGCCTGTTCGAGGGCCCGGGCCAAGGTCTCGAGCGTGGCGACGGAGCGGGGCGCGAGCGAGATCGCTCGAGAGAGCGCGCCGACGGCCGCCTCTTCGTTGCCCTGGGCCAAGAGATCGCGGCCGAGGCCGACGAGCGCGGCGACCCGCGACTCCGCCGGGAGATCCGCCGAGGCGAGCACTGTCCTGTGGATCGCCTTCGCCCGCTCGACCCGACCCCGTCGCCGATCGAGGGCTGCGAGCGCGAGGAAGACCGTCGGGTCACCGGGCTCCGACTCGGCGATCGCCTCGAGCTCGCGGGCAACGTTGTCGAGATCCCCCTCGGCGACCTCATAGAGGACGTGCGAGCGCCGGGTCAGCCCCTCGAGCGCGCGCCGCTGCGGAGCGAGGCGCCACCAGGCGATCCCGAGCCCGAGCCCGAGCCCGAGCAGACCGATGAGCACGTAGCTCATGGGGCCAGCCCACGCCCTCCGCCGGCCCTTCGGTCGATCGCGATCTTCTCGATCATGACCTTCTTGGAGCCAGCCTCGATGTGAGCCTCCGCGGCGAGAATTTCGTCCTCTTCGCGCTGACGCAGGGGCAGCGTGCGGAGGGCCAAGACCTCCCGCTCGAGCTCACGCAGGCGTCTTTGCGCAATCGCCGCTTCGCGGATCTTGAAGGGCACGCGGATCGCGTAGAGGGCGAGGAGAGCGCCCGCAGCCGCCCATCCCGCCATCAACGCCGCGACGTTCACCTCGAAACGCCTGCGAACGAAGGGTGCGACGAAGTCGACGCGTGGGACCCAGAGCACAACCTCCACCCACGCTGCGTTCTCCTGCATCGTCAGGGAGGCCCACAGGAGCCCGACGATGAAGAGACCGAGCGTGACTGAGAGGTAGGCTTTGCCCAGGAGCGACACGAAGTTCGCGGAGTATATATCAAGCGGTGTATGCTCTCGGCCATGGGAACCCACGGAGAGCCCACCCTTGAAACCGGCACACGGCATTTCCGAGGCCTGCGCCTCGCGCTGACCCTGGCCGCTGGCTTGGTGACGGGCGGGACCATCGGCGCCTGCGCCAACACGGACCAAAACCTCGAGAAGCAGCGGCTCCTCGACGAGCTCGAGAACGCCGGCTCCGGCAAGCCGGCGCAGTGCAAGCCCGGCGCCGCCGAGCCCTGCTACAGCGGCCCCGACGGGACCTCCGGGCGCGGCGTGTGCAAGCAGGGCACCCACACCTGCGGTGACGACGCACGATGGGGCAGCTGTCAGTCCGAGATCGTCCCCCGCGACGAGCTGTGCAACCGCCTCGACGACGACTGCGACGGCATCATCGACAACGACTTCGAGCGCGACGGAGCGATCTGCTTCATCGGCACCGGCAGCTGCAAGACCCAGGGGGTCTGGCACTGCTCTCAGGACGGCAGCAAGGCCGAGTGCGACGCCCCGCCGCCCCCCTCGAAGCCCGAGGTCTGCGACGGGATCGACAACGACTGTGACGGCGAGATCGACGAGGGCACCTTCCCCGGCGTCGGTCAGGCCTGTAGCACCGGCAAGCCCGGCGTCTGCGCCCAGGGCGTGATGAGCTGCACCGGCGGCGAGATCCAGTGCATCCAGAACGTCAAGGAGACCCCCGAGGTCTGCAACGGTCTCGACGACGACTGCAACAACCAGGTCGACGACAACTGCCTCTCGGCAGAGGCCGCCGCCAAGGTCAACAAGGGCGAGAAGCTCGAGGTCGGCAACAGCAAGTAGATCGTCTGCGAGCGACTCGCGACCAAGACCAAGACCAAGACCAAGACCAAGAGCGAGAGGCTACCGAGCCTCTCGCTCTTTCGTTCTCAGGGGGACGGCGCTCCCCCGAGACTCGGAAGGCGCAGGGGCAGCTCTTGACCGAGTACCAGCGCTCGGACGGCACAGAGGCGGATGACCGGGCAGCCCTCGACCGCTCCGTGCTCGATCGGCAACCGTGCCCGAAGAGGCCCCTGTCCGCCCACTGCTCCGCAACCGAGCGGGTCATGCAGGAAGGACGCCACTCGTGCTCCAAGGGCGGTCGTCGCCGTCGAGTCGCTCGTGGCATCCAGAGGTCGACTGCGGGAGCCACCCTACCCGGCTCGCGGAGACCAGGTCCACGCTACGCCTTGGTCAGTCCAACGAGACCCGGCTAGAGCTGCGCCTAGGATCGATGATCGCGACGCGAGAACGAGAAGAGCCCCGGTCTCAACCGAGACCGGAGCTCCCAACTTTGACCGAGACCTGAGCTAGCGGTTTTGCAGCTCGGCGATCATCCCGGCGATCTCCGGATGGTCAGAGTCCTCCTCCGAGCCGCGACGGAGCATCGACAGCGCCTTCGACCCCTCATCGAGGCCGAGGTGGGCGTTGGCGAGGCGGACGTAGATGTCACCGCGCCGGACAAGCCCGGACTGGTCGACGTTCTGCAGCAGCATCGCCCTCGCGATCTTGAGCGCGTCGCTCCACTGCTCGACCGCAGCGTAGACATCGCTGAGGGTGATCAGCGTCTCCGGGTTGGTCGTGTCGATCCGGTAGGAGTCGCGCAGCCGCTCGATCGCCTCGTCGGTCACCCCACCCGCCAGCTCCACCCGCGACAGACGGGTGAGGAAGTGAGCGTGCTCCTTGGAGCGACGATTGACGCTGGCCGAGACCTCGACCAACCAGGTGTACATGCCAACGGCCTCTTCGTAGCGACCGCTCAGGTAGAGCGCATCGGCGATGCGCCGGTTGATCTCCATGTCGTCCTGGACCTGCTCGTAGACCGGGGCGAGGGCCTGGAGCGCCTCGTCGAGGTCGCCGACCCGCTCCATCAGGATGTCGACCCGCTCGAGGTCGAGCTTGCGCTGGACCTCGGCGTCTTCGGTCTGGCTCGAGATGAGCGCGAGGAGATAGGCGACCTGCTCCCAGTACTCCTCCTCACGGCTGAGCTCCAGGAGCAGCTCTGCCGCCTCCAGGTTGCCGGGGTGGTAGTGAAGCGCGGCCTCGAGGTGCTCACGCTTGTGCTCTTGGTTGTCGGTGACCTTGGCGAGCCGGAGCTGAAGCGACGAGCCGAGCTCCCCCTCGGGCTGCAGCGAGGCCGCATGCTCGAGGATCTGGAGCATCGCCTCCTCATCGCCGCGGGCGTCGTAGACCGAGGCGATGGCGAGGAGCGCCGGGACGTTGTTGGGATCCGCCTCGAGCACGTCGACGAGGATCAGCTGCGCACGCTCCGTGTCGCCGAGCTGGTTGGCGAAGAGCTCGCCTAGCTGCAGCGCCAACGCCAGCGACTCCTCGCTCGCCCCGGCCTCGCTCAAGACCTGGAGACGACGCTCCAAGAGCTCTGCGAGCTCGGTCCAGCGGGCGCCCCGGGAGAGGAGTCGCTCGAGGGACGCGACGCTGACCTGATGATCCGGCGCCTCCCGGAGGATCCGGTGGTGAATCTCCACCGCCTCGCTGTCATCGCCGAGCTTCTCCTCGACGACCACGGCCAGCTCCTCGAGGGCGCTGATCTGCTCTGCGCCCTCGATGTACTCGATCCGACGCTCGAGGATGTCGCGGACGTCGGGCCAGCGGCCGATCCGACGGAGCAACGCCTCGAGCTCCTGCATCACGGTGCTGTCGTCCGGCCGGGCGCCGAGCATGTCGTGATAGATGTTGATGCCCTCGTCGAGGCGGTCGAGATAGTCGACCAAGAGGCGCGCGAGGTAGTGCCGGAGCTGGTGGCGCTCCTCATCGTCCGAGGTGATGAGCACCCGCCGCCCGAGCGCCTCCGCGAGGCCGTCGTAGTCCGTCAGTCCCATCAGGACCTCGAGATACTTCTGCCAGGCGTCGTCGTCCTCCTCGTCCAGCTCGAGGAGCTGCTCGATGTCCTCCTTCACCTTCGCCATGTCCCCCTGACGGGAGGCGACATCAGCCGCCTCGCGCCACAGAGGCGCGGCCTCGCTGGGTGCGATGAGCACCCGCGCATAACGGGTGAGCGCGTCGTGGAGGACCTCGAGGTCACCGGCGTCACGACCGGCGGCGACCAAGAGCGCCAGCGCCTCTGGATGCTCCGGATTCTCGACCAACACCGGGGCGAGCGCCTTCAGTGCCGTCCGAGGATCGTGGATGTCGTCCAGGAGGATCCGGGTCGTCGCCAGGCACAGCGACGTGCAGGTGCGCTGCTCCTCGCGGGCCCGGTCGATCGCCGCGGCCATGAAGTGGATCGCTCGGCCGAGCAGCGCTCGGTCCTTCGCCAGCGCGACCGTCCGCTCGAGCGCCACCAAAGACTCGGCGTCGCGGAGCAGGAGGTTGCCCCAGGCGTCGAGCGCCTCTTCGCGGGATCCACCGCCCTCTTCGTAGAGTCGTCCGAGGTTCTCGAGCATCTCGATGAACTCGTGCTCCTCCGCGTTCTCGAGGCGCATCCGCAGGATACGAGCCATGCCTGGCTGGTTGCCCGCGTCTTGGTAGGCCCGCTCCAACGCCTCGAAGACGGAGTTCGGCGGGACCTCGCCCTCGCGCTGGTAGCTCTCGAGGATCCGCTCGATCCCGGCGACCGCCCCGGCGAACCCAGGGTGAATGTCGAGGGCCTCGCGGTAGGAGTCGATCGCCCGCTCGACGTCACCTGTGTCGAGCTCTGCGTCCGCGAGGCGGACGAGCACGTCAGCGTGCCCCTCCTTGCCCTCAGCGAGCCGCGCGGACTCTCGGAGGCAGCGCGCGAGCAGCTCCTTGTTGTTCGACGAGCGAGCGAGGCGCTCGACGTTCTGGCACAGACCCTCGTCGCCGATCTCCGCGTCGATCAGCGGCGCGAGGAGGGAGACAGCGCGCGCCTTGTCGCCGAGGATCTCCTCAGCGATCTCCGCCGCGGCCTGGGCCATCTGGACCCGCGCGGCCGGATCTAGGTCGGCGTTTTGCGCCCGCTTGCCCAGCCGATCGACGTGGGCGTCCGCCCGATCCAGGTGCACCGAGAGGCGAGCGGCGATCTCGAGAACAGGCCGCAGCTCCTCCGGCGGGACCTTGTCCATCAGCTCGTAGGCCGCGTCGATCGCCCCGGCAGGATCGCCGAGGCGCTCCTGCCGGACCTTGACGAGGTTGCGCAGCGCCTCGGCGACGAGGAACGAGTCGCCGAGGAACTTCGAGCGCGCCTCGAAGACCCCAGCCAGCTCCTGCCACATCCGGAGCTCCCGGAGGTGCGGGAGGACCAGCGTTGAGGCCGCCTCGCAGTAGTCGGCTTGAGTCGCGAGACCCACGAGATCGGCGAGCGCTCCCTCGTTGCTCGGATCGAGCTGGAGCACCGACTCGTAGTGACCCAGGGCCCCGTAGGGATCTCCCATCGGCCCCGCGTAGAGTCGCGCGACGTCGAGGAGGAGCAACGCCTTGAGCCCGGCATCGTCGACCATGCCGGCGCGGTCGAGGACGACGTCAGCGGCCTCGCCGAAGCGGCTCTCGGCGACAAGCGCCTGGGCCAGCGTGCCGAGCGCGTCCTCGTCGGTCGGCGCCTCCATCAAGAGGGATCGGAGCACCTCGATCTCGGCGTCGCGATCGTTCATCAGCTCGCGGTGGATCGTCGCCAGATCCATCCGCAGGTCCCTGCGGTCGGCCGGCTCTGTGTTGACCTCGATCAAGCGCTCGAGGATCTCGATGAGCTCAGCGCTCGCGCCGCTCGTCTGATAGAGCCGACGCAGCCGCTGGAGCGCCTCGATGTCCCCCGGCTCGATGTCCGTCAGTCGACGCCACGCGGCCTCGGCATCCTCGGGCATCACCAGCGTGTCCTCCAGCAGCGTCGCCAGACGCCGAAGCAGCTCGACACGCTCACCGCCCTCTTGGCTGATCTCGATCCGTCGCTCCAGGACATTCCTGAGCTCGTCGAAGTTGTTGAGCATCAGCAGCCCCTGATCGAGGAGCTCGAGCGCGACGGCGTTCTCATCATCGATCGCGAGCGCCTCGTTCAGGCTCTCGACCGACTCGTGGAGGTAGTTGTTCGCCGATTGGTAGCGAGCGGCCTTGATGAGGAGATCAATGCGCCGCGCCGTCTGATCGACCAACGCCTCGCAGCGAGCGGCCTCGATCAGGGCGGACACCACGTACTCCATCGCCCCCAGCGCCTCGCCGAGACGGAAGACCTCAGCGTCCAGCTCCTCGAGCGGACCAGCCGCGCCGGGCTCTTGGAGCGCCCGCAGGAGCACCTGCAGCGCATGACCGACGGCCTCTCCGCCGAGCGCCTCGAGGAGGTTCGCGATCTCGCGATAGATCCCGTGGCGGGCGAAGGAGTCCTCGGTCACCGAGAGCTGCCACTCGTCGACCGAGATGATCCGCATGGTGTCCCCTGCCGCCTCGTAGAGCGGTCGGAGGATCGCGAAGATACGCTCACGCTGGTACTCCCGCACCTCGGCGAGAGCCTCGAGGAAGACGATCGCGTTCTGATCGCCGGGGATCTCCGCGAACACTCGCTCGATGGTGTCGATCGCCGAGTCCGGCTGATCGATCTTCTGGTCTTGCAGCTCCGCGATCCGCAGGAGCACCGCCTCGCGCATGTTGCCGTCGACGGTCCGCTCGAGGCGATCACGGAGGAGCTCGATGAGCTGCTCCCACTGCTCGGTCCGCTCGAAGATCCGCTCGAGGCTGCTGCGCGCCATCTCGCTGTCGGGATCGATCTCGAGGACACGTCGATAGGCGCGCGCGGCGGCCTCATCATCGACCAGGATCCCGAGCGCGAGCTCGGCGAGCCGCATCAGGATGTCGACCTGGTGCTGCTCGTCGAAGCTGCGATCGGCCTCCGCCCAATAGGCGTCGAGGAGCCGGTCCCACATCTCCGCGTGGGTGAGCACCGACTCCAGGGCCTGGAAGATCGTCGTGTCGTCCGGGCGCGCCTCGAGGAGACGCTCGTAGAGAGGGACCGCCCGCGGGTACTGGCCGAGGCCAGCCCACAGCTCAGCCGCCTCGCGGACGACCGCCAAGACCTCGTCGGACTCGTCACCGAAGCCGTCGCCGTCGACGTAGTCGCTGAGGAGCTCGGCGTAGTCCTCGATCTTCGCGAGGAGGTTCGCCAGGCGGAGCAGGTTCTCGCGGGCGTCGACCTTCACCGGCTGGATCTTGAAGACCCGCCCGTAGGTGTCGTAGGCCTGCTCGACCTCCATCAGCTTCGCCTCTTGGATGGTGGCGATCTGCATCAGGATCTCGACCTGCTCGTAGGAGTCCGTGGCTCGCTCGAGGCGAAGCTCCTGGATCGTGATCAGCCGCGGCCAGTCCTGGATGTCCGTGAAGGCAGGCCCCAGGAGCTCGATCACCTGGTAGCGCACGTCCTCGTCGGCGATGTACACCTCTAGGTCACCTGTCTCAAGGACCCGATTCGGGTCGAGGCGGAGCGCGGCGACGATGTGCTTCAGCCCCTCCTCCGGGTTCAGGAGCTGCTCGCGATGCAGCGTCGACAGACGGCGGTGAGTGTCGACCACCGCATCACCGCTGAGGTGCTCGATCTTCTTCTCGAGGAAACCAGCGAGCTCGTGGAAGCGCTCGGTGCTCTCGTAGAGCGGCTCCAAGGCGGCCTGAACCCGCGGTCGCTCGATCCCTGCGGGACTGAGCAGCTCGTAGGCCTCGATCGCCTCGACCTCGCGGCCCAGCTCGGTGACGTAGATCTCCGCGGCGCGGATCAGATAGTCGTCACGCTGCGCCTCTTGGCTCTGCTCAGCCCGAGCCAGGAGCAGACGCGCGAGCGCCTCCTGATCGTTCTCCATCAGGTAGATGTGCTCGAGAGAGTCGAAGGCCCGCATGTCGTCGGGCGCGAGCTCGAGGACCCGCTCGTAGGCGAGACGCGCGGGCTCCTGCCGCTCCAGGCGGACGAGCGCGACCTCGCCGGCCATCCGCAGGACGGCGAGGAGACGCTCGGAGTCGACGATCCGATCTGCGGCGTCGAGGTAGGTCTGCAGCAGCTCATCGCTGAGATCCGGATCGGAGCCGAGGCGGGTGGCCTCGCTGAGGATCGTCGGGAAGGCGGCCTCCTCATGCGCCTCGCGCATCAGGCCGCAGTGGATCCTGAAGGCCTTGAGCGGGTCGAGGAGCCTCGACTCGTAGCTCTGCGCGACCTTCATCAGCGCCTTCGTCCGCTCGCTGCCCGGGTCCATACGCCGGGCCTGCCGCTCCTCGAGGTCGAGGAGAGCCTCCCAGTTGTGCTCCGCCTCGTAGATCGGGATCAGGATCCGAGCGGCCTCGTCCTGCGTGTCCTCGCGATCGAGGTAGGCGACGGTCGCGACCCGGGCCGAGTCATCGACCGGGTTGGCGGCGAGCGCTTGCTCGAGGAACTCGAGGGCCTCTGCGTGACGGTCGAGGCGCTGGCCGACGACCTCCGCGGCGCGCGTCAGGAGCTCCGCGCGCACCTTGTCGTCATCCTCGTGGAGCTCGACGAGCCGGCGAAGGCCGTCTTCGACGTCCGGCCATTGCTCGAGCTCGGCCTTGATGTTGACGATCGCGTCGAGGGCGAAGGCGTACTCACTGTCGTTGGGGCGGATGTCGACCATCCACTGGAAGGCCTCGACCGCGCGGTGCGGATTGCCGGCGTGGTCGCGCTGGATCTCGCCGACCTTGCGCCACAGGCGGCTCTGCTCGAAGGGATCGTCGGTGACCATCACCCGCTGACGCAGCGCCTCGCACAGCGAGTCCCAGTCCTCGAGCTCGACGAAGATCCGCTCGAGCGAGTCCGCCGCGTCGACGTTCTCCGGATCGAGGTCGAGCACGGCGTAGAAGGACTCCGTCGCCGCCCGCGGATCCCCGAGCTTCTCCTGGAGCGCAGCGACACGGAGGTTGACCTTGATCTGCTCCTCATCGCCGTCGGCGAAGCGCAGGTGGTCCCGCAGCGCGCCGACGAGGGCTTGGTCATCGTTGGCCTCGTCGTGGAGACGGACGAGGGCGGCCGATGCCCGACGGGCGACGTCCATGTCACCGGGATCGAGCTCCAGCAGCTCCGCGTAGACGTCCCGCGCCTGGTCGATGTCACGGATATGATCGTCGAGGAGAGCACCTGCCCGCATGAGCAGATCCGTCTTCAGGCCCTTGTCCTCGATCTTCGTCAGAGCGTGCCGCCAGACAGCGACAAGCTCCTCGAGACGACCCAGCTCGAGGCCTAGACGCTGCAGCTCCGAGCGGATGTCCTGTCGCCGAGGATCGATCTTGTAGGCCTCGGAGAGCGAGACGAACGCGGCCTCCGGGTCGACAAGCTCATTCTCCTGGATCCGGGCGACCTGCAGCAGATGTGCGGTGGCCTCGTCGATCGAGCCCAGCTCCTCGGCCTTCTCGCGACGTACCTGGAGGATCCGGATCCGCGAGCGGTGATCGTGGAGCGCGACGTAGATCGGCTCCAGCAGCGACGCGACCTGGAGCTTCACGTCGCTGTCGACGAGGAGCATCTCCAGGAGCTGTCGCGCCTTGACGCTGCCCGGGTCCTCAGCGAGCACCGTGCCGAGGAGGTCGACCGCGCCGAAAGCATCGCCGAGGCGATCCATCCGCAGCGCCGCCCTCCGACAGGCGAGCTCGTGGCGCTTCTCGTCGCTCTCGACGAGCTCACCCCAGCGGCCGAGGAGCTCCTCGAGCGCGTAGTGATGGTCGCTCGACGTGCTCTCCTCGTACATCTGCGCGAGCAGCTCCATCGTCGGCAGATCCTCGGGGACGAGGCCGAGGAGCTCCTCCGCGGTCTTGATCGCCGTCTCATTGTCCTCGAGGACATGTCGGGCGATCTTAATGATCTTGTCGAGGAGGCCGCGCTGCTCCTCGGTGTCGAAGATGACGTCGACCCGACGGCGGTAGAGCTTGAGCAGCTCGCCGTGGGCTCCCCGCAGGCGGAGGAGCTCGTTGAGCGAGTCGTAGGCCTCTTGGTTGACCTCGTCGTTGTTGAGGATCGCGAAGTAGACCTTCTCGGCGTCGAGCGGCCTGTCGAGCTCATCGCGGAGGAGGTTCGCGAGCTCTACGCGGAGCTCACGGCGGAGCTCGATCTCGGCGGACGCCGACTGTCCCGCAGTCTCCGCGGCGTTGATCTTCTCGTTCAGGAGGGTGATCGCCTGCTCGTACGAAGAGGCGACGACCGGCAGCTGACCGAGCGCGCGAGCGTCGGCCATCATCCCGTCACGGACGTCCTTCGCCGGCGGCTCGAGGGCGACCAGCTGGAGCCGCACCCGCAGGGCGTCAGCCTTCCGCTCCTCGCCCATCTGGTCGTAGATGGTCGCCAGATCGCTGAGCTGCGTGCGTCGGCTGTTGACGTCCGGCTCGGCGGCGATGATCACCTCGAGCGCCTGCGCCTCGCGGTAGCGATCGCCGATGCTCCGGTAGTACGGGAGGAGCCCGCGCATCACCATCAGCGAGACCGAGGAGTCAGAGCGTCGGAGGTTCTCGAGCGCGTCGATCGTCGGCAGATGATCCGGATCGAGATCCAGGATCGTCATGAAGCCGTTGGCCGCCGCCTCCGACTCGCGAAGGCGGACCGCCTGGACCTGCGAGAGCTCGAAGAGAACGTCGACCTGCTCGGGGCTCCCCTCCATCAGCTCGAGGCGCCGCTGGAGAGTGTCTGCGAGGTCCGACCACGCGTTGCGATCGCGGTGGAGCTGGGAGAGGTTGTCGAGGATCCCGAGGTCGTTCGGCGTCAGGCCGTGCAGCGCCTCGTAGGTCGCGACAGCGCCGTCGAGGTCCCGGACCTTGTCGCGCTGGAGACCGGCGATCTTCGCCAGCAGCTCGCGCCGCTGGGGCTCTGGGGTGATGTCGAGGCGCTTTTGCAGGACGAAGACCAGCTCCTCCCAGCGCTCCTTCGAGGCGTAGATCCGCTCGAGCGTCGCCAGGGCGGCGCCGTTCTTCGGATCGATGTCGATGACCTTGCGGAGATAGCGAGCGGCCGCATCGTCGTTGGCGAGCTTCTCGCTGGAGATCGCGGCGAGCTTGTCGAGGAGCTCCAAGCGCTCGACGTCGTCGCACTCCGGCGAGACGATCCGATGCTCAAAGCGGATCAAGAGCTCGTCCCACTCTTCGGCACGCTCCGCGGCGCTCTCGAGGCCCGACCGGAGGATCTCGTCCTCAGGACGGATCGAGTAGGCGCGGGCCGCCCAGTGAAGGGCCTTCGACGGCGAGCCGACGTTGTGGAGCGCGACGTCACGGATGCCGGCGATCAGCTCGAGGCGATCGTCGTCGTTGTCGGCGGCCTCGAGGAGGATCTCGTAGGTCGCGATCAGACGCTCCCAGTTGCCCTGCTCGCGGTAGATCGGCAGGAGCTCGCGGGCCACCTGCTGATTGTCCGGCTGCAACATCATCATCCGCTCGAGCGCACGGAGGCCGCGCTCGGGCTGCGACAGACGCTCGCGACAGAGGCTGACGATCCGCCGGAGCAGCGCGAATTGCCCCTCCGCCTCGAGCGTGTCGACGGCGACGTAGAGCAGCTCGACCACCGCGTCGAGGCGCCCTTGCCCCTCGTAGAGGGCGATGAGGTCGTCCCAACGCTCGCCGATGATGTAGGCCTCGCGGAGGCCCTCCATCGCCGCTTCATGTCCGGGCGAGAGCTTCAGCACCTGGTGGAGCGAGTCCAGCGCCGCCTCCTCGTCGTCGAGGCGGATCCGCTGGACCGACGAGAGGCGAAGGAGCAGCTCGACGGCCGCCTCCGACTCCTTGGTCGCCGCGATCTGGCGCTTGCGCAACTGGGCCGCCGCCTCCCAGCGACCTTCGCCCTCATGGATCGACGCGAGGGCGTCGAGCGCGGCCGGGACGTCCCCGTGGATGTCGAGGATCTCGTCCCACATCATCACCGCTTCGTCGTGCTCGCCGAGCTTGTCGCCGAGGAGCCTGGCGATGTCGATCCGCAGCTCCGCAGCGTCGTCCGGAGCGCAGGCCGGGATCGCCTCACGCTTGAGATCGATGAGCCCGCGCCAGTCGCCGCTCTGCTCGTAGATCTTCGCGATCAGACGCCGCGCGGTCGGGTCCGCAGGCTCCACCGCCAGGACCTCTCCGAGGGGCTCTAGACCCCGCTGAGGGGCGTTCATGTGGTCGATCCACACCTCGGCGACCTTGAGCAGATACTCGATCTGCAGCGCCTTGTCCCCCTCCTCGCGGGCCGCCTCGACGAGCCGGTTGTAGACCCCGAGCAGGTCGTTCCAACGGCCTGAATTTCCGTAGGTCTCGGCGAGCGCTTGGATCGTCTCCGCGTGGTGCGAGTCGATCTCGAGGATCCGCTGCAGGGTCGCCAGCGCCATCGCGTCGAGGCGCAGCTGATCGCGGTAGAGCTGGGCGATCTCGAGGAGCTTGGCGATCCGCTCGGACTCTTGATCCTCGGCGATCCGATCGTAGTCCTCCTTGAGGAGCTCGACCAACGCGGTCCACTTCTGTCCCTCACGGTAGAGGCGCTGGAGCGCCGCGACGGCGCGCTCGTCGTGGCCGTCTTCGCGGAGAACAGAGCGCCACACCTCGATCGCACGATCCACGCTGCCGAGCTTGTTCTCGGCGAGATCCGCCATCTCGACGGCGAGCTCGAAGCGACGCTGCGGATCCGCCTTCTTCAACGAGCGCCGGGCCTGGACGAAGACCTGCATGAGCTGGCTCGCGTCCTTGTCGCCCGAGAAGACGCTCCGATAGAAGTCGAGCACGTCCGGGTTGGCCGGCTCGGATCGACGGATCCGACGGAAGAAGGGCTCGGCGAGGTCGGCCTTGTCGGCGACCTTCCACACCACGAGCCCCGCGAGGAGTGCGATGTCATTCCCTGAGTTGTTCCGCGGAGCCCGCTGAGCGGAGTGCTTTGCGGCGTCGACGAGGTCGTCGACGCTGGCGTTGTCGATCACAAGACGACCAAGCACCGCGGCCGCCGCCTCGATGGAGGACGGATCTTTTTTGGCATCAGCGCGCGCTGTTACGAGATCGATGTCGCCGACGGCACTCTCGAGCTCCGAGCGTCTCGTGGAATCATCGGGGGCGCGCAGGTACTGAACGAGAGCAGAGCGAAGTTCGGACATAGGAGCCTCGGGAGAGTGATCTAAACCCAGGACCTACACTCCCCCTGGGATCGGCCGGCCTGGAGAGTCACATGTTCGCCAAGATTGGCGATTGAATCCAGGTCCCAGTGACCGCTAAGGCGAGATTTTCCGAGTCACCCACGGCTGGTCGTCTGCGAGCGGGGCGCCGACGCGCCCACCACGCTCTACGGCCTCACCCGTCGATGCGCGCTAGACGTAGAGGGCGGCGAGCGCTACCGCAGCGGCGGTGGAGACGTTGAGGGAGCCAATCTCACCGCGCCGCGGGATCGTCGCGAGGAAGTCGCAGCGCTCGCGCGTAAGCCGCCTGAGCCCCTTCTCTTCGCTGCCTAGAACGAGCACAAGTCGCTCCGGGGGGTCCTCTGCGCATATTTCGCGGAGAGGACGACCGCCATCGACGACGGTCCCGATCACCCAGAAACCGGCCTCTTTGCAGAGACCGAGCGCCCTCGCCAGGTTCGTCACGCGCGCGAGCGGGAGCCGCTCCGTCGCCCCAGCGGATGACCGAATTGCAGCCGGCGTCACGCTCACGGCACGATCGCGCGGCCATATCGCTCCCGTGGCCCCGAAGAACTCCGCGCTCCGCAGGATCGCGCCGAGGTTGTGAGGGTCCTGAACACCGTCCAGAGCCACGAGAATCTGCCGCTCGCCTGCATAGGGCATGGCGAGCAGATCTTCGATCGAGTGCTCGCGGGGCGGTGTTGCGACGGCAACGATCCCGCGAGCGAGAGCCGGCGAGCACACCTCTGAGAGGCCGTCCTCGTCGACGACGATCGGCTTGATGCCTGCGTCTGCGACCAGTCGATCGACGTCGGGCGACGATCTCCCGGCGATCACGTAGAGCTGCAAGACCCGCTCTGGCGACCCCCTCAGCAGCTCGACGACCGCGCGCTCGCCGGGGACGACATAGCCCGGGGACGGCCGCTCGCGGCGAGCGTCACCCCTCCGGGTTGAGGGAGATCGTGGTCGGCGGCGCGGCAATGCGGCCACCTTGTACCCTGACAACCGTCGCCGAGAAAGGATCTCCTGCGCCGCCCTGCCAGGCCCTCGCCATCGCCCGGAAGACCAGCAAGGCCTGATCGCCGGGGGCCTCGCCCTCGTGGGCCGCGTAGCTGTCGATGAAGGCCCCCGTTGTCTCGTCAGGCCAGGCGACGGGGGCCATCCAGACCCCCTCGAGGATCTCGTGACCGTCGCCAAGCTCGGCCAGCGAGAGGGCCTCTGCAGTGGACAGCACCATCACCCGGCCGGTGTTCGCGGCTCCTGAGGCGCTCAGCCCCTCACGGGCGAGCTGACGCAAGAGAAGCTCCATCCTCGCGACCCGGTCGAGCACGAGGAGCGCGGCCCCCTTGCGCAGCGCCGGCACAGAGGGGCGGATGACCGGGGCGAAGCTGGTGGTCGAGTCCTCGTAGGTCTCCGCTGTGAGCGTGAGCCCGGCCGACGACGCGGCCCGGCGAGCAGCCGCGGTCGCGCGCTTCCCGTAGCCGTGGGCCGGCGCGAGGACGACGAGGCTCTTGGCGCCGGACTGCTTGGCATGCTCGACGAGCGCGACGATCCGGCTCTCCAGCGAAGGAGCGATGCCGACGGCCTCGCCTCTCCCCTCCCCTGGGACGACGACGGCCGCGCTGCCGGCGAGCACCTGCGTTGCCGCGGCAACATTGCCGGCGCCGACCGGCCCGACGACAACCGCGACGCTGCGCTCGATCAGCTCCTCGGCGCCGCGCTTGGCCGCCTCCGCCGTCGAGCCAGAGTCCGCCCAGACGACCTCGACAGCGGGGTTGCTCGCGGCAAGGACCTCTGCCGCGGCAAGTGCCGCGGCAAGTTGGTCGTCGGCAAGCGCGGCGAGTCGGCCGGATCGCGGCAAGAGGACCCCGACCCTCAGCGGGCGGGGCGCACAGGCGTCGATCCACGGGATGTCCGTCGCCATCTCGCCGCGGGCCCGAGCCGTCAAGCACGCGGCGCCGATCGTCCCGGGGTGCTGCTCGGCGTAGGCGAGGAGCCCCCCCGGCTCAGTGCCGGCGAGGAGCGAGCCGATCTCCTGCTCCGCGTATTGCGCCTCAGGACTACCGTCGGCGACCCCCCCTCGCCACATCGCGAGGGCGAAGGCCGCGTCGATCCGAGCGCCGGCGCGAGTGTGCGCCAGCGCCCTCCCTGCCCAGAGATCACCTTCGGGGATCGCATGGGATCGCTCGCCACGTTCGAGCGCGTCCAGGGCCTCCGCGGGCTCCCCCGAGCGGGCGAGGAGGATCGCCTGGAGTCGCTCGAGGTCGCGGACGATGGCGACCTCGGCGGCGTCCATCGACGCAGCATCGCGGGTCGAGTCGAGCGACTCGGCCGACCATCGCAGGGCGATCGTGTCGTCGCCATTAAGGTACGCGTGCGCCACTTTGGCGTGGACGGCCGCGAGCCGGAGGTTAAAGGGTGGGTCCCGAGACAGGAGTCGATCGGCGGCGGCGACCACCTCTGGACCCGCGGGATCGGCCTCTTGCGCCGCCTGCACGGCACGGAGGTCCTCACGGTACTCCGGGGCGACGCGCTCGGGGGTGAGCGACGAGGCGCCCACAGGGTTCGCGGACGCGCTCGCGCTCGGCGTCGACTTGCAACCCGCCGCCGTGAGACCGACCGACATGACGCCGACGCCAATTCGGAGCGCGCAGAGCAGAAATGGAGCGCGGGCATCTCGCACGCGGCAACCATACGCGCCGCCCCCACAGCCGACAACGAAACGGTGAAGCTGGCGGCCCACCGGCCAATCGTGGCCTCTGCAGCGCCGTGCTATACCAGGTCGCTATGGCGATCCATCCGATGGAGCGGGACGACTCTGGCTTCGGCGAGACGAGCCGCTACGCCGCGCACCTCGATCGCGGCTGGACCCACCTCGACCGCGCTGACTTCAACGCGGCCCGGCAGTCGGCGCGCCACGCCCAGAAGATCCGGCCCAACGCCGCCGAGGCCCCGATCCTCCTCGGCGCGGTAGCACTCGCCGAGGGAGATCCCGAGGAGAGTCTGCGCTGGTACGAGGCCGCGATCGAGATCGATCCAGAGTACTTCGAGCCCTTCCTCGCCGCCGCCCAGGTCGCCCTCTTCGATCTCGGCGACGCCGCCCGGGCCCTCCAGCTCTGCGACGAAGCCCTCGACCTGACCGGGATCTCCGCCTTCGACACGATCGACCTCAACCTCCTCGGGATCGAGGGCCAGCTCAACCTCGGCCTCCTCGACGCCGCCCGGGAGCGCCTGAGCGCCCTCCGCGATCATCCGTTGATCAAGGCCGGTACCCAGACAACCCTCACCGAGCTCGGGAAGGGTGATCCCGACGGCGAGTACGCCCACATCTTCTCCGAGTTGGTCGAGGACGAGGACGGCGAGCCCCTCGACGACGCCGAGCGGATCGCCCAACAGGCCCGCCTCGTCCACCTCTGCCTCCGCTACGCCCGGCTCTGGCTCGACCTGCCAAACCCTGACGAGGCCCTCCCCCTCCTCCGCGCGTTGGTCGAGCGGCACCCCAACAACAGCGACGCGTGGCACCTCCTGAGCGAGGCGGAGTACCAACAAGATGACGTCCGCGCGGCCTGCCACGCCGCCCTCCGCGTCTATCGCCTCGACGCTCAGGTGCAGCTCCCCAAGTGGCTCCCCAACCCCGCGCAGATCCACCGCAAGGTCGTCCAGATCCTCAGTGAATGCCCTGACGGCGCCCTCCGAGAGCTCGGCCAGCGGCGCATCGCTCTGGTCGTCCTCGTCCACGAGATGCCGTCGATGGAGCTGATCCTGGAGGGCGTCGATCCCCGGATCGCAGCCCTGACCACCGCCAGCCGCGGCGCCAACGAGGGCGATCCCCCGATCCTCACCGGCGTCGCGATCTATCGCCGCAACATCTTCCGCGTCGCCCGTAGCCCCGAGATCTTCGACCAGGAGCTCCGCTTCGCCCTCTTGGAGGAGCTCGCCGCGTTTCTCCAGCTCGACGACGAGCGACGCATCGCCCTCGGCCTCCACCCCCTCGGCCATGAAGACGTCGCCGACGAGCCTGAGGTCGAGCAGACCGGCGCCGAGGCGGAGCACGTCGTCGAAGAGCCGAAGCCCTCGCGTCGTCGCCGACGCAAGCGCATGCACTCCTAAGCCGCGAAACAGACGTCCGTGCTCAGTTCAGCGGCGGCGCCGACACCAGGCGCGCGTACGGACCCCCGAAGAGGCGCTCTAGGGCGACGAGCAGGCTGTCATCCGCGGTGACGCCGAAGCGATCGCCGAACACGACCTTCGACGAGTAGCGGCCGTCGACCGTCACGACCATCTCCATGGTGCAGGTGCCGCTGTGGTGGGCGACGACCTCCTTCAGCTTGAAGATCCGCGCTGGCGTCAGCTGCTCGGCGTTGAGGGTGAGGAGGACCTGCCGGGTCCGCTCTGCGCGGACCTCGATGATCGGGCGGACGTCGTCGAGGAGCATCTTCACGAGCCCCATCTCGCCGTCATCGTCGCGATCGACCTCGATCTTGCCGGTCGCGAAGACCGGCTCATCGCCGATCCGCTCGAGGCGCTCGCCAAAGCTCAGGCCGGTCTCCTCGTCGATCCGGGCGTAGGTCTTGGGGAAGCAGACACACTCGATCCGGCCGAACTGATCCTCGAGCTGAAAGAAGCACATCGGCCCCTTGCCCGAGCGGGTCTGGACCTCGCGCAGACCGCAGATCACCCCGCCGACGGTCAGCTCGTTGCCGCCGTCGGCGAACTTGATGTCGGAGGTCCGCCTCGCCCCGCCGTTGTCGATGTCCTGCTGGAACCGATCGAGCGGGTGACCGGAGACGAAGAAGCCGAGCGCGTCGCGCTCGTGGAGGAGCTGCTGCTTGGGCTGCCACTCTTCGCACTGCGGGTAGTCCTCGTCGTAGACCGCCTGCGGTGCGTCAGCGAGCAGATCAAAGAGCCCCGTCTGGCCGCTCGCGCGATCGCGGGCGGCGCTCTGCCCCTGGTCCACCGCCTTCTCGATCACGCCGAAGAGCTGCGAACGATAGAGGCCCTTGCCGACCTGGTCAAAGGCGCCGGCGTAGACCAAGCCCTCGAGGGTCCGCTTGTTGACCCGCTTGACGTCGACGCGGCGGCAGAGGTCGAAGATCGACTCGAAGGGTCCCTCGGCGCGGCCTTCGAGGATCGAGTCGACCGCGTTGGCGCCGACGTTGCGGACCCCGCCGAGGCCGAAGCGGATGTCCTCGACGTAGCCCTCGCCCTCGTCCTTCGGTCGGCGGACGACCGAGAAGTCGCGCCCGGACTCGTTGATATCGGGGGCGAGCACTGTGATCCCCATCGCCCGCGCCTCGGCGATGAACTTGACGACGTTATCGTTGTTGTTCTTGTCGCAGGTCATCAGCGCCGCCATGAAGGCGACCGGATCGTGGTGCTTGAGGTAGGCGGTCTGGTAGGTGATGAGCCCGTAGGCGGCGGAGTGCGACTTGTTGAAGCCGTAGCCGGCGAACTTGTCGATGAGGTCGAAGATCTCGTTGGCCGTGTCGGCGCTGATCTGCAGCTTCTCGTTGCACCCCGTGACGAAGAGGGCGCGCTGCCGATCCATCTCCGCCTTCTTCTTCTTGCCCATCGCCCGGCGCATCAGGTCTGCGGCGCCGAGCGAGAAGCCGGCGAGGATCTGCGCCGCCTGCATGACCTGCTCCTGATAGACGAAGACGCCGTAGGTCTCCTTGAGGATGTCTGTCAGCGCGAGGTGCGGGTACTCGATCTCGCGGCGGCCGTGCTTGCACTCGATGAACTGATCGACCATGCCGCCCTCGAGCGGACCTGGCCGGTAGAGGGCGACGGCGGCGATGATGTCCTCGAAGCAGTCGGGGCGGAGCTTCTTGAGCAGGTCCTTGAAGCCGCTCGACTCCAGCTGGAAGACGCCGGTGGTGTCCCCGCGCGAGATCATCTCGTAGACCCCGGCGTCGTCCATCGGGATCCCCTCGAGGATGAAGGGGTCGTCCTCCGGCCGGAAGTTGTTGATCAGGCCGACCGCCGTCGACAGCACCGTCAGGGTCTTGAGCCCGAGGAAGTCGAACTTCACAAGGCCCGCCCGCTCGACGTCGGTCATCGTGTACTGGGTGACCAGCTTGCCGTCGGCCTTGAAGCAGGGGACGTGCTCCCAGAGGTCGCGGTTGCCGATGACGATCCCGGCGGCGTGCATGCCCGCGTGACGGTTGAGCCCCTCGAGGGCCATGCCGACCTTGAGCACGTCGGCGGTCCGCGGATCGGCCTCCGCCCGCAGGCGGAGCTTGGTCGACGCCTCCGCGATCTCGATCTTGCCGCGCAGCTTCTCGGCGAGCTCCGGGTTCTTCTTGGCCGTCTTCTTGAGCTCGACGACGTCGTTCATCGCCAGCGAGAGCGAGACCTTCGGGCCCTCGGGGATGAGCTTGGCTATCTCATTGGCGTCGGAGACGCTGAGCCCCTTCACCCGGCAGACGTCGCGGACGAGGCCGCGGGCCTTGAGCGAGTGGAAGGTCGCGATCTGCCCCACCCGGTCGACGCCGTAGCGATCGGTGACGTAGCGGATGACCTCCTCGCGCCGGTCCATGCAAAAGTCGATGTCGAAGTCGGGCATGCTGACCCGCTCCGGGTTGAGGAAGCGCTCGAAGAGGAGGTTGTAGAGGAGCGGATCGAGGTCGGTGATCCGCAGCGAGTAGGCGACGAGGGAGCCTGCGCCGGACCCACGACCGGGGCCGACGGGGACGCCGATCTTCTTGGCGTGGCGGATGAAGTCCCAGACGATCAGGAAGTAGCCGGGGAACTTCATCGAGTTGATGATCCCCAGCTCGTACTCGAGGCGAGCGCGGTACTTGTCCTCGTCGGGCTTGATCCCGCGGACCCGCATCTCCGCCAGGCGCTCCTGCAGCCCCTGGTAGGTCACATCGCGGAGGTACTCGGGGAGGTCTTGCTGGACCCCCTCGGGGAGCTGGAAGTCGGGGAGCTCCGGGCTGCCCAGCTTGAGCTCGACGTTGCACTCACGGGCGATCTTGCAGGCGTTCTCGTAGGCCTGCGGATAGCGCGTGAAGTAGCTCTGCATCTCGTCTGGACGCTTGATGTAGAAGGCGTCGCACTCGTGCTTGAGCCGCTTCGGATCGTCGAGGGTCCGGCCCATGCCCATGCACATCAGCACCTCGTGGGCGTGGGCCTCGTCGCGGTTGACGTAGTGGCAGTCGTTGGTGCCGACGAGCGGCACGTCGAGATCCGCGCCGAGCTGGGCGAGGATCGGGTTGAGGCGCTCCTGGAGCTCGAGGCCGTTGGGCTGCAGCTCCAGGTAGTAGTCCCCCGGCGAGAAGATCGACTTGTACTCGAGCACCGTCTCGCGGGCGCCGTCCATGTCACCGGCGTTGACCAGGCGGGCGATATGACCCCCGAGACAGGCGCTCAGACCGATCAGCCCCTCGCTGTGCTCGCGGAGGATCTCACGGTCGATCCTCGGGTTGTAGTAGAAGCCCTTGAGATGGCCGAAGCTGACCAGCTTCTGGAGGTTCTTGTAGCCGACCTCGTTCTTGGCGAGGAGAACCAGGTGGTAGTTCTTCCGGTCCGCCCGGGCCTCCATCCCCTTCTCGGAGACGTAGGCCTCGCAGCCGAAGATCGGCTTGACCCCCTGGGCCTTGGCCTCTTGGTAGAATTGGACCGCCCCGAACATGTTGCCGTGGTCGGTCACCGCGACCGACTTCATCCCGCGCTCGCGGACCACACGACACAGGTCCTTGGTCCGAATCGCGCCGTCCAAGAGGCTGTATTGCGAGTGAAGATGCAGGTGCGCGAAATCCGAGACCCCACCTGCGTCACCGCTCATATCGGTCGCCATAGCCCCGGACCTTACCCCACGGGCGCGGCCGTGCCCATGCGTCGTTCACCGGCGCAGCTCGCGTGTACGGCCCTCGCGGGCCTTCTCGCCCTCAGCGCGAACGGCGGATGTCAGCGATCTCCTGGGGACCGTACCGGCGCCCGTGCCGACCATCAGACGGTCCCGCGATCGGAGATACGCCTGCCGCTCGAGGCGACGATCGCCACCCTCGACCCCGCCGCCGCGAGCGACGCTGTCAGCCAGCGAGTGACGGGACAGATCTTCGACACGCTCCTCGACTGGGACCCCTACGCGAGCCCGCTGACGCTCGTCCCTGAGATCTCGGAGCTGCCAGAGCTCGACGAGGCGCGGACCACCCTGCTCTTTCGCCTGCGGGCGCCGGAGAGCGCCCGCCGCTTCGCCCCTGACACCTGTCTCGAGGGCAAGGAAGCGGCGAAGCAGGGCCGGCTCGTCCGAGCCAGCGACGTCGCCGCGTCGCTGCTGCGTCACGCCGATCCGGGGATCGCCGGCGCTTGGGAGCTGCTCGCCGGGCGGATCGTCGGCCTCGACGCCTGGAGGGACGAGCCGGTCGAGTCGCGCCCGGCATCGCCGCCCGGGATCATCGCCGACGACGCGGAGGGAACGCTGACGCTGCACCTCACCCGCGCCCAGCCCGAGCTGCCGGCGATCCTCGCCAACCCCCGCCTGGCGATCGTCCCGCCCGAGTGCGTCGCCGCCTACGACGGCCGCGACGATGACCACCCGCCCTTCGCCCGGCGCCCGGTCGGCAGCGGCCCCTACATGCTCGATGCGGCGTCGGAGCTGCCGCGCGCGGCGGTTCTCAAGATGAACCCCGTCGCCCCAAAGACGCCGATGCCGGCGGTCTCCGGGGCCCTCTCTTGCGCTCACCGACCGGGCGTCGAGCGGATCCTCCTCGAGCACTACGCGAGCCCGGAGGCCGCACTGCGGCTCTTCCAGGCCGGGACGATCGCCGCCATCGCCCCCGGTCAGGGGCTCTTCGCCGAGGTCGTCCACGACGGCGCCTTGATCCCCGGCGCGACCCCAGCCGACACCGTCCTCCACCGCTCCGAGGTTCTCTCGACGACGCTCCTCGTCTTCCGGATGACCGACCCTGAGATCGGCCAGAGCGAGGACCCGACGATCGACCGGGCCCATCGCCAGCTCCGGCGCAGCATCGCCTCCGCCTTCGACGATCGCCGCTACCACCAGGTGATCCGCAACGGCGCCTGGGCGGCTCCCGCGGCCCAGGTGACCCCCCGCAGCCTCCTCGATCCAGGCGCCGATGTCGTGCTCCACGCCAGCTCCGCGATCGATCGCAAGCGCCCCGACGGCAGCGGGCCCAAGCTCCCCCTGGCGAGCCTGCGCTACATGACGACGACCGGCCCCGCCGCCCAGCAGGAGGCGGCGATCCTCCGCGAGGCGCTGCGCCCCCTCGGCGTCAAGCTCGAGGTCACCTACGACGACGCCTACCTCTACAAGGTCCTGAGCGGAGAGGCCGAGCCCCAGCTCTTCTCTCTCCGCTTCGACGCCGACTACCCCGATCCTGCGAGCTTCTTGGATCCCTTCACCTGCGACAGCCCGGGCTCCTACAGCGGGTTTTGCTCCCCGCAATTCGACGCAGCCCACGCCCGCTTCGCCGCCGCCGCGGCCGGGCCTGGGCGCGACGCTATCGCGATCGAGCTCGAGCGGATCCTCGGCCGCGAGGTGCCGGTCCGCCCGATCGACACGCCGGAGCTCTGGCTCCTGACCCGCGGTTGGCTCAAGAACGTCGTCCGGCACCCCCTGAGCGGACTCCGCGTCGATCTCCTCTGCGTCGACCAGACCGCCGAAGCGGGCCCCGCTGCGAGCCGTTGAGCGGAGCCCGCGGCCCGAGCTCAGGCGTCCGTGACGCTCGGGGGAGCCGCCTGGTCCCCCTGGTCCCCCTGGTCCGCGATCCCGTCGCCCCTCTCCGCCTCGGCGCCCCCCCCCTCCCCGGCCCCTTCGTCGGTCCTCCGGGCCAGAGGACCGACCTTCACCACGATCTCTCCCTGGGCGGTCGAGCGCGCCGCGTTGATCACCGGCCCCTTCTCCACCGGCAGCGTCTTCTCGCGGATCCGCTGCTCCTCGAGATCAGGCGCCCCGCTCAGCAGGATCGCGATCCAGCGGAAGTCCTCGCTCTGCTCAAAGCTGATCTTCAGGACCATCGTCAGCGGCACCGAGAGGAGCATCCCGACGGTCCCCCAAAGGCCGCCCCAGAAGAGCAAGGAGAGGAAGACCACGAGGGGCGAGAGGCCGAGCCTGCGCCCCATCCACTGCGGCTCCAGGAGGTTGCCGAGGAGGGTGTTGACCAGGGCGTAGCCGCCCCCGACGAGCACCATGTGCCCAGGCCCGAGCTGGAAGAGCGCGACCAGCATCGGCGGCGCCGCGGCGATGATCGAGCCGACGTTCGGGATGTAGTTCAGGAGGAAGCCGAGAAAGCCCCACAGGAGCGGGAAGTCGACCCCGAGGAGCGCAGTCCAGCCGCCGACCAAGAACCCGGTGATCACCGAGATCAGGGTCTTGATCACCAGATATCGCTGGACCTGGGTGACCATCCGCCGGACCCCGCCGAGCGCCCGCGCCGGGTCTTGAAAGGCCGCCCGGAGCTTGCGCGGCATCTCGGCGACCTCGAGGAGGATGAAGACCATCGTCAGCACGACCAGCGCCGTGTTGGTCAGGGCGTCGATGAGACCGCTGAGGGTCGCGCCGAGGGTGTCCATCCAGGTCGCCGGCTCGATCTGCGCGAGCTGGTCGATCGAGAGCTCATAGCCGCTGCCCCCCACCCACGAGTTGACGAACTTGAGCCCCTCGTCAAAGCGCTCCTTGTAGTGCGGGATGGCCTGACTGAACTCGCTGACGGAGGCCGCGAGCACGGTGCCAAAGCCGGCGAGCACGCCCATCGTCAGGATCACGACGAGGAGCACTGCGACCCACGAAGGCAAGCCTCGGCGCTCGAGCCAGCGGACGATCGGCGCCGAGACGATCGAGAGGAGTACGGCGAAGAGAACCGGTAGGATCACCTCCTCAGCCGCAGAGAGGCCTGCGACCAGGATCACCAGCGCCGCGAGGGCGACGATGGTCCGGAGAGCGGCGTTGTACGCCGTTGAAGTCGCCATAGACGGGGAGTATAGGCGGACGACGGCCCCCCGAGGAAGCGCACGCCGCCCGCGGTACCCAGGCACAGCCCCGCTCTGATATAGGGTGCGCGCCCACGATGTGGGCCCGCGTGGCCCCTATCGGGCCCCCACCGAACCCGAGACACGGGAAAAGAGAACCGACATGGAACGCACCTTCGCCATCGTAAAGCCCGACGCCTTCGCCGCAGGCCACGCCGGGGGGATCATCGCCAAGATCCAGGAGTCCGGCCTCAAGCTCGTCGCCGCCAAGAGCCTCCACCTCACCGAGGCCCAGGCCAAGGGCTTCTACTTCGTCCACGCGGAGCGCCCCTTCTTCGGCAGCCTCGTCACCTTCATGACCGAGGGTCCCATCCTGGCGATGGTCCTCGAGGGTGAGAACGCGATCAAGCGCTGGCGCGACCTGATGGGCCCCACCGACGCGACCAAGGCCCCCAAGGAGACCCTCCGCGGGACCTACGGCACCAGCATCGAGCGCAACGCCACCCACGGCTCCGACGCGCCGGAGACCGCCGCCTACGAGATCGGCTTCTTCTTCAGCGGCCTCGAGCTCGCCTAGCCTGGCCGACGGACGACGGCGCGCTGCGATCGCGCCGTCGTCTGACCTGACGTGCTACGACGGGAGCACCGATGTCTGAACTCGTCGCTATCCGCAGGCCCTCCGGGGGAATTCCCAAGGACCCGCGGCAGAACCTCCGCGGCCTCGACCACGAGGAGCTCAGCGCCTGGGTTCTCGCGAACGGGATGCAGCGCTTCCGTGCCGACCAGATCTTCGGCTGGGTCCACGGCAAGCGGGCCCCCTCTCTAGAGGCGATGAGTGATCTGTCGAAGGCCGACAGGGCCCGGCTCGCCCCGCTAGCCTCGCTTGAGCGCCTCCGCGTCGATCTCGTCGCGCCTGCTGCCGACGGCACCCGCAAGCTCCGGCTGCGGACCTCCGACGATCAGCTGATCGAGAGCGTGCTCATCCCCAACGAGGGCCGCGGCGCGACGCTCTGCATCTCCTCGCAGATCGGCTGCGCCCTGACTTGCGCCTTCTGTGCCACGCAGACCCTCGGCTTTCGCCGCAACCTCGCGACCTGGGAGATCGTCGACCAGGTCTACCAGGCCCAGGACCTGATGGTCGCCGAGGCCGAGGAGCGCGGTGAGACCTGGCCGGAGCGCCTGACCAACCTCGTCTTCATGGGGATGGGCGAGCCGCTCCACAACTACAACCAAGTCCGACGCGCGATCGCGATCCTCACCCATGAGCGCGGAGCCGCGCTCGCTGGGCGACGGATCACCGTCTCGAGCGCCGGCCTCGTGCCGGCGATCGAGCGCTTCGGCCGCGAGGGGCTCGGCATGGAAGTGGGCCTCGCGATCTCACTCAACGCGACGACCGACGAGGTCCGCGACCGGGTGATGCCGATCAACACCCGCTGGCCGATCGCGGAGCTCCTGCGGGCCGTCCGGGCGGTGCCGATCCACCGCCGCCGCTGGGTGACCTTTGAGTATGTGCTCCTGGCCGGGGTCAACGACAGCGACGCCGACGCGGATCGTCTGGCGAAGCTCCTCGTCGGGCTCCGGGCGCAGGTCAACGTGATCCCCTTCAACCCCCACCCGCACGCGCCCTTCCAGCGGCCCTCGCCCCGGCGAATTACGACGTTCGTCGAGCGCTGCCGGGACAATGGTGTGCACGCCTACACGCGGACGCCCCGCGGCGACGATATCGGCGCGGCCTGTGGTCAGCTCGCCCTCGAGGGTGACCTCGCGCAGACGGCGTGACCCCTCGACTCTTCAGGGCCTAGCCCGGTGAGCCCGCCCCCCGGCGATGACCCCCAGCGATTGTCCGCGGACCGACGCTCACAGGCCCCCAGGGCAGCTCCCCTCCGCGCCCTGTCGGCTGGACGCAACGACAGCGGCCGGACGCCGATCCTTCTGGCCATGCGCGACACCGTGATAGGCTCGCGCCCGAGGCTGACCTATGCCGCTGCTCCCCGTCTCCACGACCCTCCTCGCCCTCGCCCTCCTCGCCCCGAGCGCTGACACTGCCCCCGGCGACGATGCGGCGACCGAGCCATCGACGACCGCTGAGGCTGCCGCGCCCGAGGTCCCCCCGGGCGATGTCGCGACCGAAGAGAGCGCCCCCCCCCCAGAGGCCGCGCCGGATGCTTCGCCGCCGAAGACGATCCAGTCCGCCAACCTCGACGCCTACAGCGCCTGGACGATCCGCGTCGCCGCTGCGATCGACGCGACCAACGACGATCCCAGCCGTGGCGCAGCGGAGCTCGCCGCAGCGCTCGACCAGGCCCCAGGCTACGCTGTCGAGCTCAGCAATGACGACGGCGCGCGCACAGAGCGAAACTCGGGCCTCCTGGCGCTAGCGCGCGCCCACCTGGCCCTCGGCGACGAGCCCTCCGCGATCGCGACGATGGACGAGGCCCTCCGCAGCGCCGGCAGCGACCCTCTCCAGGTAGAGCGATACGGACCGAGCTTGACGGACCTCTACCGTCAACGGGTCGCGGCCCTCGACCAAGCCGGCAAGGGCGGCATCCGGGTCAACTGCGCGAGCCCCTGTCGGGTCTACCTCAACGAACACCCGGCGCCCGCGAGATCGAGCGCGCTCTGGGTCGGCCCCTACCGCGTCCACATCGAGTCTGCGGACGGCAGTCAGCCAGCCGCCGATATGGTCGTGGTCGTCGCCGAGGCCGGCATGGAGGTCGCGATCAACTACCCGAGCACCGTGGAGGGACCCGCGACGCCCGCGGGGCTGACCAACGGCCCCGGCGAGCCCGGCCCCGACGCCGTCAAGAAGCCGCGCCGCGTTCTCCCTCGCTGGCTCGAGGTCACCGCGATCATCGGCGGCGCCGCAGCGGTCGGCGCCGGGACCTTCTTCTACCTCGCGAACTCCCGCTGCGTCGGCGACTTCCAGACCACGCCCACCGCGGAGATGCCCGGCACCTGCAGCGACATCTACCGCTCGAAGGTCGGCGGGTTGGCGGCGATCGGCGCAGGCGCAGCCTTCTTCGCCGGCGGGGTCATCACCCTCTCGATCGACGAGAGCCGAGCCCGTCGCCAGCGCAAGACCGAGGGTCCCTCCGACCGCACCGTGATGATCGGCTACACGCGCCGCTTCTAGCCCGCGGCGACGGTCTCGTCGCTCAGCAGCGCCGCGATCCAGCCATCGCCCCCTCCTCGCTGTGGCGACTGACGAGCACCGTCGCGCTCTTCGCAGTACGAACGACGAGGAGCTCTCCTGCTCGCGTCCCGCGCATCACGAGCAGCGACGCACCCGCGAGCTTCACCTGAGCGAAGCTCGCGTGTACTCTCGTCGCGCCGTGCTGATCCGCTGCCCGACCTGTCGCCGCGAACTGCCCAACGCCCCCGAGAAGTACCCGCACCGGCCCTTCTGCTCCAGCCGCTGCAAGTCGATCGACCTCGGCCGTTGGCTCGACGAGGAGTATCGAATCTCCTCACCGACCGTCATCGACGGGCTCGACGACGACGAGCACCTGCTGCACTGAGGGTCGCCCTCGCCCGCTCCGCTCGGTTGGCCGTGATCACCGAGCCGCGCTCGCCAGCCGCGCTCAACGGGAGGGATCAGGCTCGCCCGTCACCTTGCGCATCAGCGGCAGCACCTTCTCTTCGTAGGTGAGCACCGCCTCGACCAGCACCGCGTAGCTCTCCATCGTCAGGGCTTGGGCCGCGTCGCAGAGCTGCTCCTGACGGAAGGACTCCTCGTGCAGGGTCTCGGTGATGGTCCCGTCGACGAGGTGGGCGACCGACGCCATCAGGTTCTCCGGGACGATCCGATAGTCGCCGGCGACGTGGCTCGGATCGAAGATCACCGGCAGGATCGTCTGCTTGCGAGCGTGGGTGATCGCGTTCAGGTCCGGCTGATTGCGGCAGTAGCCGCCCTTGGTGAAGAGCGTCTTCATCCCCCGCTCGCACAGGCAGATGTTGAGGTTGCCCTGGTTGGCGACGTACTCGGCCGCGTAGAACCACTCTTCGATCTCGTTGCCGAAGCCGCGCTTGAGGATGACGGGCTTGCCAAAGCGACCGACGGACTCGAGGAGGTCGAAGTTCTGGGCGTTGCGCGTGCCGATCTGGAGCATGTCCGCGTGCGTCCCGATCTCCTCGACGCGGTTGTGATCCATGATCTCGGTGACGTAGGGGATCCCGCTCTCCTCGCGAGCCGCGTCGAGCATCGCGATCCCCTTCATGCCGAGGCCGCGCCAGTCGTTCGGCCGAGTCCGCGGCTTGAAGGCGCCGCCGCGGAGGATCAAGCGGTCGAGGATCCCGAAGCGCTCCCCGAGCTCGCGGGCCATACGGGCGATCGCCAGGGTCTGCGGCAAGGTCTGCGGCGAGTCCGGACCGACCAGGAACATGTGCTTGCCGCCGCCGATCCTCCGGACCTTGCCGTCGAGGCCGGGGACCTCGACGACGCGACGGTCACGACGTTGGGCGACGCCGTCCTTGCCGCGGATCGTCCGGGCGATGTTCGCGTAGCCCGAAGCGGCGTGGAAGAACGCGCGGACCCCCGGCAACGAGCGGACATAGTCCTCGCGATCACCGAAGCCCCTGGTGTCACCGATCACGTGGATGGTGTCGAAAACACCGGTCCCCTCCATGATCTCGATGCGATTCCCGAAGCGGGCCGCGAGGTCACGGATCTGCTGCAGCGTTTGGTTTCTACCCCGTTCGATCTCGATCAGCATCGCGGAGAACGACGATCGTCGATCGCCGCCGCATATACAAGGTCTCCAGTCGCCGCGGAGGTACGCGCGACGGCGAGCGCCGAACCTGCCCTTGGGGTCGGATGGCGAGCTACACCGCGGGGCGAAGATCGGCGAGCGCCTCGCGGATACGCGAGAGCCCCTCCGTGATCTGCTCATCGCTCGTCGCGTAGCTGATGCGGATAAAGCCTGGGGCGCCGAAGGCCGAGCCAGGCACCGTCGCGACCAGCTTGTTCTCCAGGAGGTGCGTCGCCAAGGCGACATCGTCGGCGATCGATGAGCCCTCGCCGATGAAGGCGTTGACGTCGGCGAAGACGTAGAAGGCTCCCTCTGGCGAGCTCACGCGGACACCGGGAATCTCGGCGAGGCCGCTGAGGATAAGCGCGCGACGCCGCGCGAACGCGTCCCGCATCGCCGCGACCGCCCCGTCGCAGCGGGGGTCCGAGAGGGCCGCGATCGCAGCGTGCTGCGCCGGCGTCGAGGCCCCTGAGGTCATCTGTCCCTGGACCCGCGAGGCAGCGGCGATGACGTGCTTTGGCGCGGCCAAAAACCCGATCCGGTAGCCGGTCATCGCGTGACTCTTGGAGACCCCGTCGATGAGGATGATCTGCTCGCTCCGCCCAGCGAGCGCCCGAAACGCGCTGGCATGCTCAAACCCGTCGTAGACGAGCTTGCGGTAGATGTCGTCGCAGACCAGCCAGGCCTGGGGCGCCTCGGCCTCGATCACGTCGTAGAGCGCGCTCAGATCCGCGGCGCTGTAGCCCGCGCCGGTCGGGTTCGAGGGGCTGTTGATGATCACGTAGCGCGTCTTCGGGCCGAGGACCGCCGCGAGGGCCTCCGGCTTGACGCGCCAGCCGTCCTCGGCCGTCGCCGAGACGACCTTCGGGACCCCTCCGCCGAGCCGGATCATGTCGGGGTAGGAGACCCAGTAGGGGCTGATGACCACGACCTCATCGCCCGGGTCGAGGGTCACGAGGAAGAGGTTCGCGAGGCTATGCTTCGCGCCGCAGCTGACCATCACCTGCTCACGCGCGAAGGGATGACCGTGATACTCGCTCAGCTCGGACGCCGCCGCGTCGCGGAGCTCCGGGAGACCGGGGACCGGCGCGTAGTGGATCGGGCTGCTGCCGACGAGCTTCGCGACCGCCTCGGCGACCGGCGCAGGCGGTCGAAAGTCAGGCTGCCCAGCGGCGAGGTTGAGGACGCTCTTGCCCGCCGCTCGCAGCTCTCCAGCGCGTCCAGAGACCGCCAGGGTCGCAGACGGCTGAATCGCCGTCGCGAGCCTATTGATGGTCAGCTCGGAGGATACGCGTTCAATCACCGGGTGGTTTTAGCGCGGGCGCGGTGGACTGCGGAGAAATTCCACACAGGTCTGACCGTAGTCGCGACTTCTCTCCGAGCGAAACCCCGCAGGAAGCTCGCCTGCGCCGACGCTCCCGCGCTTCCGCGCGCGCTCGACGATGATCTCAGCGTCCCCTGCGAGCCACTCTCCATCCGCCAGCGCGGAGAGTATCGGTCCTATGATCGCGACCTCTGCATAGGGAGGATCGAGGAGAACGAGCTCGGCCCGCGGTCGACGCATGCGCCCCCGCGTGAGAAAGCGAATAGCATCCCCGTAGACCACCTCGATCTGACCGCTCACGCCGAAGTCCCCGGCTTGAGCCTCGAGATGACGGATGACCGCGGGATCGTGATCGACCGCGATCACCCGCGCGGCGCCTCGCGAGAGCGCCTCAAAGGCGAGCGCCCCGCTGCCGGCGAAGAGATCGAGCACAGTGGCGTCGACGATCCGATCGAAGAGATGCGAGAAGATCGCCTCGCGCACCCGCGATCCCGTGGGTCGAACCGCGACATTCTCAGGGAGAGGCCGCAGTCTTCGCCCGCGAAGGCGGCCGGCGACGATCCGTTGCATCGCCGCGATATAGCGGCTCTCGTCGCCGACGTCACCCCCGCAGGCCGAGCCCAGCCAAGCTCAGCCCAAGCCCAAGCTCAAGCCCAAGCTCAAGCCAGCCCAGGCTCAGGAGCAGCGGCAGGTGGCCGGCACTTGAGCGCCGACGAGCCCCGAACCCCGCGGAGCGCGACGGGCACGCTCCTCGCGATCCTCGCGATCGAGCCGGGCCCAGGAGGCCTTGAGCTGACGCTTGCGCCGGAAGTAGGCGTACGTGACGAGCGGCATGACCAGAAAGAAGGGGAGCTCGCCAGAGCCGACCATCGGGAACCAGGAGAAACGACCGCGAAGGCCAGTGCGCCACTCCACCTCGAGCTCTCCGAGGGTGACCCCGTAGGAGCGGAGGACCGCCGCGTCGAAGCTCCTGCCCTGGCGCAGCTCGGCGAAGAGCTGGCGGAGGTCGGCCCCATCGGCGTCCCTGTAGCGCAGGTGGTTGACCAGGTCGCGGGCGGCCGCGTAGGCGATCGTCACCTCTTGTGGGTCGCCGCGGAAGCTCCTCTCGAGCTCGTCGAGCGGCGGGACGCCGACGCCGAAGATGGCCGCCGCGAGGGTCTGAACTCTAAGCAGGTCGACGCGATCAGCGAAGCTCTCGGCGACCCCCTCGTGAAACCATCGCGGCAGCGGCACGCCGTCAGTCGCCCGGTAGAGGGCGACGTGGGCCATCTCGTGGCGCATCAGGTTGTCGAGGTCGCTGAGGCTGCCGTCGGGGGCGTGGCGGGCGATGACGATCTCGCCGGTCGGCGGGTGAGCGACGCCAGCGGCCCAACGCGGCATGCCGGTCGCCTCGGCGATCCGTCCCGGATGGTTGACGTAGTTGATGTCGAGACGGTCGTCGAGATCGCCGGCCATCGATCGTTCGATCTCCGACCACCACTCCGGGATCATCGCCGCGAGCTCCATCGCCTCGTCGTGGAGGGCCGGGTCGTAGTTGAGGACCACGCGGCCGACGATGACCTTCGAGGTCGCCGTCGAGACCTGCCACCCGACCGGCTTCCCGGCCTCCGCCTTCGCCTGACCGAAGGGGAGCATGAGGGCCATCACCACTGCGAGGACAAACCAATGCAGACGTCGCAGGAGTGCCCTCGAAGAAGTCATGGACCAACTGTGAGCACGACCGTCGAGGGGCGCAAGGTGCTCGCCAGAATCACCCCGAGGGCGACGCCGAGAACAGCGACAGCACCCCCTGCGATGATGATCCTGCGAGTCCGCCGCGATAGCAGGGGCGCCCGTCGCTCCTTCACGCCGCTGCGCAGGAGCTCCTCGTGCTCGCTCCAGAGGGCGCCGACGAGCCCCGCCTCGCCCGCCGCCGTCGCCGCGCGAGTGCCGAGCGCGCGCTCGAGCGCACAATCGTAGGCGAGGATCACCGGCTCCTCCCACTCGGCGACGTAGTCCACCGTCAGGACGAGGTCGTCCCGGCGCTGACGACAGACGCTGCGCGCCTCCCCTGCCCCCCCCTGGATCCGGCGCACCGTGGTCGGCGGTGACGACGATCCGGCCGCCGATCCCTCCAGCGCATCGACGAGGTCGAGCTCCTCGCGGCTCCCGGGGGCGCTCGGTCCGAGGCCGACGGCGACCTGTATCGGTACGGCCCGGGGATCGAGGCGCGGCGGCGGCGGACCTGCGGGTGCATCCGTCGACGCGTCCACGGGCTCGAAACCTCCTGTCTCATCAGACAGGTTTCCTTCGCCATCGCTCACCGCGACGGGCTCCGACGGGACCGAAGGACCGTAGATCGCCGGCGACGACCCCGGAGCCTCGATCGAGAGCGGAGCCTCGGCAGGGCGCCCCTGGGCGATCGGCGCGGCCTGGGCCTGCGCTGTACAGAGCCCGAACGCCGCGACCACGGCCAGGCACGACGGGAGGGGACGGCTCGTCATCGACCGCGTTCGCGTCTCATGTGCTCGGCTGCCGTCCATGGCGGATGTTCTTCGGAGACCCGGCCCTCGCGGCCTGGGCGAGCCCCTCGCTCAGGGCTCCATCGCCCCGCGCGCCGGTCGTCGACGCTCGTGGAACCATACTCGATAGCGATCCATCTTCGCACGCTGGTCTGCCGGCGCTCGTCGCTGACAGGTCGCGGCCTCGGCAGACCCAGGCTTCGCGCCCCAACGCAGCTCCGGACAGTCGTTCGGGTTGTAGGCGACCTCGAGGGCCTCAGCCCGCGCCAGGAGCTCGCCCAGGCCCAGCTCCTGCGGCTGGCCGTCGCTCCGGGTGTAGCTGAAGCGATAGCGAGGATCCTCGACCTGAGCGGCCTTCGCCGCCTCGATCCGACCGATCACCGCCTCCATGCGCGCGTCCTGCTCGGGCCCGGGGCTCACGCCGAAGACCTCAGGCTGACGCCGGACCTTGTCGGCGAAGCCGTTGACGACGTCGATCGCGACGAGGAGCCGGAGATCCCGGGCCGGCGTCGAGAACGACTCCCAGGCGCCGGTCGTCTCGAAGATGTGAAAGCCCTCTGGCATGGCGATCGTGCCGCCGCCGTTGGCGAAGTGACGGACGCCGTTGTCGACCGAGGTCACCCTGACCTTCGCCGCCTCGTAGAGGGCGGTGATCGCCTCCTCCTGGGCGATCAGCGGGTCCCGCCGCCCCGGCGTGATCAGGGCCTCCATCCGGTCGTAGAAGGCGACCCCGTCGATCCGGGACTGCTCGTCCGAGACGTCGCCGTAGCCGGGCTCCTTGGCGATCTCTGCGTCCGTGAGCTGGACCTGGACCCGACGCCCCTCGACCTCGCGCTCGACCACCGGCCGGAAGCTCTTGAAGCCCGATCCGCCGAGATCGGGATCCTGGTTCCAGAGGAAGTTGCCCTCCCAGAAGCGCTTGCGGGTGATCGAGCCGTCGGGCTGACCGTCGACCGCGTAGAGGATCCCGGGCTTGGCCCCCTCCGGATCGACGAGCTCGGCGAGGACGAGGATATGGCCGTAGGGATCGGCGTAGACGGTCCCCGGGCGGAGGCTTCGACGGTCGAGGCGGGTCGTGTAGAGGTCCGAGTCCGAGTCGCCGTGGGCGACCCGACCGTTGCCGGTGTGGACCCCCCAGGCCAGCGTCTTGCGGAAGAAGTGCTGGACCCCGCCGAGCTCCCCGGCCTGCTTGCCGCTGCCCCGCTCCGCGTCGCTCGTCGAGATCTCGGGGCCGCAGCGCGGCGCCTTGCCGGGGCTGCCCCGCGAGCACTTGCGAAAGGCGAAGGGCAAGCCGCGCTTCCAGGCGAAGTAGGCCCGGAAGAAGTACGGCGTGTCGGCGCAGTCGGGGCGGAGCTTGAGGCCCGTCGCGGTCTTCGGGTCGGCGTCCTCGCCCCAGCCAAGAGCGTCGTGGAGGAGGTTGCGATCGGCCTGCGCGGTGACCTCGTGGAGCGCGCGATAGGCCAGCTCCTCGCCGCGTTCGGCGTGGAAGAGCTCCCGGACCCAGGCGCTGAAGAGGGCCTCCTCGGCGGGGCCCCATCGGCGCGAGATCGGCCAGACATCTCCGGCGACCGGCCGCGGCGAGGGCGAGGTCGAACGAGAGACACGGACGGTCGCGCAGGCGAGGCCGACCCCGTCACGGCCGACGATCACCCGCAGCGAGTCGACCCCCTCAGGCACGAGCTCGCCGATCACCGCCGCGGGCACGCCTGGTCGATGGGTCAGCGTCGCGGAGACCGGAGCGTCGCCGACCTCGATCCGCATCGCCAACGGGCGCTCGTCCTCGAGGGTCGCGGCGACGACCCGCAAGCGCTGGCCGGCGACCGCCTTGATCGGTGAGGTCATGATCCCCAGGGCGGGGTCGCCGGCCCCCTTGTCGGGACATGAGCCGGCGTCGGCCGGGCTCGGGAGGACGACCGGGGGACGCTCGGGGATGGCGTCCTCAGGGGCCGCGGGCTCGGCCTTGGCCAACGCCCCCTCCCCTCCAGCCTCGCCCTCCCCGTCGGCCACGGGCGCCCCCCTCACGGGCTCGGCCACGGGCGCGCTCGCGGACGCCGGCTCCGTCGCGCCGCGCGGCCCACAGGCGCCGGCGAGGAGCCCGACAAGCCCGAGTCCGACCACCACAACACCGACGCGCTCACGTTCCATCCCCATGACCTTGCGATCTTTGGCGAGCTCCGCCAACCCTGAATCGAAGGCGAGAGCCCCGTGATAACCTCCGGCGCCGATGCGGGTTCTGATCGCTGACAAATTCTCCCCCCATGGTCTCGCCACCCTCCAGGGCATGGTCGACGAGGTCATCTTTCGCCCCAACCTGACGGCGGATGAGCTCCCCGAGGCGCTCGCCGAGACCGGCGCGGCGATCCTGATCGTCCGCTCGACGAAGGTCAGCGAGGCCGCCCTCGGATCGACGGAGGCCCTCTCTCTGGTGATCCGCGCCGGCGCCGGCGTCAACACGATCGACTGTCAGGCGGCGAGCCGGCGCGGGATCTTCGTCGCCAATTGTCCCGGTAAGAACGCGATCGCGGTCGCCGAGCTGACGATGGGGCTGCTCCTCGCCCTCGATCGACGGATCGTCGACGCGACGCTCGACCTCCGCGGCGGTCGTTGGCAGAAGTCGAAGTACAGCAAGGCCCGCGGCCTCAAGGGCCAGACCCTCGGCCTCGTCGGCTTCGGCATGATCGCCCGCGAGGTCGCCGTGCGCGCCCGCAGCTTCGGGATCAAGCTCCAGGTCTTCTCGCGCACGCCGATCGACGCCGAGACCGCTGAGGCCTTCGGCGTCACCGCAGCCTCGAGCCTCCCCGAGCTCCTGCGCAGCTCGGACATCGTCAGCGTCCACATCCCCTACAACCCGAACACGCACCACCTGATCGGCCGCGACGAGCTCGCGCTGATGCCGACAGGCGGGATCCTGCTACACACCGCCCGCGGCGGCGTGGTCGACGACGAGGCGCTGGCCGAGGCGGTCAAGAGCGGCCGCCTGCGCGCCGGCACCGACGTCTTCGAGGGGGAGCCGGCCGGCGGCTCCGCCGACTTCGAGAGCCCCCTCCTCGGCCTCGAGGGGGTCTACGCGACCCCCCATATCGGCGCTTCGAGCGAGCAGGCGGCGACGGCGATCTCGAACGAGGTGCTCCGGATCATCCACGACTACCTGGCGAAGGGGATCGTCCACAACACGGTCAACATCGTCAACGACCGGGTCGCCCGCTTCCGCCTGATCATCCGCCACGTCGACAAGGTCGGGATCCTCGCGGGGATCCTGAGCGCGCTCCGGAGCGAACAGCTCAACGTCCAGGAGATGCAGAACATCATCTTCGCCCGCGGGGAGGCCGCATGCGCGACCATCACCCTCGAGCATCGGCCGAGCGACGCGCTCCTCGGCCGCCTCCGGGCGCAGGAGATGATCCTCGCCGTCGACCTCCGGGCGACCGGCGCCCAGGCCTGACCCGCGCTATGAGAGCGGGCGATGGCCGCACTCATCCTCCTCGCCCACGGAAGCCCTGACCCGGAGTGGATCCGGCCGATCGAGCGGACCGCCGACCACCTCCGGGCCCTCGCCCCCGCCTATCACGTCGCGACCGCGACCCTAGACGGCGACTCCTTCGCCAGCACCGTCGCGGCGAGCATCGCCGCCGGCCACGATGATATCCGCGTCCTCGCCTACTTCATGTCGCCGGGCGGGAGGCACCTCAAGCACGACATCCCCGAGCTGGTCGAGGCCGCCCGCGCGGATCACCCGGAGGCGACGATCACCCTGATCCCGGGCGCGCTCGGGGTCGCCGATGAGGTGCTCGACGCGATCGCTCGGGCGGCGCTGCGACTCGGCGGCGGCGCGCTCTAGCAGCGCTCCGCAGGCCTACGGTCGAAGCCGAGTCGCTCGGCGCGAACCTAGAACGAACGCCCGACGGCGGCCCGGAAGGTGTCCAGGCCGACCTCGTCGTCGAACCCGTGGGCGTAGGTCAAGAAGAGGTTGACCCCCTCGAGGTAGCCGATCTTGAAGGAGAAGATCATCGACGCGCCGGCGCCGATCTTGATCACCTCGCGGGTCAACGGACCTGACCACGCCGCGCCGATGTCCGAGAAGGGCTGAAGCACGAGGCGACGGAAGAAGAGCGGCACCGTCCCCATCCCCCGCTCGACGTCGACGAGCGGGATCCGGTAGGAGAGGTTCAGGATCCCGAAATAGCGCCCCGAGAGGCTCCCCGGCGCGTAGCCCTGGAGCGCGCCGCTCTGGCTCTGCGCGGAGCGGGCGATCAGCGTTCGCAAGAGGTCCCCCTGCTCGCCAAAGCCGCCGAGGAAGAACGCGCCTCGCCGGCCAAAACCACCGGCTGAAGCCCCTGCGCCCAGGCGCATCGCCAGCACTTGGCGACCACGCCAGGGCATCTTCAAGTACTCGACGTAGGCCGCCCTCACCTGGACGTCTCCGTAGTCGCCGCCGAGGTGAGGATCGACCAGGGACACCGCGAGGGCCGCGGCCCGACCGCTGATGTAGCCGTAGCCGTGACGCACCGAGCGGGTGTTGTCGTAGGAGAATCTCAGGTCGAGCTGACCGACGTCGCCGGTCAACGGGTACGAGCTGGTCGGCGCGTTCGGGTCGATCGACTCGCCATCACGGTCGAGGTTGTTGTAGCGGGTGAAGGAGTAGCCGATGCTGGCGTCGGCGCTGTGGATCGGGTGACGGAGCACCGGCACGCCCATCTCCAGGGCGCCCCGAGTCGCCCGCTCGCGGTACACCCGCTCGAAGTAGGTCCCCTCCTCGCCGCCGACGTGATCGTAGTTGAAGCGATCAAAGCCGTTGCGGAGGCCGAAGCCCCGGCTGAAGCCGACGGCGAAGCTCGGCACCAGCTGGGTGTAGCGGTAGCTCACCGAGCCTGTCGGCTCCTTGTAGTCGAAGAAGTAGCCCGCCGACCCTGAGACCGAGTGGATCCCGGCGACGTCCGAGACCCCGGTCTGAAAGCCCAGGAAGTTGCCGATCCCGGTCGTCTCGTAGGTGACCATCGACGGCAGGAGCGTCCGCGGGAACATCGTCCGCAGCGGCTTGTAGCGCGAGTTCTTCAGGGCTAGGTGACGCCCGCGGGCGACCGCGAGCGCCGGCGTCGGATCGTCGACCTGAGGCAGCGGCTCGACCACCGGCAAGGGCTCGATGAAGGACTTTGGGTCGAAGTCCATCACCCACACGTCGTAGCCCGTCGACGACGCGCCGATGTACGCGAAGCGCTCGCCGTCGTGGCTCGGGACCGGCTCAAAGGCGCCGCCGAGCACGTTCGTCACCTGCCACAGCTTGGCCTCGGCGAGGTCGTAGGCGTAGACGTTCATCACCTCGTCGCGGTCGCTCGAGAAGAGAAGGTAGCGGCCGTCCGGCGTCCACGACGGCTCGATGTCGACAAAACGATCGCGGGTGATCGGCGTCAGCTCGCCGCTCCCTCGATCGTAGACGTAGATGTCGCGAAAGCCCCCCTCGCGCCAGCCGGAGAAGACGACCCGCTGACCGTCGGGGGCCCAGCGCGGGGAGAAGACCTGCGAGACCCGATCCATCGGCGGGATCTCGACCACCTCGCGGGTGTCGAGGTCGAGGAACGCGAGCCGCGACTGGGCGCTGTCGTTGCGCGAGAAGACGACCGTGTGCCCGTCGGGGGAGACGTTCGGATCGCGGGCGCGCAGGCCGTAGGTGAGCCGTTCGACGTGGTTCGGGTTCGGCGCGTTCCAGCGGTAGAGGTCGTCCCAGGAGTAGCGAAAGTCGTGGGTCCGCCGCTGCTCAAAGACCATGTCCTTAGAGGCAGCGATGAACGAGCCCGACGCCGACTGCTGGACGTCGATCACCCGCTTGACGTCGACGTTCATCCCCTCGCGGCCGATGCCGACCCCCTCGCGCAGGCGACCGCCGCGGGAGTTGATCTTTCGGATCCCCGGGTTCGACGCCCCGTCGTCCTCGTAGAAGTAGAGCTCGCGGTCGTCCTGCGACCAGAAGGGGTGGCGGGTGAATTGCCCCGACGCCGAGTCGGAGACTGAGAAGGTCAGGCGCCGGCCTTCGCGGATCCCCCGGGCGCGGATCCGTCGCGCCTGGGCCTGAAAGCGGCGGGTCGTGTCGAGCTCGAATTCATCCCAGAGCTGGTAAAAGTCGATGCCGATCACCTTCTTGAGCGCCCGGTTGATCCCGTAGGGGATCGTCTGCCCGCCGAAGACATGGCTGAGCTCGCGGAGCTTGTCGCGGCCGTAGCGGCTGGCGATGTAGTGGATCAGGTGGAGGCCGTAGAGATAGACGACCGTGCCGTGGGGGAAGACGTTGGCGCCGCTGGAGACCCGGTCGATGGAGAGGAAGCCCTGCTCCAGCACGTGCATCCGCAGCATGTTGTCGAACTGCGCGGAGCGACGCCGGCCCTGCGCGGTCAAGTGGGACTCCTCGTAGGTCGCGAGCCCCTCGACGATCCACCGCGGCTGGACGATGTTCGGCGACCACACCTTGCCGAGCACGCCGAAGCCGAGCAGCGTGTTCACCAGCCGCGGGATCCCGTGGACCGTGTCCAGGTGGACGACGTGGACATACTCATGGGTCATGAGGATGTTCGTCCAGTCGTCGTAGGACTCGAGCACCGACATCGACGCCGGCGCGGTGACAAAGCCGTTGATCCGGGGGAAGGGCACCGCCGTCGCCGACCCGTTGGCGCTGTCGGTGTTGTCGACCATCGTCACGTGGGTCTTGAGCCAGGGCTCGTGGGCGTAGGCGACGGTCAGTCGCTCATGGGCCCGCTCTAGGTGCATCGCCGCACGGGCAGCGGCCTCCTCTTCGCCCGCGTAGTAGTGGACGTAGAAGTGCTCGGTCTCGAGGGTCTTCCACTTGAGATCGCGGCTCGCCGCCTGCGCTGACGAGGCGCCGACGAGCCAGGCGAGGCAGACACAGGACCAGACGCACAGCCAAAAACACGGCCCGGCGAGGAGTGCCCGACATGACCATCGGACCCGCCAGAGTCGCCGTCTAGACCTGTGGGAACGCGCGCCCGGCACAGCCGGACGAAGCCTAACAGAGCCCGCGTAGAGTTGGCGGCGCTGTGGCCGATCGTCTCGCTTGCGGGACTACCGCAAGCGCCCACGATCGGCCCGGCGAGGGCCCGACGAAGGCCCGACGAAGGCCCGATGAAGGTCGGCCTCCGCCCCCCTAGCCGCCGCCGACGGACGGGTCGATCGCCTTCGCCTTGGCCAGCTCGGCGGTCGCCCGCTCCTGGTCGCCGCGGGCGGCGAAGACCTCGCTCGCCACCTCGTGAAGCTCCGCAGAGCGCCACGGGCTCGCGAGCACCTCCAGGATCGTCGCCTCGGCCCGCTCGGCCTCGCCGGCGTTGAGGAGCGCCTTCGCCAGGAGGATCTTCGCCGCGCCGTTGGGCCGCAGGCGATGATTGCTCTCCGCCAGCTCCAAGACCCGCCCCTTCGCGCTCTCATCGGCGAAGAAGTGGTCGATCGCATGGCCCGCTGCCGCCTCCGGATAGCGCTCTAGGAGCTCCTCGTAGGCCTTGCGCGCCCGCAGGCGCATCTTCTCGGCCCCCGCGGCCTCGCCCCCCTCGGCCAGGATGTCCGCGAGGGCGTCCATGAACTCGGGGTTGCCTGTCCGCTCGATCAGATCGCGATAGAGCACGGTCGCCGGCTCGACCTCGCCGAGGATCCCCCGGATCTCGGCGATGTGCTCCTCGACCAGCCAGTACCCCGACAGCTCCGCCGCCGCGTTCTGGTAGTGAGCGTAGGCGTCGCGGTGCCGACCGCGATCGAGATCCAAGAGCCCGCGCATCAGCCGTAGCCACGCCCGCGGCTGAGCGGCGGTGCCGGTGTAGCTGCGAAGCGCCTCGAGATAGAGCGCATCCGCGCCGTCGAAGTCGCCCGTCTTCCAGCGATAGGTCGCCAGACGCGAGGTCGCGCCCATCCCCGGCGCCGCCTCGGCGAGGCGCTCAAACTCCGCCCGCGCGGCCTCGTAGTCTCCGCGCTGGAAGGCGATGTCCGCCCGCAAGCCGTCGATCGCGGCCTGCTCGTGCTTCTTGAGGTTGATCCGCTTCGCCGCCGCCTCGAGGTCTTTGAGCGCCGCGCCGACGCGATGGAGGGTGAAGTGCAGCCGCGCTCGGCTCATCCACGGTCCGCTGCCCTCCGGCGCCAGCTCAAACGCCTTCGCGAGGGCCGCCTCGGCCGCCGCATAGTCATCGTAGTCACCGCTCAGGTGGGCGCGCTCGCTGAGCGCGTCCGCGAGGGTCTGAAGGGTCAGCCACGCCGGAGCTGTCGCCTCGACCCGAGCCTCGATCCCCTCGATCCGTCGATCGAGCTCCGCGAGCTCATCGGCGTAGGCGACGGGGCTGGACGGGAGCGGGACCTCGTCGACGACCGCGACCGTCGGCGTCGCTCGAGCGTCGGCCACAGGCGTCGGCTTGCTCGCGCCCATCTCCGGCTCTCCGCCGGGCTCGCTCGCGCCCTTGCAGGCCGAGCCCCCCGCGATCAACACGGAGAAGCTCACACCAAGAATGAAACGGCCGGCGAGGCCTCTCGACCCCGCCGGCGTGCTCCGGACGTTCGTCCGCATGGGGCTCCGTTAGTGCGGATCCGCCAGGTAGGGGAAGTCCGCGAGGAACTCCTTGTCGTTCGCAGGCGGGTTGAGCGGAAGCCCCGCGAGCGTGCCGGGGTCGTGGCTGCCGTTCTTGATGTCCAAGAGGACCAGCGCCAACGTCACGTCCATGACAGGGTCGGCCAGCTTGCGACCGTTCGGGAACCCGGCATCGCCGGCGAGATCGAGCTTGAGCGTGTCGGGGACGACGAAGGGCGCCGCAACCTCGACACACTCCATCGTCGGACACGGCGTCAGACCGGCGCCCATGAGCTCGCCGTCGAGCGCCATGTGGAAGCCGTCGATGTTCGCGACGATCTCCGGGACGAAGTCGCCAGCGGCGTCATCGGCCGGGCTCGCGGCGTTGTAGTCGTCCTTCGAGGTGATGACGGCGGTGTTGATCGCCGGCATGCCCATCCGGTCGACCTTCGACAGCTGGTCCGCGGGGGTCTCGTCGAAGACGTACGGATCAGCGCCCGTCGTCTCCGTCTCGCCCGTCGTCGGATCCGTCGTCGTCGGGTCCGTGGTGGTCGGATCGGTCGTCGTCGGGTCCGTCGTCGTCGTCGTCGTCGGATCCGTCGATGAGGACGTCGTCGTCGGGTCGGTCGTCGTCGGCGAGGTCATCGTCGCCGTCGCCGTCGCGGTGTCATCGGTGTCCCCGGTGTCATCGCCGTTGCAGGCGGTCAGGGCGAAGGCGCCCGCGAGGAAGAGCGTGGTCCAGGTTTTTGTCGTCGTAAGCATGAGGACCTCCTTTACTGGTACGTAGACGCCCACATGGCGAGGCTGTCGCTGCCGCCTGCGGCCGCGTCGGTGCTGATCTCGACGATGATCGCCGTGACGTTGGTCTTCGCGAACGAGTCACGGGTGGAGTCGAACGAGAGCTTGGCGGTATCGAGCGTCGCCAGGTAGCCCTGGAGGTCGAAGAAGAAGGGATCGTCGCGGAGCCCGGCGTAGACCCGGAGGCCCAGCGGCCCGTCGATCGTGGTGCCCACGGGTCCGATCACCGGATCCGCGGCCAGCCCGTCGACCTTCACGCCCCACTCGCCGGCGCCGTTCTTGCCGAAGCGGATCCAGACGTTCTCGTCGGCCGCATTGTCGCCGTTGTTGTCGATGTGGATGCCGTAGAGCACCGAATCGTCGTAGGTGGCGGGCTGGCCTACCTCGGTGAGGCCCGCGAACGCGATGACAGCGACGATCTTCCCGTCGTCTTTGTGCCAGGCGTAGAAATCAGTGATGTCAGCGGCGGGGTTGCCCTGGGTTCCAGGCGCCTCGACGTGGTCAGCAGCGGTCACGACCCCGATACCGATCGTCGACGCTAGGAGGCCAATTCCGACTGCTCCTGCGAATCTCATAGACTTGTGCATAGGTCCTCTCTTATGGCGCCTAACTCGGCGAAGCGCCAGTGTCGGCACGATACGATTGAAGATGTCAGCCGGATCACCGAAAAGTCGCGAAGATCTTCGCGCATCCCTCAAATCGCGTTCCCTGGCCGATCCAACTATCCTTCGCCTTCGTAACCGACGGACGTACGCGTCCAGGCCCCCGACACCGCGGGCCATTTCGACCATGAGGTACCCCATGAACATCCGCTCACTTACCTTCCTCTCCGCGCTCGCCCTGAGCCTTGGCGCCTGCACCGGTGACGACACCGGCGACACCGAGTCGACGACCACGGCCACGACGACGTCGCCGACGACGACGGACACCACCACGTCCGACACCACCACCACCACCACGTCCGACACCACCACCACCACGTCCGACACCACCACCACCACGTCCGACACGACGACGACCACCACCACAGCCGGTGAGTCCGACTCGACGACGACCACCACCACCGGCGGTCTCGAGCAGAGCTGCGACGCCTACTGCGACCTCTACCTCTCGGCCTGCGCCGACTTCACCGAGTACGACAACAAGGAGGCCTGCGTCGCCCAGTGCGATCAGTGGCCGCTCGGCGAGGCCGACGCGCTCGACGGGGATAGCCTCGGCTGCCGCATCTACCACGCGACCGTCGCAGACTCGACCGACCCGAACGTCCACTGCCCCCACGCCGGGCCGAGCGGCGACGGCGTCTGCGTCGACGAGGGTGCCCCTGACTGCGGCTCCTACTGCGACATCTACTTTCAGAACTGCACCGACAAGAACGATGTCTACGAGGGCGACGCGGCCGCCTGCATGAGCGCTTGCGTCGACTGGTACGCGGGCTCCGCCGACGACGTCGACGGCGACACCATCGGCTGCCGCACCTACCACGCCGGCGCCGCCCTCGGTGACCCCGAGCTCCACTGTCCCCACGCCAGCCCGAGCGGCGGCGGGGTCTGCGTCGTCGGCTAGGACGACGCCGAGGATCGACGCCCGATCGGCGTCCCCTTCGAACCTCCGCGAGCCTCGGCCGCGGAGGTTTCTTCGTCTCTGGCCTCGCTAGCTGAGCAGCTCCATCGCCCGCAGCGGATCGTCGGTCTCCACCCAGTCAGCGCCCGCGCTCGCGATCCTGCGCAGGCGCTCAGCCTGCTCATCAGCGCCGAGCCTGTGGCGGACCCCTGTCATCTCGATCGGGAAGACCGTGTAGGTGCCCGTGGCCATCCCCCGGGCCTTGAACTTCGAGACCGTGTCCGAGTCGAAGAGGGTGAACTCCGCCGCGACGACGCTGGAGCCGATCCACCGTCCGACAGCGTTCGCCTCGAGGAGAGCGTTGACCACCGACTCCGCGTTCCGGTTCTCGTCGTCGCGCTCCCCGAGCTCGCTGCCCACCTCCGGCACCTTGGCCAGCCAGCTCGGGAGGTAGTTCACCGTGTCATCGTCGTAGACGAATCCGGAGTGGATCATCGAGTGCTCTCGCTCCAGCTCCCGGAGCTTGAAGAAGTCGAACGAGGTGACGATGAGCGAGCTCTCAGCCTTGGCCTCGCGGATGACCCTGGCGACCGCCGCCCCAGCCCTGCGCTGGCCCCAGGAGGGGATCGCGGGCTTGAGCTCGACATTGATCGCCATCTTCCCGGCGAGCTCGTCGAGCACCTCCGCGAGGAGCGGAATCCGCTCCTCCCGCTCGTACTCCATGACGACATCGCCTCCGCGCTCATCCTTGCCCATGTAGAGCCGACGCTGGACCCGGAGCTTGGACACCTCGTCCCAGGTCAGCTCGGCGAGGAGCCCCTTGGCCCCCGTCAGCCGCTCGACATCGTCGTCGTGGAAGACGACCACCTCGCCGTCCTTGGTCACCATGACGTCCAGCTCGACCCCGTCAGCGCCCAGATCGAGCGCCCGGCGAAAGCCCGCCATGGTGTTCTCTTGGTGCAGCAGCGGCGCGCCCCGGTGCCCGAGGATGAGCGGCCGCGTCTTCGCGACGAGGAACGGATTGCCGGCGGAAGACATCAGCCAAGAGTAGCAAGAGCCGGCGGCGCGACGGTACTCTGGTGGGGTGTTGTACCGGACCCAGGCGCGCGTTGCTGAGCGAGCGCGCTCTTGGGCGCCCGTCTTCACGTTCATGACCCTTTGTGCATGTTCATCAAGACAGAATGTTGAGAGCGAGCCTCCGGCGGCCCTGCCCGCGCCGCCCGCCGATGACCTCCTGCCGACGCGAGGCGACCAGGCCGCCGCGAGCGCGCAGATCTTCGCCAGCAGCGACGGCCTGGTGAGCGCACCGCGACCCGAAGGCGACTCGTGGGAGTGTCTAGAGCAGCTCTCACGCCCCCCTATCCCCCCTGTCACGGTGATCAAGTGTCGCCAGCGCGACAGCGATGAGCGCTTCTTCTTCCTCCTGGCGAAGGACTACGAGGTCGCCCCGGAGCGACGCCTCCCGGTCGACGCGATCATCCAAGACGTCCTCCCGAACACCTACGACGAGCTCTTTGAGAGCTTCGAGATCCGCTCGGTGCTCACGATCGACCACCAAGCGGCGGAGGGCCGCGAGCTGCTCATCGACGCGCTCCACCCCGGCGTCGGCCCGATCCGAAAGCGCGAGCGCCTCTTCGTCCGCGGCGGCCACGTGCTCATCGTCTCCGCCGAGGGCCGGCCGGAGCTCTTCGACACGTTCAAGGCTGACATCGACGCCTGGATCGAGGGGGTCGCCTTCCTCAACCTCACCCTCGAATAGCTCCGCCCAGCGGCTCCTCCTCGCCGCAGCGCCCTGCTCCGGCGCACCCCGAGCTCACGAACGGCCGGTGGCCCCGCGAGCGCGGGCCGCTCTCATCCGTCCTCGTCGAGCTCGTCAGGATCGAGGAAGTCGTTGATCAGCGCCCCGAGCTCCGCGGGACGCTCCTCGTTCGGCGCGTGCCCGCAGCCGTTGATCACCTCGAGGCTCGCCCCGGGGATCACGGCGGCCAGCCGCTCGCCGTCCGCGAGGGGGACGATCCGGTCGTCGGACCCCCAGATGATCAGGGTCTTGGCGACGATCGAGGCGAAGCGCTCGCTCACCCGGCCCATGTCGACGATCCGCTCGAGCATCGCATGTGCAGCCTCGCGATGGCCTGGCCGCGCGAGCCTGTCCCAGTAGAGATCGATCGCCGTCTCGTCGATCCGCGCGGGGTTGGAGAAGACCTTGGTGAAATAGCGGCGCAGCTCGGCTCGACGAAAGACGTTCTTGAAGAGGGCCGGCCCGACCCGCGGGAAGAGGGCGACCTTGCCCTCCAGGGGCAGGCTCATGTCGTAGGCGACGGTGTCGACCAGGACGAGACGCCGGACACGGCTCCCCAGCTCTGCCGCGAGGCAGGCCGCGACCGTCCCGCCGGTGCTGTGACCGATGACGTCGAGACGGTCGACGCCGACGCGATCGAGGAGATCGACGAGGGTCCGCGCGTGCCAGTGGAAGTCGTACCCCCAGGCGAACGCGGGCGTGGGCGCGTCACTATCGCCGCTGCCGAAGAGATCGGGGACCAAGAGCCGTCGCGCGCGGCTGAGCTCCGGGAGCAGCGGCGAGAACTCGTAGTGATGGACCAAGAGCCCGTGGATCAGCAGGAGCGGCGGTCCGTCCTCGGGGCCTCGGTCGCAGAGGTACATCCGCCCCGCGTCGAGCCTCCACATCCGCGACCTGTCGGCGATCGCCGGACCCGCAACGGAGATCCTCACGCGTCCTCCTCGACGACCGACGAACGTCCGCCGCCGTGCTTGAGGTGCTCCGGAAAGCGCTCGCGCATCACCTCCAAGACCAGCTCGCTCGCCTCGCTCGCGGTCTTCGTGCAGAGCACCCGCGCCGTCAGCTCGGCCATCTCGGTCGAGCTCGACCCGCGGATGATGTGCTTGATCACCGGCACCGCGCTGGGGCTCATCGACAGCTCGTAGATCCCGAGGCCGACCAGGATCCAGGTGTAGCGAGGGTCCGCCGCCATCTCCCCGCACAGCGAGACCGGAACATCCGCGACCGCACCAGCCTCGGCGACGCGCTTGATGAGGCGCAGCATCGCGGGGTGCAAGGGCTGGTAGAGGTAGTCGACGTCGTCGTTGTCGCGATCGACCGCCATCGTGTACTGGATGAGATCGTTGGTGCCGATGCTCATAAAGTCGACCCGGGCCGCCAGCAGATCGGCGATGAGCGCCGCCGAGGGGGTCTCGATCATGACCCCCAGGGGACAGTCGCTCGCGTAGGCCATCCCCGCGGCCTCGAGCTGGTCGCGGGCCTCCTCGACCGCCGCGATCCCGTCCTCGAGCTCCTCGAGCGAGCCGACCAGCGGCAGCATGATCCGCAGCGGCCCGTGGAGCGCGGCCCGGAGGAGCCCGCGGAGCTGGGCGAGGAAGATGTCGCGCTTGCGCAGGGCCAGGCGGAGGGAGCGGAGGCCCATCGCCGGGTTGGCCTCGTGCTTGCTGATCCCGAGCAGCTTGCTCGGCTTGTCGGAGCCGAGATCAAAGGTCCGGAAGACGACGGGGTGCGGAGCGTAGTGACGGAGCACCTTCTTCGCGGTCCGGTAGTGCTCCTCCTCCGACGGGAGCGTGTCCCGGTTCATGTACATGTACTCGCTGCGGTAGAGCCCGATCCCGTCGGCGCCGTAGCTCATACCGAGCTCGATGTCCTCGCTGAGCGAGAGGTTCGCCCGGGTCATTACGCGCCGGCCGTCGAGGGTGATCGCCGGGAAGGCGTGCTCCCGTTGGACGCGCTGCTCGAACGCGTTGTAGCGCTCGCGCTCGATCTCATGACCGCCGATCTCCTCGACCTCAGGGCGGAGGATCACCTCGCCGCGGACACCGTCGACGATCACCAGCTCGCCGCTGAAGACGGCGCCTAGGATGCCCTCGACCCCGACCACCGCCGGGATCTGCAGCGAGCGGGCCATGATCGCGGAGTGCGAGGTCTTGCCGCCGGCCGCGGTGACGATCCCGGCGACCTCGCAGCGGTGGAGATGAGCGGTGTCCGCCGGGCTCAGATCGTGGGCGATCACCACCGCCCCCGGCGGCGGCTTGATCTCCAGGGGGTTGTCGCCGAGGAGCGCCAGGATCACCCGCTCGGCGAGGAAGACGATGTCCGAGCGCCGCTCGCGGAAGTACTCGTCGTCGGCCTGATCCAGCATCTCGTGGATCTCATCGGTCGCGGTCGCGACCGCCCACTCGGCGCATCGCAGCTCGTCGCCGATCAGCACCTCCACCCGGCCGATGAGGTCCGGATCGCGGAGCATCATCTGCTGGGCCTTGAGGATCGCCCGGTGTTCGCCGTGCGGCAGGCGCTTCTTGATCACCTCGATCTGCTGCCGAGTGTCGCGCATCGCCTCGAGGAAGCGCCCCTTCTCGGTCTCGGTCGACTCCTTGTCGATCAGGGTCCGCGGGACCTGAACTCGGCGCCTGTCGACGACATAGGCGATGCCGATCCCGATCCCAGAGCTCGCGGCGACGCCGTAGCGTTCGGCCCGCCCTGCCCCGCCGAGTTCCTCGCCGCTGTCCATCAAATCTCGCCGAAGCCGTCGCGGACGAGGGTCGAGAGCGACTCGAGGCAAGCTGGCGCGTCGACGCCGACACAGCGCAGGTGGACGACCGACCCCTTCGCACAGGCGAGCATCAAGACCCCGAGCATGCTCTTGGCGTTGACCTCCGTCCCGTTGCGCCCGAGGAACACCTCAGAGCTGTACTTGTTGGCGAGGTTGACCAGCTTGCTCGCCGCCCTGGCGTGCAGGCCCAGCGGGTTGACGATCTCGAGATCTCCCGCGACTTCTTGGCTCTTTGTTCTACTCATCCCAGATCCTTAGGAAGATGGACGGACGGTCACCGAGCGCTGGCCAGAGCTTGCGCAGGCCGAGGCCAGCTCGGTCGGGTTCATGCTGTCTCGGTCGAGCGACGCGAGCTTGAGCAGCATCGCCAGGTTCAGGCCAGAGAGGAGCGCGAGCCCCTCCTCGGGGCCCTCGCGCAGACCGCAGGAGCAGGGGCTCGCCCCGAGCAGGTCGACGATCAGGAGAACGCCGCGGCCGCGATCCGCCTCAGCCAAGACACGGCAGAGGGTCGCCGAGAGCTCCGGCGTCTGGCCGCAGCCAGCGTCGACGGCGATGACGTCCCCCAGCGCGTCCCCGCCGACGATCCCCTGCGCCGCCGCTAGCAGCTCCGTCGCCGTGCTCCCGTGACCGACGATGACCGTCCCGACCCGCTGCGCCGATCCCATCTCTACTCCGCCCCTCATGGTGTCGAATGCCCCAGAATAATATCGCGATGGCGCACGATCAGCTGGGGCGCCGGCCGCGAGAGCGGCTCCCCCTCAGAGAGCCGGGCCGCCAATCGCTCGGTCAGCGCGACCGAGCGATGCTGCCCGCCGGTGCAGCCGATCGCCGCGGTCAGATACGAGCGCCCCTCACGGACCGTCCCCGGGACCAGAAAGCGCAGGAGCCCCTCCAGGTGATCGAGGAGCTGGGTCGCCTCGGGTTGGCCGAGCACATAGTCTGAGACCGCCGCGTCGAGGCCGCTCATCGGCCGGAGCTCCGGGATGTAGTACGGGTTCACCAGGAAGCGGACGTCAAAGACGAGGTCGGCGAAGGTCGGCAAGCCGGCCTTGAAGCCGAAGGACATCAGCACCAGGTGGAGCACCCCGCGCGTGCCGTAGCGATCGCGGATCATCTGCCGGAGCTCCCGCGCCTTGAGGGTCGCGGTGTCGATCGTCGAGGTCGTCCGGGTCCGCAGGCCGTGGAGCAGCGTCCGCTCCTCGTCGATCGCCTGCGGCAGGTGGCCCATCGGGTGCTTTCGTCGGGTCTCGGAGTAGCGCCGGACGAGGACGTCGGTCGGCGCCTCGAGGAAGAGCACCTCGACGCTATGCCCCTCGTCCGCCAGGCGCTGGTGCACATCGTCGACATCGCGGAGGTACGAGGGCTCGCGGGCGTCGATCCCGACCGCGATCCGACGCCCGGGATCCCGCTCCGCCGCGAGGGCCACGAGCTGCGGGAGGAGCGGGACCGGGACGTTGTCGACGCAATAGAAGCCGATGTCCTCGAGGGCGTCCAGCGCGGTCGACTTGCCGGCGCCGCTCATTCCAGTGACGACTAGGATCTCCATGGCGAACCCACCTCTACTACTCTACGCCCGCCGCCGGGAGGGGCGCGGAGACCGGCCGGCTGATCGGCTCGGGGACGGCGGTCCCCGTCGACGCGGCGATCCGAGCGTTCACCATCTCCTGGAACTCGCGGGCCGAGTCGTGCCCGCGATACTTGAGGATCTGATTGCGGGCGACGACCTCGATCAGGGCGGCGATGTTCCGCCCCGGCCGCAGCGGCATCCGGGCCAAGGGCACGTCCACGCCGAGGATCGGCCAGACCTCGTTCTCCGTGCCGAGGCGGTCGTAGTCGGCGTCGTGGGACATCGACAGCTCGACGACCACCTCGATCTTCTTGGTGTCCCGCACCGCGGCGACCCCGAAGAGGCTGGTGATGTTGAGGATCCCCATCCCCCGGATCTCCATGTGGTGCTGGTGGAGCTCGGTCGCCGAGCCCCAGACGGTATGCGGCCTCCGGACCGTCACCTCGACGACATCGTCGGCGACCAGGCGGTGCCCCTTGAGGATCAGATCGAGGGCCGCCTCGCTCTTGCCGACCCCGCTGCGACCGATCAGCAGCAGGCCGATGCCGAAGACATCGACCAACACCCCGTGGATGTGGGTGCGCGGGGCCATCATCTCCTCGAGCCGGTTGGTCACGTAGGAGATCACGCGCGAGCTCATCCGCGGGCTGCGGAAGAGGGGGACCTTGTGCCGCCGCGCGGCGTCGATGAGGAAGTCCGGCGGCTCGAGATCGCGGGTCAGGATGAAGCCGCAGATCCCTCGCCCGCAGTAGGCGTCGAGCCCGGCGATCGCCTGCTCCAGGGGGATGCTCAGCAGATAGTCGACCTCGGTCAGGCCGAGGATCTGGACCCTGTCCGGGAAGACGTGTTTGACGAAGCCCGCGAGCGCCAGCCCCGCCTTCTGGATCCTCGGCCGGGTGATCTTGCGGTCGAGCTCGCCCCAGTCGGAGACGCACACGAGCGCCAGCTCCTCACGACAGGCCTCGAAGAGGCTGCCTACCTCGACCGTGATCTCGCGCGACATGCCCCGAGTCTACACGGAGCCCTGACCCGCCGCCCGCGTAGCGGTCGGCAGCGAACGCCCGGAGATGTGCGGTCGCTCAGGCCGCCGGCTCCGGCTCCGGATCCGCGGCCGCCTCGATCAGGCCGTAGGTGTCATCATCGCGGCGATAGATGACGTTTACGGCGCCGCTCTCGGCGTTCGTAAAGATGTAGAAGGTCCGGTGGAGGAGGTTCATCTGCATGATCGCCTGATCAATGCTGAGCCGCTCCGTCTCGATCTCGGAGACCCGCAGGACCTTCACCGGGGGCTGCGCCTCACCGGACTCCTCCTCTTCCGAGACCACCTCTTCGGCGGGCGTCACCAGGTGAATGAGCCGGTCGTCGGTCTCACGCTCGGCCGCGAGCACGCCGAGGCGGACCTTCGCGCTGCGCCCCTCGTGGGCCTTGTGGTGGCGGATCTTGTCCTTGTAGCGCCGGACCTGCCGCTCCATCTTCGCCAGGGCCAGATCGACCGAGGAGTACATGTTCTCGGTCGACTCCGAGGCGTGGAGCTGGAGGCCGTTGCGGAGCACGACCTCAAAGTCGGCGATGTGGTTTATCCGCTCGACGCTGAACGTGCAGGAGATCCGCAGCGGGTCGGCGAAGTAGCGCTTGATCTTCTCGAGACGCTCCTCGGTGTAACCGCGGAGGGCGTTGGAGGTCTCCATCTGGCGGAAGACAAAGTGGGTCTGCATCGAAGTCGAACCTCGGGTCCCGCCCCCCTCCGGACGAAGGGCGATGTCTTGCCCCCCTAGCGCTCTTCGTCAGAAGAGGCGCCGACGCTTGGAGCTGGAGAGGACGTTGAGCTGCTCACGGTACTTGGCGACCGTCCGCCTGGCAATGTCGATGCCCTCCTCGCAGAGGAGTTCGACGATCTTCTGATCGCTGTAGGGCTTGGCCGGGTTCTCGTTGTCGATCAGGATCTTGATCTTGGTCTTGACCGCCTCGGAGGCCAGCTCATCGCCGCCTCGCCGGCTGATCCCGGTGTTGAAGAAGTACTTGAGCTCAAAGATCCCCTGCGGGGTGTGCACGTACTTGTTCGTCGTCACCCGAGAGACCGTCGACTCGTGCATCGAGATGTCCTCGGCGACATCCTTGAGGATGAGCGGCCGCAGGTGCTGGACGCCCTTCTCGAAGAACTCCCGCTGGAACTTGAGGATGCTCTTGGTCACCTTGACGATCGTCCGCTGACGCTGCTGGATCGAGCGGATCAGCCACTGCGCCGACCGCAAGCGCTCGCTGATGTACTCCTTGGTCTTGGCGTTGCTGTGCACCGCCGACCGGTAGTAGTTCGAGATCCTGAGCTTTGGCAGGCCGTCGTCGTTGAGGGTGACGACGAAGTCCTCGCCGATCTTGTGGATGTACACGTCCGGGACGACGTACTGCGGCGACTCGGAGATGTAGTCGCGGGCCGGCCGAGGATCGAGGCCCATGATCACCTTGGTCGCCTCGTAGACCTCCTCTAGGGCCTCGCCCATGTCCCGAGCGATCGCCGGATAGCCGCGGTTCTCGAGCTTGTGGAGGTGCTTGGCGATGATCCCCAAGACCAGGGGATCCTCGATCGGATGCTCCGGGTGGTTGGCCTGGATCCACAGGCACTCCGCCAGGTTGCGGCTGGCGATCGCGACAGGATCGAGGCACTGGACCCTGCGGAGCACCGTCTCCACCTGCAGCGGCGACACCCCGAGGCGGCGGCCGATCTGGGTGACGGTGACATCGCCGAGGGAGCCGTCGGAGCCGAGGCAGCGGATGATGTACTCGGCGATCTCCTCGTCGAGCGCGGAGTAGTTCGACATCCGAACCTGCCACAGCAGATGCTCGTCGAGCGTCTCTGGGGCCGAGTGGGTCGCCTCGAGCGACGGCAGCTCGTCGCCACCCCCGCCGCCGGCCCCGGGGTCCGGCGGGAGATAGGTGTTGTTCTCGAGGACCGACTTCCAGTCGAAGTCGTCGGCGACCTTGACCTCTTCGACCTTGACCTCGGCCACCGGCTCGGGGGCTGCGTCGCGGTCGGAGTCGCTCCCCCCGTCCGCGCCGCTGCCGTCCCCAGAGTCCCCGTCGCCGCCGTCATCGGAGCCGGTCCCGAGCTCCTGCGACTCTTCGAGGAGGGGGTTCTCCAGGAGTTCATCGCGGACCAGATCGGTGAGTTCGATCCGCGAGAGCTGCAGCAGCTTGATGGCCTGCTGGAGCTGCGGCGTCATCACCAGCTGCTGGCTCATCCGCAGGTCGGGACGCATCTGGAGGGCCATCGGTGTTCCTCGCTCTTCCGGCTGTCGACCAGAGTACCAGATGCCGGCTGACAAGACAGGCTTGCGCAGCCGCTCGTCCCGGAGCGCTAGGACACATCGCGCTAGGCGCGGAGTGTCATCACCGCACATGCCTGATCGAGCGCCCCGGCTAGGGCCCTGACGGCTCCCCGGGGGCTCCGCGCGGCCAAGGGCGCAGAGGATCGTCGACCAGCGGGCTGTAGTGCAGGTTTTGGCGGGGCCGAGAGGCCCGACGAGGGCAAGCGAGTGCGCGCGGGACTCCTGCCACGGTCTGTCATGGGAATAGAGCGCAGGGTTGCCGACAAGGTCGATCCCCAAACGCGATTCTCATCGACAGGTGGTGCGGGCCTGCCCCGCGTGTGGGGCTGCTGCTAGGCGCTCACAGCTGCGCTACCTCGCCTGCCGCGGCTGTGATTGAGCGCGCTCGCGACGTAGGCGGTGAAGAGCGGGTGTGGAGCCGTCGGTCGGCTCTTGAACTCGGGGTGAAACTGGCAGCCGACGAAGAAGGGGTGATCCTCCACCGGGAGCTCGATCATCTCGACCAGCGCTCCGTCGGGAGAGATCCCCGAGAGGACGAGCCCTGCGGCGGTCAAGCGCTCGCGAAAGCGGTTGTTAAACTCGTAGCGGTGGCGATGACGCTCGGAGATCCGGGTCCGGCCGTAGATCCGCGCGGCCAGGGTCCCGGGGACCAGATCGCAGGCGTAGGCCCCCAGGCGCATGGTCCCGCCCTTGTCGCTGACCCCCTCCTGCGAGTCCATCAGGTGGATCACCGCAGAGTCATCATCGTCACCGAACTCGGCGCTGTGGGCCGCCGGGATCCCGGCGACGTTGCGGGCGAGCTCGCAGACCGCGAGCTGCATCCCGAGACAGATCCCGAGGTAGGGGATCCCGTTCTCGCGGGCGTAACGGATCGCCGCCACCTTGCCCTCGCTGCCGCGCTCGCCGAAGCCTCCGGGGACGAGGATCCCCGACACCCCGCCCAGGTGCTCCTTCGGTCCGCCGACGGTCAGCTTCTCGGCGTCGATGTACTCGATGTCGACCGCCGCGTCACAGGCGATGCCGCCGTGGGTGAGCGCCTCGTGGAGGCTCTTGTAGGACTCCGCGAGCTCGACATACTTGCCGACGATCCCGATCTTCACCCGCTGCTCGGGCTTCTCCAGGGTCGCGACGATCCGCTTCCACTCCTCCAGCCGCGGCTCGCGGCTCCAGATGTTCAGGAGATCGCAGAGCTTGTCGTCCAGGCCCTCGTTGTGGAGGATGTGCGGGACCTTGTAGATCGTGTCCTGATCGGTCAGGGACATCACCGAGTCGGCGCGGACGTTGGTGAAGAGCGCCAGCTTCTCGCGGGTCGAGCGGGCGATCGGCTGCTCGCTACGACAGATGAGAATGTCCGGCTGAATACCGATCTCCCGCATCTTCATCACCGAGTGCTGCGTCGGCTTGGTCTTGAGCTCGCCCGCCGTCGGCAGGTACGGGAGCAAGGTGAGGTGGACGAAGGCCGTGTCCTGCGGGTCGAGATCGAGCGAGAACTGACGGATCGCCTCGAGGAAGGGGAGGCTCTCGATGTCGCCGATCGTCCCGCCGATCTCGACGATCAGCAGATCGAGCCCCTCAGCGGCCTCGAGGATGCATTTCTTGATCTCGTTGGTGACGTGGGGGATGACCTGGACCGTCTGGCCGAGGTAGTCCCCGCGCCGCTCCTTGCGGATCACCGACTCGTAGATCTGCCCCGAGGTGAAGTTCGAGTGGCGCGACATCCGGTGCGAGACGAAGCGCTCGTAGTGGCCGAGATCGAGGTCCGTCTCCGCGCCGTCGTCGGTGACGAAGACCTCGCCGTGCTGGGTCGGGTTCATCGTCCCGGGGTCGACGTTCAGGTACGGATCGAGCTTTTGCAGGCCGATGTTGAGCCCGCGCGCCTCGAGGAGCGCGCCTATCGACGCGGCGCACAGTCCCTTGCCGAGCGAGGAGACCACGCCCCCCGTGACAAAAATGAATTTGGTCGCCTTCTCCCGCTTCGTTCGCACGGCGCCTTGGTGCCACGAATGGACAATGCGATCAATCGCTAGCGGGAGCGCAGAGAGCGGACTGCGAGGGCTCTAGCGACGCCAGCGAAGAGACTGTCGCCACGGCGAGGGGATCACCCCATGCGAGACGCCCCCGGCCTCCGCCCCCGGAGCCATGGCCGCATCGAACGCGGCCGCCGCGGCGATCGCCTTCGCCTCGGTCTCCCCCAGCTCAGACGTCTGCAAAAGGTCGGGGTGCTCGTCGATGTAGCGGGTCGAGAAGTGGCCGGAGACGAAGTCCGGCTCGGCGAGGACCCGCAGGTGAAAGGCGATGTTGGTCGAGATCCCGAGGAGAACGGTCTCTTTCAGCGCCTCCCGCATCCTCCCGATCGCGGTCGCCCGATCAGGGGCCCACACCGAGAGCTTGGCGACCATCGGATCGTAGTGCGACGAGACGACGCTGCCGCTGGCCACCGCCGTGTCGACGCGGATGTTGCCGCCGACCGGCCAGCGAGCGGTGTGGACCGTCCCCGGCGAGGGCAAGAAGCGGATAGGGTCCTCGGCGTAGATCCGGCACTCGATGGAGTGGCCGTGGAGGATCACGTCGGCCTGGCTGTAGCCGAGGGGCTCCCCTGCGGCGACGCGGATCTGGTCGAGGACGAGATCCCGACCGCAGGTCGCCTCGGTGACCGGATGCTCGACCTGAAGCCGCGTGTTCATCTCGAGGAAGTAGAAGCGCGGTCCTGAGGACGTCTCCTCGAAGAGGAACTCCACCGTGCCGGCGCCGCTGTAGTTGACGGCCTTCGCCGCCCGCACAGCGACCTCTCCCATCGCCGCCCGCACCTCCGGGGTCATCTGCGGGCTCGGGCTCGGGGCCTCCTCGATCACCTTTTGATGGCGACGTTGGACCGAGCAGTCGCGATCGCCGACGTAGACGACCTCACCGTGGTTGTCGGCCATCAGCTGGATCTCGACGTGGCGGGCGCTCATCACCGCCCGCTCCATCAGCAGCCGGCCGTCGCCGAAGGACTTCTCGGCCTCACGGCTCGCCGCTTGGTAGGCGCGCACCAGCTCATCCTCTTGATGGACGATCCGCATGCCCTTGCCGCCGCCGCCGGCTGAGGCCTTGAGCATCACCGGGAAGCCTATCTCGCGGGCCGCGACCATCGCCTCCTGCGCGGAGCTCAGGTCGTTGACCCCGGGGACCACCGGTACGCCCGCGGCGGCCATCGCCTTGCGCGATCGGACCTTGTCGCCCATCACGTTCATCGCCTCCGCGGGCGGCCCGATGAAGACGATCCCGGCGGCCTGACAGGCCTCGACGAAGACCGCGCGCTCGCTGAGAAAGCCGTAGCCAGGATGGATCGCCTCGGCGCCGGTCTCCTTCGCGGCGGCGATGATCCGCTCGACGTTCAGATAGCTCTCGCTAGCCGTCGCGCCGCCGAGACAGACAGCCTCGTCGGCGAAGGCGACGTGGAGCGAGTCGCGATCCGCCTCGGAGTAGACGGCGACGGTCTTGATCCCCTGTTCGGCGCAGGTCTGAAAGACACGGAGGGCGATCTCACCCCGGTTCGCGACCAGGATCTTGCGAAAGTTCGGCGTGCTCATCGGCGGAAGCATCGGTAGCACAGGCTGGCGGACAATCGCCAGCACCGTCGCTCTCGGGGCTTTCCTGCGGAACCTGCTGCGTAAGTGGTTCAGCGATCCGCGGCGGTGTCGGTGGCGGCCACCGTGGCGGCGGCGCCTTTGCAACACACCCGCCGAGGGCCACCGCGAAGGCGACCGCGAGCGCCGCGAAGCGAGAGTCCCGCAGGCTCTCGCCGGGCGATGGTCGGTCCTCCCGGCCGCGACGACACGCCGACCGAGCCAGCGAGGGCAAGCGAAGCCGCGCAGGACATTCGCCGCCGGCTCCTAGCGTGACACCGAGCCGCAATCGAGGCTCACACGTCGTCGTCGTCGTCGTCGTCGTCGTCGTCGGTGTCGTCGGTGTCGTCCTCGAGATCACCGAGGTCCGCCGTGTCGTCGTCGCCGACGTCGGCGTCCGTGTCGTCGTCGTCGTCCGCGCCGTCCTCGCTGTCGCTCTCGCTCGCGTCATCGTCGTCATCGTCGTCGTCGGCGGCGACGAGCTTCTCGAGGTCTGCCGTCAGCTCCTCGATGTCCTCGGTCACGTCCTCGCCCTCCATGCCGAAGGCAGCGGCGTCGATGTAGCCATCGCCGGTGCTCGCCTGGAGTCGTGTCCGCTGCTCAGCGATGAAGTCGACGAGAACGGTGTCGACATCCTCGATAAAGCGGACCTTGTCAGCGCTGATCTCTCGAAGCGCTGTGACGGCGCTCTTGTTGTCGCACTGGACGAGCGCCTTGCCTTTTCCCTCCAGGAGGGCGCGAGCTCGCCGCGAGGCGAGGATCGTCAGGGCAAAGCGGTTGGGGACACGTGCGAGGCAGTCTTCGACGGTGACGCGGGCCATGGGCGGCCGAGTATGGGGAGTCGCGCCTCGCCGCGCAAGCCCTACGTCGTCCCGACCGGAGCGACCGCGTCGAGGATCGGGACGGCCGCCCTGCGACCCATCCGGGGCCCATCCGCGACTCGTCAGCTACATCTCGACGAGGAGCTGCTGGCCACGCTCCCGGAGATCGATGCTGTCCGCGACCCACTGGATGAAGTCCTTGGCGTGCTCTCCGCTGAAGCGGAAGGCCTCCGCGAGCTTCAGCAGCGCCTCGCGCTCACCGTCGACGAGGCGGCTGTCGGCGAAGGCCGCCCTCACCGCCTGGTAGTAGAGGTAGATCCGAGCCTCGCGATGGGTCACCAGACGAGCGACCGTCACGAGGTCGCTCGGATTGGTGAACTCACGCCGGACGAGATCGCGCTCCTCCGGGAGGAGCATCATCTGCCCCATCAGCTCCTCGACGAAGTGGCGCTCGCTGTCCGAGACCTGCTCGTCGCTGGACGCCATAATTGCCACCGCCCGGGCGACAGCAACCTGCTCCTCGGGGGTGATGAGCTCTGCGATCGGAAACTCGAGCATCACTTCTCTCCAGGGCCCAGGCTACCCCAGAAGCACCGCCCCTGACCACCTGCGAGAGCGCCCCCGGCGGCACCGCCCAGGCCGGCGAGAGAACGCCCAGATCCGGCGCAGCGGTCGTTCTGGTCAGGCTTCGCGGTCCTCAGCGGAGCCGAGGCGCGGACCTGGCCGTCACATTTAGGCCGAAGCTCCTCCGGGGAGGCCCGTGATGACCGAAGGCTCAGGAAACCCGCGGGATCTCCCCCAGGGGTCAGCGAGTGCGGAGGCGATCGCCAAGGTGGAGGATCTTCGCCGGCTCGACGGTCACGACCCGCTCATCGTCCCCGTGGAGGTAGCGGATCTCCCCCGCCTCGGCGTCGAAGTCCGCCGGCAGCGGAGCGACGATGTTCACCGTCGGGTAGTGCGGTCGGACGCTGACCTCGGCCGCGGTCTCGACCGTCTCACCGCCCACCGCGAAGCGGACCCGGTGCAGCCCCGAGCGCTCCCGAGCCCGATCCTCAAAGGTGCCCGGCACGGTCCACCAGTCCTCCGTCCCGTCGGGGGCGATGGCGCCGATGAGAAGGCCGGGCTCCTTCACAGCTCCAGCGCCCTCCCCCTCCCAGCTCGAGAGGGTCTTGATCCGCTGGTAGGTCGCGTTCCACTGCCAGTCCGAGCACCAGCTCTTCGAGCAATAGGACATGTAGTCGGCGGTCGCGGTCGGGTGACGGAGGCCGAAGTCGCGGACACCGAAGCCCCAGATGTTGATCTCGCCCTTGTCGTAGGGATAGCTAGGATCGGTCCCGGCGGCCTGGGTCCCCGCGCTCGCGCAGTAGACATGGCGGCGGCCCTGGGTGTGGCCGACCTCGTGGACAAAGGTGCCCGCAGCACCGCTGTTGAGCTGACCGGCGGAGGCGCGGGCCCACGCGTCGGACTTGCTGCCGCCCGTGATGTTCGCCGCCAGGCCGACGGTGCAGCCCTGGCCGACGCCGCCGGCGGAGATGCACTTCCCGCAGTTGTCGAAGATCCCATAGTAGTAGACCTCCGGGTCCGCCCCCTCCGCGGCGCGGAGCTGGCTCATCTCGTTCACCAGCTTGTTGAGACCGCTGTAGTCCCCCATGTCGTAGGTGACCTTGTAGGGCTCGTGAATCTCCATCTCGAGGCTCTCTAGCGGGTTTTGCTGGAAGAGAGCGTCGTCGAAGTCCTTGCGGATGGCCTCCCCGTCGACGACCTTGCTGCAACCTCCGTAGCTGTAGTCGACCGGCACGAGGACCACGCGCATGTTGACGTAGCTGTCCTCGACGCCGATGGGGGCGGTCGTGCCGTCGACCGGGAGCATCGGCGGCGGGTCCGGCTCAGCCTGCTCCTCGTAGCCCCACCCCGTCTCCCAGAGCGAGACCTTGTATCGCACCCCCGGTCGCAGCGACTCAGCGCCGAGGCCGAAGTAGGGGCTCGAGATGATCTGCCCGTCGCGAGTGTCCTCCGAGACCGTGAAGACCTCGCTGAATTCCTCTTCACTGCCGTCGCTGTGGACGAGCGTCAGGCGAGCCTCGATGTCGCGCTCGACCCAGTCGTCGCCGACGTCGAGGAAGACCCGGATCAGCGTGTCGCGGCGCGGGACGATGTAGGCGTTGCGGCCCCCACCGTCGACCCCGCCGCCGTCGAGGCCGATCGGCACCGCGACGCCCGCGTTCGCCTCGACCTTCGTGATCGCCACACCGCGCGCGGGATAGGGCTCAAAGGGCACCCCCGTCGTGCCCGAGGTCGCTCCCTCCGAGTCGGTCTCGAAGGTCGACGTCGCGGCGTCTGTATCACCGGCCATCGTGTCGTCGTCACCGCAGGCGCCGAGGGCGACGAGGGCGAGGGTGAGAGCGAGGGTAGGAGCGCCAGCGGAGATGCGTGCCATAACTGTCAGGTTAGTTATATGACTTGGGTTTGCAATGGAAGCAGAGTGATGCTGCGCCTGGCGTGAGACTTGAGATCATACTCACAGCCCCGTCTCCTAGGCGCGCGGGGCTCAGCGCCGGTTGACAGGAAGCGTTTGCTCGGCCATATCCGCTCGACAATCTAGCGCTCGCGGTCACTGCGACACTGTCGGAGTGACAATAGGGAAGTCGGTGCAAGACCGACGCGGCTCCCGCCACTGTGATCGGTGACGAAGTCTGCACAGAGCCACTGGGGATTCCTCCCTGGGAAGGCGCAGACCGAGGTTGACCCGAAAGCCAGGAGACCTGCCACGAGCAACTCGCCGCTCCGATCGCTCGGAGCGCGGTCCACGGGAGGAAGGACCGGAGATGTCCTGCGTGATGCGTGGGCTCCCGCCTCCCAAACATGGTGAGACGGGAGTGAACTCGCCATCCGACGCTCGACCCCCAGCCTACCTACGCCCCCAAGCGCCCTCCCCCGCAGCCCCCTTTGGGGCCTGCGCGTCGCGTTTGGCGGTCTCACGCTCGCGGGTCTCTGGGCTCTCGAGGCCGACGCGAGCGCGAGCGCCCCGGCGTTGACGAGCTCCGAGCGCCCGCCAGCGCCGCCGGACCCCGAGAGCGCAACGGGCGAGGCGGATCCCGAGGGCGCTCGCGGCTATCGAACGATCGTCCGCAGCCAACGCGAGGAGCCCCAGCGCCGGGCCGATCGGCAAAACCCCGGCTTTGTCACGTCGATCGACGTCGCCGAGATCGACGGCACCCGACCGGCCGATGACCTCCCCCAGCTCCTCCACGAGGGCGCCGCGACCACGGTCCGATCGCTCGGCGGGCTCGGCCAGTTCTCCGCAGTGTCGATCCGCGGGTCGACCTCGCAGCAGGTCGGCTTCTTCGTCGACGGCGTCCCCCTCGGCCAGAGCCTCAACGGCCTGGTCAGCCCGAGCGACCTCGCGCTCGACGGCCTCGACACGGTCGAGGTCCACCGCGGCTACCTGCCGCTCGCGCTCGGCTCGGCGATCGGCGGGGCTGTCCACCTGCGCACCGATCACAGGTGCGCAGGACCTGCCCTCCGCGCCAGCTCGGGCCTCGGCTCCTTCGCCGCCCACAGCGCCCAGGTCGCCTACAAGCGCCGGCTCCGGCGCTTCTGCGTCGACACCCGGGTCGGGGTGAGCGGCGCCGGCGGAGGCTTCACCTTCCTCGACACCCGCGGGACCCTGCAAAACCCCGACGACGATCGGATCGTCCGCCGCCGCAACAACCACTACGAGCGGGTCGTCGGTCAGGTCGGCTTCGCCGGTCGTCGCGGCCCCTGGCGGATCCGCGGGCGCGAGATGGTCTTCTGGAAGCGCCAGGGCATCCCCGGCCCGGGGCACGCCCAGTCTCGCTTCACCTCGCTCGACACCCTGACGGCGCGGAGCCTCTTCAGCATCACCCACCCCACCCTCCTCGCCGGCCGAGGCCCGCTCAGCTGGGTCTCGGGGATCGGCGTCGAGCGTCGGCACTACCGCGACCCGGAGAGCGAGGTCGGCCTCGGCGTCGACGATGAGCGCCTCCTCGCCGGGGACCTCTACCTCTCTCCGCGCCTCGGCGTGCCCCTGTGGCGCGGGGCCAGCCTCGACCTGCTCGCGGAGGGTCGCGGCGAGACGATCGCCGTCCGCGAGAACTACGCCACGGTCGACGGTTGCAGCGACGCTCGACGCCAGCGCCTGGCCCTCGCCGCCGGAGCACAGCTAGAACAGCGCGTCGGCGAGCGCCTCCTCCTCGCCCCGGCCCTCCGCGCCGACGGGGTCCACAGCCGCTTCGCCGCCTGCGGCGGGGGCGACGATGGAGCGCACAAGCGCAGCGCCGATGTCGGCCTCTCCCCGCGGATCGCCGGTCGCCTCGCGGTCGCCGGCGGGCTCTCCCTCCGGGCAAGCGTCGGCCGCTACTTTCGCGCGCCGAACCTCCTCGAGCTCTTCGGCGACCGCGGCTATGTGGTCGGCAATGACGACCTCGTCGCCGAGCGGGGGAGGACCGCCGAGGGGGGCTTTGTCGTCGCCGGCAGCCGCGGCCCCCACCGCGCGAGGGTCCACGTCGCAGGCTTCTGGAACCGCTCGGAGAACCTCATCCAATGGGTGCAGACCGGGCCGGTGATCCAGCCGATAAACCTCGCCTCGGCGACCCTGCGCGGCCTCGAGTCGTCGGTCCACGCCGAGGCGTGGAGCCGGACGGTCGTCGTCGACGGCAGCTACACCCTCCTCGCCTCGACCAACCACAGCGCCGATCCGTCGACCGACGGGAAGCGCCTCCCGGGACGACCGCTCCACCAGCTCTTCGCCCGGACGAGCGTCGGCCACCGTTGGCGGGCCCAGAGCGTCAACCTGGAGCCCCGCCTCGCCTACTCGGTCGAGACCGTCGCCGGGACCTTCCTCGACACCGCCGAGCGGGTCGCCGTCCCGCCGCGGACCCTCCACGGCTGCGGCGTCGCCCTCCGCGTCGCCGACCGCTTTCACGTCGGCCTGGAGATCCGCAACCTCCTCGATCGGCGGACGACGACCTGGATCCCGCCGATCCGCGGGGCGACGGCGCTGACCCTGCCGATCAGCGACTTCATCGGCTACCCGCTCCCCGGACGCTCCCTCTGGGCCAGCCTCCGCATCGACCTCGATCCCGGCGAGAGCCGGACAAAACGCCCCGAACTCAGCCTTCACGCCCACCACGGACGGACACCATGAAGCTCCACACGACCCTGGCATCGATCCTACCCTTGACCCTCTCGCTGACGAGCGCCTGCGTCATCATCGGCGACGGCGACAGCGAGACGGCGGGCGACACCGCCTCGACCTCCGACTCCGACTCCGACTCTGGCGGCGACGAGCTCGTCCCGCTCGACGGCCCCTGCGGCGGCGCCCCGGCCAGCCCGAGCAAGATCGCCGTGGTCACCAACGACTACGTCAACGGCGGCCTCAGCATCGCCGACGCGGCGATGAGCGTCGACGTCGACGTCGCGGCCGCGAGCACCGACACCGTCGCCACCAGCCACGCTGGCGACCTCTACCTGATCCACCGCTACGGCTTCAACGCCATCGACGTCCTAGACAGCTCCTCCTGGGCCTCCAAGGGCAGCTTTGACGTCAGCGTCGACGGCGTCCCCGAGCCCAACCCGCAAAGCCTGGTCTTCGCCAGCGACGGGCTCGGCTACCTGACCCTCTTCGGCGCCCCGGAGGTCCAGGTGGTCGACTTCCAGGGGGCCGCGCCGACCAAGGTCGGCAGCATCGACATCAGCGCCTTCGCGGACGATGACGGCAACCCGGAGGCAGGCGTCGCGATCGCCTGCGGCTCGACCCTCCTCGTCGGGATCCAGCGGCTCGATCCGACCTACGCCCCGGTCGACCAGAGCTACCTCCTCGCGATCGACACCGCCAGCCAGAGCGCGATCGACCTCGATCCCGACGCCGAGGGGGTCCAGGGGCTCGCCCTCGAGGGAGCCTGGCCGCGGCAGATCCGCGTCGACCCGAGCGACCCCAGCGGTGAGACCATCCTCGTCCTCACGAGCGGCATCGAGCGGATCCACGTGCCGACCGCGACCCGCTCCTGGGCTGTCTCCGCCGAGTCCCTCGGGGCCGTCGGGATCAGCGGCTTCGACACCCAGGCCTTCGTCACCGACGACGCTGGCGAGATCGCCTATCTCAGCGCGACCGACGGGACGTACCCCGCCTCTGCGATCTACCGGGTCAACCTCCAGGACGACACCGCGGCGCCCGACAAGCTGCTCAGCGGGGTCTCGACCCTCGATCGCGCGATCGAGCGGTTGGGCGACCAGCTCTGGGTCGGCGACGCCACCCTCGACGCCACCGGCCTCCGGGTCTGGGACCTGAGCGTCGACCCGCCGACCGAGATGACCGCAGCTCCGCTCGACACCGGCCTGCCCCCCCACAGCCTGGTCTCGTTGTGATGGACGCCTCGCCCCGCCGACGTCGCGCCGGCCCCCGCAGCCGCCCCCGACAGACCCTCCTCTGCGGCCTCTCGGGGCTCGCCCCCCTGCTCCTCGGCTGTGAGCTGCCCAGCCAGGGGCCGCCGGACCAGGGCGAGGACCCGCCGCCGCCGATCGTCGGCGCGCCGACGATCACGGCCCCCTGCACCGGGCCGCCGACCAGCGGCCGGTCGATCGCGGTGACCACCACCGACTTCGCGACCGGGGCCCTCTCGATCGTCGACGTCGGCTCCGCCCAGGGCACGCCAGACGTGGCCCTCGGCAGCACGGACGCCAAACCCTTCGCCTTCGGCGAGCACCTCTACCTGCTCCATCGCTTCCAGATCGACGCGCTCGACGTGATCGATCCAGCCCAGGGCTGGAGCCTCGTCGATCAGCAGGCGATCGAGGTCGACGGGGTCGTCAGCGCCAACCCCCAGAAGATGGCCTTCAGCGCCGACGCCCTGGCCTACATCACCCTCTTCGCGAGCCCTCAGGTGCTGGTCTACGACCTCAGCGATCCCGCGCGGCCCGTCGCCCTGGCCCCGCTCGACCTGCGACCTATCGCCGACGAGGACGGCAACCCCGAGGCCTCCTTGGCGATGGTCTGCGATCAAACGCTGCTGGTCAGCGTCCAGGATCTCGACCCCAGCCTGGGCTTCCTCCCGCGCCACGAGCGGGGCGAGGTCGCGCTCATCGATCGTACGAGCGGCCAGATCCACGATCTCGATCCGACCCTCGACGGGATCCAGGGCATCCCCCTCCAGGGGACCTGGGCCCGGCAGTGGCGGCTCGACCCTCGGGATCCCAGCGGCCACACCCTGCTGGTCCTCAGCGAGGGCGTCGAACGCCTCGACCTCGACGCCCTGAGCAGCACCTGGCTTATCGACCAGGAGACCCTGAGCACCGTCGGCATCACCTCCTACCTCCAGCCTCAGGCCTTCGCCCTGACCCCCGCGGGCGACGCCCTCTACCTCGCGAGCTACACCGAGGACTTCGCCGAGGTGGTCGTCGATCGCTTCCTCCTCGGGGACGGCGAGGGCTCCCCTGCGAGCCCCCCGGAGCGGGTTCTCGCGGGCCTCCAGACCAGCGAGGAGGCCCTCGAGATCGTCGCCGGTACACTCTGGGTGGGCGATCGCAGCCCCGGCGCCAGCGGTCTACGCGGCTTCCACCTCGGCGACACCGTCGACGCGCCGCTCGTCCCCCTCGCAGAGGCGCCGCTCGCCACCGGCCTCCCCCCCTACGCCATCACCATCGTCCCCTGAGGCCCGTGCACGACGTCCAGCCAACCCCGCCTGCTCCGCCGAGGGACATCGTCCGCGGGCTCGCGAGCGCTCTCCTCCTGCTCCTGTTGGGCGGCCTCACGGTCGCCGCCTGCAAGAGGGAAGAGAGCGAGCAGACACCCCCGCGAAAGGGCGAGACCGAGACGCCCCCCCCCCGGTCGATCGCCTCCCAGACGATCCTGAGCGACGAGCTCCTCTGGTCCCTCGGCCCCGAGGTCCGGGCGAGGGTCGTCGCCGTCAGCCCGCTCGTCGATGATCCGCGCTACTCGACGATCGTCGATCGCTGGCCGAGCGCGATCCCACGGCTCCCCGGGAGCAGCGAAGCTCTCCTCGCGCTCGACCCCGATCTCGTGATCATCGCCTCCTTCACCTCCGCGGAGACCCGCGCCTTCCTCGAGGCTCAAGGGGTCAAGACCCTCTACCTCGACGGGTTCAACGGCTTTGACGATCTCTGGCGACACACCCGAGCGGTGGCCGCTGAGGTCGGCGCGACCGATGCGGGAGAGCGGCTGATCCGAGCGCAGGAGGCGGAGCTCGCCGCCCTCGCGGAGACGATCGGAGACGGCCCCAAGACCCCCGCCGTCGCCTGGAGCGACGGCCTCGTCGCCGGCTCCGGGACGACCTTCGACGGGATCGCGCTCTACGCCGGGCTGACCAACCTCGCCGGCGAGCGCGGCGTCGAGGGCCACGCAGCCCTCAGCGTCGAGGAGCTCGTCGCCTGGGATCCGCCGATCATCGTCATCAGCTGTGAGCCGCCCCGCTGCGCCGAAGCCGAGCAGGAGCTCGCCGCGCGCCCCGGGATCGCCGCGACCCAAGCGGCCCGCAAGGGCGGCGTCATCGGGATCCCCGGGGCCTCCCTGGCGAGCACCGGCGCCGGCATGATCGAAGCCGCAGGGCTCCTCGGCGAGGAGCAGAAGAGGCGAGCCTTGTCGGGGTCATGATGGCGCGCGCGGGCACAACACCACCGAGCCCGAACGCCCCTCAAGGGCGAGGCAAGCTCCTCCCCCTGGCCTTCGCCCTCTGGCTCGGGGTTCTCGCCCTCGCCCTCCTCGTCGGGCCGGGCGAGCTTGGGCTCGGCGATGTCCTGACGATCCTCGGCTCCCACCTCGGTATCAGCGACGCCTCCAGCCCCGCCATCGCCGACGCGATCGTCTGGAACCTCCGCCTACCCCGGGCGCTCCTCGCGACCCTCGTCGGCGCGGCCCTCGGCGCTGCCGGTGCCCTCACCCAAGGGATCTTCCGCAACCCCCTCGCCGAGCCGGGGATCCTCGGAATATCCTCGGGCGCAGCCCTCTTCGCGGTCCTCGGCTTCGCCTTCGGCGTCGACGCCTTCGGCCCGTGGGCGACCGCAGGGCTCGCCGCCGGAGGCGCTGTCGCGGTGCTCCTCCTCCTCCTCGCCTTCATCGGCGCCCGCGTCGACGTCGCGACGCTCCTCCTCTCAGGCGTCGCCATCGCAGCGCTGACCTCGGCGATCACCACCCTGATCCTCGCCCTCGCGGCGCAGCGCTGGGACCTCGGCCTTCGCGTCCTCCAGTGGATGATGGGCTCCTTCGAGGGGCGGAGCTGGTCCCACCTCGGCATCGCCGCGCCGCTCGTCAGCGGCGGCCTCGCCCTCAGCCTCTGGATACGCCGCGACCTCGACGTTCTCTTCCTCGGCGCCGACACGGCCCGCTCGCTCGGCGTCGATCTCCGCCGGCTCCACCTCCTCGCCGTCGCGGCGATCGGCCTCCTCGTCGGCAGCGCCACCGCCCTGACCGGGATCATCGGCTTCGTCGGCCTGATCGTCCCCCACCTCGCCCGCCGGCTCATCGGCCCGAGCCACCGCTCGCTCCTCCCCCTCTCGGCGATCCTCGGCGGCGCCCTCCTCCTCCTCGTCGACACGGGCACCCGCGCCGTCTCGGGGATCGTGATCCCGCCGGGCGTGGTCACGAGCCTCCTCGGCGCGCCGGCGTTCCTCTGGATCCTCTGGCGTCAACGGATCCGCGTCCCCTAGCCTAGCAGGCCCACACGCGGGGCAGGCCCGCACCTCCTCTCGATGAGAAGCGCGTTTGGAGATCAACTTCGTCGACGCCCCTGCGCCCCATCTTCGTGACAGACCGTGGCGAGCGTCCCGCGCGCTCTCGCTGGCCCTCCTCCCCCTCTCGGCCCCGCCGCAGCTCGCGGTACGGCCCAGCACGGCGGCATTTCGTCGAAGCCGAGAGGGCCAACGATTGCGGCCCGAGAGCGCACGGGACACCCGCCACGGCCTGCTCGAGGGCTCAGTCCACAGCGATCGTCCGCCGAAGAACGCCGCCGACCTCGACCTCGACCGTCGAGCTCCCCGCCGGGGGGACAAAGCGCGCCCCGTAGGCCTCCGCGACCCTGTCGCCCTGGGCGTCCAACGCCCGCCAACGACGCAGCGGCTCGCCCTCATCCCAGCCGATCGCCGGCGCGAGGAACCCGTCTCCGTCGGCGACGAGCTCGACGCTCGGCGGGTTCGGCTGCGCCGGCGCGGCGTCCTTCGCGTCGCCGAAGAAGCGGGTGTCCACCGTCTCCGCCCGCCAGTCGCAGTGCACGTGGTTGTCGTAGAGCTGTCGAAAGCTGGCGCCCTTCGCCGCACACTCCGCGAAGAGCGACTCAAGGTCGCTCTCCGAGGGGTAGAGATCAAAGCCGTCGCCGTACATGTGCCGCGACCAGGTCGCACCGCCGACGCTGGCGTTGTGCTCGGGGTTGCGATACCCGGAGGTCACCTGGATCGCCCCGAGCTTGTCGCGCAGCTCCTGGAGGCGGGCGAGGGCGTGGGGCTGGATGACGACGTAATCCCCGTAGGCCGGCTTGATGAGCTCGGAGAGCTGGAAGTTCGGCGCGACGTAGACGCCGAGGTCGAGCCCGCCGACGTCGAGGAACGCCTTCGGCGCTCGGTAGTTCGGATCCTGGTCGAGCGCGGGCGGGTAGTCGTAGTGCTCGGCGGCGATCACCAGATCAAAACACGCGTCCCAGCTCCCGCTCGCGCCGGGATAGCAGACCGGATCCCCCAGCTCTCCGGGATCCTCCATCCCATCGTCGTCGCTGACCACCGTCACGACGGAGGCCGTCGCGACCACCTCGTCACAGCTGTCGTAGGCGGTCGCCTCGATCGTCCGCGGACCCAGGGTCATCAACGTCACCTCGACCGCGAAGTCGGAGCCCGCGTCGACGCTCTCCCCGAGGGGAAAGATCCCCTCAGCGGTGTAGCTCACACGCACCACCGAGGGGCCTGCCTCCACCGCGAGCAGCACAGGGTTGGTCGACACAGCCCCCGGAGAGATGACCTCGAGGGTGTCCGACGCCCCACAAGCATCGCCGGTCGACGATCCACCGCCCGTGCTCCCGCTCACCGACGTCGTCGCGACGCCCGTGCTCGACGACCCCGTGGTCCCGGCTGAGCTCGCCGAGCTGGACGTCGTGTCGCCCGACGCCCCGCTCCACCCATCGGCATCCGCAGATAGAGCCCCCGTCTCGCTCTCCGCCATGGCGATGTCATCGCCGCAGGCGGACGCCCCAGAGAGCGCCGCAAGAGCGCCCAGAAGGACGATTTCAGGGCTTGCCCCGCACCGTCGGAAGAATCGGAATTGGTTCTCGTCTCGAGTCGCCCTGTCCATGGCTCACGTCCTCAGCACGCTCCGCGTCCGTGCAGAGCTGCCGTGAGTGTAGCTACAAGCAAGGGCTGAGCGACGCCTTTAGCAAGGCTATTCCTGTATCCCAGACAACAAACTTGCCTCACATGGGTCTACAGATCCCGCACAGGGCGGGAAAAGCTGGCGAATCAGGGAGCTCAACCCCGGCTCACAGATACATGTCCAAAAGGCCATGTCCTAACAGACACATAGAATGATCCCCCGCGCGCTGATGCTCGCCGCGCGCACATTCCCCGAAAAACGTTCGAATCTGTCATCTGTGGGATCCCCCCCCCCTACACTCGCGCGAGGCCGTCAACACCGCGCAGGAGCGCGTCTGAGAGCCCTCCAGGCTCCTCGGCCGCTGACACAAAAAGCGCACCGCGCATGATCTCCCACAGGACACGACCACAACATATTGGGTAAGGGTGCCGAGTCGATCCACGACATCTTGGGGGCGCGCCCTGACCCGCTCATGGGCGCCCGTCCGCCGCGCGTCTGCGCAAGTGCCAGTGTCACTTTTCATGCATATACAGTCGGGCGACATCGCGCCCGAAGAGACGCCCATAGCAGACTACGAAAGCCCTGGAACCACCGTTATGATGGTCGCCCTTCACCCCCCGGGTCTTGCCCCAGCTCGTGCCGCTCATCGCACCACCTCTGCGCCCACGCGCCACCTCCGCCCTCGCTTCGCCGCCACCGCTGCGGCCAGCGCCCGTGTGCCCCTGCACGGGTCTCCGCCAAGGAGCAAGCTCTTGATGCGATGCCTCATTCCTTCGCTGCTGTCCTTCGCCCTCTTCGCCTGCGGCGGCGACGCCGGTGAGAGCGAGTCCAGCGACGATTCCGGCGAGCTGGTCGACGCCCGCGACGAGGTCGTCCACGACGGCGACAGCTCAGTGCTCGCCGACTCCGACGACGCCAGCGCGGCCGACGAGTCCGACAACGACGACAACGACGACGTGACGGATGACGTCGCGGACGACGAGGCCGGCGAGGAGGCCGGCGAGGAGGCCGGCGACTTCGAGTTCCGCCCCCAAGCCTGCGTGCACGCGCTCGACGAGAAGCGCCCCCGGATCACGAAGTCCTCCCAGGACCGAACCCGGCGGGTCCTAAGGCACGTCGGCAAGCGGCTCGGCGCCCACGGTGAGTTCAAGAAGCTCCTCGCGCTGGTCGCCCTCCGCGAGTCGAGCTACCAGTCCGGGCTGGTCCACCGGCTCTCACCTGACCTTAACGCCAGCTACGTGAGCTGGCGCAAGATGTCCCAGCGCTACGAGAACAACCCCTTCGCCGACGACCCGTCGGTCTGGCAGACCTACGGTCTCTTCGGGATGAACTCGAACTACTTCACGCTGCTCTGGGACAAAGAGGCCGACCCGCGGGTCCTCTGCGATCCGATCGTCGACATCCTGCTCTACCGCCGCGCCGCCCTGCGAGCGCTGCGAAAGATGAACAGCGGCGCCATCCGCTGCAAAGACGCCGACGGCGAGAGCTTCGACGTCACCCTCGAGCCGACCTGGTACAACATCCACCGGGCGGTCTCTGGCGGTAAGATCTGTCCTACGAAGCATGAGGAGCGCGCGGCGTCGATGCGCAAGTACTTCGTCGGACGCGCGACCCGCTCGGGGCTCGATCCCGACGGCATCGTCACGACCAAGATGCTCGGGACGGAGCCGTCGGAGAGCGTCGACGGTGAGCCCTGGGAGGACCAGGAGCACATGGTCATGGGCCTCTGGGAGGACATCGAGGCCGAGGAGCTCGAGGAGGCCGAGGAGGCCGCGGCACGGGAGGCGCAGATCCAAGCCCGCGCCGAGGCCCGCAAGGCCAAGCGCCGCGGCGGCTCCTCGGAGTGACCGAGGCCGGCCTCGGCTGGCCTGACAGATCCCTCCCCGTCCCTGTGATCTTGGCCTCGTCCAGAGGATGCCCTCACGTCGCGGCGGCGAGGCGAGCCTCAGCGACCGGTGAAGTCCTCCGCTGTGTGACGGGACGGGTCGAAGGGTGGGCTCGGAGACCGTGAGGCCGGCTGCCCCCGGACGCTCTGGCGCCCGCGAAGGTCTCCGGCCGCGCGGCCCGTGATAGACTCCCGCCGCTGTGACAACAAGCTCTCGACCCGTGACCAACGCCTGCATCTCGGGCACCGGCTTTTACGTCCCGCCCCGGACCGTGACCAACGATGACTTGATCACGAACTACGGGATCGACAGCACCGATGAATGGATCCGCCAGCGGACCGGCATTGAGGCGCGCCACTTCGCCGAGGAAGGCGTGGGCAGCGCCGAGCTCGGCGCCCACGCGGCCAAGGACGCGCTCGCGGACGCCGGCATCGAAGCGAGCGACCTCGACCTCATCATCTTCGCCACGCTCTCGCCGGACTTCGCCTTCCCCGGCAGCGGCGTGCTCCTGCAGGAGCGCCTCGGCCTCAACGAGGGGCCGAACGCCAAGCACGTGCCCGCCCTCGACGTGCGCAACCAGTGCTCCGGCTTCCTCTACGCCCTGACCACCGCGAACGCGATGGTCCGCTCCGGCGCGAGCAAGCACGTCCTGGTCGTCGGCGCCGAGACCCACTCGGCAGCGCTCGATCTGTCAACCCGCGGGCGCACGGTCTCGTCGCTCTTCGGCGACGGCGCGGGGGCCGTCATCGTCTCCGCGACCGAGGAGGACCGAGGGATCCGCAGCGCACACATCGGCGCGGACGGCTCCCACGCAGAGACCCTCTGCCAGAAGATCTGGGACATCAGCAAGCGCCCCTTCATCCCCTTGAACGACGAGGGCGTGGGCCAGGTCGCCCCCGAGTACATGTACGCGCAGATGGACGGGCGGATGGTCTTCAAGCACGCGGTCGCCAAGATGAGCGCTGCGCTCCGCCGCGCCTGCGACGAGGCTGGCACCACCATCGACGACATCGACCTCTTCTTCTTCCACCAGGCGAACCTGCGGATCAACCAATACGTCGCCGAACTCCTCAAGCTCCCCGCCGCCAAGGTCCCGCACAACATCGAGCGCTACGGCAACACGACGGCGGCGACCCTGCCGATCCTCCTCGCCGAGGCCGTCGACGACGGCACCCTAGTCCCGGGCAAGAAGATCGCGATGGTCGCCTTCGGCTCCGGGTTCACCTGGGGCGCCTCGGTCATCGATTGGTGATAGCTCCGCGCTCGTAGGCGGACGCTCCGTCCCCCACGGGCTGTCGTGAGAGCAGGGCGCAGCGGTGCCGACGAAGTCGATCTCCAGGTGCGTTTCTCATCGCGGGCTGGTGCGGGCCTGCCCCGCATGTGGGTCTGCTAGGGTCTGAGGCGCCGTCGTGTCGACGTCTTCGCGGCCTCATCCATCGGCGATCTCTGGCCAGGAGAGCGCTGCGCTGGATCGCGCCATCGCTGCTACTCTGCGCCCCTATGCGCCGCCGCTCGCTCTCCCTCCCGCTCCTCGCCGCGCTCGCGTTCGGACTCGCCTGCCACCCGAGCGCGGATCCGCAACGCCCGGATCCGGCGAACACCGACCAGGTCGCCCAAGCACCCGCCGATCCGTGGGAGAGCGTCCCGCCGCCGTCCGCCGCGACGATCGAGGCGCACCTCAGCTTCCTCGCCGCCGACGCCCAAGAAGGTCGTCCTCCCGGAACCGAGGCTGACCTCCGGGTCCAAGCCCACATCCAAGCGGCGATGGAGGAGTTCGGCCTGGAGCCCGCCTTCGGCGAGTCGTTCCTCCAGCCGCTCGAGGTCGTCGACGGCGTGCGGCTTCGGGGCGACGCGGAGAGCCAGCTGAAGCTCGGCAAGGCCGACGACAGCGTCCCCCACAACATCGTCCCCTTCGGCCACGACACGGGCGACGCCCCCGTCAAGGCGAAGCTCCTCTACGTGGGCCAGGGGATCCCCGGCGACAAGGGAGACGGGGACTACGCCGGCCTCGACGAGGCGATCAAGGGATCGATCGTCGTCGCCCTCGCGACCACCCCCGACGATCCCCACCTGCCCCCCTCGCTCTCACGACCGCAGTCACGGGTCATCGCCGCCCGGGATCGCGGAGCTCTCGCGGTGATCCTCGTCGACCCCGAGCTCGAGGTCTCCTACCCCAACCACGGCGCCTTCAGCGATCTTCAGATCCCGGTGGTCAGCGTCGGCAAGACCGCTGCGCCGCAGATCTTCGCGGCCCTCCAGGCCCGCGGCGGCAAGCTTCCCAACGTCGGCGCGAAGAGCCGGCGCGAGGCTGAGCTCGCGACGCCGATCGAGCCTATCCGCCTGGCGACCGCGAACGTCGGCGGCCTCCTGCGCGGCGACGGGAGCACCGGCAAGCGCATCGTTCTCGGCGCCCATATGGACCACCTCGGCCGCGGCACCAGCTCCTCGCTCGCGCCCGGCGTCGACGCGATCCACAACGGCGCCGACGACAACGCCTCGGGCGTCGCGACCGTCCTCGCCCTCGCCGAATCCCTCGCCTCCGTCCCCGCCTCCGCGCGCCCCTACGACGTCGTCTTCTACGCCTTCGCCGCCGAGGAGATGGGGCTCCTCGGCAGCAAGCACCTGGTCGAGCAGCTCAGCGACGCCGAGCGCGGATCGATCGCAGCGATGATCAACTTCGACATGGTCGGCCGCCTCCGCGACAGCTCCGTCATCGTCTCCGGCACCGGCACCTCGGAGCCCTGGCCCGATCTCCTAGAGCGCAGCCGCGGAGCCCTCACCGTCAAGGCGAGCGAGGACGGCTACGGCGCCTCCGACCAGACCTCTTTCTACGAGGCGGGGCTGCCGGTGCTTCACTTCTTCACCGGGGCCCATGACGACTATCACAAGCCGAGCGATGACATCGATCGGGTCAACATCCCGGGGGCCGCGCAGATCGGCGGTGTCGCCCTCGGGGTCGTCCGCCTCCTCATGAAGGAGAAGCCGACGCTGGAGACCGTCAAGGTCGCCCGCAAGGCGCCGACCCGCGGCGGCTTCCGGGTCTCGCTCGGGACGATCCCCGACTACGCTGCCCAGGTTGACGGCGTCAAGCTCACCGGCGTCCGCCCAGAGGGGGCCGCGGAGAAGGCGGGGCTCCAGGCGGGCGACGTGATCATCAAGCTCGCCGATCGCGAAGTTCACAACCTAGACGACTACATGGCCGCCTTTGGCGTCCTCAAGCCGGACGTCGAGATCAAGGTCGTCGTCATGCGCGGAAATGATCGCGTCGAGCTCGACATGACCCCCTCAGCGCCCACCAGACGCTGATCTCGTCGGGCTTCGGCGCCGCCCTCAGGGTCGGCGCCGCCTTTGTTTGCACCTGCACCGAAGCGGGTGCCCGACCCCAACTTCTCGCAGACGACCACATCCTGGCGGTCTCTCGGAAGTACCGAGGGGCCGCCGATGCTGCTACACAATTACAGAGCCGCATCGATTCTGACGACTCCGATGACCCTGCGACATACGGATCATACCCATGCGACACCTTAATCATATCCGTCCGCTTATCCTCTGCGCGCCTCTCCTCGCCCTCCCCTCCGCCGGCTGCCAGGGCGACGACGTGGGCACCTCAGCCACCGACGGTGCGACCGACTCGGACGCCACCGGCGGCTCGGCCCAGACGGAGGGGACGACCGGCTCGGACTCCGGCTCGGACGACGGTACGGGCTCCGGGACGGCGACCTCGACAACCTCGGACGACACCACCACGACCGGGACCACAGACGACACCACCACCGGTCAGATCACCGAGGACACCGGCGAGGGCGAGTGCGGCGATCTCATGGTCGACCCGGGCGAGGAGTGCGACGACGGCAACCTCGATCCGGGCGACGGCTGCGAGGCCGACTGCACCCTCACGCCGGCGCCCGACAACTGTGGCAACGGCGAGCTCGACGACGACGAGGCCTGCGACGGCGACCTCCTCCCGGTCACCGAGTGCTCCGACATCGATGAGAAGTTCACCGGCGGCGCCCTGAGCTGCGCCGAGAACTGCTCCTTCAACACCTCCGCCTGCGAGGTCTGTCAGGCGCCCGGCCAGGTCATCCCCTGCGACGCGGAGTCCGACGACGTGCTCCACGCCCTCGGCCTCGCCTGCGACACCCTCGGCGACGAGTACGCCGACGCCAACAAGCACATCCCGATCGAGAAGTTCAGCTTCAACTCCCCGGACACCGACGCCTACCGGGTCGCGAAACAGTTCGGCAGCCACCTCGTCGACGACGTCCCGATCTGGGGGCCGAAGGAGGGCGAGAAGTTCCTCCTGATCAGCACCGGCAACCTCCCCCCGGCGACCCCCGACGGGGTGGTCCTCGCCAAGCCGGGCTCCGCCCAGACCGGGGTCACGCAAAACGACAACCAGGACGGCCTGACCTCGCTCCCTGGCGTCATGAGCCACAAGGTCGGCTCGAACAACGGCGGCGGCGGAACCCCCTTCGTCGGCTGTGACGGGACCAACGACTGCTCCGACACCCTCAGCGCGCAGTGGAACCTCGGCACCAAGACCGCCAACGACGTGCTCTACTTCCAATTCGACGTCAAGGTCCCCAAGGGCACCTACGGCTACAACGTCGACTTCGCCTACTTCTCGGCCGAGTATCCGGAGTGGGTGAACACCTCCTTCAACGACATGGCCGCGCTCTGGTCGACGAGCGAGAGCTACACCGGCAACGTCACCTTCATCAGCGACAACAACAACTCCGCGCGACCGCTGACGGTCACCGCGCTCGCGCAAAACGGCCTGATCAAGTTCATGCCGGACGCGCCCGAGCTCGCGGACACCGGCTTCGACGGCGAGGGCGGGGGTACAGGATGGGCGACGGTCAAGGGCTCGGCGACCCCCGAGGAGACCTTCACCCTCGCCTGGACGGTCTTCGACAAGGGCGACTCGATCCTCGACACGGCCCTGCTGATCGACAACTGGCGCTGGGACTGCGCCGGCTGTGTCCCGAACGAGGTGACATCCTGCGGGATCGCGCCGCAGTAGCGACGACAGCAGCTCGTCGCCTGTCGTCGATGGCGTCAGTCCTCGACGATCCCCCACGACCCCGGGGCTGACCTCGCCCTCCACCGAGAGGGATGATCCTCTCCGTCAGCAGGCCGAGCGGTGGACCCTCGCGTCACCTGGGTGACGATGGACCGCTCTGGGGTCCGTCATGGCGCTGCGCAGGCGCGTGCGCGGCCGAGATCGCGCCATCGTCGGCGTTGCCAGCGTCGACCGGCCGCTGGTATACGGGCGCGGAGCCCACAGGGAGCGTGGCGCTCGCTGACCCGGAGGGGCAACCGGCGGAGTCGGTCGTCCCTCCACCGAGGAACCATCCATGAAGATTCACGAGTACCAGGGCAAAGACCTGTTGCGTGATGCAGGCGTACCAGTGCCTCTCTCGCAGGTCGCCTTCACGGCGGCCGAAGCCAAGGCAGCCGCTGCAGATCTGATCGCCCGCACCGGCAGCGAAGTCGTCGTCGTCAAGGCCCAGATCCACGCCGGCGGACGTGGCAAGGGCCGCTACAAAGAGCACCCCGATCTCGGCGGAGTGAAGGTCGTCAAGGGCGCCGCCGCTGCGGCCGAGCTCGCCGAGAAGATGCTCGGCAGCACCTTGGTCACCATTCAGACCGGCCCCGAGGGCAAGAAGGTCCAGCGCCTGCTCATCGAGCAGGGCATGGACATCGCCCGCGAGCTCTACGTCGGCATGACCCTCGACCGCGCCTCCGGGCGGGTCACGGTGATGGCCTCGACCGAGGGGGGCATGGAGATCGAGGAGGTCGCCGAGCACACGCCGGAGAAGATCCTCAAGGAGACCATCGATCCCGCGATCGGCCTCGCCGGCTTCCAGGCGCGCAAGCTCGCCTACGGCCTCGGGCTCGAGGGCAAGGTCGCGCGCAAGATGGCGGGCTTCCTCCAGAAGCTCGCCGGCGCCTACGAGAAGCTCGACGCGGCGCTCTTCGAGATCAACCCGCTGGTGATCACCAGCGGCGGCGATGTCCTCGCCCTCGACGCGAAGGCCAGCTTCGACGACAACGCGCTCTACCGGCACAAGCACCTAGAGGCGCTCCGTGACCCCTCCGAGGAGGATCCGGCGGAGCTCGAGGCCAAGAAGTGGGACCTCAGCTACGTCAACCTCACCGGCACCATCGGCTGCATGGTCAACGGCGCCGGCCTGGCGATGGCGACCATGGACATCATCAAGTACTTCGGCGCGGAGCCGGCGAACTTCCTCGATGTCGGCGGCGGCGCGACGGCTGAGCGGGTCACCGCGGCCTTCAAGCTGATCACCAGCGACCCCGCCCTCGAGGGAATCCTCGTCAACATCTTCGGCGGGATCATGAAGTGCGACACGATCGCCGAAGGCGTGATCGCAGCGGTCAAGGAGGTCGGCCTCAAGGTCCCCCTCGTCGTCCGCCTCGAGGGTACCAACGTCGAGCTCGGCAAGAAGCTCCTCGACGAAAGCGGCCTCGACCTGACTACCGCGACGTCGCTCCGCGACGCCGCCCAGAAGATCGTGGAGATGGTCAAATGAGCGTCCTCGTCGACAAGAACACCCGCCTCCTCGTGCAGGGCATCACCGGCAAGGTCGGGATGTTCCATGCCCAGCTCTCACTCGACTACGGCACCCAGGTCGTCGGAGGTGTGACCCCCGGCAAGGGTGGCTCCAAGGTCATCGACCTGCCGGTCTTCGACACCGTCGCCGGCGCTGTCGAGGGAACGGGCGCCAACGCGACCGTCATCTTCGTCCCGCCGCCCTTCGCCGCGGACGCGATCATGGAGGCCGCCGACGCGGAGATCCCCCTGATCATCTGCATCACCGAGGGCATCCCGGTCGCCGACATGGTCAAGGCCAAGCGCTACCTTCAGGGGCGCTCGTCGCGGCTTATCGGCCCCAACTGCCCGGGGATCATCACCCCCAACCAGTGCAGGATCGGGATCATGCCGGGCTACATCCACCAGCCCGGCAAGATCGGCGTCGTCTCACGCTCCGGCACCCTCACCTACGAGGCCGTGCACCAGCTGACGACCCTCGGGCTCGGCCAGACCACCGCGATCGGCATCGGCGGAGACCCGGTCAACGGGACCAACTTCGTCGACTGCCTCAAGCTCTTCCAAGAGGACCCGGAGACCGAGGGGATCGTCATGATCGGCGAGATCGGCGGCTCCGCGGAGGAGGAGGCCGCGGCCTTCATCAAGGAGAACGTCACCAAGCCGGTCGTCGGCTTCATCGCCGGCGTCACCGCCCCTCCGGGCAAGCGCATGGGCCACGCCGGGGCGATCATCTCCGGCGGCAAGGGTACGGCTGAGGCCAAGCTCGACGCCCTCCGCAGCGCCGGCGTCCACATCTCGGACACTCCGTCGGACCTCGGCTCGACGATGGCCTCGGCGATGGGCAAGGCCGCCTCCTAGCAGGCCCCGCCCCCGCGAAGGCGCCGACCTCGGGGTCCCCTGTGGACTCCTGAGGCCGGCGCTTTCTCAATTTGTGGTGAGTGTCGGGACGCGCCCCCAGCGGCGCAATGGAACCATATGAAATATATGTAAGCCAGACACCTATTGGTAAATCCGCGGAGGCGTGCCTCCGCGCACTCGCTTGCAAAAGGGGTGTGCCTCGCCTAAAAACGCTCATCGACGTTGCATCTACAAGGCGATGGTTCGCCCTGTACCAACGGTGAGTGCCATGTCCTACGCCCGCAGCAAATCGCTCCTTGTCGCCCTCTTTCTGACCACCGCCTGTGAGCCTCGGGACGGTGATGATGATGGAATGGTCGTCCTGACGACCAGCACTGGGGACATGTCGACAGGCAACATGTCGACGGTGTCGACGGTCACCGGGGTCCCGACGACGACGATGCCCTCGACGTCCTCGACCACCGACATGACCGGCACGGACAGCGACAGCGACAGCGACAGCACGACCTCGCAGACCACGACCTCGTCGACCACTTCTCCGAGCGTCTGCGGTGACGGTATCGTCGAGGGCGACGAAGAGTGCGACGACGGCAACCTCGAGGACTACGACGACTGCACCAACGAGTGCCGGTCTCCCGTCTGCGGCGACGGGATCATCTACAAGGGCGTCGAAGAGTGCGACGACGGCAACGACAACGACGAGGACTCCTGCACCAGCGAGTGCAAGGACGCCGAGTGCGGCGACGGCTTCCAGTACCTCGGCTTTGAGGAGTGCGACGACGGCAACGAGATCAACGAGGACGCGTGCACCGACGAGTGCTCGACCGCCATGTGCGGCGACGGCTACGTCCACGACGGCGTCGAGACCTGCGACGACGGCAACAACAAGGGCAACTACGGCGGCTGCGCACCTGGCTGCAAGGCGTTCGGCCCCCACTGCGGCGACGGCACGGTGCAGAAGAGCGAAGGCGAGCGCTGCGACACCAACCCGCCGCTCGCCAGCGTCACCTGCAACGACAACTGCACCTACAACTTCGCCAACGCGACCCAGCTCTACTGCGCCTTCAACTGCACCTGGGACCCGGTACCGGGGTGTCAGAAGGGCGACGCGGACATCTTCTGCAAGCTCAAGCTGGGCAGCCCGACCGCGAAGGCGCAGAGCTTCAACGCCAACACCAACGTAGGCTCCTCGACCAACGGCTCCGGCTTCCCCTGCGCCAACCTCGGCCAGGCGATCCCGAACGACACTCGGGTCAACCTCGGGGCTCTGCCCGAATTTGGCGTCAACTTCCCCGTCCTCTGGCAGAACAAGGACATCCTCAGCAGCCACGGTAACGGCGACACGATCGTCAACATCACCTGCGTGGACAACTAGGAGCCTCGGGCCATGCATGAGGAGGGTCGACCCGATCCTGCCGCGCGCTTCGTGCTGATCCTCATCGCCCTCGCCCAGGCCCTCGAACGTCGACAAGGGCGCCCCCTGTGGGCGCCTTTGTCCGTCCCACGTCAGGGCCCGCGAGCGCAACGAGCGCTCGAGTGTCTGCGGACGCTGATGTAGACTCTCGTCGATGTCGAAGAAGGTGATCAGCCGCGACGTAGCGGAGCGCCTGAGCCGCCTCAACCTCCCCTTTGACGCCTACGGGATGGATCCCTACGGGATCTCCCGAGCGCACCTGGGGTTGTTCTTCACCTTCCTCGAGGTGTTCTACAAGCACTACTTCCGAGTCCGCTGCTTCGGCATCGAGAACGTGCCGAAGACCGGGAGGGCGATGCTCGTCAGCAATCACTCGGGCGGCATCCCCACGGACGGCGGCATGCTCTTGGCGTCCCTCTTCTTTGAGGGGGAGCAGCCCCGCCTCGCCCACGGAATGGTCGAGAAGTTCGCCCAGACCTGGCCCTTCGTCTCCCACTGGTTCTCCCGCGTCGGCCAGCTCCCGGGGCTCCCCGAACACGCGATCCGCCTCCTCCAGGACGACCGCATCCTGATGGTCTTCCCAGAGGGAGCACGGGGCACCGGAAAGCTCTACAAGGACCGCTACCAGCTCGTCCGCTTCGGATCTGGCTTCATGCGGATCGCCCTCCAGACGAAGTCGCCGATCATCCCGACGGCGTTCATCGGCGGCGAAGAGGCGCTCCCCTCGATCTATCACGCGAAGACCCTGGCGAAGATCGTCGGCGCGCCCTACTGGCCCGTGCCCCCCTACCTGGTGCCGATGCCCCTCCCCCTCCCCTGCGAGGTCCACTACGGAGAGCCGCTCTACTTTGAGGGCACCGGCAACGAGGCCGACCACGTGATCGAAGGCTACGTCGAGCAGGTCAAGCTCGCGATCAGCCGACAGATCAAGTACGGCTGCGCCCTGCACGGTCAGCGACGGGCTGGCCTGTCCTACGAGAAGCTCGGAGAGCGTCCATGAAGGTCCTGATCACCGGCATCACCGGCGCCCACGCACGGATGGTCGCAGAGCGTCTCCTCGGCCGCGGGTACGAGGTGATCGGCATCGACCGCCGGACATGGACGGATCCTCCAGAGGGGATCCGGGTCTACAAGGCCGATGTCCGCAAGCGACCCGCCGCCGACGTCTTCCGCAGCGAACGGCCCGACGTCGTCATCCACATGGCGACGATCACCCACTTCTCCGGCTCCCGCGAGGAGCGCCTGCGGATCAACCTCCAGGGCACGCGGATCGTCTTTGAGCACTGCCACGAGCACGGGGTCAAGCACGCCATCTTCGTCGGCCGGCACACGATCTACGGCGCAGCTCCAGACGCGCCCCTCTATCGCACCGAGGACGAGCCGCCGCTCGCCGTGACGACCTTCCCGGAGCTCGCCGATCTGGTCGCCGCCGATCTCCACGCTGCGACCGCGCTGTGGCGCTGGCCGACCCTCAAGACCGCGGTCCTGCGCCTCGTCTACACCCTCGGACCGCTCCGCCGCGGGACCCTCGCCAACTTCCTCGGCGGCCCGCGGGTGCCGCGGATCCTCGGGTTTGACCCGCTCTTTCAGATGATGCACGACGAGGACGCGGCCGACGCCCTGATCGCCTGCATCGAGAGCCGGATAAGCGGCGTCTTCAACGTCGCAGGACCGCCGCCAGTGCCCCTATCGGTGCTCTGTCGGGGTACACACCGCAAGTCCTTCGAGATCCCCGAGGCGATCTTCCCGTACATCAGCGGTCGCTTTGGACTCCCCCATCTGCCGCCCGGCGCGGTCGCCCATATCAAGTATCCGATCGTCGTCGACGCGACCGCTTTTCAGGCCGCCACCGGCTTCAAGCACCGCTTCGACAGCCACTCGGTGATGACCTCGTTCCGCGGCGACTGAGCCGTCGGCCACTCGTCCTCTCGGCGAGGGCGTATGACGACGCGCTACGCCTCCAGCGCGTGCGCCGGATAGCGCAGCGAGACCCCGAGGAGCTCCTTCAGGCGCCCGTTCGCGACCCGCTTCCCGCGGACCTCCGCGGAGCGCGGCTCCAGCTCCCAACGCGGCGCCGGCCCCCCCTGCGATTCGGCGAGGAGGGCGTACATCTCCCGCCGAGGGCGATGGTCGTCGTCACACACGTGCACCCGGGCGGAGACCCCAGCCGGTGCACGGAGGGCGGCGACGACCGCCTGGAGCGCGTCATCGCGGTGGATCAGGTTGGTCGCCTGCATCCCGTCGCCGCTGAGGATCCGCTCCGGATCCCCGCGATAGATCCTGCCGAGCCCGCGCCCGGGGCCGTAGAGGCCGCCCAGGCGGAGAACGAACCATGACCAGCCCCGCGCTTCGCACTTCTCGATCACCCGCTCCTCGGCCTCACGCTGGACCCGCCCGCGCTCGCTGCTCGGCCAGGCCAGGGCCTCCTCGTCGACCCAGCCGTCGGCGTCGGCGAGGGCCGACGTCGAGCTGACGTAGACCACACGACCTGCACCTTGTGACAGATCCTTGGAGGCGGGCGCGAAGGCCTCGAGGATCCTCGCCGTCCCCTCGACATAGACCCTCCTCCGGTCCTGTTGCCGACCCGCGGCCATGCAGATCACCAGCGCGTCCGCCCCAGAGAGGGCGGCCTCGACCCGCGACGTCTCATCCGCGACGACGTCTAGGGCGCGGACCTCGACCCCGTCGGCCGCGGCCCAGGGCTCACCGCTGCGGGTCGTCGCGATGACCGAGCGCTCCGCCGCGAGCATCCCCGCGAGCGGTCTTCCGAGGAACCCCGCGCCGACAATGCCGACCCGCGCGAGAGGACCCGGAGCCTCAGAAGCTGATGCCACCACCGACGATGAAGTCATACCGGACCATCGAATAGCCAGGCCCGAAGACGAAGTCAAAGTGAGGTAGCTGGGTGTAGAGGAGGCCGCGATCGCCGAGCGCAAGCTTGAGCGCCACGCCCCCCTGGACGCTCCCCCCGCGCATGGTCGGGTGGCCGAACCAGCGGCTGTGGTGGTAGCCGATCGCGACGTTGGGCGACACGTAGAAGCCGACGTCCTTGAGCACCTGGACATCCCAGCTGAACTTCGGCGCCACGATCACGCCGAAATAGCCGTAGCCGAGGAGCTCCTCCTGGACGAGGAGGCCAGCCGCAGGACCCTCACCGGTCCCCTTGAAGTGGAAGCCTAGCTCCTGGGAGATCTTGAGCGCGCCTCCGCAGCCGAGCGTCTGGAAGCCAGGCTCGTTGTAGAGGCTCTGCCCGTAGTAGTAGCCGGCGTAGCACTGGCCGCCGATCCCGGCTGTGGGACCGACGCCGAGGAGCGCGAAGAAGGGCCGGGTCGAGGGCCTGAGCGCCCACGGCGTCTCCTTGGCGGCCGCCTCCGGGAGGCCGGCGAAGACCGCCACCGCAGCCGCGACCATGACAGAGCCCCGGCGGAGACAGCGACGGGCCCGGCCGGTGCGGGCGGAGAGTGGGGCGAACACGCCAGACGTCATGATGAGCGCTACCGCGAGGTAGGGCGCCCAGCGCCCCGCAACTCGAATCCTAGCGAGCGCTCTCGCCGAAGGGAAGGAGGGCATCGCCGGAAGACGCCCTGGATTGCTGGCGGCTGCCCCCCCCCGTACACTTGGAGACCGTGATCAAGATGGTCGAAATTGCCTGTCCTCGCTGCTCGTCGAGCGAGGCCGACAAGGTCGGGCCCGACGTGTTCGTCTGCTCGCACTGCCAGACCCGCTTCATCGTCGACCACGGCCGGGCGAAGCTCCCCGACGGTCACATGACCCCAGCCGCGGCGAAGCGCGGCCGAACACCGATGCTCGCCTTGGGCCTCGGCGTGGGCGCCTTCGTCGCAGCGTTGGTCGTCGTGCTCGGGCTCTCCTCGAGCGACTCGACCGCCCCGGAACGGACGGTGGCGATGCCCGAGGTCGCGAACGCCCCCTCGCCTCTCATCACCTCGCCCCCGCCGAGCCCCCCGAGCTCGTCGATCTCGACGAGGCCGACCGTCAGCCCGTCAGTCGTCGCCGCACCGCCGCCCCCGTCCGCGACCCTCGAGGCGACCGTCCGCGGCGAGACCAGCATCGGCGGTCACTTCTGGCTCGCGACCTATCGCAACACAGGCGAGGCCCCGATAGGCAGGCCCGCGATCGTCGTCAGCCTCTTCGACGGGAGCGGAGCCCGCGTCGGCGAAGAGCGGGGCTACGCCTACCGCGACTATCTCGGCCCCGGCGAGTCGACGACGGTCCACGCGATGTCGAGAAAGCCGCCAAAGTACGAGCGGGCGGAGGTCACCATCGTCGACCCCCAGGTGCCTAGCTTCAGCCGCGAGCCCGTCAATCTCGAGGTCCGCGAGCACACCGTCAACAACCTCGGTCGCGGTCGCAGCCACGTCATCGGTACGGTCGAGAATTCGAGCGAGACCGCGGTCGACTTCGTCAAGATCATGGTCGTCGGGCGCAACGACGCCGGCGACCCCGTCGCGTACGGCACCGCCTACGCGACCGACAAGGACCTCGGGCCCGGCGAGTCGAGCGGATTCAAGGTGAACCTCGGGACATGGGTCGTCGAGGACCCGAAGACGATCGAGGCGATCGCCTTCGGTCGGCCCAGCCGCTGAGGTCTCGTGCAGCCCAAGGAAGAGGCGTCTCACCTCCCGGTCCGCGCTGTCGCTCGGCGTCCGCTCGCGACGCGGCACGGGGCACGTCTCGCGCGGCAACATCGACGGCTCGCCAGCATCGACGCCGGCCGGCTGCGCCGACGCTACCGTCTGACCCTGACCAGCGTCTGGTTGCTCGTCACCGCCCTGACCGCGCTCACGCTGGCGACGCTCACCTCCTTCAGCACCGCTGAGGTCTTCTTCATCACCACTGTCACCTCGGTGATCGCCCTCCCCCTCCTCGCCCGCTCGGCGGTCCCCCAGTGGCTGCTCGAGCGGACCTTGAGCGCCGAGGATCAGGACGCCGCGCTCGCGACCGGACACCTGAGCCGCCGCCTCGCGTCGCTCGTCCAGTCGACCCGCTTCCTCCGGCTCGCCATCGAAGAGTCTGGCACGGAGGACAGCAACGCGGATCGCGAGGTCTGGAACTGGATCGCGGAGGTGCGGGAGCTAGCGCCTGAGGAGCGGACCGTTCTCGACAGCCTCGGCCTCTCGGTCGACGGTGTCGAGGCGGCGCTCCTCACCGAGGTCGAGGAGCGCGAGAAGGCGGACGAAGAGGCGCTGGCGCGGGTCGATCATCGCCGCATGGAGGTCATCGCCGAGCAGCTCGAGGGCTTCGAGACCGCGCTCCTCCGCCACAACCCTGACCCCTACCGCTGAGATCCTCTGGCGCCGGTCCCTGCTCGCCACGCGATGTGCCAGCGTGCTCCCGCGCCGCTCCTCGGAGCTCGCTGGCACATCGCGACAACACCGGCGAGACCTTCGGAGCCCGTCGAGCCCGACGCGAGAGCGCCCCGCTCGTCACGAAGGGAGACTGGCGCTCACCGCGGCGGAGTCCCCGCCAGGGGGCCCCCTTCCTCGCAGCGCAGCCCCAACTCCCGCCAGAGGTCCGCATAGGCGCGTCCGGAACGCTCCCAACTTCATCGACCCCGTGCCCCTTGCCGACTCCGATCCGATGGTTAAACCGATCCCCACGCCATGAGCTTATCCGTCTCGTCCGCTGTCACCGATGCGCTCCCGATTCTCCCCGAGAGCGCCCCCGCGATCGACCTCCGAGAGGTCCAATCTGATCTAGAGGCGGTGGCACGTGACGCTCTCCTCGCCCGCTCTCGCGGTCTTCGCCTGATCGACGCGGTCACGGATCCCGACTACCCGAACCTCATGACCTTCCACAGCGGGATCCGAGACGCCCTCTTCCTCGAGATCCCACGCGAGTATGACCCTTGGGTCAGCGCTGTCACGGGCGGCGGGGACGACAGCAGCGTCGCCCTCTCAGGGCTTCAACGGATGATCGTCGGCTACGCGCAGGGCGAGGCGGGGAGCGACGACACCGAGGTCCAGGCGATGCAGCAGGTCCTCGCGGAGCTGCTCGTCTTTGAGGCGCTCCGCCTTCAGCTCCTGGTCTTGGCCCTCGGCAGCGAAGACTACGAGCAGCTCGGCGGCGAAGAGTCCGACATCGACGCGATCGCTTGGGCGGAGGTCGAGGTCCTCCTCCACGCGCCGGAGCTCCGCGATCCCTCCATCCGACCGCTGCACGTCCTCCGGGCGACGGCGAGCGTCTCCCTCGCCCGCGACGCGGCCGAGCGCGCCGAGGAGCTCCGCCGGGCGAGCCCTGATCTACGCGACGAGGTCCGCATGCGAGCACGCCTCCGGGCCGCCCTCCGCGAGCTCCGCCTTCCAGAGGCTGTTCTCCTCGAGAACGCGCTCTCCACCCTCCTCGGCGGTGAGCGTCGTGAGCTCCACGAGCTGCAGGCCCAGCGTCCGCTCGCCCTCGAGGGTCTCTCGCGGCAAGCGATGGACCAGCGGGTCTCCCGCGGCCGGCGAGCCCTCACCCGAGCGAAAGCCAAGTGGCCCCGCCGCCGTCGGCCTGCGCTCTTCGACCTCCTCCGGCCCGCGCAGGATCCCGCCATTTGAGCCCCGCTCGGGGCTAGGCTATCCTCCGCGGCCACCATGACCGAGCCGTCGACAGATCGAGAACCCTCCCGCGGCGGCCGCCTCGCCCTCACTGCGGGCATCGCCGCAGCGGCTCTCGCCTTGGATCTGTGGACCAAGCAGTGGGCCTGGGACAACCTCCGCTACCAACCAAAGCGGATCATCTCCGAGGGCTTTCTCCAGCTCGAGTACGCGTTCAACACCGGCTCCGCCTTCGGCTTCCTCCGCAGCGCGAGCTGGTCGCGGACCTTCTTCATCGTCGTCACCTTCGCCGCCGTGATCTACATGGTCCGGCTGGCGCTGACCTTGCCGACCCGCTTCCTCAGCGGCTACGTGGCGGTCTCGCTGATCATCGGCGGAGCCCTCGGCAACCTCTACGACCGCTTCTTCCGCTTCGACTTTCAGATCCAGAAGCACGGGGTGGTGGACTTCCTCGTCTTCTACTACTGGCCCGACAAGCGCTGGCCGGCGTTCAACGTCGCCGATGTCGCCCTCGTCGTCGGCGTCATCCTCTTCATGCTCTACCTCCGGCGCCACGGCGATCTCCTCGACGGGAGCCCCGCCAAGAGCCCCGCCAAGAGCCCCTAGGAGCGCAGCGCCGCCATGCACCCGATCCTCCTCGAAGGTACGTGGATCGGCGACCTGAACAGCTACGGCACGCTGATCCTCTTCGGCGGCCTTAGCCTCGCCCCTGGTATGTGGTGGGATCGCAAGCAGCGCGATCTCCCGGCGGAGCTGCTCCTCGACATCTACATCGTCTTCGTCGTCGGCTGCTTCGTCGGCGGTCGAGTTCTCGACATCATCAGCCGGCCGGCGGTCTTCCTCGCCGAGCCGGCGCGGATGTTCTCGGGGCAGGACTCGTTCGTCTTCTACGGCTCGCTCATCGGCGTCTTCCTCGGCTTCTTCTGGCTCGCCCACAAGTACCGCCGCCCGATGCACGAGCTGTGCGATCTCGTCACGCCGTGGGTCCCCATAGGCCACGGGATCGCCCGGATCGGCTGCTGGCTCGCCGGCTGTTGCTTTGGCGCCCCGGTCGTCGGCGACCCGGCGTGGTCCGCCCACTTCCCGGCGGGCTCGATCGCCCACAGCGGCGGCGAGGTCCCCCTCCACGGCGCGACGACGGTCGGCCTCTTCCCGATCCAGCTGATGGAGGTCGGAGGCCTGTGGATCCTCGGCCTCCTCCTCATGACCCGGAGGATCCGCCGCGGCGTCGAGGCGCCTTGGCGCATGAGCGGCCTCTACGCCCTGGGCTACGGCCTCCTCCGCCTGATCACAGAGTTCTTCCGCGGCGATCACTCGCGCAATCACCTCTTCACCCTCGAGCTCCCCAGGCTCGCCGACCTCCTCCACCTCCCGGCGGATCAGCCCTTTCTCCTCTCCACGTCGCAGCTGATCAGCCTCGGCCTCGTCCTGTGGGGAGGCATGATGATCCGCAGGAGCCGCGACCCCGCCCGTGAGCTATCCTCCGAGCCCTCGTCATGACCGATGTTGCGCCAACCACCGATCCTCTGCGGAGGCAGCGGATCCTCCTCACCGTCGCGGCTGTCGTCGTGTCGCTCGTTCTCGACCTTTGGACCAAGGCCTGGGCCTGGGAGAACCTCCGCGGCCAGCCGCCGCTCGCGATCTTCGACGACCTCTTCCTGCTCGAGTTCTCGTTCAACACAGGCTCGGCCTTCGGCCTCTTCGGCGGGCAAGAGTTCGCCCGCCCGCTCTTTATCGTCGTCACGATCCTGACCGTCGGCTACATGGGCGCGCTGGTCCGCAAGCTTCCGACCGAGCGGGCCTACGGCTACCTCGCGATCGGCCTGGTGATCGGCGGAGCCCTCGGCAACATGCACGATCGGATCGTCCGCTCCCTCGAGATCGGCGGCGAGCTCCGGCACGGCGTGGTCGACTGGATCCTCGTCTACTACATGCCGAACAAGCCCTGGCCGAATTTCAACGTCGCTGACATCGCCCTGGTGATCGGCGTCGGGCTTCTCCTCCCCTACCTGCTCTTTCACGCAGAGCCGGCGATCGAGGCCGATCTCGAGGCAAAGGGCTCGTCGGACGCCGAGGGCTGAGCCCTACGCAGAGTCGAAGGCTCTCGCCTTGACCAGCGTCTCTAGACGCTCCTCCTCAGGATCGCTGTCGGCGACGATCCCTCCGCCTGTGCACACCTCAACGCCGTGGAGGTCGGCGACCGCTGTGCGGATCGGGATGCTCGCCGTCAGACCCTCGGGGCCGAGCACGACCAGCGCCCCGCAGTAGATCCCGCGACGATGCTCCTCGAGCGACTCGATGAGCTCGACGGTGCGTCGCTTGGGCGCGCCGGTGATGCTCCCGCCGGGGAAGAGCGCGGCGAAGAGCGTCCCGAGGGACCACCCCCGCCGAAGACGACAGGAGACCTCCGAGATCAGGTGGTGGACCGTCGGCAGGGTGACCAGGTCGGGCGTGCGAGGCGCTCGCACCGTCCCAGGGATCGCCAGACGCCCGAGGTCATTGCGCAGGAGATCGACGATCATCAGGTGCTCGGCCCGATCCTTCGCGCTCTCGACGAGCTCCTGCGCGGCCGCCTGATCCGCGGCTTGGCTCGCGCCGCGCGGCCTCGTCCCCTTGATCGGCCAGGTCCGGAGCACATCGCCCCCCAACTTGTCGCTCGCATCGCCGAGACGGACGTCGAGGAGGGTCTCCGGCGAGTTGGAGAGGATCCAAGCGTCTCCAGCGGCGACGAGCGCCCCCATAGACGCTGGCGTCGCCGCCCGCAGCCGAGCATAGGCGCCTGCGACCGCCCGCGCGAGGCCGCGCGCGTCGACGGGCGAGACCCTCCAGCGGCCGCGGAGCACCTGCGAGAGGTTCACCTGATAGGTGTCGCCCGCGCCGATGTGCCCGAGGATCTCCGAGACCCGAGCGCGGTGCTGCTGCGGCGAGACGACCGGCTCCAGCGGCTCCCACGGCCACCCGCGATCAAGCGGCGCCCGTCCGCTCGCCTCCAGGCGCTCGCGAAGATCGGCGGCCGCACAGGCAGCACCGTGCCAGCGCATGCGCCCCTGATCGTGCTCGACCGCCGCCCGGTAGCGACGAAAGACGAGCCCCGGCAAACGTCCAGGGAGAGTTCGCCGCCCCAGGAGCGCGTCGACGCCGAGCTCGTAGGTCAACCAGCCGATCCAGAGATACTCGGGATCTGCCCTCCAGGCCCGGTCGACCTCCTCCAGGGCCTCGATCTCGTCGCTCTCGATCACCCGGTCAGCGTCGACGCCGACAAACGAACGACCCGCGCCGCCGTCGAGCCAGGCGAACTCAGGCGCGCCGCTGGCCGCCAGCTCGAGGAGCGCGTCCGCCCGCGAGAAGGGGCTCCGGCGCCGACGAGGCCCCCGCTGTGCGACGAGCTCCACCGCGCTCCCTCTCCCTACTCGCCGCGCTGCTCGCCGAGCGCCCGGCCAAAGCCGATCGTGTACTGCACCGCGGAGACCAGCGAGGCGACGATCGAGATGCCGAGCGTCAGGATCCCGACCGTGTGGAAGTCGAGATAGTCGGTGGTGCCGACCATCCGGTAGGGATAGTGGACCAAGAGGAAGCAGATCCCGACGAGCTGGAAGACCGTCTTCGCCTTGCCCCCCGCTCCGGCGGCGATCACCACTCCCGAGTTCGAGGCCAGCGTCCGCAGGCCCTGGATATAGAAGTCTCGGGTGAGGAGGATGACGACCATCCACGCCGGCACCCGGCCGTCGGCGACGAGATAGATCAGCAGCGCCGCGACCATGATCTTGTCGGCCAGGGGGTCGACGAACTTGCCGAAGACCGTCACCAGCCCGCTCCTGCGGGCGAGCCAGCCGTCGACCAGATCGAGCACCGAGGCGAGCATGAAGATCAGCATCGCGTACACGCACATGTACGGATCGGTCTTGTCGATCAGCATGAGCACCGGCGGGATCAAGAAGACCCTGCCGATCGTGATCATGTTGGGAGCGTTCATGACCTCCCGCTTAAATCGTTGATAGCGCGTCACGGGGCGGCACCCTCAGGGGAATTCCCGACCGCGAGATCGAGGAGGATCGCCCCCTCGCCTTCGCAGCGCAGATAGGGCAGCCCTGGCTCGGCGACGGCGATGACGTCCCCTATCCAGCCGATGAGCGCAGACGGGATGACCCGCTGCACCCGCTGCGGCGAGACCTTCACCGCGACCAGATCGCCGGCGCAACGCAGGGCGATGAGGCCGTCACCGGAGACCCGGACGAAGAGCTCGCCCTCGCCGTCGGCGCCCCGCGATCCGGGCATCACCCCGACCTCCCAGTGGAGCGACGGATCGGCGACCCACAGCGCGTCCTCGCGGAAGAAGCAGCGATCGCGGCGGAGGCGGACGATGTGGAAGCGCCCATCACCGCGGGCGAAGACGACCTTGCCGCGACCGTCGACGATCGCCAGCGGACCGTCCCCAGGCTCCGCCCCTCCAGGCAAGCGCCGCGGCAGCGGACGGACACGGAGACCGTCGCCGATGAGGCTCACCGCCTGGACCCGGACCAACATCGACGGATCGACCTCGACCACCAGGTGACCGCCGCCCAAGAGGGCGATCGACGCCGACGGGTGATTCTCGAGGAGGCGCTCGACGGCCAGCTCGGTGAGTCCGGCGATGTCGGGCTCGGCGTAGCGCACGGTTGACGGAGCCTACCGCGAACACGCCGACCCCTCTACACCCATGCGTCGAAAAACCGCCGAGGTCACCAGCGGATGACAGGGCTCACTCGACGATCTGCCGCGTCATCCGCGTCCCGCCCTCACCGGCGCTCTGGAGGAGCCGCTCGTAGCCGTAGTAGCGGCGGAGCACGGCGCGGACGTAGGCCCGCACGCCTGGGTAGGAGGGCACCCCCCCGTGCTTTTGGACCGCACCGGCCCCCGCAAAGTAGGCCGCGAGGACCAGCACCAGATCGCCATTAAAACGGTTGGCGAGGAGACGGAGGAACCTCGCGCCGCCGTAGATGTTCTGCCTCGGATCGAAGGGTCGCTGGACCCCGAGGAAACGGGCTGTGGCCGGCATCAGCTGGGTCAGGCCGATCGCGCCTGCGCCCGAGACAGCCTGCGGCCGAAAGCGGCTCTCTGTGTGGATCAGCGCCCGCAGGAGCGCCTCCGGCAGCTGGTAGAGCTGGGCTGCGCCGCGGATGTGCCGCTGATATCGGCGCATCCGCTCGTCGTCGAGGGGATAGACGTCCGCCTCCCCCGCGGGCTCGTATCGCTGGCGCCGTCCGGAGGTCTCCCAGCTCGCCCCCCCTCCGGCCACCGCGATCGTGTGGATTACGCCGTCTGCGTCGGTGTAGCGGGTGTAGGTCGGTGATCCTGCGCGGACGTCAGCGCTGACCATCGACACCAGCGCGAGCCCGACGAGCCCCCCACGCAGGGCCGCTCGGAGCCGACGTCGTAGCCGACGCCGCAGCCAAGGCGACGAGCCCCTCGCGAGGCCCTCTCTTGGCCCCCTCACGGGTGCTCCCGTCGTCCTGGTCATGCCGCCCATGGTCGCGAGGAGGATAGCAGCGCCCCCACAGGGCTATCGCCGGCGATCTTCGCCTGCTAGTGTGCGACTTCATCCTATGCCCAGCGCGACGACGGTCCACCACAGCGGCACCCTGGTGATCGGGAGCGGCCTCGCCGGCCTCTTCTTCGCCCTCGAGGTGGCCGAGCGCGGACCGGTCACGGTCCTGACCAAGCACCGGCGCGAGTCGAGCAACACCAACTGGGCGCAGGGGGGGATCTCTGCCGTCTTCTCCGGGGTCGACTCGACCGCCTCCCACGTCGAAGACACCCTCCGGGTCGGCGCCGGCCTCTGCGACCGGGCCATGGTCGAGCACGCCGTCGAGCGCGGTCCCGCCCTCGTCCGCCGCCTCGTCGACACCTACGGCGTCCGCCTCGACACCGAGGGCGATCGCCAGGGCGCCCCCTTCGTTCTCGGCCGCGAGGGCGGGCACTCCCACCGCCGCGTCGTCCATCACCGTGACACCACCGGCGCCGAGGTCCAGCGAGCGCTCGTCGCCGCTGCCCTCGCCCACCCCAACATCAAGCTCATCGAGCACTACACGGTGATCGATCTCCTGAGCTGGGCGAAGGTCGACGGGACCAAGGGTTGCTTCGGCGTCTACGCCCTCAACAACCGCAGCGGTCAGGTCGAGGCCTTCGTCTCGCCGGTCACCGTCCTCGCCACCGGCGGCGCCGGCCGGGTCTACCGCTACACCTCGAACCCCGACGTCGCCACCGGCGACGGTGTGGCGATGGCCTACCGGATAGGCGCCCCCGTCGCGAACCTCGAGTTCATGCAGTTCCACCCGACCTGCCTCTACCACCCCGAGGCCAACACCTTCCTGATCTCGGAGGCGTTGCGGGGCGAGGGGGGGATCCTGCGCCGGATCGACGGCAGCGATCTGATGAAGGGGCGACACCCCCGGGGCTCGCTCGCCCCCCGCGACGTCGTCGCCCGCGAGATCGACGCGGAGCTCAAGCGCTCGGGCGAGCGCTGCGTGCTCCTCGACATGACCCACCTCGACGGAGAGTTCCTCCGCAAGCGCTTCCCGGCGATCCATAGCCGCTGCCTCGCCCTCGGGATCGACATCGCCCGCGACCCGATCCCGGTGGTCCCGGCCGCCCACTACATGTGCGGGGGCGTCGTCATCGACCAGGTCGGCCGGACGCCGATCCCTGGCCTTATGGCGATCGGCGAGGTGGCGATGAGCGGCCTCCACGGCGCCTGCCGCCTGGCCTCGAACTCCCTCCTCGAAGCGGTGGTCCTCGCCGACGGCGCGGCGAAGGCCTGCGCCGACTTCGGCCGCGCCCCGCCGAACAAGGTCGACCCCTGGAACGAAGGCGCGGCCGTGCCCTCGGACGAGGCCGTCATGATCAGCGCCAACTGGGAGGAGGTGCGGGCGCTGATGTGGAACTTCGTCGGCATCGTCCGCTCGAACAAGCGCCTCGAGCGAGCCCTCCGCCGGATCACCCTGATCAACGAGGAGATCGTCGAGTACTACTGGCGCTTCTTGGTCACCCGCGACATCGTCGAGCTGCGCAACATCTCGCTGTGCGGCCACCTGATCATCGAGTGCGCGCGCCGGCGTCACGAGTCCCGCGGGCTCCACTACACGCTCGACTATCCGAGCACCGACGCCGCCCTCGCCCACGACACCTTGATCGACAAGAGCTGCGGCCCCCAGACATGAACGCCCACAGGGTCATCCTCGCGCTGGCGACGGCGCTCACGCTCGCGCCCGCCTGCGCCTCGCGGACGATCCGCTCGCCCGAGTCCCTGCGAGCGGCCTACGCCGACGCCCTGGAGCGCGACGATCCCAAGGCCGCCTACGCGCTGCTCTCCCCCGAGCTCCAGGCCAAGACCAGCCCCGAGGAGTTCGAGGCGCGATGGCTCGCCGAAGCCGCTGACCACGAGGCCGCCGCCGCCGATCTCGAAGCGTTGAGCCCCGAGCGCAGCGCCCCCCTGCTCCGCGGCACGACCGTCCACGGCAACGGGGCGATCCTCGCGTGGAGCGGCAGCAGCGGCGAGTACCAGGTGACCGCGGGGCTCCCGGGCACAGCCGACATCTCGACCCCCGCCCAGGCCCTTCGCGCGTTCATCGCGGCGATCCGCTCCGCCGATCTCGTCGCCCTTGAGGCGGTGCTCAGCGAGGAGCTCCGCGCTCGGATCAGCGATGAGTGGGAGGCTCGAGCCGACGCGATCGAGGAGCGCCTCGCCGTCCCCGGCTCCATCGAGCTCAGCGCCGACAGCCAGCAGGCCCTCCTCCGCTACGACCGAGGGCGCTCTATCGCCCTCGTCCAGAGCCCGGGCGGCTGGCAGATCACCTCGCTGCAATAACGGCGTCTCGTGAGCTTTCACCGAGGGATGGCCGCAGGTGCGGACCTAGCGCATTCCCCTCAGGCTGGTATCCCACGGGACGAAGCGCGCGCTGTGGTCGGCTGAGCCCGACCTGTGGCCCGATGCTCGAAACGGCGCTTTCAACGCCAGAGGAGCGCGCTTCTCACCGCCCGCGACGGACGACATTGCTCATCGTCGGCGAAGCGGTCAAAATAGCGCGCAGCCTATTCGCTGGAGGAATTGCTCGATGGAAGCTGAGTACGAAGTTGGAACGAATGTCGTCTACCCCGCCCATGGCGTCGCGGAGATCTGCGCCATTGAGACCAAGCTGATCGGCGGGACAAAGCTGCGCTTCTACCACCTTCATGTGCTCGGCACCGGGCTCAAGATCATCGTCCCCCTGATCAAGGCCGAAGAGAACGGCATGCGGCCGATCGCCGACGAAGCGGCGATAAGCGAGCTCTACTCGCTCCTCCAGGATCACGAGGTCCCCCACGACCGGCAGACCTGGAACCGCCGCTACCGCGGCTTCATGGAGAAGATCCGCACGGGATCGCTCTTCGACGTCGGCGAGGTCTACCGCGACCTCAGCCTGCTGAAGAACACCAAGACCCTCTCCCACGGCGAGCGACAGATGTTGCAGACCGCGCGCTCCTTGGTCGTGCGTGAGCTGAGCACCGCTCGCAGCGCCCCCGAAGCGCAGATCGCTGACGAGCTCGACTCGATGTTCAAGTAAAGTCCGGTGCACCGTGGCTAGCGACTCGACCGAGTACACAGACATCCAGATCTGCACCCTCCCCTGGGATCAAGTCGAGTGCGACGCGTTCGTCTGCCCGACCAACTCCGAGGGGATCATGAGCCACTTCCCGGCCTCGAAGATCCGCGATCTCGCGGGGCCCGGCGTCGAGGAGCAGGTCAAGCCCCACACCCCCCTCGCGATCGGTGCGGCCGTGGTCACCGGCGCAGGGCGCATGCGCGCACGCCACCTGATCCACGTGCCGAACACCCTCAAGCCGGGCGGCAAGGTCCAGGTCGAGGACGTCCTGCGCGCGACCTCGGTCGTGATCGTCGCAGCCCGGGCGAAGGGCCTCTCGACCCTGGCGATCCCGCTCATGGGCGCCTTCGAGAGCGGGATTCCGGCGGAAGAGGCCGCCCGCGCGATCCACAGCGAGTTCAAGTCGTATCGCGGTGATCGCCCCCTCAAGATCCTGCTGATGGCCCGGGACACCACCGACGTCGAGGTCTTTGAGGTCGCCATCGACGGTGGCCCGGCGTAGCCCCAGGGCTGCGCCGTGGACTCGGTCCGCCCCGACGACTGGCCCCACGACTGGCCCGACGAATAGAGTCTCGAGCTTCGCGTGCAGAACCTCGCCCCGCTCCTCGCGGTCCTCATCGCCGGAGGCCTCCTCTGGCTGGCGAAGCGCTCGAACGTCGGGCCGAGCGTCGGCGCTCCAGGTCCCTCACCGCTTGTCCGCCTCTCCCCGACCCGCGGAGGAGAGGACCGCGGAGGAGAGGACCGCGCCGCACGCTGGGGCGCGCTCCGGCTTATCTTCGTAGGCGCGCTGCTCGGGCTCGGAGCGGTCATCGCCCTGCCCTGGATCGCGGCCTCCGGCTCGCCGAGCTGCGTCACAGCCCGCGCCGGCGAGGCCTGCGTCGACGGCGAGCCGGTGAGCCCGCTGCCCTGGCTCTTCGTCGCCAGCGCCGCGCTGCCCCTCATTCTCCTCGTCGCAGGGGATCTGCGACGGCTCCGCTAGCCCCACGCCGCACGAACATCGATGCCTAGCGCGCACTCAGCTCGACGGCCCAGGCTCCTCGTCTCGCGCCCGACGCTCCTCGCCTCGACGCTCGCCTCGACGCTCGCCTGCTCGCTCGCCGGCCCCCAGGAGTCGCCGCGCATCGCCCCCGCGACGCTCTACTTCGCGCCCGGCCAGACGACGCGCACGCTGTCGATCCACAACCCGAGCGACGAGGCGCTCCCCTTGCGGAAGATCCGCCTCGACACCGCGACGCCGGACTGGGGGTCGTTCCAGCTCACCGACGAGACCCTGCCACGAGAGATCCCGGCGGGTGCAGCGGTCGAGCTTCAGCTCAGCGCCGACAGCCAACACTTCATCGGCGAGCGCCCCCACGGCGCGCCCCCACGCTACCGCCAGGGCCAAGCTCGCCTGCTCTTCGCCGCGAACGGAGATCGCTCGGTCGACCTCCGCTTTGAGCCCGCCGCCGGTGATGGCCTCTGGGTCCTGCTGACCAAGCTCGGGATCTTCGCCGCGCTCGTCGCCGCGCTCGCCCTCGTCGATCGCCGCCGAGCCCTCCTCAAGACGATCCCCTGGCTCCTCCTGCTCGTCGTCGCGACCCTCCCCTGGGGCCCCGCGCTCTGCTTTGGCAGCCTCGGCGAGCCGCTCAGCTCGAGCGCCGTCCGCCAATGCGCCGAGGGCTACGGCGGCACGGCGCTCACCCTCTCGGCGCCGACCGGCGGCCTCCTGCTCTGCTTCGCGCTGCTCCTCCTCGGGGATCTCACCCGCTGCGCCGCGACCCTTCGTGGAGCCGCCCCCGCGACCGAGCTCCGCCTGGGCCTGCGCCGCCTCCTCTGCGATCTGGCGATGCTCCTCGCCCTCGCTCCCGCCCTGATCGGCGGCGCATCTCTCGATCCCGCGGCCCTGATCGAGCATCAGCTCGCCTCGGGCTGGGGCATCCTCAGCCGCCCGGTGGCCGCCCTCTTGGCCTTCCTCGCGCTCCTCCAACGACCGACGAGGGTCCGCCGGATCGACCCCGAAGAGCTCGCCCTCGCCGCGCTCTACAGCCTGATATTCCTCGGAGGTTGGGCGTTGCCAGGGCCTGCAGCGGCGATCCAGCCCCTCCCCCACGGGGTCTTCCTCGCCCTCGCGCTCCTCGTCAGCCTCGCCAAGATCGCGGGGCTCGTCGTCCTCTCGCGCTTCCTCCGGAGGAGGACCGCCGAGCGACGGCAAGGGGCTCAGTCGCTCCATTGGTGGCTCCTCGGGCTCGCCGCGGCGGCGCTCCTCATCCAGGCCCTCGTCTCCACATACTCGGCGGTGGCATAGCCCGGCACTGACCTCTGCGGTGGAATCCCAGGCGATCCAGCCACGCTATTCGCGTAGGTTGCGCGGTCGCCTCGTCGTAGCTTTTTCACCGGCCCGGTGATAACGTTCGCCGGCGATGGCCCCCAATTGGGCCTGAGCTGCCCAACAAGGCCCCAGCGGCAACGGCCCAGCATACACGGATGGTGAAGCGGACGGTCAGCGGAGGTGTTCACGGACCCAGGGAGCCCCTCCCGCGTCCTCGTTGCGTGCGCCCTGAGACCCTCCGAGGTCGTCATCGCTCACAGCGTCGCCCACCGTTGAATCGTTCCGTCAGCGCTCCAAACCGTGCTATCGCGGAGACACGAGGGTTCTCTTGATGCCCACGACCATCGCTCAAATCGGAGGCTTCGAGCTCTGGGACATCCTCCAGCTCGCTCAGACCTCGCGGATGTCGGTCAAGCTCTCGGTCGAGTCCCCCCACGGCAGCGGCGCGATGTTCTTCCAGGGCGGTCACCTCCGCCACGCCATCGCCGGCGACAATGTCGGCGACGAGGCGGTCAACGCGATGCTCGAGTGGCGCGAGGGATCGGTCTCCTCGTCGCAGCTCCCCCCCGAGACCCCGGAGACGGTGACAAAGTCGTCGATCACCGCCCTGCTGATGGACCGGGCCAGGATCCGCGACGAGGAGGAGCGGCAAAACCAGCTCCTGGGCCGGCCCTCGCCCCAAGAAGAGGTCGAGCCCGAGCCGGAGCAGCCCCGCGAGATCTATATCGATCTCGACGAGGTGCGCTCGCTCCTCCACGAGGTCGACGAGCAGCTCGGCGGCGCCCTGATCAGCACCGATGTGATCTCGAAGGCGACCGGCATGTCGATCGCTGGGGTCCACACCGACCGCAAGGCGTCGGCGCTCTTCAACCACCTCTCCGATCAGCTCCACCAGGCGATCACGCGGGCGGAAGACGCCCCGGCCAAGGCGATCCGTCAGTTCATCATCGAAGGTGACAACGGGATCTTCATCTTTGTCATCGAGATCGACGAGCGTCATCGCTGGGCGATGATGATCAACGGCGCGCAGGCGCAGCTCGGGCTCATCTTCGCGGTGATCATCCCCGACATCCTCCCGCGCCTCGAGACCGTCCTCGGCGGCTAGTCAGCGCTCACGGCCGCGCGCTTCCATGTCCTGAGCATTGCGGCCTGAGTATTTCGGCCTGAGCATTGCGGCCTGCACCGGACCATCCGCGTGGCCTTCGCGTCCCTAGCCTCGGCCCGCCCGGACCACCGCCCCTTGGCGCCCTCGCGCCTGAAGGTGCCGTCGGTTCGCCCATGCAGGGGGTTCCTCACCCCGCGGCGATCCTCGGCGGCGATCCTCCGCGGCGATGACGGGCGAGAGCCGGGCGTTCCCCCAGCACCGCTGCTATAGGTCCGGCGATGGTCTACATCTCGAAGGTCTACACCAAGTTCGGCGACGACGGGCAGACGATGCTCGCGAACGGCGACACCGCTGACAAGGACGCCCCGCGGGTCCGCGCCTACGGTGAGGTCGATGAGCTCAACGCCACCGTCGGGCTCCTCCGCCTCGAGCTCCAGCGGACACCGGCCCCCGAGAGCGCGGCCGAGTTCACCGCGGAGCTCGACCGTGGGCTCGAGCGGATCCAGCAGGAGCTCTTCGACCTAGGGGCCGAGCTAGCCCACCCCGGCGCGGCCGCAGGCGAGGGCAAGCTGCGGATCGCCGAGAGCTCCGTGACGCGCCTCGAAGGGGAGCTCGACGCCTTCAACGAGCCGCTCCCCCCCCTCACCTCGTTCATCCTCCCCGGCGGCGGTGCGATCGGCGTCGCCGCCCATCTCTGCCGCACCGTCTGTCGCAGGGCCGAGCGGGACGCCGTCGCCCTGCGCCGCCACTCGCCGGTCCGCGGCGAGGCGCTGCGCTACCTCAACCGGCTCAGCGACTACTTCTTCGTCGTCGGTCGTGCTGCCGCCCGCGCCTTCGCGGTCGCTGAGGTCCTCTGGGATCCGGCCCGCGATCAAGGATAGATCCATCGACGCGAACCTCCGCCGGCGGCGGCGGCGGTAGCAGGCCCTGGCGACGGTCCCCTGCGCTCTCGCGGCGCAATCGCAGGTCCTCTCAGCTTCGACAACGTCCGGCTCTACGAGGCGGTGCTGCGGGTCTTGGCGGGACTTTCGCCGCGGGCTGCTAGCCACGGCCGCCGAAGTTGAGGTAGGCCGGCGAGGATGCCCGCGCCGCTGCTCAAGTACCGCTACGAGTTCCCGCCGATGGAGGCCCACTTCCTCGAGGCGCCGACCGCCGAGGCCGCCGTCCTCTTCGTCCGCAGGACCTATCCCCACAACACCCGCGACGTCCTCCAGACCCTGCGGGAGATTCCCCGCTGGCCGGGCTTTTGGAAGGTCGTCGACCACCAAGGGATGGTCCTGCCACCTTCGGAGTGATCCGAGCCCGCGACGAGAGAACGGACCGAGAGCCGCGCAACACGGCGTGCAAGGCGATGCACGCCCGGCACCGCCTTTCACGCGCGTTTCCTCCTTTGGCGGGGCTTGAGCTAGGCGGACGCCCTGCGCTACAGAGGCTCACCCGCGGAGACTCCCCGCGGGATCTTTCGATCAGACCTCTGCCCGCGCACTTCGAAGGCCCATGAACACCCCCAAGAGAGCAGCATTCTTCCGCGCCGAAGGCGTTCTCGTCTCCCGCGGAGTGCTGGCGGCGACCGCCTATTACGCGGCCAACGCCCACAAATTCGGCGAGCGAGCGCTCCGCCTCGGCCTCGTCGCCCTATCTGCGCCGCTCCAAGGCCTCCTCGGTCAGAACGATCGGACGCTCGCCAACCGGCTCGCGTTCCTCGCAGCCCGGCGGATGAGCGAGGATCGCCTCGCGGAGCTCGGCGAGGAGTACGCGGAGGACATCCTCAAGGACAAGATCCTCGACCGCGGCGTCGAGCTGATCAAGCGCGCCCGCGCCGAGGGGCACCGGATCGTTCTCCTCTCCGACAACATCAGCGAGGTGATGGAGCCGCTCCTCCCCCACCTGCCGAAGATCGACGATCTGGTCTGCAACCGCCTCGAGATCGTCGACGGCGAGGCGACCGGCAAGCTCCTGGATCCAGTCGTCGGCAGCCACGGCGACGGTCGCTGGGCCCAGGGCTACGCCGACCGGCAGGGGATCGATCTCCGAGCCTGCACCGCCTACGGCTCGCACGGCACCGATCTGCTGCTCCTCGCCGCGGTCGGCAAGCCCTGCGCCGTCAACCCCGACTTCACCCTGCGTCGGAGCGCCCGCGAGGCCGACTGGCCCGTGATCGAGTACCAAGAGTGATCGCGACGACGGAGACGAGGGAGCCGATGCGACTATCGATACGCGAGAGCTACGCCGGAAAGCACGTCTTGCTCACGGGAGCTTCGGGCTTCCTCGGCAAGGTGTGGCTGACGCAGATGCTCCACAACGACTCGGGCACGGGCAAGTTCTACATCCTGCTCCGGCGCAAGGCGACGCGGCCGGCGGCCGCTCGCTTTGAGCGGATCGTCAACACCTCCCCCTGCTTCAAGCCCTTGCACGAGAAGCACGGCCGCGACCTCGCCCGCTTCCTCAGCGAGCGGATCGAGGTCGTCGACGGCGACATCTCGCTACCGGGGCTCGGCCTCGACCCAGAGACCTCCGCGCGCCTCGGCCGAGACATCGATCTCGTGGTCAACTGCGCCGGGCTCGTCGACTTCGACCCGGACCTCCGGGACGCCCTGACGACCAACGTCGACGGCACGATCCACGTCGCCGATTTTGTTGAGGGCTGCGAGAAGGCGGCGCTCCTCCACATCTCGACCTGCTACGTCGCCGGCACCCGCAACGGCCGCAACGGCGAGGTCCTGGTCCCGGACTACGCGCCCAACGGCGAGGCCTTCGACGCCGCGGCGGAGCTCGCCTCGGCGCGGGTCCGGATCGCGGAGATCGAGGCCGAGTTCGAGACCCAGGAGAAGGCCGACGAGATCACAGCCGAGGCCAAGGCGCAGCTCGTGAAGCGCGGCCGCAGCCCGGACAACGCGAAGCTGGTCGCGACCCTCGTCCGCCGGATCAAGCGCGACACCCTCAAGAACGCGATGATCGAAGAGGGCCAGGAGCGGGCGCAGAGGTGGGGCTGGACCAACATCTACACCTACTCCAAGAGCCTCGCCGAGTCCGTGCTCGCCCCGCGGACGGAGAGGCTTCGCTTCTCGCTGCTCCGACCGGCGATCGTCGAGAGCGCGCTGGCCTACCCCTTCCCCGGCTGGAACCAGGGCTTCAACACCTGCGGCCCCCTCTCCTACATGCTCGGCGGTTGGCTCCGCGAGCTGCCGCTGCGCAAGGGCATCCCCTTCGACATCGTCCCGGTCGACTACGTCGGCAACGGGATGACGATCGCCGGCGCGGCGCTGCTCAACGGCCAGCACGAGCAGGTCTATCAGTGCGGGACCTCGGACAAGAACCCGCTCGCGATCGACCGCGCCTGCGACCTGACGGCGCTCGCCCACCGCAAGCACCTGCGGCGCAAGGGCGACACGGTCGTCGACCGCCTGATCCTCGCCCGCTGGGACGGCGTCGAGGCGGAGATCGACCACACCCTCTCGGTCCCCAACCTGCGCAAGGTGACCAAGGGCGTCGCCAAGGTGATGCGCGACCTGCCGAGCCGGTGGCCGAAGATGGTCCACCGCGGGGCGAAGAAGGTCGCCGACAAGGTCGACAAGATCGACGACAACCTCGACACGATCGAGCGCCTCATCGACCTCTACCTGCCCTTCATCTACGAGAATCACTTCATCTTCTCGACCGACAACCTGCTCAAGTACGACGTCGTCGAGGAGGCCTTCCGCTTCGATCCGACAGCGCTCGACTGGCGCACCTACTGGATCAACGTCCACATCCCCGGCCTGCGCAAGTGGTGCTACCCGCTCTTCGAGGGGCGGACGCCTGAGCAGTATCGGCCCCGGCACAAGTTCGTCCTCGACGGAGAGAACGCGCCGGCTGAGACACCTGCGGCCGCTCCGGCCCATGGAGGCTCCCGCTAGATGGCTATCTTTCTCACCGGCGCGACCGGCTACATCGGCTCCTACGTCGCCTCTGGAATCTTGGAGGAGTACCCCAAGGCTCGCCTCGGCCTCCTCGTCCGCGCCAGCTCCCCGGCCGAGGCGGAGAAGCGCCTGTGGAAGTCGATGCAGATGCACCTCGACTTCGAGCGCTTCATCGATCTGGTCCGCTCGCGCTGCGACATCTACCTCGGCGACCTGACCTCGCCGAGCCTCGGCCTCGACGACGAGGCGCAAAAGCGGCTGATCAAGAGCACGGACTCCTTCCTCCACATCGCCGCGTCGCTCAACCGCAAGTCGTCGAAGGCCTGCTTCAACGTCAACCTCCGCGGCACCCTCTCGCTCGTCAAGCTCGCCCAGGCGGCCCACGCCGACCACGGCCTGCGCCGCTTCACGGACATCTCGACGGTCGCGGTCGCCGGTCACCGCAAGGACGAGATCGTCACCGAAGAGGGCACCATCGACTGGGATCGCAGCGACTACGATCCCTACGCTCGGACCAAGAAGTTCTGCGAACACATGGTCCACGAGCTCCTCCCGGACGTCGACATCCGGGTCTGCCGTCCGAGCACTGTCCTCGGCGACAGCCGCTTCCCCGAGACCACCCAGTTCGACATGGTCCGCGCCTTCGTCATGCTGGCGAGGATGCCGGTCCTGCCGCTGCGGCCGGAGTGGCGGATGGACATCGTCCCCGCCAACTACGTCTCGCGGGGGATCATCGCCGCGCACATGCGCGACAAGCCGAAGTACAGCGCCTACAACCTGTCGAGCGGCGCCGGCTCCCTGACCTACCGCGAGATCGTCGACGGCATGGAGGCCGCGGGGATCGGCATGCGCCACATCTTCGCCCCCCGTCTGGAGGGACCCTTCGCCCGCACCGTCGACGCCCTGATGGGCACGCCGCGCAAGTGGGGCGCGTCCCTGCCGGCGTCGCTGATGAAGGTCTTCCTCCCCTACCTGACCAACAACACCGTGTTCGACAACAGCCGGATCGTCGAGGAGCTCGGCGACACCCCGCGCCCCTTCACCGACTACGGCTTCCCGCTCTTCCGCTTCGCCAGCGAGGGCAACTTCACCTACCCCTACAAGCCCTGGCCCGGGGCCGTGAGCCCGCGCCAGGTCGCCTAGGAGGAGTCCGTCTTGAGCCAGACCAAGAGCACGGCCCCCGCGTTCGCCACGAAGTCATCGACCAAGAGGCCGAGCAAGAGCCTCTGGCAGCGGATCAAGGACACCGCCGATCCCGACCGCGCCCTCATGGGCGTCACCTCCGCCTGCATCGAGGCGGTCGGGGTCAAGCGCGCCCTCGACTACGACCAGGAGCGCTGGAGCCCGGGCAAGCCGCTCAAGCTGCTCTACGCCGGCTACGTCGGCACCCGCAACACCGGCGCCGACGTCCGCGTCGAAGAGATGATCCGCCAGGTCCGCCACGTCATCGGCGACGAGCACCTGGAGCAGACGATCATGACCGTCGATCCGAAGCTCTCCGCGGGCTACTTCCGGACGGTCCACCAGATCCGCTCGCCGGCGGTATTCCCCCGCTTCCTCGCCGAGGAGTGCCCGAAGCGTCACGGCGTGATCGCCTGCGAAGGTTCGATGTTCAAGTCGAAGTTCGCGAGCGCCCTGACCACCTTTATGGCCGGCGCGCTGGGCTTCGCCAACGCCGAGGACAAGCTCAGCGTCGGCTACGGCGCAGAGGCCGGGTCGATGACGCCGCCCCTCCAAGACTTCGTCCGCAAGCACTGCGCCAAGTCCCTGGTGCTCTGCCGCAACCGGCCCTCCCGCGGGGTGCTCGGCGACCTCGGCGTCCGCACCACCTTCGGCACCGACACCGCCTGGACCTTTGAGCCAGCGCCGGCCGAGCGCGGCCGCCAGCTCCTCCTCGACGCCGGCTGGGACGGCAAGGCGCCGATCCTCGCGCTGTGCCCGATCAACCCCTTCTGGTGGCCGGTCAAGCCGGACCTCGCCAAGCTGGCGGCGCTCAAGCTCGGCGGCGAGTACAAGCTCGAGCACTACAAGTCGTTCTACTTCCACGCCAACTCGGAGAAGATCGACAAGAAGCTCGACACCTACATCCAGGCCTTCGCCGACGCGACCAACGCGTTCATGGAGGAGGCCAACATCTTCCCGATCCTCGTCGGCATGGAGCAGCTCGACCGCCGCTCCTGTGAGCTGCTACAGCCGCGCCTCGACTTTAAGGCGCCGCTCTTCATCAGCGACGAGCACAACATGTACGACATGGTCAGCGTGCTCCGGAATTGCTCGATGATGGTGTCGTCGCGCTTCCACGCGATCGTCACGGCGATGCCCGGGCTCGTCGCCTCCGGCGGGGTGACGATGGACGAGCGGATCCGCAACCTGATGAACGACCGCGGCCACCAAGACCTCTTCCTCGAGGTCGACGAGGCGGACCTCGGCGAGAAGATGCTGACGATGTTCCGCCGGCTCCTCCGCGACCGCGAGCAGATCGCCGCCGACATCGGCCGGATGATCCCGAACCAGCTCGCCCTCATGGGACAGATGGGGATCGACTTCATGGACGAGGTCTGCCGGGTCTACCCCGAGTTCCCGCGGCGCGAGCTGCCGCGGACCTGGGAGGCCCACCTGCCGCCGCTGCCCCCCGCCCTCCACAAGCTGATGGAGCAGTACGGATGAGCTTCATCGACACGATCTTCGAGACCCTGCGGGCGCTCGGCGACCAGCCCTCGATCGTCGAGATCCACGGCGCCGCCCGGAAGACCACCTCGGCCCGCGAGCTGCTCGAGCTGCAGTCGCACGTCCGCGGCTACCTGGAGCTGCTCGGGGTCAAGCCGGGCGATCGCGTCGCCCTCTTCGCCCCGAACTCGGCGCGCTGGGCCGCCTGCGATCTGGCGATCCTCGGGCACGGCGGGATCGTCGTCCCCCTCTACGCCCGCCAGGATCCCGACGAGCTCGCGGTGATGACCCGCGACTGCGCGCCTGCCCTGGTGATCGCGGCCACCGAGGCCCTCGCTGAGGGGCTGATGAAGTCCTGGCCGGAGCACTGCCCGGTCGCCGTCTTCGACGATGTCTTCGCGACGACGCCCAGCTCGGCTGGGCGGCACGACCGCAGCCCCGAGGAGGCCGTCACCCTGATCTACACCTCCGGGACCAGCGGCACCCCCAAGGGCGTGATCACGACCCGGCAAAACGTCGACTTCATGATCCCGCAGACGGTCTCCAGCCTCGCGGAGATCAAGGGCGATCGTCGGGGCGCCGACGCGGTCTTCCACTACCTGCCCTTCTGCTTCGCCGGCTCCAGGATCATGCTCTGGACCCAGCTCTACCGCGGCAACCCGCTGATGGTCTCGACCGACCTCACGGATCTCGTGCGCGAGCTGGGCACCGCCGCGCCCCACTACTACCTGAACGTCCCGGCCCTGCTAGAGCGGGTCAAGAACGGGGTCTACGGCAAGCTGCGCGAGCGCGGAGGCCTGGTCCTGACGATGTACAGCAAGGGCCTCGCCGGGGCTCAGGCGATCGCCCGCGGCGACGCTGGCCTCAAAGACAGGCTCTGGGCCAAGGTCGCGGCCAAGCTGGTCTTCCCCAAGATCAAGGCGCAGATCGGCGCGAACCTCGAGTTCCTGATCTGCGGATCGGCGCCGCTGAACCCCGACACCCAGCGCTGGTTCGAGCTCATCGGCATCCCCGTCTACCAGATCTACGGCCTCACCGAGACGACCGCGATCGTCACCATCGATCGCCCGGAGAAGGCGGTCCCCGGCCGCGTCGGACCGGCGATCCCCGGCTGCGAGATCAAGATCACCGGCGAGGGCGAGCTCCTGATCCGCGGTCCGAACATCTTCCCCGGCTACTGGAACAAGCCGGCGGAGACCGCCGAGGCGCTGGTCGACGGCTGGCTCCACACCGGCGATCAGGCGGACCTCGACGCCGACGGCAACCTCCGGATCATCGGCCGGGTGAAGAACATCCTCGTCCCCGAGTCCGGCCACAACGTCGCCCCCGAGCCCATCGAGCAGCTCCTCCTGGGGCATCTGCCGGCGGCGGAGCAGGCGGTGCTGATCGGCCACGCCCGGCCCTACCTGACGGTGATCGTCACCGGCCCGGTCGACGAGGCGGCGATCGAGGCCGCGATCGAGCAGGTCAACGCCGAGGTCCCGCACTACCGCAAGATCCGCAAGCACCTCCACGTCGCCGAGCCGCTGACCATCGAGAGCGGCCTCCTCACCGCCAACCAGAAGCTCCGGCGGCGGGCGATCGAGGCCCACTTCCGCCCCCTCCTCGACCAGCTCTACGAGGCGTCATGAGCGAGTCTCCCCTGCGCTTCTCCGTCAACGACGGCGTCGGCGAGCTGGTCCTCCAGCGCGAGCCCTGCAACGAGATCGGCTCGGCGATGACCGGCGCCCTAGAGGCCTGGTTGGACGAGCTGGGCGCGCTCCCGGAGGACGCGCTCCACACGGTGATCATCCGCTCCGCCGTCCGCGGCGGCTTCTGTGCGGGGGCCGATCTTCGCGAGCTCCACGCGGGCCTCGTCGCCACCGCCGAGGCTGAGCACGCGGCGTCGCTGCGGGCCTTCCTCGACCGGATCCACGGGGTCATGGACCGGATCGACATGCTCCCGTTCACGACCATAGGCGTGGTCCACGGGGTCTGCTTCGGCGGCGGCTTTGAGCTCGCCCTCACCTGCGATCAGATCATCGCCGAGAAGAGCGCCCGCTTCTGCTTCCCCGAGCTGCGCCTCGGGATCATCCCCGGCTTCGGCGGGATCCCACGCCTGCGCCGCGACGTCGGCAACGCGACGATCCGCGACCTCCTCCTCTCCGGCCGCAGCGTCTCCGCCAAGCGGGCCCACGCCCTCGGCATGATCGCCCAGGTCGTCGGCCGCGGCGACGGCCTCGAGGCGGCCCAGGCCCTCGCCGCCCAGTCCGGCAAGTTCGACCCCACCGCCCGTCGCGCCGCCAAGGCCTTCATCAAGCACCTCCCCCGCGAGGAGCTCGATCGCGAGAAGGAGCTCTTCGTCGAGCTCGCCCTGCGACCGCCGCTCCTCGCCGCCCTCACCAAGTTCGTCGACAGCACCGACCTCCGCCCGTACCTGCCATGAGCGACACCGTCCACACCCTGATGGCCCTCGCCGCCCGCCAATTCAAGGCCGACGCCAGCGCGTTGAAGCCCGAGCAAGACCTCTTCGAGGCCCTCGGGATCGACTCGTTCCAGGCCGTCGAGCTGATCTCCGAGCTCGAAGACGAGTTTGACGTCGAGCTCCCCGACTACGAGCTGCAGGGCGTCAAGACCTTCGCCGCCCTCGCCGCGAAGATCGACAAGAGGCGCTGATGCTCGACCTCTCCCGCGTTCAATGTCTGGGCTGTGCCCTCCGCGACTCGAGCACGACGTTTAAGTCGAAGCTGGCGATGATCGAGGCCGATCGTCACCGCGAGAATTGCCGCTACACCTTCGCCGAGGCGCGCCAGCTCGCCGAGGGCTTCGCCGCCTACATCCAGGGCCGCGGCTTCGCGGTCGGCGATCGCTGCGCCATCCTCATGCAGAACCAGTCAAAGTGGCTGCTCTCTGCGACCGGCGCGCTCTGGGCCGGCGCTGTCCTGGTGCCGCTCGACTACAAGCTGACCCCCGGCGAGCAGCTCGACCTCCTCGCCCACTGCACGCCGCGGGTGCTGGTCACGGAGGCCTCGACCTGGGAGAAGCTCCGCGCGGAGAACCGCCCGGAGCTCTTCGAGCGGACCCTCGTCATCGTCACCGAGCCCCGCGAGGAGCAGGACCTCGGCCCCGCCGTCCCCTGGCAGACCGCAGAGACCTCGGGCTTTACGTACCGAGGCGACGAGCGCGGCCGGGACGACGTCGCCTGCATCGTCTACTCGTCGGGGACCAGCGGCACGCCCAAGGGCTGCATGCTGACCCACGGCAACTACCTGCAGCAGGCGGAGGTGCTCGGCCAGCTCTTCCCGATGGGCGAGGGCGACCGCTTCTTCTCGGTCCTGCCGACCAACCACGCGATCGACTTCATGCTCGGCTTCCTCCTCTCGTCGATGCTGGGCGGCGCGGTCGTCCACCAGCGGACGCTGCGGCCGAAGTTCCTGGCGTCGACGATGAAGCGCTACCAGGTGAGCCACATCGCCCTGGTGCCGACGATCCTCAAGAACCTGGAGAAGAAGCTCCGCGAGCGCCTCGACGACCTTCCCAAGTGGCAGCGCCTGATCATCGACGGACTCCTCGACCTCAACGAGGTCGCGACCCGGCGCGGTCCCAACCACCGCCTCTCGAGCAAGCTGCTCCGCCCCTTGCACGAGGAGTTCGGCGGCAAGCTCCGCTTCATCTTCGCCGGCGGCGCCTTCGTCGACCGCAAGACCGCGGAGTTCTTCAACCGGATCGGCATCCCGGTGGTGATCGGCTACGGCCTGACCGAGGCCGGCACCGTCCTCACCGTCAACGACCTCGAGCCCTTCCGCGGCGACACCGTCGGCAAGCCGGTCGAGGGCACCGAGATCGAGCTTCGCGAGCTCAACGCGGCCGGCGTCGGCGAGGTCTGGGCCCGCGGTCCTACGGTGATGCAGGGTTACTTGGACGCCCCCGAGCTGACCGCCGAGGCGATCCAGGACGGCTGGCTGCGGACCGGCGACCTCGGGACGATCGACGCCGCCGGACACCTCAAGCTCGTCGGTCGGGCGAAGAACATGATCGTCACCGAGGGCGGCAAGAACGTCTACCCAGAGGACATCGAGGCGCTCCTCGGCGACCTCGAGGGCTGCGAAGAGCACGCTGTCTTCGCCGCCAACTACATCTGGCCGGCCTCGACGATGACCGGCGAGCAGCTCATCCTCGTCATCCGCCCGAAGAAGGAGGCGAGCGCCAACTTCTCCTCAGCCGCCGAGGAGGCGCTCCAGGAGCTCCGCGCGCGAAATCGCCGCCTCGCCGAGTACAAGCGGATCTCCGGCTACGTGATCTGGGAGGACGAGTTCCCGCAGACCGCCTCGCGCAAGCTCAAGCGGCCGCTGCTCGCCGATCAGATCCGCAAGCGCTGCGAGCGAACGGTGATCGAAGGGCTCTAGCGCCAGCTTGGGCCCCTCCCTGCGCGGTCGCGCGACGCTCGAGTATCATCCGCCCATGGCCACCCACCTCGCGATCCTCAACCCCGCCGCCGCCGGCGGTGCCTGTGGCAAGCGAGCCCCCGCCGCCCTCGCTCGCCTCCGCGACGCCGGCCTCACCGTCGAGGTCCGCGAGACGACGAGCGCCGGCGAGGCCGAGCGGATCGCCCGTGAGGCCTACGCCGCGGGCCAGCGCGACTTTATCGCGGTCGGCGGCGACGGGACCACCTTCGAGGTCGTCAACGGCCTCTTCGGCGGCGTCGACACCCGCCTCCGCAAGCCCGAGGACGTTCCCCACCTCGGACTCCTGCCTCTTGGGACAGGTAACTCCTTCCTCCGCGACTTCTCCGACCGCGGGGCCGAGTACGCGATCGAGTCGCTGATCCAGGGCCGCGCCCGCGACTGCGACGTGATCCGCCTGACCCACGCCAGCGGCCAGGTCCACTTCATCAACATCCTCTCGATCGGCTTCGTCGCCGACGTCGGTGACCTCCGCAACCGCCGCTTCTCCGCCCTCGGCGAGCTCGGCTACATCGTCGGCGTGATCCTGAAGACCGCAGGACTCCACACCTACACCTTTCCGATGCGGATCGACGGCGGCGAGCTCGACCGCGGCGAGACCGTCTTCCTCTCCTTCAACAACAGCCGCTTCACCGGCGGCAAGATGGAGATGGCGCCGGCGGCCGACACCAGTGATGGACTCCTCGACGTCATCCGCGTGGGCGCGCTCGGCCGCATCTCGCTCCTCCAGACCTTCCCCAAGATCTTCAAGGGGACCCACGTGGGCAACCCCGCGGTCACGACCTACCAGGCGAAGACCGTCGACTTTGACATCCCCGCGGCGATCCCCTGCATGATCGACGGCGAGATGATCGACCTCCAACCGAAGCGCCTCGAGGTACTCCCCGGGGCATTGCGTATCCGGGCTTAGAAGCATGAAAGCGCAGAACCTCAAGAAGATCCCGCAGGCCGCCTTCTCGGCCGCCGCGTGGACCACCTCGTTTGTCTGGATGGGCGCCGTGGCGACCACCTGGGGCGTCTCTGGGATCTTTGTCCCGCCCCGCAAGAGCCACAACTACATCGGCGGCCCGGGGATGGCGGCGGTCCTCAAGATCACCCTGAGCGACGTCGACATCCACTATCACAGGGACTTCGATCCCGAGCGGCGCTCGGTCTTCTGCCAAAACCACGTCAACCTGCTCGACGCCCACGTGGCCTGCAAGACGATCCCCCACGCCTTTTGCGGGATGATGAACGCCTGGCAGTTCAAGATCCCCTTCTACGGCTGGATCATGAAGCTCGCCGACGGCATCCCGGTGCCCAAGGGCCAGGGCCGCTTCCGCGCCATCGCCGACGCCGCCAAGGACCGCGCCGCCAAGGGCATCTCGATCCTGGTGTTTCCCGAGGCGCACCGGACCCTCGACGGCAAGGTCCGCCCGTTTAAGAAGGGCGTCTTCCTGATGGCGAAGATGGCCGGCCTGCCGGTGGTGCCGCTCGCCGTCCACGGCATGGGCGACCTCATGCGCAAGGGCTCGGTGCTGATCCGACCGGCGAAGATCAAGGTCTTCGTCGGCCCCCAGTTCGACACCCAGGGGCTCAAGTCGAGCGAGCTGAGCGCGCTGATCCAGAAGGTCCAGCGGATCATCGCCGACTTCGCCGACTTCGGGATCGAGCCGAGCGATGAGCTCATCAACGCCCCGCTCACCCCGGAGCTGACCGCTCGCCTCGAGGCTGAGTTCGCCGAGCGTCACGGCGAGCAAGAGACCGCTTCGTAGGGACACGGGCCCGAGGCGGCAATAACCGGCGCCTCGGACTCTTCGTGCTCCAGCCCTACTCTCCTTGCGTCCTGGTCGCTCGCGTCCTCGTCTCTCGCGTCCTGGCCCGTCCTGGCCCGTCCTGGCCCGTCCTGGCCCGTCCTGGCCCGTCCTGGCCTCGGTGTACGGTCGAGGGCGCAGGAGCGCGCGGGAGCTGTCGCTCTGCGCCGCTGGGGTCGCGGCCGACGGCCGACCGCGCCCATCCCTGCTATGCTGGGCCGTCATGCGCTGCCGCTCGATCGCCCTCGCCCTCGCCCTCGGGTGCGTCGGGCTCGTCGGCTGCAACGAGGACCGCGTGGTCGTCCGCCTCTGCGATGACGGCTTCCTCGACCCCGATCAGGTCTGCCTTGATGGCGACCCGCGCACCTACCCGATCGGCGTCGACCCGGTCGCCCTGCGCTCCGCCGACTTCGATGACGACGGCCTCGACGACGTCCTGATCGCCGGCCTCGACGTCGACGGCGTCGCCGGAGAGCTCCGCCTGAGCGACGGTGCCAGCCTCGGCGAGCGCAGCGACGCGCAGATCTACGGCTGCTCCGCCCACCCGGTGACGGGCGACGTCGACGGCGACCCCCACGTCGACCTCCTCCTCGCCACCTGCGAGCCGACGCTCCTCCTCTTCCACGGCACCGCCGCGGGCGGCTTCACGGGGCCGGAGACCGTCGCGATCCCGACCACGCCAAAGATCGCCGCCCTGGTCGACCTCGAGGGGGACGGCGACGACGACCTCTGCGTGCTCGGCGATGACGACACGCTCTATGTCCTCCTGGCCGAAGCGCCGGGTGTCTACATCGCAGGCCCGGCGACGGCGCTCAGCGTGCTTCAGCCCCTCGGCTTCGCCCTCGTGCCCGTCGACGGCGACCGCCAAGCGGACCTCGTCCTCCTCGGCGCGGGCGGTCTCCACCTCGCCCGCGGCCTCAGCGACGGCTCCTTCGCGCCGATCGTCGAGGTCGGCGGACCCGAGGCTCCGATCGGGCTCTCCGCCGCCGACGTCGACGCTGACGGATTCATCGATCTCCTGACCCGTGACGGCGACGACGGCGACCTCGTCCTCCTCCTCGGCGACGGCTCCGGCAGCTTCGCCGAGGACGGCAGGATCCGCCTCGGCGATCGCAGCAGCGGCCCGCTCTTGACCGCAGACCTCGACGATGACGGCGACCTCGACGTCATCGTCGGCGATCCAGAGGAGCCGCGGATCACCGTCTGGCGCCGGCGTGACGGCGACTTCGCCGAGCCGATCGACGTCACCCTCACCGCCCCCGCGAGCCAGCTCGCGGTCGGCGACCTCAACGGCGACGGCGCGCTCGATCTCATCGCCGCGACCTTCAGCGAGCGCACCTTCACGGTCCTCCTCGCCAACCCCTGAGCGAGAGGCCTTGATGAGCGTCCCGCCGAGTCGGCCGCTCGTCCGTCGTCCAGCGGGGCTCGGGGTTCTCGGGCTAGCCCTGAGCTGCACGGTCGGAGCCTTCGCGTGCTCGCGCACCCCGGTGATCTCAGCGCTCCCCGACGACACCCTCTCCACCCGCCCTGTCCACCTGCGAGGCTGGCAGGTCGACCTCGGCGAGCTCGATGATTCGGCCATCCCGACGCTCCACCCCGGGAGTGCGCCGCAGATCGAAGCCTCGGGCGGACCCCTGCCGAGCGGGCCCACGGAGGTCCACGCGACGATCCGCGGAACACACGCGGAGGTGGTGCTGCGACGACAATTTCGCAGCGATCGTCCGATGCAGATAAGCGCCGTGTACGGCCTGCGACTGCCTGACCAGGCGATCCTGCTCGGCTACCGGGTGAAGGTCCATGACCGTGTCTTCGACAGCGAGGTCGTCGACGCGAACGCGCTCCTCCAACGCTGCGAGCCGGGGGATCCGGGGGAGCGGAGAGACAACGGCCACAACCAGGACCTCGCGAGCGAAGCCCAGGGGCCCTGGCTCCGTCAGGAAATTTCCGAGGTGCCCCCGGGCGCGGTGATCGAGACCGAGCTCCGCTACATGCAAAGGCTCGCCTACAGCGGCGGTGCGGTCGAGTTTGCGACCCCCGCAACGAGCGACCCCGGGGGAGGGCTCGAGGTCAAGGTCGACGCCATCGCCCTCGGACCCATCCACGCGTGGGCTCTTCCCAATCACCCCGAGGCGACAGCGCAGGTGGACGGAGCGGCGATGCGCCTAGACTATCGACACGCGCGATCCGACGCGCGATCCGACGCGCGGTCCGACGCGCGCAGCGACGGACGCTCCCCCTCGCCCAGCGATGCTCGCTCGGGCCCGCGCAGCGACGGGACCTTCCTCCTCCGCTATCGCAGCGCGAGCGACCAGCCCCACGGCGCGGTCTTCTTGGCGCCGCCAGACAGCAGCGGCGAAGGGGCGTTCTTGCTCGAGGTCGAGCCCCCTGCGCTCGCCGTCCGCCCCCGGGAGTTCGTCTTTGTGCTCCAAACCGGAGGAGGCGCCGCCCGGCGGCGTCAGGGCGCCGTGCTCGCGCAGCTGCTCACACATCTCCGCCCGAGCGACAGCTTGCAGCTCTACCAGGTGGGCTCGGAGCCGACGCGATCCCTGGCGACCGCGCCGCTCCCAGCCACGCAAGCCAACCTCGTCCGCGCCGACACCTGGGCCGCGGGTCATGCATCGGAGGAGAGCCCCGAGATGTCGCTCTTCGCCGCCGTGACGGCTCCTCCTCCCCCAGACTTTGATCGGCTCGTCTTCGTCTTCGTCGACCGCTACGGCGACCTCGACGCCGCGAACCCGATCGCTTTTACGCGGGCGATCCGGGCGGCGATCCCCTCGGCCCGAGTGTTCCCCATCGAGCTCAGCGACCCGCCACAGCTCGGCGCCGCAGAGCGCCGCGCAGCCGCGCTCTTCGGCGCGAGCACCCCTCTCATCATCGACAATGCTCGGTCGCTCCTCGCGGAGACCCGGCGGGTCAGCGCCTACTTCGACCCGATCGTGCTGGACGAGATCGCGGTCGATCGGGGCGCCCTGGAGATGCGCCCCCTGCCCCATCGCCTCTTCCTCTCCGCTGGCGAGCCCCTGCGGGTGGTCGGGCGCTACAGCAGCAGCTCGCCGCCTCCGGCGATCGAGGTGCGCGGACGCGCGGCCGACGAGCTCCGCGAACTATCACTCCCCGTCTATCGCTCCAAGACCGCAAGCCCCGGACTCACGGCCCTGCCCTCCCTCGAGAGCGTCGCTTCGCTGGTCATCGAGGGCGACCTGACCGTGCGCGAGGGAAGGGAATCCTATCGCGGAAGGACGCTGGAGGACCTCAAGCAGCGCATCGCCGCGATCGGTGTCGAAGGGCAGCTTCCCACCCCGATGACCTCGTTCCTCATGATGACGCCGGGGAGCACACCGGTGATAGCTCCCGTCGATCGCAGGATCTGCTCCCAGATGGTGGCGACGCTCCGCGAATGGAGTCACGGCCCGACGATAACCTGGTGCGGTGTGTGGCCCCGCTACATCGGCTCCCCCGCTCCAGCCCGTGAGTCGGTGCTGCTCGCCGAACTCTCCCCGCGCGCCGTCGAAGACGCGGGCGGCGTCGGCCTCGCGGGCACTCCCAGCGCCGAGTCGATCGTCCTTGTCGACGGAACGCCCATGCCCAACGCGGTGACCCGCGTGACCGCCGACGAGGGAGCAGGGGCTCCGCCGAAGACCGAGCCGATCACGGTCCCGACGACCGCGCGGACCCGCATTACTGGATCGGGACCCCGAACCCCAGGCCGCAAACGCCTGGTCCAAGCCCTCGGCGCCCAGCGCCACACGCTCGCACAATGCTTCCTAGCGGCCCCTCGCGGCGACTACAGGGTCCGGCAAAAGCTCGCTCTTAGGGCGTCCTGGAGCCCCCTCATGGGGCTTACAGGCTTCGAGGTCGCGGCCCCCCGGGAGGTCGCGCCGCTGACCTTGGCCTGTCTCAAGAACCATGTCGAGGAGATCGCTCAGGCGACCCTACGCGCCGAGGAGGCGGGACCTATCGCCCTCACCGTCAAGGTCTGGATGACCTTCTGACGGGCTCCGTCGCCGCGGGCGATCCGTCCCCGTCGCGCCAGGCCCTCGCCCACAGCGCCGCCCTCAGGCGGCCGCCGCTGGCCCTCTCTCCGTGAGCTCGGCGATGCCTAGGATCGCTGACGGGCTTCGAGACCGAGCCGAGCGCGCGCGGCCCTCTCACCACCGCCGCGGCCGGGTCATCCCTTCGGAGGTCGCCGATGGACGCCGACGACCGGTCGCTCGCGCCCTTGGTCGGCGCAACCCTCCGTGGTAGAGCAGCCACGGATGATCATCAGCGACAGGCCCTCGTGGCTGCGAATCGTCTTCACGCTCCGCGGCTCCGCGCTCTCCCGGACCTGGCCGCGGCTCCTCTTGACCACCTTCCTGTCGGTGCTGGTCACGCTCCTCTACACCCGCTACGACTACTTCCACTTTGACCTGACGGTCACCCCCTTCTCGCTCATCGGCCTCGCCCTCGGCATCTTCCTCGGCTTCCGCAACAACACCAGCTACGACCGCTTCTGGGAGGGTCGCAAGCTCTGGGGGCGCCTGGTCAACGCCAGCCGCAGCCTGACCCGCCAGGTCCTGACCCTGATAGGCCCGCGGCAGCCGGCGGCCCCGCCCGAGGAGCTCGCCGCCGTCCGCCAGCGCCTGGTCTACCGGACGATCGCCTACGTCCACGCGCTCCGCCTCCACCTCCGGGATCAGCGGGCTATGGACGACCTGGCGCCGCTCCTAGGCGGTGACGAGCTGAGGGCCCTAGAGATCGAGCTGAACCGACCGATCGCGCTCCTGCAGGGCTACGGCGACCAGCTCCGCGCGCTCTGGGACAGCGGTTGGATCGACACCATGCACCTCCCTGTTCTCGAGGCCAGCCTCACCGATCTCGCCGACATTCAAGGGGGGTGCGAGCGGATCAAGAGCACGCCGATCCCCTTCTCCTACACCGTGCTTATCCACCGGATCGTCGCGGTCTACTGCGTCGGCCTCCCCTTCGGGATCGTCAGCACGGTCGGCAACTTCACGCCGCTCGTCGTGATGATGGTCGCCTACGCCTTCTTCGGCCTCGACACGGTCGGCGACGAGATCGAGGACCCCTTCGGCGAGGACCCGAACGACCTGCCGCTCTCGGCCCTGTCGCGGATGATCGAGGTCAACCTCCGCCAGCGCCTGGGCGAGACCGACCTTCCGCCGCTGCACAAGCCGGTCGACGGGATCCTCCGCTGAGCGGCCGCGGGCTCGGCCACGACTCGACCGCGACTGGACCACGACTAGGCCGCGGACTCAGCGCGGCGAGCTCAGCCGCCGGCGAGCTGGACCAGCGCAAGCGCGAGCGTCGAGAAGAAGACACCACGTCGGAGAAAGCGAGCCATGCTCCCCTCCAAAGCAACCTCCGCGCCGGCACACAAGCCAGTGTTCTCGGGCGCTTAGCGCTGTCGCAGCGCGCCGCACCGCGATATGTGCCGGATCCTGCCCCGTCGCACAACGCGACACTGCACGATCCGCAGCGCGCCGTCGCCGGTCCGCCGGGCGATATCAACATGTCCTTTCGGACCGACTCGACGATCGCCGGGCGCCGCCGCCCTCAGGGCCCGGGAACGCCCGGGCCTGGCGACGACAGTGGGGCTTGCCCTTGGGGACAGCTTCCCCCTACATCCACACACATGGCCGTGCGTCGCTCGAGCTAGGGTCCTGGGCATGCGTAGGGTGAACAATCTTCTCGTCGCGACCTCCCTAGCTCTCCCCTTGGGGATGGTGACCGCCTGCGCGGGATCCTCCGGCGAGAGCGAGAGCAGCTCGGGCTTCACGGCGACGGCACCGACCGGCGACGTGACCAGCGAGGGGTCCTCGTCGACGGGGACGACCGGCGGCGGCGAGACCGATACGACCGCGACCACCACCACGACCAGTGAGCCCACCACCGGCGAGCCCACCACCGGGACGACGACCACGGGGACGACGACCACCGAGGGCTCGACCGAGACCGACACGACCGAGAGCACCACTGGAGGCCCCCCCGACGGACACTATTTCCCCGACGGCGCCCCCTGGTACGAGGACATCAGCGATTGGCCGCTGGCCCCGGATTCGGACGCCGTGACAGCCTGGCTCGACGGTGTCGGCTGGGGCCTCGGCAAGATGCAGATCGACTTCTCGATCGAGGTGCTGACGGCCGACGAGAACACGCAGTTCCGATCCTTTGAGCCGAACAGCGGCTTCTACAATCCAGACTGCGATCTCGTCGACGTCCCCGTCCCCGACGACGGCGCGCTCGAGGGGGAGCAGGGCTACGCCTGCGAGGGCGACGGCGACTGCCACCTGATCGTCGTCCACGGGCCGAGCCAGAAGCTCTACGAGATGTGGCGGGCGAACATCGTCGGCGACGCGTTCGACGGCGGCTGCCTCGCGGTCTGGGACATGACGCGGGTCTACGGCCCGACCGGACGCGGCGAGCAGTGCACGAGCGCAGACGCGGCCGGGTATCCGATAGCGCCGCTGCTCTTCACGGCGGACGAGGTGGCGGCCGGGACGATCGACCACGCGATCCGCTTTATCCTGCCGAACTCGAGCATCCGCGACGGCGAGTACGTCCACCCGGCGACCCACGGCACGCCGGCGACGAGCGGTCCGGCGGAGGCTCCCCCCTACGGCGCCCGCCTCCGCCTCCGCGCTGACTTCCCGCTGGACTCCCTCCCCAACGACGGCGCGCGCACGGTCGCGAAGGCGATGCAGACCTACGGGATCCTCCTCGCCGACGGTGGCAATGTCGCGCTCACGGCCCAGAGCGACCGCTTCACGCAGAGCAAGTGGGAGGGCGTGCTCGGTCCCCATGATCTCAACCTGATCCAGCCCGGTGACTTTGAGATGGTCGACGGCGGGGCGCCGATCGAGCTGACGCTGGACTGCGTCCGTGAGCCGTTCTGAGGGGCTGTCGCCCGGGAGGCTGTCGCGGGAGGCTGTCGCGCGGGAGGCTGTCGCGGGAGGCTGTCGCGCGGGAGGCTGTCGCGGGAAGCTGTCGCGCGGGGGGCTGTCGCCCGGGAGGCTGTCGCCCGGGAGGCTGTCGCGCGGGAGGCTGTCGCCCGGGGGGCTGTCGCCCGGGCGCTCGTCGTCGGTGACTCTTCGCTGGGGTCGTCGTGGGGTCGGAGTCTCCGAGGTCGTCGCCTCGTGACGGTGCGCTTGTGGGCTGGTGCGAGATCGAGGCCAGCGCTTAAAGCGTGGCGCTTTGGGGTTGAGAGGCGGAGGCTGTGGCGTCGGCCGGGAGAGGAGGGCCCCACTCTTTCAGACAGGTCGGAGGCGCGCACGGGCCCCCCCTCTCGGGGCGGCCCGTGCACGTCCTAGACTCATTCGCGGGGCCCTCCTCCCCCGACCCATCGGCACGTCCTCCAGGCCGTCGGGAGGTAGCCGGCGTAGGTGGGCTGGTGCGTTGCAGCAGGGCTCTCCACTTCGAGGTCGGCGGCGGTGGGCTGGAGCGGGGCGCTCGTTGCAGTAGGGCTCTACGCTTGGGGCCCGTGTGTCGGCGTAGGTGGGCTGGTGCGTTGCAGCAGGGCTCTCCACTTGGGGCTCGTGTGTCGGCGGCGGTGGGCTGAAGCGGGGCGCTCGTTGCAGTAGGGCTCTACGCACGCACGTCGTGTCCCGAGTAGCTCACAGAAGCATCAGAGAGGGTCGCTCGCTTGGACTTCGCCACAGGAGGTGAGTCTTCACCCGCGCCCGAGCACTCGGGCGGCAAAAGTCCGCGTTGAGTGCACTTCTACACGGGACTGGGGGGCGGTTTCACACCAGCGCTTACTTTAGGGCTAGCTGGCCTGGCCGACGCGATCGAGGAGGCGATGGATCGCGCTGACGACGGCCTCGGGCTCGGAGCCGACGTCGTGGGGTCGGTTGGCGAGGGTGCAGGGGAATTCAACATCACCGCGGTGGTAGCGGCTCTTGAACTCGCCGAACTTGAGGCCGTGGGCGGTGGAGATGACGACGACGCGGGCGTCCTTGGCGATGGTCCCTCGGTGGACGAGCTTGTCGAGACAGGCGAGGGCGACGCCGGTGTGGGGGCAGCAGAAGAGGCCGCTGCGATCGCCACGCGCAGCGGCGTCCGCGAGCTCGGCCTCGGTGGCCTCCTCGACGAGGCCGTCGTTGAGGGCCAAGGCGGCGACGGCCTTCGGCAGCGAGACGGGGGCGCCGATCTGGATCGCGGAGGCCTGGGTAGTCTCGGCCGTGACCGCGACGTAGTCCGCTTCGGTGAGCGCTCGGCCGCCGGCGCGAGCCTTGGCGAAGGCGCGGTAGAGGGGGTTGGCCCGGGCCGCCTGGCAGCAGACGAGGCGCGGCAGACGGTCGATGATCCCGAGCTCGCGGAGCTCGGCGAAGCCCTTGGCGATCGCGGAGACGTTGCCGAGGTTGCCGCCCGGGACGAGCACCCAGTCCGGCACCTCCCAGCCGAGCTGCTGGACGATCTCGACGGCGATGGTCTTCTGCCCCTCGACCCGCAGGCTGTTGAGCGAGTTGCCGAGGTAGAGCGTCGGGTCGTGGGTGAGCCGCTGGACCACCCGCATGCAGCCGTCGAAGTCGGTGTCGAGGCTGCACACCAGGGCGCCGTGGGCGATCGGCTGGAGGAGCTGAGCTGCGCTGATCTTGCCCGCAGGGAGGAGGACGATGACAGGGATCCCGGCCGCCGCTCCGTAGGCGGCGAGGGCCGCGGAGGTGTCGCCGGTCGAGGCGCAGGCGACCGCGCGCACCGGTGACCCGTCGCTGATCATCTGCTTGACCGAGGAGACGAGGACGGTCATGCCCAGGTCCTTAAACGAGCCGGTGTGGCTGGTCCCGCACTGCTTGACGTAGAGCTCGCCCATGCCGATGGCAGCGGCGTAGCGGGTGGCCGGGAGGAGCGCAGAGGTCCCCTCGCCGAGCGAGACGATATTCTCCGGTTGAACCTGGGGCTGGACCATCTCCCATGCAGACCAGACGCCGCTGCGCAGGGGCCACGAGCCGCCGAGCCGCGCGCCGATCGTCTCGCGCCAGGACTGGGGTGTACGCCCTCGGAGGACGTCCATGTCGTGCACCACCTCGAGGAGCCCGTCGCAGGTCGGGCAGCGGTAGAGCACCTCGCCGAGGGGGTGGCGAGCTGCGCAGCCGCGGATGCATTGGAACCATGCCGATGGCCTCATGATGCGCGGTATACCACCCCACAAACGCCCCGGTGTCACATTCGAGCGGCGCGGTAGTGCCACCGGACGCGGCCTTTTCTGATTGCCAAGCTAGAGGCCTCTCACGGACCCTAGATAGATGGCAATTCGATACACAGCAATAGGTGCGCTGGCGTTGGGGATGATGGTCGCGGGCTGTAGCGGTGACGATGTGATCAGCTCGGCCACCGATGCCACCGACTCGGATACCGAGTCCACCTCGTCGACCTCGTCGACCTCCTCGACCTCCTCGACCTCGTCCTCGACCGGCCCCGAGACGACGACGGGCACGACGACGGACACGACCACCACCACCACAGACACGACCACCACCACCTCGGACACGACCACCACCACCTCGGGCCCGGGGACCGAGTCGGACACGGACGTGACCGCGACCGACACCGACACCGGCACCGGCACCGACACCGACGGCCCGACCTGCGAAGACGGCCTGCAAAACGGTGATGAGAGCGACGTCGACTGCGGCGGCTCCTGTCTCCCCTGCGCCGACGGACTGCTCTGCAACGACGCCCCCGACTGCATCTCGGGGAATTGCCAAGACGGGCTCTGCGCGCCGAACGAGCAGTGCAACAACGGCGAGCTCGACGACGGCGAGACCGACGTCGACTGCGGCGGCTCCTGTGGCCCCTGCGAGGCCGGCCAGATGTGCCTCGGCGACGAGGACTGCCTCGGCGCCTGCGTCGACGGATTCTGCGACGCGACCGAGTGCCTGGAGGACGTCGACTGCGAGGGCAAGAACGACGAGTGTGCGGTCCACACCTGCGTCGAGTCGGCCTGCGTCCCCGAGGCGATCAACGAGGGCGGCGACTGTGACGCTGACAACCTCTGCGAGCCCCAGAAGACCTGCACCGCGGGGGTCTGCGGCGGCGGCGCGCCCGTCGACTGCTCCGACCTCGACAACGGCTGCACCGTCGGCCTCTGCAACCCACAGGACGGTCAGTGCATCGCTGAGGTCGCGCCCAATGACACGCCGTGCCAGGCAGCGCTCGGCTGTGGCGACGCCGCGGTCTGCACCGACGGGGCCTGCGTCGACCCGGACGGCGAGGCGTTCTTCTACGAACCCTTCTCGAACAACGACAACGGCTGGACCCTCGACACGGAGTGGGAGATCGGGCCTGCGGTCGCGGGATGTGGCGATCCGGAGACGGACCACAGCCCCAGCGACGACAATGGCGTCGCCGGGGTGGTCCTGGGCGGATGCGCCACGACGGCCCTCCACGACTACTACTGCCTGACCAGCCCCGTGTTCAACGCGAGCGCGTACCCCGGACAGGATCTGTGGTTGACCTTCTATCGCGATCTCTACAGCGACTACGCGCCCTACATGAAGAACAAGATCGAGGTCCGCGACAGCCAGGGCGCCTGGGTCACGGTCTACGAGACCTTCGGCGCCCCCGGGATCAACGACAGCGAGTGGACGTACCAAGAGTACGATCTCAACGCGTTGAAGGAGAAGAACGAGACCATGCAGATCCGCTGGTGCAACAACATCGGCAACGGCGGCGCCTTCAACCGCGGCTCGTGGAACATCGACGACGTGGTCCTCGGACCTGCGATGTGCCAGCCCTACTGAGCCTCGCCTGAACCCGGGCCTGAACCCGGGCCTGAACCCGGGCCTGAACCCGGGCCTGAACCCGCGGCTCGCCCTCGAAGCGTACGGCCTCCCCTCGCGCCCATCGGCCCAGGGGAGGCCGCTTCGTGCTCCGCGTCCGCGCTATACTCCGGCGCCCATGGGCGCACTCGACCCGATCCGCCGACACTTCGTCGAGCCCGCACTCCGACGACGATGGCTCCTCGGCGCCTACGTCCTCGGGCTCAGCGCGTTCCCCCTGGTCGGCACCTTGGGCTACGAGAACAGCGTCGCCCTGACCGCGCCGATGAGCGTCCTCGGGGTCTTCGTCGGCGTCGACGCGGTCCGCCGGACCAAGACCCCGACCCTCGACGCTGTCACCCGCGGAGCCGCCAGCGAGCTCTTCGGCCTCGCGGCGCTCGCGGTCGGCCTCCTGCTCATCGCCCAGCTCTGGCACCCGAGCTGCGATCCCGGCGGCGGCCTCCTCTATTTCCTCACAGGTCCCCTCATCTCCGCAGGCCTCGGCGCGATCTCGGGGATCGCCGCCGCGACCCTCTTCAAGGATCCCTCCCGGCGCTGGCGGATGGCGCTCGTCGGCCTCGTCCCGCTCGGCTTTTGCCTGGTGGTCGGGCTCATGCGCCTCTACCTCGACCCCGTCGTCTACGCGCTCGATCCCTTCTGGGGCTACTTCGCCGGGCCGATCTACGACGAGGCGATCGCCCTCGACGGCCGCTATCTCCTCTTCCGCGCCTACAACCTGCTCCTCGCCGGGGCGACCCTCGCCGCCGTCCGCCTCTGGGGCGAGGAGGCGCTCGCAAACGCCACGCGGACCCCGAGCAACCGCGTCCACCTCACGCCCAGGGCCCGCCTCGCCGCCCACCCCTGGGCGGCCGCGACCCTCGCGCTGTGCCTGACGATGGGCGCCTTCTTCGGCCTCCAGCCCGCGCGCTTCGGCTTCCACTCGACCGTCGGCGGGATCGCCGAGGTGCTCTCCGGCACCCGGACCAGCGACCACTTCGTCATCCGCTACGCGCCGACCTCGCAGACCGCCCGCGAGATCGACGTCGTCACGGCCGAGCTCGAGTTCGCCTACCACCGGCTCCAGGCGGCGATGGGTCGGGCGCCCGCGAGCCGCGTCGAGGTCTTCATCTTCCCGACGCCTGAGCTCAAGCGGCAGGTCATCGGCGCCGGCCGGACCGAGGTCGCCCCGCCCTGGCGCCTCCAGCTCTACCTCAACCACCAGCCCTTCCCGGCGAAGGTGATGCCCCACGAGCTCGCCCACGCCTTCGAGAGCACGATCGGCGACTCCGTCTTCGGCGTCAGCGGCCGCCTCGACCGCAGCGGCCTGCGCCTCAACCTGGCGCTCGTCGAGGGCTTCGCCGTGGCCATGGCTCCGCGCCCGCGCGACGGCCTCGACCTCCACGACACCGCCGCGATCCTCGACAGGCTGGAGCTCCGCCCGGAGCTGGGAAAGATCATGGGGATCGGGTTTTGGGGCCAGTCGTCGCGTCCGGCCTACACCGCCGCCGGCTCCTTCTGCCTCTGGCTCGCCGAGACCCGCGGGGTCAAGGCGCTGGCTGACCTCTACGGCTCCGCCGGCGACTTTGGCGGGACCTACGGCGAGAGCCTCGGCGCCCTCGAGGGCGAGTGGCTCACCTTTCTCCGCGCCCGCGAGCTTCGACCCCGCGACGTCGAGGCGCTGCGCCAGCTCTTTGAGCGCCGCTCGATCTTCCAGCGACCCTGCGCCCACCGGGCCGCGGACCTCGCCGCCGAGGCGAACGCAGCCGCGGCCCGCGGCGATCTCCAGGAGAGCCTCGAAGCCCTCGGCACCCTCTGCATGATCGAGCCCGACCGCCCGGAGCATCAGATCGGCAGGGCCAACGTCCTCGCCCAGGCCGACGATCTTGCGGCCGCGACCCAGGTCCTGGAGTCCGCCCTGCGAAGCCCCGGCACGACCTCGACCCTGAGGGTCCTGACCTACGAGCGGCTCGGCGATGTCGCCCTGGTCCGCGGCGCCCTCGCCGAGGCCGCGCGTCACTACCAAGACGCCCTCGCCGGCAGCACCACGGAGGCCCAGGCCCGCAACCTCCAGGTCAAGCTCCTCGCCGCCAGCGACCCCGCCCTCAGCCCCTACCTCCGCGACTACTTCCTCCTCTTCGTCTCCCCCGCCGTCCGCCCGACCGTCCCCCTGCGCCGCCTCTACGCCGCCCGCAGGCTCGCCGAGCTGCCCGCCTACGCCCCGCTCGGCGAGTACCTGACCGGGCTCCAGCTCCTCAGCGTCGAGGATCCCCAGGGCGCCGCCGACCACCTCGAGCGCAGCCTCGCGCCGGCCCCCGGAGCCCTGCCGCTCCACTCGCCCGAGCTGCTCCGCTCCGCCCGCCTCCACCTCGTCAACGCCCTGGTCCAGACCCGCCGCTACGACCGGGCCGAGCAGGTGCTGAGCCTCCTAGAGGCCGACCCGGAGATCGGCAACGGCCACCGCGTCACCTTCGCCGAGTGGCGCGCCCGGATCGAGTTCTTCCGCGGCGCTCTCCCGGCCCCTCCCGGCCTCGGCCTGCCGCAGCTCCCGAGCGCGCCGTCGGACGCGGCCCCTACCCCGCTCCCGCAGGACGCCGACACCGACGGGAGCCTGGCCGAGGAGGCAGGCGCCCCCGCTGATGAGGCCGACCCCGACCCGGACGCGGACGAGGCCGACCCGCAGACGACGGTCCATGAGGCGAAGCCCGCCTCGGAGGCGACCCGAGCGTCGCCGCCCGGGGCTGAGGCCCCGACAGCGGCCCCGACAGAAGCCCCAACAGAAGCCCCGACAGCGGCCTCCAGCGAAGGCGCTGGCGCGCTCGGCCGCGCCCCACAGGCGCCCTCGGCCGAGGTCCCGTGATCCCCGCGAGCTGGTCCCCCGAGCACCCGGGCAAGGCAGCCGCGGAGCGCTGGTACCTCATCTTCACCCCGATCTGGGGGGTTGTCGCCGCGGTCGTCATGCTCGGCGGAGCGCCCCTGGTCTGGCGCGGCGTCGCCTGGGGCGATTGGGCATACATGGCCTTTGGAGCAGGTCTATGGATCGCCCTGCTCGTCGGCGGCGCCCTCTCGGCGCCGGCGAGCGAGAGGGCGCGCCCCTGGTGGCGGCGCAGCCACAGCAAGATCCAGGCGTGGATGCTGATCTTCGCCTGCCTCGGGAACTACTACAGCGAGTACTTCTACGAGATCCTGCACATGCACTACGGCTTCGGCACCGGCTGGAACCTGCACTCGGTGCCGCTCTTCCTCTACCCGCTGACCGCCGTCTACTTCACGACCTACTCGACCTTGCTCAACATCGGCGCTCGAGCGCTGCGGGCGAGGATCCCCGCCCGGGCGAGGCGGCTCCGCGCCCTCGCCTACCTGCCCCTGTGCTTCGTCGTCGCCGGCTTGGAGACGCTCCTCAACGCCAACCCGTGGATCCACGAGGTCTTCTGCTACGACGACCTCAGCTTCGCCCTCGGCTTCGGCACGCTGATGTACGGCCTGTGGTTTGTCGTCACAGCCCCGCTCTGGGCCTGGATCGACGAGCGCGCGGAGGACGACGCCTCGCTCCGCCAGACCCTCATCACGGCCCTCGCCGGCTTTATGCTCGTCCTCTGCGTCAACGAGCTCGTCCGCGAGTGGGTGGCGCCCCGCTTCACGACGGTCGAACGCGGCGCCGTCGGCCTCGACGATCACGCGGGGAGCTGCCTCGCCGAGCCCCGCCCCCGCTGGTGGTAGGGCTCGCGCCCCAGACCCCCCGAGACGACCTGCTAGATACCCTTGGTGATGAGCCAGCTCTCGCCGTCGCGGAGCAGCTCGAACTTGGCGTAGTCCTGCTTGCGGGCGAAGCGGGGCTGGAGCCGCGGCGTCCCGTCCTCGGCGAGGATCGGCTTCATGTGGAAGGCCGCGTCGATCCAGACATGAACGGTCGCCCGCTCGTTGCGGACGTAGATGTCCAGGTACTCCATCGTGAAGCGGATCGAGTCGACCTGGGCGAGGCGGACCCGGAGCAGCTCCGGCAGCTCCTCGTAGACGATGTCATCGCTCGGATCGTCGGTGCCAGACTCGTCGTAGTAGGTCTCGTGGGTCGACGAGATGATCGTCGCCCGGTCCTGACGGACCATCGCCGTCCGGTAGCGCTCGAGCACCTGGAGGATCTCCCGGTTCTCATCGGTGTCCGGGATCTCGGTGCCGGGGATCGTCGGTACGTTCTTGCAGCCCGTGGCCGACGGCGCGGCGAGGACAACGGCGAGGGCGAGGAGGAGACGACGGCTGAGCTTCCGGGCGATCATGCGTGGCAGACCTGAGGGATCGTGGGGGTTGGTACAGCAAAGCGCCCGCCAACGCCAGGGTTCAACCTATCTCACAGGAAAACAGGGGGTTAGGGCGCCCGCTGAGGCCTCGCAGGAGGACGGATCTGACAAATTGTCACGACCCTCTCCCTGTCGGTGTCAGGCCGTCCAGGCGCGGCGACACCGCGCTCTTACGGCCCCCGCTCCCCGGCCCTGCTCGCTATTATCCGCCGGTGGCCGAAGCACGATTCCATCCCCGCCTGCGGATCCACGCCCGCGCCGACGTGATCGGCACCGAAGTCCTCCTCGCCCGACCGCTGGAGGACGTCAGCCTCGGCGGCTGCAAATTCAAGGGGCCCGCGTGGGAGGAGACCGGCGCCGCGGTGACGATGATCCTCTCCTTCCCGGAGCTCGGCGATGTCCACCTGCCCCTCTCGGGCGTGGTCGTCCGGGCGAGCGAGCGCGACATGGCGATCCACTTCCAGGGGATGAGCGACGAGCAGCGCTCCCAGCTCACGCACAACATCGACGCCTGCGTCGAGGCCCACAGCTAGCCGCCGCCGCGCCATGACCGAAGGTCGCCTCAACAGCGAGCAGCAACGCCTGGTCGAGCGGGTCGCGCCGCGGGTCGTCAAGATCGCCCGCGCCGTCCGCTCGCAGGTCGGCACCCTCCAGGTCGAGGACTTTGAGAGCGCCGGCTACGAGGCCCTCGTCAAGGCCGCGCTGCGCTACGACCCGAGCACCGGCGTCCCCTTCTCGGGCTTCGCCTACCTGCGGATCCGCGGGGCGATGATCGACGCGGTCCGCTCGAAGAACCCGGCGATCCGCCAGCACCGACGGGCGTTGCGGGCGATGGCCGCGACCCAGGCGCTCTACGAAGAGGAGATCCAGCGGGCCGCGACCGACGGCGGCGCCGATCCGCGCAGCCTCAAGGAGCGGGTCGAGGCCGCGGCCGAGCTCATCCGCAAGACCACCACCGCGGTGCTCCTGTCGAAGGCGAGCCCGGCGGATCCCGAGACCACCGGCGACACCGCCTCGCGGGCGGCCGACGAGGCGCTTATCGCGGCCGAGGCCAAGGAGCACCTGAGCGGCGCGATCGAGCGCTGCGACCCGGACGAGCGGGCGATGATCGAGGCGCTCTACCACCGCGAGATCAACATGCACGCCTACGCCGCGGAGGTCGGGGTCCACGTCAGCACGATCTCTCGCCGACACGCCCGGCTCCTCCGCAAGCTCAGCGATCTGATGGGCGCCCGCGCCGGACCGAGCTCATGAGCCCCCGAGCCGAACCTCGTGCGGGCACTCGTCCGGGCCCTCGTCCGGGCCCTCGTCCGGGCCCTCGTCCGGGCCCTCGTCCGGGCCCTCGTCCGGGCCCTCGTCCGGGCCTCGCCGTCGCTTGGACGGTCGGGCTCCTGGTGATGACGCTCGCCGCATGTGCGCCCCCCAACGCGACCCGCGGCGATCCGATCCGCGCCGGTGGGACCAGCAAGCCCAGCAAGCCCAGCAAGCCCAGCAGGCCCGGCAAAGCCAGCAAGGAGGCGCTCTTCGGCGATCCATCGCTGATGCCGACCCGCGACGGCGAGCGAGCCCGCGTCGAGATCGCCCTCGCCCGGACGATCGAGGAGCACCTCGCCGAGGACCCTCGGCTCACGGCGGTGCGCGCCCACGTGACCAGCCCGAGCGGCCACAGCGGGGGGCCAACGCAGGTCGTGATCAGCTTCCGAGGCCCCCAGGAGGGCGCCCAGGCCCAGGAGTTGCGGGCCCGAGAGCTCGCGCTCGGGATCCTCGGCGATCCCGCGGCGCAGGTGACGATCGATCGGATCGAGGCCCCGCGAGGGGCGCAGGAGCCCTCCCCTGCGCAGGTCCGCCCGCTCAGCGTCGTCCTCGCCCTCGTCCTCCTCGCCCTCGGGGCCAGCGCAGGGATCAGCGTCGATCGTCTCCGTCGCCGACGCTCCCGCGTCTGAGGATCGCCCGCTATCCTTGGCGGCGATGACTACCTCGCCTCGCTACGTCGGCATCGATCTCGGGACCACCAATTCGGCGGCCGCGGTCTTCGACGGCGACTCCGTCACCCTCGTCCGCAACGCCCAGGGCGGCACCCTCACCCCCTCGATCGTCCGCGTCGACGCCCGCGGCAACCTCTTCGTCGGCGGCCGCGCCCGCCGCTACCTGGAGAGCGACCCCGACAACACCCGGAGCGAGTTTAAGCGGCTGATGGGCACCTCGAAGGAGGTCCTCTTCCCGGCCTCCGAGCAGCGCCACACCCCGGAGGCGCTCTCCGCCGAGGTGCTGAAGTCGCTGCGCGCCGACATCGTCGAGCAATTCGGCTTCGCGCCGACGGTCGCGGTGATCTCCGTGCCCGCCCTCTTCGAGCTGCCGCAGAGCGCCGCCACCTCGGACGCGGCCCGCCTCGCCGGCTTCGACAGGGTCGAGCTCCTCCAGGAGCCGATCGCCTCGGCCCTCGCGGCGGGCTGGAGCGCAGGCGAGGAGAGCGGCTCCTGGCTGGTCTACGACCTCGGCGGCGGGACCTTTGACGTGTCCCTCCTGGAGACCCGCGACGGTCTCCTGCGGGTGGTCGGCCACGACGGCGACAACTTCCTCGGCGGCAAGGACTTTGACTGGGCGATCGTCGAGTGGGCGATCGCCAAGATCGAGGAGCGGGACGGGGTCCACCTCCGCCGCGGCGACGCCGACGACGCCGCGGCGATCCTCAAGCTCAAGCTCGCCGCCGAAGAGGCGAAGATCGAGCTGACCCGCGCACAGACGACGATCCTCGCGATCCCGGCCCTGACCGACCACGAGGGCGCCCCCTACGACCTCGATCTCGAGCTCGATCGGGAGACCCTGGAGCGCCTGTGCCAGCCGGCGATCGACCGGACCCTGGCGGTCTGTCGCCGCCTCCTCGAGAGCCACGGGATCGTCCCCGGCGAGCTCAGCCATGTCGTCATGGTCGGCGGCCCCTCGGTGATGCCCGCCGTCCGCGAGCGGGTCCGCGACGGCCTCGCCTGCTCGCTCTCCGAGGGGCTCGATCCGATGACCCTCGTCGCCCAGGGAGCGGCGATCTACGCGGCGACCGCGGGCCTCGACGCCCAGCCCCAGCCCCTCGCCGTCCCCGACGGCTACAAGGTGTGGCTCCACTTCCCGGCGATGTCCTCCGACCTGACGCCGCACGTGGTCGGCCGCCTCGTCGCCGACGACGCGGCCCAGATCCAGGCGCCGAGCGAGCTCCGGCTCCTCCGCAGCGACGGGCTCTGGGAGAGCGCCTGGGCCGAGGTCGATGAGGAGGGCGCGTTTGTCCTCTCGACCTCGCTCCTCGCCCGACGGCCGAACGTCTTCAAGATCGAGGGCCGGCGCAAGGACGGGGCCGCGGTCCAGATCTCACCGGCGACCGTGACGATCGTCCAGGGCCTGACGATCTCCGATCCGCCGCTCTCGCGGACCATCGGCGTCGCCCTCGCCAACGACGGGGTCCGGGTCTACTTCGAGCGCGGCGCCCCCCTCCCCGCCCGCCGCACCTTCACCCTCCTGACCGTCGAGGGGGTGGCCAAGGGCAGCGACGAGAGCCTGCTCAAGATCCCGATCGTCCAGGGCGAGCACGACGAGGCCCACCTCTGCCGCCTCGTCGGCACCCTCGAGATCGCCGGCGCGACGATCAAGGAGAGCCTGCCCTCGGGCTCCGAGATCGAGATGACCCTGGAGCTCGACCGAGGCGGTCGGATGTCGGCGCGGGCGCTGGTCCCCGCCCTCGACCAGCTCTTCGAGGACGTCGCCCAGCTCCTCGTGCCGGAGGCCGACCCCGAGGTCCTCGCCGCCAGCGTCGAGGCCGCCCGCGAGCGGATCGCGGCGCTGCGCAGCGACGCCTTCCGCCGCGGCGAGATCGCCCAGCTCGACAAGCTCTCAGCGATCGAGGCCAACCTGCCCCAGCTCGAGTCGGACATCGCCGCGGCCCAGGGCGGTGACAACGACGCCGCCCAGAAAGCCCGCCGGACCCTCCTCGAGCTCGACGCCGACCTGGAGCACCTCGAGCTCGATCGAAACTGGCCGGAGATCCTGAAAGAGTCGAACGAGTCGCTTATCTGGGCGACGTCGTGGGTCGCGGAGCTCGGCCTGCCGCACGAGCAGCACCTGATGAACGAGACGGTCAAGTCGCTGCGCAAGGCCCAGGACGATCGCGACCCCGCGGAGCTCCAACGCCAGCTGAGGCTGGTCTCGCGGCTCGGCAACACCGCCTCGCGCCGCCACCCCGAGGCCTGGAGCCGCCGCTTTGAGTACGCCGCCTCCCAGGTCGGCGACGCGACCGACATCGTCAAGGCCCAGGCGCTGGTCAAGGAGGGTCGCGAGGCCCAGAGCAAGGGCGACAACGACACCCTGCGCTCGATCGTCCAGAAGCTCTGGCAGCTCCTGCCGACCGACGTCGAGAAGCGCCGCCTCTCCTACGACTCCGGGGTCCGCTGAGATGAGCGTCGTCGGGCCAGGTCGATTCGCGGAGAACCCCTTCTTCGTCCTCGGGGTGACGCCGGCGCAGAGCCGCGCGGAGATCGAGCGCGAGGGGGCCAAGCTCCTCGGCATGCTCGAGCTCGGCCTGCGCTCCGCGACGAGCTACAAGACCCCGACCGGGACCGGGACGCGGACCTCCGAGGCCGTGCGCGCGGCCCTGGCCGAGCTCCGCGACCCTGAGCGTCGCCTCCTCCACGAGCTGTGGGCGAGCGCTCCGCCACCGGCGCCCAAGCCCGGAGCCGACGCCAGCGCGGGGGCTTCATCAGCGGCCGCCGCGGGCGACCCCTACCGCGGTGACGCAGGCGCGAGCGAGTCGCCGAGGCGCCAGCCTGGCTTCACCGACGCCTTCGCCCTCTTCGGTTGGGGGCGCCTGTGAGGCGCTGCACCGACCGCGCCGCGGCGGCCTCGCCCACCGAGGCTCCGTCGCCGCGTCGACGCCTCTTCCCCCGTCGCACGCAGCCCTCCTCGCGAGCGCGAGCTGCGACGACGAGGGCCATGGACTGGCTCCAAGGCGCCCACGCCGAGCCGGGACGACGGAGGCTCCGACGGGCCTATGTCTCGCTCCTCGTGGTGCTCGTCGGCTCGAGCCTGAGCACGCTCTTCGTCGCCAGGCTGGAGCGTGTGATCCAAGGCGACCCCGACCTCATCGTCGGCCTCACGCTCATCTTCATCATCCTCGCCGCGCTCCTCTTCCTCCTCCTCATCTCGCTCCGCAACGCCCTCGGCTGGACCCTCGCCCGGAGCGTCGCTATCCCCCTCGGCCTCTGGCGCAGCGCCGCCTACCTCGCCCACCACTCCTCCACCTGGGCCGCGGATCCGGAGGGGGGCGCGACCCTCGCGGGCGCCCTCGCGCTGCTCCGCCGCGACGCCCACGATGCCGCGACGGCGGCCGAGCTCCTCCGCAGGATCAGCGAGTGCAAGGCGATCGGCACCGCGGGGATCACCGCCTCCGGGCTCCTCGCCGCCAGCCGGGGCGACCTCTCGGGCGCGCGCGAGCTCCTGACCAGCGCCCTGACCATCGAGGGCAAGAAGGCCCTGCCGCTCGCCCAGACCTACGCCCGCGAGTGGCTGATCGCCGACGCGGCGAGCCGCGGCGCCTGGGCCCAGGTCCTCGCGCTCGGCGAGGAGCCGTGGCCGACGATCAGCCTCCGCGCCCGCTTCCTCGTGGCCGTCGCCGGTCGCTTCGTCGGCGGCCACTCGCCGACCGACACCGGGCTTTGGCTCCTCTGGCTCCTCTGTCCCCACGCCGCCCGGACCCGGCCGCTCCTCGACGCCGCCACGGCGATCCCCCAGGCCCTTCACCCCCGCAGCTTCGCCGCCAAGGACGGGGAGACCTCGACCCCGGACGTCGACGAGCTCCCGGAGCTCCCGAGCGCGCCGCTCGACCGCGCGCTCGTCCTCCACGCCCACTGGATCGCCCGCGACCCGCTCCACCTCCGCCTCGTCCCCGCCCGCCTCGTCGCCCTCCTCGAGGCCTGGGACGCCGCCGAGGCCACCGGCTCGATCCGCCGTCGGGCGACCTCCCGCGCCGCCAAGCTCGGGATCCCCGACAAGGCCGGAGCGCTCGCGGAGCGCTTCCTCGCCGACGTCGCCGACGACATCGCCGATCTGGCGATCCGCGCGACGGTCGCGATCTCCGACCACATGGACGATCCCGGCGAGCTCAGCGAGCGGGTCGTCCGGGTGATCCGCGACCGCGTGCTCATCGGCGTCGAGGAGGACGCCGAGCGGCTGGCCCAGCGGACAGACGCCAAGTCCGAGCTGCCTGCCGTCGACGAGTGGCGCGAGTGGACCCAGCTGGCCAAGCGCTACGAGCTCGCGGGGCGCCTGGGCGGCCTGGATCTCCGGCGCTTGATGTTCCCCCAGGTCCACCGCAGCGCCTGCTCCTTCGCCGTCTGGCTGTGGAACGACCGCAACGAGTACGGAATCTCGACGCCGATCTTCCGCTGGCTCCTGGCCGAGGCCGAGGCCGTCGGCGACGAGGCGGCGATCGACCTCCAGCGCCGCAACCTCGGGGTCAAGGCCAAGTAGCCGCCAGGCCGCCCCGGGCGACGGCGACGGACCCTCCAACGCGCCGCGACACGCCAGCCGGAGGAGGCCCTGCGAGACGTCGCGCTCCGCGAGCGCGCCGCGAGCACGCCGCGAGCACGCCGCGAGCACGGGCGCCCTCGCGATCCTCGTCCGGACCTACTTGGTCACGGTCCGCTCGAAGTCCAGCTTGCCCGTCCGGTCGTAGAAGGCGCCGTTCAAGGTGTTGCCGTCGATCTCGACCCAGAGGAACCCGGGGAGCTGATCGTCCTCCCAAAAGACCTTGTTGTCGTCGTGGTACTCGAAGTCCGTGGTCTTGGCGGCGGCGCCTGAGACCACGAACTCGACCCCGCAGATCGGCTCGTGCCACTGCCGGTTGTGGTCGTGGCCGCAGAAGTAGATGTCGACCTTGTCGCAGAGGGACTCGTTCATGAAGTCCTCGACGACGCCCCCCGAGACGAAGTCCGGGAAGGGCAGCCCCTCGTAGTTGCCGGCGTTGCCGTGGGCGCCGTTCGAGACGTAGGGGTGGTGGCCAAAGGCGACCTTCCAGGCCCCGTCGCTGCCGCCGATCTTTTGGTCGAGCCAGCTCTGCTGCTCGCTCGTGTCCTTGTCCCACATCAAGCGGGTCGTATCGAGGGCGAAGAAGTCGACGTCTTCGACCGAGAAGTCGTACCAGACATCCGGCAGCGTCCACTTGTCGCTGTAGTCCGTATACTCGATCTCGAAGTCGGCCTTGTACCAGTCGAAGGAATTGATCCCGTAGTCGTGGTTGCCGAAGACCACGTAGAACGGGAAGTCGAGGTCGGCGTAGGGCATCTCGAACTTGGTCGAGAACTGGTTGTCGTCGGTGGACTCGACGCCGTCGTCGTAGAAGTTGTCGCCGAGATAGAGGGCGAAGTCGCAGCCCCGCATCGCGCAGATCTGCTCGACCTGATCGGCGACCATGTACTGGTTGTCGTTGCCCTCGCCGCCGTCACCGAGGACGACGAAGCGGACCGGCTCCGCCATCATGCCGCCGGTCGTATCCCCGGTGGTGTCGCCCGTCGTCGGGTCCGTCGTCGTCGGGTCCGTCGTCGTCGGATCGGTGGTCGTCGTCGGCGAGCTCGTCGACACCGTCGGGTCGGTGGTCGGCGAGCTCGTCGTCCCCGGCCCCGTGCTCTCGCCGGTGCTGCTCCCGGTCGCCGACATCGACCCGGAGTTGGAGGTGCCTGAGGTCGCGGTCGCGCCAGTGCTCGTCGCCGTCGACGACGCTCCGCTCGCGGTGTCAGTCGCCGACGAGTCAGTCTCGCCAACGTCATCGGAGGATCCAGAGCAACCAACGAGGAGAAGTGCGAGGGTGAAGGAAGAGAACGGGATGGACGGGCGAGACATCAACGGGAGCTCCTGAGCGTGGTACTCAGCGCGTTTACGCGCCGCCGAACGCTACCAGCCAAGTCGCCCGCCCGCCAGCCGCCGGCGGTCGCGGTCGGCGTGGCCGAACCCCAAGATCATCCGCTCCGCTCCGGGGAGCTCGGCTGGACCGGTCGAGCGCTGGCGACGAGCGCTGGCGACGGCGACATCGATGATGCCGCCGGTTGTCCGGGCTCCGTGAGCATGCACGGGCCCTCCTCCGCGATCTCTCCGGGGGCAGCGATCCATCTCCGAGCGAGGAGGCCCGAGCCGGCGGAGAACGACCTGCACCCGGGCCCTGCCCTTCCCTGATCTGGACCGCCCCCCCAGCTCCGCCAGCCGACACCGTGAGCGGCCTGTGAGATCGCCGGGGGGCGAAGATCCCCGCACGCCTCGCCGACGCGTTCCGCGGCTCCCAGGAGCGACGCGCTGCGTGGCGCCATTGGGCGCGAAGACCCCCGCATGACGCCTCGCCGACGCCCTGCGTGCTCGCAGAGAGAGAGGCTCCACGTTGCGCTGTCGCCGGGAGCGAAGACCCCCACGTGCTTCGCCGTAGCTCTCCGCTGCTCGCAGAGAGAGGCCCCCACGCTCTGCGCCGTAGCTCTCCGCTGCTCGCAGAGAGAGGCTCCACGTTGCGCTATCGCCGGGAGCGAAGACCCCCGCGTGCTTCGTCGTAGCTCTCCGCAGAGAGAGAGAGAGAGAGAGAGAGAGAGGCTCCGCGGAGCCTAGAGCGGCGCTGAGGAGAGCTCGCAGCTCTCGAGGAACCACTCCGGTCGATCGGCGCTGATGACCACCGTCACCCGCTCGGCGGCGTCTCCCGAGTTCGCCCCGCGATAGAGCAGGCTCACCCCCTCGTCTGCGCCGACCTCAAAGACGGCCTCACCGTCGCTCGCGGAGAGCGTGGTGCCCGGCGCCTGCGCCCAGGCGTTGCACTCGATCAGGTAGCGGTGCTTTGGATCTGCCTTGAAGACCAGGTAGGCGGCCGGCCTCAACGGCCCGCGGAAGACCTCGGCGGCGCCGTGGAAGTGGGCTTGCCCGCTGCGAAGGTCGACGTGCCCGCCCCGCGAGACCAGCTCGAGATAGGCGTCCTCTCCGCCCGTGCCGTTGACCTGAAGATCGATCGACGCGCTGGGCTCTCCGCCGAGGATCTCCCGGCGCTCAGCGGCGCTGAGGCGACGGACATCGACGCTCGGCTCGGCCTCTCGCGTGGTCGCGACGATCGCAGCGTCGACGCTGCCCGCGGCCTTGGAGGCGAGCTGGCGCGCCCGGGTCCCGTCGAGCGACGAGGCGGCGTCGACGACATCCGCCGCGGCCTGCCTCGACGCCGAGTCTTCGGAGCCAGCCGCCGCGTCGATCACACCGCTGGCGCCGACGAGGCCGAGACCGACAACAAGGACCACCATCCGTCGGATCATCGCCATGACCAAACCATACCCCAAGGCTCCGCGCGGTCGCGCTCACATGGCTCCACGGACAGAATTCCAAAATGTGGTCAGAAGGCGTGCAAAGAGGGGCGTGCAGGCCATTTCGCATGCGAAATGAAGTGCCCGGGTAGGCCGCTCTCGGAGCGCTCCGACCAGCGGCGGAGGACCCTGTGCCAGCCGCGATGAAGGCCGCGAAGTGGCAAGAAAATCGGCGACTTCCTAGGCTCGCTGACGACGCTGAGCGGCCCGCGCGTGGGCCCACAAACAGACCAGCGCCCCCGGCGTAATCCCCGGGATCCGCGCGGCCTGCCCCGTGCTGGTCGGCCGCACCTTCGCGAGACGCTCCGCGGCCTCCGAGGTCAGGCCGGCCAAGGCGAAATAATCGGTGTCGGGCGGGAGGGGGAGATCTTGGGTCCCCTCGCCCCGGATCCGCTCGATCTCACGGCGCTGGCGCTCGCGGTAGCCGGAGTAGCAGACCTCAGCGCGGGCCCTGTCGAGGATCCACGGCGCCGCCTCAGGCTCACGGCCGCGGCGCAGCTCCGCCGAAAGGCGCTCCACCTCGAGGCCGCGGGCGAGGCTCCGCTCATGCCGCGCGTCGGAGATGAGCCCCGCCCGGTGGGCGAGGCCGGAGAGGCGCTGATCGGCGTTGTCCTCCCGCAGGATCAGCCGGTACTCCGCCCGCGACGTGAACATCCGGTAGGGCTCATCGCATCCCTGGGTGACCAGGTCGTCGACGAGCACGCCGGTGTAGCCCTCGTCGCGGCCGATCTCCAGCGGCGGCGCCGATGCCAGCCAGAGCGCAGCGTTGGCCCCCGCGACCAACCCCTGAGCGCCGGCCTCCTCGTAGCCCGAGGTCCCGTTGATCTGGCCGGCGAAGTAGAGCCCCTCGATGTCCTTGGCCCCGAGCTGGTGGTCGAGCGCGCGAGCGTCGACCGCCGCGTACTCGACCGCATAGCCGGGGCTCCGCAGGCGCGCCGCCTCGAGGCCTGGGATCGTCCGGATCATCGCCTCTTGGACCGCCGCCGGCAGGCTCGAGGAGATGCCGTTGGGGTAGACGCTGTCGGTCGTGAGCCCCTCCGGCTCGAGGAAGACCTGGTGCCGCGGACGACCGGCGAAGCGGACGACCTTGTCCTCGATCGAGGGGCAATAGCGGGGACCTCGACCGGAGATCGAGCCGGAGTAGATCGCCGACTCGTGGAGGTGGCGGCGGATGAGATCGTGCGCCTCTTCGCCGGTCCACGTCAGGTGGCACGGGACCTCCGCCAGCGGCGGCGGCTGGGCCTCGACGTCGTCTGGGAGGGTGAAGCGGGGCGCCGGCGTCTCGCTCGGTTGGAGCTCGATCCGCGGATCGTCCCAGGCGATCGTGCGCCCGTCGATCCGCGCCGGCGTGCCGGTCTTGAGCCGGCGAAGGTCAAACCCGAGCTCCCGCAGCGACTCCGCCAGGGAGCCCGCCGGCGGCTCGCCGACGCGACCGCCCGGCGTCCGCTCAGCGCCGGTGTGGAGCACCCCGCCGAGAAAGGTGCCGGTGGTGATGATGACCGCGTCCGCGTCGACGCGGGAGCCGTCGACCAGCGTGACGCCGACGACCTTGCGACCCTCGAGGACGAGCCCGGCGACCAGACCCTGGGTGACCTCGACGGTCGGGTGCTCCAGCAGCGCTCGCTGGGCGAGCCGCCCGTAGTGGGCCTTGTCGACCTGGACCCGCGTGGCCTGGACCGCCTGACCCTTGCTGCGGTTGAGGATCCGCCCGTGGATCGTCGCGCTGTCCGCAGCTCGCCCCATGAACCCGCCGAGGGCGTCGATCTCCTTGACCAGGTGTCCCTTGGCGACGCCGCCGACGCTGGGGTTGCAGGGCGTGAGGCCGATGGTGTCGAGCCTGCCGGTGATCACCCGGACGCGGATCCTCGCCTGCGCCTGCGCCTGCGACGAGGCGACCCGAGCCGCGGCGAGGGCCGCCTCGAGGCCCGCGTGGCCCGCACCGACGACCAGGAGAGTCTGCTCAAACATCGCCGCGGAGGGTACCAGCTCGTCGCAGCGCCGCCGCTCTCGGGCGTCTGAAGGCCATCACTGCCCGCGCTGGCCGCATCGAAGCCGGGACCCCTGCGGCGCGACGTCGGGTGCCGCGATGCGGGAAGACACCGCCGATCTCCGCGACACAGACGGCGTCCTCATATTAGGGTCCCCCCTCACGACGACGACGCGCGCGCCAGGCACGGCGCCGCGCCCCACCGAAGACGGAAGCAGACACGACACCATGGATCTCGGAAATTTTTCGATCAGCCTCTCGGTCAAGGATCTGGCCAAGACCCGCGCCTTCTACGAAGCCTTCGGCTTTGAGCAGATCGCCGGCGACGCGAGCCAGAACTGGCTGATCCTGCGCAACGGCGAGGCCAAGATCGGCCTCTTTCAGGGGATGTTCGAGGGGAACATGATCACCTTCAACCCGAGCGACGCGCGCGGCGTCCAGGCGGCGCTCAAGCGCGCCGGCTACACCCCGGAGAGCGAGGCCGCCGACGGCGAAGGGCCGACCCACTTCGCGATCAAGGATCCCGACGGGAACCTGATCCTCGTCGATCAGCACTGAGCTGCGAGCGCGGGACGTCGCCCCAGGAGGGCCGACGACGCGCCGGCCGATGTCTCATCGGCCGGCTCTTCACAGCCCCGGCAGCGGTCCCGCGCTCTCTCGCCGCCATCGTTCGCGGCGTCTTGCGTCGACCGGGACGTCGACCGGAGGGCGCCCAGCGCAGGGCCCACAGCGCAGGGCCCACAGCGGGCCCACCCGGCCTCTCGGAGCCGGGCCTGGAGTCCGCGCCAGACTTTTGCCGCCGGCGGGTGGCCCTCGCCCCGCGCATCTCGGATACTCCGCCGATGCCAGGCTTCGTCTCGATCGTCGGCGCAGGTCCGTGGGATCCTGAGCTCCTCACCCTCGCCGGGCGCGACCGCCTGCGCCGCGCCGACGTCGTCATCGCCGACTACCTCGTCAACCCGGCGATCCTGATGCACTGCCGCGCGGACGTCCGGATCCACCAGCGCGTCGCCGGACCCCACGACGGAGTCCGCCTGAACCAGGCGCGGATCCACGAGCTCCTGGTCGAAGAGGCCGAGGCCGGGCTCCGGGTCGTCCGCCTCAAGGGCGGCGATCCGATGATCTTCGGCCGCGGCTGCGAGGAGGCCGAGGTCCTCCGCGACGCCGGGATCGACTACGAGTTTGTCCCTGGGGTCTCCGCCTCGATCGCGGCCGCCGAGGCCGCCGGCATCCCCCTCACCCACCGCGAGCACACCCCCGCGGTCAGCATCGTCTCGGGCTTTGAGGCCTACGACAAGGGGGGCCTCCACGTCGCCTGGGATCACCTGGCCCAAGGTGCAGGGACGATCGTCCTGATGATGAGCGTCCGCAACTGCCGGGAGAACGCCGCCCGCCTGGTCGCCGCCGGACGTTCGCCCGAGACCCCCGCAGCGCTGATCCGCTGGGGCACCCGCGGGATCATGAAGACCCTCGTCGCGACCCTGGCGACCATCGCCGACGAGGCCGAGGCCGTCGGCCTGCGCGCCCCGGCGGTGCTCGTCGTCGGCTCCGTCGTCGAGCTTCGCGCGCGGATCGAGTGGTTCGAGCGCCGCCCCCTCTTCGGCCGCCGCGTCATCGTCACCCGGGCGAGCCACCAGGCGGGCGATCTCATCCATATGCTCGCGGCCCAAGGGGCCGACGCCGTCGCCTTCCCCTGCCTCGCGATCGCCCCCCCCGAGGATCCCGAGGGGCTCCGGGCCGCGGTGGCCGACCTAGCCCAGCGCGACGGCCTGATCCTGTCGAGCCCGAACGGCGTCACGGCCTTCTTTGACGCCCTCCAGGCGGCTGGCCTCGACGCCCGCAGCCTCCACGGCAAGACGATCGCGGTGATCGGCACCGGCACCGCACACCACTGCGAAGCCCGCGGTGTGCGGCCCGATCTGATCCCGGCGCAGCCGCGCGCAGAGGGGCTGATCTCCGAGCTTCGGGCCCGCGACCTCCTGCGCAGGAGCTGGCTCCACGTCCGCGCCGACGAGGGTCGCGAGCTCCTCGGCGCGGCGATCCAGGGGGCCGGCGGCGACTATCACCTCGCCATCGGCTACCGGACGATCCGACCGGACGTCCCGACCCTCCTGGTCCGCTCCCTGCGGGCGACGGACGACGGCGGCGAGGGGACCGACGCGATCGCCTTCGCCAGCGGCAAGGCGGCCCGTCACTTCCTCGAGACCCTGACCCAACACATCGGCGAAGAGGCGGCGCGGGGGATCATCGACCGGGCGAAGGTCCTCGCCCTGGGACCTGTGACCGCGGCCGCCACCGAGGCGCTCGGCCTCCGCGTCGATCGGATCGCCGCCTCCACCGACGACGCGGCGATGCTCGAGGCGATCCTCCAGGCGCTCCCGCGCTAGGCCTGAAATAAGCGCTGCGGTGAGGCGTCCTCGACAAACCGCGTAGAAGCGTCAGTGACACGGGTTTCGCGCTTCGACTGCGCCAAGCACGAGGTGAGCGCTCACCTCGTGCTTGGCGAGGGGCGGAGCTTGGGGTCTGGGACGCAGCGGGAGGACCCGTGCCTCGCGCGGAGACACGCATACCCTGTCTCTTCAAGCAGATCAGCTCTACCCTTTCACACCAGCGCTTACTTTAGGGCGAGCAGTCCGCCAGCACGACCGCCCCGGAGAACGCGACGAGCCTGCGCCGGGACCCCGGACGCAGGCTCTTCGGACCCTCAGGGTCGTTGTCGCGCCGAGCTACCAGCTGGGGGACTCTTCGGTGGGCGCAGGCTCCTTGGCGGCACCACCACCGGCAGCGGCGCCCTCCTCCGCGGGCTTGTCCCCCTCAGCGGGAGCGGCCTCCTCGGCGGGCTTCGCCTCCTCGGCGGGCTTCGCCTCCTCGGCGGGCTTCGCCTCCTCAGCGGGCTTCGCCTCCTCGGCCTTGGCCTCGGACTTCGCGTCGTCTTTGGCTTCGTCCTTCTTGCCACAGCCCGCACCTACGGCGGTCGCGGCGATGAATGCAGTGGTAGCCAGGAATCGGTCGAGTTGGATCTTCATGGTCTGATCTCCCTGTGCGGGTCACGCAGAATACCAAGGACGGGCGGGAGCGACCAGAAACGGCACGTTGTCGCCTCTTCCGGCCAGCACGCTCGCGGACGCCCTCGCTCGCGGCCCCTGACACGCGGTCGGCGTGCCTCCGCGACTAGCCCCTGGAAGGCCCCTGCGGCGCCACGAAGAGGCGCTTCCGGGCCCGACGCCCACGGGATGATGTGCCGACTCGACCCCTGCCCGCGCCGACGCGAGGCGCGCCTCCATCCTCTTGAGCGCCGTCACGGCTCCGCCTCAACCCCGGCTCCGACACCGAGTCGCAAGAGCCCGTGCCCCCGCCAGGAGCCTGAGCCCACCTCAGCCGGCCATGAAGTGTTCCGCGTAGGGAAAGTCCGAGCCGCGCTCCGCCAGCCCCTGGAGCATGCGCTCGTCGATCTCCCGGGCGATGTCCGGCGAGAGGAACTCCGAGGCCTTCCCCGCCCTCCCGCTGCGCACCATCTGCCCCCGCGAGGTGCCGGTCAGCAGCGGCAGCGCTGGCGGGGCGAAGCAGCGATCGATCCCCTTCATGTACGCGAAGCCAGATCGGCGGACGACCTCATCGCGCTCCGCGTCGCTCAGCTCAACGCCCATCAGCTCCCGGACCGCCTCGACCGTAGCCGCCAGGTCTCGCTTCATCTCCGGATAGAGGAGCACGCGGACGTTGGCTCGATCCCGCAGCGCCCAGAAGCTCGCCATGTGCTCCGGCCAACGGCCGAGGATCGAGTCCGGCTTGAGCGCGAGCTCGCACCATTGGGCCGGAGTGACGTGGTCCTGGAGGCCAAAGCTCCCGGTCAGGAAGTAGTAGGCGGAGACCACGATCTCCTTGGGATCCCGAGCGACGCAGAGATACTTGGCGCGGTCGCTGGTGGGGACATAATCCGCCGGCGCGGCGGTCTTGATCGCCCGCAGCTTCGCCGGCGCGCGCTGCCAGGGGCCAGGATCCTCGAGCGCGACCACCCCGGGGAAGGGACAGCCGGGCCAGGCGGCGATCTTGTGGATGTGCTCGAACGAAGCGTCGCCCCGGTGGGCGATCTGCACGACCATCTGCATCGCCCAGTTCGTCCCTGACTTCGAGAAGCAGGTGACAAAGACGTCGTGCTCGGTCGGGGTGTAGCCGGCGAAGAGCCTGTTGAACTTCTTCCGCGAGGTCATCTGCCGGATAAAGAGCTCGAGCGCCTTCGGCGCGTAGCCGAGGCGCCGAGCGCCGGCGATCAGCAGCTGCATCGGCAAGAACGGGCTCAGGAGGGGAACCGAGGCGTCCACCCCCGCAGTGTACACGGACCCCCTCAGGCGCGAGCGCTTCCCTGCGCCCGTGGCCTATCTCCTCGCCGCGCCGACGCGGAGCCTACCCGGGCATCGGGCACTTGCCGTTGCCCTGGTCGCGGTTGTTGTCGACCTTGCACTCGTGCCACTCGTGCTCGGGGTCGGCGTCGTCGACCACGACCCAGACCTCGGAGCTGCCGTCGATGACGCCCGGCGGCGGGTCTGGGAGCTCGAGGAGCACGTCCTCCGCCTCGGCCGGGTAGAGCGTCTTGCTGGTCTCTCCCATCCCCAGGAGGACCCCGCCCATGTCCGGGTCGCCCTCGAAGAAGTAGACCGGGACGCCGCTCGGGGCCGACGACTCGCCGATGTTGCGGACCTGACCGATAAGACCGGTGAGGTCGGGATCGCAGGCCCGCTTGAGGCGGACGATCAGATCGGGCGCCGAAAATTCCCCCTCGGGCTGGACGTTCTGGCGGAAATTGTTGAGCCCGTCGACCGTCCAGTTGGGCTGTTCGACCGCGGGGATCGTCCCGTCCTCGTTGACGTTCGTCACGTGATAGGCGTGCTGGTTCCAGATCCGCCGGGTCCGCACCCACTGCCCCTTGGCGTCGCCGAAGATCCGGACCCCCGTCTGCTTGGTCCCCTCGCAGGTGATCCCGGAGTAGTTGTTGGAGACCGCGACGATGTCCGCGTGGCCGTCGTTGTCGACGTCGGCGATGAGCGGCATCTCCCGCAGCGTGCCCGTCGTGTTGCAGGTCTGCCAGATCACGTCGCCGGTCGTGCCGTTGTAGATCCGGAGGTAGTGCTCGTCGGAGTAGACGACCTCGGCCGAACCGTCGCCGTCGAAGTCGAAGACCGACGAGCCGGTGACCGCGGACGAGCAGTCCTTGGTCTGCTTGCTCCACAGGACCGTGTCGACGTTGGCGACGTTCGGATCCATCAGCTTGGTCCCGTCAAAGACGGCGTAGCCGACCCCGCCCGCGACCGCGACGTCGGGGGTCCCGTCGCCGTTGAAGTCAGCGATCGTCGGCGGTCCTCCGCCGCGGGTGTTGCCGGCCGATCCCGGCGGGCAGAGGTTCGGGTTCAGCGCGCCGTTGATGTCGATCCCGTGGCGGATGATCTCCACCTTGTTCGGCATGTCGGCGTCGTAGCGCCAGACCACCAGGTGGTGCTTGAGCGTCCCGCCGTTGTTCGAGATCGCCGCGACCTCGGGCTTGCCGTCGAGGTCAAAGTCGGCGACCGCCGGGAAGAGGCCGTCGATCCCGGTGCTGAGGATCACGCCGCCCGCGGAGTTGAACGCTCCGCGACCGTGGACGACGTCGAGCTGGCCGTCGCTGTCGATGTCCGCCGCGGTCGAGTAGGAGGATCCGGGAAGTGTCACCTTGGTCGCGCCGGTCGCCCCGTCGAGGACCACGCCCTCGACCAGGACCTCGGGCTTACCGTCGCCGTCGAGGTCGGCGATCGTCGGCTGGACGCAGCCGCTCGACCAGGCCGAGGTCCACAGAGGCTCGCCGGCCGCGTTGATCGCCCGCACCTTGTTCGTGTCGGTGCAGAAGACGATCTCGTTGCCCGGGACGCCGTCGATGTCGCCGGCGGCGATCTCCCGCCCGGGGTTGATCCGGTCGGTCGGGAAGTACGCGCTCCACTTCTCGACCAGCTCGCCGTTGACGACCGACACCGCCCAGAGCGTGCCGTTGACGTTGTACTGGCCGCTCGAGAAGCTCGAGAAGACGATCTCGGGGATGTCCCGCTCGTCGACGATCTCGTCGCAGTTGTCGTCGTCGAGCTGGATGACGATCGGCGCCATCATCACCGTGCCCTTGTTCCAGTGGTGCTTGACGACCGGGTTGAAGCTGCCGTCCGGGACGTACTCGCACTTGGTCAGGCAGGTGATCTCCTCGCCCTCCATCGGCTCTTCGCCTTCACCGCACTCGGGCGGTGAGGGCAGGCACTTGCCGTTCTTGATCTGCTGCCCCTGGCACATCTCGCCGCCCATGACCTCTTCGCCGAGGCTGTACTCGCAGTACTCGTCGGCGGCGCACTCGCTGGCGTCGATGCACGCGTCTCCAGGGACGACGCAGGTGTTGAAGGAGCAGACCTCTCCGCCGGCGCAGCAGACCTCGCCGCAGGCGAGATCCTCCTCGCAACAGACCCCGCCGACACAGACCCCACCGTCGTCCTCACAGTCGACGGGACAGACCGCGCCGGTCGTCTCTCCGGTCGTCTCTCCGGTCGTCTCCCCGGTCGTCAGCGTCGTGTTCGACGTGTTCGTCGTGTTCGTCGTCGTCCCCTCGGTGGTCGAGTCGGTCGCGCTGTTGCTCTCGCTCCCGCTCCCCTCGGTCGTCCCCTCGGTGGCGGTAGCGGTGGCGGTGCCGGTCCCCTCCGTGCTCGATCCCTGGGTCGTCTCGGTGCCGACGGTCGCCGAAGCGGCCGTGTCTTCGCGCCCGTCGTCGCCGCTGCAGCCGATCACCAGGGCGGCGATCGAGGTGGCGAAGAGCCCTGTGTTCCTAAGCGTTGTCTTAATCCCCACGTGCACAACCTCAACCTTCAAACCTCGTCAGGATATCCCCAGCCAGACAAAGGCCATAGACCTCCATGCGAGTGCGCGACCGTGCGTGCGTGCGCGGAGCATGAGCGGGGCGGCGCAAGAGCGAGCGCAGGACCCTCGATCGCGGGCCTGAGAACGTGTGAAGCCGCGCCACCCGGAGGTGTCGCGGCTTCATCAAGGGCTCCTCGGAGCGCGCGCTCTAGAGCAGGCGCTTGAGGTCGTCGACGGCGTTGTCGGTCAGCGCGAAGGTCGTCTTGATGTCGGTGTGACAGGTCTTGCAGTTGACCTTCTCGCCGTTGGCCTTGGCCTTCTTGACCGCGGCCTTCATCACGGTCTTCGCCGCGGTCCGACCGCCCTTCTTGCACGCGTCTTCGACCTTCTTGACCTTGAACGAGCGCGCCGTACAGGCGTCGTCATCGGCCTGGGCCGGGCTCGCGACGAGCCCCGTGAGCGCGCCTGCGAAGGCGAAGATGCAGAGGGTGCCAGTGCTGATGAGCGGGATACGAAGGGCGCGAAGGTTCATGGAGTTCTCCGTTGGCGACCGGCGGTCACGAGTGGACCTAGACGGCACTTCGAAAAATCTATTCACCCGTCCGCGAAAAGAAAAGCCCGGAGTGCTGAGACGAACACGAAAGAGCGCGCGGAGACGAAACTGACGCGGGGTCGCCTACAGAGGCGGCAGCGCGCGACGCTCGTCGGGAGAACGCTCGCCCTCGCAGCCCGTGGCAACATCGGCCGAGCGACCGGCGCCCTACTCCGCCTCTTCCGTGCCCGCCTCGGCGTCACCGTCAGCGCTCGCACGCGCCTCGGCGAGCACCCGCTGGCGATCGATGAGGCGCGCGAGCTGCTCGATCTCCTCAGGCGTCAGCTTGCCCTCGAACTTCGGCATCTCGGCGGTGTCGATGAAGAGGTCAGGCGCCGAGGAGTCGGCGATGACCCGCTCTAGCCAAGGCACGCTCCCGCGGCCCTTGAGGGCCGGGCCGCTGCTCTCCCCCTCGATCTCGTGGCAGCTAGAGCACTCCAGGGTGTCATCGTAGAGCTCCTTGCCGCGATCGAAGAGGGCCTGGTCGACGTCGACAGCGCTCTCCCCCATCAGGCCGTAGGTGTACTCGACGATCGCCGCGAGCTGGTCGTCCGGCAGGTCCTCGGCGCTCGTCGGCTCCATCGTGTCGTGCTTGGTGCCGCCGTAGATCTGCGGATCACGGGGGTCGCGGATCAGCGTCGCGAGCCACTCGCGGGTGCCGTAGCCGTCAAAGCTCGGCGCCTCATCGCCGCCGCGCCCGTCGAGCGTGTGACAGGTCGCGCAGTGCTCCTTGTAGAGCGCCCGCACCTGGTACTCCGGATCGTTCTTCCAGACCGCGGTGCCGCCCTCGGGGGGGACGCCCTCCATGGCGAGCGCCCGCGCCTTCTCGCTGTTCTTCGCGGCCTCCTCCAGCGCTGCTTGCAGCTCCTCGTTGTTGCCGTCGTCGATCACCGCCATCGCCGAGAGCGCGACGGCCCCGGACATCAGGCCGGCGACCATCAGGAGCGCTGGCATCCGCGAGCGGATCCGCCGATCTTTGCCCCGATCGATGAAGGGGAGCGCGACCAGGAAGGCCGCGACAGCGCCGGGGATCAGGACGGTCCCGATCACCTGCATCGGCCCCTCGAAGTACTTGAGGAGCTGGTAGAGCGCGACGAAGTACCACTCCGGCCGGGCGGCGAAATTGCCCCCCGGGTCGGCCGGTGCGTAGAGTTCTGAGCCGTGGGTCGAGATCGTCATCCCGAGGAGGACGGCCCCGCATACGGCCATCGCCAGGACCGCGAGGAAGAGCTGGTGCGGCCAGAAGGGCTGCGCCTTCGCCTCGAGCTCCTCATCGCTGAGCGACGCCGGCGCGGCCGGGCCGTGCTTGCGCCGGAGGTAGACGTGGATCGCGGTCAGGAGGCTGAACAAGAAGGGCAGGACGAAGACGTGCAGCGCGTAGTAGCGGGTCAACGTCAGGTTGCCGAGCTCATCGCCGCCCTGCATCAGACCGCGGACAAGACCGCCCCCGGGGGCGGAGGCGATGATCCCTCCGCGGACCTGCGTCGACCAGTAGGCGTTCTGATCCCAGGGCAAGGGGTAGCCGGTGAAGCCGAAGGCGAAGATCAGGCCGGCCAGGGCGAGACCGGTCCACCAGTTGAACTCTCGCGGCTTGCGATAGGCGCCGGCGAGCACCACCTGGAGGAGGTGGAGCACGGTCACCACGATCATCAGCGAGGTGCCGTGGTAGTGCAGCCCGCGGATGAACCATCCGCCGGTGATCTGGTCGTTGAGGAAGGCAGTGCTCGCCCAGGCGTCGCTCGCCGAGGGGCTGTAGTAGAAGGCCAGCAGCACCCCCAGCACCGCCTGCTGGACGAAGAGGTAGAGGAGCACCCAGCCGAAGACGTAGCGGAGGCGGGCGCCGCCGGGGACGGTGTCGCCGAGCGCCGCCCCGAGGAGCTGGCGATAGGCGGTCCGATCGTCGATCCAGTCGAGGAGTCGTCGCATGATCAGACCTCCTCCTTGACCTCGACGCCCTGGCGAAAGCGGAGGTAGCGGATGGTCACGAGCTTCTCGTCCTCCTTGACCTCGAGGGTGTCCAGCGCCCGCGGGGAGGGCCCCTCCTCGACCTCACCGGTGAGGGAGAAGGAGGACTTGTGGCACGGACAGATGAACTTCTTGGTCTCGGGGTTGTAGTCGATCGCGCAGCCGAGGTGGGGGCAGACGGTCGAGAAGGCGGTCAGCGAGCCGTCGATCTCGATCACCCAAGCGGAGCCGATGCGGACGTCCGGTGTTCGGTTCCACGCGTCGACCTGGTCGGCGTGGAGGTCTACTTTGACCGGCTCGCCGGTGAAGTTTCGGCGCTTGCCCGCGACGATGAAGCCGCCGCCAGAGCTGGTCATCCTGTGCTCGCGCGGATGGTTGACGAACCCGAGCGCGGGCACCAGGGGTATCAGCGCCAGCCCACCTCCGAGCACGCCGACCCCGACCTTGAGCATCCCTCTTCGTGATGCCCCCTCTCCCTGAGGCTTGCTCTCGTCCTCTGCCATCGTGCTCCTCGTAGCCGCGCGCGCGCCAGCTTGACCCAGGATACATCGACACAGGGGGCGCCGACGACCGGCGGGCGACTTGCTAGAATGGCGCATGATCGCGACCTCGCAGGCGACCCTGCTCAGGCCCGAGCCGGGTCCCGACACCCTCAAGACCACCCGCTGGGGCGGTCATCGACTCGCCGCCCTGCGCGGCGGCGCGGCCCGTGCAGGCCAGCGGATAGGTGAGTCATGGGAGCTCTCGACGCTCCCCGGTCGGGTCAGCCGAGCCCTCGGACGACCCCTCGATGAGCACCTGCGCGCGCCCCTGCCCTTCCTCGCCAAGCTCATCGACACCGCGCTGCCGCTCAGCGTCCAGGTCCACCCCGATGACCGTGAGGGGGCCCCTGGCAAGGAAGAGGCGTGGATGATCCTCGACGCCGAGCCAGACGCCCAGCTCTGGGCCGGCCTCGCCGAGGGCGCCTCTCTGGAGCAGCTCCTGGACGCCGCGGCGCGGGCCCGCGCCGATCGCGAGCATGAGCCCGCCCTCTTCGATCTTCTTCAGGCTCACGCCGCCCTGCCCGGGACGATCCTCGTCGTCCCGGCGGGCACGGTCCACGCGATCGGCGGAGGGGTTCTCCTCGCCGAGATCCAACAGCCGAGCGACTGCACCTACCGTCTCTACGACTACGGGAGCGGCCGCCAGCTCCACGTCGAGGACGCCTCGAAGACGATCCGCGCCGACGCGCGCCCGGTCCTCTGGCGCCCCGGGGATCCGCCGCGGCGACTCCGGGCCAAGCACCTCGATCTCCAGGTGCTGCTCGCCGGCGATCATCGGCTGGGGAACGACGCAGCGCCGCGCCTCGTCGCGGCGATCCGCGGCAACGCCCGGATCGCCGGGGAGACGCTGGCGGCGGGCGAGCTTGGCCTGCTGCTCCCCGTCGGGGCGGGGGACGACCCCACGATCGATCTTGCCGTGGATCCGGAGGGGATCGTCCTCCTCGGGCGCTGCTCCTAGCTTCGCCGGCGAACCCCGCGGATGCGCCTCGACGCTCAGGACGCCCGCGCTCCCGCGAACGCGCGGCCTCGTGGCCTCGCGGCGCGCACCCTCGCGGGCCGGGCCTCCGCTCCTGGCGACCTTCCGCGCCGGCTCGCTCGATCGCCGAGGAGCGAGTCCGTCGCCACGCCGTCACTTCGCCGGCTCTGACTTCGGCCTCGCGGCGCGCACCGTAGCCGGCGTCGGCTCTCAGGGACCGCACCGGCTCGCTCGATCGCCGAGGAGCTAGTCCGTCGCGACACCGTCAGGCTTGGACTTCGCCGGCTCTGACTTCGCCGGAGCTTTCTTGGCCGGCCCGTCGGCGGCAGCCTCCGCACTCTCTGCCGCCTTCGCAGCCTTCGCGTCCTTCGCAGCCTTCGCGTCCTTCGCAGCCTTCGCCTCTTGGGCCTTCTTCAGCGACTCCTTCGTGAAGGGCTTGGGCGCCGAACCACGCCCCTTTCGCGCCGACGCGTCTTTCCCGTCCTTCGCGTCCTTCGCGTCCTTCGCGTCCTTCGCGTCCTTCTCGTCCGACTTCGCGGGGTTGACCTGATCCTTCTCCTTCTTCGCCTTCGGGTGCTTGCAGCGGCGCTCACCTTCGGCGCAGACCCACGGCTCAAAGGGGACCTCGCCCCACTTGAGCCGCCAACGGCGGGCACGATGGCGCTTCATCGTCGCCTGCAGCGCCTTGACGTGGGGCTCCAGATCCTTGCTCAGCGCGAGCGGCTCGTTCTCCTCAGGATCCTCGCTCAGGTCGAAGTACCAGCTCTCGTCTGTCTGCGGCTCGTAGACGACCTTGCGATCGCCGATGACAAAGCCACGGCAGCGCATCTCAAACCAACAGGAGAACCACCGCGGCGAATCTCCGGGGAAGTCGTCGGCGGTCAGATCGAAGCCCTCGACCTCCTCCGTCGCCCCCGCGTCGACCGGGATCCCGAGCAGGCTCAGCAGCGTCGGCGTGACATCGATCAGGCTGGCGTTGCCGGGGACTTCGTAGTGCTCGAGCTTGGGGCCGGCGATCACGAGGGGGACCCGCAGCCCCTCCTCGTAGAAGTTGTTGTCGTGCTGCTTGACGCCCTTCTCGCCGAAGCCCTCGCCGTGATCGCCGACGACGACCACGTAGGTGTTCTCGCGCAGACCTCGGCTCTCGAGCTCCTTGAGGATGCCGCCGAGCATCCTGTCCTCGGCCTCGATCAGCCGGAGGTAGCGGTCCTCCTGGGTCTTGCGCTTGAGCTTCTCGCTCTTGGCCCGCTTGCTCGCCCGCCGGGAGAGGCGGTAGGGGTGGTGGGTCGCCGAGGTCAGGAAGGTCGCGAAGAAGGGCTTGTCGCCGGCGTCGACCGCGTCGAGCCACTTGCCGAAGGGCTTGACCAGGCTCTCGTCGTCGGAGGCGAGATAGCCGAGGCTCTGCCCCTGGACGTCCTCCCACGCCTTAAAGCTCTCGAAGCCGAGGCGGTGGACGAGCCGCGGTCGCCACTCAAAGGTCCCCCAGGAGCTCTGCATAAAGATTGTTGAGTAGCCCGCCTCGCTGAGCATCGACGGCAGGCACTGGACCCGCAGGTCGGAGGAGACCTCGACGACCTTCTTTTGCATCGTCGGGAAGCGCCCGCACAGGATCGAGAAGAGCGACTTGGTCGTGTGGGGGAGCGCCGCGCGGGTGCGGTGGGCGACGAGCCCCTCGCTCGCGAGCGCCGCGAGGTTCGGCGTATCCGCGACCTCCTCGGCCCCCGAGAGCGACGTCTTGTCGTAGCGCGTCGACTCGAGGACGACGATGATCACGTTCGGCCGCTCGTCCCGCTCCGCGACCGCGGCGAGCGTCTCCTTCGATACCAGGCGGACCGGCTCGTAGCCGTCGAACGAGCCCGAGTCGAGGGTGATGACGAAGGTCCGCAGGGTCGAGAGGAGCGCGTTCTTGCCGAGGTTGCGGGCGACCGCCGTCCGCGGCCGCGGGGTGACGACCATCACCAGCAGGGCGGCCAACGCCAGCCACGCCGCGCTGAGCATCCGCGCCCGCCCGTGGGCCCGCCGCTCAAAGCTCCAACGGCGCCGTCGGAGCTCGTAGCGGAGAACGAGCGGGGTGACGACCCCGAGGACGATGCCGACGACGATCCGGATCATGACGTCGGTGTCGACGCCCTCGCCGGTGATGTCGGCGACGTCCTGGAGCCGCGAGAAGAGCTGGGTGAACGCCTCCCAGCTCGCCTGCTCGCCGGTGATGATCAGATAGCCCGTGTTCAGGGTCGCCGTGATCGCCCCGGCCAGGGCGAGCGGAACCGTGACGATCCAGGCCCAGCGGTACCGGGACTCGAGGAGCGCGAGGAGCGCGGCCACGCCGAAGTAGACGAGCCCGTCGCTCGTGAGCGCCCAGAGCAGGAGGAGGAAGGGATAGGAGACCGCCCCGAGGGCCGATACGGCGAGCGCCTTTCCGACCGCGGTGGCGATCGCCGAGGCGACGAGGACGTAGGACGAGAAGGACGTGAGGAGGCGGATCCACCCCGATCTCGGGGGAATCGTGTCTCTCCAGGAGGTCGGCAGGAGCGCACGAAGTGACTCCCGTGCTCGCTCGGCCAAACTCACGGCCGCGGGAGAATACTGGTACGCCCCCGTCACCGCAACGCGGCAAGCGTCACACAACACGCGCAGACGGCTGAAATCCCTGCGCCCAGGAGCTCCGAGTTCGGACCCGCGCGGAGCGTCGCGATCCACACCACCGCGACCGTCGCAATCTCCGACGCTCGAACCTAGCCACAAGAGATGTTTGCCTTTTTTCAGGCATCAGCCTTGCTAATTTGGGCACGCATGACCGACCGCACCCGTCCCCGAAGCACCGCCTCGACCGCGTCCGCCCTCGGCCTTGCCCTCGGCGCCGCCCTGACCGGCGGCTGCTTTGACACCACCGGCGCCTCCAACCTCGAGATGCGCGCCGCGGTCGGTGAGATCGTCGCCCAGGGCCAGGCTCAGGCCGTCGAGAACGAGATCACCGAGATCACGACGTCCTTCACCATCGGCGGAGGTGTGGCCGAGGTCGCCCAGGAGATCCAAGCCTTCGCCGAGAGCCAAGCGCCCTGCTCGACCGTCACCGGGGCCGACAACAAGCTCACCATCGACTTCGGCGTCCTCGACGACGGTTGCACCTACAGGGGCCACACCTACGCCGGCGTCGTCACGATCGAGATCTCGCTCGACGGCGCCGCCGCGGTCATCGACCACACCTACGCCGACTTCACCAACGGCAAGATCACGATGAACGGCGACAAGACGGTCACCTACAGCGAGCTCTCCCGCCGGGTCGTCACCGACTATGAGTTTGAGACCAAGGACGGAGAGCTCATCACGACGAGCTCGGACCGCCTCCAGACCCTCCTCGACGAGAGCGCGGGGATCCTAGGCGGCGTCGAGATCAACGGCGACCGGAGCTGGACCGGCGAGAGCGGCGATTGGCAGCTCGACATCGACGGCGTCGAGATCCGCTGGGTCGACCCTGTCCCGCAGTCCGGCGTCTACTCGCTCGTCACGCCCCGCGACAAGACGATCACGATGAGCTTTGAGCGGGTCGACGACGATACGATCGCCGTCATCGTCGACGGCGGCCGCGAGACCAAGACGTATCACGTGACCACGGCCGGCACGATCGAGGAGCAGACCGAGGCCGCCTAGGCGACGGTGGTGAAGCCACCTGTGCTCTCGCGCCGCGATCGTCGGCCCTCGTGGCTTCGACAGAGCGCCATTGTCCAGGACCGCACGTTTCAGCGGAGCCGAGCGCAAGCGCGAGGGTCAGCGAGAGTCCGCGGGACCCTTGCCTAGGCCGCCTAGGCCGCTGGACTCAGCGCGGCCTCGACCCGGTCGATGATCCAGCCGCGGGCCTCGGCGATGACGCCCTCGAGCGCCTCGTCGCTGAGCCCTGCGGTCTCGATCGGCGCGCCGATATAGACGTCGATCCGCGCGGCCCGAAGGAAGGGCGTCCCCTTGGGCAGCATATCGTAGGCCCCTCGGACCGCGATCGGCACGATCGGCAGGCCGACGTCGCGGGCGATGAAGAAGACCCCGCGGCGAAAGTCGCGGACCTTGCCGTCGAGGGTCCGGTGGCCCTCGGGGAAGGCGAGGATCGAGATCCCCCGGCTCGCCCGCTCCCTCGCCGACGCTGCGATCTCGGCCGAGCGCCCCTCGGAGCGCTTGTAGACCGGGATCGTGTTGCCGAGGCGCATCATCATCCCGTAGCCGGGGAGGCGGAGGTGGGCCGCGTTCTCGAGGCCGCAGAAGACCTGCGGGATCGAGGCCAGGGCGATGTGACCGTCGAGCATCGACACGTGGTTTTGCACGTAGAGCGCGACCCGGCTCGGGTCGTAGCCGGGGCCTCGGTGGACGTGGATCCGCGAGCCGCTGAAGCGGGGACACAGGCCCATGATCTGCGCCGGCCCCCACCGCTGGATCCGCTCGAAGGGGACGAAGACCGCGATCGGCAGGCAGACGAGGGCGAGGAGGATCATCGTCGCGAACGACAGGATCCAGACCATGAGTGACGGCAGGGCCCATAGGACGTCGCCGATTGGCGTGCGTCGGGCTGCCATTCCAGAACACTATATCCTAGTCCGCCGCCGCTTTCTCAAGGGCTGTCCGCCAAGCGGGCGACGAGCAGAGGAGACCTCACGCCGCGAGACGAGAACTATCGATCGATCACGCCGAACGCCGTCGGCGGCTTCGGGACCAGGGGATAGCTGGTGCAGACCGCCTGGCCGAGCGTCGCCTCGATCGCGGCGTTCAGCGTCAGACGACCGCTGGAGACCTCGTCGATGTCGAAGGCTGCGCCGCCGGTCGCCGCCGGGATCGACGGGGAGCCCTCAAAGGGGCTGAGGATCCCGCGGGTGACGTCGAGGCACTCACACTCGCCGCCGAGCCTGGCGCCGAAGCTCGACACCCGGATCTGGTTGGCCCTCAGCGCCGACACGGTCTCGGCGTAGGTGTGCTGGATCGGCACGCCGCTCTGGATCGCGGGGACCTCGCCAAAGTCATCGTCGGTCGCGTGGACCACCAGGCGAGCGGTCGTCGACGCGGGGCGCCAGGCGAAGTCGACCGCCGCGGCGTGGAGCGCGTCGAGGGAGTTCTCGGGCCAGTCGGTGTTACGCGTGTCCGTCCGAATCTGTCGGTTCGAGCTGGTGAAGGCGTGCCAGCGGCGGAGCTCCGCGCGCAGCTCATCGACCGAGGTGAAGGCGAGGCCGCCGTTCGCGACCTCGACGTCGTCGACGAAGACCACCAGGCCGTAGCGCGGATCCTTGGCGAGGCCGTGGAGCGACGCGTCGATCGTCAGGATCCCCTGCTCGATCCGCTCGACCACAAAGCCCATCGTCGTCGAGACGTCGACGACGAAGACGACGTCGACCTGGCTCTTCTGGGTCCGCTTGGGATCCTCGCAGACGATCGGAGCGATCGTCCGTGAGGTGCCGGGGAGCCCCAGGGCGACGCTCACCCCGCCCTTCGCACCGCTCGCGCTGTGGGAGTTCTCGCCCGAGTCCCCCTCGCGCGGTTCGACCGTCTCGACCTTGCCGGCGGGTGTGGTCGGCGAGGCTTCGCGCGATTCCTCGAGCACAAGCTCGTCGGGCTCGTCGAGCACGCTCGGCAGGACGACGCCGCCGACCACCGGCGCGCCAGCGCTGACATCCTCGTCCTCGACCCGCCGGGACTTGATCAGCTCATCCGCGGTGGCCCCGTCGTCCACACTGACGACTCCGAGCACCGTGCCCAGGTCCACGCCGGCCCCCCGCTCACCGTCCACGGTCGAGCCCTCCATCACCATGTCGAGCTGGTCGAGCTGGTCGAGCTGGTCGAGCTGGTCGAGCTGGTTGTCGGCGAAGAGATCGCCGAGCTCCCCCTCGTCGACCGCGCCGAGGATCCCGAAGAGGGCCTCGCCCTCAGGCTCGTCCGCGGCGCTGAGGGTGGCGATCATCGCCGTATCTGATGTGCCGATGACGACCCCCGGAGGCTCCGCCTCATCGCCGCTGCCGAGCCCAGCCGCCGGCGCCTCGCCCTCCTCGGCGACCGGGGCGACCTCGTCCTCCTCGGCCGCGAGGACCGTCCCGGCGCCCCCCCCCTGCGGCAGCTCCTCCGGCTCGGGGGCGATCACAGCCGCGGCCTTGGGCGCGGCCTCCGGGAGGACGATCGGCGCCTCGTAGACCGGCCGGGGCCGCGGCGGCGGGAGCTCGATCTCCGCGAGGGAGGCGAAGAGCACCCGCTCAAAGGACGACTCCGTCGCCTCCGGATCGTTCTCCATCTCGACCTCGGGGACCGGCTCCGGGGTCTGGATCAAGAGGGCGAGGATCGCCGCGAGACCGCCGCCCAGGGCGAGCTGCTGCGCCAGCTCGCGGAGCCCCAGGCGGACGCCCCAGCCGACCTCCAGCGGAGGCTCCATCCGCAGCTTGAGGACGACGTCGGGCCGGTCGATGAGGCGAAGACGGGCCGAGTCGCCGGGGCGCAGACGGACCGCCCCGTCGACCATGAAGTCGGCGAAGCGGCGCCTCTCGCCGGAGAGGATGACGTCCCCGGCGAGACCCTCGACATAGAGGAGCCAGTCCCCCTGGGTGAGAAAAGCCCGCCCCTCGGCCCCGCCGAGGCCCGGGAGGACCAGCGAAGCCTCCGTGTGCTCGCCGACGGAGAGGGGCTCCTCACCGCGAAAATCGCGCTCGATGAGCCGCGTGCCGCAGAAGTCGAGGCTCACGCGCCACCCTGTCGGCGCTACGAACGCCTCTTCGCGCATCTTCGGCATAGCTCACCTAAACGTACACCAGCGCCGCAACATTCCCAGAGTGACGAGAGAGTCGGCTCACACCCGAGCTTTGGGGCGACGCGCGAGCCCAGCCGTGGTACATCACGCGGCCGTGTTTGAGACGATTTCGAAGGGTTTTAGGGCCGCCCGCGAGCGACTCACTGGTCAGGCCGAGCTCACCGAGGAGGTGATCAACGTCGCGCTCAAGGACGTGCGATTGAGCCTCCTCGAGGCGGACGTCGAGTTTGGGGTGGTCAAGGCCTTCCTCAAGTCGGTCCGCGAGAAGGCCCTCGGCGAGAAGGTCCAGCTCGTCGCCAAGGCGGCCGAGAAGAAGATGCGGGTCAAGCCCGAGGACCACTTCGTCAAGATCTGCCACGACGAGCTGGTCGAGCTGATGGGGCCGGTCGACACCTCGATCACCCGCGCCCGCAACGGCTGCACCGGGATCATGATGATCGGCCTCCAGGGGTCGGGCAAGACGACCTCCTGCGGCAAGCTCGGGCGCAAGCTGCAAAAGGCCGGCTTCAAGGTGATGATGGTCGCCGCCGACGTCTACCGCCCGGCCGCCGTCCACCAGCTCCAGGTCCTCGGCGAGCAGCTCGGCGTCGTCGTCTACAGCGAAGAGGGGCAAGACCCGGTCACGATCTGCAAGAACGGCCTCGAGACCGCGGAGATGCTGAACTGCGACTTCATCATCTACGACACCGCCGGTCGCCTGACCGTCGACGAGCCGCTGATGGACGAGCTCGTCAACATCGAGTCGACGGTCAAGCCGAGCAACACCTTCCTCGTCATCGACTCGATGATCGGCCAGGACTCGGTGACCACGGCGAAGGCGTTCGACGTCCGCCTCAACATCACCGGCATCGTCCTGACCAAGCTCGACGGCGACGCCCGCGGCGGCGCGGCCCTCTCGATCAAGGCCGCGACCGGCAAGTCGATCAAGTTCCTCGGCATGGGCGAGTCCCTCGACAAGCTCGAGGAGTTCCGCCCCGAAGGCCTCGCCGGCCGGATCCTCGGGATGGGCGACCTCGTCGGCCTGATGCAGGACTTTGAGGGCGTCGTCGACGAGGAGCAGGCCGCCAAGGACGCGGCCAAGATGATGAGCGGGAAGTTCACGATGGACGACTTCCTGAGCCAGATTAAGACCATCCAGGGGATGGGCAGCCTCAAGGACATCGTCCAGAAGATGCCGCTCGGCAACATGCTCGGCGTCGACATCCCCCCCGAGGCCCTCGAGGCCGCGGCCGACGACAACGAGCTGGTCAAGATCGAGGCGATGATCCGGTCGATGACCAAGCAGGAGCGCGAGGAGCCGGAGTGCTTCATCAAGTCGCTCGCCGAGCCGAGCACCGCCGCCAAGCTCAGCCGTCGCAAGCGACGCTCAGCGGAGTTTGATCCCAACTCCCTGACCGCCAACGACTTCGTCAGCTCGCGGATCCGCCGGATCGCCCGCGGCTCTGGCCGCAAGGAGGAGGACGTCATGGCCTTGGTCGGCCGCTTCATGTCGATGCGCGACATGTTCGGGATGTTCGGCAACCTCCTCGGCGGCATGCCCGGGATGCCCGGAATGCCCGGCGGCGGCGGTGGTGGCATGATGGACAAGATCCCCGGCATGGGCATGCTCAAGCAGATGAACGCCATGCGGAAGCTGATGAAGAACCCAGAGGCCCTCCAGGGGCTGATGGGCGGCGGGGGTATGCCTGGTATGCCCGGCCTGGGCGGAATGCCCGGCATGGGCGGCATGCCCGGGCTCCCTGGCGCTGGCGGCAGCGGCGGTTCCCAGGGGAGCGCCAGCCAGCGCTTCTCCCGGACCGCGGCCAAGCGCAAGAAGGCCCGGAACTCGCGCAAGAAGAACCGCCGCAAGTAGGGCTCGCGCCCTGCCCTACGCAGCTCCCGAGGCCTCTTGGGAGCGAGAGACCCGCTCCTCGGAGCGGGTCTTTGCGTTCGCGCAGCCAGCACGGCGCTCTCCGATCAGGTCGAAGGCCAGAGCCGGTGAACAACCGAGCGCATGCGCGCACGCACGCATCAACCAACGACAGGGCCCCGGGACGAGCGAGCGGCTCGCTACACACGAGCGACCCGCCTCGACGAGCGACTCCCCCGACGAGCGAGCACATGAGTCGAAGAACTGATGACGCGGGCGCCCCGCACCACACGGTGCGCGAGCGCCCTAGCTGCGAGCCTACGACGCTGCGGGCCTAGGACGCCGCGACCACCCCGTTGCGCGTGGGCTGATCGTGCGCGGGGGTGTAGAGGTCGTTGAAGAACGTGACCAGGAGCTGCTCCCGCGCCGGCACCGGCAGGGCGTTGAGCACCTGGTTGACCTCGGCGAGGCGCTCCGGGAGCGCGCCGTCCTTGATCCCGCCGAGCTCGAGCATCTGCTTGACCGCCCCGGGATCGATCCCCTGCGAGAGGTCCATCGACCCGAACATCCCCTGGACGATCGCGACCAGCGGCGAGGTCGGCAGCCCCTTCGCCGCCTCGACGCTGAGCGCCAGATCGCGGAGGAAGTCGTCGACCCACTGGAGGCACGCCGGGTTGACGCTGACGTGCACGTTCTCCTTGGAGGCGCCGTAGCAGAGCTGGGGCTGGATGAACCAACCGCGGGCCTTCATCTCGTCCGAGACGTGGAAGATGTCGACGCCCTCGGCGGTGAAGGCGAAGAGGTTCATCTCCGGCACGCCCATGATCTCCAGCTCCGGGATCGCATTGATGCCGTCGCATAGGCGCTTGGTCCCCTCGCAGACCCTGCGGGCGATGTCGAGGTAGCCATCCTCACCGAAGTGATGGAGCACCGCCCAGGCGCCCGCCAGCGGCCCCGCCGACTTGGAGCTCTGCACCGCCGAGTTGATGATCGTGTAGCCGCTCCAGTTGGAGCAGGCGTACATCTGAAAGCGACGCAGCTCCTTGTCCTTGTAGAGGATGACCGACGCCCCCTTGGCCGCGAACGCGTACTTGTGGAAGTCCATCGAGATCGAGGTCACGCCGGGGACGCTCAGGTCAAAGTCGGGGACCGGCTCGCCGAGGCGCTTGTAGTAGGGCAGGAGAAAGCCGCCCATGCAGGCGTCGACGTGGCACAGGAGCCCCTTCTCGGCCGCGAGCGCGGCGATCTCGGTGATCGGGTCGATGACGCAGTGGGCGAAGGAGACCGCCGAGCCCACCAGGAGGATCGTGTTCTCGGTGATCGCCGCGCGCATCGCCTCGACGTCCGCCTTGTAGCTCTTCGGATCGATCGCCGTCACGACCACCTCGACGCCGAGGTAGTGGGCCGCCTTCTGGAAGGCCGCGTGGGCCGTCTCCGGGAGGATGATCTCAGGACGCGTGATCTCGGGGCGAGTCGCCCGCGCATGGTCGCGCGCCGCCTTGACCGCGCAGATGATGCTCTCGGTGCCGCCGCTGGTGAAGTTGCCGACGGTCTTGGCGTCGCCGCCGAGGTGGGTCGAGGCCATCGCGATCAGCTCATTCTCGAGCTTGAGGATGCTCGGGAACGAGGTCGGGTCGAGCCCGTTCTCGCTGAGGTACATCGTGAACGCCTTCTTGATCACCGCCTCGGCGTCGGCCCCTGGATCGTAGACGTAGGCCCAGGTCCGGCCGTCGCGCCAGGTCAGATCGCGGGCGCGGAAGCCCTCGAGGGTGTTGAAGAGCGTGTCGTTGTCGAGGCCGGTCGCGGGGATTTGCATCAAGACTCCAGGGCCCCGAGTGTAGCGGCCTCGGTCGCCCGATGGCACCTCTCGAAGCGCCCCCAGCCGGCGCCGGAGGGGCGATGCTCACCCCGCGGACCGGGACCCACAGCAGGACCACGGGGATCCCGGGAGGGCGCCCCTACTCCTCGGCGTCCTTCGCCCAGAGGATCACCGTCTGCTCCGCCTCCTGCGATCGATCGACGATCACCGCGAGCTCTGCGATCGTCCGCGCAGAGGCGACGATCTCAGGCGGGAGACGGACGTCGAACACGTCGTAGATGCTCGTCAGGATCGTCCTCGAGTGCAGCGACGTGCCCCCTACCGCCTCGTAGTCGTCGTCGACGCCGACCTGGTCATTGCGGAGAACACGGCGGCAGATCTTGAGCAGACGCCGCTCCGTGTCCGTCCGCGGCTCATCCTCGAGCGCCCCCCCCGGGTCGATCCGCGGGCGCCACCCGTCCCCAGGAAAGGTCGGGCTCCCCGGGACCCAGTCGAGCTCTGGAAAGGAGATCCTGAGCACCCCCGCGAGGCCCGGCTCGACCCCGCCGTCGTCGTCGGAGAGGTGCTGCTTGAGGGCGCCCTTGGGCAGCTGCAGCCGCGACTCGAGGACGCTGATGCTGATCCCGACGCGCTCGCAGAAGAACTTGAGCTGCACCCCAAGACCCGGAGGTTGCGCCCTACCCCCCGCCGTGTCACCGCGATTCCTCATCGACCACCCTCCCGAACCGGACAAGTCTACAGTCGGCGCGGCCGGCTCACCAGGACCGGATCCCATGGGCGCCCACGCGCGGAGTCGCGTCGGGGGGCCTCGGCGAACGTCCGCGGCGCTCGTCCCAAGGCCGGCTCAAGACCGTCCGAGCGGCGCCCGCGGGTCGAGGCGCAGATTCACCACCGCGGTTCGACGGGGCGGGACCTCTGCGCGGGACCTCTGCGCAGGGTCTACGCCGACGGCGGTCGGCTGACCTTGGGGACACCTGTCGCGACCAGCCGCGGGGGCTCGTGGTCGGGGTCGCATCGGTAGCGGGTGAAATCGTCCCAACCTCGGCTGCGCAGCAGATCCTCGTCGAGGATCGCCTCGCCGCTGAGCTCGGCCGGCGGCGTCGTCACGATCTCGGCCGCCGCGTCGGCGAGGATGTCGGCCTTGCGCCAGGTCTTCGGACCGCCGATCTTGAAGTTGATCGTCGCCTGGCTCTCCACCAAGGTCACCGGCCACAGCGCGTTGATCGCGATGTTCTTGCCGCGGACCTCGTCGGCGAGGCCGTGGGCCAGCATCGTCATCCCGTACTTCGAGATCAGGTAGCCGACCTTCCCGCCCATCCCGTCCAGGACGATCGGCGGCGAGCAGACGATGATGTGGCCGCCGCCCGCCTTCGCCATGTGGGGGAGCACCGCCTGGCTGGCGATGAACGAGGCGCGGACGTTGACCTGGTGCATCAGGTCAAAGCGACCGATCGGGGTCTCGGCGACGTCCATCCACCACAGCGCCCCCGCGTTGTTGACAAGGATGTCGATCCGGCCGAAGCGCTCCACCGCCTTGGCGACCATCGACTGGATCTGCTCAACGTGGCGGACGTCGGCCTGCACAGCCAGCGCCTCCCCGCCGCGCGCCTCGATCTCGGCGACGACCGTGTGGATCGACCCCGGGAGGTTCGGCCGCGGCTGCGTGCTCTTGGCGACGACGACGATCTTGGCGCCCTCGTCGGCGAGGCGAAGGGCCATGCAGCGGCCGATCCCTCGGCTCGCCCCGGTGATGATCGCGACCTTGCCCTCGAGGCGTTGACTCTTGGAATCGTCCATCTCTACACAGCTCCGTTCACTCACAGTGGCAGGCCCCGAGCGAGCGCCGGGACAATCCTGAAGATCGAGGGTCGGGCCCCGAGCGCGATCGAGGGGCTGGAGAGCGCGCGGGACTGTTGCCCCGAGCTGCTCGTTGGAGCGCCGCGATCATCGGCGCCGATGCCTGGCTCTACCGCGAGTGTTCGCGGAGCCGAGCGGGGCGACGAGGGCTGGAGAGCGCGGGGGACGTTCGCCTCGGCGGCTAGGTGAAGAGGCTCATCGGCGCCTCGAGGATCTTCTTCAGGGTCGCGAGGAAGCGGGCGTTGTCCGCTCCGTCAAAGACCCGATGATCCGAGCAGAGCGTCGCCCGCATGACCTTGCGGATCACGACCTCGCCCCCCTCGACGACCGCCTCGTCGGCGATCCGGCCGACCGCGAGGATCGCCCCCTCGCCGGGGTTGATCACGGCGGTGAAGGACTCGATGCCGAACATCCCGAGGTTCGAGACGGTGAAGGTCGAGCCCGTCATCTCGTCGGGCTTGAGCGACTTGTCCTTGGCCCGCTTGCCGAGGTCGCGGATGTCGAGCGAGATCCGCTTGAGCGTCTTCTGATCGGCGAAGCGGACCACCGGGACCACAAGGCCCCCCTCGACCGCCACCGCGACGCCGACGTGGACATCGCCGTACTCGATGAGACCCTCGGGCGTGTAGCAGGCGTTGACCCGCGGGTGCGCCCGCAGGGCCTTGGCGACCGCGTAGATCAGGATGTCGTTGAACGAGATCTTGACCCCCGAGAGGACCCCGTTGAGCTCCTTGCGGACAGCCGCTGCCGCGTCCATGAAGATCGGGATCGTCAGGTTGATGTGCGGGATGTCCCGCTTGCTCTGGGTCATCCGCTTGGCGATCGTCTTCCGCATCGGCGTCAGCTTGATCGGGCGGTCCTCGAAGCTCGCGTAGGGGCGGCCGTCGTGGTCGACGTCCTTGCCGGTCGCCGGCGTCGACTTCGGCCGCGCGACCTCCTGCTTGGCGCTCGCCGGCGAGGCCTTCGTCGCGTCGGCCGCCTTGATCACGTCCGCCTTGATCACCCGCCCGTGCGGTCCGGAGCCGGGGATCGACGAGAGCTCGAGATCGTTCTCCCGAGCCAGGCGACGGGCGAGCGGTGAGGCCGGGATCCGCTCGTCCTCGGCGGAGCTGCTGGACGCCGCCTCGGCCGCAGGAGCGGCCTCTTCGGCGTCTTCGACCTTCTCGGCCTGCTCGGCCTGCTCGGCCTGCTCGGCCGCCGCCGGGGCAGCCTCGGCCTCAGCCTCGGGCGCCGCTGTGCCGCCCCCCTTCCAGGCGGCGAGGGTCGCCGCGGCGTCCTCGCCCTTCTTGCCGAAGACCGCGATCGCAGCGCCGAGCTCGAGGGTCTCGCCCTCCTCGGCCACCAGCTTCAAGACGATGCCGGCGTCGAAGGACTCGAACTCCATCGTCGCCTTGTCGGTCTCGATCTCGGCGATCACTTGGCCGCGCTTGACCTTGTCGCCGACGGCGACGTGCCACTGGGCGATCACGCCCTCCTCCATCGTATCGGTGAGTCGGGGGAGTTCGACGACGGTTGCCATGGGACTATCTGCTCTCTCGGCTGCTCTCGTGGAAAATCTCTGTCGCGGACGCTCCGGTGTCGGAGCGACCGTCGACGCTAGCGCGCGTAGGAGACCTCGCGGATCGCCGCCAGGCCGCGCTCCGGCGTCGGCAGCACCAGGTTCTCGAGGTTCTCCGCGTACGGCATCGGCACATCCTCATAGCAGACCCGGAGCACCGGCGCGTCGAGGTGATCAAAGGCCTTCTCTTGGATCTGGGCGATGATCTCGCAGCCGACCCCGCCGTAGGGCCAGCCGTGGAAGAGGACGATCGCGCGGTTGGTCCGGCGAACGCTCTCCAGGACCGACTCCATGTCGAGCGGCCGCAGGGTCCGCAGGTCGATGACGTCGCACTCGATCCCCTGCTCCGCGGCGAGCTCCGCCGCCTTGAGGGCGACCGGCACCCCTTGCCCCCAGGTGATCACCGTGACGTCGTCGCCGGCGCGCTTGGTGTCGGCGACGCCGAAGGGGATCAGGTACTCCTCCTCGGGGACCTCGCCCTTGACCCCGTACATCAGCTCGCTCTCGAGGAAGATGACCGGGTTCGGGTCGCGGATCGCCGTCTTCAGCAGCCCCTTCGCGTCGTAGGGGGTCGCGACGGCGACGACGATGAGCCCCGGGATATGGGCGTAGAAGGGCTCAAAGGCCTGGCTGTGCGTCGATCCCAGCATGTGGGCGCCGGCGTTCGGCCCGCGGAAGACCATCGGCACCGAGTGCTGACCGTTGGTCATGTGGTGGATCTTCGCGGCGTTGTTGAGGATCTGGTCGAACGCGACCGCCGAGAAGTTGAAGGTCATGAACTCGATGATCGGTCGAAGCCCGGCCATCGCCGCGCCGATGCCGACACCGGCAAAGCCGGTCTCCGCGATCGGCGTGTCGATCACCCGACGCTCGCCGAACTCCTCGAGGAGCCCTTCGCTGCACTTGTAGGCGCCCTTGTAGTGGCCAACCTCTTCACCCATGAGGAAGACGCGATCGTCGCGCGTCATCTCCTCGCGCATGGCGTCACGGATCGCGTGTCGGATCTGAATCTCGGGCATCTCAGCTCTCCTCCACCAGGATGTTCTTGAAGCGAGCGCTGGGCTCTGGCACCGGCGAGTTCTCGGCGAATTCGACCGCGGCCTCCATCTCGGCGACGACCTCGTCGTCGAGCTCCTCGAGGGCCTCTTCGGTCATGCCGTGCTTGTGCATCAGCGCGTTGTAGGTCCGCTCCAGCGGGTCCCACGAGCGTGACTCGGCGACCTCATCGCGGTTGCGGTACTTCGCGGGATCGCTCATCGAGTGGCCGCGGAAGCGGTAGGTGATGAGCTCGACCAGGACCGGCCGGCTCTCCTCGCGGGCGAGCTTGGCCGCCGCCGCCAGGCGCTCGGCCGTCTCGGCGACGCTGGTCACCCGGAAGCGGTCGCTGGCCATGTTGTAGCCCGGCGCCTTGACGGTCACGTCGCTCACCGGGATCGACCGCTCCAGCGGGGTTCCCATGGAGTAGCGGTTGTTCTCGACGACGAAGACGATCGGCAGCTTCCAGAGGCCGGCCAGGGTCCAGCCCTCGTGGGTGGGACCTATCGCCAGCGCGCCGTCGCCAAGGAAGCAGAAGGTCACGCCGTCGTCGCCGAGGTACTTCGAGGCGAAGGCGTGGCCGGTCGCGACCGGGACGTGGTTGCCGATGATCGCGTACCCGCCCCAGAGCTGGTTGTCGCGATCGAAGAAGTGCATCGACCCGCCGACGCCGGCGACCAGACCCGTCGCCTTGCCGTACATCTCCGCCATGCACGCGCCCGGCGAGGAGCCGAGGGCGATCGCGAAGCCGTGGGTGCGATAGGTCGAGACGACCCGATCCTGCGGCTCCAGGACCTCCTTGGTCGCGACTGCGATCGCCTCTTGACCGATATAGAGGTGGAGAAAGCCGCTGATCTTCCCGCGGGTGTAGGAGCGCGCCGCCATCTCCTCAAAGCGTCGGATCCGCAGCATCTCGCGGTACCAGCGGAGGTCATTCTCCTTGCTCGTGAAGTAGGCGTCGTAGTTGCCGGGATCGGCCGGCGGAGAGTCTTTGTCGTTGGTCATGACGAGAGCCAGCGGAGGGTATCATCGTCGATCGTCGCGGCGAAAGCCGAGCCTTGCGGAGCGGGCGAGTGCGCAGCCGCATGCGCACATCCCCAGGCGACGATCAGAGCGCGGCGAGGCGCGGCCGAGCGCGGCAAAACGGCGCATTGCGACCTCTGACGCCGCTCGGATCGGCAAAACGGCGATGAGGCGCGGGGCGATGACGGGACGATGACGGGGCGATGACGGGACGATGAGGGCCAGCTCGGTGATGGCCTCGCCGTCCTGAACACGGCGTCCGCAGCCCGATCACGACGACTGCGGCGGCCGGCGTACCACGGCGCCCCGCGACGGCAGAGTGCTCGTATCTTGCCGGACTTTCCCCAGGGCCTGCCTCGGCTCTGACGCGCCCCAGCCCCGGCCTCCACAGGAACGCTGTCGCGAGCGCGCGTCGTTCGGTATAACGCCGGCCCATGGCGAGCCAAACGCGCAGCCCCCTCCCCTCGCCCGACAGCTTCGCCTCGAGGATCCTCGCCGGTGAAGCGGACGCGCTCGATCGTCCGACGCTCGCCCGCTACTTGGCCGGCGAAGGCGACCTCTGGGAATTGATGGCCGCCGCCGACAGGCTGCGCCGCGATCGCTTCGGCGACGAGGTCCACCTCTGCTCGATCGTCAACGCCAAGCGCGGCGGCTGCCCCGAGGACTGCGGCTTTTGTGCGCAGTCACGCCGCTACAGCACCGGGATCGAGGCCGACAGCTTCCTCGCCCCGGAGGAGATCACGGCCGCGAGCGCCAAGGCGGGATCGCAGGGGTCGAGCGCGCTCGGCCTCGTGACCGCCACCCGCGGCCTCAAGGACGGCTCCAAGGCGCTCGCCCACATCGTCGAAGGTGTCCGCGCCGTCCGCGAGGCGGGGCACACCGAGGCCCACGCCTCGGTCGGGTTTGTCAGCCGCGAGGCGCTCGCCGAGCTCAAGGAGGCCGGCCTCACCGAGCTCAACCACAACCTCGAGAGCAGCCGCGAGTTCTTCCCGGAGATCGTCCAGAGCCACACCTACGACGAGCGGCTCCAGACGATCCGTGACGCCAAGGAGCTCGGCCTGCGCACCTGCGTCGGCGGGATCTTCGGCATGGGCGAGACCCCCGAGGACCGCGCATCGCTGGCGACAGAGCTGCGCGAGCTCGACGTCGACGAGGTCCCGCTCAACTTCCTGGTCGACGTCGAGGGCACTCCCCTCGCCGGCCGCGAGCCGCTGAGCCCCCGCGACATGCTCCGGGTGATCGCCGCCTTCCGCCTCGCCCTCCCGCGGCAGAACATCTTCCTCGCCGCGGGACGCCACCACCTCGGCCAGCTCCTGCCGCTGATGTTCAGCGCCGGCGCGTCGGGGATGATGATCGGCGACTTCCTGACGACGCCGAACCGGACGGTCGACGACGACCTCGAGATGCTGGAGATGCTCGGCCTGCGCGGCCACGCCTGCGGGACGCCGCGCCCCGAGCTGAAGGTGACGCCCTCGTCGACCAGCCCGCGGCCCCATCGCCTGCCCGTCGTCGCCTAGGACAGGGCCTGCTCGTCGGCTCCGGCCGAAGTCCGACGACCCATCGCGATGGCGACGACGCATCGCGATGGCGATCGGCGCGTCGCGACCGATGGCGTTGCCCTGGCGACGGGAGGCGTCAAGTTGGTCTCGATCGGCGCCCTTCGAGCTAGGAACGATCGGCCGAGCAAACGTCGAGCGGCGCTGCCGAGCAAGCGTCGGGCGGCGCTGCCGAGCAAGCGTCGAGCGGCTGCCGAGCGGACAAGGCCGAGCTAGCGCGCTCGTCGCCCGACGTCAGGTCCGCCCGGCTCAGACCGCCGCGTGGAGGTCGAGGTGGGCGGCGAGGAAGTCCAGCGAGCGCTGCCAGGCCTGGTCCGCGCTCTCGGGATCGTAGACCTCGGGGCGCGTCTCGTTGAAGAAGGCGTGCTTGGCGTCGTAGCGGTAGATCGTGTGCGGGACCTCCGCGGCCTTGAGCGTCGCCTCGAGACCGTTGACCGCCGCCGGGGTGCACCAGTCGTCGTGGACCGCGAAGTGAGCGAGGAAGGGCGCCTGGATCTTCCCCGGGTCCGCGGCGTCCGCCGGCGGGATCCCGTAGAAGCAGACCGCGGCGTCGACCTCCGGCAGGTGGACCGCCGAGAGGATGGTCAGCGCCCCGCCCATACAGAAGCCGAGGACGGCGACCTTGGCCCCAGACTCCTGGAGGTAGGCGACCGCCCCCTTGATGTCTTGGGTGCAGGCCTGGCCCCAGTCGAGGTCGGTCATCAGGTGGTTGGCCTCGTCCCCATCCACCGCGACCTTGCCGCGGTAGAGGTCGGGGACCAGCGCTCGGTAGCCGGCTTGCGCCAGGCGATCCGCCGTCGCCTTCATCTGCTGGTTGAGCCCCCACCACTCCTGGATCAGGACCACCGCAGGGGCACGGTCACCGCTCTCTGGGGTCGCCAGATAGGCCGGAAGGGTCGCGCCGTCAGGGCGCGCGATCTCGATCATCTTCCCGTCGCTGGGCATGTGCCCCCGATCTTTCTCTAGAGACGGATGAAGGTCAAGGCGCAGGCTACGCGGGCGGGCTGGCCGGGACCACAGCGACAGGGATCGATGCGAGCGCTGCGAGGTCTCCACCGACGCTCGACGTGAAGATACGATCGAGCAGGGAGAGCTGCCGACTGCCGGTCACGATCATGCAGGCCTTCTCACGCGCAGCAGTCTCGAGCACTCCGTGTGCGGTAGGACCCCGAACCACCAACGACCGGACCGAGAGCTGATGCTCCTCGCAGTAGGCGGCGACCGAGGACTCCGCCGCTGCGGTCGCCTCCAGGGTCGCCTGACCCCAGACGCTGGGGTTGACGTAGCTCTGGAGCGGGCTGTGGACCTCGTAGGCGTAGACCACCAGCAGCTCACGCCCGATCGTCTCCGCCAGCGCCTGCGCGAAGCGCAGCGCCGACGCAGCGCTCGGCCCGAGGTCGGTCGCGAGCACGACCGGACCGGGTGGCAGCTCTCGCTCGAGATCAGGCGGGACGACGACGATCGGCGCCGGCATCTGCCGGAGGAGACGACGGGCGACCCGACCGAGGCGGACAAAGGACTCGGCGCCGGAGGCAGCCTTGCGGCCGATGATCAGCGCCTTGCCGCGCTCCGCCGCGAGCGCGGCGAGGAGGCCCTCCTCGGCGGTCTCCCCCTCGACGAGGACGACCCCGTCGAGCTGCTCGGCGACGCCCGCCTGGTCGACGCACTCCTGCGCGAGACCGTGGACCCAGAGGCGGAACTCCTCCTCGGTCTTGTTGGCGAGGCTCTGGCGCAGCGGGTGCGGGGTGAGGACGTGGACGCCGCAGGAGCGCTCTTCGGGCGCGCGACGGCGCAACCAACTCGCGAAGCGCAGCGCGCCGACGGAGAGTTCGAGGAGATCAAGACCGACGATCCAGCGCATACCGGAGAGTCGCCGTCCCCGGCCGCGGCGACAAGCCGAGACTGCGCGCAAAAATCGTCGGCGAGCGGCAGAGCCCCGCCCTCGTCACCGCAGGAGATCAGTGTTAAGGATCTGCGAGCGAATGTGGACACCACCCGAGAGGATCCGCCGGCCGATCTCCGAGACCCGCTGGCCGAGCGCGGAGGAGGCCGCCGCGAGCCGCTGGTTCTCGCCGGTCGAGCTCGGGCCAATCCGCCTGGACACCCGGACCTGGGTGCCGGCGATGGTCCCCTGGCGGGCGACCGAGGACGGGCTGGTCAGCGAGGACGTGGTCGACTGGTACCGCCGCTTCGCCGAGGGTCGCCCGGGGGCGCTCGTCGTCGAGGCGACCGGCATCCGCGACATCCCCTCGGGGCCGCTGCTCCGGATCGGCGATGACCGCTTCATCCCCGGACTCCAGCGCCTCACCCGGGCTGTCCGAGAGGCCAGCCGAGGAGAGACCCGCGTCCTCATCCAGCTCATCGACTTCCTGACGGTCAAGCGTCGACCGCCGGCGGAGAAATTCCTCCGCCGCTTTCTCACGATCGACGAGGGGCACCGCGAGCGGCTCGCCGAGCACCTCGGCCAGGGAAGCGCGGAGACCGACGACGCCGCCCTGCGCGAGTTCCTGATCGCCGGCGACGACCGCCTCCTCGAGGCAGTGCTCACCCCCCGCGAGCTCCGAGACCTCCGCTTTGGCTACCGCGAGGGCGTCGGCGACCTCGATCGCGAGCCCATCCGCGAGCTCCCGGCGCGCCTCCCCGGCCTCTTCGCCGCCGCCGCCCGCAGGGCCGAGTCCGCCGGCTTCGACGGCGTCGAGCTCCACTACGCCCACGCCTACACGATGGCCTCCTTCCTCTCGCGGACCAACGATCGCGACGACGGCTACGGCGGCTCCCGCGAGGCCCGCCTCCGCCTGCCGCTCGAGGTCTTCGCCGCGGTCCGCGAGGCGACCTCCGGCAAGCTCGCCGTCGGCTGCCGCATGCTCGGCGACGAGGTGATCGAGGGGGGCAGCACCCTGGAGGACGCGATCGTCTACGCCCGGGCCTTCGCCGCCGCCGGGATGGACTTCATCAGCGTCTCCAAGGGGGGAAAATTCGACGACGCCAAGCAGCCCAAGGTCGGCGACTCGGTCTACCCCTACACCGGCCGCTCCGGCTACGAGTGCATGCCCACCGTCTTCAGCGACGCGCGCGGCCCCTTCGGCCGCAACGTCCCGCTGGCCGCGGCGATCCGGGCGGCGATCCGCGACGATGGGGCCACCACGCCGATCGTCACCGCCGGGGGGATCAACGCCTTCGACCAGGCCGAGGCGATCCTCGCCCGGGGCGAGGCGGACATCGTCGCCGCCGCCCGCCAGAGCCTCGCCGACCCCGACTGGTTCGCCAAGATCCGCAGCGGTCATGGCGGCTCGATCCGCCGATGCAAGTTCACCAACTATTGCGAGGCGCTCGACACCAAGCACAAACAGGTGACCTGTCAGCTCTGGGACCGGCAGGCGCTCGACGTCCCGGCCCTCCGCCTCTCCCGCGACGGCCGTCGGCGCCTGGTCGCCCCGCCCTGGGAGCCGGACCCCTCCGCGTCCTAGAAGCTTCGGGCCCGACCTGGTCCGCAGGCCATGCGATCAGGCGCACCTTCCGATCACCGTCGGCGTTGACACCATCTGCAGGCGCGGGCGGTTGTGCGCATCACCCCGCGGGGCCTACAATTGCGCGATGTCGCGCAGAGGAAGAACGAAGTCCATCACGATCACTGCCTTGGCGATCGCGACGGCCTCGCTCCTCGCCTGCGCTGAGGAGCGCGACGGGGCCTCCGAGGAGGGCGAGATGCCCTCTAGCGAACCTCCAGGGCCGTCCTCCTCCGAGGATCCCAGCGGCGCAGATGAGCCTGGGAGTGGCGACTCTGGCGACGAACCCGAGCCTCCGGGCGAGCCCGACAGCTCCGCGACCACCGACCCAGGCGGCACCGGCCCAGCCTTCCCCCCGGGGCCCTGGGACGCCGGCTACTCGATCCCGGTCGAGCCTCAGATACCCGGCGACCCCGAGGCAGGCCTGAAGGCGCTCTTGACCGAGGGCTATGTCAGCTGCGGTCTGCCCGAGAACCTCTTCAACCTCGCCAGGCCTCTGCTCGGCCCCTACGCCGACGGCGAGCCGCTCCCCTGGCGCGAGGGGAAGAACGCCTACGTCCCCTATAGCTGGACCATCCACACCGCGAAGAGCGGGGTCGAGATCGCGTCGATGAACTGCCTCGAGTGCCACGCCGGCCGGGTCAACGGAGAGCTGATGATCGGCCTCGGCACCGCCGACATGGACTTCACCGCCGATCTCAGCCTGGGCCTCGACGAGCTGCCGCAATTCGACCTCCCCGGCCCCGAGGTCGAGGAGCTCAACAAATTTGTCGCCCGCTACAACGCGGTCGGCCCTCAGACCCAGACGGTGACCATCGGCACCAACCCGGCGACCACCCTCGGCGTGCTCCTGGCGAGCCACCACGACGCCGAGACCCTGGCCTGGAGCGACCACCCGCTGATCGACGTCGATGTGCCGATGATCCCGGTCGACACGCCGCCCTGGTGGCGCGTGGCCAAGCGCGGCGGCCTCCTCTACAACGGCATGGCCCGCGGTGACCACCGCGGCTCGCTGATGTTCGCCTCCTCGCTGTGCACCGACAGCGAGGAGGAGGCGGCCGAGATCCTGAGCTACTTCAACGACATCAACGCCTACATCCGCTCGATCGAGCCTCCGCCCTACCCCTTCCCGATCGACGACGAGCTGGCGAGCGCCGGCGAGCCTATCTTCTTGGCCGAGTGCGCCGGCTGTCACGGGACCTACAGCGAGGATCCCGAGGCTGAGACCTACCGCAACCTCCTCCTGCCCTACGACGTGATCCGCACCGACCCCGAGTACGCGCTCGCGGCCGAGGGCGCCCTCAAGGAGATGGCCGATTGGTTCAACAACTCCTTCTACGGCGACACCACCGAGCTCGCGCTGGCGACCCCCTTCAGCGGCTACGTCGCGCCCCCCCTCGACGGGATCTGGGCGACCGCGCCCTATCTCCACAACGGCTCGGTGCCGACCCTCGAGCTCGTCCTCAACAGCGAGGCCCGCCCCACCTACTGGCGCCGCGTCGACTACGAGAGCGCCAACTACGACCGGACCGGCCTCGGCTGGCCCTTCATCGCCCTCAGCTTCGGCCACGACGTGTTCTCCGTGGGGGAGCACAAGTTCATCTACGACACGACGATCTTCGCCCACGGCAACGGCGGTCACACCTTCGGCGACCACCTGACCGACGACGATCGCAGCGCGCTGCTCGAGTACCTCAAGACGATCTAGACCGGCCAGCTCGCCGCGCCCTTAGAGCCACAGCGTCACGCCGAGACGAGCGGTCAGCGGCGCGCCGGCGATCATGTGACGCGCCGGCAGAGACGAGCGCGCACGGCTGCGATCGTGCCAGGACGCGAAGTTGTACTCCCCCTCGGACCAGCGGGCGTTGAGGAGGTTGTCGAGGATCAGATCGACCTGGAGCCGGCTCACCCGATAGGACACCTTGAGATCGACCAGCGCGATCGCGTTCGAGCGGGCGCCGAAGGGCAAGGGCCTGCGACCGAGGGCCCAGACCCGCGCGCCGACGGTGATCCCCGCCGGGTGGAGCATGGTCAGGTTCGCCGATCCGAGCAGCGGCGGCGCGTAGGGGATAGGCTCCCCCGAGTCGACAAAGCGGGCGTCGACCGCCGTCAGATCGCCGCCGAAGACGACCCACGGCGCCGGCTGGATCCGCAGCGAGGCCTCACCGCCGAGCCGTCGAGATCGGTTGCGGGCGAGGTTGAGCCCGCTGACATGATCGTAGACGAGCTCGCGGTCGACCCAGGTGCCGAAGAGGGTCAGGCCGGCGCTCATCCACCGCGGCGCGAAGCGGACGCCGGCCTCGACCGAGTCCGAGGCGGTGATCCGCGGATCACCGCCTTGGAAGGCGCTGGCGTCGGTGTCCGGCATCGCCGCGCCGCGGCCGAGGATCGAGCGGGCCTCCGGCGCCCGGAGACCGCGACCGTAGGCGGAGGAGACCGTCCACTTCGGCGTGAAGGCGTAGCGAGCGTTCACCCGCGGCGACGGCCAGACCAGGGTCTCGGTCGTCCGCGTCGGCTCGCCGGGGACCACGTCCTGTTGGTTGTCGACGACCCAATAGGTGAAGAGGTCGAGACGACCGCCGCCCTCCATCACGAGCCCCGGCAGCGGCGCCCAGCGCAGCCCCGAGTGCGCGCCGAGGTGGTGCTGGGCGATCCCCAGGTCCCAGCGCGTCGTCAGCTCCTGGTGCTCGGCGTCGACCTGGACCTCGCGCTGATCGATGAGCTCGCCCCGCCAACGCCCGCCGGTGACGAGCATCAGGCGCTCCGCCAGGGGCCGGGTGTAGCTCAGGCGATATCCGCCGCTGAAGGAGGTGTGCTCCTGAAGGCGTCGATCGCCGTGGATAGGATCGAGGAGGTAGCCGGTGAAGTCCTCGGTGATCTCGAAGTCGCGGGCCTGGGCGTAGAGCTGATGCTCGAGGGTGCCGACGTCCCGGCGGCGATGTCGGAGGGCGACGATCCCCCGGCTCGATCGACCGCCGGTGTCCTCGTGCAGGGCGGCCTCCCGATCGAGGAGCCCGCTCTCGACGTCGCCGGTCCGGATCGCCCCCGGCGCGCCGAAGGAGCCCGAGTGACCGCTGAGGGTCAGATCGATGACGCCGACCTCGGGGCTGCGGTGGAGCTCGATCTGGCCCATCATCGCCACCCGCTGCGCGTCACGCCCTGGCGCGAAGCCGCGGTCGCGCATCGCCTCGAAGGCGAGGAACGATCGCTTGAGCATCCCCTCCTTCGGCGCGTGGAGGACCAGGCCGCGGTGACGCCAGCTCGATCCGAGCTGGTAGTGGACCCTCGATCCGCGCAGCGAGTCCGGGACCCCGAGCTCGAGGTTGACGGCGCCGGCCGTGGCGAAGTTCGAGTCATCGAGGAAGAAGGGCCCCTTGTGGGCGACCACCCGCCGCACCAGCTCTGGGATCACAAAGCCGAGATCGACGTACCCGTGACCGTGGATGTTGGAGGGCTCGTTGATCGGGATCCCGTCGACCGAGACCGCGACGTCGGTGCCGTGGGCCGCGTCAAAGCCCCGCAGGAAGATCTGCTGCCCCTTCCCCTCAGCCCCGTGCTGACTGACCCAAACGCCAGGTACGAGCCGGAGCAGGTCATCGGCGGAGCGCGTGCGCGGAGCGGCGGCGATCTCCTCGGCGTCGACGACGGTCTCGCTCGCGAGGCGAGCGCGCCGTCGGCTCTTGACCACGGACCTGTACGAGGGCTCCTCCGGGTGACAGGCGCCCTCGCTGCGCACATCGGTCGCCGGCTCCGACCTGGACCCACCGTCCACGTCTTTCGCCTCGCCGCCCGCGGGGAGGGGCCCCTCGGCGCCGAGCGTGCAGAGGAGCGTGTCGGGCGTCTCGACGCAGTGGATCGCCGGGCCCTTGGCCACGGCCGGCTTCGCCCCCGGGCCGAAGCCGGCGAGCGATGCCCCGAGCAAGAGCGCAGGCAGCCGCGCAGTCAGCCGACCCGCGGCGGGCCCCGTCGGCGGACAGCGGCAGAGGACCTCCCTCCCCGTCCTACGACGCTGCCCAAACACTAGAAGGCCTCGGCGCAGTGACCTTCGCCGTCGACATGGCCGACGTTGCGCGTCTGCGCCGCGATGAAGCCCCAGAGGTCGGAGATCTCCCGCGAGCCGACCTGGTAGCGGGCCTCCGCGGTGATGTCGTAGGCCCGCAGCTCCGCTTCGCTGACGATCCCGTCGCCGTCCCCCTTCGCGTCGGCGGCCGCGATCGCGTCGAAGGCGACGTTGGGCTCCTCGGAGTCGAGATCGTCGTAGAAGAAGTGATCGGCGTGGATCGTGATCTCCGCGCTCGCCTCGTCCGCGGCCTCGACGTCCGCAGCGATCGCGCACGAGCCGTAGGTGGTGTCGGTCGTGAACCCCCAGGCGAAGCCGATCCTCTCCTCACCGCGCGCGGCCTCGCCCGCGACAAAGAGGCTGTAGCCCCCCTCGCGGACCATCGCCGCAGCCTCGGCGTCGACCCCGAGCGCGACCGCGTCTGGGCTCGGCGCGACCCGGAAGGAGAGGCTCCTGTACTCGCCCGCGGGGGCCACGGCGCGAGCGAGCTCCTGACCCGCGCCCGCGCTCGGTGTCGTCAGGTCGACCAGGCGAAAGCCCGCCTCGAGCTCGACACCGTCGGCCTGGACCTCGCCGACGACCACCAGAAATTGATCAAAGGTCACCGACCAGCCGTCGACGAAGCTCTCGGCCGGGATCCCCGACTCGACGAACGCCTCGCCGTAGACCGTCGTGATGAGCGTCCCCTCGCCGCCGCAGGCCGACATCGCCAGGATCGTCGCGAGGGCGAGCGAGCGCCCGTAGAGCCCCTCAAGACACCTCTTAGTCTGTACTTTCGATCGCATAGGTCTCGTGACTCTGGGCCGCCCGGAGCAGCCGGTTGTAGTTTTCATCGTCGGCGACGAACTCGTGCGTCTCGCCCTCCACCGCCCAGGGCCCGGCGAAGTCGATCCCGTCGAGGAGGCGCTCCCCGAGCAGCTGAAGCTCGAGCGTCGGCATGCTGGCGTCGTCGACGGTGAGCGCCATCGGCACGCCGATCACCTCACGCCCCTCGTCTTGACGAATCCGCGCGTAGAAGCCGACCACGACGTCGCCTCGCTGCGCCTCCCCGGCGACCTCCAGGCTGTAGCCGAGGAGCGGATCGTCCGCCTCCAGCCCGTCGCCCTCCTCGGCCCGGACGAAGACAAAGTCGGCCCCGTTGTAGTCACCGTAGGTCAGCTCCGCGCTCCCGAGCTCCATCCCAGGCGTCCCGCACCAGTCGACGATCCGGCGCCCCGGGAGCTCGCCTATCACCTCGCCGCCCGCCGAGTGCCCGGGGTGCGCCCAGGCGTCGCCGATCACCGCCCGTCGCAGCGCGCCGACCCAGCTCCGCTCGTGGAACTCGCCGCCCGTGGTGAAGCGCAGGTCTTCGATCGCCGCGCGGCAGCTCGTGAGCTCGACGGTCCAGCCCTCCCCGTGCATGAACGCTTCGCCGCCCTGGCCGGTGAGAACCAGGACCTCTACCGTCGGCGACTCCGATCCGGGAGCGCAGGCGATCGTCAGTCCGAGGAGCGTCGAGGCGAGCGTAGCGCGCATTCGATCAGGGTTGAGCATCGTTGATGGGGCCGGTCCAGAGGCCAGCGAGCTTACTCTACGCGCGGACTCCCCACTCGGATCACGACCCCCGTGGCCCTACGCCGCGCGCCCGCACCTCGCGACATCGACCGCTCTGGCCGGCGATGAGAGAGCCCGCCGAGCCGTCGCCGACCGCCGAGAAGGGCCCAGATTCGCAGGACTCGGGCGAGCGAGCGACGCCCACGCTCGGCCGCGCCGAAGCGTCCAAAGGGGCCGAGCGGGGCATCCCCCGCGACGATCGATCGCAGCCCGATCGCAGCCCGATCGCAGCCCGATCACCACAGGCCATCGCAGGTGCGCAAGGTCCGACGAGCGCTACGCAAACGCCCCGCCTCCCCGCACACGGCGGCGACGAGCCCTGGAGAGCGAGGCCCGCCCTCTCACGGAGGTCGCGCCCCCGACCGACCGACGCTAGGAGCTCGTCGGCAGGGCGAGCCAAAACGCCGAGCCCCGCGGCTCGACCGGATCGACGCCGACGCTGCCGTCCATCGCCTCGACGAGGTGCTTGACGATCGCGAGCCCCAGTCCGGTGCCGCCGACCTCGCGGGAGCGACCGGGGTCGACGCGATAGAAGCGCTCAAAGATCCGCATCCGGTGCTTGTGGGCGATGCCGGGGCCGTTGTCGCGGACCTCGATCCGCACCGTCGAGTCGTCGATGATCCGCGAGGCGACGACGATCGCCCCGCCCTGCTGGGTGTACTTGACGGCGTTGTCGACGAGGTTGAGGAGGACCATCTCGAGCGCCGCCGGATCGGCCCAGACCACGGTCCCCGGCGCGACCTCGTCGATCACCCGGATCTCCTTGTCCTTCGCCAGCGTCTCGACCGAGTCGCAGATCCTGGCGACGATCGGCGAGACGTTCACGGCGTCGCAGTCGAGGTTGTAGGTGCCGGCCTCGATCCGCGAGATCTCGAGCAGATCGCCGACCAGGGCCGCCAGGCGATCGGCGTTGCGGAGCACCGCCTCGAGGAAGCGGTGGGCGATGTCCTTGCGCTCCAGGGCGCCGTCCAGGAGCGTCTCGGCGTTCGCGCGGATGATGCTGACCGGCGTCCGCAGCTCGTGCGAGACGTTGGCGACGAAGTCGCGGCGGATGGTCTCCAGGCGGCGGATCTCGGTGACGTCGTGCATCACGACGACGGCGCCGCTGGCGTTCCGAAGCGGGCTCGCGTAGGCCATGATCCGCCGCGGGGTCGGCTCGGGCAGCTCAAACTCGTCGCGCTCGGCCTCGCCGGCGAGGGCCCGATCGACGAGGTCGTGGAGCGCCGGGATCCGGATCCGCTCGCGCAGGGTCGACCCGCCGCGGCCGACCGAGAGGCTGAGCAGCGCGACCGCGGCCCGGTTCACCATCGTCAGCTCCTGGTCGCGGTCGAGGGCGATGACCGCCTCGTCCATCGACTCGAGCACCGCCTCAAAGCGAGAGCGCTCCGAGGCGAGCGTCGCGACCGTCGACTCGAGCTCGTCCGCGAGACGGTTGATCGACCCGGCGAGGCCGCCGATCTCGTCCTGCGAGGCGATCGAGAGCGGCCGCATCTGCCCCCCCTCGGCCATCAGGCGCGCGTCCTGGACCAGCAGGCGCAGCGTCCTCGAGAGGAAGTGGGAGGCGAAGGCGCTCATGACGACGGCGCCGACGAGGCCGATGAGGCCGGCGATCATCAGCGCCAGCCGCAGGCGCTCGACGGCGGCCTCGACCTCCGCGAGCGGCCGGGCGACCCGGACCACGCCGACGGTATCGCCTGTCTTAAAAGGCAGGGCGATGTAGAGCATGTCCATGCCGAGGCTGAACGAGAAGCGGCGGGCGATCCCGTCGCCGCCGGCGTGGGCCTCGACCACCTCAGGCCGGTCGCTGTGGGAGTCGAGCCCGCCCAGCGCCTCCAGGGCGAAGGTGGAGTCGCCGACGACCCGCCCCTCGCCGTCGATCACGGTCACCCGCCCGGCGCTCGGATCGGCGACCTCGTCGGCGATCGCGTCGACGACCACCGGATCGACCGTCCCCCCACGCTCGACCATCACCCGGACCATGCGGGCGTGGTTGAGCAGCTCGGTCTCGATCCGGACCTGGGTCCAGTCCCGCAGCTCCCGCTCGAGGTAGAAGCCGCTCGCCGCGACCACCGTCAGGACCAGGAAGACCGAGACCAGGAAGATCTTGCCGCGAACGCCGATCCGCACTGGGCCACCCGAACTAGGCCCCTTCGCGGAGCTCCGTGGTGAAGCGGTAGCCGACGCCGCGAAGGGTCTGGACGTAGTCCGCCGCCTCGCCGAGCTTCTTGCGCAGGCGCCGGACGTGGGTGTCGACCGTCCGCGTGGTCAGCCCTGGCTGGACCCCCCAGACGTCGAGGAGCAACGCATCGCGGGTTTGGACGCGACCCCGCCGGGCGATCAGGGTCGTCAGGAGGCGGAACTCGAGGGCGGTGAGGACGATCTCGCCGTCGTCGACCCAGACCCGGTGGCCCTCCATGTCGACCCGGAGCCGGCCGTAGGAGCTCGGGACCACGGCCTGCTCGGTCGGCGCCTTGCGGCGCATCACCGCCTTCACCCGCAGCATCAGCTCGCGGACGCTGAAGGGCTTGGTCACGTAGTCGTCGGCGCCGACCTCAAAGCCGACCACGCGATCGACCTCCTCGGACTTCGCGGTCATCATGATGACGGCGATGCTCTTGGTCTTGGCGTTGGCCCGAAGCTGCTGGCAGACCTGGGTCCCGGACATGTCGGGGAGCATCAGATCGAGGAGGACCAGGTCCGGCACCGGATCGGCGACCGAGATCTCGAGGGCGTTGCGGCCCGTGTAGGCCGAGCGCGTCCGGAAGCCCTCCTTCTCGAGGTTGTACTCGAGGGTCGCCACTAGATCGCGCTCGTCTTCGACGATGAGGATGAGACCGCTCATACCCGGGCGCCGGAATAATACATGGTCTGCCCCGCGCGGGAAGAGCTCGCGAGCCCCAAGCGCCTTATGCGCCCCCCACCCCGAACGCCGGCTCGGACGCGGGGGCGAGCCCGGGTGCCCGGGGGTCCGGCCACTAGCTGGCCAAGTCCCCGCGGAGCGACCCCGCGAAGACCCGGAGCGCGTCCACGGTGGTGAAGATACCGGCGAGGCGGTTGTCCTTCACGATCACCGCGGTGCCGTACTTATGCTCGGCGAGGGCCGAGATGACCGCCGCCAGCGGCTCCTCGGGTCCGACGACATAGGGATCGGGGGTCATCGCCTCCTCGACGGTCACGGTCTCCGTGTCGACCCCGGGAAAACTCTCGACCATCGCCAGGTCCCGGTCCGAGATGATCCCGACCACCCGTCCGCCGTCGAGCACCGGCAGGTGACGGATCCTGTGCTCGGTCATCCGCCGCGAGGCCTCCGCCATCGGCTGCTGCCGTCCGATCGACACAGGCGTTGGGGTCATGAGGGTCCGAATCGGCACGTTGGGGTCGATCATTGCCCGGCCAACCTACATCCGGGAGGCGCCTGCGCAGCCCCTCCCATGGGCGCAATTTTTTCTTTGCGCTGACGATCCCTCGCTGAACGCTTACTCTCGCGGCTATGTACAAGAGCATCCTCGTCGCGGTCGATGGCTCGTCGCGGGCCCCCGGGGTCCTCGAGCATGCGCAGGCGATAGCTGAGCGCTTCGGCGCCACGCTCCACCTCTGCCGCGCGGTCAACATCCCCCTCAGCATCCCCGCCGAGGCCTGGACCCTCTCCGGCGACCAGCTCACGTCGGTCCTGATCGACTCGGCCCACGCCGATCTGGACAAGCTCGCGGCGACGATCCCGGAGGCCCATCGCGGCTCCAGCATCTGCGAGCTCGGCAAGCCGGCGTTTGTCATCGAGAACGCCGCCGAGCGCCTCAACGCCGACCTGGTCGTGATCGGCAGCCACGGCTACGGCGCGCTCGACAGGGTGCTCGGGACCACCGCCGCCAGGGTGGTCAACCACGCGACCCGGCCGACGCTGGTCGTCCGCTAGCAGCCCCCTCGGTCGACCCGCGCACGGCCTCGGCTCACGCCTGCGGGTCCGCTTCGTCGCAGCGGACCACCTCGTGGAAGTTGTGGTAGTCGATCACCCGGGTGCCGTCCTCGCGCGTCGAGAGGATGTCGACGAAGCGAGCGCCCTCGACGATGTCGCTCATGCGGTAGGTGTGCCGGGCGTGGATGGTCGTCGAGAAGGTCTCGTCGATCCCGCCGAAGATGAGGAAGATGTCCGATCCCTCCTCGCGCAGCGCCTGGATGCGATCGGGGTGCAGCGGCGAGGCCTCGTCGATCCGGTGCATCGCCGTCCAGCTCATCCAGAAGACCGCGTTGCGATCGCGGACCAGCGGGATCTCGACCGGGATCCGGATCACCTCGCCCTCTTCAGTCTCATGTCGGCGGAGGATGAACATCCGCAGGGTCGCCTCGACGACGTTGTTGTGCCGCCAGTTCGCCATCCGCACCATCAAGTGCGGGACCCCGTCGCGCGGGGTGATCACCATCTTGTCCGAGAAGAGCACCCTCGCCGTCGGCCGGGCGAAGCGGGCGAAGGTGATCCCCGTGAGCACCGCCACCAGCAGGGTCCCGAAGAGCGCCTCGACCGTGACCAAGATGTTGGCGAAGCGGGTCGCCGGGACCATCGACCCGTAGCCGATCGTCGACATCGTCTGGACCGAGAAGAAGAAGGCGTTCTCGAAGTTCTCGGAGGCGTTCCCGATCGATCCCGGCTGCGCGAGGTAGAGCGCGGCGAAGAGCGCGTTGGCCAGCAGATAGACGCCGCAGGCGTTGGCCAGATGCTGGAACCAGCTCCACTTCAGCACCGAGTGGTAAAAGTCCTCAAAGGGCGCGGCTCGCTGGCCGATAGCCTCGATCTGCGGCATCCGAGCGCCCGTCTTCGGCGCCCGGACCAGCTTCGCTCGCTCAGCTCGACCCATCATCCGCATGAGCATACAGTCCCGCAAAATGCGGGGGCCACCGACCACGACGGGACCGGCGATGCCCCCGACGGTCGCCGGAGAACTCATGCTAAGACCTGGCGGCGATGCCTGCCCCCTCTTCGGCCCCCACCGCTGCGATCGGACCCCTGATCGCCCCGTCGATCCTCAGCGCAGACTTTAGCCGCCTCGGCGAGGAGATCCGCGCCCTCGACAGCGCCGGCGCGGACTGGATCCACGTCGACGTGATGGACGGTCGCTTCGTCCCCAACCTGACCATCGGGCCCATGGTCGTCGACGCGATCAGGCCCCTGACCAAGCGCCACATCGACTGCCACCTGATGATCGAGGAGCCCGAGCGCTACGTCGAGGACTTCGCCCGCGCCGGCGCCGACTCGATCACCGTCCACGTCGAGGCCTGCCGCCACCTCCACCGCAACCTCGACCAGATCCGCCGCCTCGGCCATCACGCCGGCGACAGGGTCGAGGCAGGGGTCGTCCTCAACCCGCACACCCCGATCTCCACGGTCGTCAACGTCCTCCACCTCTGCGACCTCGTCCTCTTGATGAGCGTCAACCCCGGCTTCGGCGGCCAGCGCTTCATCGCCGAGATCCGGCCGAAGATCCGCGAGCTCCGCGCGGCGATCCGCGAGCGAGGCCTCGCCACCCGGATCGAGATCGACGGGGGGATCAACGCGGCGACCATCGGCCCCGTCGCCGCGGACGGTGTCGACGTCTTCGTCGCCGGCTCCGCCGTTCTCCACAACCCTGAGCACGGGACCGACTACGGCGCGGCGATGGACGAGCTGCGGCTCAAGGCGGCCGCCGGCCGGGCTGGGGCCTTGTAAGCCCCCCATGGCGCGTGGAACAATCGGCGCGCCATGAACAAGACCTTCCCTAGCGCCGAGGCTGCGATCCACGACCTCTTCGACGGAGCGTCGTTGATGGTCGGCGGCTTCGGCCTCTGCGGCAACCCCGAGAACCTGATCAAGGCCGCCCACGCCAAGGGCAACCGCGACCTCGACATCATCTCGAACAATTGTGGGATCGACGGGGTCGGCCTCGGCCTCCTGCTCGACAAGGGCCAGGTGCGGTCGATGACCTCATCCTACGTCGGCGAGAACAAGACGTTTGAGCGCCTCTATCTCTCGGGACAGCTCAAGGTCACGCTCGTCCCCCAAGGCACCTTGGCCGAGCGGATCCGGGCCGGCGGCGCCGGAATCCCCGCCTTCTACACCCCGACCGGCTACGGCACGCCGGTCGCGGAGGGCAAGGAGGTCCGCGAGATCGACGGTCGCTGGTACGTCCTGGAGATGGCCCTGAAGGCGGACTTCGCCCTGGTCAAGGCCTGGCGCGGCGACACCCACGGCAACCTCGTCTTCCGCAGGACCGCGAACAACTTCAACCAGGCGATGGCGACCGCCGGCAAGGTGACGATCGCCGAGGTCGAGGAGCTCGTCCCCGCGGGGGAGCTCGACCCCGACCTCGTCCAGGTCCCCGGCATCTTCGTCCAGCGGATCCTCCAGGGGCCGAGCTACGACAAGCCGATCGAGTTCCGCACCGTCCGCGACGCCGCCGCCCACTAACCGCCTCAGGCCACAAGAGAGAGACACGACCATGCCCATGACCCGCGAGCAGATCGTCCAGCGCGTCGCCCAGGAGCTCCGCGACGGCTTCTACGTCAACCTCGGGATCGGCATGCCGACCCTGGTCGCCAACTTCATCCCGGACGGCGTCGAGGTCGTGCTCCACAGCGAGAACGGCATGCTCGGGATGGGGCCCTTCCCGCCCGAGGCCGAGGTCGACGCCGACCTGATCAACGCCGGCAAGCAGACCGTCTCCGCCCTCCCCGGCGCCTCGTTCTTCGGCAGCCACGACTCCTTCGCGATGATCCGCGGCGGTCACATCGATCTGGCGATCCTCGGGGCGATGGAGGTCTCGGGCGAGGGCGACCTGGCGAACTGGATGATCCCCGGCAAGAAGGTGAAGGGCATGGGCGGGGCGATGGACCTCGTCGCCGGGGCCAAGCGGGTGATCGTGACGATGGAGCACACCAACAAGCGCGGTGAGCCCAAGCTGCTAGAGCGCTGCTCCCTCCCCCTCACCGGCAAGGGCGTCGTCCACGAGGTCGTCACCGATCTCGGCTACTTTCGGATCACGCCGGAGGGCCTGCGCCTCGTCGAGATCGCGCCGGGGACCACCGTCGCCGAGATCCGCGAGAAGACCGGATGCCCGGTGCTCGCCGACGGGGACCCCCCGGTGATCGCGTTCTGAGCCGCCGCGAGGACCCTCCTGGTGAGACCGAGAGCGCCGCCCCGATGCCGGGGTCGGCGCTCTTCGCTCGTCTGGCGTCTGGTCTCCGGGGCAGGTTTGGCGAACCTCTCAAACCTCCCGCAAGTCCTAATCTGCGCTGAAAGTGACAGTAGTAACCCTCGAAACAGGGATCGCTCGGACACTTCGGTGAAACCGAAGGCGGGGGAGGCGGTGTCGTAGATGACGAGACCTGAGGCGAGCGCTGACGCCGGGGCCGTGAGGCCGCGTCGCGCTCGCTGAGGACACTAGAACTGCGCCTTCGGAGGGCAGCGCATCGCGCTGGGCCTGCGAAGTCGCGCGACTCCCGACGAGCCCACGATCATGAACAACCTCCGCCGCATCCTCACCGCTATCGCCCTCTCCCTCCCGCTGGTCGCCGTCGCAGGCTGTGACGAAGACCCCTCGGACACCGACACCAACGGCGAGAGCGAGACCAGCGTCGACACCGACGCCGACACCGACACCGACACCGACGCCGACACTGACACCACGGGGGAGCCCGGGACGGCCTCTTCACCGCAGACGACGATCAACGGCACCGGCGCGACCACGGACGGGACCGACGGCGACACCGACGGCGACACCGATGACACCGATGACACCGGCGACAGTGGCCCCGGCGGACACACGACCTTCTCCCCGCTCACGCTCGACACCGTTCATTAGGCGAGATGGGGAGGATCGGGCGTCGGCCCTGGCGACGAGCCGCGAGCGCCGCGGCTCCGCCGACTCGGCCGCATGCGACGAAGGGCACGCCCGCTGGCGGATCCGCCGGTGCCCAGACCCGACGAGCGCCGATCAGGCGAGCGCCGATCAGACTAGCGTCGATCAGACCAGCGCCGATCAGACCAGCGCCGATCAGACCAGCGCCGATCAGACCAGCGCTAAGAGACAGACGACGATCCAGAGCCCGCCCGCGCCCATCCACAGCGCGCAGTAGCCGACGATGTCCCGCGCGCGCACGCCGGTGATCGCGAGCAGCGGCATCGCCCAGAAGGGCTGGAGCATGTTGCTCCACTGATCGCCGAAGGCCATCGCCATCATCGCGTCCGCGGGATCGATCCCCCGGGCGAGCGCCGACTCGCAGAGGATCGGCCCCTGGATCGCCCACTGCCCTCCCCCCGAGGGGACGAAGAGGTTGAGCAGGCCGGCGACGGCGAAGGTGAGCACGGCGAAGAGCTCACCGCCGACGTCCGCCAGGGCGGAGGCCATCCGCTCGGAGAGGCCCGAGGCCGTGAGCAGGCCCATGATCCCGGCGTAGAGCGGGAAGAGGAGGAAGATCCCCGCGCAGCCCCGGATCCCCGCCTCGCAGGCGCGGATGAACCTGTCGGGGCGGCGATGCAGGATCATCGCCCCGACCCACAGGGTCAGGTTGACGGTGTTGAGGTCGAGCTCGGAGATCCCGTGGCCGCCGACAAAGAGGCCGAGCGCCCCGAGCATCGGTACGACCAGCAGCCAGGTCACCCAGGGCGAGCGCTCGAGGCGGCCGAGGGCGTCCTCGGCCGCCGGATCCTCGCCCTCGATCTCAGGCTCGGCCGCCGGCGCTGACGCGGGATCCGGATCCGCGCCTGGCTTCGGGGTCATCCAGGCGAAGAGGAGGGGTCCGAGGAGGAGGAGCCCGCCGGTGACCGCGAGGTTGAGCTCGCCGAAGAGGCTCTCCGTCAGCGGGATGGTGCCGACCCGCGCGGCGAGGTCAGCCCCGAGCACCTCGACCATGTCGCGGGCCTGAGTCGCCTTGAGCGGCGCCGTCCCGCTGAGCCCGCCGTGCCAGACCATCAGCCCCGAGTAGCCCGCCGCGCAGAGCAGCGGATAGTGGAGCGCCCAACCCTCTCGCCTCGCCCGCTGCCCAGCGGTCCGGGCGAAGAGCGCCCCGCAGATGAGGCCCACGCTCCAGTTGACCAGCGAGAGGACGATCGAGATCGCCGCGGTCAGGGCGACCAGACCGCGCGCGCTCCCCGGGAGCGTCGCCAGGCGGTCGAACCCGCGGCGAAAGACCGGCGCCGCCGCCAAAGCGGTCCCGAGAACCAGCATCAGGCTCGCCTGCATCGCGAAGGTGAGCAGGCCCCACAGGCCGCTGCTGCTGTGCCATCGATCCGCCATCGCCCGGGCCGCGAGCGCCGGCGAGTCGTCGCCTAGGAGCGCGACAAAGCTCGCGAGGGCGACCATCGCGGTGAGGAGCACGGCGATGACGAAGGGCTCCGGGGTGAGGCGGCCAAAGCCGCGGCGGGCTCGGATCCCGAGCGCAGCGATAGGGCCGGGAGCTCCCCGCGGGGCCTTCGGCTGGCTCACGCGGGGGGCTCTCCTGCGGCCATGAACCCCTCGATCCGCGCGCGCAGGCCCTCCGGGATCGGCAGCGGTCGACGGAAGGTCGCCGACTCGGGGTTGAGATCCATGACCACGCAGACCGTCGCCCCCCGGAGCCGAAGCGGCGACGCCGGCTCGCCGAAGGTGCGCACTCGGTAGTCGAAGTGGATCGACGAGCGGCCGATCTTTGTCACCCGGAGCTCCACCGCCAGCACCTCGCCGAGTCCGCAGGGGATCCGAAAGTCAGCCTCGCAGTGGACCGACGGGAAGCCGATCTTCTGCCCGAGGATCACCTCTTCGTAGGGATAGTCGAGCTTCTCGTGAAACCACGTCTCCATCGCCTCGTGGAAGAAGTGGAGGAAGCGCGGGTAGTAGACGATCCCCGCGGGGTCGCAGTCGCCAAAGCGGACCGGTTGGCGATGGACATGGACGCCTACGCTCGCTGAGGTGCTCACAGGGGCGGAGTGTAGGCCGCGTCCACCTCCGTCGTCGAGCCACGCTCAGGGAGCCGCGGCGCTGCGCATCGCGGCGACCGCCTGCGCGACCCGCTCGATCGCGGCCCCGAGCGACGCGACGCGGGCCTCGACCTCCTCACGCGAGCAGTCTTCGGGGTCCATCAGGGCGGCGCTGATCGACGCGACCTCAGCGGCCCCGAGGGTGCCGCTGGAGCCCTTGAGCTTGTGGGCGATCCGCCCGAGCTGCGCCTGCTCCCCGGCGACGAACGCCCCCTGGATCGCCTGCAGCGAGCCCCGGGCGCTGACGACGAAGGGCTCCAGGAGGGTGCCGATGAGCCCCTCGGGATCCCCCTCGACGAGCACCTCGAGCTGGCTGAGGATCGCCGGGTCGAGCACCGGATGCCCGGCGGCCTCCAGGGCGGTGGGGCTGACGACATCCTCCGGGGTTGGCTCGACGATGGTCTCCTCGGCGAGGAACTTCGCGACCACGCGGACGAGCTCGCCGAGCTGCACAGGCTTGCTCAGGTACTCGTCCATCCCGGCGTCCAGGCAGCGCTGGCGGTCGTCGGGGAGCGCGTGGGCCGTCATCGCCGCGATCGCCACCCGCTCGCCGTCCCGCTCACGCTGACGGATCACCCGAGCCGCCTGGAAACCGTCCATCTCCGGCATCTGACAGTCCATGAAGACCAGGTCGTAGGGGATCTGAGCGACCATCGCCACCGCCTCGAGACCGTCGGCTGCGACGTCCACCCGGCACCCGAGCCGCTCGAGCATCAGCGACGCGACCCGCTGGTTGATGACGTTGTCCTCGACGACCAGGACGCGCCCGTGAAAGCGCTCGCCAAAGGCGTGCTCGCCGAAGCTCGCGGAGCTCTCCGACCGCTCCGACGGCGCCCCGCGGCGGGCGTCGATCACCGTCGCTCGCAGGGCGGCGAGGCGGACCGGCTTGACCAGCACCGCCGCCCCCCCCTCGCGACCGCGCGGCACCCGTTGACCGTAGGCGACCAGCTTGATCACCGTCGTCGCAGCGTAGCGAGGGTCACCGAGGAGCACCGCTGCGAGCGGCCCGCGGGCGCCGACCGTCAGCTCATCGTCGATGAGCGCCAGACGGAAGGGATCATCGCTCCCCGCGGCCCCCTCGATCGACGCGAGCGCGTCGCTCGCCGAGGCGCAGACCGTCGGCCGCATGCCGAGGCTGAGGAGCTGCTCGCGGAGCATCCAGCGGTTGATCCGGTGGCTGTCGACGACCATCACCCGGATGTCGACGAGGTCGGCGAAGTCGCGGGAGTCGCCCCGGGTCGCCTGGTCCTTGGGCAAGGGGAGCGAGAAGGCGAAGGTCGATCCCCGACCGGGGGTGCTCTCGACCGTGATCGAGCCGCCCATCAGATGGACGAGCTGACGGCAGATCGCGAGGCCGAGGCCCGTCCCGCCGAAGCGCCGGGTCGACCCGGAGTCCGCCTGGTAGAAGGGCTGGAAGAGCATGCGCTGCTCCTCTTGGGTCATGCCGATCCCGGTGTCGTGGACGGCGAAGCGCAGCCGCGCCCGATCCTCGTCCTCCTCGATGCAGGAGACGTTGACGAAGACGTGCCCCTCGACCGTGAACTTGAGGGCGTTGTCGGCGAGGTTGATCAGGATCTGGCGGATCCGCCCCGGGTCGCCGACCAAGTAGCGCGGAGCGTCCGGGGCGAGGTGGACGATGAACTCGACGCCCTTGTCCTGGGCGAGCGGCGCGAGGAGATCCGTGACCTCGTCGAGGGCGGTCGAGAGGTCGAAGGGGACCGGCTCCACCGCGAGCTTGCCGGCCTCGATCTTGGAGAAGTCGAGGATGTCGTTGATCAGCGTCAGGAGGGCCGTCGCCGACTTGCGGATCGCCTCCGCGTACTCGTGCTGATCGCCGCTCAGCGGGGTGTCGAGGATGAGCCCGGTCATCCCGATCACGCCGTTCATCGGCGTGCGGATCTCGTGACTGACGCGCGCGAGGAACTCGCTCTTGGTCTGGATCGCCTTCTCGGCGACCTCACGGGCGACGAGCAGCTCATGCTCCGCGACCTTGCGGTTGCTGACGTCGCGGCCGACCGCGTAGATCGCCGCCTCGTCGCCGACCGCCGTCGCGTTCCACTCAAACCACCGGAACTCACCGGAGCGGGTCCGCAGCCGGGTCTCGTAGTTGACGACCCGGGTCCCGGAGGCGAGCTGGGCTATCCGGTCGTAGGCGATCGCGTGATCGTCCGGGTGGACGAAGTCGATGTAGGGCCGACCGCGCAGCTCGTCCCCCGAGTAGCCGAGCGCCCGCTCGAAGGCCGGGTTGACCCGGCGAAAGAAGCCGTCAAAGCCGGCGATGCAGAGGACGTCGACCGAGAGTTCAAAGAATCGATCGATGTCGAGCACCGCCCGCCGCCACTCGCCGATGTCGATCGCCATCCCGACATAGCCGACGAACTCACCGGAGCGGAGGAGCGGCCGGACGATCGTCATCGTCCACACCGACTCACCGTCGCGGGGGACGATCCGGAGATCCAAGGTGAAGCCTTCGCGGGTGTGGATCGCGGTCCGGTACGCCTGCGACGCCCGCTCCCGATCCTCGGGGTGGACGACGTTGAGCCACCCCTCGCCGAGGTTGTCCTCGACCCCCGTGCCCGTCACCTCGAGCCAGGTCCGGTTGACCATCTCCCAGCGACCGTCGCAGCCGCACTGCCAGAGGCCGACCGGGATCGTGTCGAGGGTGAGGCGGAGCTCCTCGTCGCGGCGCCTGGCGACGCCGCCGGCGACCGCCTGGACCGCGCATGCGGTGGCGTTCGCGATGATCGAGATCGCCTGGACCAGCAGGCCCGGGGCACCGGCGAGCCCGTGGAACTCGAGCACGCCGACGAGCTCCTCGGACCCTGCCCACAGCGGCGCCTGGACCACGACAGCCCCAGGCGACCCGCCGACGATAGGACCCTTGGAGGAGCGCACCGACGCGAGCGCCCGAGCCGGCGCCTCGAGGGTCGAGCCCCCTGCCCCGCGGCTCTCGCCGAGCTCGCCGCCGACGCCGACGAGGCGGACCGTGACACAGCCGAGATCCCGGCGGAGGCGGGCGACAAAGGCTGGCCACGACTCGCCGGCGACCAGGGCTGCCGTCCACTCCTCAAGGTGGGCGAGCACCACCTCGCCCGCGCCGCCGCTCTTGTCCCGCCTCACGCCCGAGATTATCGCAGGTTCACCGCCCTTCGCCCTCCATCATCCTGCGCCGCGACGCGGTGTCGCCGGTGATGGCGAGCCCCGCTCATCCACGTAGGCCAACCCCACGAGGAGCGCCCCCGGCAGACGACCCGTCGCCGGGTCCGCGAAGAAAGCCCGGCATGATCTCGCGCCGCGCTCACGGCCCCCAATTGGGAGGCGAGAGGACCGAGAGGGGCGATGAAGGCGAGCGAGAGCGCCCGCGAACCGTGTCCCCTGTCAGAGGCGACCACAGGCGGTCAGCGCATCGAGATCGGCGGCAGCGTGAAGGCCCGAACCTCGTCCTCGCCGGCCTCGTGACAGCGCACGCAATGGGCGATGTCTTCGCCCCCGTAGATCAGCGCCTCGTCGGCCCCCCACTGGGCCCAATACCAGGTGTCGAGCGACGTCGGCTTCGACATCACGACGAGGAACTCGCGCTCGGTCGCGTCCTCGGTCGCCCACCCCTCGACGACCACCTGCGACTCGAGCGGCCAGGCGTCGAGCGGAACGTTGTCCGCGATCGCCTCGGACATCACATCGTTGATATAGACGTCGACCCAGGTGCCGTGGGGGGAGTCGCCCCGGAGCCGCCGGCCCCAGCCGGGAGCCCGTCCCCAGGCGTTGCGATAGTCGGAGCTCTCGAGCTCCTGGAGGAGCGCCTCGCCCCCCTCAACGTCTCGGTCACAGGCAGCGGCGAGCGGCACGATCATCGCCAAGGCGACGACCACACTGGCGGCTCGCGCGGGTCCTGCCGACGCCCGAAGCTCTTGGCTCATCCTCGGCAGGATACCTCAGGCTGCGTCGACAGCGGCGGGGCGCAGCTCCAGCGCCAGCTCAAAGCCGAGCACCTCACCGCCGCTCGGCCGCCGCACAGAGACGCCCAAGGTCACAAAGCAGAGGTCGGGGCGCCACTGAGAGCGGGCGCGGACCCGCGCCCAGGCGACCAGCGGCTCGCCCACGAGCGCTGGCGCGTGGCTCTTCGGTCGCCCCGCGACCTGCACCGTGACCTCGGCGCCGACCCACGGCTCGGCGCCCGTGAGCGCCGCGATCGCTCGGCCGACGAGGAGCGGCGGCGGAGCTATCCGCGACCACCCGCCGAGCTCGCCGCCGGTGATCGACCCCGTCGTCAGGCACTCCTCACAGGAGCCGACCACGTCGCCGAGGAAGGTCGACTCCACGTGCGCCGCCAGATCGTGCGGCGAGACTACGAACGTTGCCGAGGTCAAGTGCGGGGCAGTCGCGAGAGATCGGAGATCGCGTATCGACATGGGAAAACCCTCCTCTTCTCTTTTTGGCCGACTATCGCCCTCAGATCCACGCCCATTGCACCGAGCAAGAGAATTCACAGTGCTCCTCGGGCGCAGAGCGGAGGTCTCCGGTCATTACGCGAAATTCGGCCATCAGACGGCCGTTTGCGCCAAATGCGACCCCTTGCATTGTCCGTGTCGATGCAATAAGGCGTGCCGGACTTGAATGTCGGGAGGAGCGATCCCGAGACGATCTCTCCTGTCCTGTAGGCCTTTGCCTGTAGGTGCATGCGCAACGAACGACGACATCCGCCGACCTGCGCTGCGTGCTCGTCTCCAGCCTCTCTGCGGCCCTCTTTCCCGAGGTCTGCGTCGCCTGCGGCCTCCTCCTCCGTCGACCCGCGCCCTCGGTCGCGGCGAAGCCCGACCCAGGTCGTCCCCCGCCGTCACCCTGCCCCCTCAGGGGGACACCGCTGCAGCTCCCGCTGTGCAGCCGCTGCGCCCCCGAGGTCACCCCCCTCGCGCCCGACGAGCGCACGGTCGACGGTGTCGTCGCCCTCTTCGCCTACGACGGTCCGCTGGCCGCGGCCATCTCCAGGCTCAAGTTCGCCGGCGCTGCAGCGCTCGCCGGTCCCCTCGCCCGTCTCTTGGCGACGGCCCCTGAGCTCGCGGACGACCCGACGAGCGGAGCCTGTCCCTGGGATCTCCTGGCGCCGATTCCCCTCCACCCGCTGCGGGCGATGCGACGGGGCTACAATCAAGCGGCGCTCCTCGCCGCCTGGCTCGCCCGTGCGTGGCCCGGCGAGCAGGCGCCCGAGCTGCGCCAGCGACTGCTCAGGCGGACGCGCCCGGCTCGGCCGCAGACCGAGCTCGATCGGGAGGGGCGACAGCACAACCTCCGGGGGGCTTTCGCGGTTCGCGCCTTGTCCCCGGTGGAGGGGCTGCGGGTCCTCCTCGTCGACGACGTCACGACCACGGGCAGCACCCTCGCCGCGGGCCGGCGGGCCCTCCTCTCGGCCGGCGCCGCCGAGGTCTGCGGGCTTGCCCTGCTCCGGGCCCTCCCGTAGCCTGCGTAGCTCCGTGCCCCGGTCCACCAAAGATAAAGACGGCCACGTCTTCGCCGCCAATCGCCGCGCCCTCCACCAGTACGCGGTGATCGAGCGCCTCGAGGCGGGGATCGAGCTCTATGGGAGCGAGGTCAAGTCGATCCGCGACAACAAGATCAGCCTCGGCGAGTCCTTCTGCCAGTTCCGCGGCGACCAGCTCTTCCTCTTCCAGGCCCACATCGCCGAGTACACCCTCGCCCACGCCCGCAACCATGTGACGACGCGGCCGCGCAAGCTGCTGCTCCACCGGCGCGAGCTCGACCGCCTCCAAGACGCGATCAAGCTCCAGGGGCTGACCGTCATCCCGCTCAAGGTCTACGCCAAGGGCGGCCTCATCAAGGCAGAGATCGCCCTCTGCCGCGGCAAGAAGGTCCACGACAAGCGCGCGGTGCTCAAGGAGCGCGACCAGAAGCGGGAGATGGATCGGGCGAAGCGGGAGCGTACGTGAGCGCGGCCCGCGAGCGGACGCCGACCCAGTCACAAGCGGCGCCCGCAGAGCTCGCAGAGCTCGACCGCCTCCTCTCCTCGCCTGTCGAGCGGGACATGTGTGGGCGCCTTGTCGAGCTCGCGACCCGCTTTCCTGGCCGCCTGCGCCAGGCGATCACCGCGCTCTCCCAAGCCCATCACGGCCCGGCCCTCGACGCCCTCCAGAGCTTCCCGCCGACGACGCCTGGGGTCCTGGAGGGCCTCTACCACGGCATCCGCAACGGCATCGCGCGCGAGATCGACGGCCGGCCCGCGCCCGAGCAGCTCGCGGTGGAGTTTCGCCACTCCCGGGCGAAGGCGTTCCCCTCCCTCCTCGCCCACGCTGACGCCGCGTTCCCAGAGCAGATGGAGCGCCTGGAGATCGCCGGCAAGCGCTGGTATCGGCTCACGATCTGGGCGGAGGCGGGGCGCAGGCGTCTGCGTCTGCTCCTGGACGAGCGCGGCAGCGATCTCGCCTACCTCCACGGACGACTCGCCCGCCTACGGCACGCCCGCCTCTGGCTCAACGGCTGGTCCTTCGAGGGCGACGGCCCCTGGACCGCGCCGCACCAGGTCCACCTCGTGCAGGCCTGGATCGACCACGCCAGCCGCCCTCCCGCCTCCTGAGCGCCGGGCGCCAGCCGCCGCCACGACGCTGCGCTGCGGAGCCTGCCTCGTCCACGCCAGGAAAGATCGACGCCCCTGTGACGCGGGCGCTGCGGGCCGTGTGCATGTAGTGAAGGCGCCTAGACGCCTCCAGCCCCGATGGCGGAGATGAGCGAGATGGCACGTTGTCCACAACCACGCACGAGCGCGACCATTCGCGCCCCTGCCCGCAGATCCCCGAGCGCCGCCGCCCGCGAGGCAGCACGCCCCCGCGCCCGCCAACCCCGACAGTTGCGGCACACCCCGCCGAGCCAACACCCCCGCTGCATCAGCCCCCCTCCGCCCGCCTCGACATCGAAGCCGCACGGCGCCCCGCCTGCGCCGACGAGCAGGCGCGAGCCGGTCCACGCGCTCGGCCTGGCGATGCTCACCGCCGTGACCATCGCCCTGGCGGTCGCGCTCGTCCTCCAGGACATCGACAGCGCGCTCGTCATCCTGGCGATCGCGTCGACCGTGATGATCGCCTTTGTGGTCCTCCGGCCAGGCTCCGCCGACCGCTCGAGCACCGCGGCCGACGACCCGCGCGAGGGAGCGGAGAATCGGCGCTCAAGCCAGCCGCCGAAGTCGCCGCCGAGCTCGCCGACGAGCTCGCCGACGAGCTCGCCGACAGGCCCTCACAGCGCGCTCACATAGAACATCCCGAGGCACATCTCGTCCTCGGTGCCATCGCCCCAGGCGACAGAGCTCTCCCCGTCGGAGTTGTCGAAGAAACACTCGAGGTGGATCGTGTCGCTGGGATCGACGATCACCGACTCCTCGAGGCGATAGATCCCCTGCCAATTGAAGTCCCAGCGCGGGACGTTGACGAGGCACTGCTCCCCGCCGCCGTCGCGGTTGACCTTCAGCGTCCCGCTCGTCCCGAGCTCGTGCATGTGGAGGCCCGCCATCGACACCTCCACCGGCTCGTCGAGGCCGAAGTCCGCGTTGGGGTAGAGGAAGTCGATCGTGGCCGGGATGTCAACCTCAAAGGTGTGCTGGACGTCCTTGGCGCCGGCGGGGATCGTCATGTTGACGATCCCGAGCATCCACAGCGGGTTGGCGAAGGGGAGGAGATAGGCCGGGCGCTCGACCATCGCCTCGGTCCGGAGCTTGACCACCGACAGATCGGGATCCGCCCCCTCGACCGGGTGGTAGTGGACCTGGAGCGCGACCTTCGATCCGGGCTCGACGTGGATCCCGGTCCCCTCCGGCAGCGGCCCGCCGGGGATCCCTGGCGCCCAGGCCCCGAGCCACTGCGCCCGCGGGACCGCCTCCCCGCCGGGGCCGCCGTAGCACTCGTAGCCGGGCTTGGGGTCGGCGTCGTCGAGGGCCGTGTAGGTGTCGATCTCGGCCGGCGGGATCACGTAGGCGATCACGTGGTGGACGATCGAGCGCTCCCCGGGCTCGATCGTGAAGCCGGTGATGTAGCGCTGCTCGACGATCGGCCAGTCGATCAGGAAGCAGCGGTACTCGTCCGGGTAGACCGTGGGCTCGTAGAGCGCGGTCGTGAGCTCGACGTCGTACTCGATCGGCGGGAGCGCGTCGTCCACCGGCGGAGGCTCGTCGGCGGGGTCCCCCTCGGGGGTGCCGAGCGCGACCCACTCCTTGACGGTCGCGATCTCCTCGTCGCTCAGCGAGGGGTCGTAGCGGTAGGTGTTGCACTCCGAAGACGCGCCCCAGGGCGGCATCGTCCGCGCCTCGATCTCGGGGACCAAGAGCTCCCCCCACATCGACGCCTCGCCGTAGTTCTCGAGGGCGAAGGGGGCGATGTCGCCGGCGCGATGGCAGCTGACGCAGGCCGCGTCGAGGATCGGCTTGACGTCGCGGTAGTAGACGACGGCGGGCTCTCCGGCCTCGGTCGTCGTCCCCTCGGTCTCGGAGCCCCCGGTCGCGGTCGTGCCCGTCGCCTCGGCGCCGGTCGAGCTCGCCGGATCATCGGTCGTCGTCGTCGCAGGATCGCCGGTCGTCGCCGAGGCGCCGCTCCCCCCGTCATCGCCGCTGCACCCTGAGGCGAGCGGGAGCAGCGAGGCGAGGGAGAAGAGGACGACGACAGGGCGAGAAGTGTGGGCCACGGCAGACTCCAGGTCGCCGGTCGGGGGGATTCGACGCGGGCGCCCGTCCCAGAGTGTACGACGCCGCGAAGTCCTGCAGACCGTCCCCGTGCTCCGCCCTCCGTCTGCCGCCCGGCTGGTATTCTCCGCGCGGCGATGAGCGAGTCCCTCCAAGTCCGCATCGACCGGGCGCTCCGCGCCGGAGCCCGGGCGCTCTGGCTTCAGACCCGCGAAGAGCTCCGCGCGCTCGCCCTCCTCGACGGGGTCAGCGAGGCGCTCGAGTGGCCCCTTCGGACCTGGAGCATGAGCCGAGGGCGCGACGAGGAGGGCGCACGCCAGCCCTTGGGCGAGCTCCTCAGCGAGCTCATGAGCGCCCGGGGTCGCGCCCTTTGGGCCCTCCTCGACCCGTCTCCGGCGCTCCGAGACCCGGCGGTCCTGAGGGGCCTCCGCGACCTCGCCCAACGCCGCGACGGTCCGGCGGTGATCATCATCAGCCCGAGCCCGGCGCCGCCGATCCCAGAGCTCGTCCTCCTCCGCCTGGGCCTGCCGGACAGCCCGACCCTGCTCCGCTCCGCCCTCGGCGTCGGCCGAGAGCTCGAGCGCGGCGCTGCGCCGGGGAGCAAGGCCGTGATCGACGAGATCGGACCGGCGCTCGCCCGCGTCGGGCTCGGCCTCGACCTCCACCGCTTCGAACGGCTGGTCCGCGAGGCCGTCCTCAGCCACGGCGTCCGCGGCGACGCGGTCCTCGCCCATGTCGCCGCCCACAAGCCCGACGCCCTCGGCGACGACGCCCTCCTCGAGCGGGTCGAGCCCGCGTCACCGGAGCTCCTGGGGGGCCTCGGCGAGCTCAAGCGCTGGCTCGGGCGACGGGCGCTGGCCCTCGATCCCAGGGCCCGCGCGGCCGCGATCCCAGACCCGCGAGGGGTGCTCCTGGTCGGCGTCCAGGGGTGCGGAAAGAGCCTGGCGGCCCGGGTCTGCGCATCTCTCCTGGATCTGCCGATCGTCCGCCTCGATCCCGGGCGCCTCTTCGCCGGGACCGTCGGCGCGAGCGAGGCCAACCTCCGCGATCTGACCGAGCTCGCCGAGCGCATGGCCCCGCAGGTCCTCTGGATCGACGAGATCGACAAGGGCCTCGCCGGCGCCGAGGGCTCCGCGAGCGACGGCGGCACCTCTGCGCGGGTGCTCGGCGGCCTCCTGACCTGGCTGCAGGAGCGACGCAGGCCGGTCTTCGTCGTCGCCACCGCCAACCGGGTCGACCGCCTGCCGCCGGAGCTGCTCCGCCGCGGGCGCCTCGACGAGGTCTTCTTCGTCGACCTCCCCGAGGCCGACGCGCGCCGCTCCATCGCCCGAATTCACCTCGAGACCGCCCCCGCTCGGCGCCTCGGCGAGGCCCCGCCCATAGCCGATCCGCTCGGCGCGCTCCTCGATCTCGCCGCGGCCGCAGAGGGCTTCTCCGGCGCCGAGCTCGAGGCCGCGATCATCGAGGCGCGCCTCGACGCCTTCGCCGACGGCCGCCCCCTCGCCGCTGCGGACTTCGGCCGGGCCCTCGCCGCGACCGTCCCCCTCAGCCGCTCCAGGGCCGACGAGATCGCGGGTCTGCGCGCTTGGGCCCAGAGCTCGGCCCGCCTGGCCTAGCAGACCGTGGTGAAGGTCGCGTGTGCTCTCGCGCCGCGCTCGTCGGTCCTCTTGGCTTGGACAAGACGCCGCTGTACCGGGCCGTACTGCAAGTCTTGGCCGAGTCGAGAGGGACGGCGAGGGCAAGTGAGAGCGCGCGGGACCGTCACCACGGTCTGCTAGGAGGGTGTGGCGCCCGTCCCCTGTGCTCTCGCGCCACCCTCGCTCGTGCCACGAGCACCCCGCGAGAGTGCGCGGAGTCCTCCGCGGAGGCCTCCGAGGTAGCGGTGGCGCCCCTTCTGGCTGAGGCCGGATTCGCCGGCATTTTCGCCGGTGATCCAGCGCGGGCTATAAGCCCGGCATGGCGAGCCAGGGACCTGCAGGGGTGAAGCCGACGACCGGCGATCTCTTCGCCCACTTTGGCCTCCCGGCGGTGAGCGCCCCGCCCCCCTCGGCCGAGACCGCGAGCGCCCGACGGGCGACCCCCTGCCGGACCTGCAGCTGGCTCCTCGCGTCGACGAGCCCCTGCCCTGTCTGCGGGTCCCCGGGGGATCCGCCCGGCTCCGCCAGCGACGGGCCCCGCGAGCCATGAGCCGCTACGTCCAGGTGAAGACCGAGCTCCGCTCGCTGGCGGAGGTTGAGGAGGGCCTCGCCGCGCTGGGCCTCCGGCCGACCCGCGCGGACTACCCCCGCGGCCTCAGCCTCGCCGGCAGCATCGAGTGCGCGGGAGAGCCGGTCGACCTCCGCCTCCCGGCGGGCTCCGCCGGCAGCGTCGAGGACTTCGGCTGGCGGGTCGGGACCGACGGGACCCTCACCCTCGTCTGCGGCGAGCCCGATCGCGAGCACCTAGACAGCGCCCTCTTGGCTCCCCTGCGCGCCGCGATCGCGGCGAACCAAGCCCGGGCAGCGGCGAAGGCCGCAGGCCTCGAGGTCGAGGAGGAGCTCGACGTCGACGGCACGCTCCGGCTGAAGCTCCGGCGCTCCTGACACCGAGGCTGTCGGCCGCCGCCTCGACGCCGCCGCTCCGACCCAAGCCCCGACCACCTCCGGCGAGGACCTGGGGGCTTCGGTCCCCGACGCGGAGCCGCTCCGGCGACTCTCTCAGGGGCCCTCACCGGCCTCGATCGAGCTGTGATAGTTGTGATCCTATGCGCCTTCACACCTGTCTTACCCCCCAGCTTCTCACTCTCTTTGTCGCGTCCAGCCTCGCCGCCGGCTGTAGCGGTGACGACACCGCGACCAGCACCGCCACCGAGGCGACGGGGACCGCCACCGCCACGGCGAGCAGCGTGACCGCGACCAGCACCGCGACCGCCACCTCGACCGCCACCGACCCGACGGCGACGGCGGGGACAGGCACCGCCACCGGCACGACGACCGGCTCCGAGAGCACGGGACCGACCACCACCGACCCCACCACGACCGGGCCGACCACCACCGACCCCACCTCCACAGACCCCACCACCACGACCGGAGGCACCACCGACGGGACCACCGGCGGCCTCTGTGAGGAGGGCACCATCCTCTGCGAGGACGGCGTCTCCAAGATCTGCGACGGGATGGGCGGCTACACCTCCGAGGAGACCTGCGACGACGAGTGCGCCCCCGGCCTCGGCTGCGTCCTCTGCGTCCCCGGCGAGAGCCAGTGCGACGGCGACGGCGTGCTCATCTGCAACAACAACGGCGACGCCTGGGAGGAGGGCCCGAGCTGCGACGGCCTCCAGGGCCTCGTCTGCGACGAGGATCTCGGCCAGTGCGTCGGCTCCTGCGCGGACCTCGGCCTGAGCTACATCGGCTGTGACTACTACGCCACCGTCACCCAACAGTACGACCTCTACAACACCGCCCCCAAGGACGAGTTCGCGGTCGCCGTCGCCAACACCGCGAACCAGGTCGCCAAGGTCACCGTCACCCGCGGCGCCAACACGGTCGCCATGGTCGACGTCGCCGCCAACTCCGTCGGCATCATCAAGCTGCCCTGGGTGAACGAGCTGACCAAGGGGACAGGTCCCACCGTCAAGGTCACCGACGGCGCCTACCGGGTCCGCTCGACCAACCCCGTCACCGTCTACCAGTTCAACCCGCTGAGCGCCTCGGTCACCAACGACGCCTCCCTCCTCCTCCCGGTCAACACCTGGCGAAACGAGTACATGGCCGCGAGCTGGGCCAACTGGGACAACCTCAGCTTGCCCGCCTTCTACGCGATCGTCGCGAGCAAGGACGGCACCACGGTCACCTTGAACCCCTCCGCCACCGGCAACAAGATCCAGGCTGGCGGCGGCGTTGCGGCCGACGGCACCGGCGAGATCATGCTCGACGAGGGCGACGTCCTTCAGGTGATCACCAGCAACGGCGGCGACATCACCGGCACCATCGCCGTCGCCGACAAGCCGATCGAGATGTTCGCCGGCCACGACTGCACCAACGTCCCCTTCACCAAGGCCGCCTGCGATCACCTCGAGGAGGCGATGTTCTCGATCGACAGCCTCGCCAAGGAGTACATCGTCGTCCCGCCGATCCAGGTCCCCAACAACAACCTCGACAAGGCGCAGATGGTCAAGATCGTCGCCAGCGAGGACAACACCACCCTGACCTTTGAGCCCGATCAGCCGGTCAACAAGAACCTCGCCAAGGCCGGCGACTTCGTCATGCTCAGCGAGACCACCGCCGCCTTCAAGGTCAGCTCGGACAAGAAGATCCTCGTAGCTCAGTTCATGGTCGGCCAGACCGCCGGCTACGGCACCTCGGACCCGGCGATGCTCCTCACCGTCCCCGCCGAGCAGTACCGCAGCGACTATCTCTTCTTCGCCGCGACCAACTGGGTCGCCAACTTCGTCGACATCATCGCCCCGACCAACACCGCCGTCGAGGTCGACCAGATGGCCGTCAACTCCTGGGCCCCGATCGGCAACACCGGCTTCAGCGTCGCCCACGTCCCCCTCTCCAACGCCGGCGACGGCAGCCACCGCGTCACCGCCGACAAGAAGGTCGGGATCAGCGTCTACGGGGTCCAAAGCGCCGGCTCCTACTGGTTCCCGGGCGGCCTCGACCTCGACATCCTGCCGCAGTAGGACGTCCCCCCGCCCCTTCTCTTCGCATCCTGCGCCCCGCGCCGGCGACTCCGCGAGGCGTCGTTCTCCGGCCAGGACGCCGCGAGCGGTCTGCGGCCGACTCGGGCTCCTCGCACGAGATCGACCTCGAGCTACGGGGGCGTGGGATCCTGAGGGAACATCGAGCTCAACAGGAGACCTGCTCCCGTGTCTTCGCTTCGCCGCGACCGCGGATCCCTCCTCAGGGGCGTTCGGGAGCGCGCACGCACGATCGCACGGGCGCCTGTAACAAGCAGCTCCCCCGCGACGTGTTGATCCCTGTCGCGACCATGGGCAGCTCTCACGCAGGGTCCCGGTGGCGCGACAGCTCGACCCACCCCATGCTCGTCACTACGCCTCGGCGCCGCGAACCAGATCGCGTCGTCGGTCGTACTGAGACGAGCGCCGCCCTATCCCTGCCCAGGAGCCCCGATGAACACGCCCAAGCCGAAGACCCGCGAGGTCGAGAACCTCCTCCGCCGTCGCTCCTTCATCCGCCGAGCCACCTCCGGGACCGTGATCGCTGGGCTCTGCGGCGGGCTCTACGTCCTCGATGACCTCCTCACGGGCGAGGCCAAGGCCGAGAACCGAAGCGACGGCCGCCCGCGCGTCCCCCCGGGCCAGCGAGTTCTCCGCGCGCTCAAGCCGATGGGCGGCACCCCCGGCTCCCCCAACCCCTCCGACTTCAGCCTGACCGTCTACGGCGAGGTCGAGCGGCCGCTGACCCTCGACTTCGGCGGGCTGCTCCGCTCGGAGAACGTCGAGCTCGAGGTCGACGTCCACTGCGTCACCGGCTGGACGGTGCTCGGCGCCCGCTTCAAGGGCGTGCGGGTCCGCGACCTCGCCGAGCGCGTCGGCGTCAAGGACGGGGTCAACCACGTGATCTTTGAGGGCGCCCACGGCTACACCGCGAACGTCCGCCTGGGCGAGGCGCTCGCCCCCGACGTGCTCGTCGCCCACCGCCTGGACGGCCGCTCCCTCGCCCGACCCCACGGCGCGCCTGTCCGCGCGGTCATCCCCAGCCTCTACTTCTGGAAGAGCGCGAAGTGGCTCAAGGGGATCAAGTTCGTCCGCCGCGACGAGCCCGGCTACTGGGAGACCCGCGGCTACAACAACCACGCCGACCCCTGGCTCGAGGAGCGCTATGCCTGAGAAGCAGGCGCCCCGTCGACGCCTGCGCTGGCGCCCGTGGCTGCGGGCGACCCACCGCGACCTCGGCTACCTGGCGGTCGGCCTCACGGTCATCTACGCGCTGTCTGGGATCGCGGTCAATCACATCGAGGATTGGGATCCCAACTTCAACAACTACGAGGAGACCCACCAGCTCGGCCGCGCCCTCCCGGGCGAGGACGCGGCCGTCGCCGCCGAGGTCCTCCGCTCCCTCGACATCGACGAGGAGCCCGCCGACGTCTTTCGGGTCGACACCGACGAGGTCCAGGTGCTCCTGGGGACCCGGACCCTGCACGTCCGCACCGACACGGGAGAGATCCGAGACGAGGGGCAAAAGCCGCGCCTCCTCCTCAGGATCGCCAACTGGCTCCACCTCAACCGCGGCAAGAAGGCCTGGACCTACGTCGCCGACGCCTACGCCGTTGGCCTCCTGACCCTGGCGATCACCGGCATCTTTATGCTCCCGGGACGCCGCGGGATCCTCGGCCGCGGAGCTATCATGGTGCTGCTCGGCGCGGCGATCCCCTTCCTCTACGTGGTCCTCTCCGGCGGGCCGTAGCGCCCCCGCCACGGTCGACGCCCCCTGCTCGGACCCCCCCGATCGGGCCGCGCTCCGGGCATCATCTGAGCACTCCCATGTCCAGCCTCCGCCTCGTCAGCTTTCACATCTGTCCCTTCGTCCAGCGCAGCACCATCGCCCTAGAGGAGAAGGGCGTCCCCTACGAGATCGAGTTCATCGACCTCAGCGACAAGCCCGACTGGTTCCTCAAGCTCTCTCCGCACGGCAAGGTGCCGCTGCTCCAGGTCGACGACACGGTGCTCTTTGAGAGCACGGTCATCCTCGAGTACCTCGACGAGACCCACGAGCCGCAGCTCCACTGCGCGGACCCGCTGAAGAAGGCGAGGGATCGGGCTTGGTTCTCCGTCGCCGACGCGGCCACAGGCAGCGCGTTCCGGATGATGACCGCCAAGAATCGCGAGGAGCTGGCCGAGCACTGCGAGGCCGTCCAGGGCCAGCTCGCCAAGCTCGAGGCCGAGGTCGAGGGTCCGCTGTGGCGGGGCGAGAGCTTCACGGCGATGGACGCGGTCACCTTCCCGGCCCTCCAGCGCTTGGTCTGGCTGCAGGAGCTCTACCCCGAGCTCAAGGTCTTCGCCGACACGCCGAAGGTCCTGGCCTGGGTGACGGCCCTCCAGGGGCGGCCGGCGATCCAGCGCTCCTCCGTGCCGGATCTGAAGGAGCGCTTCCTGGTCGCGCTCGAGGGCTACAGCCCGATGCACAAGGCGACCCGTAGCGCCTAGCCTTAGCGCCTAGCCGGAGCGGACCGAGGCGGACGACCCGCCCGGGGGCTCGATGATACATGTCCTATGCGACATGTATCGAAACCTCGCGCCATGCCGTCACGGCAGCTCGCGAGCCCCTCGCCGAGCCGCGGCGCCGATCGACCCCCTAGAGGCTGAGAAAACGCCGGAGCGAGGCCATCGTCTCGGGATCGGTGGAGACCCCTTCGTGGCCTCTCCCCGGCAGGCGGAGGAGCTCGCCTGGCCCCCCCCAAGCCTCTCGGAGCGCCTCTCCGTGGTCGATCGGGATCAGCGTGTCGGCGTCGCCGTGGATCACGAGGAGCCGCTCGCGGATCTCCGGCGCGAGGCTGAGCGAGTCAAAGTCGTGCGCGAGCAGCAGACCGACCGGCAGCCATGGATAGCTCCCCTCGGCGATCTCACCGAGGCGGCGAAAGGGGGCGACGAGGACGAGGCCGGCGAGGTCGCGCTCATGGGCCAGGTAGGTCGCGACGCCGGTGCCCATCGAGTAGCCCATCCCGTAGATCCGACCGGCGTCGACCCGCGGATCGGCGGCGAGGCGATCGTAGGCCGCGAGCGCGTCGGCCCGCATCCGCTCCGCCCCAGGCTGCCCCTCCGAGCCGTCATAGCCCCGGTAGGGGAGGAGGAGCACGTGCGCCCCGCCCTCGCGGATCCAGGCGAAGGGCCCGGCCTTTCGCGCCACCGCCTCCGCGTTGCCGCCGAAGTACATCAGCGCAGGCGCGCCCCGCTCCTCGCCCTCCGTCGCCAGGAGCAGCGCCCCGCGCAGGCGCGCATCCCCGCGGTCGAGCTCGAAGGCGTCATTCTCGGCCGCGGCGACGAGCCCCTCGATCCCCGCGGCGTCGGCCGTCGGGTGGAAGAGCAGCCCCTCCTGCGCGACATACATGCCGACACAGATCGCGGCATAGGCGATCACGAGCAGCGCCGCTGCTCGCCTCCCGAGCCGTCCCCACCTCACCTCGAGCCCCCTCGCCGAGCCGCCGCGCAGCGCCTACTGAGCACTGATCCCGCCGTCCAAGAGCAGGGCGCTGCCGGTCATGAACTTCGACTCGTCCGAGACGAGGTAGACCACGGCGTAGGCGACATCGTCCGGCTCTCCGACATGCCCCAGCGGGATCTGCCGGGCGAGCTTGCCGAGGATCTTGGCCCGCACCGCCGGGTCCTCGGACGGCACCAGCGGATCGAGGATCGGCGTGTCGATGAAGGCCGGGAGGACCGCGTTGCAGCGGACCTGTGGACTGCGCTCAGCCCCGCTCAGCGCGACCGAGCGAGTGAGGTGGACGACCGCCGCCTTCGCCGAGTTGTAGGCCGCCAGGTTCGGCGCCGCGATCACCCCGGCGACCGAGGCGATGTTGACGATCGAGCCGCCGCCCGAGGCCTCGATCGGCCCCATCGCGTCGCGACAGCCGATGAAGACGCTGTCGAGATCGACCGCGTGGATCCGCCGCCACTCCTCGAGGGTGGTCTCGGCGAGCGGCTTCATCAGCCCGATCCCTGCGTTGTTGATGAGCCCGTGGAGACCGCCGAAGGCCGCGACGGTCGCCTCGATCGCCGCCCTCCACTGGCCCTCGTCGGTGACGTCGAGCGCGAGCGCCAACGCCTCGCCGCCGATCTCCCTCCCGATCTCCCCGCCGATCTCCCTCCCGATCTCCCTGTCGATCTCCCTCCCGATCTCCGCGGCGACCCGCTGAGCGCCGGCGTGATCGACATCGCTGACGGCGACCTTCGCCCCCTCCTTCGCCAGCATGAGGGCGCTCGCGCGGCCGAGACCGCTCGCGGCGCCCGTGACCAGCACGACTTTTCCGGCGACCCGCCCCGCTCGTTCACTGCCGCTTGTCATGGGCCCCACGGTACATGATCAGGGGACCGCGCCCGTGATCTGAACCTCGCGCTCGATCGGCGTCTGCCAGTCGAGGGCCCAGCGCTTGTGCGCGCCGCGGAGCCGCCAGCCCAGGAGCATCCGCGAGAAGCGGAAGAGCATCGGCACCAGCGCCCCCGTCGTCGCCCGCAGGCGCTTGGCGTCGGCGGGATCGTAGGATCCGTTGATCCGGGCGAGCACTGGCCCGATCACGTCGCTGCTCGGCGGGCCCCCGGCGTCCCGGAGCGTCCCGACGAGAAAGCCCATAAAGGGGACGCCCGGCGTGTCCATTGTGTTGGCGATCGGCGTGCCGCAGCAGCGCGTGTACCAGCGCAGCGCCCCCTTGCGGGTCTGCCGGAGGCAGGCGACCTGCTCGTGCCCCGTCTTCAGCTCGAAGCTCGCCGGCGAGGCCTGGATGATGTCCGTGCCGTCGTGCTCGTCGAGGAGCGCCTCGTCCCTCCCCAATGCCCGGACGTAGCGCTGACAGCCGGAGCAGCTGCAGATGACGCGGTTTACCGTCTTCGGCGTGACCCCCCGGAGCACACCGGTGACGGCGCCGCACGAGCAGACGAAGCGTAGGTCCGTAGACATGCGCGCAGCCTACCCGGGTTCACCCGGCACGGTCCACGGCGAGCCGCTGCGCTGCGCACGTCTCGCGGTCCACGCCCGAGCGCCCGCGGCCGCCGGTGCCGACCGCACAAGCTCGCTCGTCAAGGCGCGAGAGCGCCGCCGAGCCTAGCTGTGGCTGATCGCGAGGTAGGCCGCGGTGACCGCCAGGAGCGGGAGGACAAACCACATCGGCTTGGCCATGGCGGTCTTGCGCTGGAGAGGGAGGGTGGCGGCGCCGAGGAGGAGCCAGATGAGGAGCTTCGGGTGGACCCAGCCGGGGAGCATGCCGCCGCCGGTCTTGGCGAGCATGCCGAAGCCGGCGACGAGGATCAGGACGAGGCCGAGGCCGTGGCTCGCGAGCATGAGGCCGCGGGCCTTGTTGGTGTCCTTGGTGCCGCCGTTGAGGGCGTGCCCCGCGAGGCCGCCGAAGGCGAGGAAGAGGAGGGCGATGCCGAGGATGTGGAGGGCTTTGTAGAACTCGTAGCTCATCGTGGTCGCGTCCTCTTGCGGGCTGCAGATTGCCCTGCAGCGTGGGTGTTGGCAAGCTTGCGCCGCGCGTGCGGGGCGAGCGAGGGGCCGAGGCCGTCCCGACGATCCGGGCCCCGATCGCCTAGAAGAGCGCCTGCAGGCCCTTGTAGAGGATCACCGTCAGGAGGGCGGTGAACGGCAGGGTGATGAACCACGAGGCCATGATGTCGCGGAGCACCTTGAGGTCGAGGTGGGCGAAGCCGCGGGCGATGCCTACGCCGATCACGGCGCCGACGAGGGTGTGGGTCGTCGAGATCGGGAGGCCCATCTTCGAGGCGCCGAGGACCGTCGTGGCGGCGCCGAACTGGGCCGCGAAGCCGCGGCTCGGGGTCATCTCCGTGATCTTCGAGCCGACCGTGGCGATGACCTTGTGGCCCAGGGCGGCGAGGCCGATGACGATCCCGGCGGCGCCGACGAGCATCACCCAGGCCGGGACATTGGCGGCGCCGACGTCGAGGGTGCCCGAGGCGAGCACGGCGATGATGCTGTTGAGGGGGCCGACCGCGTTGGCGACGTCGTTGGCCCCGTGGGCGAAGGCGACGTAGCAGGCGGTGAGGATCTGGAGGAAGATGAAGACCCGCTCGACCGCATCGTGCTCCGCCTGCGCGCCCTCGGCGGAGGCGAGGCGCCTGCTAAAGGCGAAGTGGGCGGCGAGCGCGGCGAGGCCGCCAGCGGCGACGGCGAGGCCGAGCGCGCTGGAGAAGGGGAGATCGAGGTGGAGCCCCTTGAGGCCCTTGTAGATCATCGACAGGACCAAGATGGCGATGACGACGAAGACGAAGACCGGCGCCAGGCGGCGGGTCGCGCGGGTCGGCGAGGCGCTCTGATAGATCTGTCGATCGACGATCCGGTAGATGATCAGGGCCAGGAGGAGGCCGCTTATCGGCGAGATAAACCACGAGCTGACGATCGCCCCCGCCTTGTCGAGGATGACCACGTCGAGGCCCCCGTGGGCGATGCCGAAGCCCCAAACCGCGCCGACGACGGAGTGGGTCGTCGACACCGGGAGGCCGAGGTGGGTCGCCAGGTGGAGCCAGATCGCCGTCGAGAGGAGCGTCGCCAGCATCCCGTGGATGTACGCGGCGGAGTCGCCGGCGAAGGCGGTGAGGTCCAGGAGGTCGGCGCCGATCGTCTGGGTGACGGAGGAGCCGGCGAGGAAGGCCCCGGCGAACTCGAAGATCGCCGCGGCGACGATCGCCTGCTTGATCGTCATCGCCCGCGAGCCGACGCTCGTCCCCATCGCGTTGGCGACATCGTTGGCGCCGATGTTGAACGCCATGTAGAAGCCGAAGAGGCCGGCGAGGAGCACCACTAGCTCTGGGCTCATAGGGTCCTCCGAGCAGGTCCGACGGCGAGCGCGTGCGCCCCCCTGCCGATGAGTTGTTTCACCGAGATCCTCCGGGGAGAGGTCGAGCGGGGGCGGCCATCAGGGCACTTCATGCCAGGGCAGCCGCTGAATCGCCGATCGCTGGGACGCTGTCAACCGCGCGCATGCGCGCATTTTGCGCTTTTTGCGTTCGGCGGACACGGGGAGGTGCGCTCTCGCGCGCTCTGCTAGGCTCTCGCGATGGTCATCGCCTCGGCGCTCCGCCGGTGTGGGCTCGCCGCGGTCCTCCATGGCCTCTTCGCGCTCGCCGGCTGCGGTGAGTGTGTCTTCGAGATGGAAGTCACCGGGGTCGTCGTCGACGCCGAGGGCGATCCGATGGCGGGCGTCGAGGTGAGGAGCTGCCTCGGTCAGGGCTGCGCGATCGCCGAAGACGATGACGCCTGCGTCCGCTCGATCACGGATGAAGAGGGTCGCTTCACCCTCGAGGTGCCGCAGTGCCGACCCGAGCCGCACAAATGTGAGCTGAGACCGCTGCTCCTGGGGCGCGAGGGCTGTAGCGAGGAGAGCGCCCGGGTCGAGCCGGCCGCGGAGGAGCGCGTCATCACCTTTCGCTGCGATCCCTGACCGTCGATCGGCGCGCCCCTTGCGGTGCGCCGCTCGACCGCGGATCTCCCGTCAGCGCGGTCCCACGCCTCCTCGCCGGAGATTCTCGGCACAGGCGTAGGAGGCGTTGGGTGGGCGCCGCGGCTGTGTTACACGTCCTTGGCCATATGATGCTCGCCCGTCGACAAGCAAACATTCGGCGGCGCTCGGCGGCGACGCTCAGCCTCGGGATCGCCGCGGCGTTCGCCCTCCTTGTGCCGGCGAACGCGGACGCCCTGAACGCGCCGGAGATGCTGCCCGTGCCGACCGGCGCCTCGGACCAGGTCCCGGGGCCCAGTGAAGGTGACATGGCGGCCGCGACAGCGGTGATGGGGAGCGCCGAGTTCGAGCTGCCGCCCAACGCCGACGCCCTGCCGCTCGAGTCGATCCTCGAGAGCGCCTACGACAAGTCGCCAGAGGTCCAGGTCGCCCGCTCTCGGGTCGCCCTCGGTGACGCCGAGATCGACGGCGAGCCGCTCCTCCAGTGGAACCCCGAGGTGTGGATCGGCGTCGGCGTCCGGGCCAACGGCTTCGGCCGCGCCCTCGAGATCCAGGCCCAGCTCGACCAGCGGATCGAGATCTTCGGCGAGCGACGGATGCGGCTGCGGGCGGCCAAGGCCTACAAAGAGCAGCTCGAGCGAGAGCTCGATCGTTCGACCTGGCAGATCTACGCCCAGGTCCACGCCGCCTACAACGGAGCGCTCCTGGCCAAGCAGCGTGCTGAGACCGCGGCGGGGATCGTCGCCTTCTCCGAGCGGATCCTTCAGACCGCCGAGAAGCGGGCCGAGGCCGGGGAGATCTCGAACCTACGGGTCCGGATCGCCCAGGGGGAGCTCGCCCAGGCGCGGCAGCGCAAGCTGGCGGCCGAGCTCGACTTCCGAGTCTCGGCCAACCGCCTCTCCGAGGCCGCCGGCTGGCCCAAGGATCGGCTGCTGGTCCCCACAGGCGAGCTCCGCCTGCCGGAGAAGGTCGGCGATCCCGACGCCTTCTTCGACAAGGCGATGGAGGGCCACCCGATGATCGCCGCGCAGCAGGCGGCGGTGCGGACCGCAGAGGCCCGCGTCGACTCGGCGGAGCGTGATCGCTACCCGGAGCCGATGGTCGGCGCCTTCTTCAGCCGCGAGGCAGAGCCGAACATCATGCCGGTGCCGACGACCGTCGGCCTGGCGACCGTGACGATCCCGATCCCGATCTGGCAGCGCAACCAAAAGGCGCGAGCGCGGGCCAAGGCGGAGCTCGAGGTCGCCCAGGTCGAGCTCGGGACGATCGAGTACCGCTTGGGCCTCCAGATCAAGCGCGCGGTCGAGTCGGTCAACACCGCGGCGGAGCGGGTCCAGACCTACGCCCGCGACGTCGTCCCCCGCTTCGCCGAGAACATGTCGATGCTCGAGAAGGCCTTTGAGCTCGGCGAGGCCGACATCATCGAGGTCTTCGTCGCTCGCTCGCGCTTCCTGTCGATCCAGACCGAGGCGCTCGACGCCTACGACAACTACTACCGGGCGATCCAGGACTTCGAGCGCCTGGTGGGCACCAGCTACACGGACGCGGTCACGATCTCGCCCGCGCCATAGCCCCGCGCCCTCCTCTCAGCCCCCGATCCCCCGGCTTCCTTCGCCTGGGGGACGATCGAGCGCCACACACCCCGCCGATCGAGCTCAGCCTAGCTCAGTCCAGCTCCGTACCGACGAGCAACGTCCAGTACGTAGTGTGCGCCGGCACGGGCTCCTCGTCGCCAGCCAACGTCGCCGGATCGATCTCGGGAAGGATCACCACGCCGATCCCGATCTCCTCGATCTCCGCCGCGAAGAGCTTCCAGCAGTGGTCCTCATCGCCCAGCCAGGAGTCGACCGCGTTGTCGGCCTCCGTCCAGCCAGCGCCGATGCTCGCCGCCCACGTCGCGTACTCGTAGTCCACGCTCGCGAGGCGAGCCGCGACCCCTACTTCATCCGGAGCGACGAAGCCGACGTAGTCGTCGACGCTCATGTCGACGCTGTGGATCCGGGCCGCGCATTGGAGCTTCGGGCTCTCCACGAGCGGCCCCTGGGGCGGGTAGACCCGATCCCCGCAGCGTCCGCCCTTGCGCCGCTCCTCGCGGATCCGCTCCAGGACTCGCCCTTCGAGGAGGCTCCCCTCGTCGGTCCAGTCGAGCACGTCTTCGCAGCCCTCGACCCCGGCTAGGGGATCGCGGGCGATGTCCTCGGGCCCGTCGCAGCCGGTCGCCGCCGCCAAGCCGAGCCCGAGCCCGGCCATGATCGTCTTCGCCGTCGCTGCGCGCTGCACCACACACCAACCTAGCCAGCCCCTCCGCTCCTTGGCAAGCGCCGCGAGGCGGCCGCCATAATGAACGCCGGAGGCCCATGGCGGGCCCCCGGCGAGAGCGTCGGAGCAAGAAGGGTTAGAGCGCGTGAGCGCCCGGGTCTAAGGCAAGCTAAGGATCGCCGAGGCGATGGCTGGGTGATACGGCGCCGCTCTCGGATCACCAAAACTCTGACGAAAATGGAGCCGCGCCCCCCGGCCTCGACCTCGTGCGTCATTTGCGCCAAGGCCCCAATTGAACCCTCCAGGGCCCGCTCTCCCTCCTCCGTGGGGAGGTCGACCTTCGCCAGGACCCGCCGAAGTCCGCGATAGGCACCTTTGGAGCCAGTCCTGCGCCGCCCCCCTGCCCCCTGAGCTGTGAACCCGGCGAGCCCGCTCGAGCGGCGGCCCGACCCCGACCCCATCGCCGCGCCGCTGCGTCTGCGCCAGCCCCTACCGCGTCCGCGACCGGTGAGAGCGCGTGGGAGTTCAACCGTTGCCTGCTAGGATGGGCGCCGACCGGGCTATGAGGCGTACCAGGCGACGATCCTTCCTAGGCGGCGCGGCGGCCCTCGGCCTCGCGCCTGGGGTGCTCGCGAGGCCTCGCCGAGCCGCGGCCCAACCTCCGGGCTATCCTCCGGGCCAGCTCAGCGCGCCGCAGGAGCCCGAGGTCCTCCTCGAGATCGATCTCCCGCAGCTCGAATACCCCGGCGACTGGAACCCCCGCCCCGGGGCGATGCGCGAGCTCGCCCTCGAGGCGAGGATGCGCACCCGCCTAGAGCCGCTGCGCGAGCCGTCGACGGTGACCGCCACCTCCCCCGCGCTCTTCGGCACCCCCTTCCTCTACGTCGCCGGCGAGGGCGGGCTGCCCAACCTGGGCGAGGTCGCCGAGGCCCGCCTCGCCCGCTTCCTCGGCCTCGGCGGGATGCTGGTCTTCGACGCCGCCGACGGCGGCACCGACCGCGGCTTTGAGCGCGACGCGCGAGCGCTCCTCGGGCGGATCGCCCCGGGCTCGCTCATCGCCCCGGTCTCCCCCGAGCACGTCCTCTACCGCTCGTTCTACCTGGTCGACGCGCCGCTCGGCAGGACCGCCGCCAGCGACACCGCCCTCGGGATCGAGGCCGAGGGCCGGCTCAAGGTGCTCCTCCTCCGCAATGATCTCGGCGGAGCGCTCGCCCGCGGCGAGAACCTCCTGCCGACCTACCCCTGCGTCCCCGGCGGCCCAGAGCAGCGCGAGGAGGCGATCCGCTTCGCCGTCAACATCCTCCTCTACGCGACCTGCACCGACTACAAGTCCGACAGGGCCCACGTCGAGACCCTGCTGATGAGCAAGAGACGACGATGAGCGATCGTTGGCGGCTGGTCGCCGGACATGTCCCGGAGGACTGGGTCCTCGTGCTCCTCCTCTGCGCGTCGATCCTCGCCCTCGTCGACGCCCTCCAGGAGCTGCGCAGGCCGGCGATCCCGCTGCGCCTGCGCGCCCGCCTCGGCCTCTTCGGCCTCCGCCTCTCGGCGATCACGATCCTCGGCCTCGTCGTCGCCGAGCTGACCATCGTCGAAGAGCGGGTCACGCCGACCGGACCGCAGGTGGTCGTCCTCGTCGACCGCTCGGCGAGCATGGCCCTCGCCGACGCCGACGACGACGACGATGAAGCTAGCGGCGGGCTCGCCCGGATCGAGCGCGTCCGCCGGCTCTGGGGCGAGAGCGCCGACGCCCGCAAGCGCTGGCGCGAGGCCGGGCTCAGCGTCGACGTCCGCACCTTCGCCCGGGAGCAGGCGACCCTGACCCGCGCCGACGCCGAGACCCTCGAGCTGGTCGCGGACGGCGACGACTCCGATCTCACCGGCGCGCTCGTCGAGCTGGGTCGCGCGGCCGAGGCCGGCGAGGGCCGTCCGTTGGCGGCCGTCATCGTGCTCTCCGACGGGCTCGTCGTCGCCGATCCCGCGGCCGAGGCCCCGCTCATCAGCGCCGCCGAGGCCCTCGAGGTGCCGATCACGACGGTCTCCGCCGGCGCGCCTCTGATCCGCGATCTCGCGGTCCGCAGGGCCAACACCGGCGAGTTCGCGTTCGTCGAGAACGTCAGCGAGATCGACGCGGAGATCGTCGCCCACGGCTACGAGGGAGCCTCGATCACGATCCGCCTCGAGCGCGACGGCCAGGTGATCGGCGAGACCACGAGCCCCGCTCCGGCCGACGGCGTGCCGCTCAGGCTCCGCTTCGAGGTCAAGCCCGACCGGATCGGCCACTTCGTCTACACCGTCGCGATCGACCCCACGCAGGGTGAGGCGACCCTCGACAACAACCGCTGGTCGACCGTCGTCAAGGTGCTCCGCGACAAGGTCCGGGTCCTCCACGTCGCCGGTCGCCCGGACTGGGACGTCCGCGCGCTGCGGACCCTGCTCGGCCGTGATCCCAACGTCGAGCTCCTCTCCTACTACATCCTCCGCGGCGCCGACGACAGCGACCGCGAGGATCCCAGCGCCCCGCTCAGCCTGATCGCCTTCCCGACCGATCAGCTCTTCGCCGAGGAGCTCGGCACCTTCGATCTCATCGTCCTCCACAACTTCGACGCCCTCTCCCATCAGGTCGGCCGCTACCTCGGCGACATCGCCCGCTACGTCGAGAACGGGGGGGCTGTGGTGGTCATCGGCGGTGACCTCGGCCTCGCCACCGGCGACTACAAGGACGGCCGCCTGGGCTCGGTCCTGCCCGTCGTCGTCGCCGCTCCAGCGGGTCTGGAGCGCGCCCGCTTCCGGCCGCAGCTCACCCAGGCCGGGCTTCGCCACCCGATCACCGCCTGGCTGAGCGATCCCCGCCTCGACGGTTGGAGCAAGCTGCCGGCCTTCGACTCCTTCAACCCCCTGCGCCTGCGGGACGACGCCCCCGGCGCGACGACGCTCCTCCAGCACCCGGACGGCGCCCCGCTCCTCGCCGTCGCTGAGCCCGGCCGGGGTCGGAGCATCGTCCTCGCCACCGGCGCGAGCTGGCGCCTCGGCTTCGCCCCCGACCTGCCGCTGCTCGACGGCGCCCGCCCCTACGATCTGCTCTGGCTCGGGATCACCCGCTGGCTCCTCCGCGACGGCGCCGCGCAGCGCCTGAGCGTCGACGTCGCCCCCGCCATCGTCGCCCCCGGCGAGAGCTTCGATCTGCGGGCGGCGGCCCTCTCCGCGAGCTACCAGCCCGAGCCCGAGGTCGCGATCGACTGGACGATCCGGCCGCTCTTCGCCGCGAGCGCAGACGACGATGGCGACGCCGACGAGCCCGGCCCCGCCGTCGCCTCCGGGAGCTGGGTCACGGACAGCCTCGGGAGGCAGACGAGCCGCGTGGGACCGCTCCCGGCGGGGGCCTACGAGGTGCTCGCCCACCGCCGCCCCCCTCCCGACGATCCCGACGCTCCGGTCGCCAGCGCTCGCCGGGTCCTCCTGATCGAGGCTGCCCACCGCGAGCTCGCCGAGGTCGACGCGGATCCCGGCGAGGCGAGGCTCGCGGACCTCGCCGCCAGGACCGGCGGCGACGCCCTCCGAGCCCGTGACGGCGACCTCCTGCCGGCGACGCTGGAGCTTCGACCCCCCACGGCCGGCGCGAGCGCGGACCACCGGGTCGAGAGCCGCCGCGAAGTGCCGCTGTGGGACGGCTTTCCCGCCCTCACCCTCCTCCTCGCCGCGTTCGGCGGCGAGTGGATCCTCCGCCGACGCCTCGGGCTCACCTAGCGCGGCAGGACCCGTAGCCTAGGTCCGACTTGGGCCAGCGAGGGCGCGCGCCGCCGCGAGAGTGCGGTAGATTCCCGGCAATGTCGGCGAACACGCCCCACGACTCCGATCCTGACGACAACGGCAGCGACGACGGACCCGTCCGCGAGACGCCGGTGATCGTCAGCCCGCCGAGGGTCTCGCGACACATCCAACCCCTCGGACCGCGGGTCTTGATCCGGCTGATCCGCGGCCCCGACCGATCCGAGTCCGGCCTCTTCCTCCCCGCCGGTGCCAAGGAGGATCACAGCGAGGCGCTCCTCGCCGAGGTCATCGAGGTCGCCCGGTCGATGCCCAAGGACAGCGCGCGGCTCGACGACCTCCACGACGACGATGACGGCGAGACCTCGGCCGATCTCGGCGTCAACGTCAGCGGCATCCCCCTCGGCGCCCAGGTCCTCTTCGCCAAGGAGGAGGGGACGACGGTGCCGTGGGACGAGAGCCTGCGCCTGCTCGAGGTCCGCCGGATCCTCGCGATCGTCGAGACGATCAGTGAGGACAAGCTCCAATGAGCCGCCGCCGCGTCGCTGTCACAGGCGCCCGAGGGCTGGCCCTCGCCCTCGCCCTCCCCCTCACGACAGGGTCGCAGGTCGCCCACGCCCAGGCCCCGGTCGCGATCGACCGCCCGGCGAGCGCCGGCGTCGACCGGCCCTACAGCGACTACTCCGGAGAGGGAGACGCCAGCAGCATCGAGCTCAACCCAGCGCTCCTCCAGGCCGCGAAGGGCCTCGACCTCGTCCTCCTCGGCTACCGCTCGGTCAGCCCCTACACCCGCGGAACCGGGCTCGGCGGCTTCTTCAGCCTGAACCTCGGCCTCGGCTTCGCGACCGGCTTCGGCGTCCAGGCGATCCGCCCGCGCTTCGCCGGGGTCTACGACTTCGACGAGGCGCAAAACCCCGACCTGACCAAGATCTCCTGGGCCGCGAGCGCCGGCGACGCCAAGATCGCGGCCCTCGGCGTCGCCGTCCACGGGATCCGAGCCGGCAGCGAGTGGCTGCGCCGACCGGACCTCGACCTCGGCCTCCTCGTCCGCCTGCGCAACTACGCGTCCCTCGGCGCCGCCGCCCGCTTCGGCCCGGTCGACCTCCTCGGACCCGGCCTGCCGCCGGAGCTCGGGGTCACCGGCGAGGTCGCCCTTCGGCCCCTCGGCACGCGCATGCTCGAGCTCGCCGGCGGCGTCCGGGCGCGCTTCGTCAGCGACACCATGGACGGCCCGCTCAGCAGCCTGAGCACCCTCGGGATCTTCCCCCGCGGGCGCCTCGCCCTGCGCTGGCAGGGGGTCGAGCTCCTCGGCGAGCTCGAGCAGGTCGCCACCGCCGTCCTCGACGAGCAGACCAAGGAGCTTGTCCGATCCGACAAGGCCCTGCGGGGATCGGTCGGCATCGGCGTCGCCTGGGACCTCATCCGCGTCCGCTCGGGCGTCCACGCCGGGGTCTCCGAGGGGCTCGACGGCGTCGGCTTCAGCGCCCGCCTCTCCTCCGACAACCAAGGCCGGGTCTTCTGGCCGCGGCGGGTCGACGCCGAGCGGATCCGCCTCAAGTCGATCAAGGGCGAGCGCGAGCTCATCGGCCTCTTGGAGCGCCTACGCCGGGCCGAGGAGGCGGGCAAGCGGACCATCCTCGTGATCGAGCCCGACGGTGTCGACCTCGGCTGGGCGAGCCTCCAGGAGCTGCGCAAGGCGCTCGTCCGGGTCCGCGACGCCGGCGGCCACGTCTTCGCCTACCTCGAGAACGCGTCGCTCAAGGAGTACTACGTCGCCTCCGCCGCCGAGCACGTCTACCTCCACCACGCCGGCGAGCTCGGGATCACCGGGCTCAAGGCCCGCTCCCTCTACTACAAGGCGGCGCTCGATCGCCTCGGCGTCGCCGTCGAGGGCATGCACATCGACGAGTACAAGTCGGCCCACGAGCGCTTCACCCAGCGCGGCCCCTCCAAGGCCGACAAGGAGCAGCGCGCGGCCTTCATGGACGACACCTTCGATCAGATCGTCCGCGACATCGCCCAGGCGCGCGGGCTCGGCCTCGCCGAGGTCAAGACCCTGATCGACGGCGCCCCCTTCGGCCCCGATCAGGCGACCGCGAACCGCCTCGTCGACGGGATCATCTACCGCGACGAGGTCATCAGCTCGGTCTCCAAGGCGGTCGGCGCCAAGGTCGAGCTCCGCTCCTTCGAGGACACAGCGCCGGCCCAGCCGACCTGGTCGACGCAGCCCTACATCGCCGTCGTCCTGGTCGAGGGGACCATCAACGACGGCGCCAGCATGCGGATCCCCTTCCTCGGGATAAACTTCGCCGGCGGCGACACGATCGCCCGCGACCTCAAGGACCTGCGCGACGATCCGGCCTGCGTCGGCGTCGTCCTCCGGGTCAACTCCCCCGGCGGCTCCGCCCTCGCCTCGGACATCATCTGGCGCGAGGTCGAGCGGACCCACGCGGCCCACGAGAAGGACCCGCGGCACTACCCGCCGATCGTCGTGTCGATGTCCGACGTCGCCGCCTCCGGCGGCTACTACGTGTCGATGGGCGCCCCCCACATCTTCGCCCAGCCGACGACGATCACAGGCTCGATCGGCGTCGTCTCGCTCCACTTCGACATCTCCGGCCTCCTGGCCAAGCTCGGGATCGACGAGACGACGATCACCCGCGGCGAGAACGCGGACATCAACGGCTTCTACCGCCCCCTCACGGCCGAGCAGCGGGCGCGGCTGATGGCGTCGATGACCCGGATCTACGACCTCTTCCGCGAGCGCGTCGCCGAGGGCCGGGGGATCACCCCCGAGCGGGTCCACGAGCTCGGCCGCGGCCACGTCTACTCCGGCGAGGACGCCCTGGCGCTCGGCCTCATCGACGCCTACGGCGGCCTCCACGAGGCGATCGCCTACCTCCGCGAGAACGGGCGGATGCCCCGACTTGCGCCTGTCGAGCTCCGGATCATCCCGCAAAAGCTCCGCCTGGTGGACCTCATCCTCAAAGCCCTGGGCAAGCCCGCCGGCAAGCGCCGGGCGAAGCTCGCCGCCGCGCGTGAGGCGAAGGACACCCTGCCCCTAGCGCTCTCGAAGGCCGCCGCTCGCCTCCCCCTCTCGCTCGTCTTCCTCCCCCAAGATCGCGCCAGCCTCTTGATGCAGGCGCAGATCGACCTCGACGACTAGACCGATGAAGCCCAACCTCCGCCCACTCTCCGCCCTCGCAGCCCTCGCTACGGTCCTCGCTCTATGCCCCGCTTGCACCCCTAAGGGCGACACCGCCGTGCCCACCGAGACCCCTACGACCCCCCCCGGAGAGGCGCCCGCCGACCCGGCGACGATCCTCGCCAACTCCGCGCTGCCCGAGCTCCTCACCTCGCCCCTGCCCGGCGATCCGATGGCCGTGACGATCCATCGCCTGAGCAACGGCATGACGGTCTACATCAGCACCGACCGGCAGGAGCCGAGCTTCAACGCCTGGATCGCCGTCCGCACCGGCAGCCGCAACGATCCCGCCGCCTCCACCGGCCTCGCCCACTACCTGGAGCACATGCTCTTCAAGGGGACCGAGCAGCTCGGGACCCTCGACTTCGCGGCGGAGCGCGAGCACGTCGACGCGATAGCCAGGCTCTACGGTGAGCTGCGCGAGGCCGCGCCTGAGGATCGCCCGGCGATCCTCGCCAAGATCGACGCCGAGACCCAGGCGACCGCCGCGACGGCGATCCCCAACGAGCTCGATCGGGTCTACGCGAGCCTCGGGATCACCGGCGTCAACGCCTTCACCAGCGACGAGGAGACGGTCTACGTCTCCAGCGTCCCGCGCAACCGCCTAGAGCAGTGGGCGACGCTCGAGGCCGACCGCTTCCAGCACCCGGTCTTCCGCCTCTTCTACCCGGAGCTCGAGGCGGTCTACGAGGAGAAGAACATGTCGCTCGACTCGCCCGAGGAGCGGGTCTGGGAGGCGACGCGGCGGCTCCTCTTCCCGTCGCACCCCTACGGCACGCAGCCGACGATCGGCGTCGTCGATCACCTGAAGACGCCGGCCTACAACGACATGCAGGCCTACTTCCAGCGGTGGTACGCGCCCAACAACATCGCCATCATCCTCGCCGGCGACATCGACCCTGAGCGGGCCCTGCCGGTGCTCGAGGCGAAGTTCGGCGCCTGGGAGCCGCGCCCCCTCACCTCCCCCGAGAAGGCCGAGCTCCCGCCGCTCGCAGGCCGCGTCTTCGAGGAGGTCGTCGCCGAGGGCGAGCAGACCGTCTGGGTCAGCTGGCAGACCGTCGACGCCAACCACGAGGATGTGTACGCCCTCGAGGTGCTCGACATGCTCGTCGACAACGCCGCCAGCGGCCTCCTCAACGTCGATCTGGTCCTGACCCAGAAGGTCCCGCAGGCCGCCTCGCTCAGCGAGAACCTCCGCGAGGCCGGCTACTGGGGCATGACCGCGACGGCCCGCGACGGCCAGCCGCTGGAGGAGGTCGAGGCGCTCCTCCAGGGCGTCGTCGCCAAGCTCAAGGCCGGCGAGTTCAGCGACGACGATCTGGCGGCGATCGTTCTCCACGCTGAGATCGACGACAAGCGGAGGATCGAGTCGAACAGCGGCCGGGTCTGGACGATGATGGAGTCCTACATCCTCCGCACCCCCTGGGCCGACGCGGTCGCCCACACCGAGCGCCTGCGCAAGGTCACCAAGGCGGACGTGATCCGGGTGGCGAAGGCCTACCTCGGCGATGACCGGGTCGTCGTCTACCGCCGGCATGGCGAACACGCTCCGCCCGCGATCCCGAAGCCGAAGATCACGCCGGTGCCGCTCGACCCGAGCCGCAGCAGCGCCTTCGCCGAGAGCCTGCTCGCCCAGGCGGTGGAGCCTATCGAGCCGCTGTGGCTCCGCGAGGGCGAGCATTACACCCACGGCGAGACGCCCGCGGGGCCGCTCATCGCCGCCAAGAACCCGCAAAACGATCTCTTCTCCCTGAGCTATCGCTTTGAGGTCGGCACGCGCCAGCGTCCGCTCCTCTGCCACGCCCTAGAGCTGCTCGAGCTCTCGGGCTCGGGCGAGCTCGACGCGGCCGCCCTCCAGCGCAAGCTCTTCCAGCTCGGCACCACCGTCAGCACCTCCTGCGACGATGAGCGGACGACCCTGACGATCCAAGGGATCGACCGCAACCTCGAGGCCTCCGTCGAGCTGGCCCAGGCGTGGCTGCGGGCGCCGAGCTTCACGGAGCAGACCGTGACGGCGCTCGTCGACAACAGCCTCAGCCAGCGCAAGGACGCCCTCGAAGACCCGGACTTCGTCGGCTCTGCCCTCGCCGCCTACGCCAAGCGCGGCGCCCAGAGCCCCTACCTCGCGAGGCCGAGCAACAAGGCGCTGCGCAAGGCCAAGGGCAAGAGCTTCGCCCGCGAGCTCCGCGACCTTCCGAACCTGGAGCACACGACCCTGTACTACGGGCCCCGCAGCGCGGAGGCGATCGCCAGCGTCGCCTCGATAGGCTCGAAGCATCGCCCGGTCCCCACCCGCAAGCCGATCACCTACCGCAAGGTCGGCAAGCCGACCCTCTACTTCGCCCACAAGGAGATGGCCCAGGCGAAGATCAACCTCCTCAGCCCGCAGTCGCCCCTGACCGAGGCCGAGCGGGCCCACGCCGCCCTCTACACCCAGGTCCTCGGCGGCGACATGAGCGGGCTTATCTTCCAGGAGATCCGCGAGGCCCGCGGGCTCGCCTATCGGGCCTACGCCCACTACAGCGGCGGCCCTCGCCCCCGCGACGCGGCTGCCCTCGAGGGAGTGCTCGGGACCCAGGCCGACAAGGCGGTCGACGCCCTCGGCCTGATGCTCGAGCTCCTGCGGTCGACGCCGGTCTCCGAGGAGCGCTTCGACGCCAGCAAGACCTCCCTGACCGAGGACTACCGGACCGACTACATCCAGCCGCGCTCGCGCCCCTGGGCGGTCTACCGCTGGGATGAGCGGGGCGACGACGGCGATCCCCGGCCGGACCTGCTGCGGGCGATCACAGCGCTCGACCTCGCCGCCCTGCGGGAATTCGCGGGGAGCTTCGCCGACGCGCCGCTGGTGATCAGCGTCCTCGGCGATCGCAGCCGCGTGGACCTCGATCGCCTGCGCGCCTTCGCGACGATCGAAGAGGTCTCGATCAACTCGCTCGTCAGCTACGGCCCCTTCCCGAAGCCCGCGCAGGCGGCGAAGTAGCCCCCGGTCGAGAGCGCGCTCGGGCTCTCGGCGCCTCGCCGCGGCCCGACGCCGCGCTCTCGGGATCGGACTTGATCGGCCCTGGGGCCCGCGAAGAATCAACCCTGGGCCCTCTCGGGCCAGGAGACTTCGTATGCACCTACCTATCCCAGCCCTCGGCCGGCTCCGCCGCCTCGCCCCCCTGCTCTCGCTCCCCGCTCTCCTCGCCGTCGGCTGCGGCGACGACACGCTCATCGAGGGCTCGGCGACCGACGGCTGCACCACGGAGTGCGACACCACCACGACCTCCACCACGATCTCGACCACCACGGTCTCGACCACGTCCCCCTCGACCACATCGCCGCCGACGAGCACGACGAGCACGACCGACCCGGCGACGACCGGCCCGGTGACGACCACCGACCCGACCACCGACCCGACCACCGACCCGACCTGGACCAGCACCGGCGAGACGACGACCACCGACCCGACCACCGGCACGAGCACGACTACCGGCACGACTACCGACCCGACCACCGGCACCGACACCGACACCGACACCGACACGTGGACCGGAACCGATACTGACACCGGCACTGGCACCGACACCGGCACCGGCACCGACACCGGTACTGGCACCGACACCGACACCGGCAGCGGGACCGACACCGACACCGACACCGGCGGCGAGGAGCTCTTCCCCCCGCCCGGAGAGTTCGGCGACGAGGAGTTCGGCGTCCAGGAGCTCGATCTCGTCGGCTCGTGGAGCCTGCAGTGGGACGAGAACGCGCCCTGGAACTCCGAGCTCGTGATCGACGACCTCGGCGGCTTCGCCTGGCGCGAGACCAGCGACGCCTGCCAGAAGGAGACCCTCGCGACCGGCATCATCTGGGTCGAGAACAGCCAGATCGTCCTCCACGTCGACACCTGGGAGCGCCAGCTCCCCTTCGACACCGAGCCCTACGTCAACGAGACCTTCGCGCCGCCCTTCCGCCTCCGGCTCGGCTACTCCCTGCAGGGCAGCTACCTCGCCCTCGCGGCCCCCGAGGGGATCGTCGAGGCCGAGCCCTACCTCGGCCGCGCCTTCACCCGCCAGAGCGTCGAGGGCGAGTTTCTCGCCGGAGAGTGGCGCGGCGAGGCCGAGCTCATCGGCGTCCCCGAGGGCGCGAAGGAGGCGACCGTGATCGTCCGCGACCGCTTCATCGCCTACCTCGACCCCGAGCAGGGCGTCGACCCCGAAGGGCTCGGCGAGATCCTCCACGACCAGGTCTTCTGGATGGCCGATCCCCCGGTGCCCGGGCCTATCGTCTACGAAGGGGGCAACTGGACCTGCCTCGACGGCTGCCCCCAGCCCGCCGGCGCGACCCTCATCAACGGCGCGAACCTCCACGCCTACGGCCCCTACGCCGGTCTCCAGCACCTGATGAGCTTCGCCAGCGGCCGCGCCTTTAAACGCGACGTCCCGCCCTCCTGCCAGTGACCGCAGGACCGACCAGCGCGGACCGCCGAGCGCGAAGGTCCGCGCTGGCCTGCGCCAGGACGCCGAAGGGCCGCCAGGACCATCGCATCGACCGGATCAGCCGCGGCTGATGACCTGGCGGGGCTCGGACGCCGATCGTGTCGCCGAGGCTGCGCTCAAGGGCGCCGAGCGCTGACGGCCTGACTCCACCAAGGACGTCTGCGCTACGCCCTACGCGACGCGGCTAGGCCTGACGCCCGCCGAGGAGCGCGTCGATCGTCGCCCGCGGCACGTCGACCTTCTCCGCCAGCTCGTGGAGCGCCCGCTGCTCCCGGCCGCCGCGCTCGCTGGCGTTGACCAGGGGGACGAGCTGATGGAGCACCTGCACCCGCTGATCGGTCGTCAGCCCGGCGAGGGCCGTCGCCAACGGCTGGAGCTTCGGCGGCTTGTGGAGGAGGTTCGAGAGCTCGAGGCGCCGCCCCATCGGCAGCGGCAGCCGCTTCAGGAGGTTGTCAAAGTGGATGGCCTCGCTAAAGCCGAGCTCACCGTCGAGGTTGGCGAAGGCGGCGGCGAGCCCAGCCGTCAGCTCTGCCCGGTGCAGCGCCTGCTCGGTCCAGCGCTCGCGCCAGCGCGTCGCCATGGCATCATCCGCGCCGACGGCCCGGGCGACCCGCTCGTAGACGGTCGCCTCGATCTCCGAGTCGCCTCCGTCGACCAGGGCCATCGACCAGCAGCGGCGGAGGATCTCCTCGTGGTGCTCGGCGGCCGGCGGGCTCAGGCTGGCGAAGCGCTCCTCGACCGCGTCCTGATCGGCGAGCAGCGTCTTCCAGACCTCCGCGTCATCGCCGCTGACGACCTCTGCAAGGAGCCGCAGCATCTCGTCCCACTCGCCGATGTCGATGATCTCGTCGGCATGAGCGATCAGACCGCAGCCGATCAGTACCCACTCCTGCACCCGCGTGATCGACATTTCTCGCTCCACGGCCAGATTACACCAGCCCTGCGGGAAAGAGCAGGCCTCTTTCACGGCCCCTCGCGCGACGGCAGGGCGACCGGCGTCTGAAGACCTCTTCACTGGCTCCCCTCGACCGCGAAGCTCCGCGGATGGGCCCGCGAAGGAGCGCACCAGCCCCACCTGCCGGGGCGAACGGGCGTCGCTCAGATCGACTCGACGTGGACCTCGGGCATCATCGCCATCTCCCCCTCGCCCTCGCCGGGGTCGAGCCAGAGGTTGATCGGCAGCCGCCGCAGCACCGGCATCAGCGGCCCGAGGAGGACGAGCTCCGCATCCCCCATAACCCCGCCCTCGACGCCGAAGAGCGCCGAGAAGGGCGAGCGCACGCTGCCCGCCGCCGCGAGCTGAGCGCGGACGCCGGGCTTCGCCGGGACGTGGACCACCTCCGCCCGCACGCCGCTCCGTCCCACGAGACCGCGAGCGTGGGTGATCGCGTCGTAGAGGCCACCGTCATGGTCCGCGAGGCCGATCTGGAGCGCTCGGACGCCGCGCCAGATCCGACCGCGGGCGATCCCGTCGACCGCCTCGGGGGAGAGCCCACGGGCGGCGCCGACCCGCTCGCGGAAGAGCGCGTAGCTCCCCTCGATCCCGGCCATGGCCGCAGCCCGCTCGGCGTCGTTGTAGGGCTTAGTCCAGGAGCCGATCCCCGCCGCCGCGCCGAAGCTTACCCGGTCGACGCCGACCCCGAGCTTGGCGAAGACCCCCGAGAGGTCGACCTTGGCCCGGAACACGCCGATGCTCCCGGTCGAGGTCAGGGCGTCGGTGAAGATCACCGAGCCCGCGGTCGCCACGTAGTAGCCGCCGCTCGCCGCGACGTTGCCGAAGGAGACGATCACCGGCTTGACCTCGGCGGTGCGCTCCAGCGCCCGGGTGATCGCCGCAGCGGCCGCGACCGAGCCGCCGATGCTGTCGATCCGGACGACGACCGCGCGGATCCGCGGGTCCTTGCGCAGCTTGTCGATCGCCTGGGTCAGGGTCTCCGAGCCGGCGATCCTCTGACCGACAAGCGGCACCTTGAAGCTCTGCCCCCGGCGCAGGACCCCCTCGACGTGGACCACGCCGATCTCCGGGCCCCGCCCGAGGGCGGCGTCATGCTCCGGTCGCCGCTTGGCGGTGCGGATCGTGACCGGCCAACCGAGCCACGCCTCGACGTTCGCGTCGACCTCATCCGCGTAGGCGAGCGCGTCGACCAACCCGCGCGTGCGCGCCTCCTCGGGGGCGAGCGGCGCGGCGTCGACCCACCCGCGGATCCCCTGGACGCTCCGCTGACGACCCGCGGCGATCGATCCGAGCACCGTCTCGTAGAGGTCCTGGTAGAAGCGCTGACGCTGGGCGGCGACCGGCGCCGTCGCCCCCCGGCGCTCGTAGGTCTCGGGCCTCGCCTTGTACTCGGCGATCCGGAGGAACTCCCCGCGGGCGCCGAGCTTCGCCAGCAGCTCACCGTAGTAGAAGACCTCGGAGCTGATGCCGACGAGCGCGAGGCGTGCGTGGGGATGGGCGACGATCCGGTCGGCGACGCTGGCCAGGTAGTAGCTGCCGACGGAGCCCCCCTCCATGAAGGCGACCACCTTGCCGCCGCGGGCCCGCAGGCGCTCCAGCGCCTCGCGGACCTCCTCGGTCTGAGCCCAGCCGAAGCCCATCCCACGGGTCTCGACGAGGACCACGGCGTCGCTCGGCTGGGCCTCGACGAGGTCGATGAGCTCGAGCATCTTGCGGTCGCCGCGGTAGTCCTTCAGCCGGAGGCGGAGGACCTCCCGCGGTCGCAGCCGGGCGACGTCGTCGTAACGCTCGAGCGAGAGGCGGAGCCGCGCGGCGCCGCCGTCGAGGGAGCCGCGACCGCCCGCCGGCCCCCCCGCGATCCCGACATGGCGAAGATCCACCGAGAGGCCGCTGAGCCAGCGGACGCCGCGCTCGTAGTCGACCGAGCCGCCAGAGCCCAGGACCCCGTAACGCAGGAGCTCGACCTCCGAGAAGAAGCCGACCGGACCGACGGCGAAGCGCGCCCGCGCCCGCGGCTGCCACGGCGCCGCCCAGGCCCGCGCGCCGCTGTGGCGCAGGGGGATGATCCGTCCGCCGGCGGCGACCTCGACGTTGGCGATCCCGAGGGGGCGAACCGCGATCTCCGGATCGAGCTCCACCGGGTGCACGTCCCAGGGAGCGCCGCCGGCGAGCGTCGGCATGTTGACGCCGCGGGCGACCAGGCCGAGCGCGACCCGCTCGTGCGCGCGATAGAGGATCGAGAGGTCGAGCTGATCGACGCCGGCGGCCTGCGGGTTCGAGCGCGAGAGGAGCCGCGAGTAGCCGAGCCCGAAGCTCAGCCCCGGGACCCAGCGGACCAGCGGCACCGCCAGGGCGAAGCTCACCTTGTGAAAGCGGGCGTCGCCCAGACTGTAGCCGGGCTGGAGGTTGAAGACGTCGAGCTGGCGGGGAAAGAGCGCCTGGTAGCCGACGCCGAGCGCCGCCAGGTTGCCGAGCCCGAGCGCCTTGAGGCCGAGCGGGATCCCGAGGAAGGCGCCGACCCCCGAGCCGCGACGCCCCGAGCCGAAGCTCGCGATCGATCCCTCGAGCACCCCGCTGAGGCCGCGGAGGAAGCCCAGGTTGGCCGGGTTCATCACCGTCGCCGCGCCGTCGGCCTCGCCGGCGATCACCGTCGTCGGGTGGTCGAGGTCGCGGAGGAGCGAGCGCTGCTCGCCGACGTCCGGGTTGGCCTCTGCGCTCCCCGGCGCCCCCAGGAGCGCGAACGCGAGCGCAAGCGCGCGCGTCCTCCTGTACGTGCGCCCAAGGCCGGCGCGGCTCAGCCCGAGCGAGGCCGAGCGCAGAGGTAGCGACCCTAGCAGCCCTGCGCGTCCCGACTCTGCGCGCCCGAGTTCTTCGCGTACCAGCCCAACGCGTACCAGCTCAACGCGTACCAGCTCTTCGCGTACCAGCTCTCCGCGTCCCAGCTCTGGACGCTCCCCGCCCGTCCGCGCCGGCTGGGGCACGGATCGCACGCCGGGCGCAGACCCAGCGCCCTCCCCCGGCGCGAGCGCTGGCCGCCGAGTACCTCTGAGAGTGCGCCCCACGTCGGCGACGATACCCGAGCGGACCGCCGCCCGCCTCGAGAGCCTCGCTCCCGGCGTCCCGCACGATCGGCGCCTCGTTCACCCTTCGTGCAGGTCGGTGCAGCCAGAGATCACGGGGAGGAGCGGCAACGCCAAGGGCAGCGCCCACCTCTTCGCGCGGCCCTGGCCTCTCCTAGCCAGGCCCGGGATCACCCTCGGGAGCCGGCGCCCGCCGGGCCCCGACGATGAGCACGCCACCGCCCTCCGACCCCGCCCAGTCTCGACCGCGATGGTGATGGGCGCTAGAGCCTTCGGTGCGCGCCGGCGAGCCACCCCACGGTGGGAGGAGCGAGCCCTCCGACCGCCCTCTGCTCTGGCTCTTGCCGCGGCCTCCTAGGGATCCAACCAGGCGATCGTCACCGAGGCGCCGCCCTCCGCCGGGCTCCCCTGCCGCTTGCGCCGGACGTAGCCGGCCCGCGCGAGGTGCTCGTCGACGACCTTGCGCAGCGCCCCCGATCCGTGACCGTGGAGGATCACGACGATCTCTTGATCGGCGAGGAGAGCCTGATCGAGGAAGCGGTCGAGCTCACGCTCGGCCTCGTCGGCCCGCATGCCCCGAAGATCGACCGTGTTGTCGTGCGAGCGCTCGACCGGCTTGGCGTCGTCGCCGAAGTGGGACGCGGCCGAGGAGGCCGACCACGAGCGGATCGGCTTGGCCGCCTGGCGCTTGACCTTGCGCTTGGCCTCGATGACCTCCGCGCCGACCGGGCGAAGATCCCGACGACGCACCGTCGTCCGGATCGCGCCGACCTGGACGACGAACTTGGTGCCCGCGATCGCGGCGATCTCCCCCGGTCGATCGAGCGTGACGACGTGCACCGAGTCGCCGACCGCGAGCTCCCGCGGGGGCGCCCCGGGGGCGGGCTTCGGCGGCTCATGCTGCTCGTGCAGGCGCACCCGCAGCTCTCGCTCCGCCCGCCGACCGTCGACCACGGCCTCCGGATCATCACGCTCGCGCAGCCGCTTGCGCAGACGTCCGACCTCGTCACGGAGCGATCGGAGCTCGACCGCCGCCTCGACGTAGGCCTTCTGCTTGCGCGAGCGGGCCTGAGAGAGCGCCGCGGCCTCGCGCTTGCGGGCGTTCGCCAGGCGCTCCAGCGTCTCCTCGCGGGCGGCCTCCAGCTCCGCCCGCATCGCGCTCAGCGTCTCGCGCTCGGCGTTCACCTGGAGGAGCAGCTCCTCCAAGGAGCGCCGGCTCGACGAGACCCGCGCCTCCGCGTCCGTCAGCAGCTCCTCCTGTAGCCCGAGGCGACGGGCCACGGCGAAGGCGCTCGACGGCCCCGGGATCCCCAGCGTCAGGCGGAAGGTCGGCGCCATCCGTTCGATGTCAAAGCCGACCGCCGCGTTCATGAAGCGCTCCGGCGCCTCTCCGGCCAGCTCCTTGAGCCGCTCGTAGTGGGTCGTGATCACCGACGTCGCGCCGGCCTCGACCAGGCGACGCAGGATCGACTCCGCCAGCGCAGTCCCCTGCTCCGGAGCCGTGCCGACCGCGATCTCGTCGAGGAGGACGAGGGTGCCCGCGCCGTCCTTTGCGGCCGCGTCGATCGCCTCGCGGACGTGGGCGATATGGGCCGAGAAGGTGCTGAGGTTGGCGAAGATCGACTGGTCATCGCCGACGTCGGTGATCACCTCGCGAAAGAGCGGAAGCGTCGCCCGTGCGCCGGTCGGCAGGCGGATCCCGGCCTGGGCCAAGAGCACGCAGAGGCCCACGGTCTTGAGCGCGACCGTCTTGCCGCCGGCGTTCGGACCGGAGATGATCAGGGCCGCGCCGACGCCGAGGCGCATGTCGTTCGCGACGACGTCGACCCCCGCCAGCTCGAGCAGCGGGTGGCGCATGGCCGGGAGATCGATCTTCGCCTCCGGACGGGGGACGACGACGAGGGGCGTCATCCCGCCGATCGCCTGGCTGAAGCGCAGCCGCGCCCGGATCCCGTCGATCGCGAGGATCCCCTCGAGATCGGCGACGAGCGAGTCCGCCCCCTCCGCGACCGCCCGCGAGAGCGCCTCCAGGATCCGCCGGACCTCGGCGGAGGCGCTGAGCTGCGACTGCCGCAGCGCGTTGTTGCCGGCGATGAGCTCCGTCGGCTCGACGAAGAGGGTCCCTCCGCTTCCGCTAGTGTCGTGGATGATCCCGGGGTTTGTCCCCTTCGAGTAGGCGTCGGCGCGCATCGGCAGGACCACCCGCCCCTCGCGCTCGGTGAAGAACGCGTCGCGCAGGGCCTCGCGGACAGGCGCCGTGCGCATCAGCCTCTCCGCGTCGCGACGCAGCCGCGCCCGCTGCTCGCGGACCCCTCGGCGCGCCCGCGCGAGCTCTGGGCTCGCCTCGTCGACGACGATCGCCTCCCCCTCATCACCGTCGCCGATCGAGCGCTGGAGCACCTCGCGCAGATCCGGGAGGGGATCAAACCCACGAAGATGCTCTTGGAGGTGGAGCCCGACCGCGTCGCCGCCCTCCTCACAGATCTTCGCGAAGCAAGCGACCGCGCGGAGGAGATCCCGGATCCCCCGCAGCTCTTCAGCGCTCAGCCGAGCGCCATGACGCGCACGCTCGACCGCCCCGCGGACATCCTGCACCTGGGTGAGGGTCTCCCCCAAGCTCCCCGCGGCGGCCGATCGTGCGAGGGTCGCCTCGAGCTCATCGAGCTCGGCGTAACGTCGCCGGACGACCGCCACATCGGCGCTGCGATCACCGATGAAAGTCCCGGAGATGACGCCCTCAGCGGCCTTCTCCGGCTCTTCGCCGCTCTTCGCAGGGGCCGCAGGACGGGTCGGTCCTGCGCGACCTTGGAGATCAGCCTCGAGGTTCGCCTCGAGATAGGTCGACGCGAGCGGCGTCGCCAGATGCCTGGCGAGCTGCTCGCAGATGTCGATCCACCCGAGGTGGTGCAGCGCTGCGCGCTCGTAGCTCACGCGGCGGAGTATGCCGCCTCGGCAATGCGGCGGTCATCCTATCTCAATCCAGTCGCGCAAATGATCGCTGATCATGCACCGAAATGCGCATGAGCGACGTAGCTCGCGGTTCGCACACCCACACCTGACGAACCGGCGCCGCGAGCGTTTTTTTTTGTATCCATTGCGGCGCCACACCGATAGCCTTGTGCGCACGCAACGATGCGATATGTGACCTTCGTACTCGTGCTCTGTGGCTTCTACGCAGTCCTCTCAGGGCAGTTTCACAACACCCTGCTGATGGGCGTAGGAGCGGGCTGCATCGCCCTCATCGTCTATTTGAGCGCGCGTATGGGCCTCGTCGACGAGGAGAGCTACCCGGGGATCGGCGTCTGGGTCCGCGCGCTGCTCTACTTCCCCTACCTCGTCTGGCAGGTCGTCGTCTCCAACCTCGACGTCCTGAAGCGAGTCTGGAGCCCGTCGCTGAAGATCGCGCCGAGGATGGTCAAGGTCCCCTACGGGACCCGGACCGCCTTCGGCACCGTCACCTACGCCAACTCGATCACCCTCACACCCGGCACCGTCACCGTCGACATCGACGACGACAGCATGCTCATCCACGCGCTCACGGCAGGGGCCGCCGAGGGGCTCAAGGACGGCAGCATGGAGGCCCAGGTGAAGCGCCTGGAGGGGAAGAGGTAGATGTACATCGCGACCATTTTTGCCCTCCTGGTCGGGGCCTTCCTGATCCTCATCCGCGCCCTCAAGGGACCGACCGCCTACGATCGGATCCTGGCGATGAACGCGATGGGGACCAAGACGGTCCTCCTGGTCGCGCTCCTCGGCTTCGCGAGCGGTCGGCCGGACTTCCTCGATCTGGCGATCGTCTACACCCTGGTCTCCTTCATCACGACCATCGCGATCCTCAAGTTCATCGAGAAGGGTCGCCTCGACTGAGGCGGAGCGAAGACCATGCCGTGGACTGAAATCGTCACCGCTGTGCTCCTCGCGATCGGGGTCCTCTTCTCCCTGACAGGGTCGCTCGGCCTCCTCCGCTTCCCTGACTTCTATTCGCGCCTGCACGCCGCCGGCAAGACCGACTCCCTGGCGCAGGCGCTGATCCTCGGGGGTCTGCTCTTCGTCTCGCCGGACTGGGGCGTGAGCGTCCGGCTGGTGATCATCGCCGTGCTCCTCCTCTTCACCGCCCCGACCGCGACCCACGCGATCACCAAGGCCGCCCGGCTCGACGGCCTCGCCCCCTGGACCCGCCTCAACCCGCGAGAAGAGTCGAAGGAGGACGCCAAGCCATGAGTGAAGTCCTCCTCGTCGACTCGGTCCTCCTCTTCCTCGTCACGGTCTGCGCCGTCGCGATCATCGAGGTCCGCTCGCTCTACGCGGTGGCGATGCTCTCCAGCGTCTACTCGCTGCTGATGGCGCTGGTCTGGACCAACATGCACTCGATGGACGTCGCCTTCACCGAGGCGGCGGTCGGCGGCGGGATCTCGACGATCCTCCTGATCGGCACCCTGGTCCACACCCGCCGCGACGAGAAGCCGGCCAAGCGTCGGCTCCACCTGCCGGCGCTGCTGGTGACCATCCTGACCGGCGCGGCGCTGATCTACGGCACCTTCGACATGCCGCGCTTCGGCGACCCGAACGCGACGATCCATCACTACCGGGTCCCGGAGATGATGTCGCAGACGGTCGCGGCCGTCAGCGGTCGCGAGGGCAAGCAGCAGCCGCCCGAGGGCTACGAGGCGCCGCCGCGGATGACCCCGACCGCCGCCGAGTGGGCCGGCGCCATCCATGCGATCGACGAGGCCGAGGAGGCCCTAGAAGAGGCGCAGCACAGCGCTCCGAAAGCGTCCGAGGGCGAGCACCACGAGGGCGCCGAGGAGCACCACGAGGGCGCCCACAAGCACCCCACAGACGACTTCAACGGCCACGTCCCCAACTCCGTGACCTCCCTGCTCGCGGCCTATCGCGGCTTCGACACGATGTTCGAGACCACGGTGATCTTCACCGCCGGGATGGCCCTGATCATGCTCCTCCGCCGCCGGCGCGAGGAGGGCGAGGACGACTTCTCGCAGAGGGGCGCGACCCTGAGCGGCCAGGTGATCCTGCGGGTGATGACCAAGATGTTCATCCCCTTCATCCTGGTCTTCGGCTTCTACGTCATCACCCACGGCGAGATCGGCCCCGGCGGCGGCTTCCAGGGCGGGGTCATCCTCGCGACCGCGTTCATCCTCTACGCGCTCCTCTACGGCCGCAACGCGCTCTACCGGATCATCCGCCCGCGCACCCTCGAGGTGCTCGCCGCCTGCGGCGTCCTCCTCTACGCGGGGGTCGGCGTCGCCTGCATGCTCCTCGGCGGCAACTTCCTCGACTACGCGGCGCTCAACGCCGCGAGCCCTGGCGACGGCGAGGCCATGGGGATGACCCTCGTCGAGTACGGCGTCGGCATCACCGTCTGCACCGTCATGATCATCATCTTCAACCAGCTCGCTGAGTTGCCGAGCAATCCTTCACGCCGACGAGCGGGGGCGAAGGCGTCATGACCGAGCTCCTCGGGATCTACAACTACTGGATCTACATCATCCTGATGATGATCGGCTTTTACGGGGTGATCGCGAAGGCGAACCTGATCAAGCAGGCGATCGCCCTCGGCCTCTTCCAGACCGGCATCTTCCTCTTCTACATCTCGATGGCGGTCGTCGACGGCGGCACGGCGCCGATCTGGACGACGGTCGGCGACGGCGCGGTGAAGGCCCTCGGGCCCTACGACAACCCGCTGCCGCACGTCCTCATCCTCACCGCGATCGTCGTCTCTGTCAGCGTCCTCGCGGTCGCCCTGGCGATCATCATCAACATCAAGTGGTCCTACGGGACCATCGAGTACGACGAGATCGCGGCGCTCGAGCGCGCGACCGAGCGCGAGGAGGGAGACGCCGATGCTTGATATCCCCCTCGATGTCCAGGCCAACCTCCCGGTCCTCATCGTCCTCACCCCGCTCCTCGGGGGGGTCATCGCCACCTTCACCGGCCGCGGCGTCCTCCCCTGGCTCTGGTCGACCCTCGTCACCGGCGTGACCTTCGCCCTGACGATCCAGATGATGATGACCCTGCTCGCCAGCGGCGAGCCCTTCATCTCCTACGAGCTCGGCAACTGGCCGAAGTGGTGGGGGATCGAGTACCGCGTCGACCTCCTAAACGCCTTCATCCTCCTGGTCGTCGCCGGGATCGGCTTCATCACCACGGTCTACGCCCGCCTCAGCGTCCAGGATGAGATCCCGGACGATCGCCACAACGTCTTCTACGCGGTCTGGATCCTCGCGATCACCGGGCTGCTCGGGATCACGATCACGGGCGACGCCTTCAACGTCTACGTCCTCCTCGAGATCTCGTCGCTGACCGTCTACGCGCTCATCGCGATGGGCAAGGATCGCGACCGCCGGGCCCTGACCGCGTCGCTGCGCTACCTGATCCTCGGCTCGGTCGGCGCCTCCTTCATCCTCTTGGGGATCGGCTACCTGATGATGGTCACCGGCACCCTCAACATGGAGGACATGCACAACCAGCTCCTGCGGATGCCCGACCTGGACACCAACCGCACGATCCTGGTCGCCTTCGCCCTCCTGGTCGTCGGCCTCTCGCTGAAGATGGCCCTCTACCCGCTGCACATGTGGCTGCCGAAGGCCTACACCTACGCCCCCTCGGCGGTCTCGGCCCTGCTCGCGGCGACCGCGACCAAGGTCGGGGTCTACATGGCCTTCCGCTTCCTCTTCGGGATCTTCGGCGTCGGCTTCTCGTTCTACGCGATGCCGAGCCACTTCGTCCTCCTGGGCATGGCGAGCCTCGGGATCATCTTCTCGTCGCTGACGGCGATCCGGCAGACCAACGCCAAGTCGCTGCTCGCCTATTCGAGCGTCGGCCAGATCGGCTACATCGTCGCCGGCTTCTCCCTCGCCAACCCCAACGGCGTCGCCGGCTCGATCGTCCACATCTTCAACCACGCGGTGACCAAGGGCGGGATGTTCATGGCCCTGGGCGCCATCGCCTACCGCGTCGGCGGCACCGACATGAAGCACCTGCGGGGCCTCGGCAAGCGGATGCCGCTGACCGCCGGCGCGCTGGCGCTCGGCGGCCTCGGCCTCATCGGCTTCCCCCTGACCGCCGGCTTCATCTCCAAGTGGTACCTGGTCTCGGGGGCCCTCGACGCCGGCATGTGGCAGCTCGCCGTGGTCGTCCTCATCGGCTCCCTCTTCGCCCTGGTCTACGTCTGGAAGATCATCGAGGCGCTCTTCTTCGGCGAACCGACGGGGCGCACCGCCGAGGCCACCGAGGCGCCGCTGTCGATGCTCATCCCGATCTGGGTGCTCATCGGCCTCAGCATCTACTTCGGCGTCGACACCAGCTTCACCGCGGACGTCGCCACGCGGGCCGCCTCTAGCCTCCTGGGAGGGTTGCCGTGATGGGTATCGAACTCCCGCTCCTGGCGATGCTGGTCCCGGCGGCCGGCGCCCTCCTGATCGCCGCCTTCGGCCGCTGGCCGAACGTCCGCGAGCTTGTCACAGTCCTCACCTCGGTCGCCCTCCTCGGCGTCGTCCTGCAGATGCTTCCGACCGTCCTCGCCGACGGCTTCTGGGAGACGACCTGGACCACCGAGCCTATCGTCCTCTTCGAGATGCTCCCGGGGATCCCGCTGGAGCTCAAGCTCGAGCCGCTGGGGATGATCTACGCGCTCATCGCCTCGAGCCTGTGGATCCTGAACTCGCTCTACTCGGTCGGCTACATGCGGGCCAACCACGAGAAGAACCAGACGCGCTTCTACGTCTGCTTCGCCCTCGCGATCGCCTCGGTGATGGGCATCGCCTTCTCGGGGAACATCCTCACCCTCTTCGTCTTCTACGAGGCGCTGAGCGTCTCGACCTACCCGCTGGTCGCCCACAAGGGCACGCCGGAGGCCGTCCGCTCCGCCCGGGTCTACCTCGGGATCCTGGTCGGCACGTCGATAGGCCTCCTCCTCCCCGCGCTCATCGCCACCTACTTCTTCACCGGCGACCTCGCGTTCGCGCCCGGCGGGATCTTCCAGGAGGCGCTCACCGACGGCCGCCTGACCGGGCCGATGCTCGGCGTCCTCTTCTTCATGTACATGTTCGGCATCGGCAAGGCCGCGCTGATGCCGATGCACAAGTGGCTGCCGGCGGCGATGGTCGCCCCGACGCCCGTCTCCGCGCTCCTCCACGCGGTCGCGGTCGTCAAGGCGGGGGTCTTCACCGTCGTCAAGGTGTGCATCTACGTCTTCGGGACCCAGAGCCTGGTCTCGGCCGGTCAGGGCGAGTGGCTGATCTACGTCGCCGGCGCGACGATCCTGATCGCCTCCTGCATCGCCCTCTTCCAGGACAACCTGAAGCGGCGCCTCGCCTACTCGACGGTCTCGCAGCTCTCGTACATCACGATCGCCGCGTCGCTGCTCTCGCCGCTCGGCTTCATGGCCGCGTCGATCCACATCGCCGCCCACGCCTTCGGCAAGATCACCCTCTTCTTCGCCGCCGGCTCGATCTACACCGCCGCCCACAAGACCAAGATCTCAGAGCTCGACGGGATCGGCCGGAAGATGCCCTGGACCATGGGCGCCTTCGCGATCGGCTCCCTATCGATGATCGGCGTCCCGCCGACCGCGGGCTTCATCTCCAAGTGGTACCTGCTGAGCGGCGCCTGGGAGACCGGCTACACCTTCGTGATCGTCGTCGTCCTGCTCTCGACGCTGCTCAACGCCGGCTACTTCCTGCCGATCGTCTGGCGCGCGTTCTTCCGCGCGCCGCCGAGCCACGACGGCCACGCGCCGCTCAGCCCCCAGGACGACGCCTTCGGCGATCCGGCAGACGAGGTCACGGCCGGTCACGGTCACGGCCATGACGACCATCACGGCGACCACGGCGAAGCGCCGCTGCCGATCGTCTTCGCCCTGAGCTGCACCGCCGCCGGCACCATCGTCCTCTTCTTCTTCCCCGACATCGTCCTCGGCCTCGCCCAGCAGATCTTCAAGGGACTGCCACTGCCATGAGCGACCCCAACCAAGGCACTCCGCAAGCTCCCGATGGGGGCATCGTCGGCAAGCTGCGCGCGCCGTGGAGGTCGATGCTCGATGAGAGCCCCCGCGCCGTCCGGGCGTTCTGGGTCGGCTCGATCGTCGTCCTCCTCCTCCTGGCCTTCGCCGACCTCTTCGTCCACCACCACGCCCACTTCGGCATCGACGGGACGCCGGGCTTCTACTCGCTCTACGGCCTCGGCGCCTGCATCGTGATGGTCATCGTCTCGAAGTTCGTCGTCGGCCTGGTCCTCAAGCGAAGGGACACCTACTACGATGATTGAGTTTCCCCCGGGGCTCATCTTGGTGCTGGGCGCCCTCCTCCTGCCCTTCGCCTCTGGAGTGGTGAGGAGCGCGCTCGCCCTCCTCCTGCCGCTGGCGACCCTCGTGGCCGTCTGGCTGGTGCCCGACAACGCCCACGTCACCGTCCCCTTCATGGGCGACATGGAGATGACGATCCTCCAGTGGAACCCGCCGACGCGGGTCTTCGCGACCATCTTCTCGTTGATGGCCTTCGGCGGAGCGCTCTTCTCGCTCAACCAAGACCGCAAGGTCGAGCTGCCCGCGGCCTTCGTCTACGCCGGCTCCGCGGTCTGCGTCACCTTCGCCGGCGACATGCTCAGCCTCTTCATCTTCTGGGAGATGATGGCGGTGGGCTCGACGATCGTCGTCTGGAGCGGCAACACCGAGGCCTCCGGGCGCGCGGGCCTTCGCTACGCCGCGGTCCACTTCGTCGGCGGCGCGGTGCTCATGGCGGGGATCTTAGCCCACGTCTTCGCCCTCAAGGCCGGCGGCGTCGAAAGCCCGCTAGAGCTCGGCTACTACGCCTTCGGCCCCGGCGGCTTCGATGCCCTCTCGTTTAGCGGCGTCGGCGATATCGCCCCGTGGCTGATCCTGATCGGCATCCTGATCAACGCCGCCACCCCGCCCTTCGGCTCCTGGCTCGCAGACGCCTACCCCGAAGCCTCTGAGAGCGGCACCGTCTTCCTCTCGGCCTTCACGACCAAGACCTCGGTCTACGTCCTGATGCTCCTCTTCGCCGGGACCGAGCTGCTGATCTACGCCGGCCTGATCATGGCGGTCTACGGGATCGTCTACGCGATCCTGGAGAACGACATGCGCCGAATCCTGGCGTACTCGATCGTCAACCAGGTCGGGTTCATGGTCTGCGGCATCGGCATCGGCACCGAGATGGCCTTGAACGGCGCCGCCGCCCACGCCTTCGCCCACATCATCTACAAGGCGCTGCTCCTGATGTCGGCGGGCTCGGTCCTCTACATGACCGGCAAGCGCAAGTGCACCGACCTGGGCGGCCTTTACCACACGATGCCGATCACCATGTGGTGCGGCATCATCGGCGCCCTCGCGATCTCGGCCTTCCCCTGGACCTCGGGCTTCGTCTCGAAGTCGATGATCTCGCAGGCCGCGGCCGACAACCATCTCTTCCTCGCCTGGATGATCCTGACCGCCGCCTCTGCCGGCGTCTTCCTCCACGCCGGGATCAAGTTCCCCTGGTTCGTCTTCTTCCAGAAGGACTCGGGCCTGCGCCCGCCGGATCCGCCGTGGAACATGAAGGCGGCGATGATCTTCTTCGCCGGCCTCTGCATCCTCATCGGCGTCTTCTACGAGCCCCTCTACGCGATCCTGCCCTTCCCGGCCGCCGCCGGCGAGGTGCTCTACAAGCCCTACACGGTCTCCCACGTCGTCTCGCAGCTCCAGCTCCTGCTCTGGTCGGGCCTCGCGTTCTTCCTCCTGCTGCCGGTGCTCAAGCGGACCCTGACGATCACCCTCGACTTCGACTGGCTGTGGCGGAGCTTCTTCCCCTGGCTCTGGCGCAACCTCCTGCGCCCGATCGTCACGGTCCTGGGCTGGATCCGCGACGTCTTCTTCATCGAGAGCAAGCGCCTCGCCGCCGCCTTCACCCGCGAGGAGCGTCCGACCGGCAAGGCCGATCCCTTCCGCGAGTGGAGCCTCGGCTCGGCGATGGTCCTCCTGACCTTCACGCTCTTCATCTTCCTCGTCGTCGGCTTCATGAACTGACCGAGGTCTCGAGGTCGAGCCCGTGAACGAGAGCAGCCGCGCAGGCTGCTCTCTTCTTTTTGGGTGGTCCGGACGCGCCCCCCGAGAGCGATAGGGCCTGCGCTCACGGGGGGAGGGTCGCGGCGGCGGGTCTCAGCGGCGACGCGAGGCAGCCTCGTCGACGTCCACAGCCTGGAGCTCCGCCGCCCCGAAGCGGCGCCCGCTCGGGCCGAGAAGAGCTCACTTGGCGGCGACGCGAGGCGGCCTCGTCGACGTCCTGCAGCCGGGAGCTCCGCCGCTCCGAAGCGGAGCCCGCTCGGGCCATGAAGACCTCACGACGGGCCGCGCCGGACCGCCATACACATGCCCCAAGCGACACGTCCTTCCAGACAGGCTAGAGACCGGCGGCCTTGGCCTGCTTCTCGGTCCGCTTGAAGCCCTCGGACGCCTCTTTCTCCTTGGGCCGCAGCTTCTTGGCGATCGCGTAGGACTCGGAGGCCTCTTTCCACTTGCTCTGGGCCTCGAGGGCCTCGGCGCGCATGAAGTGCCCGTCGTAGCTCTTGCTGTCGAGCGCGATCAGGTCGTCGGCGACCAGGATCATCTGATCCGGATCCTTCACGAAGTGGAGGATCTTGGCCTCCTGGCTCAGCGCCTCCGTGAAGCCCTTCTTCGCCTTCTTGTTCTTGTAGTCGGGGCTTATCCCGTAGAGGTCACGATAGGACTCGACCGCGTCGTGCCAGCGCTTCTCGCCGGCGGCGATCTCGGCCCGGGCCTTCAGCGTCTCGGCGGCCTTCGCCTGGATCCTCGCGATCGACTCGTGCTCAGGATCGAGCGCCTCGACCTTCGCCATGTGCAGCGCCACGTTGTCGTCCGCCGGGTGGCGCCAGCGATCCTCGGCGGCGGCCAGCTCGAGCTTGCCGACGAGGAGAACGAGATCCGGCTCGCCAGGCCCGGGAACACCGGCGCCCGCCGTGGGATCGACCGGCGCAGCGCTGTCCGCCGAAGCCGTCGCCTCCACCGTCCCGGTGGTCGTCGAGCCGCCGGTCCCATCGCTCGCCGAGCCCCCGCCGGAGGTCGTCGCCGACGCGCTCGCAGCCGCAGGCGTCGTCGCCTCAGCCCCAGACTCTGCGCCAGCCGTCGCCGCCGGAGGATCGATCGGCTGCTCGGGGCGCTCGCGGAGAACGCCGGGCCAGACGAAGAGAACCACCGCCGCCGCAGCCGCGCCGAGGAGCGCGATCGGGACGATCGAGCGCCCCGCCCGATCCGCCGCGACCTCCGGCTCCGAGAAGGGCTTGGGGAGGCCCGAGGCAGAGGTCGCCGCCGCAGGGGCAGCGGCCACCTTCGCCCCGGACGAGCTCAGCGCTGCCGCCGGTGCGCTCATCGACTCGGCCGCTGGACGGGCTGGAGCCGCGACGCTCGGCTTCGGCGCGGGCTTGGCCGGCGCCGGCGTCGAGACAGGCGTTGGCGCCGTCGGCGGCGCCGTCGACGGCGGAGCCAAGAGGGTCCCCGCGGCCGGCGGCGGCGGCAGCGGAGAGAACCCGCTCGACTCGCTCCGACCGCGATCGGCCAGCTCCTGCGCCCGCATCAGCTCGAGCTCGAGATGACGCATCGACTCGGGGCGCCCCTCAGGCGTCCGCGCCAGACACTTGGCGATCACATCGGCGTGCGGGCCGGGGATCGTCCCGTCGATGGTGTCGGCCCGAGGCGCCTCACGGGTCCCCTTCTGCCGGAGCACGTCCATCGAGTTGCGCCCCGAGAAGGGACGCTTGCCGCTCAGCATCTCGAAGAGGATGCAGCCCAGGGCGTAGATGTCGGAGGCGACGTTGGCCTCAGCGCCGGCGGCCTGCTCTGGGGCCATGTAGTCCGGCGTGCCGATGATCGTCCCCGGCGAGCTCGCGGTGCCCTCGCTGTCGACCTGCTTGCAGATCCCGAAGTCGACGACCTTGACGAAGTCGAGGTCCCCCTCGTGGGCGACGAGGGTGATGCTCTCGGGCTTGAGGTCGCGGTGGATCAGCGAGTGCTCGTGGGCCGTCGCCAGGGCCCGGCAGACCTGGGTGCCGATGTGCACCGCCCGGCTCGGCGAGAGCTTGCCCTCTTCGCGGATGACGTTGGCGATGCTCTGGCCGTGCAGGAACTCCATCCCGGAGTAGACCGCTCCGTCGCTCAGGCGGCCGATGTCGAGGACACGGACGATGTTCGGGTGGCCGAGCTCCGACACCTCGCGGGCGTCTCGCATGAAGCGGCTCGTCAGCTCGGGGTCGCGGGTGTACGACTCCGGCAGCACGCGGAGGACACAGGGTCCGCCCCGCTCCCGGTCGCGCGCCCGGTAGAGGGCCCCCATCCCGTCAAAGGAGAGAAGATCCTCGATCCGGAAGCGATCGGCGATCACGGTCCCGCGTCGCTGATCAGCGATCTGCCGCGGCGTCATGACCTGCTCTGGTGCCTCTCCCATGCCTCCTCCTGATTTCGCGTCGGCTTGACCCATGGTCTTCCTAGGTCGATCGATGTCCTCAGAGACGCCTCTCGTCTCCCCGCGAACCTGCCCTCGAATACGTGAAAAATCCCCGTGGAGGTAGCCGTTGTATTCTTCAGCATCCGAGCGGTGTTCGCGCTCGAAGATATCGCGCATGAAGAGCCCGGCCGGCTCCGCATCATAGCCCGGGAAGCTCCGGCTCAGGATCTCTGAAAGTCGGGCGCGAAAGCGTTCTGCGGTGCGATAACGGCGATCCCGTTCGAGCGCGAGCGCCTCGAGCACGACCTCGTCCAAGCCCTCGGGAATGCCAGCGACCAGCTCCGAGGGCCGACGGATGTTCGGGTTGCGGGCGGCCGCGAGCGCCGCGGCAGGGCTGCGATGGCTCGCCGCCAGGAGCTGGCGACCCGTGAGCAGCTCCCAAAGGACGACCCCAACGGCGTAGATGTCGGCCCGGTGATCGACCTCCATCCCCCGCGCCTGCTCCGGCGAGAGGTACGAGTGTCTGCCCATGAGCATCCCCGGGCCGGTCGCCTCGCGCCCGATGGTGCTCTTCGCGAGGCCAAAGTCGGTCACCTTGACCACCCCGTCGTAGCCGAGCAGGATGTTCGGCGGCGATATGTCGCGGTGGACCAGCCCCAGGCCCATCACCTCGTGGGCGTACGCAAGCCCCCGCGCCACCTCACAGCACACGTAGATCGCAAGATCGATCGGGATCCGTCGGCGGAGCTCGGCGCAGCGGTTCCACACCGCCCGCAGATCCTGGCCGCGGACGAACTCGATCGACAGGAATTGCTCACCGGAGATCGTCCCGGCGTCGAGCACCCGAACAAGGTTCGGATGGCGAAGGCGGACCATCACGCGGGCCTCGTCGACAAAGCGAGCGCGGACCTGGCCGCGGCCTGCGGCCTCCGGCAGGATCCGCTTGATCACCGAGAGCTCCGGGGCCTGACCCTCGCCCTCGCCCTCGCCCTCGCCCTCGCCCTCGCCCTCGCCCTTGGAGATCGCGAGGCTCAGCTCCCCCATGCCGCCACGGGCGATCTCCCGCAGCAGCGTGTACTTGCCGAAGGTTCGGGGGAAATTCGTCCTGTTGCCGACGACGCTCAGGGGCTCTCCTCCTCGCCGAGAAGCGAGAGCATCATAGCGATTGCGCGGCGCCTGATTGACCCAGAAGCGATCGTCGACGGCTCTGAAATTCGAAGACGGCCGCGGAGGGTCAACGGTCGGGCCCCAGGCTGACCTGCTCGAGGTGGGACGGCTCGCCATCGCGGACCATCAGGCGATGACGCACAGCCCCTCCCCCCGGCGGACGGAGCCGCAGGAGATAGGCCCCAGGGAGCACCTGCGTCGCGCGCAGCTCGCCTCGCGCGTCGCTCTCGGCGGCGACGAAGGGTCCGCCGTCGACGATCACCCCAGGCACCCCTCCCCCGTCACGGCTGACGAGGCGAAGCGTGAGCGCGACGCCGGCGGCCGGCAAGCCGCCGACGAGCTCGACGTCCTCTCCAGCGACGATCCCCTCGGCGAACGCCAGCTCGATCCCGTCCTGCAGCGCACGCACCTCGTAGGGCCCGAGGCCGAGCTCCCCCAGCTCAAACTCAGCCCCGTCGAGGGACGCTCGATGGATCTCCGACGGGTGTTCGGTCGAGCGAGCGAGGATCTTGGCCCGGGGATACGCCTGCCCGTCCTCGTCGACGAGGCGCCCAGAGGTCGTCACAGGCGGGGCCAAGACGATCGTCCAGGGCTCCTCGGAGCCGGTCACGACCCGTCGCCGGACGCTGCGAAAGCCCGACGCCGTGGCGCTGAGCTCCAGCGCGATCACCTCTGCAGGGGCCGCCACGCCCCCCTCCTCGCAGCCCTCGCGCGCAGCCAGGCAAGGATCGCAGGGGCGCTCCTCGGCGACGGCGAAGCTGAAGCGACCGTCCGCGTCGCTCACCGTGTTCGCCGAGGTAAAGCGCGGGGACCCGCCGCCGCCCGCCCCCGGGACGGGGCCTAGGTGGAGCTTCGCGGCGGCGACCGGATCCCCCTCGGGGGAGGTCACGACCCCGTCTTGACGGTTCAGGGGACGGATCGACCACACCTCTTCCCGGCCCGCCGTCAGCACCCAGGGCCCCGTCTGGATCATCGACGGATGGATGAAGTGCGCGCAGGCCCGCGCGCAGCCGCTCCCGCGAAACGAGCCGTCGGCCCCGACCTCGACAATCTGCTCCGAGCCCCCCGAGACGCACGCGAGGCGGACCCGGCCCTCGGCGATCGGAGCGCCGTCGACGTCCTCGATCATCCCCGCCAGCTCAGCCGCTGCGACGGGATCCACAGCGCGAGCTGCGACCCCGAGCGCCCGCCGGTCCGCCACCTCCGCCCCGCCCGCGCCCGCCGAAGGGCCCGCGCTCAAGGCACGCGCTCGCCCCCCGGACGCGCTCGTCGACGCGATGATCGCCCACGCGAGGGCCGCGCAGGAGACGAGCCCGGCGACCAGGGCGAACCCGCGGCGTGGACTCATGCCTCGAGGTAGGGGGCCATGATCGCCCGCGCTGCCGCTTCGGCGTCCGCCAGCACCCGCTCGACCAGGTTGTCGACGTCGACCTTCGTCGCCGAGAGCTCGCTCCGCATCACCCGCGGCTCCGAGCGGGCCAACGCGTAGACCTTAAGCTTCGGCTCGGTGCCGGAGGGGCGCAGGACCAGACGGCAGGCCCGATCCCCGGCGGCGAGCTCAAAGAGGAGCACGTTGCCGGGGAGATCCCGGGTCGGCGACCCCGTGGATCGCGGGCTGAAGCGATCGTCGACCGAGACGACGTCGAGCCCCGCGAAGGAGGTCGGCGGCGTCGCCCGCCAGGCGTCCATCACCGCCGCGATCGCCCGCCGCCCGGTCATCCCCGGCGCGATCAGGTTCGCGGTCTTCTCGCGATGGTAGCCGTGCTCGGCCCAGATCTCGTCGAGGATGTCGATCAGCGACTTCCCCTCGGCCCTCGCGGCGGCCGCACACTCGGCGAGCAGGAGCGCCGCGATCGCCCCGTCCTTGTCGCGGACGTCGTTCCCGCGCATGAACCCGTGGCTCTCCTCGCAGCCGAAGACCAGCGGGCGATCGGGCTGCTCGTTCATCATCCCCGCGTGATGCTTGAACCCCACCAGGAGATCGTCGACGACGTCGATCCCGGCGGAGCGGGCCAAGGTCGCCACCAGCGGCGACGTGACCAGGGTCGTCAGGACCCAGCCGTCGGGCGGCGGCCGCCGGTTGCGGAGGATGTGATCGAGCATCAGCACGCCGAGGCGGTTGCCGTCGATCGGCTGATAGACGCCGCGGACGCGGACGCACGCCCCCAGGCGATCGGCGTCGGGATCGGTCGCCAGGACGAGCTCGGCGATCTCCTTCTTGGCGAGGCCGATCGCCATCTCCATCGACTCCGGCAGCTCAGGGTTCGCCGAGCGTACGGTCGAGAAATTGCCGCCGTCGGGATCGCACTGCTCCAGCACCGGTGAGACCCGAAACCCGCGGCCCAGGAGAACCGGCATCACCGAGGTGTGGCCGACGCCGTGCAGCGGGGTGTAGGTCATCTTCAGGGTCGATGCGTGGAGATCCCCGTCAAACACCCCCTGCGCCCGGACGTAGGCGTGATAGGGCGTGTCGGCTTCGGTCGCGATCGCGTCGCCCTCGATCACCCGGATCGTCGAGAGCTGAGCCGTCGTCGGGGCCGGGAGCTCCTCGAGGCCGGCGACCGCGAGGATCGCGCCCATCAGCGCGGTATCGCGGGCGCCGAGCACCTGCGCCCCGTCGGGCCCGTAGATCTTGATCCCGTTGTCCTCCGGCGGGTTATGGCTCGCGCTCAGGACCACGCCTGCGCCGCAGCCCAGGCGGCGCACCAAGAAGGACAGCTCGGGCGTCGGCCGCGGCTCATCGACGAGCACGACCTCGATGTCGTTGGCCGCGAGCTGCTCGGCGACGACACGGGCGAACTCGCGAGAATTCCGGCGGGTGTCGAAGACGATCGCCACCTTGGGGGCGTCGCCAGCCTTGCGCAGCGCGTCCGCGATCCCCTGCGAGGTCTCGCGGACGACGACCGTGTTGAAGCGGTTCGGACCGGGGCCGACCTTGCCACGACGGCCGCCGGTGCCGATCGGCAGGGTCCGCGAGAAGGCGTCGACGAGCTCCGCGCGCGCGGCTTCGGACCCTCCGCGCGCCTCGCTCAGCAGGGACTCGAGTCCCGGGCGCGCGCTCGCGTACCGAGGTTGAAGCATCCAGCGCTCGATCGCGTCGGTGACCTCTACCGAGAGGCCGAGGCCTTCGACAGCCTGAGATATTTCTGGGTTCACAGATGAAATCCTATCGCATCCCCGGGCGTTCAAGGACCAAGGCTGGTCGCTCCCGGGCCGAGGATGTGGAACACTGGGAAGATCTGGCTGTCTGACGTGTTGACCCTGATGAAAAGGCGGTATCTGTCGTGACTGAGCGAACCCCCCTAGCCCCAGACGAGAACCAGCGCAAAAGGCGCCGGAGCCTCGCCTCCAGACTCCGCCCCTTCCTCCGCCGTGACCTCAAGCCGCGGCTCGTCTCCGCGGCCGTCGCGGCGGGCCTCGTCGGCGGACTCTCGTGGCTCGGGGTCTCGGCCCTCACCGAGATGGACACCCAAGCCGCACGCGATCTCCGCGTCAGCATGGCGATCGAGGGCGAGTGGGAGGCCTGCGACGGGCCAGGACAGCCGACCTGCTCCTTTGACGACCGCCTCCAGGACGAGGTCGACGTCGCCTTCGCGGACGAGCAGCGGATCCGCGTCGCGATCCTCGACGATCTCGACCGCCGAATCGTCGCCGCGATCGCCAACCTCGACAGCGCCAAGAAGATCCTCGAGACCGAGGCGGTCGACCTCGAGGGCGAGCTCCTCGGCGGCCGCACCGACCTCGCCGAACTCCTCTTTAAGAACGTCGACCTCCGCCCCCTCATCGACCACGAGCAGAACACCGAGCGGGGCAACGCCCTCCAGCGCGCCGCCTACAGCGTCTCCGCCCGCAATGGAGTGCTCCGCCAGGGCGGCGGCAACGCGCTGCTCGAGGAGATCAAGCTCCAGCGCAAGATCCTCGTCGGCGAGCGGACGAGGCTCCACCGAATCGCCTCCCGCGACTCCGAGCAGGTGATCGACAGCGCCCCCAACGATCGCAGCGCCCTCTGGGCCGAGCTCTTCAACGAAGATCCCTACGGCAAGGGTGGCGAGCTCGCCGGCTGGCTGCTCGCCTCGGGCGGCCAGACCCAGGTCACGAGAACCCTCGCCCACCTCAGCCGCACCCGCAGCGAAGAGCTGGCCGAGGCGATCTTCGATCGCGACGCCGCGATCTGGCACGACGGGCTCAGCCCCGTGATCGACCACGACACGCCGATCGTCCGATCCTCGGTCCGCTACGAGTCCCCGGTCTCGCCGCAGCGTCGCTGGCAGCTCTTCGGCTCCTGCCTCCTCGGCTTCGCCTCCCTCTTCCTCCTGATCGTCGGCCCGGTCGCCACCGCGACCCACACCGCCCGCGAGCGCGAGGCGGGCACCCTGCCGGTCCTGCGGATGACCGGCCTCTCGGCGGGAGACCTCGCCCTGGCGATGGCCCTCGGGCCGAACATCTTCGCGACGGTCGCGGGGGGAATCCTCCTCCTCCTCGGGATCCTCGCCCTCGGCTTCACCGCGGGGCTCAGCGCCCTCGCCCTACCGCTGATGGCGATCCTCTTCCTCGGGGTCACGACCCACCTGATCGCCATCGGCCTCGGCGACGCCCTCGGCCACCGGGTCAACGCCCTGATGGTCGGCGCTCTGATGGCCGTCGGCATCGTCGGCCCGGGGCTCTTCGGCGCCGCCCTCAGCACCGCCAACGTCGCCGGCGCGGGGCTCCTCTTCGGACCGCTGCCGGCCGCCCTCGCCGGGATCACCGAGCTGACCGGACTGCCCGGGACCTCGGGGGCGATGGTCGCCTACGACGCAGGCTTCGGCGCCGCCATCCTCGGCTACGCCCTCCTCGCCCAGGGCCTGCTCGCAGGGATCTGTCTCCTGAGCTGGCGCCGCCGGGTCGAGCAGGCATGGACGCCGCTCTTCCGCCCGAGCGAGGGGATCGCCCTCGCGATCGCCAGCATCGGCTGCTCCGGCCTGACGCTCCTCGACCTCTCCGAGCGCCTCAACACCCAGAGCTTCGACAACCTCAACCTGGTCACCTTCCTCGCCTCATCGTTCCTCCTCCCGCTCCTCGGCTGGCTCCTGGTCGCGAGCCTTCGGCGACCGGCGCGGGCCTCGGCCATCGCCGATCACGTCGAGACCCGGCGCGCCTTCTGGCGCTTCCAGGGGGTCATGGCCCTGACCGTCGCCCTCGTCGGCATCACCTACCACTTCGTGATGAACCGCTCCGGCCTCGGCACCGAGCCCTCGGAGCTCATGTGGGCGACCCTCGCCCAGGTCGTGCTGATCGCCGAGACCGGCATCGGCACCCTCCTGTGGGCCTCGCGCAAGCGTGACGGCAAGCACCGGGCGATCATGGTCGGCGGCGCCCTCCTGGTCCTCCAGACCGCCTTCGCGGCGCTGGTCTACCGCCTCGAGGTCGACTTCGTCGCCATCTACCACAGCGCCGGCAAGCCCTTCCTCATGGGCATGAACGCCTCCCCCTACTGGATCGCCCTGATGATCCTCCTCTGGGGCGGCGGTCTCGGCCTCATCCTCACCGCCCTCCTCCGCGATCGCGACCGGATCGCCGAGGAGAAGCGGGCCGAAGAGGCCGCCCACTACGAGGGCGACAACGACGGCAGCGACGACGACGGTCGTCACCGCTGGCTCCACTAGCCGCTCGCAGTCCTCGCGGACGACGAAGGCCCGGACGCAGACCGCGTCCGGGCCTCTCCTTTTGCCTTGCTTGCCGCAGACCTGTGGGGGTACTCCCGCGCCCGTGGAGTGGTTCTACGAGCACTACAAGGATCTCAGCGCGATCGGCATCCACATTCGGAAGCTGATCCACGAGGAGACGAGCCCCTTCCAGTCGATCAAGGTCTACGACACCGTCGGCCACGGTCGCCTGCTGACCCTCGATGACATGGTCATGCTCACCGAGGTCGACGAGTTCGTCTATCACGACCTCCTCAGCCACATCCCGCTCTGCGCCCACGAGGATCCCAAGGACGTCTTGATCGTCGGCGGCGGGGACGGTGGCAGCGTCCGCGAGGTGCTCAAGCACAGCGGCGTCCGCCGGGTCGTCCAGTGTGAGATCGACGAGCGCGTCACCCGTGTCTGTCAGGAGTTCATCCCGACGGTCGCGGGCTCCCTCGGCGACCCGCGGGTCGAGCTCGTCTTCGCCGACGCGGTCGAGTACGTCCGCTCCCACCCGGGCAGCTTCGACGCGATCCTCGTCGACTCCACCGAGCCCATCGGCCCCGCCGCCAACCTCTTCGGTCGCAACTTCTTCGTCGACCTCAAGCAGGCGCTGCGCCCCGGCGGGGTGATCAGCGCCCAGACGGAGTCCCCCTTCTACGCCGCCGACACCGTCCGCTCGGTCTTCGGCGTCCTCCGCGGGGTCTTCTCGGAGGTCAACGCCTACTACGGCGCCGTCCCGACCTACCCGAGCGGCTGCTGGACCTTCGCCCTCGCGAGCGAGAGCCGGACACCGTCGATGATCGATCCTGCGAGGGCGCGCGCGCTCACCAGCCGCTACTTCAACGCTGGGATCGCCCGCGGCGCCTTCCTCCTGCCCGAGTTCATCCGTCGCCTCGTCGAGCCTGAGAGCTGAGCCGCCCCGAGCTAAACCCCCGGATGAACGTCCGGCGCGCTCTCGCGTCCCTCATCCCCTTCGCCTATCGCGTCCCTTCTCGGCTCCGCCCGAGGTTGAGCGCAGGAGCTTGCGCGCCAGGCTTCGCCCGCCAGAGCTTGCGAGAGAGCCTGCAACGGTGAAGCCAAGAGGACCCTCGATCCCGGCGCGAGAGCATACGAGTAGGGCGCTCGCCGCTCCCTCCTAGGTCCGCACGCACAAGCCCAGCGCTTGCGGGCTCGCTCGGCACCGCAGAGTCACGCTACCCTGTCGCTGTGCCACGGACGCTCACAGCGGCCCTCGCGACCTCGCTCGCTCTTGGCGCGCCTCTCCTCCTGGGCGCAGCACCGGTGCTGCTGGTCGCCTCCGTCGGCAACGCGGCCCCCGACTCGCTGAGCACCCCGCCGCTGCCCGAGGGTCACGGCGACGCAGCACCGCGCGCCGCCGGCACGCCGACTACGCTCTTCGTCAACTTTGACGGCGCGGTCCTCCGCAGCGGCTGTGGCAATGACGCGCGGCGCGACTGCTCGACCCTCGGACACCTCTTCGACGGCTACGTCGGGCCCTTCGCCGGTAACTCGACCCAGATCCTCTCGATCCTCCAGTCTGTCCGCAAGGACCTCGAGGACTTCGGCGTCACCGTCGTGACCAAGCGGCCCGCCGACGATCGCGACTACACGATGATCCTCTACGGAGATCTCGGCGATCAGAGCTTCGCCGGGATCGCCCCCTATATCGACTGCGGCGATCTCTGGCCGAGCGACACCGCCTTCGCCAACTCCTACAGCGGGTCCAACACCGGCTCGACCGTGATCCTCCAGGAGGCCGCGCACACCTGGGGGCTCGAGCATGTCAACGCCCCGCTCGACAACATGAACCCCTTCAAGACCCCCGGCTCGCAGTCGTTCACGGACACCTGCGAGAAGATCGTCGCCAGCACCGAGCTCGACGAGACCGGCGGGGTCTGCAACCAAGTCCACACCCTCTTCTGCGACACGGGCGAGCAGAACAGCTGGCAGGAGATGCGCCATATCTTCGGGCCGCCGGTCGCCGACGTCACGGCGCCGACCCTCACGATCACGAGCCCCGAGGACGGCTCCACACATGTCCTCCCGGTCACCTTGCCCCTGAGCGGCGAGATCGACGACGACCGCCACATCCAGCTCTACGACATCGCGATCTCTCAGGACGGTGAGACCCTCCTCGAGGTCCTGGACGGGACCCTCGCGCAGAGCATGCGCAACCCGCCGGCGGGTGAGTACAACCTCTCGATCCGCGTCGCCGACGAGGCCGGCAACGCGACCCGAGAAGAGGTGAGCTTCACGATCCTGCCCGAGGGCAGCGTCCTCCCCGAGGAGGAGGACGAGGACGCGACCTCCGCGGAGGGCTGTCGCCTCGGCGGCCCGACACCGCGGGCTCCGACCGGCCTGCTCATGCTCTCGCTGCTGCTGGCTCGGCGCGCCCGAGGGCGCGCCTGAGACCGCGAGCGAGCTCCGCCCAGGAGCAAGGGCCTCCAGACGAAGATCGGCTCCTTCCGCGACGGAGGTGCTGATCGCCCCCCGGGGCCTCCGCCCGGCCCGCTCCGCGACAGGGCCGAATCGGCAGCTCCGACCGGCGAAGCGGACCCGGACCTGCACGGGAAGCGCGAGAACGCGCGCGCGTCGCACCCAAGTCCCGCTTGGACGCCGACCGCTAGCGCGCTGCGGGTCATCGCGCTACACCACGGACCTATGCTCCCGCGCGCCCTTCTCCTGCTCCCCGCCGCCGCCCTCCTCCTCGCGGCCTGCCCCCAGCGAGTCGAGGAGTCCAAGGCCGAGAAGCCCAAGGCCGAGCTCACCGCCGAGGACCCCCGCGTGGTCGCGGACACCTCCGATCTCTACCCCGCCAAGCCGGACGACGCGCCGAAGAAGACCGGGCTCGGCTCGGGCGTCCCCGACGAGACCAACGGCGAGTGCCGCCTCTACGCGCCCAAGCTGCCGTCGCCCGAGTGCTGCCCCCAGGACCTGGGCCTCAACGCTCGCCAGGCCACGGCCGCCTGCGGCCACACACTCTATCTCGGCGAGTCGCACCAGATGACCTGCGGCTACTTCTTCGCCACCGAAGAGACCACTGACCAGCCGAAGTGGCTCCGCCTCTCCCCCACCCTCGAGGGAGAGATCGACGCGGCCGTCAAAGCCCACGACGAGCGGATCTCGATCCGCGTCGCGATGGACCCTGACTTCCACTCCGAGCCCGTCCCCGGGGTTGAGGGCGCCTTCTGGAGCCGCCACGACAACCTCCACTGGGCCTTCCTCCCCGGCTGGGCGAAGCCGAGACAGCTCACCTGGCGCGACGACTCCTGCAGTGACGAGGGGATCAAAGAGGTCATGCGCGCCCTGATCGCAGCGCCCGAGCCCCCCGCCGGTGCCCCCCGCTCGAGCCTCATCCCCGGTGAGCCGGCAGCAGAGGCCGCAGGCTAGCGTAGCGGCCTGTTGCCGCCTGTTGCCGCGAGCGGCCTGTGCTCTCTCGCTGTGAGCCGAGCGCTCGCGACCCTGCTCCGGGTGCCGAGCGCGGCAAAAAAAGTCGGTCACACCCGCTTGACCCTCCCGCGACGTGAGGCTCTAGGGTTCTCGGGTGGCACACGAACTCTACCGCGTCGGAGAGGTCGCGCGGCTCGCCCGCGTGACCGTCCGAACACTGCACCACTACGACGCTATCGGCCTGCTGACGCCCTCTGAGCGCTCGCCTCGCGGCTATCGCCTCTACTCCGAGGACGACCTGCTGAGGCTCCAGCAGGTCCATATCAGCCGCGCGCTCGGGCTCTCCCTCGAGGCCATCCGCGCGATGCTCGACGATCCCGACTTCGACCGACGAGCCGCGCTCGAGCGCCAGCGCGCCGAGATCGAGGCGACGATCGAGCGCTCCCGCACCATGCTCGCGGCGATCGACGCCGCCCTCGCCCGCATCCAACGACCAACCCGACCGACACGACCAGGAGAGACCACGATGTCCGAAACGCAGACCGACCCGAGCACGCTCTTCGACGGGTTCGACCCCGCCGAGCACGACGACGAGGCACGCGAACGCTGGGGCGATACCGAGGCCTTCCGCGAGTCGAAGCGGCGAATGGGCAAACTCTCGCCCGCAGACATGGCCGCGCTCAAGGCCGAGGCCGAGGCCATCGAGGCGGGCTTCGCCGAAGCGCTCCAGGCGGGCCACGCCAGCGACTCAGCCCAGGCCGTCGAGCTCGCCGAGGCCCACCGGCGGCACATCGACCGTTGGTTCTACCCCTGCTCTCCAGCGATGCACCGCTCGCTCGGGGCGATGTACACCGCCGATGCTCGCTTCACCGCGCACTACGAGAAGCGGGCGGAGAACCTCGCCGCCTACGTCGCCGAGGCGATCGAGGCGAACTCGGCAGGCCGGGGCTAGAAGCTCCGCCGGGCCGCCTAGTCGTCAAGGTCGTCGAACTCGTCGCCCTCGTCGCCCGCATCATCGGATTCGTCCGAGTCCTCCTCCTCCTCGATCTCCTCGTCATCATCCCCCGGGAGCTCCCTGCGGTAGTCGACAAGCTCGTCGTCCCCGCGACGAACCCGGACCACGGTCCCCGGCGCTTCGGCGTATTCGTGGGCCGAGGTCCAACCCTTGGGCACCTCCGGCGAGGTCAACGAGAAGACATAGGCGGCGTCGCGCGGGGCCAGGTTGATGCAGCCGTGGCTCCGCCGACGGCCGAGCCCCCGATGCCAGTAGGTCGCGTGGAAGGCGATCCGGCGGAAGAAGTACTGCACCCAAGGGACCGCCTCGACATAGTAGGAGTCGGGGTCGTCCGGCTTGTTCTCCATCTTCCCGAGGGCGAGCTTGTTGCGGATGCGAAAGATCCCGCGGGGGGTCGGGTGCTTGCCGGTGCCTGAGGAGACCAGCGTCACGAAGAGCGTGTCCTGACCACGACGGACCCCGAGCGTCTGCTGCCTGATGTCGACGTCGAGCCAGAGCTCGTCGTCAGCGATGTCGTCGAGCTCCGGCCCGGGATCCCAAAAGCGGAGCTGCTTCGCCTCCGCGTAGGCGTCGGCGCCGTCCAGGCCGGCGCCGGGGATCCTGTACCAGAGCACGCCCGATCCAGAGATCGGCGTCGGGTCGAGCTCAAGACGCTCGTGGTAGTCGATCGAGCCGACCTCCCGGCTGCGCTTGCGGTAGCTCGGCACGTCCCGCAAGAGCGCAGGGATCGACACCGACCAAGCCGCCGCCAAGCCCTCGCTCGCGGGCTCCTCGACCATGTCGCGGCCGAAGAGGTCGCTCGGCTTTTGCAGCTTCAGGTTGCGCCCGGGGACCGCCCTCCCCTCCTCGTCGACGAAGACATGACCGACGCTCGGACGCCAGATCCGCTCGACAAAAGCATACTGCCGGTTCGCGACCAGACCATCGCTCGTCGGCCGCCCCTGCCGGAGCTGGCGGTAGGAGCGGTAGCGAGGGATCTCGGCGTCGAGGTTGCCCTTTCGATCCTGCCTGGGCTTAGCGTAGATGAAGGGGACGATCGCCCCCTCCGCCAGCACCGGAATCGTGACCGGCGACTCGTCACTCGCCTCGGCGTGCTTGAGACAGACGTAGCCGCCCAGCTCCACCGCCGCCCAGCGGCTCTCCTCGCAGCCTTCGCCCTCGACCTCAGGCCCGACGGCGAAGGGAGTGTCGGGATCGATCCGCCCGCGGATATCGCTCCCCCAAGCCGGCTCCGCGTAGACCATCGTCGTCCGCGGCGAGATGAAGTCCCCGAGGCCGGGGGCAGGCTCGGGCGGAGCGGGGTCCAGGGCAGGGTCCAGGGCAGGGTCCAGGGCAGGGTCAGGACCATCGGCCGCAGCGGGCCTCTCTGCATCGGCGTGATGGCCGGCCGCGCTCGCCACGTCCTTCGGCGCCGGCGAACCTCCCGCAGGATCCGCGGGGCGCTCGGATCCAGGGGTCGAAGGCCTGCCTCGCTCCTCAGCCACAGCGACGACGCCCCGCCTAGATGGCGGCTCCTCCGTCCCCTCACCTCGGTCGCAGGAGCTCGCCGCCAGGGCTGAGACCAACGCCACGAGCACTCGTCGCTGCGAACCTGCCATCCTCGAGATCCATCGCATTAGTCGGCCAAAAACGCGAAAAGACGGCCGACGCCAGCTCGCCGCAAGCCTATGCCATACTCCCCCGCGATGCAGCCCTTCCTCGGGACCGACAGCTACATCGTCTCACCGGAGCTCTCGCGGGCGGTGAGCGTCGCAATTACGCTCCAGCGGCCGCTCCTGATCAAAGGCGAGCCGGGGACGGGAAAGACGCTGCTCGCCCGCGACATCGCCCGCTACTACGACCTCGATCTCGAGCGCTGGCACGTCAAGTCGACGACCAAGGCGATCGACGGCCTCTACACCTACGACGCCGTCCGCCGGCTCCACGACAGCCGCTTCAGCGAGGGCAAGGTGAGCGACATCCGCGACTACATCAGCCTCGGGCCGCTCGGCCGGGCGTTCAAGCGCGACACCCAGGCGGTGGTCCTGATCGACGAGATCGACAAGGCGGACCTGGAGTTCCCCAACGATCTCCTCCACGAGCTCGACGCGATGGAGTTCACGATCATGGAGACCGGCGAGAGCATCGCCGCGCGTCAGCGGCCGGTGATCATCATCACCTCGAACAACGAGAAGGAGCTGCCCGACGCGTTCCTCCGGCGCTGCGTCTTCCATTGGATCGACTTCCCCGACCGCGAGCTGATGACGCGGATCATCCGCGTCCACCACCCCGACGTCGAGGAGCAGCTCCTCGCGGGCGCCCTCGAGGCCTTCTACAACCTCCGCGACGTCGACGGCCTGCGCAAGCGGCCGAGCACCAGCGAGTTCATCGACTGGATCGCCGCGCTCCGGCACGCCGGCTTCGACCCGGCCAAGCTCCTCGGCGCGGGCCTCCCCTTCCTCGGCACTCTGCTCAAGAAGGAGCAGGACTTCGCGACCGTCGAGCGGCGGACGCGGAGGGGTGTGCGCCGCTCCTGAGCGGGTGAGGCCTCAGGGCAGGCCTCCGTCCGAGAGGCTCCGACGCGCCTCGAAGGCCGACGCGGTATCCTAGCCCTAAGGCCAGGTCCTAGAGAACCAGCCCAGCCCAGCCCAGCCCAGCCCAGCCCAGCCCAGCCCAGCCCAGCCCCACGATCATGTTCCTCGACTTCTTCTACAACCTCCGGTCGCACGGCCTGAAGGTGACCACCCACAACTGGTTGGCGCTGATGGAGGCGCTCGCCAAGGGGTTGCACGAGGAGAGCCTCAGCGGCTTCTACCAGATCGCCCGCTGCATCCTGATCACCAACGAGGCTCACTTCGACGAGTTCGACCGGGCCTTCGCCGAGAGCTTCCGCGGGGTCAAGGACGACCGCGCGGCGATCCTCGACGACCTCGAGGAGTGGCTCGCCAACCCGAAGCGGCTCCTCCACCTCGACCCCGAGCTGGCGGCCGCGCTCAAGAGCCTCGACATCGACGAGCTCCGCCGCCAATTCCAAGAGCGCTTGGCCCAGCAAAAGGAGCGCCATGACGGCGGCAACCGCTGGATCGGCTCCGGTGGCACGAGCCCCTTCGGCACCGGCGGCCACCACCCCTCAGGGGTCCGGCTCGGCGGCGGAGGGGGGCGCTCCGCCCTCGCCGTCGCCGACGCCCGGCGATTCCGGGAGCTGCGCCGCGACCTCGTCCTCGACACCCGCCAGATCGCCGCCGCGCTCCGACGCCTGCGCAAGCTGACCCGCGATGAGGGCGACCCCGAGCTCGACATCGACAGCACGATCCGGGCGACCGCGAGAAACTGCGGCGACCTCGAGATCGTGATGCAGCCGCCGCGCAAGAACGCGGTCCGCCTCCTCCTCCTCCTGGACGTCGGCGGGTCGATGGATCCCCACGCGGAGCTGGTCTCGCGCCTCTTCTCCGCGGCTCACCAGGCCGGAAACTTTCGCGAGCTGCGCTCCTACTACTTCCATAATTGCGTCTACGGCAGCGTCTACGAGGACGCCCGCTTCAACAACGCCGTCCGCACCCAAGAGCTGCTGACGACGCTCGACCCGAGCTGGTTCCTCGTCATCGTCGGCGACGCCTACATGCACCCGGGCGAGCTGATGATGTCGGGCGGCGACTGGTGGATGGACGGCCGCGGCCCCACCGGCATGACCTGGCTCGCCCGCCTCGCCAGCCGCTTCCCTCGCTCCGCCTGGATCAACCCCGAGCCGAAGAAGCTCTGGACCACCGGGACGATCGCCGAGATCGCCGAGGTCTACCCGATGTTCAACCTGACCCTAGAGGGGCTCGACGCGATGGTCCGACACCTGCGTCGACCGCCGAGCCCCGCCCGCGCAGCGCAGGTCGCCCGCCTCGCCCAGACCGGCTGAGGAAGGCTGAAGACCGCTGAGCAGGTCAACAAGTCTGCGTGTCAACGAGCGTCCTCGATGAGCGTCTCACCGGTCGACTGGCGTCCGCCGGTCGACGAGCGTTCGCGTCCTAGTCGCTCCCGAGGGTCTGGACCTGGGCGATGTACCAGTCGCCCCACTCCATCCGCATCTGCATCACGAGGCCGCTGCGGCGCGACGGGGTCTTGAGGGTGATCACCGCCTGCGGCGCGTACACCCCGGGGATCACGTCGACCTTTGTGATCTCGACCGGCTCCTCGCCGAGGGTGCTGCTGAGCGCGGCGAAGGCGAAGGTACGCGCGGCGTCGAGGGTCCGAAGCCGGTTGATCGCGGTCTCGATCGCCTCCTCGGGATCCTGCTCGCCGTGGTAGCGGGCGCTCATGTAGGTCTTGCCGAGCTCAAAGAAGAAGGAGATCACCAGCTCGCTGCCCACCGTATCGCCGACGCCGAGCGACTCACGAAACTCGGGCGTCCCGGTGCGGAGGACCATCTCGCGAAAGTTCTCCATCTGCTGGGTCTCTCGACCTTCGCCGAGCTCCGCGACCAGGTCCTCTAGGGCCGCGAAGAAGAAGCCGACGGCCTCGCTCCCGCGACCGGCGACCTGGGCCGTGATCGCGTCCATCGTCTGCGACCGGATCCCCCGGGCGTAGGTCGGCGAGAGCATCCGCCTCGCCTGATCCAGGTGACCGGCGTAGACCGCGTCGACAAACTTGGTCGCCCGGACGGTCGCCCGCGCCTCCTGCTGGCTCGCGAGCTCGAGCTGAGGGCGCTCCAGGAGCATGCGCGTCGCCTCGTCGATCGGGATCGCGTAGCCGCCGACTCGATGGCGCCAGGTCCAGGTGACGACCCCCACCGCCCGACCGAAGCGATCGAGCACCGGACCGCCGCTTTGACCCTCGCGGACATCGTTGCTCAGGCCGACGAAGGCGCCGTCGCCCAGCGCCGGGTTGAAGACCTGGAGATCGTTGACGCTCCCGGTGTGGGCGATGAAGGTCTCCTCGGCGTCCTTTGCGTCCTGTGCGCGGGCCAAGAGCAGGACCCGGTCCGCCGCCTTCAGGTAGGTCTCGACCGGATCCGCGCTGTCCGTACCGAGCGAGAGCGACGGCAGCGGGCCCCCTGCGTCGACGTGGAGGAGCGCCAGATCGCGCTGCGGATCGATGTAGACGACCTTCACCGCGCTGTAGGAGCGCGGCGGGTTGAGCCCGGGAAAGGTGACCGACTCGACGTGAGAGCTGTCCTCGATCACGTGCCGGCTGGTGATCAGGTATCCGGCCGGATCGACGACAAACGCGAGCCCGCGGCTCATGTCCGTGGTCACCACCGCGACCGAGGCCGCGCCCTCGCGGGCGACCTCGTTCGGATCGAGCTCACGATGGGTCGAGCCCTCGACGAGGGCGATCCCGCCGATATCGGTGCTCTTGCTCGCACACGCTCCGGTCCAACAGAGCCCCACGAGGCCCAGCAGCGCGCCCCATCGTAGCGATCCTCGACTCACCCCCTCCAGGCTACGGCACAGTCCGAGGTCGCGCCATCGACAACCCTGCAGCGAGCGCGGAACACGGAATAGAGCCGCTCTCGGGCGGCTATCGCCCGTGAGTTCTTCGTCCCCCCGGCGGCGAATCTTTTGGTGCTCACGTACGTATATGCTCGGCAGCCATGGAAATTGATCTTCAGGGCCTCGGAAAGACCTACGACGGCGCCGCCTGGGCGGTCCGCGATCTCAGCCTGAAGATCCCGAGCGGCTCTATCTTCGGGCTTATCGGCCCGAACGGCGCCGGCAAGTCGACGACGCTGCGGATGCTCGCGACCGTCGTCAACCCGAGCGCCGGGACGCTCCTCTTCGACGGCCAGCCGCTGCCCGCGGATCCGAGCGACCTCCGGCGCCAGATCGGCTTCCTCGGCGACGGCAACCCGCTCTACAAGCAGATGAGCCCGTCGGAGTACCTCCGCTTCTTCGGCCAGTGCTACCGGATGTCCCCGGCCGACCTCGAGCGCGCGATCGAGGACACGCTCCAGACCTTTGATCTGACGAGCAAGCGCGACTCGCCGAGCGGCCAGCTCTCCAAAGGAATGCGCCAGCGCCTCTTGATCGCCCGCTGCCTCCTCCACAAGCCGCGCCTCCTCCTCCTCGACGAGCCCGCGGACGGCCTCGACCCCCGCTCCCGCAGTGATCTCCGGACGGCCCTCCTGAAGGCGCGCGACAGCGGTGTCACGATCCTCGTCTCCTCGCACATCCTCCGCGAGCTCGACGACCTCTGCGACAGCATGGCGATCATCCAGCGCGGTCGCCTCGTCGTCTCTGGCCCCGTCGACGAGATCATCGAGCGCTACGACGTCAGCCGCTTCGTCTACCGCCTGCGGATCCTCGACGACGCCACAAAGAGCGGTCTCGAGCGGGCCCAGGCGGTGCTCCGCGAGCACCGCGCCCTGATCGAGGAGACCGGCGTGGAGGACGGACAGCCGACCCTCACGATCCAGGTCCAGGGCGACGAAGCTCTGATGGCCGACATCCTCGCCGCCCTGGTCGCCGCTGGCGTCCGAGTGGTCACCTCCAGTCGGCTCCGCAGCCGCCTAGAAGACGTTTACAATCGACTCTCGGACGATCAGGTCAACTGATCCGCAGGAGCCCCCATGTCCAAGCTCGCCCAACTCCGCAGCGCCGCGCTTCCCTTCGTCACCCGATCCTATCGAGGTGGACGTCTCCGCCGCTACCTCCTCCTCTCGCTCCTGCTCTCGGTCCTCACCCTGGTCCTCGGCGCCTGGATCTCCTTCGGCAGCGGTCAGTTTGAGGCCGCCATTCGTCAGGGCTTCGACCTCGAGGAGCCCCGCTGGCAACGCGAGCAATTCGAGCACGTCATCATCGTCGACTCGGCCCTCGAGCAGAGGATGGTCCTCGCCGAGATCGACGCCTTCGACCCCGGCGATGAGGAGTGGAACCAGGCCCGCTCGAAGTACGACGAGGCGGTCAACATCCTCCGCCAGGCGGCGATCCAAGAGCCGCCCCGCGGCCAGCTCCGGGCCCTTCAGGCCGACGTCCAGACGACGCTCGCACGCCACGGGATCAGCCACGAGGTCCCGGATCCGGACACCTACTACACCTACTTCAACTGGCATGAGACCGACCAGGTCCGGCAGCTGAAGGCGATCCTCGCGAAGGACCTCGTCCCCTCGGTCGAGATCTACGAGTCGCCGCTCAACCTGGTCGACGGCGTCCGCGTGACCGGGGCCATCGCCAGCGGGATCTTCGCCCTCCTCCTCCTGGTCGCAGCTCCGCTCCTCGTCGGCACGCAGATGGCCCAGGAGGTCCATGAGAACACCCTCATGCCCCTGACCGGCACCTCGCTGCGGACCCGCGAGCTGATCCTCGGCCTCGGCGCGGGCGCCCTCTCGGTCGTCGCGGTCCTCGCCGTACCGCAGGCGCTCCTCCTCCTCCTCACCGTCGCCTTCGTCGGTCACCTCGTCCCGGCCCTCGCCGGAATCTTGGTCGCGCTCGTCGGCTGCCTCTTCCTCTCCTTCCTCGCCCAGCTCATCGGCTTCGCCCTCGGCAGCCATCGGACCCCGGGGGTCCTCGGCATCGGCCTGCTGAGCTTCTTCGGCACCCTGGCGATGGTCGGCGCCGCCTTCGGCCTGATGCCGACCAAGCACACCATCGGCGTCTACGCTCTCCTCCCCGAGGCGGCGACGGCCCACCTCTTCCGCTCCTCGCTCCTCCCCCATGAGATCTTCTTCCGCGACTGGCGGCTCGCCCATGAGGCAGACTTCGCCATCGCCGTCGGAACGGTCGGGATCGGCCTCCTCGGCCTCCTCGGCCTCCGCGCCCTGGAGCGCAAGATCAGCCGCACGGCGATCACCGCCCTGACCCGAGGCGAGGCGCTCCTCGGCGCCATCGTGACGATGGTCCTCGTCGTCCTCGCCAACCCCGCGCGACACAACGAGTACAACCAGACCGGCGCCTTCTTCCTCCTCAACCTCGCGCTCCTCACCGTCCCCTTCGTCGTCTTCCTGATGATGCGGACGCCCAAGGCAGACCTCAGCGAGAAGCGCACGCAGCTGCCCCTGGGCTCGCTCCTCGGCGAGTTCTTCCTCTGGGCTGGGCTCCTCGGCGTCCTCAGCCTGGCGGTGCTCAAGCATCCCCTCGAGACCTCGATCCACCCGGTCTTCATCGCCTACCTCGCCTGGTACCTCGGAGTCTTGGCCCTCCTCGCCATCCGCGTGGTCGCGATGCCGATGAGCCTCGCCTCACGGGCCGGGATCGCCTTCTCCGCGATCTTCGCGATGTCCGCGTTCCCGCAGATGGCGGCGTGGGTCCAGTACTACCGGGGCGCCGACGACCTGCTCATGATGAGCCACATGAGCCCCTTCCTCGGGTTCGTCCAGGCGGCGCTCCTGGTGGCGATCCCGGTGACGCTGTGGCGCTCGCTCCGGCGCCGCTCCTAACCTGATAAGCTCCGGGCATGCATCGTTCTGTGTGTATCGCCTTCGTCGCAGCCCTCGCCGGCGGCTGCGGCAACGGAGAGCCCAAGCCTGAGGCGAAGGCCGCGGAGCCCGCCAAGGCCGAGCCCGCCAAGATCGAAGCGGAGGCCAAGCCCGCCGACACCAAGCCCGCCGAAGGCGCGCCGAAGGCGGCCGAGCCCCTGACACAGGAGGAGATCGATCTCATCGAGTCCGATCCCGCGGAGCTCACCCCGGCGCTGCGTCGCAAGCGAGCCTTCGCCCTGCGCAAGAAGATCATGCAAAACCCGGAGTCCGAGTCCGCGAAGGCGCTCGAGGAGATGCGCCGGAAGGTCGAGGCCGGCGAGATCACACCCGAGCTGCCCCCCTCCAGCGGCCTCACCCTGTCGGCGCCCGTGCCCGCCGGTCACCCGCCCTCGTCGATCCCTGAGGACGGCGCGAAGAAGCCGACCGAGGCACCCCCCGCCGACTCGGCCGGCTGATCGATGCCCGTCGTCGAGACCCGCATCGCCGAGGGCCTCCTCCTGTGGACGCTCGACAACCCTCCCCGGCGTAACGCGCTCGATCCGGCGATGCTCGGGTGGATCCGCGAGCGCGCCCGGACGCTCTCTGGCGAGGTCGTTCTCCTCACCGGGGCCGGCGACCAGGTCTTCTCCGCGGGCTTCGACCTCAGGGCGCTCGCCCGCCTCGCCGAGGAGGATCCCGCGACCCTCCCGGATCAGCTGCTCATCGACGCCTCATCGGCGATGACCGAGGCGGACGCGACCTTCGTCGCGCTCCTCCAAGGGGTCGTCATCGGCGCCGGTGTGGAGCTCGCCTGCGCCTGCGATCTCAGGCTCGCCCGCCCAGGCGTCACGTTTTCGGTGCCGGCGAGCAAGCTCGGCGTCGTCTACCACGCAGCGGGGCTCCTCCGCTTCCACGCGGTCTTCGGGGCCTCGCTCGCCCGCCGCCTCCTCCTCTGCGGCGAGCGCATCAGCGCCGAGGAGGCGCTCAGCGTCGGCGCCCTCGCCCATCTCGTCCCAGCCGAGGAGCTCGCAGAGGCCGGCGAGGCCGTCGGCCGCCGTCTCCTCGAGGGGGTCCCCCACTCGCTCCGCGCCCATCGCGATTTTTTCCGGAGGATCGAGCGCCTGGCCCTGCCCGCGGACCTCCTGGCCGAGCACAACGCCCTGCGCACCCGCACCTATGCCGCGGCGGATCTGGAGAGCGCCCATCGTCGCGCCCTCGGACGGAAAAGCTGAGCTACCATCACGCCGCCATGAGCAGCGCAATCCGCGACCAGATCGACTCCATCCTCCGTCAAGCCCGCCTTGATCGCGACGCCCCGACCATGACCGTCGTCGGCATGCTCAAGAACAAAGTGCTCACCCGCCTCAAGGATGGAAGCGGCGCCGAGGAGACCGACGAGCTGTGGCTAGACATGATCGCCAGCTACGCGAAGGAGCTCAAGAAGGCCATCACAGCCTTTGAGGCGGCGGGCGAGCGCGGAGCTGTCCTCCTCGCCGAGAATCAATTTGAGCTCGCGTTCTGTGAGCAGTTCCTGCCGACCAAGCTGGACGCCGCGGCGACCGAGGCGATCGTCCGCGCGATCGCGACCGAGACCGGCATCAAGGATCCCAAGCAGTCTGGCCGCCTGATCGGGGCGGTCATGAAGAAGCACCGCGACGAGGTCGAGGCGGTGCACGTCAAGGCTGCGGTCGCCAAGATCCTCGCCGAGTAGCCCCAACTACCCGTGCGAGTGCGCTACGCGACACGGGCTGCTCGCGGAGCGGTCAACAACAACAACGCTGGATCGGGCTGCGACGTCCTCTTCCTCAGCGAACTCACCGCTCGCCGCGGTCGCCCCTCGCCCCGGTCGACCCTCGCCCCGGTCGCCCCTCGCCCCGGTCGACCCTCGCCGCTTCGCCCCGGTCGACCCTCGCCCCGGTCGACCCTCGCCCCGGTCGCCCCTCGCCCCGGTCGCCGCTTCGCCCCGGTCGCCCCTCGCCTCGGTCGCCCTTCGCGGCGACTCACAGCTTCGCCGCCGCGGCGCAGCGAAAGCCGATCCCATGGGAGTGGGCGCTCGCGTCCATCGGATAGCGGAGCGCCGGATCGGTGTGCTCCGGCTCGACGCTGTTGAAGGCGCCCCCGCGGATGACCCGGTTCATGTCCGGGACCGCGTCCGGCGGCTCCCCCTCCCGGTTCGGGTAGGGCAAGAAGGGATCGTCGGTCCACTCGAAGACATTGCCCGTCATGTCGAGCAGCCCGCGCTCGGTCGTCCCCTTGGGGAAGGAGCCGACCGCCGCGGTCGCCGGGTGGCCGTCGTCAGCCTCGTACATCACCCCATGCCCGGAGACGCCTGCCTCGGTCTGCCAAGCGGAGCACTCGGTCCCACAGGCGTTGAGGTGCTCCGCTGACGGGACCTCGTCGCCCCAAGGATAGACCCGCCCGTCGGAGCCGCGAGCTGCGAACTCCCACTCGCTCTCGGTCGGCAAGCGCTTGCCGGCCCGCTTGCAGTAGGCGACCGCCTGGTTCCAGGTGACGCAGTTAATCGGGTGCTCCCCACGATCCTCGTGGTTCTCGTTGCACAGCGGGCTGTAGGCCTTGCGGCTGGACTTCCACTCCCTCGCCTCCATCGATCCCTGCGGCCAGAAGCTGTCACGATAGGCACGCTTGCACTCACCGGCGCCCGAACACTCGCGGTACTCCGCGACGGTCACCTCGCGACGATCAAGGCAGAAGGCGTCGACCTCGACCTGGTGGGCGGGCCTCGCCAGGCTGAGCACCGGGGAGTCGGCGTCCGTCCCTTGGAAGTACTTCCCGCCGGGGTGGTAGACCATGCCCTCGGGACAGCTCGGCTCCGCCGCGGCAGGATCAGCCTCCGCCGCCCGCCTAGGCTCCCCCTGCTCTGAGTCCGGGTCCTGCGCGGGGCTCTCTGCGGAGGCGTCGACCGACGGCGTGATGTCGGCCGGCTCGACCTCCGCCGCCGGCTGCATCGCGAAATAGGCAGCGACCCCGCCAACGGCCAGGAGCCCGCCTAGGCCCGCGAGGAGCCCGGCCCGCGAGGATCTCGGGCTGTCGACCACGGATCCCGGGGAGACGACCGTCAGCCCGCCAGGTTGGACATCGGTGGTATAGGAGCCCGGCGCGACCTCCGTCTGACCGATCTGCGGAGAGCCCCCGGTCGGCTCCTGGGAGCGCGGATGGATCTTCCCGGAGGCGGTGTTTGTCAGCCCACCGAGCCGTTGGGTGCTGGTCTCCCCGCCCTCATCGACGCCTGTGTTGAGGAGCGCGTCCATCTCGTCGGCCTCGAGATCGGCGGTCGGCATCGGCGGGAAGTCGACCACCCCGAGGGCCTCCGCCAGCGACGCCCAGAAGAGGCTCATGTTGGCGTAGCGATCGACCACCTTCACCGCCAGCGCCCGCTCGAAGACCGCCTCGATCGCATCGCTGACCTCGATCCCGAGGTTTCGCGGCGTCGGGCGCCGATCTGGGTTCTGGCTGGCGAAGGCGAGCTGGAGGAAGGTGTCCCCGCCGAGCGTCGACTGTCCCCCGCGCATCACGTCGAGGTAGACCAGCGCCATCCCGAAGACGTCCGTCCAGGGGCCGGTCGCCCCATGTATCCGGTCAAACTGCTCGGGTGCGCCGTAGTTCGGGGTGAAGGAGGTGACGTTGCTCCCGGTCGCCTGCATCGCCGTCTGAGCCTGCGACTGCATCACCTTGGCGATGCCGAAGTCGAGCACCTTGATCACCGCCCCCGGCACGAGCGAGCCGCTGACGACGAAGAAATTCTCGGGCTTGATGTCGCGGTGCGCGACGCCATGGCTGTGAGCCAGGGCCAACGCCCGAGCGGGTCCGTCGAGGAGCTGAAAGACCTCCGCGGCCGAACGCTCAACCCCCAGAGGCTTTGAGTCCTTCTTGATCAGCGCCTCTAGGGAGTGGCCCTCGAGCCACTCGAGCACCATGTAGGGCAGCCACACGCCGGTCGGCGTGGTCAGCGTGCCGATGTCCCGCGCCTGGACAATCGCCGCCGACCGACTCGAGAGAACGCTGAGGAGCTTGCCCTCTTGGATGAAGAGATCGAGGAGCTGGTCGCGGCAATTCTCGGGCGCGTTGGACAGGGCAGTGAAGCACTTGATCGCCACCGGCTGGTCCCAAATCCGGTGCTGGGCGCGGTAGACCACCCCGAAGCCGCCCTCGCCGACGAGCCCCTCGACCTGGTACTTCTCCGCGACGAGGGTGCCGATGAGTCCATAGCGATCCTGTTTGGTTCCCATACGTGGCTCCTCCCCGAAACCTAGACCATGCCCACGATGGCAGCGAAGGAGAATACGTTCGGCTCCATCGATCATTACACCTCGATCCCCCGCGAGCCCCCGCGAGATCGGTGTGCGACCCCAGCCTACAGTCCCGAGTTTCCCTCAATACGGCCTTCCGACGCCTTCGGGCGCCTCCTCTCGGCGATCCAGCGAGCAGCTGCCGGGCTCCGCGAGAGCGTTCGTCGGCCTCCTAGCGCGCGTTGGCTCCCGTCTACGCCTCTTTTTTGCTGCCCTGATCCGACACCGCTAGGTTGGTGGCGTCGTATGAAATTTCTCCTCGCGCTCAGCCTCGCCGCGTCGATCTGGATCGTGCCGGGCAGCGTATCCGCGAAGGCGCGGAGCCGCTGTGCGCCGGTGCAGACTGACGCGGCTGAACAAATCCGCTCGTCCGATGACTCTCTCCGAGAGTTCGCCTGGGCCGAAATGGCGGGGGCCTTCGCGCTGGCACAACCCGGCGTTGAGCCCTCCGCCCGCGAAGACAGGGCCAGCAGCAGCGCCGCCCTGGAGCTGGAAGAGGCGCTCCTCGAGGCGCCTGTCGCCCGCCGCGAAGCGCTCCGCGCCCTCGCCCGCGAGCCCTCGATCGACCGCCTCAGCGACTCCGGTCAACGTCTCCGCATCCGAGCCTTCCGCGGCCTCCCGGCGACGGCGATCTCGGCGCTCCTCGAGGCCGATGAGCCCAACCTCCGAGCCCACGCCTGGCTCTGGTTGGCGACCACACGCGAGGGGGGCTGCAGCCTGATGAGCGTCGAGCGGGCTCGCTTCGCCGTCGCCCTCTACGATCTCAGCGAGGTCGTCGAGAGCGGCGACGATCTGCTCCTCCGCCGGGTCGGCGACTATGCCCTGCAGGCCTATCTACGCCGCCTCTTCGACGATCCACAGGCGACCGCGGCGCTCCTCGAAGAGCTCTCCGCAAAGCCCGGGGACAGGTCGCTCCCACCGAGGATGCGCGCCTTCGCGGCCGCCCTTCGGGTCCGCCGCGGCGACCTCTCCCAGATCGAGCGGTGGCTGGGCGACGCTGAGCCGGAGCTGCGCCTAGCGGTCGCACTCGCGGCCCTCGACCTCGATCGCTCCCGCTGGGAAGAGACCATCATCGAGCTGGCCGCGGCCGACGGTGACGATCTCGTCACGCAGGGCATCGTCGACGCCATCCTCGATCGGAGCGAAGGCTCGCGGAGGGCCGCCCCGCCCTCCTCGCTGGCGCACCCCGACGACCCACGCCTCGCCGAGGCGACCCTCCGTTGGCGCGGCGAAGGGGACCCCCGCGTTGCGCTGCCGAGCGCGACCGTTGAGACCGTTCGCCCTGGCCAACGCCGCTATCGAGGGCTGCTCGCCGCCCGCTAGGCGAGCGCAGCCTTCGACGCCGAGGTCGCGTCACCCCGGGCCCGTGCTCCCGCTCGAGCGCCCGCTCTCGTCAGCCCCTAGGAGGCCGTGGTGAAAGTCCCGTGGGCTCTCGCGCAGCAATCGTGCCGAGAGGGCCGACGAGGGCAAGCGAGAGCGCGCGGGACTTTTGCCACGGCCTCCTAGGGCTCCTCTTCTATACCGTCGTCGAGGTCGTTCTCCTCGAGGTCGTCCTCTTCGAGCTCGTCCTCTTCGAGCTCGTCCTCTTCGAACTCGTCCTCTTCAAACTCGTCCTCTTCGAGCTCGTCCTCTGCGAACTCGTCCTCTTCGAACTCGTCCTCTTCCTCTTCGAACTCGTCGTCCTCTTCCTCTTCGAACTCGTCCTCTTCGAACTCGTCCTCTTCGAGCTCGTCGTCCTCTTCCTCTTCGAACTCGTCCTCTTCGAACTCGTCGTCCTCTTCCTCTTCGAACTCGTCCTCTTCGAACTCGTCCTCTTCGAACTCGTCACCATCGAAGTCATCCTCGACGCCTTCGAGGTCCTCAGCAGGCTCGTCGCCAGCCCGGTCACCCAGGAGGAGAAGCTCGTCGCGCGGTTCGATCGGACTCTTCGGCATGTCGGCTCTCCTCGGCATCGTCCGCTCCGATCCTAGAACGACCGTCGATGAACGCAAGGCCGGCGTAGCACCCCGACACACGGCTCAGCTCAGACGCGAACGCGCGGGACGAAGCGACCCTCGCGCTGGCGATGACGCTCGAGGAGCGGCTCCAACGTCGATCCCAGGAGCTCCTCGACCTGCTCCGGCGCTCGGCCGATGTAGCGCTTCGGGTCGAGCACACCGCCGACAAAGCGACCGAGGAGCGGATCCTGCTCCATCCGCAGCATCAGGTCGTTGGCCCGACCCTCCTTGAGCTCGGCCGCCGCGGCCCAGGCGTGCTGGCGGATCGCCTCGTGCAAGTCCTGACGGCTCTCGCCGCCGCGGGTCCCGGCCATGATCACGGCCTCGGTCGCCATGAAGGGGAGCTCGTCGGCCATGTTGGCGGCGATCTTCTGGGGGTAGACGACGAGCTTCTTGGTCACGTCGACGACCAGGTTGAGCACAGCGTCGGTCGCCAAGAAGGCCTCCGTGAGGACCAGGCGACGGTTCGCGCTGTCGTCGAGGGTCCGCTCGAACCACTGGTTGGCGTGGGTCTCGCGCGGGCTCCCGGCGAGCGAGTGGACGAAGCGCGCGAGGCCGCAGATCCGCTCGCTGCGCATCGGGTTGCGCTTGTAGGCCATCGCGCTCGAGCCTATCTGGTTGGGCTCAAAGGGCTCCTCGATCTCCCGCTTGTGGGCGAGGAGGCGGAGATCGACGGCGAACTTCGCCGCCGAGCCGCAGATGTCCGCGAGGGCGCTCAGCACCCAGGTGTCGATCTTGCGGGTGTAGGTCTGGCCGCTGACCGGGATCGCCCGATCAAAGCCCATCGCCGCGCAGATCTGCTGCTCGAGGGCGCGAACCTTGGCATGGTCCCCGTCGAAGAGCTGGAGGAACGAGGCCTGCGTCCCCGTCGTCCCCTTGACCCCGCGCATCGGCAGGCGAGCGACCAGCCCCTCGACGGTCTCCATGTCGAGCGCGAGATCCTGCGCCCAGAGACAGGCGCGCTTGCCCACTGTGGTCAGCTGCGCCGGCTGGAGGTGGGTATAGGCGAGGGTCGGCAGGGATCGGTGCTCGCGGGCGAAGTCGCCGAGCTGGCGGATCGCGGTGTAGAGGCGATCCATCACCAGCTCGAGCCCGTCGCGGATCATCACAAGCTCGGCGTTGTCGGTGACAAAGCAGGAGGTCGCGCCCAGGTGGATGATCTTCGCCGCCTCCGGACCCGCGACCTCGCCGTAGTGATGGACGTGGGCCATCACGTCGTGGCGAAGCTCTGCCTCGAGCGCCGCCACGCGATCGAAGTCGAGGGTCTCGCGCGCTCCCCTGAGGCTGGCGATCTGCTCGGCGCTGATCGGCAGACCGAGCGCCCGCTCCGACTCCGCGAGGGCTATCCATAGATCGCGCCAGAGGAGGGCCCTCCGTCGCCCCGCGAAGTTGCCGACCATCGCCGCGGTCGCGTAGCGGGTCGCCAGGGGGGAGTTGTACTCGGGCCTCGAGGTCGCGCCTGTCATCGGCGCGGAGGGTACCCGCCATGTCGGTCAAGATCGCCATCGCGCAGAGAGCGCACGATGGTTGTCGCGCAGATCATCCGAGGTCCACAGCGCGCAAACAACGCGATCCGCCTGAGGCGCCCCTGCGCTACCCTCTGCCTCCGGGGCGGCCGCGCGGCGCGGGCCCGGGAATACTCTCCCGAGCCCCTGGGTTCCCCTCGTCACCATGGATGCGACCGCTCGGCAGGCGTTCGAAAAGACCGCCCTCCCTCACCTCGACAGCCTCTTCGGGGTGGCGCTGCGGATGACCCGCAATCGCGCGTCCGCGGAGGATCTCGTCCAGGACACGCTCGTCCGCGCCTACCGCTTCTGGCACCGCTTTGAGCCCGGGACGAGCATCCGCGCCTGGCTCTTCACCATCCTCCGCAACACCTTCGTCAACAGCTACCACCGCGGCAACCGACGGCGCGAGCAGGCCGAGCACCTGACCCACCAAGCCCGCACGCTCGACGAAGCCGGCGCCGCAGGCCTCGCCAGCGCCCCGCCCTCGCCGGAGCAGGCGGTCGCCTCCAAGAACATCGCCGAGGCGGTCCACAGCGCCCTCGAGGAGGTCCCGGAGGACTTCCGCCTCGCGGTGCTCCTCGCCGACATCGAGGGCCTCTCCTACAAGGAGATCGCCGCGGTGATGGAGTGTCCCGTCGGCACCGTGATGAGCCGCCTCTACCGCGGCCGTCGCCACCTAAAGAAGATCCTCGAGCGACAGATGCCCGAACCTCTCCAGGCCAACGACGCGCCGATCCACCTCGACGCCTACCGCAAGCGAGGTCACGCATGAGCCGCACACGCCCCAGCACTGATCCCCTGATCCGCCGGCTTCAACCATATATCGACGGTGAGCTCGACGCCGAGGCGGCGGCCGCTGTCGCCGAGGAGATCGAGGATGATCCAGCCCTCAAGGACATGGTCGAAGAGCAAGTAAGCGCTCGGCAGATGCTCCGCGATCTCCCGCGAGAGACCGCCCCGCAGGCCCTCCGCGCCAGGATCCTCCTCGAGCTCGACGCCGTCGACCGCGAGGTCGAGCTCGACGAGGAGACCGCCCGCGAGCGCGGCTGGAGCCGCCTCCGCAGCTTCCTCCGCGGCGGCCTGGTGCTCGCCCCTGCGGCCGCGGCCGCCGCTGTCCTCTTCGCGATCACCCGCGCCAGCCTGCCACAGACCCCCGCAGAGGCGCCGACGATCGCGGCCGCGGATCAAAACGTCCAAGAGGACATGTCACTCTCCGCGCTCGAACCACAGGTCATCGGCCGCCCGCCGAGCGGCGCGGCGGCGGGCGTCAACCTCGTCAGCCTCGGCCAGCTCGACGACGCCGACGCGCCCATGCCCGAGGTGATCGAGTACCCGCTCAACCCGAACGGCGGCCGAGCGCTCGAGCTGCGCCAGCCGAGCCGCGGCGGGGCGCTGCGAGGGACCCTGCAACGCTTTCGCGGGCGCACCTACATGCTCAGCAAGGATCGAGTCGGTCGGACGCTCGTCGCCTACGACGACGGTCGCCAGCTCCACGTCCTGATGGCCAAGAACCCCGCCAAAGGCAGCGATCTCCAGGAGCTCCTCGAACTCGCGGATCGGCTCCGGCGGGCGCCCCCACGCTGAGGTCGATCGCGCGGGCTCTAGCCCCCTACGCCCCTCGAACACAGTTCGCCGCCACGACGACGACCCCCCGGGAGGCCCGCGGACGAGAACACTCGTCGCGGGCCTTTCACCGTCGGAGCCGCGCCCAGAGGTCATGGCGGCCCCGGGAGGCCCTCCTCCGGGATCCGCGGGTGATGCGCTAGCCGCCGCGGTGCGGGCCTCCGGGGCCCGCTCGCGCTCACCAAGACGCCAGGGTCACTTTCGAGCACCCGTCCCTTGGGCTGGTATTGCGGGGGACGGTCGGGCTATCTTGCCGCCGTGTTCTCTGCGCTGATCATTGACGCCGATGGCAAGACTCCAGCCGTCATCCAGGACATGCTCGCAGCGTATCGCTTCGAGTTCACAGTGACCGAGAACGGTCCTGAGGCGGTCAACGTCGCGCGGACCGTCGCGCCGAACATCATCTTCATTCGCGCCGAGCTGCCGCTGACCTCGGGGTTCTCCGTCTGCAATCGCCTGCGTCGCAACGGTCAGACCAAAGAGGTGCCGATCGTCATCTACGCCTCGAGCGTCAGCCAAGACGTCTTCGACCAGCATCGCAACCTCAAGACCCACGCCAACGGCTACCTCAAGATGCCGCTCGACGCGGAGCTGCTGGTCGAGACCGTCCGGCCCTTGATCCAGATCGGCGAGAGCGCGGGCGGCGAGCCGGCGTCGGTGACCAAGGCGACCGAGGAGCGGATCGAGAAGCGGATGGACGGCGAGCATGAGCCCGCCCGCGGTGAGACCAGCGGTCGCACTCCGATCGAGGAGTTCAACGCCCTCAGCGACGAGGCCGAGGCGCGGCGGGAGTCCGACTCCACCCGCGGCCGCAATCACGAGAACTCAGGCTTCAAGGTCCAACGCGAGGTCCTCGAGATCCGCGCCGCGCTCAACGCGAAGAAGCGCGAGATCCTGTCGCTCCGCGATGAGATCGAGAACCGCGACCGTGCGATCCTCGACGCCGGCTCGAAGAACCGCCAGCTCCAGACCGTCAACTCCGATCTCGAGGGCCAGCTCCTGGAGGTCCAAGAGCAGCTCCTCTCGGCGCGCGAGTCGATCGAGGCGATGACCCAGGATCGGGCGACGGCCCGCAAGCGCGAGGAGGGGCTCAAGGCCCGCCTCGAGCGGATGACCGACAAGTTCAAGGAGATCGAGGTCGAGTTCGCCGAGGCCCAGAAGAGCTTCGAGTTCCAGCAGGACAAGGCCGCCGAGACCCTCTCGACCCGGATCCAAGAGCTGACCGAGGCTCAGGATCGGATCGCCCGCCTCGAGACCGAGCGGGACGCCCTGACCAACCAGCTGATGGCGACCTCCGCGGAGGTCAGCGATCTCAACGAGCAGCTCGGCGACAAGCGCCAAGAGGTGAGCCGCCTCGAGATGGGCTTGGCCGAGCTCCAGCAGCGGACCGACGAGGAGCGCCAGGCAGCCCAGGCCGAGCACACACGGGCCACGGATGAGCTCCGCAACGCCTACGAGGGGCACATCCACGAGCTCAAGGAGCGGCACACGCTGGCGCTCGAGCAGGCCGAGGAGAACCGCCAAGAGCAGGTCCTCCAGCTCGAAGAGACCCACGCCGCCGAGCTCCGCGAGCTCCGCGAGAACTTCGCCCGCGAGTCGGCAGAGGCGAAGGAGCGGGGGGAGCTCGAGATCGGCGAGCTTCGCCAGCAGCACGACCTCGCCCTGGCCAAGATGGGCGACCAGGCCGCGGCTCAGCTCCTCGCCCTCGAGGAGAGCAAGGACGCCGAGATCGCGGAGATTCGGGCGGGGCACGCCGAGCTGCTCGCGGCCACCCACGAGGAGCACCGAGCCGCGGTCGCCGCCCTCGAAGAGTCCGCCGCCGAGACCAAGGCCACCCTCGAGGCCCACATCGCCGGCCTCGAGGAGGCGTTGCAGGAGGCCCGCGAGCTCGCGGCCGCCGAGAAGATCCGGATGGAGCAGGAGCTCGCAGACACCCGCGAGCTCGCCGAGCACTCGATCACCCGCCTCAACCAGGTCCTCGAGGACACCAAGGCGGAGGCCGAGCGGAACATCGAGGAGCTCTCCGACACCCTCTCGGACGCCCGCGAGAAGGCCGCAGAGGCGATCTCCGAGCTGACCGTCGAGCTCGCCGACACCAAGGCGACGATGGGCGGCGAGATCGAGCGGCTCAGCGAGAGCCTCAGCGACCTCGACGCATCATCGAAGGCAGAGGCGGCGTCGCTCCGGGCCCGGATCGACTACCTCGAGAGCACGCTCGCCGATGTCGAGGGGCGCCTCGACCATGCGAGCCAGACCCTCGACGCCCGCAACAGCGCCGGTCATCGCGCGCAGCAGGCGCTCGCGGTCGCGCTCAAGCTCCTCGAGGAGCATAGTGTCGCCCCGTGAACTCTCGCTCGGCGATCTTTGGCGACACCGCGAACCTCAAGCCTAGCCAGGCGAAGACCCTCGCTCGGCTCGGCGACAGGGGCGTACCCGCAGACCAGGTGATCTCAGCGGCGCTCGCCCGCGATCTCCTCGATCTCTCCCATCAGCTCGGGCGCCAGCTCGGCCTCTTCATCGATCGACGCGGCCGCGTCGAGAGCGTGATCCTCGGCGAGGCTCACTCGATGCAGCTGCCGGAGTTCGCCCGCGTCCGCGGCGTCGGCGGTCGTCTCCGCGGCGTCCGCCTGATCACGACCCACCTCGTCGTCGACCCGCTCACCCGCGAGGAGCTCGCGGACCTCGCCAAGCTCCGCCTCGATCTGGTCGCCGCGATCCACCAGGGGCCGGCCGGGATCCAGATCGACATCGCCACGCTCGCGCCCCCGGCCCCGGGCACCGCGGATGTCTTTACGGAGCGCGAGTGGCCGCGGACACCGCTCAGCCTGCTGACCCGCGACCTCGGCGACGACGAGCTGCCGGCGGCCGTGCCCCAACCGTTTACGGACTTCGTCCGCGATCTCGAGGCCCAGCTCGTCGCCACGACTCGACGCTCCCGCGAGGAGCGGGACGGCACCCGGGCGATGCTGATGATGGTCCACCGCGGCGGCCCGGACGTCGACGCTCGCCGCCACGAGCTCCACGAGCTGTGCCGGACCCTCGGCATCGCCGTCGTCGAGATCGTCGAGCAGCGCCGTCCCCACCCCGATCCGCGGACCTTCCTCGGCTCCGGCAAGCTCCGCGACGTGCTCGTCCAGGCCCTCGAGCAGGACGTCGAGCTCCTGATCTGCGACCCCGAGCTGACCCCCTCGCAGGCGCGCTCGATCTCGGAGCGGACCGACCTCAAGGTGATCGATCGGACGATGCTGATCCTCGACATCTTCGCCCAACACGCGAAGTCCTCGGACGGCAAGCTCCAGGTCGAGCTGGCCCAGCTCCGCTATCGCAAGCCCTTTATGGTCGGCAAGGGGACGATGATGTCCCGCCTCGCCGGAGGCATCGGCGGCCGCGGCCCAGGCGAGACCAAGCTCGAGCTCGACCGACGCAAGGCGGAGAAGCGGACCAGCGATCTAGAGAAGCGGCTCGGCCAGCTCCGCAAGCAGCGCGACCAACGACGCTCCCGGCGTCAGCGCTCCGGCGTCCCCTCCGTCGCGATCGTCGGCTACACCAACGCCGGCAAGAGCACCCTCCTGAACACGATCACCGGCGCGGACGTGATCGCCGAGAACAAGCTCTTCGCGACCCTCGATCCCACCGTCCGCAGGATCCGCTTCCCCGAGGATCGCGAGGTCGTTCTCCTCGACACCGTCGGCTTCATCCGCGAGCTCCCGCCGGCGCTGATGCAGGCCTTCTCGGCGACCCTCGAGGAGGTCGCCGACGCCGATCTCCTCCTCCTCGTCGCCGACGTCAACGACCCCGATCGCGAGCAGCACCAGGCGACCGTCGAGAACATCCTCGGGGACCTCGGCGCCGGCGATGTCCCGCGGATGATCGCCCTCAACAAGTGCGACCTCCTGAGCCCCGACCAGCTCGCCCTAGAGCGTGAGAACGCAGGCCCGGAGACCTACCTCGTCAGCGCCCTCGACCGCCCGAGCACACGTCCGCTGATCAACGCGATCGAAGCTCACCTGTGGGAGCGAGGCCGGGTCGAGCGACCGAGCTACGCCGCGATTCACCACACGGCTGAGCACCCCGAAGAGGGCGACGACGCTACCGCCGAAGCCGGAGCCGGAGCCGAAGCCGAAGCCGATGACTCCGCCGATGCGGATCCCTCGGCCACCGAAGAGCTCCCCTCGAAGACCGCAGACGTCCCGGTCTAGACGGCCTCAGCGCTGTCCCCCCTCGCCCGGCCCACGCCTCAGCCTTCCCCCCCTCACCAGCAGCCCGCCACGCACCGCCACCGGCACCTCCACGCTCTTTTCTGGGGTGTCGCCGCAGGCGCGGCTACAAAGGGTCGTGCCTGAAGCGCTCAGCCTCGGCCTCGCCGCAGCCCTCGGCGCCCTCCAGGGGGTCACGGAGTTCCTGCCGATCTCGTCGTCGGGACACTTGAGCCTCGCCCAGCGCTGGCTCGGCGTCGACGCCTCCGTCGCAGGGCACCGCTTCAACATCGTCGTCCACGCGGGCACCCTCCTCTCCGTCCTTTGGGTCTACCGCGACGACCTCCTCCAGCTCCTCCGCTCGCTCGCGCCGGGGGGCTCGATCGAGCGGCGGCGGATGATCGGCGCCCTCGTCCTCGGCACCCTCCCGCTCGCGCTCGCCCTCGTCCCCGCCGTCGAGAACACGGTCCTCGCGATCGAAGCGGAGCCGACCTGGATCGGCGTCGGGCTCCTCCTCACAGCCGGCCTCCTCGCCTTCACCCACTACGCCCGCCCCCGCAGCGACGATCCCGAGGCGACCCCCACCGTCCTCCAAGCGCTGGTCATCGGCCTCTTTCAGCTCGGGGCGATCGTCCCGGGCATCTCCCGCTCGGGGGCGACGATCGCCGCTGCCCTCGCCCTCGGGCTCCCGCGCCTCCCGGCCGCCCGCTTCTCCTTTCTCCTAAGCATCCCGGCGATCCTAGGCGCCTCCCTCAAGGAGATCATCGCCATCAGCCAGACGCCCGCCGGCGCTGCTGTGCAGGATCCGCTCCCCTATGTCGTCGGCTTCTTCGCGAGCCTCGTCGTCGGCCTCGCCAGCCTCCGCCTCCTCGTCCACCTCCTCGTCCGCGTCGGCCTCCTGCCCTTCGTCCCCTACCTGATCCTGGTCGGCTCGGCCGCGTTACTGCTCGGCTGAGCTCCGCGGGCGCGCGGTCTCACGCCGTTCGACTAGCCGGTGACGAGCAGGGCGACGCCGCCGATGAGCACCATGATGAGCACTGCCCAGCGGACGATCCCAGCGCCCGAGCGGAGCTGAAGGCGGGCGCCGAGCCAGCCGCCGAGCATCGTCCCCGCGCCGAGCACCAGACCTTCGCGCCAGACGATCTGCCCCGCCATGGCGAAGATCGGCAGGGCGAGGAGGCTGTAGATCAGGACCAGGCGGGCCTTGATCGCGTTCGCGACGACCGCGTGGTAGCCGAGCGCAGGGATCAGGAGGGCGAGGAGCGGGAAGCCGACGCCTGCCTGGAGAAATCCGCCGTAGAGTCCGATCACCAGGCCGCCGAGGTCACTGCGCCAGCTCGCGGGCGAGGGCTCCTCCGGCGGCTCGAGGAAGCGACCCGGGCGAAATCCCAGGATCAACCCCCAGGCCACCAAGACCACGCCGATCACCGGACGCAGCAGCGTGTCGTCGAAGCGCGTCGCCAAATAGGCGCCCGCGAGCGCCCCGACCGTGATCGGCAGGGCCAGGCGGGCCGTGATCCCGTAGTCGCGGATCCCTCGGCTGTGGAAGGTCCAGGAGGAGCTCAGGCACTGGACGACGACGCCGACGCGGCTAGTCCCGTTGGCGACCGTCGGCGGCAGGCCCAGACCGATCAGCAGCGGCAGGATGAGGAACGAGCCGCCGCCGGCGAGGGCGTTGATGATCCCCGCGAGCACGCCGGCCGCGGCGAGGATCGACAGGCCGAGCCCTGGGGATGCCAAGACATCGACGCCGAGCGCAGGCACCGGGGCAGACTACGCGATCTCGACCCTGCCAGCGACCGGCGCCTATCGACCCCAGGAGAGCAGCCGCGTGATCCCCGGAGGAACCGAGCGGGGCGGGCGGAGAGCGAGCGCGCAAACAACCCGCACTTGGACGCGTCAACAGCCGGATCCGGCTGCCCTCCTCGCGCTGGCCCGGGCCAGGGAAGCTCGGCGATTTGTCGCGGGCTGCGGCCGGAGCCTCCGCTACTCTCCCGCCATGCGCTGGCTGGTCGGCGACGTTCAGGGGTGTGCACGCGAGCTCGATCGTCTGCTCGAGACCGTCCGCTTTGATCCGGCCCGTGATGAGCTTTGGTGCCTTGGGGACCTCATCAACCGCGGGCCGGACTCGCTCGCGGCGGCCCGGCTGTGGCGTGATGTCGGCGGCCTCGGGGTCCTCGGCAACCACGAGGTCTACGCCCTCCTCGCCCGCAGCGGCCAATGGCCCCGCAAGGACGACACCCTGAACGAGCTCTACGAGGCCGAGGACGGCCCCGCCCTCCTCGATCGGCTGCGGGCCCTCCCTCCCCTCGCCTACCTCGAAGGGGGTGCCTCCTACGCCCCAGCGTGGGCCGTGCACGCTGGCCTCGACCCGCGCTGGCAGGACCTGCACGCGGTCGCCGAACGCCTCGCGGCGGGGCCCCACGACGATGCCTGGCTCGAGCACCCGGACGTATCCTTCGCCACCCGGGTCCGCTGCTGCACCGCCGACGGCGAGCGCTCGCGCTACGATCGGGCCCCTGAGGGCTGCCCCCCCCCGCATGTCCCCTGGGACAGTCTCTATCAGGGCGACGTCCTCGTGGTGCACGGGCACTGGGCCCGCCGCGGCCACTACCGCGGACGCAAGACCCTGGGGCTCGACTCCGCCTGCGTCTACGGCGGTCCGCTGACAGCGTGGTCGCAGGAGGAGGACCGGATCGTCCAGATCCCGGCCCTCAGCCGCAGCTCCTAGACGCCCGCCCCGGACGAGCCTCGCAGCTCAAGACGCCGCGAGCTGGGCTCTCCAGGGCCAGGGCTGCGAGCGGGCTGCGAGCGGGCTCGCGACACCCCGCACTCCCCCTCTACTCACCGTCGGCGAGCAGATAGGCCATCAACGCCAGGGCCGCGGCGTTGCCCTCGAGGTGCGCCGGATCGATCTTGTCGATCGTGTCCGCAGCGCTGTGGTGAAGGTCGAAGTAGTGGCTGATGTCCGGGAGGAGGCCGAGGCTGAGCACCCCGTCCTTGGTCAGCGGGGAGATGTCCGCGCCGCCGCCCCCCCGACGCAGACCGCTCGCCCCGAGCACCCGCATCAGCCCGCCAAAGCGCTCGAGACGGGCGAACTCCTCGTCGCTCGCGGTCGCCGAGAAGCCCCAGGGAGCGCCGGCGCCGACGTCCGCCTCGATCGCCGCGACATGCCGCTCGGAGCCGTGCGCCGCGTGATAGGCACGGCCGCCGCGTAGGCCGTTCTCCTCGTTGGTGAAGAGCACGACCCGGATCGTCCGCTTGGGCCGAAGCCCCGCCTTGGCCAGCAGGCGCACGGCCTCGATCGCCATCAAACAGCCGCTGCCGTCGTCGCTGCTGCCGTCGCCGACGTCCCAAGAGTCGATGTGACCGCCGATGAGGACGATCTCCTCCGGCAGCTCGCGGCCGATGTATTCGCCGATCGCGTTGCCGCTGAGGGCGTCCGGGAGGGTCTTCGCCCCGAGGAAGAGCTCGACCGAGACGGGACCGCGCGCGGCGAGACGGGCGAGGTGCTCGGTGTCCTCGATCGACAGCGCGGCCGCCGGGATCTTCGGCGACTCCTCGTCGTAGACCAGCGTCCCGGTGTGCGGCGTCGCCAGCGAGGTCGCCGTCACCGAGCGGATCAGCACCGCCTTCGCCCCCGCCCGTCCGGCCGCGCTCGGACCGGCGACGCGGATCCCGACGGTCGCCCCGTAGTGGGGATCGCGAGCCTCCGGGTCGAAGGGCGGCATCGGCTGGTTGATCACGACGATCTTCCCCTTGGCCTCCGCCGCCCTCTCGCCGAGCTCCGGGAGGCTGGAGACCACGAGCACCTCGCCGCGGAGGGGCCGCTTGCCGGTGCCGACGGTCCCTCCGAGGCCGAGCAGGCGTAGCTCACGACCGCCGATGACCTTGCCGCGCTCCTCTCCGCGGACCCAATGCGGGACCATCACCTCCTCACGCCGAACGTTGCTGAGCCCGTCCTCGCGCATCACCTCGAGGGTCCAATCGATCGCGTCCTCGAGCGCCTTTGAGCCGCTGAGGCGATGACCGAAGGTGTCGGCCATGTAGGCTAGGCGCTCCCAGGCGCTCCTCTCCCCCTCGGCCGCGGCGGCGATCTTCGCCGCCGCGTCGATCCACTCCTGAGGCATCGTCGCCTCAGGCTCCTCCGCGCTCGGCTCGGGCTCAGACGCCGCGCTCACCGGCACCGGCTCGGTCACCGGCTCGATCGGCGCCTCGCTCCCGGCCTGCGGACGACAGCCGAAGCCTAGCGTCAGGGCGATGAAGAGGGCCCGCGTTCTCCGGCATCCGACGATCATCAGCTATCGCTGATACTCGCGGTCGGCCCGCCTGGCAAGGCTCGGACCGACGGCCCTCCTGGCGGGGTCCGCCCTCGGGGCGAGCTCGCCGTCCTCCGCCGCGCTCCCCCGAGTCATCGCCGGTGCTGCGACGCAGGCGAGGGCTCGCGGCTTCGGGCGCACTCTAGGGAGACCTACGCTCACGCCGCACGGCCCACAGGATCGCCGCGACGATCTCTCCTCGCCTCTCCTCGCCTCTCCTCGCCTCGCCTCGCCAGGAGGGCCCACGGGCGCTCGGCTACGGCCCCCTAAAAGGCGATCCCGCCGGGGATCAGAGCGACTCGCGAGGCGTCACCTTTGCGGATCTTCGACCTCCCGGTCGCCGCCAGGACAACCCCGGCGACCAGGGTGATCGACGCCATCCCAGCGACCGCAGCCCCCTCGTAGGAGCGCCCCGCGTGGCCGCCGTAGTACTCGGTGTTGCGGATCATGATCAGACCCGCCGCCACTCCCGTAGCGCTGATCAAGGCCGCGCCGACGCCAGCCCTACGCTGCTTGAGCGAGCCGGGATCGACGTCGAGGGTCATCCAGTCGCGCTCCTTGTCGAGGCGGAAGGCCCGCGACCGCGAGACGTCGTGATCGCGATCCTTGGGCACCCGCAGTAGCGAGCCGGCAGGGACCTCGGCCCGACAGGGGGCGACGCAGACCGGGACCCAGGATCCCCGCCGCTCGTCGTAGCGCTCGACCGCCGCGGGTTGGCGGGAGCGCAGGTCCACGGTCGTCATCGGCAGCGCCGGCGCGGACGCGACCGGAGCGGGCCTGGGCGCGAGGGTCGGCGCGACGACGGGCGCGGTGATCGGGGCGGCCGGCGGCGCAGGCTGAAGCGTCGGCGCCGGGACCACCGTCGCCGTCGTCTCACCGTCGATGATCTCGTACTCGACCTCGTAGCCCTCGGGGACCTCGATCTCGATCACCTCTTCGCGGGGCGCTGCGGCCGGAGCCGGCGTCGGAGCTGCGACTGGAGCCGGGACCGCTGCGGGCTCGTCGGCGAAGAACGGATCATCGTCGATGTCGAGGTCGTCGTCCGGATCCGGGAGCGCCTGCTGCTGCGACTGACCGCGCTGGGTCTGCGACTGCCCCGGGCCCTGCGCTGTCGACATCGCGACGCCGAGGTAGCCGACCGCCCCCGCGGCGATCGGCGCCTGCACGTACGCCGCGCCCCCCTGGGACGGAGACCAGGCCGCGGCCATCACCTCGGTCGGCGTCGTCGCGCCGACAAGTCCGACGACGAGCGACGCCGCAACACACCGAGACGAGAGCATCCTAACCATAGGGATCGAGGTTGGTCGGACCCCGCGCGGCTGTCAAGCGCAGAGGCCGAAGAGCGATCGGGGCGGGCCAGCCCCGGTCCCGCGCACTCCTGCCGGCGCCGGAGCTGCGCCCGCGCCCCGGCGAGAGGAGCGGCTCACGGGCGTGTTCACGGGGGGCGCGACGGTGACAGCGAAGCTGCCGAAGTGGGACCGCAGGGCTGCTACGTGGCCAGGTGCGAACCGTCGGGTGGGCTCGACACCGACACCGCATGCTGCGCCGGTCTCGGCACCGAGCTCGCGGCGCGAGGTCGGTCCACTGAGCGGCGTTCACCCCGACCGGCGCGCTACGGATCCACCGTGTCGAGCCGGACGACGCCACCGACGCTGGGACTGCGAAATGCAGGCTGCGAACGCCAACGCGACGGTGAGCGCCCGCTCCTGCCCCTCGCGACAGCGCGCAAAGACTCGCGGTCGCGACAACGCGCGAGGCGCAACCAAGGCGTGTCCCCGATCCGGGCTGGCCGATACCATCTCGGCGATGCTCCCCGTTACCTCCGTAGTTCTCTTCAAGCACGGCGTCGGCTACTTCGAGCGCCACGGCTCGATCACAGGCGAAGCGACCGTCGAGCTCTCGTTTCGCGCGAGCGAGATGAACGATGTGCTCAAGTCCCTGACCGCCCTCGACGACGGCGGCGGTGCGATCACCAGCATCTCCTACGAGTCGACCCAGCCGCTGAGCAAGCAGCTCGAGGACTTCGCGATCCAGATCCCCGAAGACCGGGCGATGTCCGGCCTCCTGGCCCAGCTCACAGGAACCCGGGCGATCCTCTTCCGCACCGACGGCAGCACCGAGGGGGTGATCGCCGGGGTCGAGCCGAGCAAGCGCCGCGAGGGTGACACGGTCTTCGACTCCCACCGGGTCAGCCTCTGGGTCGCCGGCTCCTCCCTCGAGAGCCACGACCTCGCCGACGTCAAGCGGATCGAGCTCGCCGACCCGGCCCTGCGCAAGGATCTCCAGCACCTGCTGGACATCCTGATCTCGGCCAAGAAGAAGGACCTCAAGCGGCTGACCATCTTCACCAAGGGCGACGGAGAGCGCAGCCTGACGATCTCCTACGTCATCGAGACCCCGGTCTGGAAGACCTCCTATCGGGTGCTCCTCTACGGTGAGTCGACCGAGATCCAAGGCTGGGCGCTCGTCGACAACACCCAGGACGAGGACTGGGATCAGGTCGAGCTGACCCTGGTCGCCGGTCTGCCGATCTCCTTCGTCCACGACCTCTACTCGCCGCGCTACAAGAAGCGCCCGGTCGTCATCGTCAAGGAGGAGTCCGCCTACGCGCCGCCGGTGCTCGAGACCGCCGTCCCCGCGATCGCCTTTGACAGCGCCGCCTCCGGAGCAGCTCCGCCGAGGCCGATGTCCGCGCCAGCACCGGCTCCGAAGATGGCCCGTCGCCGCAGCGCCGCCAAGCCTCCGCCGCCGCCGCAGGCCCTCTCGACCCGCACCCAAGAGGTCGGCGACCTCCTCCACTACACGATCGATCACCCGGTCACCGTCCGTCGCAAGCAGTCCGCGCTGGTGCCCATCCTCCACCGTGAGTTCGGCGGCAAGCGGATCGCGATCTACAACCCCTCGATCCGCGAGAAGAACCCGATGTCGGCGCTCCTCTTCAAGAACACGACCGGGCTCACCCTCGAGGGGGGCCCGCTGACCGTGATCGAGGACGGCGCCTACCTCGGCGAGGCGATGCTCGACACGATCAAGGCCGACGAAGAGCGGGTCATCCCCTTCTCCGTCGAGCTCGGCTGCAAGGTCCAGGTAGAGCCGAGCTCCAAGCTCCAGGAGGTCCACCGCGCGCGGATCTACAACGGTCGGCTCCTCCTCAGCCGCTTCCGCCTGAACCTCACCGCCTATGCGATCGCCAACAACACCGATCGGCCGATCGACCTCTTCCTGGATCATCGCTTCGTCGCCGGCTACGAGCTCGTCGAGACCCCCAAGCCGGAGGAGAAGACCGACAACTATTACCGCTTCCGCTTTACGGTGCCGCCCCGCGAGACCGTCCGCTTCGTCGTCACCGAGAAGGGCGAGGAGCGCGACACCACCCTGGTGAGCTCCGCCGACGGCGAGACCTACGGGATCTGGCTGGAGAACGGCTACATCAACGAGAGCACCCACGCCGCGCTCGCCGAGATCGCCGACCTCACCACCGCGGCAGCAAACCTCCGCCGGCAGGTCCACCACAACGAGGAGGCGATCAAGGAGATCTTCGCCAACCAGGGGCGCCTACGCGAGAACCTCGGGGCCCTCGGCTCCGCCGCCAACGAGCGGACCCTCCGCGACCGCTATGTCAGCGAGCTCGCGGCCGAGGAGGACCGTCTCGCCGAGCTGCGCCGCGCGATCAAGGCCCTGACCCGTGAACGCGAGGCCAAGGAGCACGCCGCCCGCACGCAGATCGCCGCCCTCACCTTCGACAGCGCCGGCCGATGACCCCGCCCTGAGGGCCGCGGCCCATGCTCTCGCGCCGGACTCGCAGGTCCTCTCGGCTTCCACACAACACCGGCTGTACTGCAAGTCTTGGCCGAGACAGGTGGGACGACGAGGGCCTCCTAGTCCTGGAAGAGCGTGTCGAGGTCCCCCCAGTCGCCGCTCTCCTCCTGCGGGGCCGTCACGACCGGCGGCGGCACCAGGATTCGCGGCGCTTCTGCGACCGACTGCTTCGCAGAGCGCGTCGGCAGCCCGGCGGCGGGCGGGCTCCCGACCAGGCGCGGGAGGTTCAGCCGCGGTGGGCGAGGCGTGGGGACGGCGGTCCTCGGCCCACGCGCACGGACCGGCGGCGGCGGCGGCTTGGACCGCGACGCGGCAGCCCTCTCCCCGGGGCGCACCAGAGGTGGCAAGATCACGCCCCGCGACGCTTCCGAGCTGACGCTCGCAGGCGCCGCGCTCACCTTGGATGAGCTCTGCACCGACGACGCCGACGCGCTTGGAACCACCGGCGCCGCGACGCTCACCTTCGGCGCTGCGCTCTGTCCAGCCGCCGCGCTCACCTTGGATGAGCTCTGCACCGACGACGCCGACGCGCTTGGAACCACCGGCGCCGCGACGCTCTGCGGCGCCGCGACGCTCTGCGGCGCCGCGACGCTCTGTCCAGCCGCAGGAGTCGCCGCGCTCTGTGGCGCCGCTGCGATCTGCGCTCCTGCGCTCTGCGCTCCCGCTACGCCCGGCCGTGCCGCTACGCTCTCCCGTACCGCTGCGCCCTCTTGTGCCGCTGTGTTCTGCGGCTCCGCTGCGCGCACCTGCGGCGCGGTCGCCTCTGAGGGCTCGGGCGTCTTCTTGGCCCGCTGCGCCCTCGTCTTGAGCTCTCGCTGACGCCGTGCAGCCTCTTCGCTCCGGCGGTGGCGCTCCTCGGCCTTCGCCCTGCGGCGGGCCTCGCGACGGGCCTGCTTGCGCGCCTTCTTGCTCCCCCGCGGGTTGCGAGGATCCTCGGCCGCCTCCTGCGCCCTCTGCGCACCATCCTTCTTCTTGCCAGCACCCTTGGACTTCTCCTGGGCCTTGGCTCGCTTGCGCTCCTGACGCTGCTGCTCCTTTTTGTAGGCTCGTAGGCCCTTCTCAGCTCGCTTGAGGAGCGTCGCCGCGAGCTCATCGTCCCCCACCCCAGCCGCCTCCTCGCTCAGGGCGAGCGCACGGTCGAGCTCTCCGTCGCGTTCTTGGGCAAGGATCAGCCCCGCGAGGATCCACGGATGATCGCCGAGCGTGCCACGCAGCTCCTCGAGCTCTCCGCGCACCCCGTCATCGCGCTGGCCCGCGGCGAGGAGGAGAACCGCCCGATGCAGGCGATCCCAGGGCCCAAGGTCGCCGAGCTTCTCCCGGGCGCTGCTGACCTCACGCGCACGGCTGAGATCCTTGGCGAGGATCCACGCGTGCACCTGGCCGCTCAGGAGAGCCGCGGACGGCTCACGGAGGCGCGCGAGTCGACCCGTCTCGGCGTAGGCCTGCGCGGCCGCCTGACCGTCGCCGGCGATCAGGTGAAGGGTCGCCTCCTGCGACGAACGCCAGCCGTGGGGCGCGAAGGTGCGGACGAGCCGACGGGCCCGGAGGAGGCCCAGGCGATGGCTCGCGGTCCGCCGCGTCGCGGTCCGGACCTCGCGCTCGAGCGGGCGCAGGAGGAGCCGCGTGAAGGCGGGGAAGAGGAGGAAGGCCCCGACCCCAGCGGCGATCCAGCCCCAGCGAGCGATCCCGCCGTCAAAGAAGAGGCCGATCCAGATCAGCGAAAACGCGATGTAGAGGCGGATGATCGTCGCCCAGCGCGGACGACCACTACGGCCCCAGATCGAGGCGGGCACCTCGGGGCGGAATTGGCTCGGGGGGGTGGATACGCTCATCGCCCGGGCAACATGCCCGAGCGCCCTGGCACTTCGCAAGGCTTGGCGACCCAGCGATCAAACGGCGTGAGACGGGAGCTCGCCCGCCACGGGCCTCGACCAGGGTCCAGCGCGGCCATCGCCCGGCCCTCTCCCCGCCCTGCCTAGCGCGTACGACCGCGACGAACCCGCGTGGCGTCGCTCAGGCGAAGCCAAGCTGCGGCAGGTCATCCCCGAGCGGGACAAAAAAACGGGCGGACCCGCAGGTCCGCCCGTCTTGGTTCACCGAGGTCTGGGGATCACATCGGCTGGTAGCACGCGCCGAGATCCTCGAGGCCGGGCGGCGGGTCCTCCATCTCGTCGTAGTAGGGCTCGCAGGTGACGCCCTTGTCCTTGAGCGAACAGACGTCGTCCTTGTTCGGGTCCGAGAGATCGCAGAACTCCGAGCAGCAGCCCGAGGCCTGGCAGTCCGGGATCACCGAGGCGTTCAGGCAGAGGAGGCCCGGGTCACAGCTGTTGAGGTACTCGCAGGGATCTCCAGCGGCCCCCGCTTCGCCCGAGGCGTCGGCGATACAGACGAACTTGTCGCTGCCCGCCGCGTTCAGGCAGGAGCTTGAGCCCTGGCAATCCTGGAGGAGCGGGTCACAGGTCTTGCGGCAGAGGATCAGGACGCCGTCGTTGGAGATCGAGCACTGATCGGTGAGATCGGCGCAGGTCGGGGCGTCCGGGGTGCCGATACAGAAGGGGACGCAGACGCCGAGGTTGGTCTCGTTGTCGACGTAGTAACACATCGACCCGAGCTCGCAGTTGTCGACGCCGGAGACGCCTCCGCCCTCGCACTCGTCGCCGACGAGCGCCGCGTCAGGGTCGACGTCGGAGCACTTGGTCGCGTTCCAGGCGCTACCGCCGTCGTCGGCCCAGGGCATGCACTTCTGGTCCATCGGACAGTCCTGCGCCCAGATATCGCATTCGACGGTGCCGCCGCCGCCCTGGTCCTGACACTCGAGGAAGGAGCAGTCGCCGGTCGTCCCGGTCACGCCGTCGGAGTCGGACCCGCTGGTCGGGTTGGAGGTCACCCCGTTGGAGGTCGAGGTCGAGCTGTCAGAGACGCCCCCCTCCGTCGTGGTCGTCGTCGAGTCGTCCGTCGCACTCGCGGTGGTCGTCGCCGTCGTCTCTGGGTCTTTACCGCAGCCGGTGAACGCGACGGCGCCGCCGAGGAGAAGGGCTAGGAAGGAGTGGGTGTTGCCGCGCATCATGGTCAGGAGAGGACTATGCATAAGTGGAGCATCCTGGTCGAGCAATTTCACGCATCCCGGTTCAGACCCAAGGAACGACGTAAACGTTTCGGCGGATGACGTTTCTGAGGGGCGTCCTCCGGTCGCCTGCGGACGCGAGGAGCCGCGCACACCCGAGCTGTGACCCTACCGCCGCATCGCGGCCAGCCGCGCCAGCCCTCATCCCGTGCCCGCCCATCGCAAGAGATGTCCCAAGGGACACTCACTTCGGAGGTCGAGTCAGCCTCTCCTCGATGGCCGCCGCGCGCCGCCGACTCTTTGCCACGGGCCGCTAGAGCGCCTTCCCAGCCCTCTCTTCGTCGGCGGTCGCAGCCCGTACAGACATGATCTCGACCGCCATCTTGAGCGACTTCCCGGCGAGCGGATGGACCATACGCACGACCACCTCCTTGTCATCGGCGGTCTTCACCACCAGCTGGATCGTGTGTCCGCCCGGGAGATCGGCGGCGAAGGCGATGCCCGGCTTGAGGTCGATCTGCGCCGGAAACTCGCTGCGAGCGATGACCTTCTCGGGCGCGTCCTCCACCCGACCAAAGGCCTCCTCGGGCGCGAGCTCCAGGACCTCCTTGTGCCCCTGCTCCATCCCGTCCAGGCGTTTGTCTAGGCCAGGGAGCATCACCCCCTTGCCGTGCATGAACACCAGCGGTCCCCGCTTCGCAGAGCTCTCGACGACCTCGCCCTTGGGTGTGGCGAGCTCGTAGTTCATCGCGACGATCCTTCCAGGCGCAACCTTCATGACACCATCGTAGACGTCGACCGAGCCGCTGACTAGGAGGCCACGGTGAAAGTCCCGTGTGCTCACGAGCCGCCAGCGTGGACCCTCTCGGCCTCGACGAAGCGCCGGTGTACCGGGCTGTACTGCGCGTTGCGGCGGGTCCGAGAGGGACGAGAGCAAGCGAGAGCGCGCGGACTTTTGCGACGGCCTCCTACGAGGCGATGGCGAGGAAGAGTCGGTGTGCAGTCGCGCTGCTACAGCTTGATCCCCGCCTCGCGACAGCGCGCCTCGATCGCCCCGCGGCGGGAGACCGCGATCTTTCCGTGGACCTGACGTGCACGATCGCCGTCACCGCGAGCGCATGAGGCGAGGGCCATCAGCTCGAGCGCGTCCGTGCTCCTGTGCAGCCCAACGCTCTGGCTCGCGAGGCTGTAGGCCGCGGGGAACTTGCCGTTCCTGTAGGCCGTGCGGGCCTTCTCCAGCTGCTCCTTCGCGGCGGCCTGATCCGCTGGCGATGCCGCCGGCTTGCTCTCCGCCTTCGAGCGACTCACGGCCGCCGCCTGCTTGGCCTCGCGCTCCTTCTTCTCGCGCATGTAGCTCTCGACCTGCGTGAGAAGATCATCCTCCTCCTCCTCGGGACCCGCGACGACCTTCGCCGCCTTCTTCGACTTCTTCGACCTCGCCGACCTCTTCGACTTCTTCGAGGAGCGTGCCTTCGACCGCCGACTCCGCTTCTTCACAGCCGGCGCCTCCTCCTCTGCCTCAACCTCCGGAGCATCGTCGGCGGCCAGGACCTCGTCGCTCACCTCCTCAGCCTCCGCCGCCACGGGGATCACGGCCGGGGCGATGATCCGCTCCTCGACCGCAGGCGCCTCGCTGGGAGCCTCGGGAGGGGAGAGGAGCGCGACCGCGACCGATCCGGCGAGGAGCGCACCGATCCCGCCGAGCGCCCACGAGATGGCGCCGCGCGAAGGGCCGGGACGGATGCCCGAGGCCGAGAGCGTGTCATCCCCGGAGATCGGCGCTTGGATCGTCGTCTCCTGCGGATCACCGCGGGCCGCGAGGCGTGCTCCGCTGTCGAGGAACTCGTCGTCAGAGAGCGATAGGCTGCTCCCCACGCCGCTCGCCCCCGCGCCGTAGCCCACCGCTCGACCCCGGCTCGTGCTCTCCGCGGCGGGGCTCCAGCCCTCGGTCATGCTGTCGCTCGGCGCGCGGACGTCGACCAGGTTGACGACCCGACGCGAGCCGCTCGCCCCCGCCGATGCGCTGGCGCCCGTCCGCATGCTGCCGCTCGAGCTCGGGTGGAGCTCCTCGTCAAGGCGCCCGCGCATGCTGCCGCTCGACCCCGGGTGGAGGTCGATGACCCGGCGCATGCTCATGCTCGCGCTCGCGCTCGCGTGTGGCCCAGCCCGCCGCCGTCGACTGCCGCTCGCGCTCGCGCCGTCGACCGGTCGCTCACCGCTGGCGCTCGAGCTCGACGCCTCAGCTCGCGGGAGCTCCGCGGGCGCAGCTTCGCTGGAGTCCGAGTCTGACACCTCGGCCTCGACCGCGGTCCCTGTCGGACCGTCCGTCGGATCTGCGCCCGGCGCCGAAAAATGCGTTCTCTTGGCGCCGTTCGGCGCTTCGATACCCGGGCCGTGCACGCGGAGGCTCGCCGCCACCGCTGCCGCCACCGACGAGGACCCCGAGCTCACAGACCCCGGGTTGACCAGCGGCGGCAGGATCAGGCCGATCAGCGTCGGCTCGTGGGCGGCGCCAGTCGAGTCGGCCGCGCCCGCAGCCGGGTCGCTCGCGCCCGCAGCCGAGTCGCCCGCGCCCGCAGCCGGGTCGCCCGCGCCGGCGCCAGCCGAGTCGCCCGCGCCGGCGCCAGCCGAGTCGCCCGCGCCGGCGGCCGGCTCGCCCGCGCCAGCGGGCTCGCTCACCGGCGACGGCGTGGTCAAGGATGGGATCACCGCGCCCTGCGATCGCTCCCTCGCCTCCCCCACCGGCAGGAGCATCGTCCGCTCGGACGTCGTCGCGACGCGCTCCGAGGCCCCGTCGACGACCCGCACCGTCGGCGGGGCCTCGGATTGGGGCACGACCGCGTTCGGCGGGTCGAGGAAGCCCTCGAGCTCGTGGACCTTGGCCCTGCGGACAGCGCCAGCGGACTCAACCGCGAGGCCCACAGCGACGACCGGGGACGCAGCCGGCGGAGACCCCAGGCCCACGCCTTTCTCGCTGTTGGGCGCCGCGGCCCCCTCGATCGCCGCCGCCAGCTCCTCCATCGAGCCGAAGCGATCCTCCGGGCTCTTGGCCAAGGCCCGGAGGATCAGGGCCTCGACCTCCTCAGGGATGCCGGCCGTCGGCGCAACGTTGCGGGGAGGTGGCACCGGCGAGAGCATGTGCATCGCCAGCGTCCGCTTGGCGCTCGAATCCTCAAAAGGGACCCGCGCCGTCAGCAGCTCGTAGAAGATCACCCCGAGGGCGTAGACATCCGCCGCCGGGCCGACCGCCTCGCCGCTGGCCCGCTCCGGCGAGCAGTAGGGGGCGCTCGCGAGCGACACGTCATCCCCCAGGAAGGTGTCGACGCCGTCGTCCAGGAGCATGATCCCGAGCTCCTCGGTGAGCCAGCACTTGCGCAGCTCAAGGGTCCCGTGGACCCGACCATGCCGATGGTAGTCGGCGAGCGCGTGACAGAGCCGGAGGAAGAGGCTCCGCGCCTGCACCCAGGGCAGGGGTCCGGAGCGGCCGAGGAGATCGCCGAGGCGGTCACCGACGATGTAGGGCATGACGATGAAGACCAGCCCCTCCGCGGTCTTGCCGATGTCGGCCACGTCGACGAAGGACGGGAGCGCTCCGGGCTCCTCGGCGGCGATCTCCAGACGCTCGCGAATACGGGCCTGAAACGCCTCTACAAGCCCAGGCGCCTGAGAGAGCTCAGGACGGAAGAGCCGCACCGCGACCGACTCGCGCGTGCCGATATCCTCCGCGCGAAACACCGCCCCGGTCGCGCCGTCCGCGACCTTGTGGATGATCCTGTAACGGCTCGCGAAGAGCTTACCGATCGTCTCTGGCGCCGGCCGCCATGGGGGGAGGAGCTGACCTCGGAAGTTAACCATCGTCCCTGACCTCAGCGCGCTTCACCGCGCTTCACGACTATTGGACCAGCGGCCGGGATTTTTTCCAAGGTCTCTCCAAGCGACGACGGCCGAGAACTGAAAAAGAAATTCCAGTGCCCTCGCTAGTCCTTCCGGCGGTTCAAGGTGCGGGATCTAGCCCCCAATTCCACGCTCTCCGCGGCTTTCGCGTCCATCCCTGTCGACCGCCGCATCACGACGTCGGAGGTCGCCCGCAGCCCAAAGCAAGGGCGCCGCTGTTGCCAGGGCGCCCTCGCGAGTCCTCCAGGAACGTCCCGATGTCGGAGGCTATGCGCTCCGCACCGACCTCCCGATCACAGCGGGATCAGCTTGAGATCGAGGCCGCCGGAGTACCAGTACGAGCCGTAGTTGAGGACGCCATAGACGCTGATCCCGACCTTCTTGTCGGAGCTGACGGTGTGGTTGCCGTTGCCGTTGTTCGAGAGCTTGACGTGGGCGAGCGAGAAGCCGGTCGCGCCGATCGCCGCGAAGCCGTTGACGTCGGCGTCGTCGACCTTCACCAGGGCCCCCTCGGGGGCGATGATGTCGACGTAGTTCGCGCTCCAGCCGGTCGGCGCGTGGAAGAGGTAGTCGGTCCGGTACTGCTCGGTCGCCACCGCGACGAGCATCGCCGGGTCGCTGGTGCCGAAGCCCGCGCTCTGGCCGACCATGTACTGGGCGACCAGGATCTTCTTGTCCGAGGAGACCTTGAACTTGGCGGTCGTCGAGACGATCTCGACGAAGTCACCGGCGTTAGCGAGGACCTTGTTGACCGGTTGATCGGGCTCAAAGGTCAGGGTCGTGTCATCGGAGGCGGCGATGACCCGGACCACCTGGGCCTTCTCGAGCTGGTCGTTGGGGACCTGGACCGGCGGGACGACGATGTACTCGGTCGCGAGCGCCTCGGTCGGGAACATGCTCTCCTCCAGGTGATCGCAGGCGGAGGTGCCGATCGGCACCTGCGTGCAGTCGTGGCCGCCGAGGACCTGGATCGGCTTGTCGGCGTTGACGATCGTCCCGGTGAGGTCACCGCTGGCGGCGGTGACCACCTGGAGAACGTCGCCCTCGTTGAGGGTGACGACGCCGTTGCCCTGGCCGTCGACGCCGGCGCCGCCCTGGGTCGGGACGCCGCCGCCACGGGCGGTGACCGTCACCTGAGTGTTGTCCTCGGCGGCGGTGACCGAGTAGAAGCCTGGGTAGGAGAGCCAATGCGGCCAGGCGGCGACGACATAGTCGCCGCGCCAAGCGTTGACCGGGAGCATCAGCGACGCGTCGTTGGTGACGTTCGCCGCCAGCGGGTTGTACTGGAAGACCGTGACCGGCTGATCAGAGCGCAGGCGGTAGGAGCCGTCGGTGACGATCTTGGTCGGACCTGTCCCAAGCGCTAGCTCCGTCCACGGCAGCGGGATCACCTTGACGTCGCCGGGCGGGACCATGTCCTCGACGAGGTTTTGGTCGCCCTTGGTGATCGTCACCTTCGCGGCGACGTCGGTCGTGTTCGCGACCGCGACCGCGTACTGGGTGCCGTTGGTGTAGGGATCGAGCTGCTGGGTGACCGTCGGGTAGTAGTCGCAGCCGATGTAGCTAAGGCCGATGTTGCCGGAGGCGCAGGCGCCCGTGCACTGTCCGAGGTCCGGATCGCAGGTCACGCCCTGGATCCCGTCGCAGGTCTCGTTGTCGACCCAGGCGTCGCCCTCGGGCGTGCACTTCTGGGCGACGTCCCCCACACACTGACCGGAGTCGGGGATGCAGAGCACGCAGCCGAGCCCATCGGCGCACTCGTTGTCGCAGGCCTCTTCGCTGCTCCAGCCGCCCTCGCCGTCGCAGACCTTGGCGACGCCGTCCTCACAGACGACCTCGCCCTCCATGCAGAAGCCGCCGGTGGTCGTCCCGTCCGTCGTCCCCTCGGTGGGGTCCGTCGTCGTCGGATCGGTCGTCGTCGGCCCCGTCGTCGGGTCCGTCGTCGTCGGCCCCGTCGTCGGGTCCGTCGTCATCGGCCCCGACGTGGCGGTGTCCGATCCGCTACCGTCGGTCTCGCTCGAGGTCCCCGCGGTCGACGTCCCCGCGGTCGACGTCCCGACCGAGGCGACGGAGCCGACAGAGGTCGCGCTCACGGTGTCCGTCCCGCCGACAGCGTCGTCACCCGCACAACCAGCGGCGATAAGGAGAGAAGCGCAAAGGCTCGGTGTCAGAGTACGCAGTGAAGCCATAGACCAATTCGTGTATCACTCTTTTCGCCGGGCCGGAGCATCTCTCGATGCGCCGCGAGTGCCCATGGTGCGTCGCAGAATAGGGACTTCTCCCTGTCTGAGGCTCGCAGCCCCCCGGGAAAACTCGGCCCTACGAGTCCCGCTCGCGCGCTATCCAGCCCATCACCGACGAGCCGAGGCGGGCCGACAACAGAGGAGTCCCTCTGCCTAGGACTGCGCCATCCCCTCATCGTCGACGAGACGCCGCAGGAGCTGGCCCGACCTCGATCTTCGGCCGAGCTGGAGTCGGGCCCCGCCGAGCCGATCGACTGGCTCTAGAGCCCGCCGGCACAGACCGTCGAGCGGAGTCGGTCAACGAGGGCTGTCATGATGACGACCGGTCCCCCCGAGCAGAGGCTTGCTCGAGCTCCTCCGCCTCCCCCACGCAGACCCTAGCTACGCCATGGCCGCGGCACCGTCGGCGCGCTATCGCCCGTGCTCCGCCACGGGTTGATGTCGATGCCCCCCCGCCGGGTGAAACAGGCCTGTACGGTCAGCTCCGAAGGCGCGCAGCGCTCGAGAACATCGCTGAAGATCTGCTCGACGCAGGCCTCGTGGAAGCCCCCGTGCTCGCGAAACGAGAGGAGGTAGCGGAGCAGCGGCTCGGCGGCGATCTCCGGCCCTCGATAGGCGATCCGCACGCTCGCCCAGTCCGGCTGCCCCGTGATCGGGCACAACGAGCGGAAGAGCTGAGAGACCAGGGCCTGGTCGACACAGGCTTCGCCCTGTCGACGCAGGATCGTCGGATCGACCGCTGCCGGCGGCGCCTCGGCGAGCTCGAGCACGTCGAGCGAGAGCCCCTCTAGCGGCGCCGGTGTCAGCTCTTGGAGCTCCTCGGGGAGGATGAGCCGGACCCCGACCGGCGCCCCGGCGATCCCTGCGAGGTCCTCGGCGACGAGCGAGGCGAGGGCCTCACGCCCCGACACCCGGTGGTTGTTCAGGCTCCCGAGGTAGAGCTTGAGCGACTTCGACTCGATCAGGGCGGGCGAAGCTGCGGGGACCTCGATCTCCGCGACCGCGATCGCCGGCTTCCCGCCAGGGCCGATCCAGGAGACCTCCCAAGCCCTCCAGAGATCGGCGCCAGTAAAAGGAAGGGCCCCAGCGCGGAGCCCGAGCGGAGCCCGAGCGAGCGCCCGAGGGACCGCCCGAAGGAGCCCAGGATCGTAGTTCGTCGGGTACTCGCTGACCTCGCCGAGGGGCAACCCAGCGGGCATCCCAGCGAGGTTTGAGGGCTTATCTGCGGTCTTGTCTGCGGTCTCGGGGCGGGGCATCAGCAGCTCGGCCAGGCGACCATAGCAGGTCGTCCGCCGGTGTGATGCACGGGGTACCGAGTCCGCGTAGGCGCCGATCGTGGCCCGCTGGAGAGGCGACGGCGGGCCGAGGCGAAGCCCTCTACCCAGGCCCTCCAAGCGCCGCTCAGACGGGGAAATGGATTGTCGAGGCTGCCCTCACCGCGGCGGGCCGCGGCGGCGCCTTGCTCACGTGCTCGTTGAGATCCGTCCATGGCGTTGCTCCCAGGACACACCCTACGGAGGGCGCGTGATCCGGTGCGGATCATCGGCCAAAAAAAGGGCGGGCACCCCGAGGGATGCCCGCCGACCGCCTAGAGGGCGGAATTCGAGGCTAGAGCTTGCAGACGTAGCCGTCGATGGTGCACTCGGCGTCGCCCGAGCACTCGCACGCGCCGGACTCGGCGTTGCAGACGCCCGCGCCGCCGCACTCGTCGTCGCTCGTGCAGCCGGGCCCAGGCTCGACCTCCATCGTGCAGAACTTGGTGCCGTCGTCGGTCTCACCGGTGCAGGTGAAGCCGGGGACCATCATCTCGCACTTGGCGTCGTCCTCGCAGGGCTCGAAGCAGAGGCCGAGGCCGCCCACCGGGTGGCACTCGTTGTTCGGGAGGGCGCCGTCGAAGGTGCACTCGTCGTTGGTCGAGCAGCCGACGTTGGAGCAGATGCCGTCGTTGCACTCCCAGTCGTTGGGGTACGCACCGGGGCAGTCCATGGCGCCGGCCTGGCAGCAGTCGGCGGCCTCGCTGCAGCCGAGGGCGCAGAAGCCCGCGCCGCCCGCGGTCGTGGTGGCGTCGGTGTCGGTGCCGGCCTCGGTGTCGGTGCCGGCCTCGGTGTCGGTGCCTGCGGTCGAGGTCGCGGTCGTGGTCGCGGTCATGGTCGCGGTCGCGGTCGCGGTCGCGGTCGCGGTCGCAGCGTCGGTGTCGGTGCTGCCGGAGTCGTCGCCGGCGCAGCCGGAGAGAACGAGGGCCGAGGCGCAAAGGCCGAGGGAGAGGAGGTTACGGAAGGACTTGATCATCGAAAATTCTCGTCTGAAGGGGTCGTGATGACAGTGAAGGATGAGAAAGGAAAGTCTTTAGAGATCTGTGCGGACACAGATGGGCAGGAGCGCGCACACGGCGCACCTGCGCGATAGGGCGCAGACCCTACCCGAGCTCCGCCAAAAAAGCGAGTAGCGAGGGCGAGAGGATGTGCACTCTGCGCACACTCGCGCCCCTGCTGAACCGCGTTCTCCGCGATCGGCCCGGCGTCTTCTCTCTTGTCGATGTATGGTTGCAGCCTATGCGCCTGGATGTCCGTCCAACGCGGACTCGAGGGTCCGCCCTTCGCCACCGCCTCTTCCTCCCGCTCACCGTGCTCCTCGCCACGACCGGCGCGCTCGCGGTGACGACTCCCGCCGCCGCCGACGAGGACTCGCAGAAAAAGGTCCAGGTCTGGACCAAGAGCGCGGACGGCTACATCGTCGCCGTCGCCCGGGTCCCCTTCGCCGCCGACAAGATCCTCGACTTCATGGCCGACGGAGCGCGGGCGCACAGGCTCGCGCCGACGACGGTCAAGGCCCAGAAGCTCAGCGGGGACGGCACCTGCGAGCGCCTGCGCCTGACGGTCCGCGGCCTCTTCTCGCCCTTCATCGTCGACACCCGCCGCTGCCGGACCGCCAACGGCTACCACGAGACGATGATCTCGTCGGACGACTTTGAGGCCTACGACGTGATCTGGGAGATCGAGCCGGTCGGCGACGACTCGATGATCTCCTTCCGGGCGAAGAACGTGCTGTCGATCTCGATCCCCGAGGGGCTCCAGATCCGCGAGTCCAAGAAGGTCATGTCGAAGACCGTCAAGAACCTCGCCAAGGCGCTGCGCGACTAGACTGCTGCCCCTGGCGAGCACGCGGGAGGGCTCGCTGACCCGCGAACATCCGCGCTGACGGTCCGCCGTGGGCCCGCGCCTGAGCGAGCCCACGAGAGAGCTGGACGGTCTCGCAGGCGCCTCCCCAACGGGACTGCTGCCGCGCGAGGCGGGCGCGAGCCGGCGCCGCGTCGACGAACCCTTGAGCGTTCGACGGCGAGCCCTGGGGGGCCGATGCCGCGCTAGCGCCGCTCAGCGAGAGACGCGCCCTCCGCCGCCCACGAGCCTGCGGCTGGGCGACCGCCTCCGCCGTTGTATGCTGCACCGACCTGATGAGCGCCGACATCCAAGCCCAACTAAGCGCCCTCCAGAGCGATCTGCAACGCCTCAAGGCGGCGATTCAGGAGGTGATCGTCGGCCAGGACGAGATCATCCGCGGCGTCCTTATCTGCCTCCTCTCCGGCGGTCACGGACTCCTCGAGGGCGTCCCCGGCCTGGGGAAGACGCTCCTCATCCGCACCCTCTCGCAGGCCCTCGATCTATCCTTCGCTCGGATCCAGTTCACCCCGGACCTGATGCCCGCGGACATCGTCGGCACCTCGGTCCTGGTCGACGACGAGGACGGCGGCCGCTCCCTGGTCTACCAGCCCGGCCCGATCTTCTCCCACATCGTCCTCGCCGACGAGATCAACCGGGCCACCCCCAAGACCCAGTCGGCGCTGCTCGAGGCGATGGCCGAGGCGCAGGTCACCGTCGGCGGCACCTCGCGGCCGCTGCCCCAGCCCTTCCTCGTCCTGGCCACGCAAAACCCGCTCGAGATGGAGGGCACCTACCCGCTGCCGGAGGCCCAGCTCGACCGCTTCCTCTTCAAGATCAACGTCCGCTTCCCCGACGAGGATGACCTGGTCAAGATCCTCGAGCGGACGACCGGCTCGGCGACCCAGGCGGCGCGCAAGGTGATGGCCGGCGAGCGTCTCCTCGAGATCCGCAAGCTCCTGCGGTCGATCCCGGTGACCCCGTCGCTGACCCGATTCGTCGCCCGGGTCCTCCGCGCGACCCACCCCGACGACAAGAACGCGACCGAGCTCGTCCGCCGCTACGTCCGCTTCGGCGGCTCCCCCCGCGGCGCCCAGTCGATGCTCCTCGCGGCCCGTGTCCGCGCCGTTCTCGAGGGGCGGAAGTCGCCAGGCACGGTCGACGTAAAAGCGGTCGCGATCCCGGCGCTGCGCCACCGGGTGATCCTCAACTTCGAGGGCGAAGCCGAGGGGATCACCGTCGACTCGGTGCTCGAAGAGGTGCTGGCCAAGGTCCCCGAGGACTAGCGCCGAAGCTCGCCGTCTCCACGCCGCAGACGCCCCCTCCCCCTAAAGACACCCCGTAGAACGATCATGGGAGTCATCTCGAGCCTCTTCGGCAAGGCCGCGCCGAGCCCCGAGACGGGCGGCGACGGCGAGCTCTTCGACGAGGCCTTCCTCGCCCGTCTCGAGCTCCTCCAGGTGGTCGCGCGCCGGGTCTTCCGCGGCCGCACCCGGGCCGAGCGGAAGTCCCGCAAGGTCGGCTCCGGCCTCGAGTTCGCCGATCACCGCGAGTACTCCCCCGGCGACGACATCCGCAACCTCGACTGGAACGTCCTGATGCGCCTGGGGCAGACCTTGATCCGCCTCTACGAGGAGGACGAGGACCTGCCCATCCGGATCGCCGTCGACGTCTCCGCGTCGATGTGCAGCCGCGGCGGTCGCAAGCTCCGCTACGCCCAACAGGTCGCCGCCGCCCTCGCCTACGTCGGCCTCGCCAACCTCGACCGCGTCGGCATCACCTGCATGAGCGGACAGATCCACAGCAGCCTGCCCGCGGTGCGGGGCAAGGGTCGGATCTTCCGGGTCTTCGACTTTCTCAAGGCGAGCGAGCGCGGCGGCCCGACGGATCTTCGCGCGGCCTGCAAGCGGATCGCGGCGGAGAGCGCCCAGCCGGGGCTGACCGTCGTCATCTCCGACTTCTACGATCTCGACGGCGCCTTCGACGGCCTGAACCTCCTCCGCTTCCGCAAGCACGAGCCCATCGCCATCCAGGTGCTCGATCCGGTCGAGTGCCGGCCCGAGATGACGGGCCTGCGCGGCGATGTCCGGCTCATCGACTGCGAGGGGGACGGCGAGACCGACGTGACGATCACGCCGGCGACCCTCAGGGCCTACACGGCGGCCCACGAGCGCTTCTGCGACGCGCTCGCCCAGGCCTGCCGCTCCCGCGGGGTCCCCTACTTCAGGGCCGAGATCGACGTCCCCTTTGACGAGCTGGTCCTGCGGATGTTCCGCCTCGGGGGGCTCCTGCGATGAACCTCGCCGGCTGGTCCGCAGGCGCGGTCGCGACCCTCTTCGCCGGCGGAGCCGCGGTGATCACCGCGCTCTATCTCCTGAAGATGCGGCGCCGAGCGGTCGAGGTCCCCTTCGCCGCGCTCTGGCAGCGGGTCACCCGCGAGAGCGACGCTCGCCGGATCTGGAAGCGACTCCGACGTCTGGTCTCATGGCTCGTCCAGCTCCTGATCCTCGCCGCGATCGCCCTCGCGCTGGGCGACCCGAGGCCCGACGTCTGGCTGCGCGAGCCTGCGACCGTCGCGATCGTCGTCGACCTCTCGGCGAGCATGGGCGGACCGAGCGATGGAGGCGGTAGAACTGGCGGTGGAGCTGGCGGTGGAGCTGGCGGTGGAGCTGGCGGTGAAGCTGGCGACAGCGCCCTGGATCCTTCACGGCTGGACGCCGCCCTCGCCCGAGCGCGGGCGGAGATCGCCGCCCTCGGCCCCTCCGACCGGGCGCTGGTGATCGCCGCTGGCCCTGAGGTGTCTGTCCTCTCGGCGCTCGGGCGCGATCACAGCGCCCTCCTCCGCGGCCTCGACGGTCTGGCGCCCGCGCCCGGCGAAGCGGACCTCGGCCGCGCCCTCGCCCTCGCCCGCAACGCCGTCGACGGTCAACCTGGGCCGAGGATCCTCCTCCTCACGGACGGCGCGGTCGACAGCGCCGGCGCCAAGGCGGTCCGAGCCTGCGCCGAGGGGCCCCTGCCCTGCTCGGTCGCCCGCTTCCAGGGCCCCGCGGCCAACCTGGCGATCACGGCCTTCGCCGCCCGCCGCTACCCGCAGGATCGCGAGAAGGTCGAGGTCCTCGCCGAGATCGTCAACCTGGGCGACGCGGAGGCCGCGGTGCTCCTCGAGGTCCAGGCCGACGGCCTCGGGATCGGCCGACGCGAGGTGACCCTAGGACCAGGCGAGTCGAGCCGGCAGATCCTGGGGGAGCTCGACGCTGCCCGCGCGCGCCTGGAGGCCCGCCTGATCGCCCCGGAGGGCAGCCCCCGCGGACACCTCGGGCCCGCCGAGGACGACGTCGCCTTCGCCGTGATCCCGCCGCTTCGCCCCCTCGAGGTGGCGCTCGCGACCGACGGCACCAACCTCTTCGTCGAAGCGGCCCTGCTGACCCTCGACGATCATGTCCACCTGAGCGGTGTGCCGATCGCCGACGCCAACGCCGACCACCCGGCGATCGCCGCGGCCGACGTCGTCTTCTACGATCCCGGCGCCAACCCGCTGCCGAGCCCGCTGCCGAGCAAGGACATGGTCCTCTTCGATCCCTGGCGCTTTGACGGCTCGCCGTCGCCCATCGCCAAGGTCCGCGACGTCGCCCGCCCCTTCCTGACCGAGCAGCTCAAGGATCACCCGATCCTCGAGCACGTCGTGGTCAAGGACGTCAACATCCGCCGCGGCACCATCCTCGAGGCGGCCCCCGGCGACGAGGTCCTGATCCGCTCCCTCGGCGAGCCGATCGCCGTGGTCCGCCGCGGCACTCAGGGCTCGGTCGTCGCCTTCGGCTTTGATCTGCGCGAGAGCGACATGCCCCTGCGGACCGCCTTCCCGGTCCTGATCAGCAACCTCATCGACGACTTTGAGCGGGCGACCCCGGGCTTTGTCGCGGCGATCCCCGTCGGCGCCCGTCGGCCGATCGCCGTCGCCGAGCTGGGGCTCGCGACCGCGGGGCTCACCGAGGTCGAGGTCTTCGGTCCGGAGCCCGGTGTGTCGAGCAAAGCTCCGGTCCAGGAGGGGGTCATCCGGGTGCGGGCGACCAGGCCGGGGATCCTCCGCCTGCGCGCCGTCGACGGGCCCAACCCAGGCGCTGAGGTCTCGCTCGCGGTGAACCAAGCGAGCGCGGCCGCCTCGGACCTCCACGACCGTCTCGGCGACCTGCCGCCTGCCGCGGCCGCGGAGGCGGCCCCGAGCCCCGCACCGCTCAGCCAGGGCCCGCTGTGGACCCTCCTCGTGCTCCTCGCCGCCGGCGTCGTCGCGCTCGAGTGGGCGAGCTACCACCGGCGGTGGACCGTATGAGGTCGCCGCTCCTCCTCCCCGCGCTCGCGCTGCTCCTCGGCCTCGCCGCCGCGGTCGCCCTCAGCGTCGCCTACCCCGCGCCTGCGCCTTGGTCCGTCGATCTCCCGGCCTGGCTGGCCGAGCTCCTCTCGCCCCTCGGCGACCGTCGCTGCGTGATCGAGCGACCGCAGGCGCTGTGGCTGATGCCGCTCTCGGTGCTCCCCTTTCTCCTGGCGATCGCCCGCCGCAGCCTCGTCGATCTCGGGCCGCTGCAGATCGCAGCCCAGCTCCTCGCCCGCCTCCTCCTCCTCCTCGCCATCGCCCTCGCCCTCTCCCTGCCGACCCTGCAAAGCCCGACCCGCGGCAAGACCGTCGTCTTCGCCGTCGACGTCTCGGCGAGCATCGACGACCGGCAGCTCGCCGCCGCGCAGGCGCAGGTCCAGGAGGCGCTCGACTACCTCGCGCGAGAGGGCGAGCGCGAGCTCGACCGCGAGGATAGGACCCGCCTCCGCGTCGTCACCTATGGCTCCCGCGCTCGCGCCCTCGACCTCGACGCTGCCACGACCGACGCCGACGCGCCTACGACCGACGCCGACGCGAGCCTCATCCCCCGCGACCCCGAGCACGCGCTCGCCAGCGATCACGCGGGGGGGCTCCGGCTCGCCGCGGCGCTGGTCGATCCCGAGACCGAAGGTCGTATCGTCCTCCTGACCGACGGCGGCGGATCCAAGGCGGAGCGGGCCGATCTCGCGGCGACCGTCCGCGAGCTCGGCGAGCGCGGCCTCACCGTCCACACCCGCTCCTTCCCCGCGAGCGCCCGGGCTGACCTGGTCGTCCGCGGCGTCCACCTCCCCGAGGAGCTCCGCGTCGGCCAGACCTTTGACGTCGTCGTCGACCTCGAGGCTCTCGGCGTGCCGCGCGAGCAGGCGCAGAGGCTCCGCCTCCAGCTCATGCAGGACGGCGCCCCCAACTCGCTCACCCCCTTCGTCGAGGTCGACCTCCCGGGGCCCGCCGCCGACGGTGTTGTCCAGGTCAGGATGGCTGCCCGCGTCAGCGAGCCCGGCCCCGTCGTCTTCACCGCGATCCTGGACGCGGAGGGGGTCCCCCGCGAGCTCAACCGCGAGCGCGCCAACGACCGCGCCGGCGTCGTCGGCGAGGTCCGAGGCCGCCCCCGGGTCCTCCTCGCCTCCTCCGGCGACGACACCCAGGCGCTCGCTCGAGCCCTGCGGGCGGACCACCTCCACGTCGACGCGGTCAGCCCAGGCGAGCTCCCCGAGACGATCGAGGGCCTGCGCCCCTACGACCTCGTCATGTTCTCCGACGTCGCCGCCGGGAGGGTCGGCGGCGCGACCCGGCAGGCCCTGACGAACTACGTCGAGGACTACGGCGGCGGCTTTGTCATGGTCGGCGGCGAGAATTCCTTCGGCGTCGGCGGCTGGGGCGGGACCAGCGTCGAGGAGCTCCTGCCGGTCCGCTTTGAGGGCGAGCGCCAGCGTGATCAGCCGACCCTCGCGCTCGTCCTGGTGATCGACAAGAGCGGCTCGATGAGCTCCGAGGATCGGCTCGACCTGGTCAAAGAGGCAGCTCGATTGACCGCCGCGACCCTCGATCCGAGCGACGAGATCGGCGTCATCGCCTTCGACTCCTACCCCTACACCCTGGTCCGCCTGCAACCGGCCGCCAACCGCCTGCGGATCGCCGGCGACATCCGCCGCCTCAGCGCCGGCGGGGGCACCAACGCCCTCCCCGCCCTCCGCGAGGCATTTCTCCAGCTCGTCGGCTCGCGGGCGCTGGTCAAGCACGTCATCCTCCTCAGCGACGGCCAGTCCCCGGAGGCCGGCGTCGCCGCCCTCCTCGGTGACATGCGCGACGCCGACATCACCGTCTCCGCCGTCGGCGTCGGAGCGGGGGCGGGCAAGGACTTCCTCGCCCGGGTCGCCGAGCGCGGCCGCGGCCGCTACTACTTCAGCCAAGACGGCACCGACGTCCCCCGGATCTTCAGCCGAGAGACCCGCGAGGTCACCCGCAACGCCGTCGCTGAGCGCCTCCTCTACCCCCGCGTCGCGAAGAACGTCCAGGCCCTGCGAGGCGTCGACTTCGCCCGCGCCCCCGGCCTGCGCGGGATCATCCCGCTCAAGACCAAGCCGCTCGCCGAGGTGCTCCTCAAGACCCACGACGGTGAGCCGCTCCTGGTCCGCGGCCGCCGTGGCCTCGGCCGCACCGCGGCCTTCGCCAGCGACGCAAAGCCGCGCTGGGCCGCCCTCTGGCTGCGCTGGGGCAGCTTCGCCAAGCTCTGGAGCCAGATCGCCCGCGACATCATGCGCCAAGGCGCCGGGCTCATCGGCGGCGCCTCTGTCCGGGCCATCCCCGCCGCCGACGAGGGCAGCTGGAACGTCGTCGTCGACCTCGACGCCGGGGCCGGCTTCGCCAACCAGCTGAGCGGCGACGTCGAGGTCATCGACCCCGCCGCCCCGGCCGGCACCGAGCCCGAGAAGGTCCCCCTCGCCCTCACCGCCCCCGGACGCTACGAAGCCGCCATCACCGGCGTCGACGCGAGCGGCGGTCAGCGCCTCCTCAAGGCCCGCCTCTTCGACCCCGACCTCCTCGACCGCCCCGCCGTCGAGGCCACAGGCCAGGTCTCGATCCCCTACCCCGCCGAGATCGCCCCCGACAACCTCCTCGTCGACCCGAGCTGGCTCAGCACCCTCTCGCAGCCAGACCGCGATCTCGACGCTGCCCTCCTCGCCAGCCACGAAGGCCCCATCACAGCCCTCCTGGAGACCCCCGGCGTCAGCGACGACCGCATGCACACCAAGGCCCTCTGGCCGATCGTCCTCTGGGCCCTCGTCCTCCCCCTCTTCGCCCTCGACCTCCTCCTCCGCCGCCTCACCTTCGGCCGCCGACGCCTCCGCCGAACCTGACCCAAAGAGCATCACCTCGCCAGGGGACACGCCTACCCGCGACATCCCCGGGATGACTGCAACATCCTCGGGATCCTCAAGACGACTGCGATCCTCAAGACGACTGCGATCCTCAAGACGACTGCGATCCTCAAGACGAACCCGCCCCCTGAGGATGACCCCGACCAGGGACGACCTCAAAGACGAACACCGGCACGCAAAGCCCCCCAGCCCCCGCGACCCCGGCTCCCTACTCCCGGAGGAAGAGCCCGAGGGCCGGGCGAGGGGGGACAGCGCGAACGAGTCTAGGACGAGCGTCGACCCCTTCAGGGGTCGACGCTCGCTCCGACCTGTCTGAGAGAGTGCTGTCCCCCCTTGACCGGCCCCCGCCTCAGCCTCCCCCCTCCCCACGGCCCCCGAACAGCCAAGTGCCGCGGAGACCGAGAGAAGAGACGCCGCCCTCAAGACCAACCTCCCCCCGACCACACCGGACAACCACGCCATGCACCCCTGACGCGAGTGTCGTGCGCCCAGTCCTCCCCCCTGCAAACAGCCAAATATTCACCCCACAGAGCCGATTATCGCGTTGGCACGAACCTTGGATAGCTAGTCCCCCATAATGACCTGCCGGACCCTACATCGCGCCCTCCCGCTCAGCCTCTTCTTCACCGCCTCGGCCCTCAGCGGCGGCTGCTCGACCTACGTCGTCGACGAGAACAGCGGCGGTGACGAGTCCGCGACCGGCGAGACCAGCGTAGGCTCCAGCGCCAGCGGCACTGACGGCAGCAGCGACGGCAGCGGCGACGGCAGCGACGGCAGCGACGGCAGCGACGGCAGCGATAGTGCCACCGGGGCCGGCACCACAGGTGCAAGCAGCGACTCGGGCGACCCCTCCGACGGCGACTCGGCCGGCAGCAGCGGAGGCGACAGCGGCGAGTCCGGCGGCGACACCGACGGCGAGGTCGACCCCCCAGAGCCCGGCCAGCTCACCGCCGGCGAGTGGCGCGACCTCGATCACTGGCAGTTCTGGAGCGACCTCCTCGCCAAGGAGGACTGGAACCAGTACGAGAGCGTCTGGAACTTCTTCACCGCGGATCGCTACGCCGTCATCGTCGAGGGTCAGGGCGCCCAGATCGCCGACGCAGAGGTCACCCTCCTCGCCGGTCAGGACGTCGTCTGGGAGGCCCGCACCGACGTCCGCGGCCGCGCCGAGCTCTTCTCCGGCCTCTTCGGCCAGAACGTCGAGGGACCGCTGACGATCGCCGTCAACGGCACGCCGATGATCGAGGACGCCGCCCCCGCGAGCGCCGATCCCCACATCGTCCAGCTCGACGACCCGGCCCAGCCCGAGCAGGTCCTCGACCTCCTCTTCATGGTCGACACCACCGGCTCCATGGGCGACGAGCTCTCCTACCTCCAGGCCGAGCTCGCGGACGTCATCGACGAGGTCCGGACCAAGGTCGGTCAGGACTTCAAGCTCCGCCTCAGCGTCAACTTCTACCGCGACGACGGCGACGAGTACCTGGTCCGCCCCTTCCCCTTCACCGAGGACGTCGACCTCGCCCTCAGCGACCTCGCCAAGCAGGACGCCAACGGCGGCGGCGACTACCCTGAGGCTGTCACCGAGGCCCTCGACAGCGCCATCGCCGATCACGAGTGGAGCGAGTCCGCGGTCTCGCGCCTGGCCTTCCTGATCCTCGACGCGCCGCCGCACAACACCCAGGACACGGTCGGCACCATGAACACGCGGGTCAAGGACGCCGCCGCGAAGGGGATCCGGATCATCCCGGTCGCCTCCTCCGGCGTCGACAAGACCACCGAGTTCTTCCTCCGCTTCATCGACATCGCCACCGGCGGGACCTACGTGTTCCTCACCAGCGACAGCGGCATCGGCGGAGAGCACCTAGAGCCGACCGTCGGCGACTACCAGGTCGAGTACCTCAACGACCTCCTGGTCCGCCTGATCATCGACTCCGCGGGCGCCAAGTAGGCCCAACGCGACACACCGCCGGAGACGGCGCACGGGAGAGCCCGCGGGAGACCGCGGGCTTTTTCGTTCGCCGAGCCCATCCCAGAGCCCATCCCGAGACCCTCAAGCGGCCCCCGACCAGACCCCGGCTATCGACTGGGAGCGCTCAGCGCTCAGCTACCAGCACGGGCCCGTCGGCGCGAGCGTACCGTCGGCGTTCACCGTCGCGACCGCGACGTTGTCGACCTCGAGCTGACCGCTGAAGACCCCCGCAGACCCGCCGGCGATGAGCACCGTCTCGTGCCCCTCGACAAGCTCCGGCAGGAGGACGACCACGTCAAAGTCGCCGTCCAGGATCGAGCCGTTGGCGGTTACGCCCCAGGTCGCCGGACCCTTGGTCGCGAGCGAAGAGATCTGGAAGTCAAAGGAGCCCGCGACCTCGACCGAGGAGACCGTCACGGCGAGCTCCGAGAAGGTGTAGTCCCCGGATTGGGCGGGCACCTGGTTGACCCACGTCGTCAGGGTCCAGCCCACGCCTTCGCCGGTGCAGGCGACCTGCCAGCAGCGCGCCTCCTCGTCGACGCAGACCGGCTCCAGCACGGAGGCCTCCTCGCAGGTCTGGTCGAGCGGCGAGGCGATCGCGATCAGGAGCTCGTCGCTGTAGCCCGGCGCGGCGAGAAACCCGACAGGCTGGAGCTCGCTCGCGTTCGACGAGACCGAGGCGCTGACCGCCTGAAGGTCGACGATATGCGCCGCCAGGACGCCGAGGTCCATGTCGAGCTCGACGTCGAGCTCGCAGAGCCCGGCGGTCGTCCCCTCGGTGGAGCCGGTGCCGTCGGTCGCGGTCCCGTCCGTCACTCCGGTCGAGCCCTCGCTGGTCGTCGGATCTGTGGCACCGCTGCCCTCGCTGTCCCCGGTGCTCCCGGTCGTCGAGGCGACGGTCGTCGTCGGTTCGCCGTCGCTGCCGGCGCAGCCGACCGCGAGACATGAGAAGGCGACCACGACGCGCGTCGTGGCCGAGAGGACCAAAGATTGAACTGCCATCGGGCGCTCCTTGCCGGGCTATGAGGATCGCTTGACCCTCGCGATCACACCCCGCTATACGCGCTTTGACGATGATCATCAATAATGACCGCAGCGTCGTCGCGGCGGACGGAGCTCGGATCGCCTACGGGATCACGGGTGACGGACCGCCGCTCGTCCTCACCAACGGCCTGACCACCTCCGTCTTCTACTGGAACTACCTCTATCCGATCTGGGCAGAGCGCTTCACGGTGATCACCTGGGATTTGAAGGGCCACGGCCGTTCTGAGCCCGCACGCTCCGCCGAGGGCGTGACGATGGCGGCCCTCGGCGACGACCTCCTGCGGATCCTCGACGACGCCGGGATCGACAGCGCCACGCTCTGCGGCTTCTCGATGGGCTCGCAGGTGATCTTCGAGGCCTACCGTCAGGCGCCCGACCGGGTCGACGCGCTCGTCCCCCTCTTCGGCCCCTACCAGCGGGTCCTCGACACCGCCCTGGGACCCCTGGGCAGGGTCTTCGGCCAGATCGCCAAGCGGACGCCGAAGCCGCTCTTCTCCCTCGCGACGCGGGCCTTCGCCGAGCTGACCCGCAACAGCGCCGCCTATCACCTAGGGCAGCTCGTACGGGTGATCGGGCCGGACGCGACCGCCGAGGACATCCACCTCTACGTCGACCACCTCCGCGAGCTCCACCCGCCGACGATCGCGGCGATGGCCCTCGCCGCCCAGGCCCACAGCGCCGCGGACCTCCTGCCACAGATCACCGTTCCGACGCTGATCTTCGCCGGCGACGCCGACCCCTTCGCGCCTGCACAGCGGGTCGGGGCGCCGATGCAGCGCCTCATCCCCGGCGCCGAGCTGCGGCGGATGCCCCACGGCACCCACACCAGCCTCTTTGAGCACGCCGAGGAGATCGAGCGGACCTTCGCCGACTTCAGCCGCCGTCACGGCCTCCTGGGCGAGAGGACCACGCCGACGGCGAGCCGCCCCTGACCCGCGCGTCAGGACAACGCACGCTAGAGCGTCACAGCGCGGTGAGCGGCGCTCACGAGAGCACCTTCAGCGCCTTGCCGCTGAGCCCGGCGAAGAAGTCGTTGCCCTTGTCGTCGACGACGATGAAGGCCGGGAAGTTCTCGACCTCGATCCTCCAGATCGCCTCCATGCCGAGCTCCTCGTACTCGAGCACCTCGACCTTGCGGATGCACTCCTTGGCGAGGCGGGCCGCGGGACCGCCGATAGACCCCAGGTAGAAGCCGCCGTGCTTCTCGCAGGCGTTGGTGACCGAGCGCGAGCGGTTGCCCTTGGCGATCATCACCATCGACCCGCCGTGGGCCTGGAAGAGGTCGACGTAGGGGTCCATCCGGCTCGCGGTCGTCGGCCCGAAGGAGCCCGAGGCGTACCCCTCCGGGGTCTTGGCCGGGCCGGCGTAGTAGACCGCGTGCTCGCGGAAGTACTCCGGCAGCTCCTCGCCGGCGTCGAGGCGCTCCTTGAGCTTGGCGTGGGCGATGTCGCGGGCGACCACCATCGGCCCGGTCAGCGAGAGGCGGGTCGTCGTCGGGTACTTCGCCAGGGTCGCGCGGATCTCCGCCATCGGCCGCGAGAGATCGATCTCGACCACCTCGTCGCTCAGCTCATCCGCCTCGGGGTGCGGCAGGAAGCGGGCCGGGTCGCGCTCCAGCGCCTCGATGAAGATCCCCTCGGCGGTGATCTTCGCCTTCGCCTGGCGATCGGCCGAGCAGGAGACCGCAAGTCCCACGGGACAGGAGGCGCCGTGCCGCGGCAGCCGGATCACGCGGACGTCGTGGCAGAAGTACTTGCCGCCGAACTGGGCGCCGATCCCCGTCTCCTGGGCGATCTTCATCACCTCGGCCTCGACCTCGTGATCGCGGATCCCGTGGCCGAACTCGTTGCCCTCGCCGGGCAGCCCGTCGAGATAGTGGGCCGACGCGAGCTTGGCGACCTTGAGGTTGTACTCGGCCGAGGTCCCGCCGACGACCAGCGCGAGGTGGTAGGGAGGACAGGCCGCGGTGCCGAGGGTCCGGATCTTGGCGTCGACGAAGGCGCGCAGGCTCTCGGGGTTGAGCAGCGCCTTGGTCTCTTGGAAGAGGTAGGTCTTGTTGGCCGAGCCGCCCCCCTTGGCCATGAAGAGGAACTTGTAGGCGTCGCCGTCGGTCGCGTAGAGCTCGATCTGCGCCGGCAGGTTGTTCTTCGTGTTCTTCTCGACGAACATGCTCCGCGGCGCGAGCTGGGAGTAGCGCAGGTTGGTCGTCGTGTAGGTGTCGAAGACGCCGCGGGCGAGCGCCGCCTCGTCGCCGCCGCCCGTCAGCACGTACTGACCCTTCTTGCCCATGATGATCGCCGTGCCGGTGTCCTGGCACATCGGCAGCACCCCGCTGGCGGCGATCGACGCGTTCTTCAGCAGGTCGAGGGCGACGAAGTGATCGTTCGCCGTCGCCTCCGGGTCGTCGAGGATCCGCCGCAGCTGGGCGAGGTGCTCGGGCCGCAGGAGGTGGGCGATGTCCCGCATCGCCTCGCGAGCCAGCAGGGTCAGCCCCTCTGGTTCCACCTTCAGGAAGGTCTTGCCGTCGACCTCCACCGTCGACACGTAGTCGCTGGTGATCAGGCGGTAGGGGGTCGTGTCGTCCCCGAGGGGCAGCATCTCCTGATAGCGAAAGTCGCTCATGCCGGGAGGATATCGCTAGCAGCGCCTCGTGGAAGGCCCCTCTGCTCTCGCAGCGCCCGCGTCGGCCGAATCGGCGTCGACGAAAATGCCGCTCTCACTGCGTTCCCGCCTGTTCTCGCGTGGTTGAGCGGACCTGCGAGGGCCACCGCTCACGCGCGCGACTTTTGCCACGGACTGTGTCGACCGCATCGGCGCCGCTCCGCCGGACGAGCCCTGCACGGTCTGCGCCGCTCTGCGCCGCTCCCCGGGGCTCCCTGGCCCTTTACCGCACGCTATCCCCGTGCAAACCTCGCGCTCCGATGCGCTCGACCCTCCGCCGCGCCCTCTCCCTGCCCTTCGCACTGTCTCTCGGCCTGTCTCTCGGCCTCTCCCTCGGCCTCTCCCTCGCCTGTGGGCCGAGCGCGAGCCCCCCCGTCGAGGCGAGCGCCCGGCCCACGCCGCCGCCGACCGAGATCGCCCCAGCCGCGGCGGAGCCTCCAGCGACCGCAAACGCCCCCGCCGCGGAGAGCGACGCCCCGGCCTCCGCCGAGCAGGAGGCCTACGAGGTCCTCGCCGGCGTCCGCTACGTCGAGCTTGTCACCGGCGACGCCGCGGCGACCGATGAGCTGCCGATGGTCATCGCGATCCACGGCCTCGGCGACCGCCCGGAGAACTTCGCCGGTCTCCTCCAGGGTCTCACCACGCCAGCCCGCGTGATCCTCCCCGCCGGCCTCAAGCCGAGCGACGACGGCTTCTCCTGGTTCGACGTCCGCGCCCGCAGCCGCGACGTCGAGGCCCTCGCCAAGGGGATCGGCGACGCCTCGGACACCCTCGCGACCTTCATCGACACGGTCAGCGCGGAGCGTCCGACCCTCGGCGAGCCGATCGTCACCGGCTTCTCCCAGGGCGGCATGCTCTCCTTCGCGATCGCGGCCGGCCATCCCGAGTCGGTCTCCGCCGCCTTTCCGGTCAGCGGCTGGCTCCCCCCTCCGCTCTGGCCCGAGGCCGGCCCCAAAGGCGCGCCGACGCCGGTGGTCGCCCTCCACGGCGACGCCGACAATGCGGTGCTGATCGAGCCGACCCGCCTCGCCGTCGATCGCCTCCGAGAGCTCGGCTACCCGGTCGAGCTCCGCGAGTACCCCGAGGTCCGGCATCAGATCACCGCCGAGATGCGCGACGTCCTCTGGTCCCTCCTCCGCACGGCCACCGAGGAGCTCGCCGCGGGCAAGCCCGTCAGCACCCCCCCGCCAGCGACGAAGACGACGAAACGCCCGAGCTCGCCGACCGCGACCCTCGAGCAATGATCCGAGCGTGTCCAGAGGCCCGCTCGACCGGGCCCCAGCGGGAATTCTCGCGGCGCGAAGACAAGCGAGGAGGGCCCTGAAGACCTTGTCGGCAGGGTGCGAGCTGTCCACGATCCTCTGCCCGCTCGTCGGGCCCCGCCCTCGGCTGCAGGCGGCGATCGAGGGGGCCCTGGAGCCGAGCCCCTTCCTGGCGCCACTCTTCAGCGGTGATACCGGCGTCTGAGCCGGCACCTACGGGCAGCGCAAAGCACGCATCGGAGTTTTCTTCGGATGTACCGCAACAGCCCGGCGCGTGTGGCCGAAGACACTCCTGACACGCCCCCCGCCCCCTCGCGGGCCGCCATGTCGCGGCCTACCATGCCCCGGATGCGCGTCTCCGTCCCCACCATGGCGCTGCTCCTGCTCAACCTCGGCTCCTGCACCGAGCCGAACCCCTACCTCGGGATCTGCGGCAACGGCGTCCATGAGCCCAGCTTCGAAGAGGAGTGCGACGACGGCGCAGGCAACGGCGACGCCGCGGCGTGCTCAATGACCTGCCGCATCGCCACCTGCGGTGACGGCATCGCACAGCCCGACCTCGACGAAGACTGCGACCTCGGCGACCAGAACAGCAACAACGGCTCCTGTACCCTCGACTGCAAGTTTGCGCTCTGCGGAGACGACTTCGTCCAGCCCGGCGAGGTCTGCGACGACGGCAACGCCAACCGCTGGCCCGCCGACGGTCAACCTGGCTGCTCGATCTACTGCGCCCCCCTCCCCTACTGCGGCGACGGTGACGTCCAACCTGACCTCGGCGAAGAGTGCGATGACGCGAATGACATCGACGACGACGCCTGCACGAGCGACTGCAAGGCGACGACCTGCGGCGACGGCGAGGTTCAAGGCTCCGAGGAGTGCGACGACGGCAACGACGTCGACACCGACGGCTGCACCAACGCCTGCACCTTCGCCGTCTGCGGCGACGGCATCGTCCTGGGCGGCACCGAGGAGTGCGACGACGGCAACGACGTCAACAGCGACGACTGCCTCAACGTCTGCTTCCTCGCCTCCTGCGGCGACGGCGTCCTCCATGAGGGCGTCGAGGAGTGCGATGACGGCAACCTCATCGACGACGACGGCTGCAACAGCGCCTGCATGCGCGACCGCACGGTCTTCGTCTCCGACATCGACTACGAGGCGCCGATGGGCGGCCTCGACGGCGCCGACGACCTCTGTAAGACCCAAGCCGCGATCCACGACCTCCCCGATCCCGGCCGCTACAAGGCCTGGCTCAGCGACTCGACCGGCAGCCCCTCGACGCGCTTCGTCACCCGCACGGCCCGCTACGTCTCCACCGTCGGGGCGACGGTCGCCGACAACTGGGATGACCTCACCGACGGCGAGCTGACCAGCCCGATCATGCACACCGCCGACGGCGAGCTGATCGACAACGTCCTCGTCTGGACCGCCACAACCCCCGCTGGCGAGAGCATCGGCGACGACCTCGACTGCGCCGACTGGACGATGGGCACGGAGGACCTGTTCACGATCTACGGCGGCACGTCTGCGGTCGACAGCTGGTGGACGCAGCTCCCGGCACAGAGCGACTGCTACGACCTGGGGCATCTCATGTGCTTCGAGGACTAGTTGACTTCAGAGGATGGAGGGTGGGCGATGCCGCAGAGAGATCGATGGCGAGCGAGGCTGCTCCTGATAGGTGCAGCGTTCTACGCGTGCGTGCCGAGTGAAGACGATCCGCAGGCCTCGGCCACTGAGGGCACGTCGGGCACGAGTACGGGGTCAACCACCGCTGAACCGGCGACGTCCGACGACTGGCCATCATCGTCGACATCCCCAACGACATCGCCAGGTCCGACCGCGACGTCGACCTCAACAACAGGGTTTGATAACGCCACTGACGACACCGACACGGCGGCCACCGAAGGCCCTACGTCTACGACAGGGACGACCGGTGGCTCTCGCTCGATCTGCGGTGACGGCATCGTCGGGGGCGACGAGGAGTGCGACGACGGACCCGCCAACGACGAACACGGGGCCTGCACCGACGACTGCACCATCGCCTATTGCGGCGACGAGAAGATCCAGATCGGCAAAGAAGCCTGCGACTTCGGCGAGGACGACGGAGAGGGAAAGTACAACGGCGATGGCTCTTACAACGGCTGCACCGCGCTCTGTCAGCTCGGCGCTCACTGCGGCGACAACGAACTCCAGGCCGACCACGAGGACTGCGAGAAGATGGGGCCCAAGATGGCGGACGGCTCGCAATGCGTCGAATGCAAGTGGGACGCGAACCTGCTCTTCGTCTCGAGCATGAGCTACTCGGGAAAACTCGGCGGACTTGAGGGTGCGGATGCGAAGTGCCAAGCGCTCGCGGCCGCTGCGGACCTCCCGAGCCCCGAGCTCTTCATGGCATGGATCAGTGATAGCGACGCTTCGCCACAGTCCAGGTTCAAACCTCCCATCGATGGCGAATACATCCTGCCAAACGGTCTGGAGGTCGCCAGCGACTGGGACAGTCTCGTCGCAGGCGTTGACCTACAGGTCGCCATCAACGTCGATGAGACCAAGACGGTCATTACGAAACCGTTTCGAGTCTGGTCAAATACGACCGCGACAGGCGTCGGCCTCGACGGCTCTGACTGCAACGGCTGGACGAGCGATGAGCTGGGGGTGCTGGGATCCTACGGCACTGCCAGCGAGGTCAGCGCGTTGTGGTCCCACACCGACACGGAGTGGTGCTCGAAGAAGTACCGCCTCTACTGCGTCGGCTCCGTGGGCTAGCCCGGAGATGCTCCAACGAACCGCCTCGCGGGCCTCAACGTCTGCGTCTTCGCCTCCGCCTCCGACAAGGACTACGAGGCGGTCTCGTCCTGATGTGCTTCGAAGATTTGCGCCCTCTGGGGCGACCTTCACTAGCCGCCTACCGAGTTCCTAAACCCCAAGTCGGAGAGGTGGCCCCAGCGGACTGCAGGGTCAGAGGACCTCTCTCGGATTCCCACGCCCTGAGCTCGAGGACCAACCATGAGCCGCAAGGATCCCCACCACGTCAGCCAGCCGCCCAGGCGACGGCTACTGACCGCGGATGATCTCGCCAAAGCCCTCGCCACCACCCGCGGTGCCATCTACGCTCGCCACGGACCTGTGCGACGCGGATCGCCGACAACGGCGGCGGAGTGAACGCGGCCGCGGCTCAGCTCCGGCACAGCGGTTTGCAGATGGCGAGCCGCTGCGTCGACCGACGCTCGGGCGCTGCTCGCCAAGCGTGCGAAGCGCTGGAGAGATCGTGGAGACGCGCTAGCGCGTCTCTCTAACCTGCTTAGATTACTCGTCTTTTAGCTACAGAGCCTACTGCTGGAAGCAGTAGAGGTGCTTGACCCCGCCGCAGCCCTTGATGGCAGCGTTGGTCCACTTGTCGTTGCTCTGATCGCGCTCACCCACAGGGCCATCTTGACCCCCGGACTTTGTCCAGCCCATGCAGTTCACATTGCCGACCGGCGTGCCATCGACGGCCGTGTTGGTCCAGACCTCCTTCGAGTCGGCCCCGGAATTGCCGAACGGATCGATGTTGATCGGATTGTCCACCGTCCCGTCGACGAGGTCTGCCCACGTGTCCGCGACGATCGTCCCGTCGACGAGCGTATAGGCCACGTTGCCGCCCTTGGTGATGAACCGGGTCGACGGGCCATTGTTGTCGGTGCTGAGCCAGGCCATGTACGTCCCGCTCAAGCCGGCGTCGTCGGCCTGTTGCTGGCACTTGTCATCGGCGCCGCTGACCCCCCCGAGATTCCCGTCCCAGAGCTCCGCCGTGACGAAGACCAGCAGCGCGCTGGCGGGCGTCTCACAGCTGTTCGAGCACTCGTCGTCGTCGACGTCGTTGCCGTCGTCGCAGTCCTCGACGCCCTTCTCGACGAAGCCGTCGCCGCAGCTCGCGTTCTTGCAGGTGTCGATGCAGGCGTCGGTGTTGTCGGCGTCGCCGTCGTCACACTCCTCCCCCGGGCCCTTGTCCCCGTCGCCGCAGACGTTGGCGACGCAGCCCGCGAGGCAGGCCTTGCCCGGGCCGTTGTCGCCGACGTCGCACTCCTCGCCGTCCTGGACGATGCTGTCGCCGCAGGCCGGCAGGGTGCACGCGTTGGTGCACTCGTCATCGTTGACGCCGTTGCTGTCATCACACTCCTCGCCGGCGTCGGGCTGGAAGACGCTGTCGCCGCAGGCCGGCGATGTGCAGATGTTGGTGCACAAGTCCGCGTTTTCGTCGTTCCCGTCGTCGCACTCCTCGCCCGGATCGACGACACCGTTGCCGCAATTCTTGGACGTGCAGTCGTTCGAGCACTCGTCGTCATCGACCATGTTGCCGTCGTCGCAGCCCTCCGACGGTCCCTTGTCGCCGTCGCCGCAGACGTTGAGGACGCAGCCGTCGAGGCAGAGCTCGCCGGGGCCGTTGTTCTCACCGCTGTCGCACTCCTCGCCCGGATCGAGGTTGCCGTCGCCGCAGATCGGATCGGGCCCGGTCGTCGTCGTCGTCGACGTCGGCATCGTGTCCGAGGTGGTGGTCGCGGTGTCGGTGCCGGTGCCGGTCGTCTCGACGCCCGTCGTCCCGACCGTCGTCGAGGCGTCGGTCGTCGTCGTCTCGCCGCCGCCGGTCGTCGCCGAGCCCCCTCCGCTCTCCCCCAATCCGACGCTGTCAAAGGAACAGGCGACCGCCAGGGAGGCGATCAGGAGAATCGGCGAGCTACGAAAGATCATGGGAGGATAGATTCCGGATGACGAGAGGGACGACATCACCCCCCTGATCCTTAACCGATTCGTCGCCGCCGTCGATGTACGCTTTCGCGCAGAAAAACGCCGCCGTGTGGCGTAAGTTCGGCGGCGACCCGGGCGTTGGTCCGATGATGCTGCCGCTTCCCCTCGTCGTCACCGCCTCGCTGCTCCTCGGCTGCGCCCATGGAGCGAGCCCTGAGCCGAGCCCCGAGCTCGCGCAGGAGCGGGCGCGGCCCCAAGACGCCTCGCTCGCGCAGGTCGGCGGCAACGTCGAGGTGCGGAGGCCCGACCCGGTGGCGACCGTCGCCAAGGCCCCGTCGGCAGCAGAGGTCTGCCGCGACGACCCACGGATCCGAGCGTGCAGGGTCCACACGGCTGCGAGCGATCAACTGCCGCTCGACCTCGCGGCGGGGCACGGGCGCATCGCCCTGCTCTACGCCGAGGTGACGCCGAGCGACCAGGGGACCCGTAGCGGTGCGTCGATGATCCTCCACGACCGCGAGCTGACGCCGACCGGCGAGGTGCGCGTCGCGGTCGACGGGTCGCTGCGGGACCTGTCCCTCGCCTCCACCCCGGATGGTTGGCTCGTCGCCCTCGCTGCCGACGACCGGGTCCACCTCGTCGAGCTCGACGCCCTCGGGCACGAGACCGGCGCACGGCGGGTCATGGAGAAAGCCTACACACCGCGGCTCGTCGCCGACGGGCCGCGGACGCCGCTCCTCCTCTGGAACCGGAGCTACGGCGAGGGCTTCATGGCCCAGGGCGTCGTCTTGCGGGGCGCTCCACCGCCTGCCGCCAAGCTCTTCGACACGGTCACCGAGCCCAACTTCGACGGACAGATCGCCGTCGCTCCCGGCGAGTTCCTGGTCGCCCGGAGGGCCAAGAGCGGGATCGAGGTCCGCCGGATCAGCGCTCGCGGTGAGCTCCGCTCCCACCACGCAGACGTCGGCACCAGCACCGAGTATCCGATGCTGGCCCGCTGCGACGACGGACCTCGCATGGTCTGGTCGGACTTCAGCGCGCGCGGCGAGATCCGCTGGGCTCGGCTCACCGAGGACGGTGCGATCGACGGCGCGACAGTCCGCCTCAGCGGTGTTCCGAACCACTTCAACCATTCGCCCGCGGTCTGCGACGGCGTCGACACGATGGTCCTCCTCGCCGGCTACACCGGCGGCACCGGCATCTCGAAGAGCCTCGACCTCGTCCGGGTCGACGCCCGCGGAGAGATCCGCGGCGAGGCGCTCCCGCTCCACGGCGACCCCCCCAGCCTGGCCTACGAGCCGACGATGCTGCGCGACGGCGACGCCCTCTTCGTCGCCTGGGCGACCCGGGGAGCCCCCCCGCGGATCGCCCTCAGCCGGATCGATCTCCAGACGAGCCGCGGCCCGGCGCTCGCACGATGAGCGACGCCCCACGCCCGCCGCGCCCCGGCCTCCGGCTGCGCCCGATCGCCCCCGAAGACCTGGACGATCTGGTCGCGCTTGACCGCGACCCGGAGGTGATGCGCTTCATCACCGGCGGCCTGCCGACCCCGCGCGCGCTCTATGAGCGCCTCCTCCTCGGGCGTCTCATCGCCCACGCCGACGACGACCGCGGTCGCGGCTACTTCGCGATCATCGACGCCGATGCGGTGCCGAAGGATCGCTTCCTAGGCTGGGCCCACCTCCGCCCCGACAGCGAAGAGCCGACCTGGCTGGAGCTCGGCTATCGCCTCCATCGCCGCTCCTGGGGCGAGGGGATCGCCACCTGGGCCGCGAGCCTGCTCCTGCGCCGAGGGCTCACAGACCCCACGGTGCCCGTGATCTCCGCGCGGACGACCGTCGACAACCTCGCCTCCCAGCGGGTGATGGAGAAGCTCGGCCTGCGCCGATCCGGCACGTTCACCTTTCCTTCGGTCACGCACCCGGAGCTGAGCATCGCTGCCGCGCCGGCGGTCCTCTACACGCTCGACGCAGACGCCCTGCGACGCGAGCTCCGGTGAGCGTCTGCTCAGGACGAGCCCTCGAGGCTTCGGCCTGCCGACACGCCCCTCAACGCGCGGTCGCGGTCTCCCTCTTGGCTCCGATAGAACGCCGCTGTACTGGGCTGTAGTGCAGGTCTCGGCGGAGCCGAGAGGGCCAACGATTGTGGCCCGAGAGCACGCGGGGCTCTTGCCACGGCCTCCTAGGACCGCCGCCGCGCCAGGCGTCCCGCCCACCTGCGGATGAGATCGCGGAAGTCGTCGAAATAGGTGTAGGAGACCGGGACGACGACGAGGGTGAGGACGGTCGCCGCGATCATCCCGCCGACGAGGGTCTTGCCGAAGGGGCCGTAGTTGAGCCCCTCGCCGGTCGGCGTCGCGTAGGCCAGCGGCAGCATCCCGCCGACGGTCGTCAGCGCGGTCATCATGATCGGCCGAAAGCGCTGCATGCCGGCCTGGACGACCGCCTCCTCCCGGCTCAGGCCGAAGGCCCGGGCGCCGTTGATGAAGTCGACGAGGACGATGCCGTTGTTCACCACGACGCCGAGGAGGAGGAGGATCCCGATCACCGCCAGCGAGTCGACCGGCGAGCCGCTGAACATCAGGAACCACCAGACGCCGATGAACGAGAGCGGGATCGACGGGAGAACGCTGAGCGGCAGGACGAAGCTCTCGAAGAGAAAGCCCATCAGGAGGAAGATGAAGACCGTCGAGAGCAGCGCCGCGCCGACCAGATCGCGCTGGAGGCTCTCGATCTCGCGGGCCTCATGGTCGGCGTCGAAGGAGATCCCGCTCGGCAGGCGGTAGCGATCGATGAAGCCGCGCAGGCGGACCATCGTCGCCTCGCGGTCCTCCTCCTCGATCTCGAGGCGGATGAGCGCCGCGACCCGCTTGTTGTTGCGGACCAGCGCGGTCTCTCCCTTGCGGATGACCGCCTCGGTGAGCACCCGGATAGGCACGCTCGCGCCGGCCTGGGTCGGCACCTTAAACTCGCGGAGCTGGCTGAGCTGCTCGCGGTCCTCCTCGCGGTAGCGGATCCGGACGTTGATCTCGCGGTCCTCCTCGTCGGAGCGGTAGCGCGGGAGGAGCTGGCCGCGGATCGCGTAGGCGATGGTGTTGGCGACGAGGCCGGCGGAGATGCCGAAGCGCTCGGCCATCGTCCGGTCGATCGCCAGCGCGAGTTCGTCGCGGCGCATCGTGTCGTTGCCGCGGCCGGAGAGGCCGATGACCCCCTCTTGCCGGAGGAGCGCCGCCTCGAGGTCCTCTTGGGCCGCCTGCACCGAGGCGTGATCGTCCCCGTAGAGGGAGACGACGAAGGTCGAGTCCTTGGCCCCGTCGCCGCTGGCGAAGCGGGCGGACTTGTTCCAACCGGGCCGACTCGGCAGCAGATCAAAGACCTTCTTGCGGGTCTCCGAGAAGGGCGGCTCGCCCTCGCGCTGCTTGTCGAAGAAGATCTGGACCTGGCCGAAGCTCGCGTCGGAGCCGATGTACTGGCCTGAGATGTTGAACTCCTCCTTGTGCTCGTCGATGACCCGCTCGACCTCGCGGTAGAAGGCGTCCGCCTCCTCGATGCTGGTGTCCCCAGGCATCGAGTAGTAGGTCCAGAAGTTGCGCGCGCCCATGCTCTCGCCCTGCGAGAAGGGCACGCTCTGCATCGGCACCGCGACCGTCACCGCGAGGGCGAGGAGGGCGATGAAGGCGACGTCAAAGCGGCGGCGGAGCGCGCCGCGGAGGAGGCGCGAGTAGAAGACGTTGAGGCGGCCGAGGGTCGCGTTGTAGAGGCGGCCGACGACCCGCTTCCAGAACGCGTCGACGATCAGCACCCGCCGGAGGATCCGCGAGCGCGGGCCCGCCCGGACCTCGCCGAAGGCGATCGCCGAGGTGATCGGCACCAGCACCAGGGCGACGAAGAGCGAGGCGAGGAGCGAGACGCAGACCGGCGTCACCATCCGGATCATGAAGAACTGGGTCGGCCCCGAGGTCAGCAGCGCCGCCGGGGCGAAGACGACCATCGTCGTCAGGGTCGCCAGGGTGATCGGCAGGGCGACCTCGCTGGCGCCGTGCAGCGCCGCGGCGTAGCGGCCGACGCCGCGGGTCCGGTAGCGCTCGATGTTCTCGGCGACGACGACCGAGTTGTCGACGACCAGGCCGATGCAGATCATCAGGCCGAGGAGCGAGACCAGGTTCACGCTCTGCCCGGCGAAGTACATGAAGGGCAGCGCGAGGAAGATCGAGAGCGGGATCGAGCCGGCGATGATCAGCGTCAGGCGCAGGCGCCGGAGGAAGAAGAGGAGGACGATCAGGGCTAGCCCCCCGCCCTGCATGCCGCTGCTGACGACCTGCGTCAGGCTGAAGCGGATCGCGTCGCCCTGCATGAAGATGGGCTCGATGTCGAAGCCGTTGAGCACCGCCCCGTCGCTCGCCTCTTCGACCGCCGCCTTGATGCGATCGCAGACCTCGACGGTGTTCGCCTGCGACTCCTTGAGGACGAACATGACCATCGACGGTCGGCCGTTGAAGCGGTCGATCCGCTCGGTCTGCGGGTGGTCGTAGACGACCTCGGCGATGTCCGCGAGGCGCAGGTCGTTGGCGCCGACGACGGTCGCGCGGAGCTCGTCGACGGTCTGGTAGGTCGCCAGCGAGCGGATCACGTAGCGGCCGGAGGGCTCGCGGATCTCGCCGCTGGCGAGGTTGAAGCTCGCCTGGCCGAGGGTCTGCGCGAGCTGGAAGATGTTGAGGTTGGCCGCCTCGGCGAGGGCGCGCTCGACCTCGATCCGGATCTCGCGGTCCTCCTGCCCCCAGAGGTTGACGACGCCGACGCCGTCGATCCGCTCGACCGCGCGGACCAGGTGCTTGCGGATCTTGTCCTGCGGCTGGTCGAGGCTCGGGTCCCAGGTGATCCCGTAGAAGGCGACGGGGATCGCCGCCGCCGACTGCTTTTGGATGTTGACCCGCTTGACGTCGTCCGGGAGATCGGGGCGAGCGCGGGCGACACGATCCCGGACCTCGCGGTAGGCGATGTCCATGTCAGTGTCGCCGTCGAAGACCAGCGAGAGGCTCGCGTTGTCGGCCCGCGAGGTCGCCGAGATCTCGTCGAGCCCCGGTGTGGTCGCCAGCGCCTGCTCCAGCGGCCGGGTGATCCGCTCCTCGACGTCCTGCGCCGTCGCGTTGGCGTAGGGGACCTGGACCTGCATGAAGGGCGCGCTGAAGCCCGACGGGATCAGCTCCAGGGGAATGTTCACGAGGGCGACGATGCCGATGACGATCGCGCTGAGGAGGATCATCATCATCGTCACCGGCCGGACCAGCGAGGTCCGGACGACGGCGTTCGTCTTCAGCGGCGAGCTCTCGATCATCGTTACGCCTCCCCTTCGCCGCCCTCGCGGCGCCCGTCCGCACGATTCGCACCGCCCGCACAATTCGCGCTCTCCGCATTGACCTCGCTCGCGAGGCTCGCAGCCTCGGGGGCGAGCTGCTCGGGCCTGACCTCCAGGATCTCGCGGTCGAGCGCGATCTCAGGCTTCTCGCGCTGGAGGCCGCCGAAGAGGCGGTCGACGCCGGCGTAGATCGTCGGGATCACGACCAGGGTGAGCACTGTCGAGAAGGCCAGGCCGGCGATCACGGTGATCGCCATCGGCGTCCGGATCTCAGCGCCGTCGCCGAGGCCGAGCGCCATCGGCAGGAGGCCGAGCACCGTCGTCAGCGTCGTCATCAGGATCGGCCGGAGGCGGACCAGCCCGGCGAGCTCGACCGCCTCGTCGGTGCTGTGCCCGCGGGCCTTGAGCTGACCGGCGTAGTCGACGAGGACGATCGCGTTGTTGACGACGATCCCCGCGAGCAGGATCGCGCCGAGGAAGACCAGGACGCTGACCGGCAGCCCCAGGAAGAGGAGCGTCGCGACCACGCCGACCGCCGCCAGCGGGATCGTCACGAGGATGATCAGCGGATAGACCAGGCTCTCGAACTGCGAGGCCATGATCACGTAGACCAGGAAGATCGACAGGCCGAGCGCCAGGTACAGGGAGGCGAGCGAGGTCTCCCACTCCTTGCTCTGGCCCGTCACCCCGAGGGTGACGCCGGAGGGCAGCTCGACGTCGCGGATCGCCTCGCGGATCGCGATCGTCGCCGCGCCGAGGGAGATGCCGTCGATGTTCGCGGTGACCAGGCCGACCCGCTGCTGGCCGATCCGCCGGATCTCGTTGGGGCCCCGGCCGAGGCTGACCTCGGCGACCGCCTCGAGCGGCACCGGGTGGGTCCCGCCGGGGTTGACCACTAGGGCGCGGAGCTCCTCGACGGTCCCCTCGCGGATGTCGCGGAGGCGGACGCGGACCGGGATCTTGCGATCCTTGCGGTTGAACTTGGTCGCCTCCGAGCCCTGGACCTTGTCGCGGATGAGCTCGGCGACCATGCGGATGTCGAGGCTGTAGCGGGCGAGCGCCTCGCGGTCGTAGACGATCTGGACCTCGGGCGAGCCCGGGAGGATCGACGAGCGGACGTCCGCGAGGCCGTCGATCGCGGCGATCTTCGCCGTGACCATGGCGGTCGCCTCGGCGAGCTCCTCGAGCTCGTAGCCGCGGACCTCGATCTCGACCGGCCGGGCGAAGGAGAAGAGCACCGGCCGGGCGATGTTGACGGTCGCGTCCGGGATCCCCGTGAGGAGCGGGCGGACGAGATCGAGGGCGCGGGTCTCGGCGGTCAGCGGGTCGACCTTCGGCGCCCCGGGCTGGGCCTCCGCGGAGGCCTCGGCGCCCGTGGTCTCGTCCTTGTCCGGGCCGTCCTCGCCCTCCTCGCCCTCCTCGTCAGGCGAAGGCCGCGCGCGGGTCTTCTGCGAGGTCAGGGTCATCCGCAGGCGCGCCGTGTGCTCGCCGCGCTCGCCGGACTCCTCGCTGTCGCGCTCGGAGCCGATCGTCGTCACCAGCGTCCGCAGGAAGGGGACCTCGTCGACGAGCTGGGCCTCGATCGGCCGCATGGTCTCGTCGGTCGTCGGCAGCGGCGTGCCGACCGGCAGCGAGACCTCCGCCGTAAACTCCCCCTGGTGGAGCTCGGGGATCAGCTCCGACTCGAGGTTCGGCACCGCCCAGGCGAGCCAGCCGAAGCAGGCCGCGATCATCGCGTAGACGATCACCCGGTTGCGCAGCGACCAGCGGATCACCTTGGGGTAGACCCACTCGAGCCCCCGCAGGAGGCGGTCGAAGAGCCAGAGCACCGGCCGCAGGAGGTTCTTCAGGATCACGCCGCCGACCAGCCAGGCGACGCCGCCGACGATGAGCGCGAGAACCACCGCGATCGTCAGGCCGACCTTGGCGATGATGTCGAGGACGAGCTGGAGGCTGAAGCGGACCAGGACGTAGGCGAGCGGGACGACGAGGAAGAGCTTCCAGCCGAGCCCTTTGAGGTCGCGGACCAGCTCGCGGACCGAGTTCCAGCGCCCCCAGGTCTCGCGCATCCCACCGCCGACCCGGCGCCACAGCGGCCCGGCGCCGGCCTCCCCGAGCGAGCGCCGCGAGGCGAGCATCGGGATGAAGAAGAGCGCGACCGCGAGGGAGGCGAGGAGCGAGAAGACGACCGTGAGGCCGAGGTCGCCGAACATCTGCCCGGCGATCCCCTCGACGAAGACCATCGGGAAGAAGACGGCGATCGTCGTCAGCGTCGACGCGACCACCGCAGAGCCGACCTCCGCGGTCCCGCGCACGGTCGCCCGGATAAGATCGTCTCCCTCCTCGCGACAGCGGTGGATCGACTCGAGGACGACGATCGAGTTGTCGACCAACATCCCGATCCCGAGGGCGAGACCCCCCAGGGACATGATGTTGAGCGAGACCCCCGCGAGGTTCAGCGGGGCGAAGGTGATCAGCACCGAGATCGGGATCGCGACCGCGACGATCAGCGTCGTCTTGAAGTTGCGCAGGAAGAGGAAGAGGACCATCACCGCCAGCAGACCGCCCGAGAGCGCCGTCTGCCGGACCTCGTCGATGCTCGACTCGATGAAGAGCGAGCGGTCGGAGATGAGCCGAAGGTCGGCGCCGTACTCCTTTTGCAGCCGGGGCCCGAGGGTGCTGTCGATCCGCTCGCTGGCCCGCTGGGCCATGTCGACGATGTTGGCGTCGGCCTCCTTGTAGACCTCGATCTCGACCGCCTCGCGGCCGTCGACCCGGGTGATCACGTCGCGGTCCTTGTAGCCGGAGATGATCTTGGCGAGGTTGCTCAGGCGGATGTCGCGGCCGTTGCGCGAGACGATCACGAGATCGCGGAGGTCATCCAAGCTCTTGAACTCGTTGACGGTCCGGACGAGGTACTTGGTCCGACCGTCGCGCATCGAGCCGCCGGCGAGGTTGATGTTCTCGGCGGCGAGGCGGTTGATGATCGTGCTGATGCCGATCCCCGTCCGCCGGATCTCATCCTCGTCGAGGAGGACCTGGATCTCCTCCTCCAGGCCGCCCTTGATCTTGACCGCGGCGACCCCCTCGATCGGCTCCACCAGGCGGCGGACGTCGCGATCGCCGATCCTGCGCAGGTACTTGAGGCCGGCGACCCCCTCGAAGCTCTCGCCCTCGCCGCTCAGCGAGAGGGTGAGCACCGGGTCGAGGGTCGGATCGTAGCGGAGGATCAGCGGCTGCTTGACCTCCTCCGGGAGCACCGGCTTGATCTGGTCGAGCTTCTCCAGGACGTCCTGGTTGGCGTCGTCCATGTCGGTGTCCCAGGTGAACTCCATGACGACGTCGGAGTAGCCGCCGCGGGAGATGCTGGTGATCTTGCTGAGGCCGGTGACGACCCCCAAGATCTCCTCTAGCGGCCTGGAGACGTTGTTCTCGACCTCTGCCGGGGCTGCGCCGGGGTACTCGGTCCGGACCGTCAGGCGCGGATAGGAGATGTCCGGCATCAGGTTGAGCGGGAGCAGCCGGATCGAGAAGGCGCCGAAGACGATGACCGCGAGGAAGACCATCAACACCGCGACCGGGCGGGTGGTCGTGAAGCGGAAGCGCTCGAGGGCGCGAGCGTTGAGCCCCGAGCGAGGCTCGGGGGGCCGCGGACGCTCGGCCACGGGAATGCCAGGATCCGCAGAAGACCCCCCGGACGCATCGCCGGACGCGGCTTCAGCCCCGCCCGCGAGGAGCGCCCCTGCCGGAAGCTCCGCGCCGCCAAAATGAGCGGCGGAGCCGGCGAAGGAGCCCGAGTCCGCAGCGCTCGACGAGTCCGCAGCGCTCGCAGACGCCCCTGCGCCGATGGACGCTGAGGCTGCCGAGTCCCCGGAGTCCTCGTCGCCGTAGCCCGTCGTCAACGGCACCTCGTGGTCGACCCCGGACTCGAGCGCTGCCGACTCCGGCGGCCTGTCGACCAGCCCCGGGATGTTGAAGTCGCGGCCCTCTGGCGTCCCGTCCTTGCGATCGCTCATCGATATGCCCGTTGATTCGGTGGACGCGCGGAGGCGTCAGTTCGGAGAGAGCGCCCGCGCGCTCAGGCGAGGAGAGTGCGGACGATCGAGGGGTGGCGAGGAGCGACCCCATCGCCGCGCGAGAACTCTGGGATCCACGGGGGGAGCGGCGCTCACGCCTCTTGCTGCCGGCGAACGATGCACCGACACCCGCCGCTAGCCCTCGCCGTCCTCAGCCGCGGTCCCTGAGCTCCCGCCGGCTTCGGCCTCGGGCTTCGCCGCCGCCGCGCCGTCCCCTTCGAGCGGCCGTCCCTGGGCGTCGACGAGCACGATCAACGCGTCGTCCTTGAGGCCGCTCTGACCGGCGATGATGATCCGAGCGCCCGGCTCGGGGCCGTCGACGATCTCGATCCGCTCCGCGTCCTGGAGTCCGACCTCGACCCGCACCCGCTTGGCCCGCAGCTCGTCGCCCTCAGACACGTCAGGGATGACGAAGAGGTAGCTCTGCTCCTCGTCGTAGACGACGGCGGACTTCGGCACGAGCGGGATGTTCTCGCGCTCCTCCGTGGTCAGGACGACCTCGGCGTACATCCCCGGGAGGAACCCACCCGGCCCGCTCAGCTCCGGCGGCAGCTTGATCGTGACCTTCACGGTGCCGGTCGAGGCGTCGACGATCGGCGCGATCCGATCGACCGTCCCGACCCCCTGCCGCCCCTTCGCCGCCTTGCCGACGATCTCCGCCGACTGCCCGAGGGTGAGCTGATCGAGCTCCTTCTCGGGGACGTAGACCCGCGCGACCAGCGAGTTGAAGTCGGTGATCGAGAGGACCTGGGCGCCGTTGCTGACGAAGGCCCCCTCGGAGACGAAGCGCTCGGTGATCGTCCCGGTGAAGGGGGCGACGATCTTGGTGTTGCGGATCTCGCGGCTGCGGTCGTTGACGTCGAGCTTGGCGAGGCTGAGGGCGTTTTGCGACTGGTCGTACTCTTCTTTGCCGATGACCCCGTCGCGGTAGAGCATCTCGGCCCGGCGGGCGTCCTCTTCGGCCTTGGCGAGCGATGTGTTCGCCCGCAGGAGCGCGCTCGACTGGGCGTCAAAGCGGATCCTGGCGAGGTTTTGGCCCTTCTTGACCTTGTCGCCCTCCTCCGACCGGAGGGCGACGATCCGCCCGGTCGACTCGGCGTGGATCGTCACCTGCTGCTCAGCCTCGATGGTGCTGGCGGCGGTGATCACCGCCGTGATCGATCCCTTGTCGACGACCCCGGGGACGACGGGCACGGCCTCGATCTCCTCCTCCTTGTCCTTGTCGTCGTCGGACTTGCCGAACCCCTTCTTGCCGGCGTTCGCCTGGCAGCCGGCGTTCATCGTCATCCCTGCGGTGACAGCCGCGAGGAGGCCCGACAGCGCGAGCCTGTGGACGAGACGCGAGGTCCAAGATCCGGCCGGGCGGCCATCATGGCGCGAGGCACATCGCGAGGCGGAGGACATAGCGAGAGTCATTCAGATCTGGCCCTAAGGCAGCCGAGGGGCGACATAGCACGGATCCGGGCCGGCTGCCCGCGGCACCCACCGGCGGCGCACGCAGCGGGCCGCGGATGACCGGTCGAGGCCGACGATGACCGTCAGCGCAGCGTCGTCAGACCCAGGCGACTCCGCTCCGGTTTCCCCCACCCGACGAAGTGGCGCATGAGGGGTCGTGAGGGGGCTCACCGATCTACCCTTGCCCTGCCCTGCCCTGCCCTACCGCACCGCGCGGCGGGTCTGCGCGGCGGGCCGCGAGGAGAGCTGCGGCGAGCTCGAGGAACCCGCTCGCCTCGGCCTCGGCGGTCATCGCCTGCGGCAGGCTCGGAAAGTAGTCGCGCTGACGGCCGACATCGGCGGTGCCGACCGTCAGGCCAAAACGCCCGGGGACGAAGAGCCCGGCGTCGTTGGGCGCATCGCCGACGGTGACGATCGCCGCCGGATCGATCCCCAGCTCCGCCGCGAGCTGGAGCACAGCGGCGCCCTTGTCCGGGATCGCCTCGGCGAGATGGACATGAACATTCGACCAGATCAAGTGGACGCCGGCGGCCGTCGCCGCGGCCCGGAGGCGGAGGAGCTCCGCCTCTCCGCGTCCTGCGCGCTCGTAGGCGATGTCCCCCATCCGACAGAAATCATCGCCGACCAGCTCGAGGCCAGCGTCGTGCTCCGCGTTGAGGAGATCGCCGACCGCCCGCAGCCGAGGCTTGTCGGTCGGACGCCCGAGCCAGCGCGGCGCCCTGTCGGGGACGATCTCGAGGAGACCGTTCTCCGCGAGCCCGCGGGTGACCCCGGGGAGGTAGCGGCAAAGGCCGAGCACCTCCCCTGCGGGGCGTCCAGAGACCGGCCAGACCGAGACTCCGGCCGCGACGAGCTCGCGGATGGCGACCAGGACCTCGGCCTCGAGGGCGCCCGAGCGGGTCAGGGTGCCGTCGACGTCGGTCGCCACGAGGGTCAAACCGCGCATTCGACGCGCAGACTCCGGGTCCTCCGGGTCCAGCAGATCACGAAGAGGGATGAGTGGATCGATGGGCGCTGACATGCCGCGCCGGGATTGTACGTGGTAGCGTTGCCGCGGGTTGGGACGATGACCCTCGAGCTCAAACCGGGTGAGACCTACGCCGGCACGATCAAGATCGTGCGAATCCTCGGCGCCGGCGCGTTCGCGACCGTCTACAAGGTCGAGGTCAAGGGCTACGATCAGCCGCTCGCGCTGAAGCTCACGCACAAGCCGGTCACCTCGGGAGATCAGGCCCAGCGAGCGCTCCGCGAGATCACGATCCTCCGCGGGCTGACCAACCCCCACGTCGTCCGCACCTTCGACTGTGGCCTCCGCCCCGACGGCCACGTCTACATGTTGATGGACTACCTCGAGGGGTCGCCGCTCAACCATTGGCACTCGTTTGAGCATCCGCTCCACCCGGCCCAAGCGGTGACGATCGTCCACCAGGCCTGCCTCGGCCTCGCCGAGCCCCACGCCCGCGGGATCGTCCATCGCGACGTGAAGCCCGAGAACATCTTCATCCAAGACAACGGCCACATTAAGGTCCTCGACTTCGGCCTCGCGCGCTCCTGGGACGGCTCTCCGGTCGTCGGCGTCAACGCGACCCAGACCCACATGGTCGTCGGCACGCCCCACTACTCGCAGCCCGAGCAGCTCAAGACTCGAGTGCTCTCGCCGGCGAGCGATGTCTACAGCCTGGGCGTGATCCTCTACGAGCTCCTCTCCGCGCGCTCCCCCTTCCACCCCAAGCGCGCGCTCAACGATGTCCGCAACGAGTTCCGCGAGCGACCGCTGCGCTGGCTCAAGGCCCACTCCGAAGCCCCCGTGATCCCGATCCGCAGCCACCGGAGCTGCCGCGACCTGCCCTCGAGCCTCGCCGAGGGGGTCGAGCTCGCGCTCAGCAAGGATCCCAAGGAGCGTCCCCCCGACGCCGGCGCCTACGCCAACATCCTCGGCCAGATCCTCCACAGCGACTTCGGCATCCCGATCGCGGCGACGCTGCGCCTCCGCGACAACATGGGCAACGAGGAGAGCCGACTCTTCCTCCCGGGCTCCTATCGGATCGGCGCCGGTGAGAAGTGCGAGATTCCCCTCCGCGGCTCCGACCAGGTGCGCCGGGTCCACGCGGTGATCGAGTGGAGCGGCATCCCGACCCGCCCGCACCTGCGGCCGATCCTCGGCGACGGCTCGGTCACCGTGCGGGGCAAGCCGATCCGCAAGCCGGTCCACCTCGGCAAGGACGACTGGTTCACGATCGGCCCCTTCACCCTGTCGATCACCCAGTAACCCGCCGGCGCGCTCGCGATGCTCGATGGACCATCGCTCGATGGGCCATGCTCGACGGGCCATGCTCGACGGCCCATTCTCGACGGACCATGGATGCTCGACGATCGACGTTGGAATTTCGATCCCACCGGGGGGGGCACGACAAGAGATGCCGCCAGACATCGCCCATGGAGGTGGTCACCTCCCCACAAGGGAGCACCGAGCGAGCGCCTGGCGGCAAAGGCCGCTTCCCCTCAAGGTGAGATCAAGCGGCGCTAATTGGTCGTAGGCCCGCGGCTCTCTCCCGTCAAGCCGCAGGCAGTGCAGACGTCCCTCTCGCCCGGAGGCCGAAGGGTGCGGACGATCCCCAGGTCGCAGCTCGGAGCACCGAGCGGGTCACGCGATCGACCCGCGCCCACCGGAGGCGGAGGGCCGCAATGCAGGCGGTCCTAGTCTTCCCTGCCCGTGGTCGTCCCGTCCCGAGACCACCCGAAGGCGTCGAGACGCCAACCCACGAGCACCTCGCGACCCGAGACGAGGGCGATGCGCCTCGGGCTCTAGCGCACGCTTGTTGCGGGGCGACGAGGGCAAACGAGCGCGGGACTTTTCCACGGCAGCTAGCGCTTGATCGGGACTCCCCAGGTGACCACCTCACGACCGCGGAGGATGACCCGGGTCCCCTCCGCGCCGCAGGTCGTGCATCGAACCTTGCGCAGCTCCGGGAAGGGAACGCAGGCGCTGGCGACGACGGGCTCGAGCACGGTGAGCGCCCGTCCTCCGCAGCGGCGACAGGCGGGGCCTTCGCTCCCGTCGGCAGGGGACTCCACGGTCGCGATCGTAGCAGTGCTCTGGAGAGACGAGCGCACTCGCCGAGCCCGAGGCGCGCTCACGGGCACGACCGCCCGACCGCGAGGCTCCCGTGGATCGAGGGGCAGCATCGACCGGACCCCGACGATGGCGAGGGCGCACCTCGAAGGCGAGACATTCGAGCACCACGAGTCCGTTCAGTGCACGCACAGGGCCTCCGCTCCAAGCTCCAGGTGCGCCCTCGAAGAGAGAAAACTCTCCCAATACGGCCTGGCACGCTGGGCCTCCGCGCCGCAAACGCGCCCCTCGGCGAGACCAAGACCGCAGGGGCGATGAGCCGAAGAAGAGCTCGCAGCACCCCCTCGCGAGCCCATGGTCGATCATGCTTTACAACCCCTACTGGCCTCTGTTAGTCACCCGGCTCCCGTCGGGGCGTAGCGCAGCCTGGTAGCGCGTTCGGTTCGGGACCGAAAGGCCGGAGGTTCGAATCCTCTCGCCCCGACAACAAGGACCCCGAGGCTCTTCGCCTCGGGGTCCTTCCTTTTTCGGGTAGGCTTGGGCCGTGCGCCTCTCCGCCCCCCTCGCGCTCCTCATCCTCTTCGCTCCGAGCGCGTGCAAGCAGAGCGAGGAGACGAAGAAGCCTCCCGCAGACGACAAGCCCGCGGCTACGTCGACGGCGCTCGGCGGCCCCGAGCTGGCTGAGCTCGCGGCCGGTGAGGATCACATGTGCGCCCGCCGTGCCTCCGGAGAGGTGCTCTGCTGGGGCGACAACCGCGAAGGCCAGCTCGGCCGCGGCGGCGTCGTGGAGACCTCGACCCCTGCCCCCGTCGAGCGGCTCGCCGGCGCGACCTCGATCGTCGCCGGCTCGCACCACTCCTGCGCCCTCATCAGCAACGGCCAGGTCCTCTGCTGGGGGAGCAACGCTGCGGGACAGCTCGGCGACGGACGTGGACGGCCGGGCATGAAGAGCAACGGGCCGGTGGCGGTGCGCGGCCTCGTCGACGCGGTGTCGCTGACGGCAGGCGAGGCCCACACCTGCGCGATCCGCAAGGGCGGCGCTGTCCTCTGCTGGGGCGACAACCGCGGGGGTCAGACGGGCAACGCGGGACGAGCCGCCTGGGTCGCCCCCGTCGCGGTCCAGGGCGCCCGTGAGGCCGTCGCGCTCACGGCGGGCCGCGCCCACACCTGCGCCCTCACCCGCGAGCGTCAGGTGCTCTGCTGGGGCGATGGCAGCCGCGGTCAGCTCGGCGACGGTAACCGCGGACGCCGGGCTGAACCCGCCCCCGTCCCGGGCCTCAGCACGATCCGCGAGCTCGCCGCCTGGGGCGACCACACCTGCGCCCTCAGACCCCAGGGCGACGTCGCCTGCTGGGGTGAGAACCGCGACGGTCAGAGCGGAGCCTCGCCCTCCGGTGACGGGGTGCGACCGAGCCCCGGCGGTGTCGCTGGCCTGCGCGGGGTCGCCTCGATCGCCGTCGGCGCTCGCCACAGCTGCGCCCGCCTCAGCAGCGGCCGCGTGGTCTGTTGGGGCGCCAACGACGAGGGGGCCCTCGGCGACGGAAGCGTCCAGGATCGGAGCCGAGCGACCCCCGTCAAGGACCTGCAGTCCGTCCGCGACATCGCCCTCGGCGGCGATCACTCCTGCGCCCTCACCGAGTCGCGCGCCGTCCTCTGCTGGGGGAGCAACCGCGGCGCTCTGCTCGGGGACCTGCCCCCCCCGGCCGTCGACGCCGGCGACCTCCGCACCGTCAAGGGCGTGGACGGGGCAGCAACGGTCACCGCGGGGGCGGGCTTTAGCTGCGCCCCCCTAGAGGACGGCTCGGTCAGCTGTTGGGGCGCCAACGATCACGGTCAGCTCGGCAACGGCAAGGTCGGCGAAGGGGGGGCCAGCCCCGTCGTCGTCCGCAACCTCAACGACGCGGTCGACGTCACGGCCGGACGGGCCCACGCCTGCGCCCGCCGTCGCAGCGGTCAGGTCGTCTGCTGGGGCGCCAACGAGCTCGGCCAGCTCGGCGACAACGGGACCAAGGACCGCGCTGTCGCCGGACCCGTCGTCGGGATCTCCGACGCGGTCCAGCTCGAGGCGGGACGCGACCACACCTGCGCCCGGCGGAGCAAGGGCACCGTCGTCTGTTGGGGCAAGGGCAGCCTCGGCCAGCTCGGACACGGCAAGACCGAGGACAGCGCTCGACCTGCGCGGGTCAGCGGGCTCCTCGGCGGCGTCGCGGGCATCTCCGCGGGCGGCGACCACACCTGCGCCCGGTCGACCGCAGGCGCGGTCTCCTGCTGGGGCTCCAACCTCAAGGGCCAGCTCGGCAACGGCGTCGGCGCGGCGGGCCTCGGCACACCGCAGCCGGTCCCTGTCCTCGTCCGCAAGGTCGACGACGCGACCCAGCTCGCCGCCGGCAGCGACTTCTCCTGCGCGCGCCGCTCGACCGGCCAGGTCGCCTGTTGGGGCGCCGGTGGCCACGGCGCCCTCGGAGCCGGGACCGGCAACGATTGGACGATGCGGGTGCCGGTCACCAACCTCACCGGCGCGATCGCCCTGACCGCCGGCGAGCAGCACGTCTGCGCCCTGACCGGCGGCGGCGTGCTCCAGTGCTGGGGCGACAACAGCAGCGGGGCCTTCGGCGAGGCGCCGAGGTCGATCCACAAGACGCCGGTCCTGAGCCAACGGCTGCGGGACGCCACCGCGATCGCCGGCGGCCTCGACCACACCTGCGCCCGGACCAAGGGCGGCCGCGTGCAGTGCTGGGGGAGCAATGAGCGCGGTCAGCTCGGCGAGGGGGAGACGCTGCGCTCGCTCGTCCCGGTCCTGATCCCCGGCTTCTAGCGCCCGGCCGGCGACGGAGGTCCCGCGCCCTCAGACCGGCCAAAGTCGCGGACGATCCGCACCAGCGCCTCGGTCACGTCGACCTTCTCGCGCAGGTCGGGGTTCGCCGCCATCGCCGGGTTCAGCCCCACTCCGGCGCCGCCGTAGAGGATCGCGTTGCGGATCCCTCGGTCGTCGATCGTGGCCTGCCAGCTTGGGTCGGTGAAGTCCCGCGGGCGGGGCGAGGTGGCCATCCCGGCGGGCCCATCACCTTTCCCGCCGACACCGTGACAGTTGACGCAGCGGGTCTCCCAGATCGTCCGCGCGTCGCCCTGCGGATCCTCGGATCGGGGAGCGCCGCAGCCGACCAGCACGGAGAGGAGGAGCGCTCGCCGAGTCGCTCGCCGTCGGCCCCGGCCTCCTCTATGCGCGCCCGCCATAGCGAGCGGATCGGCCGCTGAGCACCGGCGCCCGGACCTCGTCGACGCTCCCGCCATGCGCGACCCCTCTACGACCGAGGCCGAGGCCTAGCCGATATCATCATCGTAGTCGTCGAGATTCTTGAAGATCTCGGGACGACCGCCGCCGCCGCCGCCGCGCCGCCTGGGAGCCCGCGAGCGGGAGCCACGGTCGTCGTCGAGGGGGGCCACGGGCTCACGAACGCGGCGCTTCTTCTCGCGGCTCCGCTTCGAACGATCGTCGGTGTCCGGCGGCGGTGTGGTCTCGAAGCGACCACGGGAGGGAGCAGGTCCACGAGACCCACCGCCGGGGCCCGCTCCAGCTCCACCCGGGCCCGCTCCTCCGCCTCCGCCCATGGGCGGACGCCCGCGATCCTCACGGAAGGGTCGACCGCCTCCAGCCCCGCCGTCGAACGGGCGCCCGCCGCCGCCGCTGGGGCGAGGATCACCGCCCGGGGGGCGCGGCCCACGGCTGTCTGGACGACCTCGGCCGGGCCTCTCCGTCGCCTCGCTGCAGCGGATCGCCCGGCCGTCGAGGGAGTAGCCGTTCATCTCCTCCAGCGCCCGCTTGCCGTCATCCGCCGCGGCGAAGGTGACAAAGCCGAAGCCCCGAGAACGTCCGGTCTCACGGTCGAGGATCACGACCGCGTCGGTCACCTCGCCGTACTTCGCGAACGCGGCGCGCAGGGAGGCTTCGTTGGTCGCCCAGGCGAGTCCACCAATGAACAGTTTCACGCTTTCCTCATCTGCATGGCTTGTTTACCGCGAAGCGCTGGAGGCCGGACATCGGCCCCTCCTGAGCATCGAATGTCAGCTCCAGCTCGATCATCCGCGAAGGGTGTCGCTGATGTCGAATCTCTCTGCAACGCGTGGCTCTCAACGAGCGCCCGTGAATGCGCCATGGTGACCAAGGCTTACCAGCGATCTCCTCCCATGTCGACCGTGACGATGGTCGCCACCCGCTTTGCCCCCGCCCGTAAAGGCGCCCCTGTCTTCATCGCGCCGGGCGAACTAGGATGCGCGACATGCCGCTCATCACCGCCCATGAGCTCACCAAGAGCTACGGCACCCGGACGATCCTAAGCGCGGTCTCGATGACCATCGGCAGCGGGGAGCGTGTCGGCCTCATCGGCGGCAATGGCTCGGGGAAGTCGACGCTCTCGAAGATCCTCGCCGGCGTCGAAGAGCCCGACGCTGGGGACGTCACCTGTCGTCGCGACGCCCGGATCACCCTCCTTGATCAGGTGCCGGAGCTGCCGGCGGGCGCGAGTGCAGCCGACGCCGTTCTCGCTGGGCTCGCCCCCTGGCGCGACGCCCTCGCCGCGCACACCCGGGCCAGCGAAGCGCTGAGCGCAGGAGGCGGCGACATCGAGGCGCTGCTCGCCCAGCAGAGCGCGGCCGCGGAGGCGATCGAACGCCTAGGCGGCTGGGAGCGCGAACACGAGGCGACCTCCTTGCTCGCCCAGCTCGGGATCGCCGACCCCGAGGTGATCGTCGACCACCTCTCCGGCGGAGAGCGTCGCCGCGTCGCCCTCGCCCGCCTCCTGATCTCGGCGCCGGACCTGGCGATCCTCGACGAGCCGACCAACCATCTCGACGTCGAGACCATCGAGTGGTTGGAGCGCTACCTCGCCGACAACTTCCGCGGCGCCCTCCTGCTCATCACCCACGATCGCTACTTCCTCGATCGCCTCGTCGATCGGACCGTCGAGATCGAGCACGGCTCGCTCTACTCCTACGACGGCGGCTTTGAGGCGTATCTCGCCGCCCACGCCGAGCGCCAGGCCCACACCGCCCGCACCGAGGCCAACCGCCAGCGCTTCATCCAGCGCGAGCTCGAGTGGCTGCGGCGACAGCCCAAGGCCCGCGGCACCAAACAAAAGGCGCGGATCCAGCGGGCCGAGGGCGCCATGGGCGAGAGCGCACCGCCGACGGATCGGACCGCGACCCTCAAGATCGCCAGCACCCGCGGCGGCAAGACGGTCGTCGAGTTCCGCGATCTCAGCGTCGAGCAGGGGGGCGCTCTCCTGGTCCGCGAGCTCACCCTCGCGCTCCGTCAGGGCGAGCGGGTCGGGATCCTCGGCCCGAACGGCTGCGGCAAGACGACCCTCCTGCGGGTGATCCTAGGCGAGCACCCGCCGGCGGCGGGCGAGGTCGTCCTCGGCCGCTCGCAGCGGGTCGCCTACCTCGACCAGAACCGCTCCGGGCTCGACGACGACGACACCGTCCGCGAGTCGATCGCCGGCGATCGCCGGACCGTCACGGTCGGCGAGCATACCCTCGACGTCTCCGCCTACCTGGAGCGCTTCCTCTTCGACGGCCACGCGGCGATCCAAAAGGTCGCCTCCCTCTCCGGCGGCGAGCGAGCCCGGGTCGCCCTCGCGCGGATGCTCCAGCACAGGGCCAGCCTCGTCCTCCTCGACGAGCCGACCAACGATCTCGACATCGCCACCCTCGGCGCCATCGAGGAGATGCTCATCGACTTCGGCGGCACCGCTCTGATCGTCACCCACGATCGCTGGTTCCTCGACCGGGTCGCGACGACGATCCTCGCCTTTGAGGGCGACGGCGAGGTCGTCCTCTACCAGGGCAACTACAGCATGTACCTCGCCCTCAAGGCCCAGGCCCAGGCCCAGGCTCGGGCCCAGGCGGAGTCGGCCGCCAAGGACAAGCGCCAGGCCGCGAGCCCCCACAGCAAGGGTCCCCACAGCAAGCCCCCCCCCAGCAAGGCCCCCCCCAGCAAGGCCTCCCCCCAGGAGACCGCCCGCCGCGACACTCCCCGCCGCCTGACCTACGCCGAGAGCCTGGAGCTCGAGGCGCTCCCGCCCAAGATCGACGCGGCCGAAGAGGCGGTCAGCGCCCTCGTCGATCGCCTCGGAGACCCCGCCACCTACCAGGCCGGCGGAGCCGACGTCGTCGCGCTCCAGCACGACCTCGCCGCGGCCCGGGCCGAGGCCGAGTCGCTCTTTGAGCGCTGGGAGGAGCTCGAGGCCCGCCGCGAGGCCCACGAGGGCTGAGCCTCCTAGGCCGCGAGCGCGAGCAGCCGCGCGCTCTCCAGCCCCCGTCGCCCCGTAGGCGCCGCCAAGCTCGCGGTCCTGCGGCGTTTCGTCGAGGCCGAGAGCGCCCCACAGGCACCTCGCCGCGTCGGCTCCTCAGGCTGGTTGTCCTGCGCCCGCACGGGGCGCGTTGAGGGTCATCAAGCCCCGTAGAGCCAGCCCTCGTCCATCATGTGCCCCCAGTCGGAGATCGGACCGCCGAGCTCCTCCTCGAGGCTCTTGATCATGCGGATGTTCTTGCGGTCGACGCTGGTCAGGAGCTTGCCGTCGTAGTCGTCCCGCGGCTCGTACCAGGCCTTCTCGCCGAAGGTGACCTGCAGCAGCTCGGAGCGGAACATGCGGCCCCGACGGGCGTAGACGGTGTTCCTCAGGATCCGGAGATCACGCAGGGAGTAGTCGCTGAGGTCGTCGAGGGTGAGCAGCTCCTCCAAGCGATCCGGATCCTCCAAGGGGGAGCGGCGCTCGGTGATCGTGTCCCCGCCCTCCCACTCGCCGAGACGGGCGGCGATGAGCTGGAACTCGACCGCGTCCTCTGGGGTCGCCTTGTCGCCGCGGATCTTCTCGTTGATCGCGTCGCGGTGCTCGCGGAGCACCGCCGCCGTGATCGCGTTGCCGTAGTCGACGATCTTCTCCGCGTTGCGCAGGTCGACCTCGCTCAGCGTCTTGGCGTCGACCTCGTCCTTGGGCTGATACCAGGGCTGGGCGCTGAAGTGCTCGTCGAGCCAGCCCTTGCGGAACTTCTGGCCGATCCGCGCGTAGATGGTGTTGCGCATCAGGTCGAGCTCGCGGAGCGTCCGGTCCTTGAGGTCGTCGTCGGTCAGGGGCCGCTCGTAGTAGAGCGGGCGAGCCTCGGCGACGGCCGGCGCCTCCTCTGCGGGCGGCGTCTCGACCTCGGGCTTGGCCGCGACCTCGGGCTTGGCATCGTCCCCTTCGGGCTTGGCCCCCGACTCAGCAGCGGCAGCCCCCTCTACGACCGCCTTCGGCGTCTGCTCGGGGGCCTGCTCGGGTTTTTGGCAGGCGAGCGTGAGAGCTGCGAGGAGCAGAGGGAGCGCGCGTTGGACGACCATGGTCTCGATTCTACAGGTCGGAGGGCGATGACGGGTAGCGTGGCTGTTTGTACAGACGCGGGGTCCCACGACCTTCCAGGACGCGTCGGCGAACGCTTCGGCGAGCGGGCCAAGCCGGGCCGAGCCGGGCCGAGCCGGGCCGAGCCGGGCAGATTCGCGCCTCCTTGTCGCCCGTGCTGAAGGCGCGCTAATCTCCTCCCGCTTTGCAAACTTGCCGATGCAAGAGTCGCCCCCCGATCCGACGGACCCTGCGGGGCGCAGGTGCGGGCCTCCTCGTCGGCGCCTTCGCGCTCGGCCTCGGCGGCTGCACGCTCGGCCAGGTCGCGGAGCCAGAGGCAGACCCTCCCGCCGAGACCGCGATCGCCTCCGTCGAGGTGCGCCCCGGCGCCTGCGGCATGAACGAGGACGGGGTCGGCTTCGCCTTTCAAGACGAGCCCTTCTCGGTCTACGTCGAGGTCCGCGCGGACCTCCCGGTCTCCTCGCGGATCCTCCGGGTGTCGACCGGGATCGACACCCACGGCGTGCGCGATCGGATCGTCACCTTCGACGGCTCGGAGATCGGCAGCTTCACCGCCTGCGTCGACGGCTTTGAGCTCGACTGGTCGCAGCGGGCGACGCTGCGGGTCGAGCTCTTCGAGGCGAGCACCTGGATCGAGACCAGCGAGACGGAGTTCGCCGTGGTCCCGCGCGACCACGTGGACACGGTCGTCTACCCCCGCTTCGCCCACCCGATCCGGCGCTTTGGCACGCCGACCCGACGCGGCGACTTCCTCCGCCTCGAGGCGAGCCTCTACGTCGCCAACGGCACCGACGAGCCGCAGGTGCTCGACGGGATCGTCAACGGCATGGTGCACGACGGCACGCGGGCGCAGAGCTGGGCCATCCGCCTGGAGCAGCCGATCGAGGTCGGGCCCCGCGCGGTCTCGCAGGTCTACGACTTTCACCTCTCGTACCCGATGAGCTCGGGGCTCGGTCAGCGCCTCTACCACGACTCGCTCAGCATGCTGGTCTCGGCCCTCCGCGGATCCCAGCCGACGCCCGGCACCGAGAGCCGCACGATCGAGTGGGCGACCCTGCCGGGGATCGCCGTCGACGTCGTGTTCATCGGCGACTTCACCCCGCAAAAGCGCAAGCGAGCCGCGATGGCCGTGATCGACGGGGCGAGCGGCTATCTCGAGGGCGGCGGCGTGACGATCAACCGCACCCTCAGCCGCCACTACAGCGCCGAAGAGCTGGGCATGAGCCCGGAGGCGATCGCCGCGTTCACGCGGGTCGACGACGCCGAGGAGGTCGCGGGCCTCGCCGCCTTCCAGCCGGCGAAGTCGATCGAACGCCTGACGATCTTCGTCGTCGAGGACATGTGGACGCCCCGCGGCGATCGAGGGGCCTATCGCGGCGGCTACGCCCACCCCACCGACCCGAAGACCCCCTTCCGCTCGCCGGTGCTCGAGATGCCGGTCGACCTCGGGGACGGCGGCTACCACAGCGGTTTTCAGTCCTTCGCCCAGATCGCCGCGCAGCGGGTCGCGGAGGCGCTCGGCGGGCTCGCCGAGGTCGACCAGACCGCCTGCAAGGACATCAACCCCTTCCTCTCCGGCAACGCGTTCAACCTGATGTCGGCCGCGTCGGGCTCCTACTCGTGGGTCCTCAGCGCCTGCCAACGCGAGAAGCTGAGCAACCTGCCGGCGCTCTACGTCTTCTAGGAGCTGGCGGACCCTCGACGCTCGCCGAGATCGAGCCGGTAGCGGCCGTCGACGACCTCCCCCGGCGAGCTGCGCAGCGAGCCCAGCAGCTCGAAGAGGAGCGGCCCCTCTGGGTGAGCGGCGACCGGCTGACCGTCAAGACCCGCCGCGAGCGGGACCCACTCCGCGAGGGTCAGGCCCCCCGGGCTCAGGCGGATCCGGAGGAGCCCCGCGTCGACCTCGTCGGTGCAACGACAGGCGAAGGCGAGGTTCCCCAGGCCCCACGCGATCACGGTCTCGCCCCGTCGCTCGACACGGGCGAGCGCATGACTCCCGTGCGCCGCGACGACCGACGCACCCGCCCCCACCGCCTGCTCCACCCCCGCGCGCAGCTCCGCCGACGGCAGGTATGAGGGCGGAGCGTCGACGTGGAACATGACGATCAAATGATCGACCTGCGCCCGAAGACCGCGGAGCTCCTCGCTCACCGACACCGGCGCCCCCGGGGGGAGATAGTGAGCGCTGAAGCCTAGCCGGAGACCGCCACGCTCGACGATCGCAGCGCCGACGTCGCCCCCCACAGGATCGACACCAGCGCCCCGGAGCGCCTCGATCGTCCGCCTCCTCCCCGCCTCGCCGAGATCATCCGCGTGGTTGTTGGCCACCCCCACAACCCCCACCCCGAGCGCCCGCAGGAGCCCTGGGACCGCCTCGCCATTGCTCAACACAGGGGCCTCCCCGGCCGCACTGGGCACCCTATCCGAAGGTCGCGCTCCGATCGGCCCCTCCAGGTTGAGCACGCCGAGCGACCCCGCAGGGACCAGCGAACGGAGCGGCTCCAGCACCTCCGCTCCCCCCTCTCCCCAGTGCAGATCACCGGCGATCCAGAGGTCCACCCCCTCCCCTGCGCCCCGCCGCGACTCCCTGATGTCGGCCACCTCCAGCCCTTGCGAAACCTCGGGATCCGTCGCTCGCTCCGAGCGCAGCGCCTGCCCCGTCCCCCTGCCCGCAGCCCCCTCACGCTCCGCCTTCGTACAACCGGCGGAGCCGCCCAGCCCCGCCAACCCGGCGAGCCCGACCAGCCTCAGCAAACCGCGACGACGCAAGGGCACAGCCCAGACTACGCCACTGTCACCCAAGCGTCATTCGCCCCCCGCAGCGAGCCTTCCCTACGCCAGCCCCCCAAGACCGCCCAGACCACCCCAAAGAGTCATCCAAAGGAACCAGAACCAGGACTGCCTTCAGAGGCCCCACACCGGTGGAAAACCAGCTCAGCCCACATCCTCAGCTCACCTTCACAGGAGGACGAGCCGGTGGACGGGCGAGGGGGGACGCCGCGAACGAGTCTAGGACGGGCATCGACCGCCCCGCGAGGGGTGGTCGACGCCCGCGCCGACCTGTCTGAGAGAGTGGCGTCCCCCCTTGACCGGCCTTCGCCTCAGCCTCCCCCTCCCCGAACCTTCGCGCCCGAAGCCGCCGCCGAAGAGCGAGCAAGCCGCCGAACGACGAACGACGAGCAAGACACCGAACGACGAACCCCGACCGCAGCGCCTCTCCAACGATCTTCAAGGACGAGGGTCCCCTCTGACGACCCTCATGAAGGAAGAGAGTGCCCTTCCCTTCCCGACCCTAGGGTCATGAAGGAGCACCCTCTTCGAAGCAGCCCATCGCCGCTCGCTCGAAACGTCCCGAGCCCGAGCCCGAGCCCGACCCGAGCGACCTAGCCCCGCTCGAAGATCATCGCCGAGCCCATCGCTCCAGCCGCGCACGCCGAGATCAGCCCGAACTGCGCGTCCTTCTCGGCCATCTGGTCGAGGAGCATCATGATCAGGCGGCCACCGGTCGCGCCGAAGGGGTGCCCCAAGCTGATCGAGCCGCCCCACTGGTTGACGAACGCCGGATCCAGCTCGCCGACCGCCTGGCTGAGCCCGAGCTTCTCCTGGCAGTAGGCCGCCGAACCCAGCCCGTGGATGTTCGCGAGCACCTGCGCGGCGAAGGCCTCGTGCATCTCGACGACCCCAAAGTCCCCGAAGCCGAGCTTGTTGCGGTTCATCGCCCGCGCCACCGCAGCGACCGGACCCATGAGCAGGTGCTCGAAGGGGTCGACCGCCGCGTACTCGTAGTCGCGGAGGATCCCGAGGATCGGCCACCCCTCCGCCCGCGCGACCTCCTCTGCGGCGAGGATCACCGCCGATGCCCCGTCCGTCAGGGGCGAGGCGTTGCCGGCGGTGACGGAGCCGGTCTTCCGGTCAAAGACCGGCCGGAGCTTCGCCAGCTTCTCCTCCGTCGAGTCCGCGCGCGGGTGATCGTCACGCTCGACGATCGTCACGTCCTTCCCTCGGGAGGTCGGGACTGCGGCGACCCGTCCGTCGAACTTGCCGCTCTCCCAGGCGGCGAGCGCCCGCTGGTGCGAGCGGGCCGCGAAGGCGTCCTGGTCCTCACGGCGGGCGCCGAAGACCTTGGCCATCTTCTCGGCGGCCTGGCCCATCGTCTCCCCCGTGGACGGCTCCGCGATCGCCGGGGCGACCGGCGCGAGGTCCTGCGGGCGGACCTTGGAGAACGCCTGGAGGCGGGCCATCGGCGTCTTCGCCCGCGAGGCGTTGACGAGCGCGTCACGGAAGCGACGGCCGAAGAGGATCGGCACGTCCGAGAGCACCTCAGCGCCGCCGGCGAGGATCACGTCGGACTTGCCGAGCGCGATCTGGTCGGCCGCGTTGGTCACCGCCTGGTTGGCGGAGATGCAAGCGCGGGTCAGTGTGTAGGCCGGCAGCGACGCCGGGAAGGCCGCCTCGAGGACGATCTCACGGGCGATGTTCGGCGCGCCGACGGGCCCCGAGACGATCCCGAAGATCACCTGATCGAGACGATCGGGGCGGATCCCCAGGCTGAGAACGGCCTCGCGCGCGGCGACGGCCCCGAGCTCGACCGCGGAGCGACGGAGGAAGGCGCCACCGGCCTTGCAAAAGGGCGTGCGCACCCCGGCGACGACGGCGACATTGCGGACTTTACGGGATTCCATGGTGAGGTCTCGTTCTTCCTACTTCTGGAGCGAAGCGAAGGTCAGGCGGTCCTTGGCGAGCTCCTTGAGGAGCGTGGGCACGGCGTAAGCGTCGCCGTAGTTGCCCTGGAGGGCGAGCATCCGGTCGAGGATCACGCCCGCGCCGAGGGTGTCGATATGGTGGAAGGGGCCGCCGCGCATGGGCGGGTAGCCGAAGCCGAAGACCGCGCCGATGTCCCCGTCGTCCGGTCGCTCGAGGATCCCCTCCTCCAGGCAGCGGATCGCCTCCATCGCGCAGATCAGGGTGAGGCGCTCGCCGAGCTCCTCCGGGTGCGGGCGGTCGCCGCTGAGCGTCGCCCGTCCCTTGAAGAAGTCGTAGACCTTGGGGTCGACCTCCTTCTTGCCCTTCTTCTTCTTGCCCCCGTCGGCGTCGGGGTAGGCGTAGAAGCCGAGGCCGCTCTTGCGGCCCAGGCGCTTCTGGGCGAGGAAGGTGTCGACCGTGTCCGGCACGGTGATCCGCCCCGGGAAGGCCGCGCCGAGCGTCTTCGCGACCTTGGCCCCGACGTCGATCCCGACCTCGTCGAGGAGGGTGATCGGACCCACGGGCCAGCCGACCTTGCGCGCGCCGCCGTCGACCTCTTCGATCGTGTGTCCGGCCTGGACCATCTCCAGCGCCGCCATCAGGTAGAAGCCGAGCACGCGGGTCGTGTAGAAGCCGGGGCCGTCGCGGACGATGATCGGCGTCTTGCCGATCTGGGTCGCGAAGCGGAGGCTCGCCGCCAGGGTCTCCGGCGAGGTGTGCTCGGTCTTGATGATCTCGAGGAGCGGCATCTTCGGGACCGGCGAGAAGAAGTGGAGGCCGACAAAGCGCCCCTTGTGCTCGAGGTCCGCGCCGATCTGCGTAAGCGGCAGCGCCGAGGTGTTGGAGGCGAGGATCGTCGTCTCCGGGACAAGCGACTCGAGCTCGGCGAAGACCCGCTTTTTGAGCTCCAAGTTCTCCGGGACGGCCTCGATGATCATGTCCATCGTCTCGTAGCCCCGGAGGGTGAGACCGCCCGAGACCCGCGCCTTCGCCTTGAAGACGTTGGCCGCGCCGACGCTCCGCGAGCGTCGCTTGAAGTAGGCGTCGACATGGCCGAGCGCCCGCCCGAGCGGCTCACCGGCGATGTCGCGGATCCGGGTCTCGATCCCCTTCTCCGCGGCGACGACGGCGATATCCGCCCCCATGAAGCCGCCGCCGACGAGCCCGAGGCGGGTCGTCTCGGCGCCGCTCAGGGGCTCGCCGTTCTCGCCCTTGATCTCCTGACGCTTGAGCGCGTTCGACCGGCGGAAGAGCGAGACCAGCGAGCGCGAGGTCTCGCCGACGGCGAGCTCAGCGAAGGCCGGCGGCTCGAGCTCGAGGGCCTTCTCCAGCGAGAGATCGAGGCCGCGACCGATCACGTCGAGGGCGACCAGCGGCGCCGGGTAGAGCCCCTTGGTCTTGGCCATCACGCTCTTGCGGGCCTGGCTGAGGACCAGCCGGCGACCGACCGGGTTGCCCTCGAGCATCACCCGCGCCGCGTCCATCTTCGGCTCGTGGCTCGGCTTGAGCTCGCCGCGGCTCAGCGCTGCCGCGGCCGCCCGCGCGGCGACCATCAGCGACTCGACCGGGACCACCTCGTCGACGAGGCCGAGCTTCTTGGCCTTGCGAGCCCGCAGGTTGCGACCGGTGAGGATGAGGTCGAGCGCCTCGCGCAGGCCGATCATCCGCGGCAGGCGGGACGCGCCGCCGCCCGCCGGGAAGAGCCCGAGCATCACCTCCGGTACGCCGAGGATCGTCTTCGGCGAGTCGGTGCAGATCCGGTAGGTGCAGGGGAGCGTGAGCTCCAGCCCCGCGCCCAGGCAGGCGCCGTGGATCGCCGCGACGATCGGGATCTTCGACTCCGCCATCTTCCCGAGGATCCGATGACCGTCGCGGGAGAAGGTCTCGATCTCCTCGCGACGGGTCGCCCGGGCGAAGACCTCGACGTCCGCGCCGGCGACGAACGAGTCGCGCTTGCCGGAGACCAGGATAATCCCGGCGATGTCGGGCGTGCCCTCGATCTCGGTCAGGAGCTGCTCGATCTCTGGGAAGAGCTCCGGGGCGATAGAATTGACCTTCTCGCCCTCGCGATCGATCGTAATCACGGCGAGCCGCGGCGACGCCTCCGGTGGATCCAGGCTCAGCTTAAACATCGGGGCGGACCTTACCCACGATTGGGTGCGGCGCAAGGGCCCCGGGGTCAACTCACGTCAGCCGTCCCCTCGGCGTTCGCGGAGCGCGTCGAGACGGCCGCGGAGCCCCGCCGGCAGGCGCGAGCGCCAGTCGAGATCGATCCATCGGCGGAGGTCGTTCGCCCCGTGGGTGTTCCACAGGAGCACCGGCCCCCGGACATCGCCGCGGCCGAGATCCGCCGTCAGCCCGGCGAGACATTTGCCCGTATAGGTGGTCTCGAGGTGAAGGCCGTGATCGGCAGCCCGCGCGATCCCGACCCTGCCGTCCGCGGTCGGCACGGCATAGCCCCCGCCGACCTGGCCATGGTCGATCGACCAGGTCACGCCAGCCCCGGCGAGCAGGCCCGAAACGCCGCCCCGCAGGCGCGCAGGGTCGAGCCCGTAGACAGCGAGGGCGGCCGCGATCTGGCCGAGCATCCGCCGATAAAGGATGCGGTTAAAGGACCAGCTCTCCACCGCCGAGACGATCCGGAGGTGGCAGCCGACTCCGGCGAGCGCGAGGCCGATCGCGAGCCCTGCGGAGGATCCCGCCGAGCCCCCCGTAATGTAGACGGTCGCCGGTTTCGGCGCTTCTCCGGCCTCGATCTGGGCCGCTAGCTCGAGCCCCGCGGCGACGAAGCCAAAGCCCCCGAGACCGTTCGAGGCCCCCGGCGCCATCGACACGCCCTTCTCCGCCGGGCGGCGCCACAGGTGATAGGCGAGCCAGGCGACAGGCAGCCCGACGCGGGTCCGGACGTCCCAGATCTCTGCGCCGAGCGACATCAGCGTCGCGAGGTTGGCCTCGACATGGGGGGTGACGACCTGATCAAACGTCAAGGCGTGGAGCTTGCGGCCCAGCCCCTGCAGATTCAGCGCGAGGGCGACGAGGTGATGGGAGCCGATCCCGCCGATGCTCAGGATCGGCTCATCGCCGTTGAACGGCGGGCTCGCCAGGAGCCACTCGAGCTTGCGGACCTTGCCGCCGCCGTAGAGCGTCGAGCTCTGATCGTCACGCTTGAGCCAGACCTCGACCCCGGACGTGTCAAGCCACGCTGCTCGCTCCACCGGCGTCGGCAGATCGGCCAGGCGAAGGCAAGGGGGGGCCGCCTGGAGGAGTCCGGCGAGGCCGTGCCCCGCCCGAAGTTCCAGGCCGCCCGGAGCACGGGCGTCGAGAGCTCGCTCTGGGTCGACCATCGCTGCGAGCTATACCCTAGCTGCCGCAGCCGGTCCTAGAGGACCGTGGCGTTTGCCCCTCTCGGCTACAATAAGACGCATCTGTGCAGGTCCTGTACTGCGAGTCTTGGCGGAGCCGTGAGAGGCGACGAGGGCAAGCGAGAGCGCGCGCGGGACTTTCGCCGCGGGGTGCGAGGAGCCCGCTGAAAGACCCCATATGCCCCGCGGCCATCCTCGGCCCCACCGGCGTCCATGCGACGGGAATCTAGGGGCCTGGAACGTGCCAAGCTCGCGGCGGCCCGACGCGCCCCGAGCTGCCCCACCGCGGCGCTCTCGCGGTCCACGCAGGCGCGGCCTCGACCGCCCGCAGGCCCGACCATCATCCGCCAGAGCACCTCGGCGCAAACGCGCCCTGTGCTAGTGTTTGCCGCGTGAAGGCCTGCCCCTATTGCGCTGAGTCGATCCAGGACGTAGCTGCGAAGTGCCGCTACTGCGGGGAGTGGCTCGACCCCAGCAAGCGACCGCCGTGGTCGGTGAGCGGCCTACCGCTCCGGGATCCGCTCCGCGACACGCTCCCCTACGGCCAGGTCACCGCCGAGGAGCTCGCCGCCCACGAGGCGATCCTCCGCGGCTCTGAGCCTGCGGAGACCAACGCCGCGGACACGGTCCGCGAGCCTAGGATCTCGGCCCTCCCACCGCGGGACGGACAGCCCCTGGCCTCCGGCGAGATCGATCGCCCGACCGATCCACAGACCGATCGCCCGTCCGATCGCCCGACCGATCGCCCGTCCGATCGCCCGCCCGATCGCCCGTCCGATCGCCCGTCCGATCGCCCGCCCGATCGCCCGTCCAATCGCCCGCCCGATCGCCCGATCGCCCGCCCCCCCGCGCCGGTCGAAGCCGACGCGACCCACAACCCGGGCTACGAAGCAGCCCCCATCGCCCGCCCCCCGAGCCCACGCTCGCACTCGGTGCCCCCGAGACGACCCCCCCCGCCAGAGCCACCGCCTCCGAGCGTCCCGGTCCGTGCACATCGCCAGGATCCTCGCTACGACGCTCCTCACTATGACGAGCCCCGCTACGGCGAGCCCCGCTACGGCGAGCCCCGCTACGACGAGCCCCGCTACGACGACCTTCGCAGGGACGACCTTCGCAGGGACGATCCCCGCTACGAAGATCGCCGCCGGACAGAGCTCCGTTACGACACACCCCGCCCCGTCGCCCGCCACGACGAAGCTCCCTTCGACGAGCGCCGCCGCGGCCCACACCCGCGGACGACGGTCGAGGGCTACCGACCGACTCGCGAGCACCCGCCGCACACGCCGGCGAGCGCCCCTGCCCATCGTGATCAACGCTCGGTCCAGGCCTCGCTGCAGGCCCTCCTGACCAACCCCCGCGCCGACGACGATGAGGCCGAGCCCAGCTCACGCCGAGGTCACGTGACCTTTCCGCCAGCTTTGGCGCCGCTCCACGCCTCAGGCTCGGGCGAAGGTCTGCGCCCCCAGGACTCCAGCGCCGCGAGCTCCTCGGGGGCCCGACGCTCGAACGCGGAGACCAGCAGCGCGACGGACTTCGAGGCGTCCTTCTTCGGCGGTGGAGACTCCTTCGTCGACGATCCCGCGAGCGACTCCTATGCCGACGGCGATCCCTTCGCCCCATCGATCGCCCCGCGTTCACGATCCTTGCCGACGGGGCCGGCGATCGGCGGTCTCGTCCTCCTCTGTCTCGTCGTCGTCCTCGCCCTCCGCGGCGGCGACGGGGCGGACGCGGAGCAGAGCGCCCTCCCGGCCGCGACCGCAGCGCTCCAAGACGCGAGATCCAAGGCCGCAGACAAGGCCGCCGAAGAGGCCAAGACGGCGGCGGCCGCCAAGGCCGAGGCCGCCAAGGCAGCGCCCCCTCCCCCGGTGGACGATCCAGAGCTCGACGCCAAGATCGCCGAGGCCAAGGCGGCGTACGACAAGCACAAGCTCAAGGCCCTCAAGTCGCTGCTCGACGAGCTCACGCCGAAGCATCCCAACCACAAAGACCTGCTCCTCCTTCAGGCTCAGCTCGCGCTCGAGCAGGGCGACCTCGACGCGTCGATGACCGCCGCGACCAAGTGCGTTGAGATCGCGGCGACTCAGGCCGACTGCTGGCTGACCCTCGGTGTCCTCCATCAGAACAACAAGAGCGACGCCGAGGCGATCAAGGCCTACGAGACCTACTTGGAGCTCGCTCCCGAGGGACGATACGTCCGCGACGCGACCACCCAGCTCGCGCGCCTGAAGTGAGCTCGGGCGCGCGACGAGAGCTGCCGACGAAGCCGAGCGATGCGGCCCCATCCGGGTCCGCCGATCCCTCATCTTCCGATCTAGAGAGGCCTCTCGCCCCGGCTACGGGCGCCCTCGCGGGCTTCGCAGATCGCGGTTGAATCCGCGACTTTGCCCCGAACAGGTGCGGAATTCAGCCCTGCCGGACGGAGCGATCGAGATCGCGGTGCTCCGGCGGCGGATCGAATTCTGTGTCCAGCACCCTGTTAGAAGGGCGTCGAGTCGCGAAGGAGCTTGTGATCGCGATCACCACAACCTCGTGAGGCGCTGCATCAAGCGTCAAGGAGCGCAGATCGACTCCTGTCCTGAAGGTCACAAAACCCCCGAGAACTCAAATAACGATGTTTCACAGGGTTCGCACGTCCTATCAAAGGAGCCGTTGATCACATTTTCGGCGAAGAAAATTCCACGCGCTTCACCACTCACGACGAGCACGCGGAAGATCGACGATTGGATCGACTTGACAGGGGGGGGCAAACGTCGGCATTGTCCGGCCGTTCCCGTCAGGGCAATGCGGCTCTGCGGCGAACGTCCACACGAATTTCTCGAACTCCAGGAGCTATCATGCGCCGTCTTTTCACCGGAATGTTCATCGCTGTTGTTGCCGTCTCCTCCGTTGGTTGCTCGTACGGAGCCATCACCTCCCACGACGGGAAGCTCTACATCGCCCGTAACGACAGCTTCCTCTTCGGCGCTCTCCGCAAGATCTACGAGTGCGCCCCCGCCTCCGGCAGCATGACGTGCGTCGAGGTCAAGGGTAAGCCGTAGTCCACGGCTTGTACGTGCACCGTGTTCGCTTCGCTCCTGCGAACGACGCGGAGACCGCCCCGGTTTGACCTCCTCGAGGTCACTCCGGGGTGTTTCATTGTGGCCCCTGTGACAGGTCAACCATGTCGACTCGCCTCCTCCCCCTCGCGCTCCTCATCTCCCTCGCAGGCTGCTCCGGCGGCGAAGAGGCGGCCCCTAAGGCGGCTGTTCCCCTCACCCACCAGTGGAACGTGCCACCTGGAGTGACCCTCTTCACCCAAAACAACCTCGGCAGCGAGCCGGCCGCGGCCGCCGAAGCGCTGATGCCATCGATGCCCAACATCGTCTACCGCCTCGGTGAGCGCTGCAAGAATGACCCCGCGTTCGCCAAGCCCGGGAACCTGACGATCGAGTTCAGGATCGAGGGCAGCACGCTCAGCGAGATCGCGCTGCAGCCAGCGTCGACCGGCGCCGAGTGTGTCAAAGCTGGGCTCGCGGAGGAGTTCGCCGCAGAGGAGGGCCTCGCGAAGACCGGCCCGGCCCGGGTCCTCCTCTATCTCGAGCACGCACCTGTCGTCGCCGCTGCGCCCTAGTCAACGCTAGGCTGCGGCGGCGCGCCGAAGATCCGTCCGAGCACCGATCGGCGGACTGACGACGACGACTGACGACGACTGACGACGCGATCGAGCAGCATCAGTCGGCGCTCCCGCGCCGTGGTCACCCGGGCTGAGGACGAGCTCCGCCCGATCAGCGACGGCGGACGACAGACGACCGACAGACGACCGACAGACGACCGACAGTGAAGAGCCGACGCCGCCATCGACCATGCACTCCTGCTGTTGCCGCGCCGGAGTCATCCCCAGGTTCGGGCGAGCAAGCCCCCGCGAGGTCACCTCGCCGAGCTACTCGCCCTGCGGGCCCGCAGCGAGCGTCGACCCCGTCGCCGGTGGGGCCTCCTCCGCCGGAGCGGCCTCCTCCGCCGGAGCAGCTGGTGGGGCCTCCTCCGCCGGTTCGGCCGGGGCGGCCTCCTCCGCCGGAGCGGCCTCCTCCGCCGGCGCAGCGTCCACCGCAGGGGCCTCGGCGTCGCCGCTGCTGTCGTCCCAGTGCAGCACAGCGTCGGGCGATCCCAGCATCGGCCGATACTCGCAGCAGCGACCGCCGGCGCAGCGCTCCTCCTCGACCGGCGTGCAGCGGATATAGCCGCGCATCCAGATCGGCTCATCCTTCGCGCATCGCCCGGTGGGCCGACATCCGGCGAACTTCGTCATGTCCGCGTTCGCCACCTTGCAGCACGCGTCGTTGACGGAGTCGACCGGCTCTTCCGGCCCGAAGCGCGGGCCACAGGCGAGGGAGAGCCCCAGCGAGAGGCCTCCGACAGCGAGGAGAGAGGCTACGCGCGGACCTATCCGAGGACGACTTCCGGAGAGCATGGTCGGCACTGTGTCGCCTCGGCCGAGCGCTTTCAACCGGAAATCTCAGCCTCTGCCGCGGCCGTGACATCCTCAAGCTCGGCGCTGGCGATCTCCCAGGCGCCGTTCAAGTCCTCGAGCTCCGCGGCCTCGCGCTGGTAGGCGTCGATGAGCTCCGAGCGTAGCTTGTCATCCTCGTACGTGACCGGGTCGGCGAGCTGGGCGGAGCGCTCCCGCTGGCGCTCCTCGATCGCGGCGATCGACGTCTCGAGCTTCTCGACGCGCCTCTTCAGCGGCCCTAGGCGTCGCTCCAGAGCCCGGCGAACCTCGGCCTCTCGGCGGCGCCGCTCCTTCGCGCTCCCGCGGCTCTCAGGGCTCCCCTGAGGGCGCGCCGGGGGAGCCGACTCGACCGCCCCCTTCCCTCCGCCACGAGCGCCCCCACGGGCCTGAGACTCGCTCTCCGGCGGGTCCTCCTCGCCCTCGAGGCGCCGCCGGTGGTGCTCCATGTACTCGTCCAGCGTCCCCGGGTAGACCTCCACCTCGCCGTCGTGGACGTCCCAGATCCTCGTCGCCAAGGCCCGGACGAAGGCCCGGTTGTGGCTGACGAAGAGGAGCGTCCCGTCGAAGCTCCGCAGCGCCTCGGCCAGGCTCTCGCTCGACTCGAGATCGAGGTGGTTGGTCGGCTCGTCGAGGAGCAGATAGTTGCCTGGCTTGAGGAGCAGCTTCGAAAGGGCGACCCGAGCCCGCTCACCGCCGGAGAGGACGCCGATCGACTTGTCGACATCGTCGCCCTGGAAGAGGAACGCGCCGAGGAGCGATCGGACCCGGGTCTGACCCGCCGAGGGATCGATGCTCGCGACCTCCTCGAAGACCGTCCGATCGGGGCTCAGCATCTCCGCGTGGTGCTGAGCGAAGTAGCCGAGGTGGACCTTGTTGCCCATCCTCACCTCGCCGCCGTCGGCCTCCACCTCGCCGGCGATGAGCTTGAGCAGGGTCGTCTTGCCGGCCCCGTTGACGCCGATGATGCCGATCTTCTCGCCGCGACGGATGGTCAGGTCGACGCCGCCCAGCACCGTATTGTCGCCGTAGGACTTCGCGAGACCGTCGACCTGGGCGACGATGTCTCCGGCGCGCTCGCAGGGGGGAAAGCGAAAGCGCATCACCTGGCGGGTCGCCAGCGTCTCGACCTTGCCCATCCGCTCGAGCGCCTTGACCCGGCTCTGCACCGCCTTGGCCTTGCTCGCCTTCGAGCGGAAGCGCTCGATGAAACGCTCCATCGCCTCGCGCTCTCGCTGCAGGTTGCGGACCTTGTTCTCGAGCACGGTCGCCTCTTCCGCGCGCTGGCGCCGGTACGACTCGTAGTCCCCGGTGTAGAAGCGAACGCCCTCGGGCTCGAACGAGACGACCTTGGTGATCTGCTCGTTGAGGAACTCCCGATCGTGACAGACGAGGATGAAGGCCCGGCGATAGCGGCGGAGGAACGACGAGAACCACGCCACCGAGGGCATGTCGAGGTGGTTGGTCGGCTCGTCGAGGAGCAGCAGGTCCGGCCGCTGAAAGAGCAGCGCAGCGAGCACGGCGCGCATCCGCCAACCACCGCTGAACTCGCTGAGATCACGCTCGCTGTCCTCAGTGCGAAAGCCGAGCCCGGAGAGGATCCGTTGGGCCTCGTGCGCCGTGTAGTGGGTCTCGAAGTGTTGCAGCTCCTCGTGGAGCTCCGCGAGGCGGACGGCGAGGGCCATCACGTTCTCCTCGTCGACCTCTTCTCGCCGGGCCTCGGCCCCCTCCTGAGCGTCGAGGAGCTCCTCCTCCGCGGCCACGACGTCGGCGTCGAGCTGAGCGCGCCCGGGCACGGAGGAGACGACATAGTCGAGCAGCGCGACGCCGCCGAGCGGGGCGATGTCCTGGGCGAGGTAGCCGACCCGGACCCCGCGGGCGAAGCGAAGATCGCCGTGGTCCGGGCTCTGCTCGCCCGCCAACATCCGCAGGAGCGAGCTCTTCCCGGAGCCGTTGGGGCCGACCAGGCCGATCCGATCGCCCTCGCCGATCCGGAGGCCGAGATCCTCGACGATGACCTTGTCACCGAAGCCAAGGGAGACACTGTCGAAGACGACCAAGCTCACGGTCGCGGGTTATAGCGGATGGGGCGACGACTCGAAACCTCGCCCCCTGCGTCTTCGCGGATCGATCCCGGGGCCCAGAATTGCGAAGCGCCGACCCCCGAGGGGGGCCGGCGCCTCCGCGAGCCCTGCGAGCGGCTCAGTGGTTGCGGTGGTCGCTGTCGTCGTGATCGCAGCAGCTGCCCTCCATACGCGCCACGGCGCCCATGGAGAACTCATCGACGTTCGGCTTCATGCCGCCGCTCGGGTGCTGAATCCAGGAGCCGACCTTGCGGTAGTGGACCCCGTAGGCGCAGCCGAAGATCAGGCCGAAGATCGCGATCCAGCCCATGATCGAGCCGTTGCCGACGATGTCGATGAAGCGGTGGGTGACGTCGAGCGGCGTCCGGTCGCTGAACTGGCTGCCGTAGACGATCATCGCGATGCCGCCGGCGATCATCAGCATCGAGTAGAAGTTCGTGTGGGTCATCTTGCCCCACAGCTTGCCGCGATCGTCCTGGCGGAAGAACTCCAGGCTGATCCGGATGAGCGAGTGGATGATGCAGTAGGCCCCTGCGAGCGCGCCGTAGAAGGGCAAGATCGGCAGGAGCGCGACGAACACGAAGAAGAGGATCAGGTAGGCGACGAGCGCGTAGAGCTGAGCCGGGTGGATCTTGACGTTGTGCAGGTGGGGCGCACAGCGGATCACCTTGGACTCCTTGCTCGTGTAGCGGACGCCGAAGCGGCTCGACGTCGGCCGACCCCAGCAGCAGCCGTAGACGTAGCAGCCGAGGCGAGCGATCGCCTCGCCCATCGGCTGGGCGAGCGCCGCCCCGTCGAGGAGGAGCAGCAGCGGCCAGCCGTAGATCTCGGAGACCGCGTAGATCGAGACGATCGCCCCGGCGATGCCGCCGTGGAGCATGTAGCCGGGCTTGATCAACGTCGCGAGCGGGCGCTTGAAGAGCTCACGCCACTCCAGCATGATGCTGAAGGAGCGGAGCCCGATCAGCACGGCGGGGGCGACGATGAAGAGATAGATCTTGCCGAGCTGCGCAGGATCCAGCCCGGCCATCGACGCGTGCCACAGAGCGATCGTAAAGCCGACACCGAAGGCCGCTGCCGCCAGGAAGGCGTAGGTCGTGAAGATCCAGTTCCCGATCCGGAAGAGCACGGTCCGGTTATGAAAGTCGAGGGTCCAGGATCGGAGCCACTCTCCGAAGCCTGAGCCACCGTTCTGCGCGACGTCATAGTTAGAATTCTGCATGTCTGACATGGGCTCGGGGGGTCGTGCGGACTTTCGTCGCATGGTAGACGATTCGCGCGAGCCGGGGTTACGTCTGGGTAAACCCTTGTGGCCCGGATCTCAAGGGGATGCGCCCTTCCGGTCGGCGTCTAGCCCGCACCTAGCGAATCTTGCCCGACCCGCACAGGCGGTGATAGGGTCCGGGTTTCAGCTAGGCTTCACGACGTGGCAGACGAGACCAAACGAAACGATGACGAGTCCCCATCGACGGGGTTTCTGCCGCTCACTCTCGCACTCACGCTCTTCATCGCCGGGCTCTTCGTCCTCGGTGTGATCCCGGGCATCGAGTGTGGACCGCCCGCCCCTCCTGCAACCTAGCAGCGTCGCGGCAAGCAGCCTTTCCGGCGGCGTTCCAGTATAGGGTCCACGGCGGGCTCCCTCGGCGGCCACACGGGCCGACAGAAGACGCCCGATGACGTGCGTCGCCGCCCGATGACGCGTCGCCGCCTGAGCTCGCTGCGATCGACGGCCCGGTTATCCGACCGTTGCTCACCGACAAAAAATGAGAATCGAGGGGTCCACAGGGACCCCTCGATCAATCCGTCGGGTTCGGGCCAGCGCTAGGGCGCGGGGACGTCAGCGCCGGGGAAGCCCGCAGCGCCCTCGGTCGCGGGCCGCGGATCGCCGTCGTAGTCCCAGGCGGGATCCTCGGAGCCCCAAGCTGCGACCTCGGCGATCGGGGACGGCAGCTCGTCGACGAGCGCCTTGACGCGGAAGACTCCAGCGACCGCCTCTTCGAACCAGGGCTTCACGTCGCTGCCCATCGCGATCATGTTGTTCTCCCCCTGCATGTCGCCGCCGTCGACGAGCGAGTTGGAGACCACCGCGTCCGGGCAGTCGACCGACGGGTTGTTGGTCCGGCCGATGACCACCGAGTTGCGGATCGACCCGCCCTGGGCGTCGACACACTGGATCGACGCCGCCTTGTCGCCGTCGTTGCCGATCAGCGTCGAGAAGACGATCTCGAGCTCGTTCGACTGCGCGCTGCGGATCCCGCCGAACTCGGAGACCAGGTTTCCGTTGGCCGTGATGTAGGAGTTCTCGACCCGCGTCAGGCCAGCGCCGTAGGAGGCCATGCCGCCCTTCTGGTTCTGGGTGATGAGCGAGCGGCGGTGGAACGTGTCGCAGTCGAGCGCCTCGACGCCGTGCTGCGAGTTGTTGCTGAAGCGGGTGTCGGTCGCGTAGACCGTCGACGCCGAGCACTTGAGCCCGCTCGCCTGGGCGAGCGAGAAGACCAGCCCCTGGGTGTAGAGGGTGCTCGCGTCGCCCGTGGTCAGGCCGGAGGCACCGTCGAGGGTCGAGCGCAGGGTGACGCTGCCACCGTCGGCGATCAGCGCGATCGTGCTGCCGCTGGGCGTGACGTGCTCGGGCGCGATGTACGTCGCCGGAGCGATCCGCACGGTCCACGCGGCAGCGAGGTTGTCGGGCTCGGAGATCTTCAGGAAGGCCTCCGCGAGGGTGCAGTACGGGGCCTCCATGGTCCCGTCGCCGACCATGCAGTCGTCAGCGGCCTTGTTCACCCAGAGCACGTACTCCGGCTGGAAGCAGGAGCCCTCGACGAGGTTGCAGGCCGTGTCCCCGCACTGGTCATGCTCGCTACAACCGACGCACTCGTTCGCGGCGTCGTCGCAAATAGGCGACATGCCGTCGCAGGCGCTGTTGTTCTCCGCGGTGCACTCGACACAGGCGCCGGCGCTGCAGACCGGGCTGCCAGCGTCGAGCCCCGCACAGGAGCTGTCCCCGTCGGCGGCCGAGCAGTCGACGCACTCACCGGCGAGGCAGAACGGCGTGCTCGGATCACAGGCGTCATCGGGCTCTCCATCCGCGGCGAGGCAGTCCGGGACCGGGCCGGTCGTCTCGGTCGTCCCCTCGGTGGTCGGATCGGTCGTCGGCTCGGTCGTCGGCTCGGAGGTCGGACCCGTCGTCGGACCTGTCGTCGGACCCGTCGTCGGCCCTGTCGTCGGGCTCGTCGTCGGCGTCGTGTCGGTCGTCGACGCGGTCTCGGTGCCCGACTCGGACCCGGTCCCGGTGTCCGTTTCGGTGACCATCGGGGTCCCCCCGACGCAACCGGCAAGAACGAGGCTAAGGGGCAAGGAAAGGCTGGAGAGAGTGCTACGGATCATCAGTTTGTTTCCAAGATTTGGTCGTGACCGCACGGGCCCCGAGCGGCCGCAGTATTCCCCACTCCAGAGGTCCTGGCAATCATCCGCCGTTCACCTCCGGGACTCTGTGGACCGTCGCCCCCACCCTGGTGGGTAGAGCCCTCGCTCGATCCCGCTGCCGATCCTCGAGCAGATCCTCGAGCAGATCGTCCTACGGCACGTCCGCGCCGGCGTAGTCCATCGACCCCCGCTCCGTCGGCCGCGGGTCCCCCTCGAAGTCGGTCGGCGGATCGTCCGCGAGCCAGCTCCCGACCTCCCCGAGCATCGTGTCCGCCTTCGCCCGGTAGACCCCGTCGGACGGGGTGAAGTAGGTGCCGAGCGCGGCAGGCATCACCGGGAAGTTGGTCGCCCCGACCATCGCGTTGTCGACGGCCGAGCGGACGACCTCGACGCCCTCACAGGCCGTCGACTCGCCGCCACCGACGAGCACCGAGTTGCGCACGGTGGCGAGGCCCACCTCACCGCAGGTGAAGGAGCTCGGGAAGCCGATCGTCGCCTGATTTGCGACGACGGTCGTGTAGACCACGTCCGCATCGCCACCGTCGATGTGGATCGCCCCCTGCTGCAGGTTGTTCGTCCCGTTCTCGGTGACGAAGCAGTTCTTCATCACCAGCGATCCATTGCCGTTGGCCTCGACCCCGCCGCCGAGGTTCCCGGTGAAGGTGACCCCGCGGGCGACGACCGAGGAGACACCGGCGGAGAGTCCCACCCCGGTGTTGCCGGCGATCCGGGAGCGGTCCACCCAGAGGAACGCGTTCTTGCTGACGAGCCCGGCCTTCGCGTTGTTGCCGACGATCGCGACGCCGTCGAAGATCGCGGTCGCCCCGGCCTCGACCTCGACGATCGCGTCGCCGGTGGCGACGATCGACACGTACGAGTCCCCGGCGTCGGGGTTGATGATGGCGATCTTGCGGCCCTCAGGGACGAGCACCGGGGTGTCGTAGGGCCCGCCTCGGAGCCGGATCACGGCCGTCCCGTCGCCTCCGTCGACCACCTCGACCATGGCGTCGCTGAGGGTGCAGAAGGGCTCCGCCTCGGTGCCGCCCGCGTTGGAGCAGCCGCCGTCGCTGCTGTCGACCCAGATCGTCGAGTCCCCGCCGAGACACTCGCCGGTGAAGAGATTGCACGCGCCATCCCCACACTCGTCATGGGCGACACAGGGGACGCAGGAGTTGGTCGCCCCGTCGCACACCGGGGTCTGCTCCGAGCACGCGGACGCGTCGTCGGGGAGACAAAGCACGCACTGACCGCTCTCGGGGTCGCACACCGGCAGCTCGGGACCGCAGGACTCGAGGCCCGTGCAGTCGACACAAAACCCCATCTGATTGCAGTAGGGCTGGCTCGAGTCGAGGTTCGCGCACATCTGGTTGACGGTGCCGTCCGCTGGCGAACACTCGCCCCCCTCCGACGTCGACGTCGTCGGGTCGCTCGTGGTCGTGCTGTCCGTGTCGGTCGGCGAGGTGCTCGCCTCACTCATGTCGGTGCTGGGAACGCACGTCCTCGACGCGCAGAGCAGCCCAGGATCACAGAGGCCTCCGTCGAGGCAGCCACAGTTCTCCGAGCCGAGCTCGCACTCCTCGGTATCGCCCGACGTCGTCGGATCGATCGGCGCTCCGGTGCAAGCCAGGCCCAGCAACGATCCAAAAGCGAGGAGCGAGCCCCAACGCAAAGTAAGCGAACGCATCGTTCGAAGTATCCCGGACAAAGCACCCTCCTGACAATCATCAGCGATACGCAGACCTGTCGCACTACAGGCCCTCAGCACCCGCGGAGTGCTCAAAAACGAGCACGGGCAACGCTGCCCTGAAGGACCGTTTGGAGCCCGCACTGCGCCAACACGGGCGCCCGGCTCGTCCTCCGCGTCGGTCCTCAGGGGCATGTGGTGAGGAGCTCGCGCCGCAGGTCCGCCGCCCCCGCGAATTGCCGCAGAAGATCCGACCGTTGTCAGCGAACAATCACCGACTACGGGATGTCCGCACCCGCGTAGTCGACGGTACCGTCGACCGTCGGCCGAGCGTCACCGTCGACGTCGCCGGAGGGATCACCGTTGATCCACAGCGCGACGTCCTTGAACTCCACGTTGCCGGGCTTCAGGTGGAAGTCGCCGGTCTGCGGCTTGACGAACCAGGCGGGATCCAAACCGCCCTCGATGTACGTGTTGGTGCCGCCGATCTTGCCGTTGTCGAGGGCGTTGTACTCATACTCGAGGCCGCCGCACTCGAAGGACGCGCCGCCCCCCGTCGTCCCGAGGAGGATCGAATTGCGGACGACGCCGCTCGTGTCGTTGCTGCAGCCCATCGACAGCTTCAGCTGATCCGTCGCCTGGTTCGAGATCACCGAGCTGTAGAGCAGATCCAGCGTCGTCCCCTGCGAGGTCCCGATACCGCCGACCTCAGAGAAGCCGCCGCCGTTCGCGACGACGAACGAATTCTCGAGGCGCAGGCTCCCGCCGCTGAGCTGGATCCCTCCGCCATCGTTGTTGGCGATCGTTGACCGACGGAAGACCAGCGTGCAGTTCGACATCCCGTCAACGCCGAGCTCCTTGCGCTCGACGACGCTCGAGTCGTCAGCCCACAGCGAGCCGCCGCTGCAGACGATCCCCCGATCCTCGCTCGGGTAGCCGAGCTTGACGTGATCGAGGAGCGTGATCGATCCCTGGTTGACGAGGAGCGCGTCCGTCCCGTCTGTCTCGAGGCGGACATCCGCGGTGGTCGAGCTCCGGATCGCGATGATCCGCGAAGACTCGACCGACACCTTGTCCCCGTAGACGCCGCTCGGGATCACCCAGACGATCGTCGGATCGTTCTTCGCCACGGTCGCGACGGCGTCCTGGATCTCGCAGTAGGGCTTGGCCTCGCTCCCGTCCGCGCCGTTGCAAGGGGCGGACTTGTCGACCCACAAGGCGTTGTCCGGGAAGCATGCCCCAGAGAACAGGTTGCAGGCGCCTGAACCACACTCGTCGTGCTCGGTGCAGGGGACGCACTCGTTGCCGCTCTCGGAGCAGACAGGGGTCTGTCCCTCGCAGGCGCTCGCGTCGTCGGTCGTGCACTCGACGCAGACCTCGGAGAGCAGATCGCAGACCGGGATGGCCTCGCCCACCTCCGCGCTGACCTCCGCGCAGGAGATCGCCGAGCAGCCGAGACAGACCCCCTCCGCGGTGCAGTAGGTCCCATCGCCGCAACCATCGTTGACGAGCCCTTGCTGAGGATCGCACTCGGTCCCCTCGGTGGTGCCGACCGTGTCCGACCCCATCGTCGTCGTCCCGGCCGTCTCCGTGTCGGTCGTCGGGCCGGTTGTCGACGGCGAGGATGTCGACGGACCCATCGTCGTCACCGAAGGGTCGCCGATGCACCGATTCGAGGCGCACACCAGCCCCGCCCCGCAGGTGTCATCCGAGTAACAAACGCAGTCCAGCGTACCGGGATCGCAACCGGTATCGGTCGTTTCCTGGGCGTCCGTCGCCGTCACCTCCGGGGTCGCGGGACAGGCCCCGAGGAGAACACCGATCACGGCCAAGCCCGCAGTCTGAGCGAAGGTAAAGAAAGTCAGGCGCACCCGACGAGTATCCCCGCTCGCCCCGGGGCTGGCAACGCACACGAGTGTCCAGAAGGGGCGCTAATGCCCTCTAATGCGCGGTTCTGGCCACCTCCTCATGGGGAGCGTCAGCTCGACGCTCAGAGCTCGAAGACATCTGCGCCGGGAGAGTCCGGCGAACCATCATCGAGCGGCCGCGGATCCCCCTCAAAGTCAGCTCGCGGGTCCTCGGCCTGACGGGTCGCGATCCCGTCGAGCTCCGTCGCAGCCTCGGCGTCGGCGATGCGGTAGACCCCCTTCATCTCCTCCGCCTTGAGGAGGGCGAGGATGTCCTCGGCGGCTCGCTTGACGTTCCCCTCGCCGGAGTTCTCACCGCCGTCGACCATGGAGTTGTCGATCACCAGGTTGGTGCACTGGACCGAGGCGTTCGGGTTGCCCGGATCATGGGCGATGATCGAGTTGCGGACGAGGTTCGGCGCCTCCGCCTTGGTGCAGCTGATCGAGTCCGCCCCCTGCGGGCTGCGGTTGTCGACGATGGTGCTGTAGGCGATGTCGATGCCGACCTGATCGAGCGAGAGGCCGCCACCTCCCCACTTGTCGCCGCCCCCGTTGTCGGTGATGAACGTGTTGCGCATCACCAGCGACCCGGCCTTCATCTCGACGCCCTCGGACTTGTTCATCGTCACGGCGGAGTCACGCAGGGTGAGCTCGCAGTCGTCACCGCGAACGCCTGGGCCCACGCCGCCGCGGATACGAGACCGGCTGATGTGGAGCCGCGCGCCCTGCTCGCAGAGCAACGTCGGGTTGTCGCTGATCGCCGCCCCGCTCTCGAAGTCGAGGTTGTGGAGGTAGAGCGTGACATCACCGACCACCCGCACCGTCGGGAAGACCGAGGCGAACTCCGGCGCGGTCGAGTCGTTCTCGTCCGCGACGATCGCGAAGGTCAACGGTGAGCCCTCATCCTGGAGCACCACCTTGGCCTGGGCGTAGGGCGCACCCGGGAGGATCTTGAAGGTCCAGCCGCTGATCCCCCCGTTGTTCTTCGCATGATCCAAGGCGACGTCGAAGACGCAGTAGGGGTTGGCCTTCGTCCCGCCGACGCCGCCCATGTCCGTGCAGTTTCCGGAGTTCGCGGTGTCGGTGAAGAGGTAGAGCACCTTCTCGGGGTCCATGCACTGGCCGCTCTCCATGTTGCAGGAGGAGTCCGGGCACTGATCGTGGTCGTTGCAGCCGACGCAGAGGTTGACCACGTCGTCGCAGACCGGCGTCGCGCCCTTGCAGGCCGAGGCCTCGCTGGCAGTGCACTCGACACAGCTCCCGCTCTCGACGTCACAGACAGCCTTGTCCCCGTCGATCGCGGCGCAGTCCACGAGCACAGAGCAGTCACCGCAGATCCCAGAGGCCGAGCAGTAGGGCAGCTCCTCGGGGCAGTCCGGGTTCAGGAGGCCGTTGTCTGGATCGCATGTCCCCGGCTCTTCGGTCGTGCCGGTGGTCGGATCCGTCGTCGTCGTCGGCTCCGAGGTCGACGTCGGTCCGGTGGTCGTCGGATCCATCGTCGTCGTCATCCCCTCCTCGACGCAGATCCCAGCCGAGCAGACGAGGCCAAGATCGCAACCTCCCCCGCCCGTGCACATGCAACCAAGCGCCCCGATCGCACACTCCTCACCGGTCGTCGACGTCGACGCCTCGGTTGTCGACATGTCGATGTCCGTATCCGCGGGCTCGCCGGCTGTGCACGAGAACACGCAGAGACCGAAGAGCGCGAGAGGAACCGCCGTGGACCACCCTTTTGTCATGATGTGAGGAGTATCGCGCGTTCGAGGGGCGCTTTCAAGCGATGCTAGCGCGGTCGCGCCTACTAAAGACGCAGCCCGCTAGACACCATCGCGGACCTGTCGCCCAGAGGCCCCAGAGCTTCCGAACGAAGGCGAGCCACTGTCCCTCAAGGAGGACACCCGCCGCACGACGCTTGATCCCGCACCTTCGTGGGGGCCGCCGCGCCTATCCGAGCAAGTCTCGTCGGACAGGCGGAGCGGGACGCGAGGTGATGCCCCCGCCGAAGAGGACCTAGTCGGGGCGGGCAGCGCCGGCGAAGTCCGTCGCTCCGGCGACGTTCGGGCGGGGGTCCCCGTCGTAGTCGACGTAGGGATCTCCGTCCGCCCACTCCGCGAGCTCGTTGATCTCGGCGGCGCCCGGCTGCGGGCGGAAGACGCCCTTCTGCGGCGCCTGGAAGAGCATGTTGAGATCCGCCGGGACACCGTCAAAGGTCCCCGACGCGTCGACATTGCAGCCTTGCAGCGTCTCCGGCTGGCCCAAGAGAACAGAGTTGCGGATCTTGAAGGGCTTGTCCGAGAGACAGCTAAAGCCCGAGGTCGTCGTGCCGCTGTTGTCGACGATCGTCGAGTGCGTGACCTCGACGTTGGCGTCGATCCGGAACGGTCCGAGGTCGCTGATCTTGTTGCTGCTGACGAACGAGTTGATCAGCTTGAAGCTCGAGCCGATGACGAGGTTGTAGCTGGTGTTCGCGGTGATCACCGAGCGCTTGATCACGACGTCGCAGGTGTCCGTGCTCAGCGGCACCCCGTTGCCGGACATCGTCACCTGGTCGAGCTGCAGGGTCGACCCCTGACACGCGAGGAACGACGAGGCCTTCGGCGAGTCGACAAGATCGACCTTGGAGATGTAGAGCCAGGAGTTCGAGTCGACGGTGATCCGCGGGTCGAAGCCCGACGGCGACGAGATCTTCGGCCGAGGGCCATCAGCGCCGATGATCGCGACCTTGATCCCGTTGGAGACCGTGACGGTCTCATGCTGCGGGCCGATGCCCGGCTTGAGCATGATCACCAGGTCCTTGCCACCCTCGGTCTCGATCGCCGTCTGCAGCAGACAGTAGGGCGTGTCCTCGCTGCCGTTCTCGCCGGCGCAGTTGCTACGACGCTCGACCCAGACGACGTTCGCCTCAGGGAAGCACGAGCCCGACTTCATGTCGCAAGCGCCGCTCGGGCACTGCTCATGCTCGAAGCACGTGCCGCAGTCGTTCTTGTACTGGTTGCACACCTCAGCGGGACCGCAGGCCATCTGATTGTCGCTGGTGCACTCGACGCAGGTGCCGAGCTCCGGATGACAGGCGGGGTTGATCGCGTCGATGTCGGCGCAGTCGGTCCCGACAAGCTCCGAGCATGAGCCGCAGACGTCCATCTCGACGCAGAAGGGCTTCTTCGGGTTCTTCTGGAAACACTCCGCGCTCGCCGGCTCCCCCGGGTCGCACATGACCCCGCTCTCCGTCGTCTCCGTGTCCGTCTCCGTCTCGGAGTCCGTCGCATCGGTGACCGTCGACTCCGTGTCCGTCGACTCCGTCGTCGCCGTCGCCGTGTCGCTCGTCGGCTCGCCGGTCGTCGGCTCGACCGTGGTCATCGTCGTCGACGACGTGGTCGTCGTCGTCGCGGTCATCGACTCGCTGCCGCTCGTCGTCGCCGAGTCCGCGACCATGCATGACTCGTTGGTCAGCTGGTCGGGATCGACGCAGCCGTCGTTGTCGACGGCACAGCCGTCACAGACGAGACCAGCTCCGCACGCACCAGCGTTGAGCGCACAGTGGTTGAGGTTCGTGAAGGCACAGGCGCCGACGATGGCGGCCAAGGACCCGCCGAGCAGTGCGGCGGTGAGCCAGGGATGGCTATTCGAGAAACGCATGGAGGAACCTCAAGACGTAATTAGAAGCGCCCAGACCACGACAGGCCGGCGACGCTGGGGCTCAGCATCGGCGCGACCGAGGTCGCCTTCGGCCGGCTGCGCTTGCGCTCGCGAGAGTCGAGGACGAGGAGCACGGCGCCGGTGACGAGCAGCGCCCCGCCGACCGCGAGCGTCGCGTACCCTGGCGGCTGGGTCCGGCGGAGCTCATAGCCGTTGTCCGGTGAGATCTGGGTGGGCGGTCGAACCGCCATGACGGCCCCCGCGACCGCTCCGGCCGCTCCGAGACCGAGCAGGGCAGCGCCAGCTTTCCCCTTGCCGCCCATCCCCTTCGGCTCCTCCTCGACGATCGGCGGCGGCGCTTCGATCTCCGGCTCCGGCTCCGGCTCCTCGACTTGGGCCTCAGCGGCCGCAGCAGCGGCGTCCGCCTGCACCTGCGCCATGTGCTCGCGGATCTTCGGCAGGAGCTCACGGATCTTGGCGTCGACGAGCTCGATAAGCTCGTCCTCGACGCAGAGCTCGCAGTCTGCCTCGATGGTGTCGGTGATCGGCTGCCCCAGGTGGGTGACGGCGATCCCGAGCATGTAGCCCTCATCGCCGGAGGGCGGCGGCGTGACCTTCAGGAAGACGACGAGGTCATCGACCCCGGTCCGTCGCTTGATCCCCTCCGCTTCGAGGGTCGTCTCGGCCTCCGCTACGACGCGGGTGGAGACCTTGGAGCCGACCTCACCGAAGCCCTCAGCGTCGACCTTCACCGAGGCGAAGACCTCCGGTTCCTCCTGAGGGGGGGCCGTGACGGCGCGTACGGACGCCACCGGCGACGTCACGGCGCCTGCCATCGAGGCGGGAAGCACGAGTGAAATGGCGGTGACGAGGGGTACCAGCATGGGCGGGAGCGGTATTATTGCTCCGAACCCGCCTGGCGTCCATCCCTCGACGAATTCGTACCAGCGGGCGCGATCCTCACCGACACCAGCCTGCTCGAAAGCCCGCGGAGGGTCCCTTGGGGGACGCTCACCACACTTTCAGCGCGTCACTGCTTGCTCGCACGCTTCTCGCAGAGGCTGACCCACTTCTGCACCTCAGGGTCACGGCTGCCCTTGCCGGTCTTCGCGCAGAGGTTGAAGTCACGCCGCTCCTTGTATGCCAAGGTCTTGAGCTTCACGAGATTGTTCCGGCGAAAGCAGCTCCGCTCCTTGTCGAGGAACTTGAGCATCGCGTTCCAGTTACCTGCCGTACGCGCCTCGCTGACCGCCTTGCGGGTCTGCTTGCACTCGGCGGTCACGTAGGGATCCTTCTTGACCACCTTGACCGGCTCCTCGCCGCCCGTCGTGGTCGTGTCACCGCTATCGCCGCCTGTCGAGGTCGTCGCGCCCGCGGTGGCCCCAGCGGTCGTCGGGTCCGGGTTCTTCGTCGGCGGCCGGACCTTGGTGACGGTCTTGTGCGTGCCGAGATCCTGGAGCGAACCATTGGTCCCCGAAGCGTCGGCGATCTTGGTGCCCGGATCATCCGGCGGCGTCTCGATCTCAGGGCCGCCCGAGAACGACCAGTATAGAAGGAGGACCAGGGCGACAGCGCCGCCGGTGAACCACACCTTGCGATAGCGCGGCTCCGCCAGGCTCGCGAGCCCAGTCGGCGGCTCAACCTCGGTCGGCTTGATCGCGGCGACCGCCGAGGGCGCCGAGCCCGGTCGGACCGGGGTGTTCACGCCCCCCCCGAGCACCGCCTCGGAGTGCATCGACGCCGATGAGAGCTCAGAGACGTCGCCGTCCTCCGCCGGCAAGGTCCGGATCACATCCTCGAGGCGGATCAGGAAGTCGCGCGCCGAGGCCGGGCGGTCCGCCGCGTCGATCTCGAGACAGTCGTCGACCAGCTGGATCAGGGAGCGGGCCAGGTCAGGCCGCTTCTCCGCCAGCGAGGGCGCGCGCTCGGTCGACTTGCGCGCCATGATCTCGACGAGGTTGTTCGAGACGAAGGGCGGCTCGCCGACCAGGGCCTCGAAGAGCATCACCCCGAGGGCGTAGAGGTCGAACGCTTCGGTCGCGTCCTTCCCCTTGGCCTGCTCCGGCGCCATGTACTCCGGGGTGCCGAGCGCGTGGCCGGGGATCGTCAGCCGCGCCTGGGACTCCGAGCGCTCAGCGCCAGCCGAGATCCCGAAGTCGAGCACCTTGACGGTCTCCCCCTCCCCCTCCGGAAGCGGGACGAACATGACGTTGTCCGGCTTGAGATCGCGGTGGATGATCCCGACCTCGTGGGCCGCTCGGATCGCGCGACCGACGGCGCGGATGATCCGGCAGGAGCGTCCGACGGAGAGGGTGCCGAGATCCTGGATCTCGTCGTAGAGGTTGCGCCCGGTGAGGTACTCCATCACCAGGTAGAGGCGCCCGTCGGGGAGCTCGCCGGCGTCGAAGACCTCGATGATGTTGGGGTGGCCGGCGGCGCTCGCCGCCCTGGCCTCCGCCCGGAAGCGCTTGGCGACCAGCTCGTTGCGGCTCCACTGGTGGGTGAGCACCTTGATCGCGACCCGGCGACCGACCGTCGTGTGCTCGCCGAGGTAGACGGTGCCCATCCCGCCGCGGCCGATCCGCGAGACTACCCGGTAGCGCTCAGCGATGATCGTCCCGGGCTCGATGTACTCGATGTCCGGCGGACCGCCGGGCTCCGAGGGCGGCGGCAGGTTGATCGGCGCCGGTGACGGCGCCTTCATCGTCGCGACCGGCGGCGCGGGCTCCGGCTCGTCGTCAAAGCTGAGGTCGATGTCCTCCTCGACGATGTCGATGCCGTCGTCCTCGTCCGCGGCGGCCTCCGCGTGCTCGTGCACCTCGGTCCGCTGCTGGAGCAGGGCCTCGCGGAAGGTCCGCTCGCGCTCCGCAGTGTCCGCGAAGAGGTCGGTCATGAACTCGGAGACCTGCTCCTGACCTGTACCGGCGGCGTGGGACGCGAGCCAGTCGCTGAGCGCGTCCATCATCTCGTGAGCAGAGAGGTAGCGCTCCTCACGATCTCGGCTGAGTCCCTTCGCGACGATCGCGTTCAGCTCGTCGTTCACCCGCGACGAGAAATCGCTGGCGGCCGGCGCGTCAAAGCTAGAGACAGCCTCGGTGTCGATCACCTCGGTGCTCCGCAACGGTCGCCCCGTGAGCAGCTCCCAGAGGATCGCCGAACAGGCGTAGACGTCCGTACGACCGTCCAGGATCTCGTGGCGAGCCTGCTCCGGCGACATGTACGCGATCTTGCCGAAGACCACCCCAGGCTGGGTCAGGCTGCCCTTGAGCGTCGAGGTCGCGAGGCCGAAGTCGGCGAGGCGAACCGCCCCAGCCCAGTCGATCAGGATGTTCGAGGGCGAGACGTCCCGGTGCACCAAGCCTAGACCCGGGAAGGTGTGGGCGTAGTGCAAACCCCTGAGACACTCGCGGATGATGTGGACCGCGAGCGGTACGGGGAACGCCCGTCCGACGGCAGCACAGCGATCCCAGATGTCCGCAAGATCGCGCCCCTCGACCAGGGCCATGACGATGAAGAGCTGTCCGTCGATCTCTCCAGCCTCGCGAACGTCGACGACGTTGTTGTGGTGGAGCTTGAGGACGACCTTGGCCTCGTCGATGAAGCGAGTCCGGTAGTCGTGGTCCGGGAGGCCGGCGCGGAGGAGCTTGACCGCGGCGAGGCGAGCGAGCGAGCCCTGGCCGACGGAGGCGAGGTAGACCGTCGCCATGCCGCCTTCGCCCAGGATCCCGAGCAACGTCACGTTGCCGAGCCGCTGAGGCGGATCCAGTCGCTCAATCTCGCCCATCACCATGTTCGCCAAACGCTACCACGACTTGGGTAATTCCGAGTATCCTTTGCCTCGCCCATGGCCCCCTCATCCCCAGGCTCTCGGCCCGCACAGCCCGGAATTCTCTACTACGACCCGAATCCGACCACGGCCAAGCTCGCGACTGCGGGTCTACGCCTGGCTGGGTTCCAGGTCTTCAACGCCCACACCCTCCAAGAGGCTGTGGATCTCTGCCGGATGCACGGTCCAGGAGGGGACCGGAACGTCGTCGCCCTGCTCCTCGACGCATCCGCAGATCCCGCGGCGTCCGCCGGTGTGCTCAAGGCCCTCGTCCAGATCCCTGGAGCCGCCCAGCTCCCAGGAATCCTGCTTGTAAGCCGCTCCAACCCGACGCCGATCCCAGGCGCCGAGGACCTGCCGAGCCTCCGTCGGCCCTTCTCGACGCCGGCGCTGGTGAAGGTCGTCCGCGAGACCCTGGACGAACACCAGCCGGGGATCTCAAGCTCGCCGATCTCCGTCGATCTGGCGACAAGCCGGCTCAAACAGCTGCTCTCCGACCATTTCCGCGACCACGACTTCACCGACGAGGAGGTCGAGCGCTTCGCGACCGCGCTCAAGAGCGACGAGGACATGCCCGATCCGCCCTCGCCGTCGGCCCTGCGCGGCGTCCTCGAGGCCTCCAGGCTCGAGGCGGTCCTCGAGATGCTCGGAAACGCCGGCGTCCGCGGGGTTCTCGCGGTCGAGCGCGACGGCGAGTGGGGCAAGCTCCACATCGATCAGGGACGGATCCGCCTGGGCGAGTACAAAGGAAGCGGCGAGGACCTCAAGCTCGGCCGCTTTATCGTCGAGGGCGGCTTCCTCCGCGACGAACAGCTCGAGGCCTTCGTCGTCGGCAAGGATCCGGAGCGACGTCCGCTGGGCACACGCCTGGTCGACGCCGGCCTCCTAAGCGCCGCGGATCTCGCCCAAGTGCTCGTCGATCAAGCCCGCGCGGTCACCTGCCAGCTCCTCTCCTGGACCGAGGGCACCTACACCTTCTCGCCCTCGAAGAACCTCACGCCGATGGCCTCCGCCGCGGCCCAAGGTCGGGCCGAGCTGCTGGTGGCCGAGGCGCTCCTCGACGGACTTCGCCGGATCCAGGAGGCCGCGGCCATGGGCCCCCACATGCCGGACGTCGACGACATCTTCCTCCGCGTCGACGAGCAGGTCGCCCGCCTCAGCCGCGACGCCCTCCCCCGCGAGGAGCTCGCGGTGCTCGAGCTCGTGAACGGCCGCAACTCGATCAAGGAGATCGCCCGCAAGACCCGTACAGGCACCTTCGCGGTCTCCCGTGTGCTCTACCGCCACGCCAAGTCCAACCTTGTCCGACGTCGGGTGATGCCAGTCCTCGTCTAACCGATGGCCCCCCCCGTCCACGTCGTCGTCGCTGAGCCAGAGGCCGAAGAGCGCCTCCGGCTCTCGGCGATCGTGACCCGCGCGGCCGCCGAGGTCGGCGCGACCGTCGAGCTCCACGAGGCAGCCGACGGCTCGGAGGCCCTGCGGATGATCGAGGCCCACCGTCCGCCGCTTGTCGTCAGCGAGGTCCTCCTGCCGAAGCTGAGCGGCCTCCAGCTGCTCCGCCGTCTGCGGGACGCAGGACCTGCGATCCCTCTCCCCCGCTGCATCCTCGTGACGGCGATGAGCCGTGAGTCCGATCGCTACTGGGCGCTCCGCAACGGCGCCCACGCCTACGTGATCAAGCCCTACGAGGATGAGGTGCTCTTCGCCCGGATCCGACAAGTCCTCGCGGCGGGCTCCGAGGCGATGCCAGAGAAGCTCGGGCCCCTCTGAGCGAGCAGCCTGTCAGGGCCGCACTCCCCCGGCGACGACGGGTGAGCTCCGTCGAGGAGTGCGAAGGGCCTAGAGTTCGTCGAGGCGGCGGGCTCCGGCTGCTAGAGGCGGACGTCGATGTGCGCTTTTGAGCGCAGCTGCTGACGAAACTCGCGCTCCGCCTGCTCGTAGGCCTCAGCCTCGAGACGCTGGCGGATCCCCTCCTTGGCCTCGTCGTAGCTGAGCACTTCGCTCGCCACGTGCTCGACCACGCGAAAGACGACATAGCCCTGGCCGGTCGCGAGCGGGCCGACGACCTCGTCCTTCGCCGCCGGGAAGAGCGCGTCCTCCAGCTGGGGGGCGATCTCACCGCGGGAGATCGTCCGCCGGAAGTCCTCCACTTCGCCGCCAAAAGCGGCCGCGATCGCCTCCGAGGACTCGCCTGCGCGGAGCCTTCGAGCGATCCCCGTGGCCTGGGCGACCGCGTCATCACGGGCGCCGCTGTTCGCGCTCGCGGCGGTGAAGACGAAGCGGTCGACCTCGATCCGCGCGTCCTCGCCCCGGGCCTGCTTGCGGTAGTACTCGCGGATCTGGGCCTCGGTCACCGCCCAGTTCGCGAGCATCGACGTCGCCTTGTAGACGGTGATCTGATCGCGGATGTCCTGGCGGTACTCCTCCCAGGAGCCAAACTCGCCGCTCTCGATCACAGCTTTGCGGAGATCCGGCACCGACGCGTAGTTGTTGCTCGCGGCGAGCTGCTGGAGGTAGCGCTGGATGTCCGCCTCGGTCGCGGCGATCTGGAACTTCACCGCCTCCTTCTTGATAAGGACGGTGTCGATCAGCTCGTCGAGCACCTTCTCGCGGATCTCCTTGAGCGCCTGGTCGAGCTGGGCGTCGGTCGCGTTCGGCCCGAGGCTCTGGATCGCCTCCTGGAGCTGAGGCGACGAACGCACCGCGCGGTCGAGGTGGGAGAGAACGACGATGTCCTCGTCGACCACGGCGACGACCCGATCGAGGAGCTCCGGCTCCGCAGCCGCGTCGCTCGGGATCATCGAGACCGTGACCGCTCCCGCTGGCGCGAGCCAGGCGAGGCTGGCGAAGAGGATCGCGGCGGCCCCGCGCTGAGGTGTGCGACGTAGCGACACCGAGATGAGATATCAACCCGGCCCCCCGCCGGCAAGCCTTTGCCGCCACACAGGCGAGACCAGCGGCGACCAAAGAAGAGGGGCCGCGCCGGTCTCCCGTCGCGACCCCTGCATGCGGAGCCTCGGCTCCGGCGTCTGGGACGAGTCAAGCTCGCCCCTAGCCTCACCTAGACACACTTGGCGCCGATGAGCTCACCGGTGTCGGTGTCGACAAAGGCGTCCTCGCAGGTGCCACCGCCGCAGTCGTCGTCGACGAAGCACTCGCCGCAGACGCCGATCTTGACCACGCCCATGACAGCGGCGACGCCGCACATGCCGGACATGCAGGCGGAGTTGCCGATCGGGACGCCGCCCTCCTCGATGTGATTGCAGGCCTTGTCGTTCTCGACCGAGGCGTCAGGGACGCAGGTGTTGACCCCCGAGAAGTCGCTGACGCTGATCGTCGGCGAGCAGTTCGGCGCGGCGTCGTCGCTGCAGTCCGCGTTGGTCTTGCACTCGCCGCAGGTCTGGACCTTGATGATCGGCGTCGCGTCGAGGACCAGGCCGCAGAGGCTGTTGTTCGGATCCATGCACACTTCGTCGCTCTCGCAGCCAGCGCCGACCTCGCCCTTGTTGCAGGTCGCGCCGACGCCCGCGAGCGGGTTCGGGATCGTGCAACCACCGCCGTCGCAGTCCGCGTCGACCTTGCACTCGCCGCACAGGCCGCCCAGGAGCGGGACGACGAAGCAGGACTCGGAGAGGCACTCGGCGTCAGCGCTGCACATCGCACCGTCGGGCTGGGGGTCGACGCCGGTGGTGGTCGTCGTCACCGTCGTGTCCGAGGTGTTGCTGGTGCTCCCGGTCGTGCTGTCCGAGTCGGAGTCGGTCCCCGAGGCGGTGTCCGTGCCGGCCGAGGTCGAGGTCCCGGAGTCGCTCTCCGAGGTCGTCTTGTCGGTGGTCGAGTCGTCGGTGGCCGAGGCCGCGGTCGTCGAATCGTCGCCATTGCAGCCCGAGAGCGGCGCCGCGAGCATCGCCGCGAAGATCGAAAGGCAGGTGAAGCGCTGCGAGAGCGCGCGGAAGTTGAGTCGGTTCATGGTCTCTCCAAGGAGTCCGCAGGCGGCCTGCGGCCAGTCGTATGTGATGAAATTAGACGTACGTCGGATCAAGCGTGGACGAACATCGGCTTCAGAGGACGGGATCGCGGGCGGCCGTCAGCAGAGCTGCTGACGTCCCCACAGGTGGGGTTGGCCCCCAATGGAGCGGCATCTTCCCCCAGGAGTTTGGGTTTGTCCACGATACGAAGGATACATCAGGCCCTCCCCGATCCAAGACCAAGAGGTAACCAACCTCACAATCCAAACACGTGGCGCCCCGGCCTGGACAAACGCCGCGTGACCGGCCCTCGACGCTGGTCGTCCGCCGCCACGACCCCCCGCCGCCTTTCGCCGCTCGGCATGATTGGCTACAGTTCGGCTCCCTCGCCGTCGCCTGCGAGAGCCCCCTGGCGCACCCGCAGGCACGCACCAACACCACCCCCAGGAGCCCCTCTATGCCCTCGATCGTCCGCTGCGGCCTCATCCAGTGCTCAAACCCGACAAACGACGAGAGCGTGCCCGTCGCCGACATCCAAAAGGCGATGCTCGACAAGCACCTGCCGATGATCGAAGAGGCCGCCAAGCGCGGCGTCCAGGTGCTCTGCCTCCAGGAGATCTTTAACGGACCCTACTTCTGCCCGAGCCAGGACAAGCGCTGGTACGCGGCCGCCGAGCCGATCCCCGGCCCGACCACCTCGCTGATGCAGGAGCTCGCCCGCAAGCACAACATGGTGATCGTCGTCCCTCTCTACGAGGAGGCGATGCGCGGCGTCTACTACAACTCGGCCGCGGTCATCGACGCCGACGGCACCTACCTCGGCAAGTACCGCAAGCACCACATCCCGCAGACCTCGGGCTTTTGGGAGAAGTACTTCTTCAAGCCCGGCGACGGCGGCTACCCGGTCTTCCAGACCAAGTACGCCAAGGTCGGCGTCTACATCTGCTACGACCGCCACTTCCCCGAGGGGGCCCGGATCCTCGGCCTGAACGGGGCTGAGATCGTCTTCAACCCGAGCGCCACGGTCGCCGGCCTCTCGCAGTACCTGTGGAAGCTCGAGCAGCCGGCCCACGCGGTCGCCAACGGCTACTTCGTCGGCGCGATCAACCGCGTCGGCACCGAGGCGCCCTGGAACATCGGCCGCTTCTACGGCACGTCCTACTTCGTCGACCCGCGGGGCAACTTCATCGCCACGGCCTCCGAGACCGAGGACGAGGTGGTCGTCGCCGACGTCGACCTCGACATGATCGACGAGGTCCGCCACACCTGGCAGTTCTACCGGGACCGCCGACCGGACAGCTACGGGCCGCTGACCGGCGGCTGACCTCCGCGACCACGGGGGTGGATGATCGGCGCTGACCGGTCCCCCCGCGGTAGCCTGAGTCCGGGGCTCGGACGAGCCATGCCGCCGCCGAGCCCCGCGCGAATTCAGAGAAGAAACACCATCGGCGCGTGGGCGCCACGCAGAGGAGCAAACATGCCTGGAGTCGTAATCCGCGGCGGTGAGATCATCACCCCCCTCGATCGATACACCGCTGACATCTACTGTGAGGACGGCTTGATCAAGGCCATCGGCCCCGACCTCGACGTCCCGGCGGACGCCGAGGTGGTCGACGCGGCAGGTCAGCTCGTCTTCCCGGGGGGCATCGACGCCCACACCCACATGGAGCTGCCCTTCATGGGCACGACCTCGGCGGACGACTTCTTCACCGGCACCGCCGCCGGGATCGCCGGCGGGACCACGTCGATCATCGACTTCATCATCCCGGCGAGGAACCAGAGCCTCCTCGAGGCCCGCGACTTCTGGATGAACAACGCGGCCAAGGCCTGCGCCGACTACGGCTTCCACATGGCCGTGACCTGGTTCGGCGAGCAGGTCGAGAAGGAGATGCGCCAGGTCCACGCGGAGAACGGGATCACCTCCTTCAAGACCTTCATGGCCTACACGGGGGCGATCGGCGTCGACGATGACGAGCTCATCGGCGTCATCGACACCGCCGGCTCCCTCGGCGCCCTCGTCACCACCCACTGCGAGCACGGGCTCGCGGTCCAGTCCCTCCAGCGCAAGCTGATAGCCCAGGGCAAGACCGCGCCGAAGTACCACCCCCGCAGCCGGCCGACCTGGGTCGAGGGCGAGGCGACCCACCGAGCGATCACCTTAGCCCGCTGCTCCGGCCAGCCTATCTACATCGTCCACCTGACCTGCAAGGAGTCGATGGACGCGGTCACCCGCGCCCGCGAGGAGGGGGTCACGGTCTTCGTCGAGACCTGCCCGCAGTACCTGCTCCTCGACGACTCGGTCTACGACACCGACGACTTTGAGGGGGCGGCCTACGTCATGAGCCCGCCGATCCGCCCCAAGGGTCACCAAGAGGTGCTCTGGAACGCCCTCTCCTGCGGGATGATCCAGCACGTCGCCACCGACCACTGCCCCTTCCGCCAGGAGGATCAGAAGTCGATGGGCAAGGACGACTTCACCAAGATCCCGAACGGCGCGGCCGGGATCGAGAACCGCCTGGCGCTGATGTACACCTACGGCGTCGCCACCGGTCGGATCTCGCTCCACCAGTTTGTCGACGTCTGCTGCACCCAGCCGGCGAAGATCTTCGGCCTCTACCCGCGCAAGGGGGCCATCCGCGTCGGCGCCGACGCGGACATCGTCGTCTACGATCCGAAGGCGAGCTCGACGATCTCGGCCAAGACCCATCGTCACCACGTCGACCGCAACATCTTCGAGGGCTTCAAGATCGAGGGCGGGGTCTCCCACACCCTCGTCGGCGGCCGGATCGCCTTCAAGGAGGGCGACCTCCGGGTCGTCCGCGGCGCGGGTCGCTACCTCCCCCGGACCTGAGCCGAGCTCCCCAGCGGGCTCCCGCACAGGGGGTCCCTCAAGCCGCCACGCCGCGACACTATCTAGTCGGGCGTGGCGGTTTTGCGGTATTTAGGTGGACCCTTCGAGCACCTTGAGAGTTCCGATGTCGACGAGCCCACTGCCGCCCTTCACCGCCCGCAACTACGACTTCACGCCCTACGTCGCCGCCCAGAATTGGATCGACGGCGCCTGGAGCGAGGCGAAGGGACGGACGACCGAGACCGTCGTCAACCCGCGCCACGGCAAGACCATGGGGAGCGTGCCCCTCTCAGGCACCGCCGAGATCGAAGCCGCCGTCGCGGCGGCGAGCGCCGCCTTCCCTGGCTGGCGGGACACGCCGATGAAAGAGCGCGTCCAGGTGCTCTACCGGGTCAAGGCGCTGATCGAGCGCGACCTCGACGAGCTGAGCTGGCTGGTCTCCCACGAGAACGGCAAGACCTTCGCCGAGGGCAAGGGCGAGGTGCTCAAGGGGATCGAGTGCCTGGAGATGGGGATCTCGATCCCCAACATGGCCGCCGGACCGCAGCTCGACGTCAGCCGCGGGATCCGCTGCGAGACCAGCTACGAGGCGCTCGGCGTCTGCGCCGGGATCACCCCCTTCAACTTCCCCTTCATGGTCCCGCTGTGGATGCTCCCGCAGGCGCTGGTCGCCGGGAACACCTTCGTCCTCAAGCCCTCCGAGAAGGTCCCCTACGGGGCGGTCAAGCTCGCGGCGCTCTTCGCCGAGGCCGGCCTCCCGGCGGGCGTGCTCAACATCGTCCACGGCGCCAAAGAGTGCGTCGAGGCGCTCGTCGACCACCCGGAGATCAAGGCGATCGGCTTCGTCGGCTCGACCGCGATCGCGCGCCTGGTCTACGGCCGCGGCTGCGCCCTCGGCAAGCGGATGCTCTGCCTTGGCGGCGCCAAGAACCACCTCATCGTCGCCCCCGACGCGGACCTGGAGCTGACCAGCACGACCGTCGCGGCTTCGGCCTTCGGCTGTGCCGGCCAGCGCTGCATGGCGGCCGCGGCGATGGTCGCCGTCGGCGACACTCAGGCGATCGTCGACGCGACCGCGGCGGCGGCCCGGACCTACGCCCTGGGCGAGGACATCGGCGCTGTGATCACCCGCGAGAGCGTCGAGCGGATCACCCGCTATGTCGACGGCGCCGAGAAGCTCGGGGCCAAGGTGCTCGTCGACGGTCGCAAGGCGATCGTCGAGGGGGCCGAAGGCTTCTGGTTCGGCCCGACGGTGCTCGACCACGTCACCCCGGAGATGCCGGCGGGCTGCGAAGAGGTCTTCGGCCCCGTCCTCTCGATCATCCGCGCCAAGACCCTCGACGAGGCGATCGCGATCGAGAACGCGAGCCCCTACGGCAACGCGGCCTCGGTCTTCACCCAGAGCGGCGGCGTCGCCCGCTACGTCATGGAGCGGGTCAACGCCGGCATGTGCGGCGTCAACGTCGGCGTCCCCGTGCCCCGCGAGCCCTTCGCCTTCGGCGGCTGGAACGACTCCAAGTTCGGCCACGGCGACATCACCGGCTGGGACGGCTTCCGCTTCTGGACCCGAGCGCGGAAGATCACGAGCCGCTGGGCTCAGCACAAAGACATGACCTGGATGTCGTAGATCTGGCCACAAAGACAGGCTCGGAGGCGTTGACGATGGACAAAAAGATGGACTCCAAGACGATGATCGAGGCATGCCGCGCGCACACGCTCTACGCGTGGTCGCAGCAGGACAAGGTCGCCCCGCTGCCCATCGCCCGCACCGAGGGGGTGTACATGTACACGCCCGAGGGCGAGCGAATGCTCGACTTCAACAGTCAGCTGATGTGCGTCAATGTTGGCCACGCGCACCCGAAGGTGATCGCCGCCCTCAAAGCCCAGCTCGACAGCGGCCTCACCTACGTCTACCCCGGCACCGCGACCGAGCCCCGCGCCCGCCTGGGCAAGATGCTCGCCGCGATCACCCCCGGCGACATCAACAAGTTCTTCTTCACCCTGGGCGGCGCCGAGGCCAACGAGAACGCGATCCGTCTCGCTCGCCTCTACACCGGGCGGCAGAAGATCATCAGCACCTACCGCTCCTATCACGGCGGCAGCAACCTGACGATGCAGCTCACCGGCGAGCCCAGGCGTTGGGCCAACGAGCCCGGCGGCCCCGGCTTCATCCACGTCGTCGGCCCCCAACCCTACTCCTACGAGTTCGGCTCGACCGACGCGGAGCGGACCGCCGCCCACCTGCGCTACCTCGAAGAGGTGATCGTCTGCGAGGGTTCGCAGACGATCGCGGCGATGATCGTCGAGCCGGTGATCGGCACCAACGGGATCCTCCCGCCCCCCGCCGGCTTCCTCAAGGGGCTGCGCGCCCTCCTCGACAAGTACGGGATCCTCCTGATCTGCGACGAGGTGATGGCGGGCTTCGGCCGCACAGGCAAGATGTTCGCCTTTGAGCACGGCGACATCGTCCCGGACCTGGTCACCATGGCGAAGGGCCTCACCTCCGCCTACGTCCCCCTCGGCGCCGTGGGCATGCGCGATCCGATCGCCGCCCACTTCGAGGAGAACATGTACTGGGGCGGCCTCACCTACAACTCGCACGCCCTCGGCTGCGCCGCGGCGATCGCCGTCCTCGAGGTGATGGCGGAGGAGAAGCTGGTCGAACGGGCAGCCTCGCTCCAGGAGCTGATGCTCGCCGAGATGGGCCGCCTCGCCGACAAGCACCCCTCGGTGCGGACCTTCCGCTGCCTCGGCCTCTTCGGCGTGATCGAGCTCCAGAAGAACGCCGCCGGCGAGCCCATCGCCCCCTTCAACGGCACCCACCCGGCGATGACCAAGCTCGCCGCGTTCTTCCGCGAGAGCGGGCTCTTCACCTTCGTCCGCTGGCACTATTTTATGTGCAACCCGCCGCTGACGATCACCGAGGATCAGATCCGCGAGGGCTTCGCGATCATCGACCGCGGCCTCGAGATCACCGACGCCGCCTTCGAGGACTAGGCCCGCCGACGATCGCTGGGCAGGGACTGGGACCTGTCGTGCCGAGCGGTCCGCCCTATCGTGGCAGATCGCGGAGCAAGCGAAGCTCTTCGCCCGTCGTCCGCGTCTATTGTAGGGTCGGCTCAAGAGCTCAACCCCGATGACACGGCCTCCGCCCGCGGCGAAGGCCGACGCTCTCTAGCCCCGGGCGAACTCGCCGGACTCGCCCGCAAGCTCGGGCGCGAGGCGGAGGCAGACCTCGACCACGGTCCCGCCGCGGGGCCCCGCGGCGATGCTGATCTCGCCCCTGTGGAGGTCGATGATCCGCTTGACGATCGGCAGGCCGAGGCCGGTCCCCTGCTCCTTGGTGCTGAAGAAGGGGCGAAACACCTGGCATCGGACATCCTCGGGCATCCCCGGGCCCTCGTCCTCAACCCGGACCACGAGGTGCTCACCGCGGCGATCCGCGCTGAGGGTGATCGTCCCGTCGACGCTGTCGCGCATCGCGTCGATCGCGTTGACGATCAGGTTGATGAAGACCTGCGCGAGCTTGCTCTGATCGCCGAGGATCGCCGGCCAGGTGTCGAGCGCGACGGCGTTGATCGAGACGCCCGCCGCCTCGGCCACCGGGCCCTGCATCGTCACCACGTGCTCGACCACCCGCCCGATCTCCACCGGGTAGAGGTCGAAGGCCCGCGGCCGGGCGAGGCTGAGGAATTCCTCCAAGAGCTTGGAGAGGCGGCGGATCTCCGTCTTGACGAGGCCGACGCTCTCGCCGATGCGCTTGCGCGCAGCCTCATCCTCGAGGCGACCGCCGACCCGCGAGAGCAGCTCGAGCTGGAGGATCGCGGCGTTGAGCGGGTTGCGGATCTCATGGGCGAGGCCCGCGGTCAGCGTCGCCAGCGAGGCCATCGCCTCCGCGTCGGCGGCCCGCTGCTCGAGGGCGAGGCGCTCGGTGACGTCGAGGCCGACCAGGAGCAGGATCGTGTGGCTGTTGGTGATGACCGTCGCCTGGCTCCAACGGACCGTCCGCCGCGCGCCCTGCCGTGTCATCAGGTGGAGCTCGATCTCCTCGGGCTTGGTCGACCACGCGAGCGAGATCCACTCGCGGGCGACCGCCCTGTCCCCCTCCTCGAAGAGGGTCTCGACCGCGTCCATGCCGATCGCCTCGGACGCGTCCCAGCCGGTCGTCGCGACCGCACAACGGTTCCACACGTGGATCCGCCCCTCGGGATCGAGGCCGATGATCAGGGTCTCGACCGCGTCGACCACCCCGCGGTGGAGCTTCTCCGAGCGGGCGAGATCATGGGCCAGCACCTCCCGCTCTCGACGCAGCGACACCTGCTCCAGCGCCCGCTTGGCGAGCGCCACCAGATCCATCGGGTGGAAGGGCTTTTGGACGTAGGCGAAGACGCCGGCCCGGACCGCCGCGATCGCGGTGTCGAGCGTCGCGTTGCCGGTCATGAAGATGACCTCACCGGCGTCGAGGCGCGGACGCAGCCGAGCGTGGAGCTCGATCCCCGTGATGTCCGGGAGGCGCACGTCGATGATCGCGAGGTCGATCCCCCCAGCTCGGACGAGCTCGAGCGCCTCGAGCCCCGAGGAGGTGCTGATCGCCTCGATGTCCTCGTCGGCGAAGAGCTCCCGGATGTTCTCCGCGAGATCGAGGTTGTCCTCGACCACGAGCACTCTCGGCCCGCTCATGGGCAGCAGCCCTCCTGCCCGGGGGCGACCTCCATCACCGAGCGCAGGGCGGCGAAGAGCGCGTCTGGCTGGAAGGGCTTGTTCAGGAAGCGGACACACTCCGAGGGGAGCGACTCCAGGACGTTCGCGGCGCCGTCGAGTTCACCGGAGAGGAGCACCACCGGAATCCGCAGGGTGAGGCAGAGACTGCGCGCGAGCTCCGTGCTGTTGCACCCGGGGAGGAAGGCGTCGAGCACCACCGCGTCAAATCCCCCCTCGCGGGCGCGCTCCTCGGCTTTGGCGCTGTCCAGCTCCAGGAAGGCCGTGTAGCCGCGACTCGAGAGGGCCGCCACCAGCTCCGCCCCGATCGCCGCGTCGCCCTCCAGCACCAGCACCTTGGCGACGTCATGGGGCAAGCGCGCGAGGAGGAGGTCGAGATCGACAGGCTTGGTCAGCACCGCCCGGACCCCCGCGCGGAGAGCCTCACCGAGCACCGCGTCGGAGGAGTACGCGGTCATCAAGAGAAACGACGTGCAGGGGTTCAACCCCTGCAGCCGCTTGACCAGATCGACGCCGCTCATCCCCGGCATGCGGACGTCCGTCAGGATCGTGTCGAAGCTCTCCGCCGCCGCCAGATCCAGCGCCCGCTCGCCGCTGTAGGCGGTCTCGACCGTGTACCCCTCCTCCTCGAGGAGCTCGGCGAGGTTGTCCGCGAGATCATGGTTGTCATCGACGATCAGGACCCGTGAGGTCATGGCGCTGTCCCCCGCTCCCGCGGCAGCTTGACGACGAAGCGGGCCCCGCCGACGTCTCGGTTGGAGGCCTCGATGATCCCGCCGTGCTTCTCGGTCACGCGCCGACACAGGGCCAAGCCGAGGCCGGTCCCGCTCGAGCGGGTCGTGAAGAGCGGCTCGAAGAGGCGGCGGCGGACGTCGGCCGGGATCCCCGCGCCGCTATCCTCGACGATCAAGGAGGCCCACGCGTCTTCGTCCTCGACCCTGACGTCGACCTGGCCCGAGGCGCCGACCGCCTGGACCGCGTTCAGGACCAGGTTGACGACGAGCTGCCGGATCTGCCCCTCGTCGACGAAGACCGGCTCGAACGAGGCCGGCGGGGAGAAGTCCACCGTGACCGCGTCCGGCCGCGGCACCTCGCCGACGGCCTCACTGACGAGCGCGACGAGGTCGCACTTGCGACGCTCCGGCGGTCGATCCCGGGCGAGCTCCAGGAGGTCCGAGATGATCGCGCTGCACAGGTCGATCTGATCGCCCAGCTTCTTGAGGTGACGCTGGACCTTGGGCTCCTCGGAGGCCCGTCGCCCGAGGAGGATCACCGACGTCTGCATCACCGCCAAGGGGTTGCGCAGCTCGTGACCGATCGACGCCGCGACCTGGCCCACGGTCGCGAGCCGCTCGACCTGCTGGAGCTTGGCGTCCGACTCTTCGCGATAGGTCTCGAGCATGATCGCCAGCTCGAGGTCGCAGATCTTGTCGAGCGCGACGTGCCCCTGCTGACGGGTCTCGCGGTCGAGGTCACAGGCGCTGAGGGCGCTGTGGAGCTCACGACGGATGATGTTCATCGCCGCGAACATGTAGCGCTGATCGAGCTCGATCCGGACGTGCGTGCGGCCGATCCGAGCCCGTCGCTCGTAGTAGTCAGCGTCGTAGACCCCCCCCAGCAGGCCCTTCAGCCAGACCAGGAGCATCCCCTTCTGTCGCTCGATCTGCGCGACGCCGCCGCGAAAGACCTGAGCCGCCGAAGGGGTGCGATCGATCGCCTCGTAGAAGCGATCGACGATCGCGGGAAATGCAGGCTCGAGGAGCGGCCCCATCTGCCGGAGCGCGGCCGCATCATCGGCGCTGAAGTGCACGTATTGAATGAGGTCCTGCAACACATTTGCGGTCACCTCATCCATTGCTCTTGTCCCATACCACAGGATCCAGAGCCTCGGGATCGATGACTTCCGCGCTCCATCGAACACCACTTCGGGGCCGATGCCCCGCGGAAGAATTGCCGGGCACACAAACGCCAGAGTGCTGATATTGCGCCCGCACGGGCGCCCTCGGTCTCCACCTGCGGCCCGCGGGTACGCGGCGTGACGACCACGCTCCGCTCGTCCATAGCGGCGCGCAGTGGTCGGATTTCGCGTCAACTCGAGCTCACCTGCCCGAGGCCTCCGACGGGCACTTCGCCCGCGAGCGCCCCCTCGACGACAGGAGAGCGCGCAGGACTCTTGCCACGGTCTCTTAGGTGTGTACGCCCTTCTTCGGGCGCAGCGTCAGGCCCTCCTCGGCGTGCTGGTTCCAGCTCGCCGGGGCGAAGCCGTTGTCGACCTCCTCCATCGTGATGCAGCCGGGGACCGGGCAGACGATCTCGCAGAGGTTGCAGCCGACGCACTCGCTCTCGTCGACCACCGGCACCCGCACGCTCTTGTCCTCGGCGGGGTGGATGCACTGATGGGCGCCGTCGTGGCAGGCGACCACGCAGGCCTGGCAGCCGATGCAGCTCGTCGGGTTGATCTTCGCGACCGTCTCGTGGTTGAGGTCGAGGTCGCCCCACTCGCTCAGGTTCGGCACGGCGCGGCCGACCATCTCGCCGAGGTTGGCGAAGCCCTGACGCCGCATGTACTCGGTCAGGCCCTCGATCATGTCCTCGACCACGCGGTAGCCGCGGAGCATCACCTCAGTGCAGACCTGGACGCTGGAGGAGCCCAGGAGGATGAACTCGACGGCGTCGCGCCAGTTCGAGATCCCGCCGATCCCGGAGATCGGCAGGTTGAACTCCGGCGCCCGACCGAGCGACGAGACCATGTGGAGGGCGATCGGCTTCACCGCCGGGCCGCAGTAGCCGCCGTTGGTCGAGCGTCCGTCGACCTTTGGCAGGGGCACGAAGTTGTCGATGTCGATGCCGATGACGCTCTTGATGGTGTTGATCAGCGACACCCCGTCGGCGCCGCCGCGCTGGGCCGCGAGGCCGTGGGGGACGATGTTGTCGACGTTCGGCGTCAGCTTGACGAGGACCGGGATCGTCGAGAACTCCGCGGCCCAGGAGGTGATCGTCTCGTTGAGCTTGGGCTCCTGACCGACCGCTGAGCCCATCCCCCGCTCACACATCCCGTGCGGGCAGCCGAAGTTCAGCTCGAGCCCGTCGGCGCCGGCGTCGATCGAGCGCTTGATCAGGTCCTGCCACTCGTCGCGGGACTCGACCATCAGCGAGACGATCACGCCGTGCTTGGGGTAGCGACGCTTGACCTCCGCGATCTCGCGGAGGTTGGTCTCGACCGGCCGATCGGTGATCAGCTCGATGTTGTTGAAGCCGATCCCGCGGGTGCCCCGGTAGTGAAGCCCGCCAAAGCGGCTCGACACGTTTTGGATCGGCTGACCGAGGGTCTTCCAGACCGCACCGCCCCAGCCGGCGTCGAAGGCCCGCATGATCTGATCACCGGAGTTCGTCGGCGGCGCCGAGGCGAGCCAGAAGGGGTTGGGAGTGATGATCCCCGCACAATTCGCGGTCAGATCGGGCGAAACGATGGTGCTCACGTTGCCTCTCCTCCACACAGCGCCTGACCGAAGGCGAGGTCGATCGCGATCGCGGCGCGCTTGCCCTCATCGACCGCGTTGACGACCTCCTTGCCGCCATTCGCGCAGTCGCCTCCGGCGAAGATCTTCGGGTTCCCGGTACGGCCTGCGTCGTCGACGATGAGCCGGCCGCGCTCCAGGGTGATCCCCTCGGTCTCGCCGAGGAGCTCGCCGAGGCGGCCCTGGCCGATCGCCAGGAGGACGAGGTCCGCTTCGAGCGTCAGCTCCTCACCGGCGATCGGCTGACGCTCTGCGTCGAGCCTAGCGAAGCGGACCCCGGTGACAGCCCCGCCTTCGCCGATGTACGCGAGCGGCTGGGCGCCGAAGACCCCGCGCACCCCCTCGACCTTCGCCCAGCTCCACTCGTGGACGTAACCGCTCATCTGCGCCTCGGCGCCGCGGTAGGCGAGCGAGACCTCGGGGATCCCGAGGCCGCGGAGCTCGCGGACCGTGTCGATCGCGGTGTTGCCCCCGCCGATCACCACGGCCCGCCGAACACCGCCCAGGGCCGCCTTGTCGGTCTTGATCTCGGCGATCCAGTCGACCGCGCCGCGGATCCCCGCGAGATCGCCCCCGGGGAGGTGGAGGAGCCTATCCGCGCCCAGGCCGAGACCGACGAAGACCGCGTCAAAGTCGCGCAGGAGCTCCTCGACGCTGATATCGACGCCGATCTGGACGCCGGTGCGAACCTCCACGCCGCCGATACCGAGCACCCACTCGACCTCTTCGAGGGCGCGATCGGCCTTCATCTTATAGGGCGCGACCCCGGTGGTGCTGAGGCCGCCCAAGAGCTCGGCCTGCTCGAAGATCGTGCAGGCGTGGCCCTTTCGCCGCAGCTCGTGCGCGGCCGCCAGCGAAGCGGGACCGCCGCCCAAGAGCGCGACCTTCTTGCCGCTGTCGGGGCCGGCCTCAAAGAAGCGATCGCCGCGCTCAAAGGCCGCGTCGGTCGCGTAGCGCTGGAGCTTGCCTATCTGGATCGGCGGGACGTCCATCTCGTTGTAGACGCATTTGCCGACGCAGAGGACCTCGACCGGGCAGACCCGGGCGCAGCTCATGCCAAAGATGTTGGCGTCGAAGATCGTCCGCGCCGATCCGCGGAGGTTATCCGTCGCGATCTTGCGGATGAACTCGGGGATGTCGATCCCCGTCGGACACGCCTGCACGCAGGGCGCGTCGGCGCAGTAAAGGCAGCGATTGGCCTCTGTCAGCGCCTGAACAGGGCTATACCCCGGCTTGGCATCGACAAAAACGGTCTCAGAACGCGTAGCGGGCAGCTTAGACATCGGCGATCGAAGGCCGGAGCATATCACCGAGCCCCGACCCTCGAGAGCGGTTTTTTCCCCCCGACGCCGGGGTCTCCCCTCCCCGCCGCGGCAGATCCCCGCCTACCCACCGCCGCGTGTAGCGATGTATGCTCCGACAGCCGCGACGACCACCACTGCCTCGGCCAAGACGACCATGAATGACACCGTCAAGATGTTCCTGATCTCGCTGATCGTCGCCGTATTGGTCCAGCTCTTCCTCGGACCTCAGGTGATGAAGATGAACGGCATGGTCCCGGCAGGCCAAGTGATGCCGGTTCAACAGCTGCCGCCGCCGACCGCCCAGGCGCCCATCCAGGAGCCGGCCGCCCAGGAGCCGCAGCCGATCCCGGCCCCCGACTACCGCGGGATCACGGCGAAGAAGGCCCGCTCCCTCGCCAACGCCCAGGGCATCGTCATCATCGAGGATGAGCAGCGCGACGCCGCGGACAAGCGCCCCGGCGAGATCCTGGAGCAGCTCCCGCCGCCTGGGACGATCCTCCAGACCCGCGAGATTCGCGTCGTCGTCGCCAAGGGCAAGGACGACGTCCGGATCCCGACGGTGGTCGGCAAGACCCTCGAAGAGGCGACCAGCGAGCTCGAGGCCCTCGGCTTTGAGGTCCCCGAGCCCATCCCCCAGGACTCGAACAAGACCCCCGGCACCGTCCTCGACCAGGAGCCGAAGGCGAACTCGCGGATGGCCACGGGCAGCGACGTCAAGCTGACCATCGCCAGCCTGCCGATGATCGAGGTCCCCAAGCTCACCGGCAAGTACCAGCGCTCGGCCAAGAAGCTCCTGCAGGAGGCCGGCCTCGAGCCCGGCAAGGTCCGGCGCCAGGAGCACGCCGAGCACGGCAGCGGCTACATCCTCCGCCAAGACCCGGCCGCGGGCGACAAGGTGCCCTTCGGCACCGAGGTCAACCTCGTCGTCGTGGCCCCGAACTAGAGATGCACTACACTCGGCGTCGATGTCTTCGCGCCGTCTCTCCACCGTCGCCGCCGCCGCGCTCCTGCTCGGCGGCGTCGCCGTTCTCGGCCTCTCCGCCTGCGAGTCGGGCTCACCCTCCGCGCAGCTCGCCGTCGAGACGACGCTCAAGGTCGAGGGGATGGTCTGCGAGTCCTGCGAGGGGGCGATCACAGCCAAGCTCACGTCGATGGAGGGGGTCCACAGCGCCGTCCTCAGCCACACCGAGAAGACGGCCATCATCAGCTACGACCCGGGACAGACCTCGACGCAGGAGCTCATCGCCGCGATCGAGAAGCTCGGCTACAAGGCCTCCGAATAGCGCCTCCGAATAGCGCCTCCGAGTCGCGCCTGCACGTGCGCAAATCGAGGACGTCGCCATCGACGCGATCCGACTATGATTCGCCGGTGCCAAGCCGCGCCAACGATCTCGGCCTCGTCTGTCCGACCTGCCTCGGCGAGCTTCTCCCCGACGGCCGCGAGCTTCGCTGCGAGGCCTGCGGCCGAGCGGTCGCCGAGCGCTCCGACGGGATCACCGACTTCATCCGCGAGCCTGTCGCCCTCGGCAGCGGCTTTGGCCCCAAGCTGATGCACTCGCGGATCCTCGCCCAGGTCTATCAACGCTACTGGAGGCCGCTCTTCGTCACCGTCGCCGGCGGAGGTCGTCACGACCTCGCCGAGGAGCTCGACTACGTCGACGACGCCCTCCGCCCGCTCCCCGGAGAGCCGCCGGGGACCGTCGTCGACCTGAGCTGCGGCCCAGGACACGCGGCGCTTCACCTCTACGGCAGCGGCGTCTTCGATCGGGTCGTCGGCCTCGACTGGTCCCAGGCGATGCTCAACCAGCTGCAGGCGAACCTCCGCGAGCGGGCGATCGACGACCTGCCGCTCATCCGCGCCGACGTCGCCCGCCTCCCCTTCGCGAGCGGCAGCATCTCTGGCGTCCACGCCGGCGCGGCCCTCCACCTGTGGCCCGATCCGGCCGCGGCCGCAGCAGAGATCGGCCGGGTGCTCAGGCCTGGCGGTGGCTTTATCGCCAGCACCTTCGCCCACCAAGACAACCCCATCTCACGCTCGCTGGAGGCGCTCGTGAGCCTCTCGAAGACCCGCGTCTTCTACGAGGACGAGCTGCTCGGGCTCTTCCGCGCCCACGGGATCGACGGGCTCGAGAGCTTTCGTCGGGGCAGCCTGATCCTCTTCTGGGGCCGTCGACGTTGACCGAGCCCCGCACGCGCGAGCACCTGCTCCGAGCCGCGGACGGCTGGGGGCTGAACGTCCTCGAGGTCGAACCTACCGCGCCCGCGCGGGGTCTCCTGATCGCAGGACATGCGATGATGGTCGACCGACGGACGCTCTACCGCGAGGACCGCCCCTCGTTGGTGGCGACCTTGGCCGCCGCAGGGATCCGCGTCCTGGTCCCCGACCTGCGCGGCCACGGCCGCTCGGGACCGCGAGCGGAGGAGGGCGGAGCCTGGGGCTTCGACGATCTGGTGGGCGACATGGATCGCCTCGTCGAGCTCGGCCGAGCTCTCGCTGACGACGCACCGCTCGCCCTCCTCGGCCACTCCCTCGCCGGCCTCGTGGGCCTCGCCTGGCTCGGCCAGCGCCCAGGCGCGGCGATCTGCGGCAACGTCTGCCTCGCCTGCGATGTCTGGTCGATGGAGCGCGAGGCGGCCCCGCTCCGCCGCCTCGCCAAGCGGACGGCGATCGCGGCGACCCTGCCGATCGTCCGCCGCTACGGGCGTCTCCCGGCGCGCCGCTTCGGCGCCGGATCCAACGACGAGGCCCTCGCCTATTGGCTCGACTATGCGACCTGGGTGCGGAGCGGGCGCTGGCGCTCCGCCGACGGCTCGGTCGACTACGGCGCGGACCTGGGCCGGGTCCCGAGCCCGACGCTTCACATCGTCAGCGCCGGGGATCGTCTCTACGGCCGGCCCGCCAGCGCCCTTCGCTTCTCCGCCCCGGTGCCTGAGCGCGAGGTCTGGCATATCGGCCATCGCACGGCCCCAGCCGCGCTCCGCGGGCTCCACCCCGGGCATATGGGGATGGTCACAGACCCCACCAGCGCCCCGCTCTGGACCGCCATCGCCGCCTGGCTGAGCGCCCGCTTCGCCGCCGCGAGACCGTAGCGAAGCTTCACGCTCCGCCGCCTGAGCCAAGCTCCCGGAGTGAGGCGGCGACCCGGCGGGCGGCCCGCTTGGTGGGGTCCTCTCCGCCGGAGATCGGCCCTCCGACGCGAGATCATGTACTCTCCGCCGCGATGCGCCCTCCGCTGCCACGCGACGCCGAAGGCCGAGTCCTCCTGATGGGGCTCTCACGGGAGGCCCTCGCGGGTTGGCTCGCCGACGATCTCGGGCTCTCGGCCGCCGACGTCGAGGGGACGACCCGCCGGATCTGGACCGCCCTCTACCGCCACGCCCACGCCGACATCAGCTCCATCCCTGGCGTACGCGGGGAGATCCGTCGCCGCCTCGCCGCGGCCGGACGGATCGACGCCCTCAGCCTCGACGAGATCCGCGAGGCCGCCGACGGCACGAAGAAGCTGCTCTTTAAGACCGACGAAGGGGCGATCGTCGAGTCGGTCGTGATCCCCGGCAAGGAGCGCTCGACCCTCTGCATCTCGAGCCAGATCGGCTGTGCGATGCGCTGCGCCTTCTGCCTGACCGGGAAGATGGGCCTGCGCGGCGATCTCAACACCGCCGAGATCATAGGCCAGGTGATCCAGGCGAGGCGGACCATCGACGCGGACCCCGAGTCGAGGACCCCTCCCCTCTCGAACGTCGTCTTCATGGGGATGGGCGAGCCGCTCCACAACCCGGACGCGGTGATCCCCGCGACCCGGACCCTGATCGACCACGAGGGCCTCGACCTCTCGGCGCGGCGGGTCACGGTCTCGACCTCCGGGATCGTCCCTGCGATCGATCGCCTCGGCCAAGAGTCGCCGGTCCAGCTCGCCGTCAGCCTCAACGCGACGACCGACGAGGTCCGCGACTGGCTGATGCCGATCAACCGCAAGTACCCGATCGCCGCCCTCCTAGGGGCCATCCGCCGCTACCCCCTGCGGCAGCGGGCGCGGGTCTTGGTGGAGTACGTCCTCCTTGCGGGGGTCAACGACGGAGCGGGCGACGTCGAGCGCCTCGCCGCGCTGGTCCGCGATCTCCCGGTGAAGATCAACCTGATCGCCTTCAACCCCCACCCGGGCAGCGAACTTTCGCGCCCGAGCCCGACGCACGTCCTCCACTTCCGCGATGAGCTCCGCGCCCGAGGCGTCGCCGCCGGGATCCGAGCGACCCGCGGCGATGAGACGATGGCGGCCTGCGGCCAGCTAGGACGCCCGCCCGGGGCGGAGCAAGCCGGCGCTCGACGAGTGCGGAGTCTCCCGATCGCGTCGCTCCGCTGAGCGCATCCGACCCCGAAAAAACAGCGTCCGCGCCCGCCAGAGCGGCCCGATCGCCGCTTGCCTCCGCGCACAGCGGCGAATCACACGGAGCGCAGGCAGCACGAGCGTACTGCGCCCCTTGGTTCACATCCTGCGAGCCCTGCGCTACCATCGAAGGTGGCCCGAGGGCCGCACCAGCGCGCCCTGCTCCGCCTCCCAGATGTTCGAAGCCTTCAAGAAGCTAAAGCTTGCGAGCGCTTTCCTGGGCTCTGCCGTCCATGACCGGGACGGCGGCACGTTCTCTGCAGCGGATATTTTCGGCGAGCTCGACGCGAACACCCTGGAGAAATTCGGGGGCGATATCGACGCGATCTTCGAGGGTCCCGGCGTCACCCAGCTCTATGACAACGGCTACATGCCGCCGCCGGAGAGCCCCGACGTTCTCCTCGATCTGCCCGATGACACCCTCGGCTATCAGCTCGGCCTCTACCTTCGCCGCCACAAGCTGACGATCGCGCCGCCAGGCCCCTACGATCCGAAGGACCGCGTCGCCTACATCCGCGAGCGCGTGCGGATGTTGCACCCGCTGATCCACGTGCTCACCGAATACGACGCCTCCCCGGTGGGCGAGCTCGCGGTTCAGGCCTTCTTCGTCGGCCAGTTTGGCAACCTCGCCAGCGGGACGATCCTCGCGGCCGGGCTGCTCCGCCTGATCCAAGAGACCCCTGAGCAGCTCGGCGATGCGCTACAGCTGGTCGCCGAGGCGTTCGAGCGCGGCAGGAGCGCGCGTTCTCTCCTAGGCATGCCTTGGGAGGAGCTCCTCCCGGCGCCGTCGGCCCAGATCCGCGACCTTTTTGGCCTGCCCCCAAGGACATCTACGACCGCGCTCCTCGATGTCGGCGGTGCGCGGGCCCCGGTCGCCTTCGCAGAGCCTGAGCCCGAGCCCGAGCCCGAGCCCGAGCCCGAGCCCGAGCCGACCCGCTCACGAGCTCAGCGGACAAGTCAGCGGACAAGGGAGCCCGAGTCTGGGATCACGCAGCGCACCTACGGCGGCCGCCCGAAGACTCGCTGGGCTGGGCTCGACCTCCTCTCGCAAGCTGCCGCCGACCCGACGCCCGCCCCGAAGCCCGATCCCGAGCCCGAGCCCGAGCCGCGCTCGCGAGCGAGAGCCCGGCGCAGCAAGCCCGAACCCTCCACGCTCGCACAGGCGCTGAGCAATCATACGGCGGAGAGCGCCAAGGCCGATGAGGCCGCAAAGGCGGCCCGGGCCTCCAAGCCCCGCAAGAAGGAGGTCTCGCCGCTCGCGAGCTTCTTTGAGGCGGCCTCGGCGGAGGCGGCCGCCCCCCCGACACCGGAGGCGCCGCGCCTCGATCTTCGAGCCCCACCGCGGCAAGTGCCCCCCCGCGTCAAGAGCGAGCCCCATGACGCAGCCCCGCCCAAGCGCACCCGGGCCGCGGACGCGCCGAGCATGACCCGACGGCGCAGTGAGCCTCCGCCTCCACCAACGAAGGAAAGACCACCGGAGGCGAAGACCGAGGAGCCGACCGAGCGCGCCCTCCCGAAGCCTGGCGATCGGGACTACTTCTAGCCTGTCGAGCTCGTCTCTCGAGCTGGCCTCGCGCGCTGGCCTCTCGAGCTCGTCTCTCGTGTTGGCCTCTCGAGCTGGCCTCTCGAGCTGGCCTCTCGAGCTCGTCCTCGTGTTGGCCTCTCGAGCTCGTCTCTCGTGTTGGCCTCTCGAGTTCGTCTCTCGTGTTGGCCTCTCGATCTGGCCTCTTGAGCTCGTCTCTCGAGCTGCCCTCGCTCGTGTCTCGTGTTGGCCTCTCGAGCTGGCCTCTCGAGCTGTCCAGGCCGATCCGGCTCTAGCTCCAGCGTCGACGCACGCTCGATGCGGCCGACGAAGACCGTGACGACGATCCGTCAGCAAGAGCCGTGACGACGATCCGTCAGCAAGAGCCGTGACGACGATCCGTGACGACGATCCGTGGCGACGATCCGTGACGTTGACTCGCGAGCGTCGAGGATGTCCGACGAGGCCCCGACGCTCCGACGCTCCGTGCTTCTAGGGACAGCTCAACCGACGAACCCGTCGAGGATCCGCGCCAGCTCGACATCGCGAATGCTGAGGCCATCGGCGTCGTGGGTCGTGAGAGTGATCTCAACCCGGTTGTAGACGTTAAACCACTCCGGATGATGCGCGCGGCTCTCGGCGACCAAGGCCGCGCGGCTCATGAACCCCCATGCGGCCGAGAAGTCCGGAAACTCAAAGGTCCTGTGGATCGCGTCGCGACCGTCGACGAGCGACCACTGGGGGATGGATGGGAGGAGCTCGGTCCGCTCCTCAGGGCTCAGCTTGCTGATCGACGCGCTCATCCGGGTCACTCTACCTCGCTCCTCCGGCTTGCGTCAGAACCGACCGGCGGCCATGATCCGCCGGACATGTCTCTGATGATCTCCGTCGCGCGTCGCCTCCTGCCCTCCGCCATGCTCCTGACGATGGCCTGCAGCGGGAGCTCTGGTGAGCCCCCGGCGCAGCCCGTCAAGGGGGTGTCGGAGCAGCCCGCGGACGCGCCGCTCTCCCCCGAGGAGCAGGAGGCGAACTTCGCCTCGCCGCCGCCCAGCGATCCAGCCCCGGTCGCCGGACCCTCGGCCTCCGGCGACCCCGAGCTCGACGCTCGGATCAAGGAGAAGCACGGTCCGAGCTGCCGCTTCGCCCGGGCCTGCGGCGACGATCTGCTCGGCATCGACTGCAACGCCGCGGCCGACGGCCCCTACCACTACGTCAAGCGCGCGGACCTCGAGATCATCTCCACCTGCGGTGGCGCGTGCATGGGCGGCGAGTGCACCAACTGCCCGCCGAAAGAGTGGACCTGCTCGCCGGACTACTACGAGGAGTAGCGGCATATGTACCTCCTCCCCCTGCTCGAACGTTACGCTCGCCGACGCCTCGGCAAGCTCGGGATCCGCAGCCGCTTCGTCGACACCCCTCAGGCTCGGGTCCACCTCTACGAGGCGCGTGACACCAGCGCGGAGGGACCCCCGATGGTCATCTTTCACGGTCTCGGCGCCTCGGCGACCTCCTTCGGCCCCGTGCTCGCGCGGCTCCGCGGCGTCAGCCCGCGGCTCCTCGCGCCAGAGGCTCCAGGCCACGGCTTTAGCCGGGCCCACCGCGGCTCCCTCGGCCTCAATGATCTCCTCGCCAGCATCACCCACGTGCTCGAGCACGAGCTCGACGAGCCCGCGGTCCTCGTCGGCAATTCGCTCGGGGGAGCGATGGCGCTGCGCTACGCCGCGCGCCACCCCGAGCGCGTCGCCGGCCTCGTCCTCGCCTCCCCCGCCGGCGCTCCGCTCTCCGAGCCTGTCTTCGACGCGCTCGTCGGCAGGTTCCGAATCCGCACCCACCGCGACGCCCACGCGCTCCTCACCCGCCTCTACCACCGCGCCCCCTGGTACAGCGCGCTCGTCGTCCCCGACATGCGCCGCCGCTTCCGCGCCCGCTTCTTCCGCGGACTCCTGGAGACCCTCTCGCAGGAGGAGTCGCTGACCGCGACCGAGCTCGCGCAGCTCAAGGCGCCGGTCCTGCTCCTCTGGGGGCAGAGCGAGCGGCTCCTGCCGAGCGAGAGCCTCGACTTCTTCCGGGCCAACCTCCCCGCGCACGCGTCGATCGTCGAGCCAGCGGACTACGGTCACTGCCCGCACCTCGATCGGTCGGGCGACCTCGCCCGCCGGATCGCGGAATTCAGCCGCGGTCTCAGGGCCTAGGCCGTGGTGAGAGTCCCGTAGGCTCTCGCGCCGCAATCGTCACCCCTCTAGGCTTCGACGAAACGCCGCTGTACCGAGCCGTACCGCAAATGTCGCCGGGGCCGAGAGCGGCGACGAGGGCCAGCGAGAACGTGCGGGACTTTTGCCACGGCCTCCTAGGAGCCCCGTCGCTTCGACGGGCGGAGACGCTCGCCTCTCGACTCTCGACTCTCGCCCATGGACGCTCGGCGAGAGCCCCGCTGGGCACTCGCAGAGCCATTGGACCCGATGAGTCCTGCCGAGGCGCGCCCCGGCCGGTGGAGCCGAGAGGATCCTCGCCTAGGAGGCCGCGGTCTCGGTCGTCGGCGACGTCGAGAGCACCTGCGCTGGGCGGGGCCACTCGATCTTGTACTTGATGATCCGACGCTTCAGGGCGTGACGGGTGATCCCGAGCAGGCGCGCCCCCTCGACGATGCTGCCGGTCTGGTGCAGGGCGGTCTCGCAGAGGAGGCGCTCCGCAGTGGCGAGGTCGAGGCTCTCGAGTTCGATACGCATGGCCAACGGAGGATAATGAACATGCCCACAAAATGAAATATTGGTTCGATTTAATATCGATATTTCACATCAGGCCAATTCTGTCTCAGTCCGACTCCGCCAATTGCGCAGTCGATCGACGATCGCAGAGTCCGGGTTCGCGACCAGGGCCTCGCCTGCGGCGCGAGCACGTCGGGCGAAGACCACGTCGACATCGCCGCGCTCGAAGAGCTCCACGGCGACCTCGAGGAGGGTCTCCCCGCCCCGTGATCCGCCCATGTGGTGGCTCGCCTCAAACGCAGCGGCGAGGACCAGCTCCCCTCGGACCTCCGGATCCCCGGCCCGCAGCTTGGCGAGCGCAGCCCACGCCTCACCAGTGATCGAGGAGGGCCACCCTCCATCGCCGATCTCGGCGACGAGCCCCTCGAGCTCCCGCCGGGCTCGGCCGACGCCCTCGGCCTCGGTGGCCATTGTAAGGGCCCAGGCGATCCGCAGCCGAGCCTGGACGACGGGGTGCGAGGCGACCCGCCAAGCCCGCTCCAGCATCTCGACGAGGCCGCTCCGATCCCCCGCCCGCCCCCGCATGACGGCCAAGCGAGCCTCGGCCCGGCCCGAGCCTCGGCCGGCCGCGAGCTCCAGCGCGGCGCAGGCCTGGCCGAGGTCCTCGGCGACCGACGCGAGCTCCCAGACGGCCGACTCCGGCAAGGCGTCACCGCCGAGTTCGGCGAGTTCCTCGTAGACCTGGGCCCCTTTGCCAGCCGCTATGCCCCGCAGGATCCGCGCTGGAGCGTCCGCGATCCCCTGGGCCGGCGCGGCCGGCGATGGGGCTCTCGACTCGACCCTCTCACCGAGGAGGAGATCGAGGGATCCGTAGCCCCGAGCCTGGAGTTGGAGGCCTCCATCACCGCGGAGGCGGAGCGGACGATGGCCGCCGAGAACCAGCCAACGATCCAGCCACAGCCCAAGGGGATCGACCGAGAGGTGCTCGCCCTGGACCGACACACCCCGCGCGCAGACCGCTCGTGCGAGCAGCGCCCGCCAGATCAGATAGGGATCCGCCCCGCTCGGCGAGGCCCAGAGAGTCCTCGCCTGAAGACACAGACAGGACCGACGTGGGACCATGGCGATCCGGGCGCCCCAGTCGACGCGGACGCCGTACCTGTCGGTGAGGGCGAGGTGGAGGAGGAGCTCCTCCCGACCTTCGGCAAGCTCGAGGTCGACCCGCGAGACCGCCAAACCGCCGACCGTCGAGCCCCGCAGCGCGCGCCTCAGGAGCTCCTCCATCGCCTCTGCGCGGAGCTCGATCTCGCAGCGCTCGACCTCGACGGGTCGCCCTAGGAGACGGCGGACCCGCCCGGGCCCGCCGCTCAGGAGCTCGCCGAGGCTCCCGGACACCACAGGCCGGAGGCGGAGACGGCGGAGTCGGACACCCGGCAGGAGGAGGCGATCCTCCGCGACCAAGCGCGGGGACCCGCCGCCGAGGAGCAGGGATAGGGGGGCCTCAGCCACCCGCGCCGCTTACGCTCGCGCCGACCCGCGCCATCCCGCCGCGGTTGCCGACGCGGTCGCAGATCACGTAGGGGCGAAGGACTCGCTTGCCGTCGTCGTCGACGCCGAGCTTCGTGTCGTAGACCATCAGCCGCTCGAGCTTGAGGTCGCTGCCGGTGATGTCGCCGTGGGCCTTCGCCTCACGACAGACCCGGTTGATGTAGTAGGCGTTCAGCCGCATCGCCCGCAGCTCGCGCAGCTCGCGGTAGATCGCGTCCTTGGCCGCGGCGAAGCCCTCATCCGTGCCGCTCTCCTTGCGGTCGACCCCGGCCAGGACGAAGTCGTCGCCGACGGCGAAGACCCGATCCATGAGCCCGTCCGTCGCCTCCGCCTCCCAGGCGGCCGTGACCACGTCGGGCCCGAGGCTCGGCATCGGCTTCTCCTTGGCGAAGAGCCCGGTCACCTTGAGGAGCGGACGATCGTCGCCGGCCTTCGCGGCGTCGGCCCCTTCTACAGCGCCGCCGAGCTCCGGGACATCAGCGACCGGCAGGGCGTCGATGCCCCCCGCGCCGCCGAACGCCGCCGCCTCGTCGACCGTCTTGAAGACCTCGCCTATCGCCTTGCCGCCCTTGATCGCCTCGAGCGCCTCTTGGGCGGCCTGACGGGCGAGGTCCTTGCCGCGCGAGCGCATCAGCGCCTCCTCGGCGAGCTCGCGGAGCGCCTCCTCCTCGGGGACGTCGCCCTCGCGGACGCCGTCGACCTGGACGATGTAGAAGCCGTCGTCGCCCTCGACCACCGCCGACGGTGTGCCGACCTCGAGCCCCTTGGCGGTCTCGTCGACGATGTACTCGAGCCCGGAGCCTGTGCCCTCGATGCTGACCCAGCCGTAGTCACCGCCGCGGCGGGCGGTCCCGGGATCGTCGGAGAGCTCGCGGGCGAGGGCGCGCATGTCCTCGCCCTCGGCGAGGCGAGCCGCGGCCGCGTCGATCTTCGCCTTCGCCGCTGCGATCGCGGCGGCGGCCGCCTCTTCGCTCGCGGTCTCCTTGGGCTTGGTGATCTGGATGAAGCGCAGCCGGACCTGCTTGCCCAGGCGGGTGAAGCGGACGCCCTGGGCCGCATAGGCCTTCTGCAGCTCCTCTTTGTGCTCGGCGAGGAAGCTCGAGACCTCAGCCTCGCTCGGGTCGACGAGATCGGCGTAGCTCGACGCCTGGAAGCGGGCGTAGCGGATCGAGACCTGGTTGGAGCGCTTGTCGTAGGCGGCCCGCACTTCGCTCCCGGCGACCGGCGTGCTCGCCGTGATCAGGTCACGGACGGTCCGCGCCAGGATCTCGTCCTGGAGGTACTCCAGGTACTTGGCCTCGGTGACGTTGAAGGCCGGGAGGAAGCGGCGCTTGAACCATTCGTAGTTGAACTTGTCGCCGCGCAGGAGGTCGACGGTCTCGCCGAGGATGATCATGTGCCCCTTCAGGACCATCTCCTCCGCGTCGGCCTGGGTCGCCTCCATGCCCATCTGGTCGGCGACGTCGGCGAGCAGCTCGCGCTCGATCACGGCCTCCAAGACCTCCTCCTTGAAGCCCATCAGCTCCATGAACTTCGGGTCCATCTGCGAGCGCGGCATCATCATCTGGGAGATGGCCATGTACTCGTACTGGTAGTCGCCGTCCTTGATGGCGTCTCCGTCGACCTTGACCAGGGGCTCATCGCCCAAGCTGATCGCGTCGCTCGGCAGGCCGAACGAGAGGCCAAACGCGAGGGCGAGGACGCCGAGGACAATCCAGATGACGAAGCTCTGGGTGGCGTTGCGGAACGTCTGGATCATGAGTGGCTGGAAGGTAGCGCGCCCCCCCCAGCTTGGTAAGGCCGCGCGGGGGCCGAGTCGGAAAATCCGCGGGAATCATCGCCGGAGCCGCCGCGTTGCCCTCTCCCGACCCGCGAAACCTCACCGCGCCCTCAGCGCAACCGCTGTTTCCGCCGTTTTCTTGGCAATTTGCGCCCTGAGGGGCCCCTCCGACGAGGGCCTGGGGGCTCACTTCTTGGACATCGAGCCCGCGATCACCGATCCTGCGCTAGCCTTCCCCGACTTCAGACCCACCTTGCCCTCCGGGACCGCCGAGCAGACGGATCCCGGCGACCTAGCGGCGCCCTGAGATCCCTGCACCACCCCCCACTGCATGCTCTTCGACTGGGTATACGGCCTCTTCTCGAACGATCTGGCCATCGACCTCGGCACTGCGACCACCCTGATCTACGTCAAGGGCAAGGGGATCGTCGCGCATGAGCCGAGCGTCGTCGCCGTCCAGATCAAGGGATCGCAGAAGCGGGTCGTCGCGGTCGGCAAAGAGGCCAAGGAGATGCTCGGCCGGACCCCCGGCAGCATCGTCGCGATCCGCCCGCTCAAGGAGGGTGTGATCGCCGACTTCGAGATCACCGAGGCGATGATGCGCCACTTCATCAGCCGGGCGCACAACCGCCAGACCCTGGTGAAGCCGCGGATCATCGTCTGCGTGCCCTCGGGGATCACCGAGGTCGAGAAGCGAGCGGTCCGCGACTCGGCGCTCGCGGCCGGCGCTCGCGAGGTCTACCTGATCGAAGAGCCGATGGCCGCGGCGATCGGCGCGGGCCTGCCGGTCACCGAGCCCGGCGGCAACATGGTCGTCGACATCGGCGGTGGCACCTGCGAGGTCGCCGTGATCTCCCTCGCCGGGATCGTCGCCTGCAAGAGCCTCCGGGTCGGCGGCGACAAGATGGACGAGGCGATCGTCCAGCACATCAAGCGCAAGTACAACCTGCTGATCGGCGAGCGGACGGCGGAGAACGTCAAGATCACGATCGGCTCGGCGGTCGCCCCCAAGACCCCGCTGACGATGGAGGTCAAGGGTCGCGACCTCATCGGCGGGATCCCCAAGACCGTGCTCATCGACTCCGACGAGATCTGCGAGGCGCTCTCGGAGCCGGTCTCCCAGATCGTCGACTCGGTCCGCGCGGTGCTCGAGCAGGCGCCGCCGGAGCTCTGCGCCGACATCGTCGACAAGGGGATCGTCCTCACCGGCGGCGGCGCCAAGCTCCGCAGCCTCGACATCATGATCTCAGACGAGACCGGGCTGCCGGTCTTCCTCTGCGATGAGCCAGAATTCGCGGTCGTGCTCGGCACCGGCGCGGCCCTCGACGAGCTCGATCTCCTCCGCGAGGTCGCGCTCGCGTAGGCCTGCGCCGGGCGGATAGCGACGATGGCGACCTCCTCCAGGACCATCCGCGACGTCTTCGTCGTCCTCCTCCTCCTCGGGATCCCGCTCCTCCTCCTGCGCTCGGCGACCCAGGATCCGCACCGCCTGAGCCCCTTCGACCGGACCGTGCGGCGGATCGGCGGACCCCTGGAGGCGGGCCTCGGCTACGCGGCGACGACGGTCGGCTCCTTCTTCGAGCGCTGGCTCTTGCAGGCGCGCCTCCAGGAGATCAACGCCGAGGTCAACGGCGAGAACCGCCTCCTCCGCCTCCGCCTCCGCGAGCTGCTCCGGGTCGAGGAGGAGAACCGCGAGCTTCGACGGTCGCTGCAGATGCGCGACAAGGTCGCCGAGGACATGCTCGCCGCCGAGGTCACGGCGTTTGAGCAGTCCCCCTACTTTCGCGTGCTCAAGCTGGTCCTCGATCGCGGCGACAGGTTCGTCCTCCCGGGGATGGCCGTCCTCGCCGACACCGGCGTCGTCGGCCGCATCGATCGGGTGACCGACGATCGCAGCGACGTCATGCTGATCACCGACCCGCGCTCGAAGGTCGCGGTCGAGGTCGCCCGCACCCGCGCCGCCGGGATCCTCGAGGGCGCCGGCGAAGATCACTGCATCGTCGTCGTCGCCTCCGAGACCCCGGTCGAGGTCGGCGACTTCATCCAGACCACCGGCGTCGATGACCTCTTCCCCAAGAGCCACCCCGTCGGCCGGGTCGTCGCCGTCGAGAACCTCGTCGGTGATCAGCAGCGCCTCGAGGTGCTCCCCGCGGTCCGCTTTGATCGCCTCAACATGGCCTGGGTGATCCTCGCGAGCGCCCCCCCGCCCGACAGCCAGGCCGAGCTCCGACGGGCCCAACCCGCAGCCCGAGGGCTCCAACCCCTGCGCTAGGTCGGCCGTGCTCAGCGCCTCTCTCCTGATCGCCCTGGGCTGGATCCTCACCGCGGGGATCGCCGGGCTCAGCCACGCCTTCTCGATCACCCTGGTCCTGCCGGCGACCAGCGTCATCCTCCTCTGCCACGTCGCCTTCGATCGCGAGCGCAGCCTCGCCGCGGGGATGACGATGGCGATCATCCTCGGCTACCTGGAGGACCTCCACCAGGGTCTGCCCACCGGCACCCTCACCCTCGCCTTCGCCCTGGTCTACCTCGCCCTCTCCTGGCTCAGCCTCCGCCTCGCGGTCAGCGGCAGCATCGTCCGCGCGCTCACCGCGCTCATCGCCTGTTTCGCCGTTGACCTCCTCACCTGGGGGATCCTCGTCGCCCTCGCCGACCCCCTCGGGATCTCCCGCGAGGGCCTGCGCAGCGGCCTACGCATGATCCACTGGCACGCGCTGGCGACGATGCTGGCGGCGCCGGCGGTCTGGGGCATGATCGCGGGGCTTGACGCGTTTGTCCGTCGACGGCGTCGGGGCACCAAGAGCGCAAACCCCGGCACCCAGCTCCCCTTTCGGCACTAGCGAACGACCCCCGTGAGCAGCCTTCAACGCAGCGAAGATCTCCGCAGCCTCGTGCCTCGCCTCCAGGTGATGGCCCTGGTAGCGACGCTGATCTTCATCGCCCTCCTGGGACGGCTCTGCCAGCTCCAGATCCTGGAGGGAGAGCACTACACCCGCAGGGCCGAGCGCAACTTCATCAACGAGATGATCGTCGAGGCGCCGCGCGGCCGGGTCTTCGCCAGCGGCAGCGAGGTGCTCGCGACCAACCGCCCGGCCTACACCCTCTACGTCACGCCGATCCCGCGGGTGACCGTCGAGAGCGAGGATCCGAAGGCGCCGCCGGTCGGCGCCCGCGTCCCCCTGGACGACGCCCAGATCGAAGAGCTCGCCGAGCTTATCGACTTCGTCGACCAGGACGACCGCGACGCGTTCTTCGTCAAGATCGCCGACCGCCGCGCCGACGAGCTCAACGGCAAGTACCCGCTCGCGGTCCGCTCGAACCTGAGCTGGGAGGAGTACGCGCGGATCGAGACCCGCCGCGAGGCGCTCGGCGAGTGGGTCGAGATCCGCGAGTCCGCCCGCCGCTACTACCCCAAGGGGGAGCTGGTCGCGTTCCTCACCGGCTACGTCGGCGAGATCACGCCCAAGGGCCTGAGCCAGTCGGCGGGGGCCTATCGCCTCGGCGATCGCGTCGGCAAGACCGGCATCGAGCGGCAGTGGGAGAACTACCTCCGCGGTCGCCTCGGCCGCAGCTCGCGGGTCGTCGACGTCCACGGCCGCGCCGTCCCAGAGCCGCCGCCGGATGCCCTCGCCGCCCTGCCGCCGATCGAAGATCCGATCCCCGGCCAGGACATCCACCTGACCATCGACCTCGAGCTGCAGAAGATCGCGAGCGACGCCTTCGAGGGCAAGCCCGCCGGGGCGGTCGTCGCCATCGAGCCCCAGACCGGGCGGATCCTGGCGATGGTCTCCGTCCCCTCGATCGACCCCAACCGCTGGCAACAGCCGATCCCCCGCGCCGACTACCAAGAGTGGTCCGAGAGCCCCTACAAGCCCTTTATCGACCGGACCGTGCAGGAGCACTTCTTCCCGGGATCGACCTACAAGGTGGTCTCCGCCCTGGCGGCCCTCGACGATCCGACCTTCGATCCCGAGCGCGAGGTCGTCTGCGACGGCTTCGTCAAATACGGCGGTCGGAAGTTCAAGTGCACCCACAAGCACGGGCCGGTCAACCTCCACCAGGCGATCGTCGAGTCCTGCAACGTCTACTTCTATACGCTCGCGATCGAGGACGTTCTCTCCCTCGAGCGCCAGGAGATCTTCGCCCGCCGGACCGGCCTCGGCGAGCGCACCGGCCTCGGCCTCAACTCCGAGACCAAGGGGATCATCCCGACCGAGGCCTTCGAGGCCCGCGAGGGGACCTACCAGCGCGGTGTCCAGCTCAACTCGGCGATCGGCCAGGGCAACGTGACCGCGACGGTGCTCCAGGTCGCCGTGCTCTACGGCGCGATCGCCAACGGCGGCCAGGTGATGACGCCCTACCTGGTCGACCGGATCGAGACCCACGATCGCAAGCTGGTCTTCGCCTCGACCCCGCAGGTCCGCCGCGATCTCGCGGCGATCGTCCCCGCCGATCGCCGGCGGATCCATCAAGCGCTGATCGGGGTCGTCAACGATCCGCTGGGCACCGCCTACTCCGAGCGCCTGCCGAACATCACCGTCGCCGGCAAGACCGGGACCGCCGAGGTCGGGACCGAGATCTCCCGCCGTCGTCGCAAGAAGAAGGACGAGGAGCTCGAGAACCCCGACTGGGACACCACCGAAGACCACGCGTGGTTCGCCTCCTACGCCCCCGCTGAGAACCCGCGGATCGCCGTCGCGGCCTTCGTCGAGCACGGCGGCGTCGGTGCCGACGCGGCCGCGCCGATCGCCATGAAGCTGATCGAGTACTACCTCAGCCGGACCGAGGATCCCTCGTCGGCGCCGATCCGCCCCTCCGGCGTCGCCCCACCCCTGCCCGGTCAGCGCGCCCTCGACTCCGCCCCCGCAGGCCCGCAGGGCCCCCGCCTCGGCCAGCTGGGAGGGCCCCGATGAGGCAGCTCGGCGGACCCAAGACCCGGCTAGGCCGCCTCTTCGGCGCGATCGACTGGGTCGTCGTGACCCTCGTCGGGGTGATCGTCGCCCTCGCGATCATCAACCTCAACAGCGCCTCGGGCTCCGCCTGGTCCGGAAAGATCCAGACCCAGATCCGCTGGATCAGCATCGGCGCGGTCGCGGCCGCCATCGTCGCCGCCTTCGACTACCGCTTCCTCTACCGCATGGCCTACCCCGCCTACGCCTTCGGCGTCGGCCTCCTGGCCCTCGTCCCCCTGGTCGGGATCATGCGCAACGAGGCCCGCCGCTGGCTCGGCGTCGGCGACTACCAGTTTCAGCCCTCGGAGCTGATGAAGGTGCTCCTGCTGCTGGCGCTGGCCCGCTACCTCCACGATCACGGCGGCGCCGAGCGCAAGCGATCACGTCTGCGGCGGCTCCTGATCCCGACCTGTCTCGTCGGCCTCCCGGTCAGCCTGATCATCGTCCAGCCTGACCTCTCGACCAGCATCATCTGCATCCTCCTGACGATGTCGCTGCTGGCGGTCGGCGAGCTCAGCGTCCGCGAGATGCTCGGGATCGGCATCACCGGCCTGGTGACGATGGTCCTCGGCTGGGGCTTCTTCATGCTCGACTACCAGCGCTCGCGGATCGACGTCTGGCTCAACCCCGAGGCCTACGCCGACAACGAGGGCTACCAGACGATCCAGGCGATGATCGCGGTCGGCGATGGGTCCTTCTTCGGCCGCGGCGTCGGTCAGGGCACGCAAAACGCCCTCCACTTCCTCCCCTATCGCGACACCGACTTCCCCTTCGCCGTCTTCGCCGAGGAGTGGGGCTACCTCGGGACGTCGATGGTCCTGCTGATGTTCCTCTGCCTGGTGATGTGGTGCCTCAACATCGCCTCGCAGGCCCGCGATCGCTTCTCCGCGCTCCTCTGCGTCGGCATCGCCGCGCTCTTCTTCTGGCACATCCTGATCAACGTCGGCATGGTCCTGCAGCTCCTGCCGGTCACCGGGGTCACCCTGCCCTTCTTCAGCCTGGGCGGCTCCAACGCCCTGACGATGATGATCGGCGTCGGCGTCCTGCTCAGCGTCAGCCGCTCCCGCGAGCGTCGCTCCTAGCGAGCCGCGCCGAAGCCCGACCGAGCCGACCGAGCTCGCCGAGCGTTGCCTTCCTGCTCGACGTCAGCCGCTCCCGCGAGCGTCTCTCCTCGCGGACGGCAGCCGAGCCGACCGAGCCGACCGAGCCGACCGAGCCGACCGAGCCGCGGCGAAGCCGCGGCGAAGCCCGAGCTGGCCGAGCGTCGCCGTCCTGCTCGGCGTCAGCCGCTCCCGCGAGCGTCTCTCCACGCGGACCGCGGCGAAGGCTGAGCTAGCCGAGCTAGCCGAGCTAGCCGAGCTAGCCAGACATGGGCTGAGCTAGCCGAGCCGACCTCGGCTGAACACGGGGAGTGCCGGAGCCTCGACGCGCCGCGGCTACTCCGCCTTGGCTGCGCCGGTCAGGTCGATCTTCTCCCAGAACCCGTGGATCAGCCAGAACATGCCGACCTCGAACGCGCCGCCCGCCCCCGTCTCACCGGCGAAGCTGTCGCCGAGAACCGCCATCGCCCCCGCGACCGCCCCCGCCTTGAGCAGCGATAGCGACGCCTCGCGGGCGCTCATGTAGGCCCAGCTGAGGATGAACCACCCGGCGATGGAGAGGATCCAGGGCTCACCTACGACGGTGAAGAGCCCGAAGGAGGCGGCGCCGGCGAAGACCCCGGAGAAGAGGAGCGTCAGGGTCCGGCCGAAGCTCAGGCAGACGAGCCCCCCCGGGACCGCGACCAGCGACCAGGAGAGCGCAGACCAGGCGTAGGGTCCGATGTCCGGGTCGGTCAGGATCTCCTGGGCCTCGACGGTGTCGACGAACTCGGTCGCCATCTCGGAGATGAAGACGAAGAGGAACGCCGCCGCGATCCCGCGGACGAAGGGCCGCACCGCGACCGCGCCGGCCTTGGGGTTCGCGGCCTTCGCCTCCTCCGCCTTGACGTCCATCCCGGCGAGGAGCGCCTCGAACTCCGCCCTCTCCTCCGAGTCGTCGTCGGCGTCGTCGTCGTCGTCGTCGTCAAAGTCGAAGTCGTCGTCGCAGATCTCGTGGTTCTCGTCATGCCCGCCGAAGTCGTCGTCGTCGTCGTCGTCGTCAAAGTCGTCACGCGGAGACCCGAAGGGCTTGGCCTTGTCCCGCGACGGGAAGGAGAGCGCCGGTGAAGCGCTGCTCGTGAAGGAGGTGAACGGCGACGACACGGGGACCAGCGCAGGCTCCGAGACGGACGCTCGCGGCGGGGGCGGGGGCGGCGATGGACGCCGTCTCGGCGGCGGAGGGCGCTGCGCCGCGCCATTCTCCGCCGGCTCGGACATCGAGTAGGACGGCCGCGCCGAGAGCGTCTCGCTGAAGGTGAGCGGCTTGCGGGTCTGCACAGGATGACGCTCCGCGCGTACCTCCGCCGCCTCTCCTCCGACCGCCGCGATCGCCTGGGCTAGCCGCTTCGCGGTCGGCTCGTCGAGGTCGCCAAAGCGGTAGAGCTGGCCACGGACCAGGGTCCGGACCTCATAGCCAGACTCGGCGAAGCTTCGGGTCGCGAGCAGCCCCTTCGCCTCCGCCGCGGCGAAGCTCGAGTGGACCCCCCAGTCACCGAAGCGAGCGCAGACGAAGTAGCAGCTCACCCCTTCGATGACGAGATAACCGGTGAAGAGCTGGCTCGCCGTCGCGACCATCTCCCGCGGTCGCACCGGCCTCTCGAGGTGGTTCTCGAGGGCCTTGAGCACTGCGGCTCGATCATCGCTTGGGGTCCGTCGCACCCGCAGATCGTCGCTCATTCGCGGCCGACGACAAAGCCTTCTCTCGCCCGGATTTCCGCGCATGGGCGGGCGACACCGACCCCGAGCGCGCGCGCCAACGCAGGACGGCGTAGTAGACGACGACAAAGCTGAGCCCCCCCCCGATCGGCATCAGGACCGTGCCTCCGGTGAGAAAGGGGCCGACAAGCTCGGAAAAGAGGCGCCACCAGCCGGCGCCGTCGAGCACCCGCAGCTCCTCCCAAGAAGGCGCCTGGAGGCCCCACAGGCGCATTCCCAGCCAAAGATCGACGAAGTAGAAGAAGGGGCCGGTGACCGGGTTGATGATCGCGGTCCCGAGGTACGTCGCCACTGGGCTCAGGCGCAGCGAGGGGATCAGCGCGAGGGCCGTGAACATCCCGAGAAAGGGGATTGGCAGGAGCGAGAGGCCGAAGCCGACGGCGAACCCTGTCGCGATCCCACGGGCCGATCCGTTGAGCGCGAGGAGTTGGTTCAGCCAGGCCCGAAAGCGCTGCACCCCCGCATTGTAGTGCGCCTAGCGGCAGCAGCACCCGGAATCGCCGCGACGATCGGCTACGGACAGCCCCCCGCCGGCGCGAGAGCACACGCGACTCTTGCCACGGCTCCTAGCCGTCGCTCTCGAGGGCGTCGATCAGGTCGAGGGTGAAGAGCACCGAGATGAGCTCGCGCTCGTCGGTGTCCCACTCGCCGAGCATCTCGTCGAGGCTCTGACTTCCGTCAAAGCGGCGCAGCCACATGCCCTCGGTGGGGAGTAGCCCGAGACCGTCGATCAACGACTCGGCGCTCTCAGGGCGCCTTAGGCGGGGCCGCCGAGAACGATCGCCGACCGCGGCCCAGAGCTCGTCGAGATGGATCCGGTGGCGGGCGGCGTCCATGATGATCACCGCCGTCGGCGAACCGAGGGTGACGACCTCGTCGCAGAGATCTCCGGTGTCGAAGAGCCACACTCCGTCCTTCCAGAGGAACATCGTGTCGAACATGTGCAGGAGATGCTCCTGCAACGCCTCGTCGAGGGCGCTCTGGGGGATCAGCTTCGCCTCGACGAGCACCTCACCGCTGCGCCGCGAGCCCTTGTTGGCGATCAGCTCCTGCGCCCACTCGTACTGGGCCCGGCTGAGGAGGCCGCGCTCGAGCAGGCGGTCGGTCAGGCGATCGTCGCTGAGGTTGGAGCGGGCGAAGACGGGCTGACCGTCCGTGAACCAGACCCACTTCTCGACGCCCGCATGCCGGACCTTGAGACAACCGCTGGCGTTGGCGGCCGTCAACGACCAGAGGAGGGCTGGCATCCGCGTATCGCGGAGACGGCCAGAATTCCCCGGCATCCCCTCGATCTGGCTATGGCTCTGCTCGTCGAGCACGGTTCGCCCTGTCCGTCGACGCTGCCTGCATTGAGCTGGCCGCGCACTATGAACTCATACACGATCCGCAGGCGCGACGAGCGACGAATTTGTCAGTGAATGCACGCTTGGAGCAATCCAGGGCCCTCCGGACGGAATCCCCGCACCTGTGCGGCTATCCCGCGTGCTCTCCCCTGCGAACCAGCCTTCACGCTCGTCGCAGGCGGCCGAAGCTTCGACCGCCTGCGACCGGTCCAGGCGCCGCTCTCGCCCGCCTCGGCGCCGCCGCTCAGCGCACGTACCAACCGCTACGGCCGACGTCGACGTGGGATGCTCAACGAATCCTCGCTAGCGCAGCCGGCGACTGTCCTATCGAGTCGACAGGTAGATCCCATGAAGTGCGTCGTCCGTCGACGCCGCCGCCGGGGCCGCTGCTGCTGACGACCCGGTGACCTCGCCCGGGGGCCGCTCGGCGAGCTCCGATCCCTCCGGGCGCTGGGCCTCCGGTCTTCGGGGCTTGAGGAGCCCCCCCTCGGCTCCCGGTGCGAGATCGCTCGCGCAATGGCCGCTTGCTTAATCTACTCACCAGTAGATAATCGATCGGGCGCATGGCTCGGCCCCCCTCCAGCGACCGTCGCTCGACCGCGGAGCGCCTCCTCGACGCCGCCGCCGAGGCCTTCGCCGTCCACGGCCCGCACGCGACCCGGTTGGCCGACATCGCCGCCACCGTCGGCATTCGAAGACCCTCGCTCCTCTACCACTTTCCGACCAAGGAGGGCCTCTACGCGGCCGTCGTCGACCGCGCCTTTCGCCAGCTCGGCGACGCCCTGGCCCAAGCGATGACCCGCGAGGACGACTTTCGCGCCCGCTTCGACCGGATCCTCGGCACCTTCATCCACTTCATCGACGAGCACGCCGGGCTCGCCCGCATCCTCCTCCGCGAGCTCCTCGCCGCCGACGGTCCGGGGCGGACGATCGTCGCTGAGCGGGTCGCGCCTCTCCTCGACATCGTCGTCCGCTTCATCCAGCGCGACGGCCGAGGGGTGATCCGCGAGGGCCTCGCGATCCGCCAAGCGGTCCTCCAGATCACCAGCGGCGTGGTCCTCCGAGCCGCGTCGGGCGACCTCAGCCAGCTCCTCTGGGGCGATGAGGACGCGACCTACGCCCTCGCCCACACGCTCTTCTTTGAGTCCACCGAACCCCTCCCTCAGCCCACCTAGCGATCAGGAGTCGAGCCATGGATCTCCGCAGCATCTCCGACCATGTCCGCGCCATCAACCCGAGCGAGCTCCTCCGCCAGGCGGCGCGCACCGGCAACGTCAAGGTGACGCTCTCCCTCCTCGGGCCAGCCCTGCGGGGGCTGGTCCTCCGCGGCGGCCGCGAGCCGCGGACCCGGATGAAGACGACCCACGACGTCAGCTTTGACTGGACCTACACCCGCGACCGACCCGAGCTCACCAAGCTCTACGAGGCCGCCAAGCGGACCCAGTGGAACGCGACGACCGACATCGACTGGAGCCGCGAGGTCGACCCCTACGACCCGGCGCACGAGCTCTTCCCCGAGCACGAGCTGCCGATCGCGAACTTCGGGCCCTATCTGAAGCTCAGCCACCGCGAGCGCCAGACCCGGCGCTGGGCCCTGACCTCGTGGATGCTCTCGCAATTTCTCCACGGCGAGCAGGCCGCGCTCTTCGCCGCCTGCCAGGTCACCGAGGCGATCGATTGGATGGACGGCAAGCTCTACGGCTCGACCCAGGTCGTCGACGAGGGTCGGCACGTCGAGGTCTTCCACCGCTACCTCGAGACCAAGCTGTGCAAGAGCTACCGGGTCAACGACAACCTCTTCACCCTGATCGACGCGCTCGTCAGCGACAGCCGCTGGGACATCAAGTTCCTGGGCATGCAGATCATGGTCGAGGGGCTGGCGCTCGGCGCCTTTGGCATCCTCCGCCAGACCACCCGCGAGCCGCTCCTCCGTCAGCTCCTCCGCTACGTGATCACCGACGAGGCTCGCCACGTCCACTACGGGGTCCTCGCCCTCAAGGACTACTACCGCGAGATCCCCGAGAAGGAGCGACGGGAGCGCGAGGACTGGGCCTTTGAGGTCGCCGTCCTGATGCGCAACCGCTTCCTCGCCCACGAGTTCTACGACGAGTATTTTGGCCACGCCCTCAGCCGCAAGGCGTGGGAGGAGATGGTCCTGCGCTCGCCCTACATGGAGCGCTTTCGGCGGATGATGTTCAAGCGGCTGATCCCCAACCTCAAGCGGATCAACCTCCTCAGCGATCGGATCCGTCCGCACTACGCCTCGCTCGGGCTCCTCGACTTTGAGCACGCGAAGGCGGCCACCGAGATCACGGCTGAGCAGATCATCGCCGAGACGGACGTCCAGCAGCCGCGGCTCGATCGGATGTAACCGGCACGGCTCGCCCCCGACTCGCCAGCCGCGCTCGGACAACGCGCCCGGTTCGCTCGGGCCACCCGCCCGCTCGCCCCCGCCCCGCTCACTCGCCCCGCTCACTCGCCCCGCTCACTCGCCCCGCTCACTCGCCCCGCTCACTCGCCCCGCTCACCCGGATCACACGCCGTGGCCGCAGTCGTCCGGCCAGCTCCTCCGCCCGCCCAGCCGCGGACTCGCAGCGCACGGCATGATGACCGCGCCCCTTCGACTCGTAGCCGAGCTCACAGTCGCCGATCCCCTCCGCCGCGAAGAGCTCCAGCAGGTGCTTGTGAAAGTGCTCGGCGGTGCCGACGGCGTTTGGACCGAAGAAGTCCCAGAAGAGCTGGACACGGTCACTCTGCGACGTCGGCATGGCCCCGTCACCATCGTCCAGCGATCGGGCGACCGCAAGCCGCAACAGCGCGCGACCTGGGCCGACCCCCACCCCGTGCACTCGATCCCAGCCCCTTCCCCCACCCACGCGCCACTCTCACCTGCGCCGACCGCTGGCCACGCGACCAGCGCGACGGTCGAGCTGCGCCGCAGCGCACGACCGGCGCAGCTCCTCCTCAGCGCTGATGACCGCTCACCGCTGGCCCTGACCCCTGGGCGGCCCTGTCTCCTCGGCACCTCGGCGGCGGCGGATCTCCAGCTCACCGACCCGACCTGCTCCGGTCGTCACGCTCGGATCTCCTGGGAGGGTGAGGGTTGGCTCATCGAGGATCTCGGCTCGACCAACGGCACCTACGTCGACGGCGTCCGGGTCCGTCAGGCCTGGCTCCGGGCCAACACCAGCCTCCGCCTCGGCCGCTGGCGCGGTCGCCTGATCGCCCCCGAGCCCGCCCACCACCAACCTCGCCTCGCCGGCATGCACGGGCGCTCGCCGGCCTTTCGCCGCCTCGTCGACACCCTGCGCCGCTTCGCGCCGCTGCCGACCACGGTCCTGATCAAGGGGCCGACCGGCTCCGGCAAGGAGCTGGCCGCCCGCGCCCTCCACGAGCTCGGACCGCGGAGCCGCGGCCCCTTCGTCGCGATCAACTGCGGCGCGCTCCCGGAGGCGCTGTGCTCGAGCGAGCTCTTCGGCCATGTGCGGGGCGCCTTCACGGGGGCCATCCGCGCCCACGAGGGCGCCTTCGTCCGGGCGCGCCGCGGCACCCTCTTCCTCGACGAGGTCGGCGAGCTACCGCCGCAGATCCAGGCCACGCTCCTGCGGGTGCTCGAGACCCGCAAGGTCGTCCCGATCGGCGGCGAGCAGGAGATCGACGTCGACCTGCGGGTGATCGCCGCGACCCACCGGCCGCTCGACGCCTGGATCGACGAGGGCCGCTTCCGCGAGGATCTCTACCATCGCCTCGGCGTCCTCACGATCGACCTCCCGCCCCTGCGCGACCGCCAGGGCGACATCCCCCTGCTCATCGAGCGCTTCTCGGCGACCATCGAGGCGGAGCTCGGGCGCCCGGTCGTTCTCACCGACGAGGCGATCGAGGCCGCCCGCCGCTCGCCATGGCCGGGGAACATCCGTCAGCTCCGCAACGCGCTCCTCAGGGCCGCGGTCGCCGGCGACGGGCCCATCACCGCCGCCGATCTCTTGCCGCCCGCGGCCCGCGGATCGAGCCTGCGAAACCGCGGATGTTTGGCGGTCCCCCGCGGCACCTATGCGCAGATGACCCACGCCCTGCTGGAGCAGGTGATCCGCGAGGCCGGCTCGATCCGGAAGGCGGCGAAGCTGCTCGAGATCCCGCGCTCCACCCTCGGCGCCTGGGTCCGCCGCGGGGTCGGCCGTGGGGGCGGGCACCCTGGCGAACGAGGCCAGCAGGAGCTGCCGACGCCCTAGGAGGCCGCGAGCGAGGGTCAAGCGGGAGACCCCGCTAGCGGATGTAGATCCCGTAGCGCCAGTTGCCCTCGATGATCTCATCGTTGTTGCCGGCGAGCCCCGGCTGACCGTCGATGTCCCAGTTGCCCCACGGACCGACCGGCGAGGCGTGGCGGTCAAAGCCCCAGAGGATCGTCTGGTCGCCGGTGCCGACGCCGATCCCGACCTGCGGCCAATACTCAGGATCGCCGGTGAAGACCTCGATCTTGCCACCGCTCGGGATCACGTCGACGATCCCGAGCGAGGTGCCGCCGACGCAGGGTCCGTCGACGATGCAGAGGCCCTCGAGGCCCTCGTCGCGGGTCAGGATCCCGTAGCGGGTCGGGTCGAGGGTGTCGACCAGCTCCCAGGCGAAGATCACCTGGTGATAGAGGCTGAGATCGAGCCCGCCGGTGTGGACCGCCTCGCTCTCCTCCCAGGGCGCGACGGGCTCGATCTCCGCGATCGTGTCGAGGGCGACCTCGAGCTTGGCGGCCTCCGCGTAGGAGGCCGCCGCGTTGCCGCGGTTGAAGATCGACGTCCAGCCGCCGCCCTCAAAGCTCATCTCGCAGTACACCTCGACCGGCGGGCGCGGACCTTCGCTCCCGTCGCCGTCGACGACGTAGACCCCGTCCCCCTTGTCCAGGCCGAGATCGCGGATGTCGAGGCAGTGGCGAGGGTTGACGCAGACCCCGGCCGCACAGGCGCCGGACATGCAGTCCGCCGCGATCTCGCAGGGATCGCCGCTGTTGCAGCTCGGGCAGTCGCCGCCGCAGTCGACCGCCTTCTCCGTGCCGTTTTGGACGCCGTCGTCGCAGGTCGCGGCGATGCACTCCGCGCTGCAGCCGTCGTCGTCGACGTCGTTGCCGTCATCACACTCCTCGACGCCGACGTAGGCGTAGCCATCACCGCATGAGGCGAGCTCACAGTTCGTGAGGCAGCCGTCGCTGTTGTCCAAATTGCCGTCGTCACAGGCCTCGCCCGGGTCGATCTCGCCGTCCCCGCAGAGGGGATCGTCGCCTGTCGAGTCGCCCTCCGTCGAGCCCGTCGTGTCGGTCGTGCCGGTCGTGCCGGTCGTGCCGGTCGTCTCGTCGCCGCTGGTCGAGGGATCGTCGCCGGTGGTGTCGCCAGACCCGGAGGTATCACTCTCGTCGTCCTCGCCCGACTCACCCGCCGTCGCGCTGCCGACACCGTCGTCGAAGCTCCCCAGCGTGATCACACAGGCGCTGTTCAGGGCCACCAGAAGACCGACCCCAAGGGGGGATTTCCATCCGTTCATGATTCTCATCGGAGTCACCTCACCCGCCGGGTGCAGGCCCCACCTTGGGGGCCGACGGCGCTGCGCGAGGAGCACAGACGTCCGCGTGGCGGGCACTCGTGATACCCGCGCCGCTAGGCCTGGATCAGATCATCTGCGAACACCTCGCGCGGGCCCGACAACGCAGCCAGCGCGCTTGGTGTATGGTCTCCGCGCACCGCTGGGGGTGGCTCGGCCTACCGAGCCTGAGAAACACCCCTCGAACCTGATCCGGCTAGCACCGGCGGAGGAAAGCGATCATGAGCGACACCACCAAAAACCCCACCACCCCGGACGCGGCCGCCTCCAAGCGCCGCCCGAACCCCCTCAAGATGGCCGGCGACGACGTCGAGTCGGTCCGCACCCTGCCCCCCCTCGGCGACTCCTTCCCGCGCTCGACCAAGGTCACCCACTCGGACCTCGAGGTCCCCTTCCGGAGGATCGAGCTGAGCGGCGGCGAGCCTCCGATCGAGGTCTACGACACCACCGGCCCGCAGGGGATCGACCCGCGCCAGGGCCTGCCCAAGCGCCGCCAACCCTGGATCGATCGCCGGCTCCAGTCGAGCGACGGCAACCACTCGCAGATGCACTACGCTCGCCAGGGCATCATCACCGAGGAGATGCGCTTTTGCGCGCTCCGCGAGAACGTCGAGCCCGAGTTCGTCCGCTCCGAGGTCGCGATCGGTCGGGCGATCATCCCGGCGAACATCAACCACCCGGAGATCGAGCCGATGATCATCGGCCGCAACTTCCTGGTGAAGATCAACGCCAACATCGGCAACTCCGCGGTCTCCTCGTCGATCGAGGAGGAGGTCGAGAAGCTGCAGTGGTCGACCCGCTGGGGCGCCGACACGGTGATGGACCTCTCGACCGGCAGCAACATCCACGCGACCCGCGAGTGGATCATCCGCAACTCGCCGGTGCCGATCGGCACCGTGCCGATCTACCAGGCCCTAGAGAAGGTCAAGGGCAAGGTCGAGGACCTCAACATCGACATCTTCATGGAGACCCTGGAGGAGCAGGCCCAGCAGGGGGTCGACTACTTCACGATCCACTCCGGCGTGCTCCTGCGCTACGTGCCTTTGACGGCGAAGCGGGTGACCGGCATCGTCTCCCGCGGCGGGTCGATCATGGCCAAGTGGTGCATGCACTACCACAAGGAGAACTTCCTCTACACCGAGTTCGAGCGGATCTGCGAGCTCATGAAGAAGTACGACGTCTCCTTCTCGCTCGGCGACGGCCTCCGCCCCGGCTCGATCGCCGACGCCAATGACGAGGCCCAATTCGCCGAGCTCCAGACCCTCGGAGAGCTGACCAAGGTCGCCTGGAAGCACGACGTCCAGGTGATGATCGAGGGCCCCGGCCACGTGCCGATGCACAAGATCAAGGAGAACATGGACATCCAGCTCGAGGTCTGCCACGAGGCGCCCTTCTACACGCTGGGACCCCTGACCACCGACATCGCCCCGGGCTACGATCACATCACCTCGGGGATCGGCGCGGCGATGATCGGCTCCTTCGGCTGCGCGATGCTCTGCTACGTGACCCCCAAGGAGCACCTCGGCCTCCCCAACAAGGAGGACGTGAAGACCGGCGTGATCACCTACAAGATCGCCGCCCACGCGGCCGATCTGGCGAAGGGACATCCCGGGGCCCAGGCCCGCGACGACGCCCTGAGCAAGGCCCGCTTCGAGTTCCGCTGGCACGATCAGTTCAACCTCTCGCTGGACCCCGACACCGCCCGCGAGTTCCACGATGAGACCCTGCCCGCGGAGCCGGCCAAGGACGCCCACTTCTGCTCGATGTGCGGCCCCCACTTCTGCTCGATGAAGCTCAGCCAGGACGTCCGCGACTTCGCGGCGCAGGAGGAGATCGAGCGCGGGATGGCCGAGAAGGCCGCGGAGTTCCGCGAGGGCGGCGGCGACCTCTACGTCAGCTCGGACGAGAGCGCCGCCGAGTAGACCGCGCCGCCTCTTCCGGCGAGACGACAGAAGACCCGCTGCCGGCTCGGCAGCGGGTCTTCTCTTTACCCCGAGCCGCTTCGCGAGCGCAGGCCACCCGCTTCGCCTCGTCGGCGGGCTCGGAGCTTCACCGGCGAGCTGCTAGAGTGCGCCGATGCCCGCGCCGAGCTCCTGGGCGAGCCGCTCGCTCCTCACCGGCCTCGCCGGCGCTGCTCTCCTCACGCCTGTCGAGCTCGCCTCGCTGGCGCCGCTGGAGGGCGACCTCCTCTGGGTCAGCGCGAGCCTCCTCTTCGGGCTCGGGGCCGCGATCGCCCTGCTCTTGCTCGCCCAGGAGCGGCTCGTCGTCGTTCTCCGGCGGGGGACCGACCGTCCGCTCCTCACGGCGATGATCCGCAGCGCCGCCGGGCTCCTCGCGTTCATCCCCGTCACCGCCCACCTCTTCGAGGGTGCCTTCGCGAGCAGCCTCCCAGGCGCCGCCGCGGCCCCCTACGTCCTCCCGGCGCTCGGCTACCTCGGCCTCGTCGTCGTCGTCTGGCTCGGCGCCCGCCTCCTCGAGGTCGGCACGGCGAACGCTCCCCTCGCGAGCCTCCGCCGGCGTCGCCGGGTCGCCGGCCTCGCCCTCGCTCTCCTGGCGCTGGCGATGGAGCTCGCGAACCGCAGGCTCTTTCGCTCCGAGTACCCGGATGTTCACACCTTTCTCCTGATCTCCGCCGCTGTCAGCGTCGGCATGGCCGTCCGTCTCCTCTTCCTCGCCCCCGCCGAGGGACCTGGTCGGAGGACCACCCTAGCGCTCACGCTGCTCACGCTGGGAGCGAGCGCCAACTTCGCGATCTGCCTGAGCGGCGGCCTGCACAGCTCGGAGGCTCGCTTGGCGGTGGCCACCCGCGGCAACCACACGCGGATGCTCGTCCGCATGGTCCGCGGCCTCAGCGATCGGGACGGGGATGGCTTCGCCGCGATCCTCGGCGGTGCTGACTGCGACGACAACGATCCCGCGATCCACCCCGACGCCCGGGAGATCGTCGGCAACGACGTCGACGAGGACTGCGACGGCTACATCGCCGCCGAAGACATGACCGTCGCCCGCGAGGAGGCCGAGGAGGCCCGCGACGAGGAGGTCGGCCAGTGGATCGAGAGCGAGGAGGTGCGCGCCGTCCGGGAGCGCCTCGGCGCCGCGCCGATCCTCCTCCTCTCCGTCGACGCGCTCCGCGGTGATGTCCTCCAGGACACCCGACAAAACCGCGAGGACTTCCCCAACCTCTTCGCCCTCCTCGACGCCTCGACCAGCTTCTCCTACGCCTTCTCCCCGGCGGCGGGGACCGACCTATCGGTCTCGAGCATGCTGACCGGGCGCGTCGATCCCTTCTCGACCGTCGACACGACCCTCGCCGAGGCCCTCGCCGACCGGGGCTACCGCGGCTACGCCGTGATCCCGAGCGAGGTGCTCCGCTACGTCGGCAAGACCCTGATCACACGCGGCCTGGCGGAGCACCGCCGCCTGGTCAACGATCTCCACGAGCGCGACGTCGGCTCCTACACCACCTCGCACAGGACCACCCAGCGCGGGCTCGAATACCTCGATCGCCACCTCGCGGGGGACGACGCCGACGCGCCGATCTTCCTCTGGCTCCACTACTTCGACGTCCACGAGCATGACGAGGTCGAGGCGGACGACCGTCACCTCCGCTCGCTGACCGGCGACCAGCCCCTCCCCCCCGGCAAGGAGCCGAAGTACCGGGCGATGGTCGGCCTCGTCGACCGAGCCGTCGGCGATCTGATCACCGCGCTGCGCGAGCGCGACCTGTGGGACACGACCATCATCGTCTTCGCCAGCGACCACGGCGAGAGCCTCGGCGAGGATCCCCGCCTCCCCGACAACCACGGCCGGGTCCTCTACAACCCCCTGACCCACATCCCGCTCTCGATCCGCCTCCCCGGGGTCCCGCCCCGCCGCAGCGAAGCCCCCGTCACCCTCGTCGACGTCATGCCGACGCTCCTCTCCCTCGCCGAGGCCCCGCTCCCAGGCGGGCTCGACGGCGACACGCTCCTCCCCCACCTTCTCCCCGGCGCGCCGGACTCCCTGCGTGAAGCTCCACGCCCGCTGATCCTCAACGAGAGCGACCAGCACGGGGTCGTCCTCTGGCCCCACAAGCTCCTCGTCCGCGGCGACGAGAACATCACCGAGCTCTTCGATCTGGCGCGCGACTTCGGCGAGCACGACAACCTCGCCGCCAGCTCCCCGGACATCGTCGGCGAGCTGACCCAGATCTACCAGGCCGCGCCCGCGGTCAACCTCGACCGGACGAGCAAGGGCCGCCGCCTCCGGGAGCGCGCCGCCGCTCGGCCAGACAAGCCCTAGCAGCCCGCTCGGCGGCGCTAGTGCAGGCGCACCTCGTGGCTCCGCGCCACCTCGCTCATCGCCGAGGCGAGGACGACCCAGCTCATCCCCCGCGCAGGGGTCGAGCGCCTCAGCGCCCCGCTACCAGCAGTAGTTGCCCTCGGTGATCGACTCGCAGGTCATGCCGATGGGACAGTCGCCGTCCTGGTTGCACTTGAGCGAGCAGGCCTTCGTGTCCGGGTTCACCTGGAAACACTCCGTCACAGCCTGGCTCTTCGGCTCGGGCACACAGTCGGCGATGCTGTCGCAGATGATCGTGCAAAAGCCGGTGATGTAGACCATGTCCTGGTCCTGAAGGCTGTAGCAAGCGAAGCCCGGCATGCAGTCCTCGGGGACCTCACAGTGGGAGTAGAGGCCGCTGTTCGGCTGCGGGTCGTTCATCTCTCCGCCGGAGGTCGAGGAGCTCGACGAAGACGACGAGCTCGACGAAGACGAGGAGCTCGACGAGCTGGTCGAGGGGTCCGTCGTCGACGTCGTCGGGTCCGTCGTCGACGTCGTCGGGTCCGTCGTCGAGGACGTCGTCGGATCGGTCGTCGGATCGGTCGTCGACACCGTAGCATCGCCCGTCGTCGTCGGTTCTTCGCCCGTCGAGTCACCGGATGACGCAGTGACCTCGCCGGAGGAGTCGGAGCCAGAGCTGCTGGAGCCCCCGCTCGCCGAGGCCGACTGCGAGGCCGAGGCGCTCATGTTGTACCCGCCTGAGAGGCCCGTGGTGGCTCGCTCCGAGTCGTCACCACAACCCACGATGAGCCCCAGAGTTACCATCCCGATGATATGCGTCCACCGACGATTCGACATTATTGACCCCACTACTTGTATGTCCGTCAACGTATCACGTCCGCCGATGAGGTCGGACAAAATCCGTTGGTAACCGTAATACACGCCGATCCTTGCATGCTCAAGGAGGGCGCGCGCAATCGCCCCAACATGCTCCTAGAGACATGTATCAAGAAGCAATGATCAGCGCGTCGTCGGAGGGCGTGAGGACGTCGGCAGACACAGCGAGAGCGCCGCGAGGATCCCGGCGGGCCACGTCAGGGTCAGCCACAGGCTCGCCTGGGCGGTCCAACACGGCATCAGCGGCGGATCGCTGCCCGCGGCCCCCGCGAGGATCAGCGCGCCGAGGGCCAACGCGAGGACACCGCCGAAGACGGCGAAGGCTCCGTCGATGACCGACGCGCGCCGACGAAGCACCGCCAGCGTGATGACGAGGGCCGCCCACCCGGGCCACGCCGCGAGAAGAGCGTCCGCCCCGAGCGGCGGATACACGGCAGGGTTCGACAGCGTGACCGCACCGACGCCGCCGACCACCCCGACATAGGCCGCCGCAGGCCAGAGGAGCGCCGCCCAGATCAGGCGGCGGAGGATCCAGGCGAGCCCCGCCAAGACCGCGACAACGCAGAGCAGAGCCGCCGTCCAACGACCCGCCGACGGCGTCGGCAACGAGGGCCGTGCACCCTGCCCCGCCAAGGCCTCGGCCCAGGGCCGACCGGGCGCGCCCGGCGAGGGGCCGACGCCGAGGCTCTCACCGACGAAGCGGGCGACATCGCTCAGGTGGACGTCGTCGGGAATGCCCGAGGTGTCCGCAGGAACACCCTCACCGACGACGCAGGCCCGCACCTGGCGGATCTCGGGCTCCGCGCCACCGTGGCCGCCGGCCGATCGATGACCGTGATCGGCGAGCACCAGCCAGCGGGTGCTGCCCGCCGGGCGATGCGTGGCCTCCGCTCGGAGGAGCGTCCCCAGGATCGCGTCAGCCTCGGCCGCCGCCGCCGCGTACGCCTCTGAAGCGCCGCCCTCGGCGTGTCCCGCCTCGTCGATCCGGAGCACGTGGACGAAGACCAGGCGCTCGTCGCTGCGGATCACCTCCGCCGCCCGCTCTGCGAAAGCCTCGCGCCACCCCTCAGGGAGCGCGTCGGGGGCCTCGCGGTCAAGCGGCGGCTCGGCCGAGGCGAACCCGAAGGAGTGGACGATCGCCGGGTGCGACTCGGCGATCGCCCGCGAGCTGACAGCGGTCGGCAGAGCGTCGACGGGCGGCTCTTCGAGCGCAGGGATCCGGTAGAGCACGCCCGACTGCTGCTGGGTGCGACCGGTCCAGAGAACATGTTGCACCGGCAAGGAGACCGTCGGGAAGCCGACGTCGACGCGGAGCGCTCGCCCCTGCGAGCAGAAGTCCCGGAGCTCCGGGAGCTCGGCCGCACGCGCAGCGCCGAGACCGTCGAGGAGGACGACCCGGAGGCGATCGACCTCCCCCGGAGCGCCTGCCGCCGCCGCGCCTCGCCTCGCGCCAGGGACCACGGCCTCGCCGTCGCCGAAGAACGTGCGGATGAAGTGGCGACGCCCCTGATAGGCAGCGCCCGCGACCAGGAGGATCGCGAGACCTGCGAGCAGACGCGTGGACCATCGGGAGTCGCGCACGACCTGCGCAGGCTAGCAGGCGACGCCCGTCCAGGGCGAGGCGCCAGGAGCCGGAGACTCCCGTGCTCAGGGCCCCTACAGGCTCCTACTCCGGAGCTCCTACGCCGGAGACCCTACTCAGGAGACCCTACTCAGGAGACCCTACTCAGGAGCCCGCGCTCTGCGAGAAGAGCTGCAGGCTGTAGCGCTCGCCGCTGTCGGTCCACAGCGCCTCGCGCTGCAGCCCCGCCATCCGTCCGATCTCTGCAAAGCCATCGATCGTGTACTTGTAGCAGTGCTCGCTGACGATCGCCTCGCCGGCCGCCAGCTCGAGGGAGACACCGCCGACGCGGACGAGCTGCTGCCCGCGGCTGACGATGTGCATCTCGATCCGGCTCGCGTCGGGGTTCCAGACCGCCCGATGTTCGAACCCGTCGACGTCGAAGTTCGCCCCGATGTCGCGGTTGAGACGACCCAGCACGTTCAGGTTGAACGCCGCCGTCACCCCTGCCGCGTCATCGTAGGCCGCCTCGAGCACCTTCGGATCCTTGCGAAGATCCGCGGCGATGAGCAGGCACCCCTCGGCGCCGCCGATCGCCGCCGCCGAGCGCATCAACGCCGCCGCCGCGTCGGGATCGAAGTTGCCGATGCTCGACCCCGAGAAGAAGGTGACCACCCGCTCCGCGGGGACGTCGAGCTCGGCGACCGCCGGCATCGCCGCGGTGAAGTCGGCGACGACGGGGGCGATCGGAAGCCGGGGATAGACCCGCCGCAGCTCCGCCGCGCTCTCCTCGAGGAACTCCCCGGAGATGTCGATCGGGACATACCCCGCGGGGCTTTCGAGGGCGTCGAGGAGGAGGCGGGTCTTGCTGCTGCTGCCGCTGCCGAGCTCGACGAGGGTGACCCCCGGCCCGAGCACGGAGGCGATCGCGGCGCCCTGCCGCTCGAGGATCTCGACCTCGCAGCGCGTCAGGTAGTACTCGGGCTGCTCGCAGATCGACTCGAAGAGGCGCGAGCCCTCGAGATCGTAGAAGAGCTTGCACTCGAGCCGCCGAGGTTGGGCCCGAAGCCCCCTCAGCACCTCCTCTCGAAGGGATTCTTGACGGTCTAGGTTGAGTGCGGTGGCGGTGTTCATGGTTCTCCTCAGCTCCAACGGGCGAGTCGGACGCCGGTCATCTGCCAGCGGGCGGTCGGCGGGAAGAAGTTGCGATAGGTCGTACGAGCGTGCCCCGGCGGCGTCAGGCAGGAGCCGCCGCGGAGCACCATCTGGCTCGACATGAATTTGCCGTTGTACTCGCCGAGCGCCCCGGGCCACGGGCGGTAGCGCGGGTAGGCGACGTAGGGGCTCTGCGTCCACTCCCAGACGCCGCCCACAAGCCCCTGCATCCCAGCTCCAGAGAGGACGCGCGGGTGGTGATCGGAGGCGCCAGCGTCGTGACCGGGGGCCGCTCCAGCGGCGGCGACCTCCCACTCCTGCTCCGTCGGCAGGCGGGCGCCGGCCCAGCGCGCGTAGGCGTCCGCCTCGAACCACGAGAGGTGGCAGACCGGCTCCTCCCCGTTCACGCGGCGAGCCCCTCCCAGCGTGTAGAGCTCGTAGCCGTCCGCGTCCTCCCGCCAGTAGAGGGGCATCCGCAGGTCGTTGGCCTGCACGTGCGCCCACCCCTCCGAGACCCACAGGGAGGGGGTCCGGTAGCCGCCATCGGCGATGAAGCGGGCGAACTCGGCGCATGTGACGGTGCGCGACGCGAGCTCAAAGGCCTCGACGAAGGCGCGGTGGCGCGGCGTCTCGTTGTCGAAGGCGAAGCCGTCGCCTGCATGGCCGAGCTCGACCAGCCCCTCCGGGAAGCTCACCCACGCGGACGCTGCGGCCTTGGCCCCCGGCGCCGGTGCCTGCTCCTCGTAGGCCGCCTGGAAGAGGCTGGTCCCGAGGACATGCTTGATGTCGGTGAGGAGGAGCTCCTGGTGCTGCTCCTCGTGGTGGAGACCCACCTCGATGACGAAGCTCAGCTCCGCGCTCAGCTCCCCCGCGAGCAAGCGCTCGATCGACGCGTCGACGGAGCGGCGGTAGGCGTGGACCCCTTCGAGCGTCGGTCGGGTGATCAGCGAACGCTGCGCCCGGGGATGACGGGGGCCGAGCGCGTCGTAGTAGGAATTAAAGAGGAAGTCGTGGCGAGCGTCCACGGCCTCGTAGGCCGGATCGCGGCGGAGGACGAAGCGCTCGAAGTACCAGGTCGTGTGGGCGAGGTGCCACTTCGTCGGGCTGACGTCAGGCATCGACTGCGCGAGCTGATCGTCGGTCGCCAAAGGGCCGGCAAGCTCGACGCTCCGACCCCGAACACGGCGGAACCGCTCACCGGAAAGAGTCACGGCGGGACCATAGTGGGGGTCCCCCCGACCGTCAAACCGCTACCTCACAGACCGCGAGAGACGCGATCGAAACTACAGAGGATGCACGGTTGCGGCCTCCGCAAGAGCCCCAGGACCGATCATGCGCCCCAGCAGCGCGACGACGGCGGTCTCCACCCGCAGCGTCCGCGGACCGAGGCTCACCACCTCACACCCACCGTCGCGCCACGTAGCGACCTCCGGCTCGATGAACCCCCCCTCGGGTCCGACCACCAGGATCGTCCCCGCATGGCCCGATGGGGCGCCTTTGCTCGGCCAGATCACCGCAGGACCGGCGTCGGCGAGGAGCGGGCGACCGGCCGCTCGCAGCTCCGGCCAGCGCTCGCGGTGAAACGCGGCGAAGCGCGGACACCTCTCGAGGCTCGGCATGACGGTGTCCTTCCCCTGCTCGAGGCCGAGCATGAAGCTCTCGCGCAGCGCCTCCGGCCGCAGGGACTTGGAGGTCCAGTAGGATCGCTCGACCCGCTTCGCCCCGATCGCGATGAAGCGCTTCACCCCCATCGCCGTCCCCTGCTCCAGCACCTTGCGCAGCGTCGGCGGTCGCGGGAGCGCGAAGACCAGGGTCACCGGGAGCGGCGGCGGCGGCGGGTCTGCGCACTCGACCTCGAGCTCCAGCGCGCCCTCGTCGAGCCGAAGGATCCTCCCCGCGCCGACGCACCCGCCGATCCTCCCGACACGCAGGGTCTCGCCGACCGCCGCCCGATGGATCTCGCGGACATGCTTGAGCCGGCGATCCCGGAGGATCGCCCGGCCGTCAGCGACGAAGTCGTCGTCATCGAGGAGGAGGAGGTTCACAGCGCGGCAGGGTACCAGAGCGCTCCCCGCCCCCGTCCCTGCGCAACGACAGGACGCCGCTCCCCAGGAGCCAGCTCAGCGCCGCCTTTGGGGCGCGGGCACCTCGGCCTACGAGCGCTTGGAGGCCGCGACGACCGACGGGACCCCCGACTGAGGCGTCGAGCGGTACTCGTTGAGGCGGTACTGGATCTTCCGCGGGGAGATGCCGAGGATCTTCGCCGCCTTGCTGGTGCTCCCGCCGACATGCTCGAGCGTCCGCAGGATCGCGTAGCGCTCCAGCTCCCGCAGCGAAGCCCCTGGCACCGCCGGCATATGCTCGTCGTCATGGGCCGCGGACATGAGCTCACGCGGCAGATCCCGCGGCTCGATCTCCGATGACCGTGCGAGGACCACCGCGCGCTCGATGCAGGTCTCGAGCTGGCGGATGTTCCCCGGCCACTCGAAGTTCAAGAGCACCCCGAGGGCTCGCTCGTTCAGCCCTGAGATCTTCTTCCCAGCCGCGTCCGCGTACATCTGCAGGAAGTGCGAGGCCAGGAGCGGGATGTCATCACGACGCTCGCGCAGCGTCGGCATCCGCAGCGTCACGACGTTGAGCCGATAGAAGAGATCCTCGCGGAAGCGACCGTCGCGGACGAGGCGCTCCAGGTCCCCCTTGCTGGCGGTGATCACCCGCGCGTCGCTGGTCTCCTTCGCGGTCCCACCGACAGGCACGTAGGTCCGCTCTTGGAGGAAGTTCAGGAGCTTCGCCTGGATCCCCGGGGAGAGCTCGGCGATCTCGTCGAGGAAGAGCGTGCCGCCGTCGGCGGCCGCGAGGGCCCCCTTGTGCAGCTCGCCGCCCTCGACATAGCCGAAGATCTCGCGCTCGAGCTCGTTCACATCGCGGGCGCCGCAGCGGACGACCGAGAAGGCCCTGTCGCTGCGGTCGCTCCAACGGTGGAGGAGCGCCGCGGTGTAGCGCTTGCCGGTGCCCGTCTGCCCCCGGAGGAGCACCGCCACCGGCGACGCCGCCACCTGCCGGACCACCTTGAGCAGCTCGCGCAGCGGCTTGCTCTGACCGATCACGCCCTCGGGCTCCACCTCGCGCTCGCGCAGCGCGTCACGCAGCGCCGACGCCTCGCGCTGGAGAGCGCGGTGTCGGAGCACGCGGTCGAGGATGATCAGGAGCTGCGGGAAGTGGATCGGCTTCGACAGGTAGTCGTCGGCGCCGAGCTTGATCGCCTCGACCGCCCCCTCGACCGAGCCGAACGCGGTCATCACGATCACCGCGGTGTCCGGCGAGCTCTCGCGGATCTTCGCCATCAGCTCGATACCTCCGAGCGCCGGCATCTTCACGTCGGTGATCAGGACATCTGGAGTCCATCCGTCGATCTTGCCGAGGGCCTTAAAGCCGTCCGCCGCGGTCTGGACCTCGTAGCCTTCGTCGCGCAGCATCTCCCCCAACGCAGACCGGGCGGCGGGCTCATCATCAGCGATCAGGACTCGTATCGTCGGCTCACTCGGCTGCGGGACCATGATCCTGCTCCTCCGTTGGATTGACGCCGCGTCAGGAAGCGGCAGGGATGGTTTGCCACGGCATCGAACCGTCGATTAGCGCAGATTTTGCGCCCATCGCGCATTGGCCGCCGATTTTCCTCCCACCCTCATGAGGGGACCATTCGCGGCCCGAGGGCCAGCCATATTCTCCTCCAGTGGGAAGTGGAAGGTGGTCTATGGGACGTTCATACTGGCTCTCGGCGCTTTGCGCAATTGCCGCAGCATGCTCTGGTGATGACACCGCGACGGGCACCGCGACGACCGGCGGCTCGACGACGATGACGATGCAAGAGACCGGGACTGGGGGCACCACGGAGGCGCCTATGGTCACCGACAGCGTCGGCTCGATGAGCGCCGGGGAGACCACCGGGAGCATGACGACGACGACGACGACGGGGGCGGACCCGGTCTGCGGCGACGGGACGGTCGATGACGGTGAGGAGTGCGACGACGGCGCGGCGAACGGGCCCAGCGGCGCCTGCAAGGGCGACTGCACGACCAACGTCTGCGGCGACGGAGACCAGGGCCCGAACGAGCAATGCGACGCTGGCCCCGACAACAACGACAACGGGCTGTGCAAGAGCGACTGCACCACCGCGACCTGCGGTGACGGCATCGTCCAGCCCGGCGAGGGCTGCGACGACGGCAACACCGACGACGCCGACGACTGCACAAACCAGTGCAAGCTCGCGAGCTGCGGCGACGGTGAGGTCCAGCCCGGCGAAGAGTGCGACGACGGCAATGCCGACAACACCGACACCTGCACCGACGCCTGTCTCCTCCCCCTGTGCGGCGACGGCTACCTCCAGCCCGACGCAGGGGAGTCCTGCGACGATGGCAACGCGAACGACGATAACGGCGACTGTACGAGCCAATGCTTGACAGCCGCCTGCGGTGACGCCCTTGTCCACAACGCCGGCTCCGGCACCGAAGAGTGTGATGACGGCAACGACATCGACGAGGACACCTGCTCGAACATCTGCGTCAGCGCGACCTGCGACGACGGCGTAAAAAACGCCGCCGAGAGCGACGTCGACTGCGGCGGCGAGAGCTGCGACGCCTGTGACGCGGGGAAGAGCTGCGAGTCGGACGCGGACTGCGACCCGATCCTCTGCATCGACGGCACCTGCACGTGGCCCCTGAGCTGCGCCCAGATCCTCGACAAGACCCCCGACGCGAGCTCCGGGAGCTACACGATCGACCCCGACGGCAACGGCCCCGACATCCCCTTCGAGGTCACCTGCGACATGGACACCGAGGGCGGCGGCTGGACGCTGATCGCGAACCTCCACAGCAACCGGATCCCGCAGTCGATCAACCGCGACAAGCGCTTCTTCACCGGCTCCTGGCGTCAGCTCCTCGACGGCAACGAGGTCGTCGCCAACGAAGAGCTCAAGCTCGCCGACGATGTCTTCGGCATGCACGACGCGACGACGCTGATCGCCGGCTCCAAGGACCTCCGCTACTCATGCCAGGACGAGACCCGAGACCTGGCGGCTGACGCGATCTGGACGCCGACGATGGCCGACTGGACCGCCCTCCTCGAGACGATGATCTACAGCTCGGACGCCAAGTCCTTCAAGATCGCGAGCAACGGCGGCCCCTATGCCGACGCTCAGGCCTACCCGACCGCCGCGAACGAGCACACCTCAGGCTGCTGGCACATCTGCGGCGGCTGTGGTCCTGCCAAGCAGAACCTCTCGTTCCAGCTCGGCGTCTGCCACACCCCGCCAGCCCAGGCCGACAGTAACCTGAGCAACATCAACCAGGTCGCGCTCGGCTACCACGACGGCTACCAGGCCCTGCGCCTCGAGTGTACGGCCGACACCCCCAACAATACGCCGATCCTCAACGGCACCTGGCGCGCCTGGGTGCGCTGAGGAGCGCCGGCGCGGGTCCTCCCGCGACCGCGACCGAGAGAAGAGGCCGCTGTCCTTTGGGACAGCGGCCTCTCGCGTAGACCCCCGCGCTCGACCCGGCGCTCCGGCCAGGTCGAGCTAGCTCCAGCTAGGTCGGGGCGTCCTCTCCGGTCGAGCCGGTCGAGCCGGTCGAGCCTGCGCCGGTGTCTCCACCTTCGCCCTCGCCGCCGCCGGTCGTCTCACCGCCGCCGGTCGTCTCGCCGCCCTCGGCCGACCCGTCTCCGGCCTCCTCGCCCTCATCCCCGCTATCGCTCGCGTCCTCGCCCTCCGCCTCGTCCTCCTTGTCGGAGGGCTCCGGGCTCGGCGTCGCGGTGTCGATCTGGGTCGTGTCGAGCACTGCGGCCGGCGGTGCCGTCGGCTCCTCAGTGTTCCGAGCGGTCGCCTCGGCCTCGCCCTCCTGCCGCGGATCCGGCTTCGCCACGGGCTTCTTCGCCGGCTTCTTCGCCGGCTTCTTCTTCTTCTTCGACCCGGCGGCGGCCTTCTTCCGCGCCTTCGCCCGCGACTTCTCCTTGCGCTCACGGATCCGCTCGGCCCGCGACTTGCTCTTGATCCCCATGAACTCAGGCTTCGAGACCGTGCCCCGGAGCTTGAAGCCCATCCAGTCCTGCTCGGGGGGATCGAGGTAGGTGCTCTCCTTGCGCGTCTGGACCATCAGCTTGAGCGGCTCAGACTGAGACTGCAGCTCCTCGGTCAGGAGGACCTTCAGGTCGAACTCGAAGGCCGAGCGGGCGAAGGGGTCGCGGAGGTTCATCGACCCCAGCAGCTTGAACTTGAGGTCGTCGCTGGAGGTCTCGATCCCCTCCGTCAGCGCCTGGCCGTTCTCGACGTTGAGCCGGCCCTTGAGGCTGCCAAAGTCGATCTCCGGGAGGGTGATCCCCTTCGCCATGAGCCCCTTCTTGACCCCGGGGATGAAGACCAGGGTCTCGCCATCGCCGATCCGACAGCGCGCGCAGGAGATGTCGATCGTCCCGAGCGCCTTGGCGAACTTGTCGCCCTCCATCGTCAGGTCGACGTGGAGGCCGAAGAGCCCGCGGACCGGCGCGTTGACCGACTGCTGGAGCTTCGGGACGTCGTAGAGCGGGAGGTCTTCGATGTCGACCTTGATCGCCGACTCCTCGTCATCGCGGACGTACATCGCGGTCAGCGTGCCCTCGTCGACCTTCGCCTCGACCTCGACGTGCAGCGTGCCGAAGAGGAGGCGGAAGAGCGAGACGTCGACCTCGACCTCCTCGACGAAGAAGTTCCGGGGAACCTGGCCCGAGCGCGAAGGGGCGTAGGTCCAGGTCACGTTGTGCAGCGAGACGTCCCCAAGCGGCGAGAGCGAGACGTCCTCGACGTCGACGATGTAGCCGCGGCTCTTCGCCTCGTGGGAGATACGCCAGGCGATCGCCCGGGTCGGCAGGCTGATCCAGACGAAGGCGACGAAGAGGATGAGGGCGAGGAAGACGTAGCCGACGACGCCTCGGGCCTTGCGAAGGGTCCGCCGGAGGCCGTCGACAGAGGGCGGCTTGATGGTCCACTTCATGATTCGTCCTCCTCCTGCTCGTCGCCCTCAGCGTCGCCCGTCTTCACCATCTCCCAGGTCGCGAGATCGATCTCGACGTTGAGCCGGTCCTCCGACTCGGAGGGCGAGCGCACCTTGATCCGCTCGGTGTAGACGATGTGCCCCGGCTGGTCTTCAACCTTGTGGAGGAAGTGGGTCACCTCCTCCAGCGTGACGCTGCGAAGCTCAAAGGAGTAGACCCGCTTGACGAGACCATCACCCAGCTCGAGGGGCGGCTTCTCCTCCTCCTGCTGGGTCTTCTTGTCGCCGAGGGTGGCGGTCGTCGCCTCCTCCAGGAGGATCGCGAACTCGATAGGCTCGCTCGATATCATCGCCTCGCGCTCAGCCTTCTCCTTGAGCTTCTCCTGGTAGACCGCGCCTCGCGTCTGCATCAGGTTGATGCCGCGGCGGAGCTTGGCGATCCGCTGCTCCGACTCCATAAAAGAGTCGCTGCGGAGAACGAAGAGCACCCCGATCGACATCACAAAGGCGACGACGACGAGGATCGCCAGGAGGTTGCGCTCGCGCGGGTTGAGCCGCGACCAGAAGCCGGCAAAGGCACCAACGGGGGCGGTCATGCGTCCTCCTCGAGGGGGCTAAAGAGACAGGTGTGCTCGAGGGACATCTCGAAGGACTTGCGGTCGTTGGAGGTCCTGAGCTTGCCCTCCTGAACGTTCGACACGCAGCTGATCATCTGGAACCTACGCTTGAGGTACGACTGCGCGGTGAGACGGGTCGCCGACGCGGTCAGATCGATCTTCTGCGCCCGCACCTCGACCGCGATAAAGACGAGCTGGTCCTCCCAGGTCAGACCTGCGCTCGCCTCCGACGCCGCAGACGCGGACGTGGACGGATCGCTCGTCGAGCTGCTCGGGGTCGTCAGCGAAGAGCTGCCTGGTGGATCGCTGGAGGAGACCGGCCCCGTCAGCGGGGAGCCGTCCGGGAGCGCGCCGGCGGCGACGGCCGCCGCAGCCGCCGAAGCCGCGGCCTCATCCTCCTCCGAGCCCGGCAGGAGCGGAGCTGGCTTCGGTCCGCTGGGCGCGGCCGCCTTGAAGAGCGCGTTCATCACGTCGAGCGCCGAGCGTGACTGGACGAGGCTCGTCACGTCGCGCACCTCGACCGCGTCCAAGCGGGCGTCGAGCTCCGTCACGTCGAGGAGCTCCTCACCGAAGACCTTCTCGGTCGCGGCGGCGAGCTCCGTCGCATAGACCTCCTCTTCGATCTCGTAGGCCTGCATCTTGGCGACGGTGTCGAGGGCGCCGAAGGCGAGGATCGCCAGACCCATCACGGCCAAGGTCGACACCTTCTCGATGAGCCAGCCGCCCTCCCCTGCGCGCGCCCCTGCGTCCTTGTAGAGCTGGATGAGCGGTCGCCGTGAGGCGGCGATCGCCGCACCGAGCGCGGCCGTCGCCCGGGACCAGTCGCGACCGTCGACCTTCTTCAGGAGCGAGCTCTCACGCGGCATCGCGGTCTCGACCGCGATCCCAGTCTGGGCGCTGACGTACTCCTTGAGGCCACGCAGCGCCGAAGCGCCGCCCGAGAGCCGGATCACGGTGACCTCGCAGCCGAGCTCCGTCCGCAGCCAGAGGCGCGTGTGCTCGACCTCGCGGATGAGCGGCTCCAAGGCCTTGGCGATCACCGCGGAGAGCCGCGCTTGCTCACCGTCGAGCTCCGCCCCCTCGTGGGGCAGGATCCCTTGGGCGTGCTTGAGCGTCTCCGCCTCGCCCACCTCGATCGAGTAGGCGCGGGCGATCGCCCGCGTGACGTGGTAGCCGCCGCGACGCAGCGAGCGGGCCGCGACCGGCCCCTTCGGCCCGAGGGCGACCAGCTCGCTGTTGCGATGACCGACGTCGACGACCAGCGCGACCGGGACTCTCCCCTCCGCGGCCGCCGGATCGGCGATCGCCGGGGCAGGAGCGTCGAGCACCTGTCCTATCGCCAGCGGCGGAACCGTCACCGCCTTGATGTCGATGCCGGCGGCTTCGAGGCCATCGCTGACCTTCTTGACCACCTCGCTCCTGACCGCGGCGACGAGCGCCTGGCCGACGTTCTTCGTCCCGCTGACCACCAGATGATCGATGTCGAGCTCCTCGACCGGGACCGGAAACTGCCCCTCGACCTCAAAGCTGATCGCCTGGGCGATCCGACGTGCGTCGCCGAAGGGGAAGCGGAGCACGCGGTAGGAGCCGACACCTCCGGGGAGCACCACCCCGACCGGATAGTGGCTCCACCCCCGGCGCTTGAGCACCGACACCGCGACCTCGATCGCAGCGTCGAGGGAGTCGTCGCCGTCGGGCCCGAGGACCACCGCCTCCTCGTGCATGTCGAGCACTTGGATCGTGCGCAGGCCGGAGCTGACGAGCACCGCCTTGACCCCGTGGGTCCCAAGATCCAAGCCGATAAACTTCTGGGCCATCTTCCCTCAGTCCTCGCGGTAGTAGAGCCACGCGCCCTTGCCCTTGGTCTGGGAGCGCGCGTACTGCATGTCGTAGACAGCGTTGAGGCGGCGCTTGACGGCGCCCACCTCGGTGATGACCTCGACCCGATAGATCCGCTCCGGGTCGACCCCGGCGACGTCCTTCACGCCGCCCCAGGTGTCTCCGGACTTCTTGTCCTTGCCGCCCTCGACCCGGATCGACATCCCCTCAGGGATCCGCGGCATGTTCGGGTTGCGCCCGCCGCCGGAGCCCGAGCCCGAGGCGCCGAGCATCGCCAGCGGCGAGATGAACTGGTCGGGCTTCTTGACGAACTCGACGAAGTCCTTGACGTCCTTGAAGAGCGTCATCTGCCGGTACTCGACCACGTAGCGGGCGAGCGGCATCGTCTTGAGGAGGAAGTTCTCCCCCTCAGTCCGCCACCGGTCTTCTTCGGCCACCGCGTGTCGCAGGACCAGCGCGAGCTGATCGGCGCTCGCAAAGTTGATGTTCACCTTGCAGTTCGCGGCATCGCCGTAGACGGTCAGGGTGTCGCCGAAGGCGAGCATCAGATCGTCGTCGACGCCCTCGACCAGGTGCAGCTCCTCGATCGTGTCCAGGCGAGCGTTGCGCGGCTCGTAGGGGTCGTAGAGCTGGGTGTAGCGGTAGCTCTCGTTCGCCGAGCCGCTGGTGAGCTTGACCATGTCAAAGCGCTTCGTGTCCTCGTCGATGTAGTCGACGATCGCCGCGAGCACCTGCTCTCGGGTGTAGCGCTGTCCGTCCGACTTCTCCTCCTCAAAGAGGGGGTTGTAGAGCGTCGGCAGGAGCATCGCCTCGAGCGTCTCCGCCACTCGAGCCTTGGGGTTGTTCGCGCCGTCCCCCTCCGAGCCCAGGCAGTTGACGTTGACCTTGCCGCTCTCCGCGTCGAGGCGGACCTCAAAGGTCCCGTACTCGACCCCGAGATCGCCGAAGATCGAGGTGTCAAACCCGTCGAGGCCCATCAGGCTGGCGAAGGCGCCGAGCTCCTCGGCGCCGTCCTTGGAGCCGAAGATCGACATCAGGTAGGGCGCGATCTGGGTGATGTCCATCGCCCCGACCATCTGCCGAAACTGCTTCTGGCTGAAGACCTGGCGCTGGAGCTCGAAGAGGAGCAGCGAGAGGCGCATCGCCCCCCGCTCTAGGTTGCGGGCGACGACCTCGTCGCGCTGGTTTATCGCCGACTGAAAGTCGACGCGCGAGTTGTAGGAGAAGCTCGTCGTGAAGGGCAGGAGGACCGCGAGGCAGGCGACGACCATGAGGATCGCAACACCGTGCTGCCCCTTCGCCGCCGCTGCGCCCTCAGGGCGCTCTGTCTTTGCCTCGGTCATGCTCGTCACGTGCTTCAGGTGCTACTTCGAGAGATCGATCTTCTCTTGCATGAAGAGCGGGACCTGGGTGGTGTAGGAGACCAGCTTCCCGGTCTGATCCTTGATCTTCATCGTCATCTTGACCCGCGTCGGCAGCCGGTCCGGGTGGAGGTCCTTTTGCGTCGTCCGCCACTCGTCGACCCACTCGATCTTGCGAACGTCCCAGTACTTAAAGTCGATCTCCTTGACGTCCTCGCAGAGCACATACGCGGGGTAGTAGTTCTCGAGGCGCTCGGGGAGATCGCCGGTGAGCCGCTTCGTCTCGCGGCGGTAGAGATGGGTCCGCGAGGCGTCCTTCGGGTCCTTCGCGAGGAAGTACTGGATCACCGACTGATCGCTCTCGTTGGCGTCCTTGCGGATCCGCAGGTGGGCGAACGACGAGAAGGTCAGGCTGTCGGCGTCGAAGCCGTCGCGCCCCTCGAAGAGGGTGTAGTGCTTGATCTCCGAGGCCGGCCGGTTGAACGAGAGGTACGCCATCGACAGCTCTCTGGACATCGTCCCCATGGCGTTGCGGATCATGCCGTAGCGGGTCTGGATCGCCTCGGTCGCCTTCATTCCGCGGACCGTCCCGCGAAAGCTCGCCCAGACCCCGGCGATCATCATCGTCATGATCGCGACGGCGACCATCACCTCGATCAGGGTCATCCCTCGCTGTCTTCGACGGTCCATCATTTCCCCCGCATCCCCCCGATCTCGCCCGCAGGCCCCGACGGCGTCGTCGTCGACGGCGCCGAGCCGCCCTTGCCGCCCTCGCCTCCGCCCTCGCCCTCTTCGCCAGGCACAGCCTCGCCGCCGAGCCCCGGCACGGTCGAGAGCCGCTCTGGATCGGTCCAGAAGGTCGACACCTGGACCTCGTGCTTGTTCTTCCCCTCCTGCCAGGTCACCGTGCAGACGACCTTGCGGATCGAGTTCTCGATCGACTTCTTGACCATCGGCCAGACCAGCCCGAGGGCGGTAAAGGCCTGGTCTCCCGCCGACTTGTAGTAGACGCCCGAGCGACCGTCCGTATCCTGCGCCGCGGCGTCCTTGGCCGCCCGGAGCTTGGAGTAGTCCGGCAGCTCGATGAAGTCGACGAGGCACTTGTACTTGATGTCTGGCCACCCCTGGTCGGAGAAGTTCCCCTCGTAGTAGCGGTCCTCGCGGACCCAGCCGCCGTCCTTCTCCATCAGCCACTCGACCTCGACGAGCTGGTACTCGGCGAGGAAGGCGACCGACGTGATCGCCTGGGCGTAGCGGGTCGCGCGGATGCTCGCCATCTGCGAGGTGAGCAGCGAGGTCATCGAGATCCCGAGGATCGCGACGGCGATCATCACCTCGAGCAACGTGAAGCCGCCCTGCCCGTAGGCGCCTGCTGGTCTGCGAGGTGCCGTCATCAGAAGCTCCGCCGATCCTGCTCGCGCCCGAGGTCATCACGGCGACGACGCTCTTCCTCTTCGATCACCAGGTCGACATGACCCTCGAGGATCTCGACCTGTCCGGTCAGGGGCTGGACGACGATCGTGTACTTGTTGCCGTCCTTGCGAGCCTCCTCGAGCTGGATGTGCGCGAGCTGAGTCCGCCCCTGCGGGAAGAAGTAGACCGAGGCCTCGCCGGCGGTGATCGGCTTGATGTCCTCGGCGGTCCGCACCGAGATGACCTTCACCCCCTCCGGCAGCGGCACCGGCTCCTTAAAGCCGCTGATGCTGTTCTCCTCCTCGAAGCCGCCGAAGAGCGGAGGCTTGCGCCGCGGGACCCGCTTCGGCCCGCCGAGGTAGGGGTTGCTCCCGCCCGCGGCGGCTCCGAGCGCACCGTCTCCCGAGGCCGCTGCGCCGGCGGCTCCGCCCGAGAAGACCATCGCCTGCAAGGATCGGTTGTAGGCCTCCTCGGCCCGCTTGTCCCGCTCCTCCCGCTCCTTCTCCTTGCCGGCGTCGTAGACCACCGGCTTGCCGTCGCGATCGGTCGCCGGCAGATACATCCGATCGTCGCCGCGCTGGAGGACGATCGTGTTGTCGTCCATGTTGATCGCCAGGCGGTAGTAGTCGCCGGTCACCCGCGACTTGTTGAAGGCGAAGCGGATGGTGTTGGCGATCTGGTTGGTCGAGCGGACGATCTCCGCCTGCTTGGCAGAGCTCAGACCGATGATGACGGAGCCGAAGAGCAACGCGATCACCGCCAACACGACGATCATCTCGATCATCGTGAAGCCACGGTCGTGGCGAGCGGCGGTGTTGCGCGTCGGCTCCACGGCTACTTCTTGTCCTTCTCGTCTTCGTCGGTGCCGGTCATCCACGAGGTGATGTCATCATCACCGCCGGGCTCACCGTCGGGGCCGTGGGAGACGACGTCGATCGAGCCATGCTCTCCGGGACAGGTGATCACGTAGTCTTTGCCGAAGGGATCCTTGGAGACCTTGTTGATCACGCCGGCGGCCTTGAGGTCGGCCAGGTCCTGAGGACACTTTCCGTTCTTCTCCAGCATGTACATCTCACACTGCTGCTGGATCTGGACCACCTGGTTCTTGGCGGTGTTGATCTTCGCCTTGGCGAGCTGCCCGAAGGCGACGACGCCGACGCCGCCGATGATCAAGCTGATGATCGCGAGGACCACGAGGATCTCGATGAGGGTCATCCCGCGGTCGGCGCTCTTGCCCCTCTGGGCGAGGCGGCGGGTCACGATGGCTTCGATTGTCTCTACCTGCATCATTCGGTCTCCGGAGTGGGTGTGGGCTGACGAGCAGCTACTGCTGCCCTGCCAGCTCGTTCAGCATCATGATCGGTTGCATCACCGAGAAGATAATAAATCCGACGCTCCCGCCCATGACGACGATCATCAGCGGCTCGAGCGCGGCGGTCATCCGACCGATCGCGGTGTTAACCTCGCGGTCGTAGGCGTCGGCGACGTTGATCAGCATGGACTCGAGCTGACCCGAACGCTCGCCGACCGCGACCATGTGGGTGACGAGCGGAGGAAACTCGCCGCTCCGCTTGAGCGCAGGGGCGATGCCCTCGCCCTCGCGGATGTTGTCGCGCGCGGTCGTCACAACCTCCTCGAGGATGACATTCCCGAGGAGCGTACGCACGATGTCGAGGGCGTGCAGGAGCTGGACGCCGCTTGCGAGCATCGTCGAGAGCGTCCGCGCGAAGCGGGAGATCGCGACCTTCCGCGCGAGGTCGCCGATGATCGGCGAGCGGAGGATGAACGCGTCACCGCTCTTGCGCCCGGACTCCGACGCGCGCCAACGGCGGAAGAGCCAGCCGACCCCGAAGCCGCCGGCGATCAGGAGGTACCAGTAGCTGCCGATGATGTCGCTCACCAGGATGAGGAGCTTGGTGTTCCACGGGAGCTCGACGTTCATGTCGGCGAACATCTCCGTCACCTGAGGGACGACGCTGAGCATGAGGAGCGCGACCACGCCGGCGCTGACCACCGCCATCACGATCGGGTAGACCATCGCCGAGGTCACCTTGGAGCGGAGCTCCTCCTCTTGATCCATGAAGCCGGCGATCCGGACGAGCACGGTCTCGAGCGATCCTGAGGCCTCGCCCGCGCGGACCATGTTGATGTAGAGCGAGCGGAAGGCCTCGGGGTACTTGGAGAGCGCGTCGGCCAGCGCCGAGCCCTCGTTGACCCGGTTGGCGACGTCGGAGAGGATCCCCTTGAAGCGCTGGCTCTCGACCTGATCGGTCATCGCCGCGAGGGCCTCGGGCAGCGTGATCCCGGCGTTGAGGAGCGTGCCCAGGAGCTGGGTGACGCGGGCGACGTCCGACTGCTTGATCCGATCAAAGTAGGCCGAGAAGTCGACCTCGCGGCTCATCCCCTCGCCCTTCGAGGCAGAGGCGGTCGTCTCCGAGACGGAGGTCAGGTAGACACCGGCGCGCTTGAGCTGGGCCTTCAGCGCCGCCACGTTGTCGGCGCTCTCGACCCCCTTGACCGTCTTGCCGTTCGAAGACAGCCCTGTGTATGCGTACGCCGGCATCGCTAACTATCCTCTGCGGTCACCCGCATCACCTCGTCGAGCGTCGTCATCCCGAGCAACACCTTGTGGGCGCCGTCATCACGGATCGTCCGCATCCCTTGCTTTAGCGCCGCCGCCTTGATCTCGCCAGCGTCCGCGTTGCGGATCGCCAGACGGCGGATCTCCTCAGTGATGGGCAGGACCTCGTAGATGCCCGTACGGCCCGAGTAGCCGCTGCCGTGACAACGGGCGCAACCGGCCGCGCGGTAGAGGTGGCCGACCGGCGGCAGGCGACGACCGGAGGGCGGCTCTAGCGGCACGATCATCCCCTGCTCATCCAGCATCGGCGCGCGCAGACAGTACTCGCCGGCGAAGAAGCGCTCGGGATCGATGCCGACCTCGTCGAGCTCCGCCGCCAGCGGCCGGTACGGCTCGCTGCACCCCGAGCAGACCCGACGGATCAGCCGCTGGGCCTGGAGCGCGACCAAGGACGAGGCGACCAGGAAGGGCTGCACGCCCATGTCCACGAGGCGGGTGATGCCGGTCGCGGCGTCGTTGGTGTGGATCGTCGAGAGGACGAGGTGACCCGTGAGCGACGCCTGGATCGCGATCTCTGCGGTCTCGACGTCCCGGATCTCGCCGACCATGATGACGTCCGGGTCGTGACGGAGGAAGGAGCGAAGACCTGCGGCAAAGGTCAGGTTGATCTTGCTCTGGACCTGGACCTGCGAGATCCCGGGGAGCTGATACTCGACCGGATCCTCGACGGTGAGGATGTTGAGGTCGGGCGTGTTGATCTCGGAGAGCGCGGAGTAGAGGGTCGTCGTCTTTCCCGAGCCGGTCGGGCCAGTGACCAGGAAGATGCCGTGCGGGCGATGGATGACGTCACGGACCAGGTGCAGGTGGTCGTGGGCCATGCCGATGCTGTCGAGGCTGAGCACCATCGCCGTCTTGTCGAGGAGACGGATCGTGACCCGCTCACCGTGCGCCGTCGGCACGGTCGCGACGCGCATGTCGACCTCCTTGCCGGCGATCTTGCGGCGAATACGGCCGTCCTGCGGCAGCCGCTTCTCGGCGATGTTGAGGCCCGACATGATCTTGATGCGGGCGATGATGCTGGCGTGGTGGGCCTTCGGCGCCCGTTTGGTCTCGTGGAGCACACCGTCGACCCGGTTGCGGATGATGACCTCCCGGTCGCCGGGCTCGATGTGGATGTCGCTCGCCCGCTCCTTCGAGGCGTTGAAGATCAGCGAGTTGACGAAGCGGATGATCGGCGCGTCCTCGGCGGAGGCGTGGAGAATGTCCTCATCCTCCTCCTCAAACTCCTCGTCCTTGCGCTCGAGGTCGACGTCCTTGGCCCGCTTGGCGTAGGCCTTGTTGATCAGCTCGTGGACCGCGGTCTGCGGCATCAGGGTGACGACGATCTCGGCGTCGTAGACGAGGCTCAGATCGTCGAGATCGAGCAGCTTGAGCGGATCGCCGGCGAAGACCTCGAGGATCTCGTCTTCGGCGTCGAGACGCCACGGGATCGCCGAGTTCGCCCGGGCATAGCGGATCGACAGGCGCTCGATCAGCTCGTCGTCGACCTCTGCGATGTCGATGGTCTCGCGCGACGGGAGGGCAAACTGACCGGCCAGCGCCTGACAGACGTCCCACTCGGAGCAGTGCTTGAGGCGGACCAGCGTCTCGCCGATCCGCTCGTCCTCGAGGTGCTGGACGGCCAGGCCCTCCTTGAGCGCGTCCGGCCCGATCGCCCCGTTCTCGATCATGATCTCGCCGAGCGGACGGGTGTCCGGACGACGGATCTTCAGGCTCTGCGGCGGCTTGGCCTCGCCTGAGGGCGCTCTGCCCCTCCCTGGGGGGGGTGGCGGCGGCTTCGCGGGGTTGACGTTGACCATCGGTGATCGTCTCTCAGGCTACTTGGCGCGACCCGCACGAGCCGGGCGGGAGATGGCCGCAGGAGCAGGTGAGGGGTCGGCGCCCCCGGAGTCGTCGCTCTCGACGCCGCCGCGGGCGGGGCTCAGCCCGATCTCGCCGGTGATGATCTCGAGGCGCATCTCGTCCTCGGCCTTGCGCAGGAGGTCCTCCTCCATCTCGACCCGGCGAGCCTCGAGATCGATCGTCGCCAGGACCCCGGCCTTCTTGCGGAAGTTGACGTTGCGCGGGATCTCGCGCTTCTTGAAGTTGGTCTCGCGCTCGATGAAGTCGAGGCGCTCGCGGTCACGACGGGCGTGGATCCGGCGGACGTCGTCGGGGCTCTCGAGAATGTGCGGGATCATCACGATCAGGAGGTTCACCTTCTCCTTGGTCTTCTGCTTGCGCTTGAAGAGCCAGCCGAGGAGGGGGATCGAGCCGAGCCCTGGGACCTGCTGGATGTTCTCCCCCTCACGGTCGCGGATGAGGCCGCCGAGGACCATCGGCTGATCGTCACGGCCGACGATCTTGTCGAGCTTGAGCCGACGCTTGGTCGTCGTCACGCCGAGGACCGGATCCTGGCCGGCGATGTCGCGATCCTCGATCTCGACGTCCATCGTCACGGTCCGCTCATCGTTGATGTAGGGCTTGACCTTGATCCGGAGGGTGACGTCCTGGCGCTCGACCGACTGCAGCGGGACGAGCGAGTTGCCGCCGCCGGAGTTGAAGGAGAGCGCGCCGGGGGTCGGGACGTTGCGGCCGACCTCGATCGTCGCCTCCTGGTTGTCGGCCGCGTACATGTGCGGCTCCGAGACGACGTTGACGTCCTCGCTGGTCTGGAGCGCCTGGATGACCATGCCGAAGGCCGGCACGTCACGACCGATGCCGAGGAGGGTGCCGGAGTTGGGGACCAGCGGGCCGATGATCGCCGCGCCGAGGCCGGTCAGGGCGTCCGGCGAGACCAGCAGCGAGGAGACCGCGGCGTTCGGCGCCGACGAGACCAGGCCGAGGGCCTGACCTTCGGCGGTGTCGAAGGGCACGCCGAAGTGACCGCCCGCGCCGCCGGTGATGCTCCGCTTGATCGTCACCTCCATCAGGTAGATCTCGAAGTAGAGCTGCTTGCGCTCGGAGTCGAGGTCGTCGATGACCTGCTCCAAGTTCTGGTAGTCGGCCTGGGAGGCGATGATCACCAGCGAGCGGGTCGCCTTGTCCGGGGTGATCTTGACGTCGCCCGAGAAAAGCTCGGCGGAGGCCGCCGCAGCGGCGCCCTTGTTGCCGGTCTTCGCCGAGCCCTTGGCGTCGGCCGCCGCCTTCGCGCCGGTCGCCAGGTTGGAGAGCACCTGGGCGACCTCGTCGGCGTCGGCGTTCTTCAGCTTCTTGACGTGGATCCGACCGCCGCCGCCGGGCAGCTTGACGTCGAGCTGCTCCAGGAGGCGCCGGATCATCCGGTACTCGGCCTCGCTGGTGACGATGATCAGCGTGTTGGTCCGCTCATCGACGAGGACCCGGCTCCCCGAGGCCGCGGGGGCGCTGCTCCCCTTCTTCCCCTTCCCGCTCGACGAGGCCGCAGCCCCCTGCTGACCGAAGATGTCGCGGATGATCTCGGCGACCTCCGTCGAGCTCGCGTACTGGAGCTGATAGAAGAAGATCTTCTCGCCGTTGCCCGGCCTGTCGAGCTCATCGACCAGGCGGAGCAGGCGGCGAACGCTCGTCCCCTTGTCGGTGAGGATGATCAGGTTACCGACCGTGTCGACCGCGCCGTTCTTGCTCTTGAGGCTGTTCAGGAGGTCGCTGATCTCCTTGGGGTTGCCGTGCTTGACGCGGATCAGCTGGGTGACGAAGCGGTCCGAACCTGGCGCCGAAGACCCGTCACCGTAGAGCGGCAGGCTGCGGTTCTTCGCCTCGGAGGTCTCGACGATCTTGAAGTACTGGCCGGAGGGCTCGACGGTCAGCCCCATCAGCTCGAGCGCCGCGTAGAAGGCGGCGTAGGCCTCGGCGACGGTGACCGGCTCGGGGGAGAGGATCGTCACCTTGCTCGAGCGCACCTTGCGATCGAGGACGAACTTCTGACAGGTGATCGACATCATCCAGTTGATGAGGTCGTCGAGCTCGGTCTCCCGCGGGAGCGTGACGGTGAACTTCGCCTTCCGCCCCATCTTCTTGCACTTGTTGAAGGGCAAGCTCCCGCCCTCGTCGCCGATCAGCGCGCCGCCGCGGGTCGGCGGCGCAGCGGTGGCGCCGGTCGGATCGCCGGGGCTCGTCGTCGGCGGAGCGGCGAACGCTGGGGCCTCGAGGGCGCCGAGCAACGTCAGGGAAGCGAGCGCTGCGAGGCCCTTGGCCGCGAGGCCACCGCGGCCGGTGAAGAGTGGAGTGCTCATTGGATCGTGATCTCCTTAGTCATCTGCGCACCCTTGCGATCGACGTTGATCGACAGGTTGGGGGCGTTACGAAGCTTGGTGTAGAGGGCCATGGCGTCGTCCATCGACTTCAGGTCTTTGCCGTTGACGCTGGTGATGAGGTCGCCGTTTTTGAGGCCGAGGAGCTTGGGGAGGCTGCCGGAGCGGATGCCGTAGAACTTGAAGCCGCGGGTCTCACCGTCGACGACGGAGGGGACCACTCGAGCCTGCTTTGCGAGCGCGGCCGGGTTTGAGAGGATCTGCTCGACGAAGGCCCGCTCGATCGTGCAGGAGTTCTCCGAGTCGCACTTGATCGCCTCGTCAGCGCCAGGGATCGCGCCCTTCTTCGGCTTCTTGGGCGCTTCCTCTTTCTTCTTCGCCTTCTTCTTGGGCGGCGCGATCTCAGCGCCGAGCTCCAAGTACTCGAGGTTCGACTGGTTTTGCAGGTGGATGAGCCCGCGCTCGACGGCGACGAGGTAGACCCCAGCGCGAACCTGGTCGCCAGGCCAGTAGGGGCTGACGCTGCCCTCTTCGGTGTCGAAGATCGTCGCCTGCGAGTACTTGGGCTCCGACGACTCCATCGTCACGACCAGCTTGAAGGGCAGCGAGGTCCGCTGCTCACCCGGCTGGATCCCGCCGATCTGCTCGCCGTCCTCGTTGAGGATCGGCGCGCCGACGTCGGCGTCCTCGGCCTCCTCCGGCACCTCCGGGGCGCAGGTCGGGCAGAAGAGGTTGTTGGCGAGCAACGTCGTCAACATCTTCGTCTTCTCGCTCGCGGTCCGCTGGCGCTCGTCAGTGCCGGTCTTCTTCTTCTTCTTGGTGGCGTCGAAGAGGCCGGTGCCCGGCGACTTCGGCTCGTCGTCCTCGTCTCCCTCGGTGTCGCTCTCGCTCTCGCCGTCGGTGTCGCCACCGTCCCCCGACTCATCGTCCGCGGTGATGAAGATCTTGGCGGCGCCGAACTTGGTCGTGACCGCAGACGCAGCGAGCCCGACGACCACCGCCAGGCCGAGCACCTTGACGATCCAGAAGTATTTCTTGAGCAGGGCTTCCATGGTCGAAGGGTCCAGCGGCGGCTAGTGGAGCAGATCGTCGCTCTCCGCGGGGGTGACCGCCGGAGCGTACTGGTCCTCGCGCACGAGTCCAGCCTCGATCTTGCGGTAGATCGTCCGAGTGGCGATGCCGAGCAGGTCGGCGGCGAGACGTTTGTCACCTTCGGTGAACTTGAGAGTCTCCATGATCATCCGGCGCTCGACCTCCGCAAGCGCAGTTCCGACGGAGAAGGTCACCTGGCGGCCGTGTCCGGCCTGGGGATCGCGGAGCTCGGGCGGCAGGTCGTCGACGTCGATGAGGTTGCCCCGGCAGAGGACGACCGCCCGCTCGATCGCGTTCTCGAGCTCGCGGACGTTGCCCGGCCAGCCGTAGTTGCCCATCAGCCGCAGGGCGCCGTCGGTGACCCCGTCGACCGCCTTTCCGTGCTTGGACGCGAAGCTGCGGAGGAAGTGATCGGTGAGGAGCGGTACGTCCTCGATCCGATCGCGCAGCGGCGGGATGCGGATCGGGATGACGTTGATCCGGTAGAAGAGATCCTCGCGGAAGCGGCCCGCCTTGACCTCTCCTGCGAGATCGCGGTTCGTCGCGCAGACCAGGCGGATGTCGACCTTGCTAGCGCGGCCGCCGACCGGCTCGATCTCCCCCTCCTGGAGGGCCCGGAGGAGCTTGACCTGGACGTGGAGCGGGATCTCGCCGATCTCGTCGAGGAAGAGGGTGCCGCTGCTCGCCTCGACAAATCGGCCCTCGCGGCTGCGGATCGCCCCGGTGAAGGCCCCCTTCTCGTGGCCGAAGAGCTCCGACTCGAGGATGCTCTCCGGCAGCGCCGCGCAGTTGGTCGGGACGAACGCCTTGGCCGTCCGCGGGCTGTGCTGGTGGATGTAGCGGGCGAGGAGCTCCTTGCCGGTGCCGCTCTCGCCGAGGAGGAGCACCGTCGCCGAGGAGGCCGCCGCCTGCCTGGCGATCTCGAGGGTGGCGCGCATGACCTGGGAGTTGCCGACGATCGACCGCGAGGTGGCCGCCGCGAGCTGAGCCCGAAGCTCGCGGTTCTCGGTGACCAGCGCGTGCTTGTCGAGCGCCTTGCGGACCGCCGCGACGATCGCCGCCCGCTTGAGCGGCTTGGCGATGAAGTCGTAGGCCCCGAGCTTCATCGCCTGGACTGCGTTCTCGATGGTCCCGTAGGCGGTCATGATGATCACCTCGACCTCGGGGGTGAGGGCCATCGCCGCCTTGAGCAGGTCATCGCCCTTCATCCCCGGCATGCGGAGGTCGGTGATCATCACCTGAACCGGATAGTTGCGCAGAATTTCCAGCGCTTCTTGGCCGCCGGCCGCGACCCGGACCTCAAGGCCCTCCTTGACGAGGACTTTTGCGAGGGCCTCGCGGATGCTCGACTCGTCGTCGACGACGAGGACGGTTGGCGCGCGGAGGCTTGGGCTCGGTTCAGATACGGTCATGGCAGGACACCTCACCCGGGTAAAAGCAATCCCTGGGCCTCCACTTCAGCTCAATAATTACAGCGGGTTAGGCGAACAATGACGGCCTGACAGCGCTACTCTGTCACGTCGTCCTGCGCTTCGTGTCATTTTGTCACGCGATCGACCTCGACCCTCCCCAAATTTAGACCGCCGCGCTGCGAGCTCCCGCTGGGGATCCGCACCGCGACGGCCGCGTTCAGCGCTCGTCTCCGCGACTAGCAGCGGTCGGCGTAGAAGGTGCCGTTGAGGTCTGGCTTGGCCCAACCCCACGGCTCTTGCACGTCGCAGAGGCGAGCCTCGACCTGACTCTCATCGATCGCGACGATCTCCAGCGTGCCCTCCCAGGAACCCCCTCCAAAGCCGCACTCGTTGCCCCCCTCGTCCTCCCCGGTCTCGGTGAAGGTGCCGATGATGTCGCCGAGGCCGAAGGAGTAGACGCCGGGCGCCTGGTACTCCGGGGGGATGACGATCGTCGCGGACCACTGCGGTCCACACTCGAGGATCCCGCTCGGGTCCTTGCAGGTGAAGGACTGGTCCGAGAGCCTGATGTAGAGCGTGCTCGGGTCCTGCTCCTCGCCGCCGGAGGAGCCGCTGCTGCCGCTCCCCGAGGTCATGTCGGGCGGGAGCTGAGACTTGAGGTAGGCCATCGACGTGACGAGGCCCTCGATCGGCGCCGCATCGCCGCAGGCCTTGGGCGGATCGCCGGTCGACGAGTCCGTGTCCGAGTCGCTCGTCGCCTCGCTCGTCGCCCCGGTCGTCGACAGGCTCGTCGACCCCGTCGAGGTCGCGTCTGTGGTCGCGTCCGTCGTCGCGCCGCTCGTCCCCCCGGTCGTCGCCTCGCTGGTGCTCGAGTCGGAACTCTCCGAGGAGCCCGAGGAGTTGTTCGTCCCGCCGCTCGTCGAGCTGTCGCTGCCGCCGCTCGTCGCCTCGGAGTCGCTGCTCCCCTCGCCGGTCGTCGCCTCGCTCGCGCTCTCGCCCTCGTCATCGCCCTTGCTGTCACACCCGCCGAGGCCGAAGGCCCCGACCAGGGAGAGGGAGAGGGAGAGCGCGGTCCAATGATTAAGCTTGGTCATGGCCCGGACGCTAGCATCCGACCGCGGCGAGCACACTCTGACAAGTCTGTCGCCGTCACGACACAGGTGTCGGCGAGGGCCTGACCCCACGGAGCGCAGCCCGAGGATCCTTTCGTCGGCCGCTCCCCTCCGGTACGCCGTTTCCTCCCAGGACCTGCGACAGATGACGACGGCGACGGGTACCCGCACCACGCGCAGGGCTCATCGACCGCGTGCGCGTCGATGAGCCCGAGGCGCCCCCCTGGGACGGGCTACTGGGCCGCGCTCTCGACGTCGTCGCCGGCTCGGAGCGACTCGATCAGGCGAGCACCGCGGGTCGTGATCTCCTCGTGCAGGGCGTTGCAGCGCAGCTCCGCCCGGTCGAGGAAACGATCGAGGAGCTCACGACGCTCTTCGTGACGCCGAGCCTGCTCGAGGAGGGACTCGGCGATCGCGATGTCGCCGAGGAGCCGACCGAGACGCTCTGCGTGGAGCATCGCGTAGGCGAAGTCCCGCTTCGGATCCCAGCCATGACGGAGGCGATGGGACCACTCGCGGATCTTGTGCTTGCTCAGCTCGCGGAGCTTGCCGCCGACGGTCTTCTGCATCAGGTGCTGCTGGGCGCTGTAGCCGAGGCCCTGCAGCTTGGCCACGCGCCGCTCGAGGGGATCACGGGCGGAGAGCGAGCGCCAGCGGGCCTGGGCCAGATCGCGGACGAAGCCCTGCGGGTTCTTCATGATCCCGGTCAGGCTGTCCTTCATGATCATCAGGCCCTGGATCTGCGAGGTGCCCTCGTAGATCGGCAGGACCATCGCGTCGCGGAGGAGCTGCTCGGCCCGGTACTCCTGGGTGTAGCCGACGCCGCCGTGGATCTGGATCGAGAGGCGGCACATGTCGACCGCCCGCTCCGAGGCGAGGAGCTTGAGCATCGGCGTGACCCTGCGGGTCCGTCGACCGTAGCGGCGCGCCTGCTTCTCGTAGCGGGCGGCCTCGATCGAGCCGGGGTCCGCGTCGATCTTCGCCTTCGTCTTGCAGCGCTGGTGGAGCTCCTCGAAGTAGGCGCTCTCGACCGCGAGGGCGCGCAGGCCCTGGATGTCGGTCCGCATGCCCTCGAGGAAGTCGGCGATCATCTCATGACGATCGATCGTCTTGCCCATGCTCCCGCGCTCGGCGGCGTAGTCCTTGGCCAGGCGGTAGGCGGCCTCGCAGACGCCGATCGCCTCAAAGCCGACGCCGACCCGCGCGTTGTTCATCAGCAGGAGCATCAGGCGGAAGCCGTCACCGCGCCCGCCGATCAGATGCGCCGGGGTGTTGTCGAAGGTTACGGCGGCGGTCGCCGAGCCGTGGTGGCCGAGCTTCTCCTCGAGGCGGTCGAGGGTGGCGAGACGGCGACGACCGCCCTCGCCGTCGTCCTCGTAGGCGGGGACGAGGAAGAGCGAGAGACCGCCGAGGCCCGCCTTGGGATCGTCGGGGCCGGCGGCCTCCTCCGTGCGGGCGATGACGATGTGGTACTTGCCGTGGCCCGAGGTCAGGAAGATCTTCTGGCCCGAGACCCTCCACTCGCCGGACTCGTCCTGCTCGCCGCGGGCGATCAGGGCGGCCATGTCGGAGCCGGCGTTGGGCTCCGTGATGTCCATGCTGCCCCAGGCGTCGCCAGCGATGATCTCGCGGATCGCCGACTCGAAGCGGGTCCCGGTCAGGGCGTGGGTCTCGCGGTCGAAGGTCGTCGTCCCCTCGTGCATCGAGTAGAGCAGGAGCGCCAGGGCGATGCCGCTGTGGAAGTTGTAGTGGGTCATCACGCCGTTGTCGGCGCGGGCCATCAGCTCCGAGGCCATGTAGTGGACGACCATCGGGCAGTTGAAGCCGCCGAGCTCGCGGGGCAGCGCCAGACCGTGGAGCTCGAGCTCCTTCATCCGATCGAAGATCCTGTTCATCGCCGCCGGCAGGACGCCCTCGCCGTCGACCATCGACGCGCCCTCGCGATCGATCTCGGGGGAGACCGGGGCGATCTCTTCGGCCGCGAACTCGCCTACCATCGTGACGATGTCGCGGTAGGTGCTGCGCGCCTCCTCGAGATCCTCAAAGCTCTCCGGCGCCTTGAAGTCGTGCTCGACCAGGCGGACGAGCGGCTCCCAGTCGATGCCGCGGTCGAAGTAGTAGAGCAGGTCGTCGTTGTCTTCGAAGAAGTTCGCCAAGGTGTACCTCGCGTCCGCAGATCTAGGCCTGAGGATCGCGGTAGCCTATGAGACAGATCGATGCGCGGGCAAGGGCGTCGAGCGCGACGCACCTGCGCAAGATGGTTCGCATCTGCCCTTTAGGGCCTCGTCGGGAGGAGCCCGAGCTCGCGGAGCCAGGTCGCCAGCTCGCGGACGTAGGCGCCACGCCCGACCTGGAGAACATGCCCGCCGGTGAACTCAAAACGGCGAGGCCGCCCCCAGTGCTCCCAGAGCGCGTCTACATGGGGACGCGTGACCAACCCGTCGTTGCTCGCGCCGACGATCAGGCGGTGGGAGCGGGGCACCTTGGGCTGGTAGCTGAGGGGCGAGTGGAGGGCCCAGGCCGCCCTGAAGCGCTCGAGCGTCATCCCTAGCGCCCGCGCCTCCTCGTGCACCGACTCTCCCTCGCCCTGCTCCCAGAAGAGGTCCGCGAGAGACGCCGGAGCGATGATCGGCACGGCGAAGCTCAGACGATCGTCGATCGACGCCAGGAGCGCGCTCGTGTAGCCGCCGAGGCTCGATCCCATGACCCCCAGCGGAGCACCATTGCCCTCCTTGATCATCGAGATCAGCGCGCGCAACTCCTGCACGGTCTGGACGAAGGCCTCGTTGCTGCGGACGATGTCCACCGACGGGTGGAGCTCCCCCGAGCGGTGTCCCGGCGGCCGTCGGAGGCCGTGGAACGGCGCGACGTAGAAATAGACGTCGAGCCCGAGCTGCCGGTAGAGGCGGCCGATGTTGAACTCGACCTCGTGAAGACGACGATCGCCGACCCCCCAACCGTGGAGGAGGAGGACCGAGAGAGGCGCCGGCCGATCGTGCCGCCAGGCGAAGACGTGGAGCTCCGAGAGGCCCTGGTAGCGGCGAAACCTCGGCAGGTAGTCGGGGTCGATCGGGGCATAGGGCGTCGGCAGGCGATAGTGGCTGAGGGTGCCGCCGCGGACGTTCTTCTGCCGGACAGGCGCCCGCCGAACCAGCGGCGCGCGTGGGGCGAGGAGCTGGTCCGGGTCGCGGAGGATGGCCGGGGCGCTGTAGCGGAGGTTCGCCTCGAGGAGGGCGTCGAGCTCCGCCGGCGTCGCCGCCGGAATCGGCTGCCGGAGGAAGATCTGGCGCAGAGCGCGGAACATCAGGCGGTCTGCGCCGAGGAGGGCTGCGCCTGCGACACGCGCGGCGACGCCGGAACGGCCGCGGGGTTTGGGCTCGCGGATCACGAAGCGTCAACTATAGCGGCTGTCGCCATCCTCGGGCAGCATCGTCGCCGATGGAGGTCGCGATCGTCGGCGCCAGCGGCTTCCTCGGCCGCCACCTCTGCGCCCACCTGCGGGCCTGCGGACACAGGAGCGTCGCGCTCCTCCGAGGGCCACGGGAGACCGACGCCGACCGCGACCTGGTGCTCGACCTCCTCGGCGACCCGGGCGAGCTGTCCCGGGCCGTCGCCGGTGTCGACGCGATCGTCAACCTCGCGGGGCTCAAGCGCGGCTCCTCCGAGGCGATGGAGCGCGCGCACATCAAGATCCCCGCGGCCCTCTACGAGGGCGCCCTCCGGGCCGATCTCCGCCTCGTCCACATCAGCGTCGCCGGTTGTCGGGATGATCCCGACTCGCCCTATATGGCGACGAAGTGGCGCGGCGAGGCGGTCCTCCGCGGGTCTGGAGCAGCGGTGACGATCCTCCGCCCAGGCGTCATCTACGGCGAGGGTGATGACCTGCTGCGAAACCTCGCGGCGATGATCCGTCACTCGCCGATCTTCCCTGCCCCCGGCGGCGGCGGTGCGCTCCTGCAGCCGGTCGCGGTCGCCGATGTCTGCGCTGCGATCATCGCAGCCCTCGACGCTGAGATCGCGGAGGACAAGACCTATGACATCGTCGGGGGGTCGCCGGTCGAGCTCCGCGCGCTCGTCCGTCAGGTCGCCCAGGCCCTCTCGCTCCCGCTGTGGATCGTCCCAGCTCCCATCCCGCTGATGCGACCCGTCGCCGCGCTCATGGAGCGCCTGCTCGCGGATCCCCCGGTGACGCGGGCGCAGCTCGGGCTCCTGAGCGCGGGCGTCACCGGGGATCCTGAGCCTGCTCAGCGGGAGCTCGGGATCGAGGCGAGCCCGCTCGATCGACCGACGATCGAGGCCGTCTGCGCGGACGTGGGACCGTGGCTCGGGATCTCTCTACGTCCGCTGTGGATCGCGGACACAACGACGATGCGCATCGCTGCGCCCCAGCTCCGACGCGCCCTCGCGCTCCTCCCCCTCGCCGTCGGCCTCCCCCTCACCCTCAGCCTCGCCGCGGGCGACCTCTGGGGGGCGATGCCCCTCAGCTACGCGCTGCTCCTGCCGACGGTCGTCGTCGCGCTCCCCCTCCCCTACCGTCGCCTGCTGCGGCTCGACACCCGGGCGCTCCTCACCGGCGGCGGCGCAGCGGCGATCCTCTATGGGCTCGGGGCCGCCGTCATCGCCCTGCTGGGCCAGATCGCGCCCGCTGCGGCGACCGCCCTCGCCGAGCTCGAGCTCGTCGCTGCCGACGGGCCGGGCCTATGGATGGCGCCCCTCCTCGTCCTGACGGTGATCGGCGAGGAGGTGGTCTTTCGGACAGCTCTCCTCCTGCCGCTCGCGGCGAGGATCGGCCCTTGGGCCGCCGTGATCCTCTGCGCCCTGCTCTACACCCTCGCACACGCGGCCGCCGGCCCCCCCCTCCTCCTCCTCGCGGCGGCCGGCGCAGGTCTCTTCTGGGGCTATCTCCACATCAGGACCGGCTCACTCCTCGCGACGATCCTCTGCCATCTCCTCTGGGACATCGCCGTGATCGCGGTCGCGCCCTACAGCGTCACGGCGACGTAGGAGTCCTTCGCCGCGCGGGCTAGCGAGACCGCGGAGTGCCCGCAGAGACAAGCCTGAACGCGCGACGCACCGCTCGCGCTCACGTCCTCGGTGCCTATGGTCATTCGCCGAGCTCGCGAACGCCTGCGCCCCCAAGGCGCCGAAGCGTGCCCGCTCGTCGTGGGCTCATCGTGCTCCCTGGGCCCGCGCTGGACAACAAGCGATCGCTGCCCCCCAAGTCGCCCGCGCGAGGTCGCATGATGCCGAACTATCATGAAGCTCCATTCGAGCTCGCCCAGGCGAGGCTCGATCATAGACGTTTCGCCGGCTCGGGGGAGAGCCTAGGCTTTGTGACGCAGGCCGCAGAGGACCGCGGATCGGTCGTAGGTGGCGGTGTCCGTGAGGTTCTATGATGATCGGCGAGTTTTGGGCGGTGCGTATCAGCGTCGCTGAAAGGTTCAGCGTGGCCCTATCGCAGGGTTCGGGCGATGAGCGGACCACGAGCTTGGCTCCACAGACGACAGTGAGCTCCGCCCATGCCTGATCGCCTCCGGACCCACCGCCCCACGCTGGGCTCACGTCGATCACCGATTGGCTTCGCCGGGACCGCGAAGCGGCCGCCTCCGACCACGGGCGCCGGCTCGCTTGACCGACAGATCGAGGCGCTCGCGGGCGAGAGCGGCCCGAGCCTCGGCCGCGAGGACACTGAGGAGTCCTTCGGCGAGCGCATGTCACAGCTCGTCGTCAAGCCGACGATCCAGGCCAAGAGCTACGATCTCTCGACCCCCGGCGATCCGGCGGAGAGAGAGGCCGACCACGTCGCCGATCAGGTGATGCGACGACTCGGCGGCGAGACCGAGCAGAGCGTCGATCCGATCCGCGCAAGTCCGACCGCGCCGATCCTTCCGGACCGCGAAGGCTCGTCGATGGGCGCGACGCCGGACTCGTTCGCGTCGACCCTGGACAGCTCGAGCGGCGGCGGACGACCACTCCCCTCAGGGCTACGCCGCCGCGTCGAAGGGGTGATGGGGGAGAGCTTCGCGAAGGTCCGGGTCCACTCCGATCCGAAGGCCAACGAGCTCAGCTCATCGATCCAGGCGAGGGCCTTCACCAAGGGCCCCAACATCTACTTTGGTCGCGGGGAGTACCGCCCCGAGAGCCCCGGCGGTCAGCGCCTCCTGGCCCACGAGCTGACCCACGTCGCCCAGCAGGCGAAGTCCCCCGACAAGGGCACGATTCACCGCAAGCTGACCGTCGGCGGGACCGTCTACAAGGGCTGGCGGATCCGCGGCAACTCCTCCAAGCAGGTCCGCCAGGCCTGGGCGAAGATCAAGGCCTCCAAGCATACGCCGGCGACGAAGTGGGGCAACGCCCACCTCAACCGCCTCCAGCTCTGGGTCTCCCGCGAGGCCAGCTACAGCGTCCAGGTCTGGATGAGCATGCAGGACCTGGAGTTCAGCAGCTGGGAGGAGGCAGCGCAGGCCCTCGACGCGGAGGTCGAGGCCCAGGCCAACAGACAGCGAGAGAAGCGGCTCGCGAAGACCGCCAAGGGCTCCAACCCGGCGATCAAGACGAACCTCGCCGCGGCGATGCGAAAGATCGGCGCTTGGGTCACCCAGGCCTACCCGGGGCAGGTCGCGGTGAGGGCCCGCCGCGCCCGCACAGATACGCTGTACCCGTCGATCTGGCACTGGCTCGAGGTCTTTCACGGGCAATACGACCACTTCTATCCCAATGGTCATATCAAGACGCGGATGAACCGACCGACCCCCAAGAAGGTGTCGACCAACTTCGCGATCCTCCGCGAGATCGTCTATGCGCTCGGCAGCGTGACCGGCGTCGGCTACACCGACACCGACACCGCGACGAGCATCTATGACGCGCCGAGCCCCTACGACGGCGGCGCGCGCTACGGGACCAGCAGCACCGGCAGGACCCGGATCGACAAGGACGGCGGGGAGACCCGCGACGGCTGGACCATGGTCGGCACCCATGACTGGGTCAAGCACGCCCGCGCCAAGAAGATGCCCCTGAGCGCTGGCGCCTCGAACACCACCGACCGGATGCTCCAGATGGCGGGGAAGGCCGGCTGCGGCGCCCGGGGGAAGCAGGCGATCGCCTGGGCCGGCTTCATCTTCTGGAACACCAAGTTCTACACCCACCACAGCCCGAGCCACACCTTCCACGAGATCATGGACATCGCCAACGTCAACCACGGTGTGAGCTACGACGTCGACAACCCCTACGGGTTTCAGGAGGCGGAGCAGGAGGAGGTCGCCCCGAGGTCGAGCGTCCCAGACTTTGACCCCCTGCAGGCGATCATACTCCTCGACAAGACCGCAGCCCCTGCACCGCCCACGCCGGTGGTCCCGCAACAGCAGGCCCCCGTCGTCGACACGACCGCCTTCGCGAACATCCCGACAGGGCCCGTGCTCGGCAAACCGACCTTTGCCGACGGGAAGACGATGACCGCGTCGAAGACGATGGGTGGAACGGCGCGGACCGTCACCTTCATGGCGACCCCCAGCGAGACCGACGAGAACCAGCTCCCGCTCAAGATGCACAAGGTCATCTGTACGCCGGACATGCGCGCGGCGGGCCTCGCTCAGCTTCAGCCCTTGGGCTTCGGCAGGCGCTTTGTCTTCGTCCGCCTCTCCGATCTCTTCGACCTCCAGACCGGCCATTGGAACCTCAACTAATGTCGATGCTCCCCTATCTCCGCGAGATCCTCACCGAGCAGGGTTGGCCCTTTCAGGAGCACCCCGAGCTCCCCATCGTCCGCGTCGAGCTCGAGGGCGAGAACGGCGACTGGGAGGTCTACGTCGAGCTCCGCGACGAAGCCCAGCAGTTCCTCGTCTACTCGGTGTACAGCGTCGATATCACTGCTGAGCTGCGAATCGCGCTAGCAGAGCTGCTCCACCGGATCAACTGTGGCCTGGTCATCGGCTGCTTCGAGCTCGACTACGAGGACGACGCGGTGCGCCTGCGGACGAGCGCCGACATGACGGTCACACCGCCCTCGCGCGCGCTCGCCGAGCGCCTGGTCGTCGGCAACACCCTGATCATGGACCTCCACCTCCCCTCGATCGAGGCGGTCGCGAGCGGGGACATGTCCGTGAGCGAGGCGATGGCGGCCAAAGAAGCGCTCGACTGAGCTCGGGGGCGGACCTGCGCCGTTCGATGGACCGTCGACAGAGCTCCGCTGGCTCACGCTCTCGACGGCTCCGCGGACGAGCGCAGGTTCCGGCGAACGACGCCGGACCGCCTCGGCCGAGTGGAGCGGACCGCCCCCCCTCATCGCTCCCCGCCCTGTCGCTTGTGGACTCGGCACCGGCGATGCGAAGCTCGACCCCGTGCCGCAGGACGATCCGACCATCACCGCCGCCGATCGTGAGGCCCTCCGCGACCTCTGCCGGCGCTTCGTCAGCCAAGAGATCACGCCGCACATCGACGCTTGGGAGGCGGCCCGAGAATTCCCGCGAGCGCTCTACGCCCGCGCAGGCGCGCTCGGTCTCCTCGGCCTCGGCTTCCCGGAGGAGTACGGCGGGACACCGGGGGACCACCGGTCGATGATCGTCCTCGTCGAGGAGTTCATGCAGGCGGCCTCGGGCGGCCTCATCGCCGGGCTCCTGAGCCACGGGATCGGCCTGCCGCCGATCGTCCACTTCGGCAGCGACGCCCTCAAGGCGCGGCTCGTCCCGCCGATCCTCCGCGGCGAGCTCATCTCCGCCCTCGCGATCACCGAGCCTAGCGGCGGCTCGGACGTCGCCAACCTCAAGACCACGGCCCGCCGCGACGGCGACGACTACGTGGTCAACGGCTCGAAGATCTTCATCACCTCGGGGATGCGGGCGGACGTGATCACGACCGCTGTCCGCACGGGCGGCCCCGGGATCGGCGGCATCTCCCTGCTCGCGATCGAGGGGACGAGCGCCGGCCTCAGCCGCACGCCCCTGGAGAAGATGGGCTGGTCCTGCTCGGACACCGCGGCCCTCTACTTTGACGAGTGCCGGGTCCCGGCGGCCAACCTCCTCGGCGTCGAGAACCACGGTTTTATGGGGATCATGCGCAACTTCAACGGCGAGCGGCTGATGCTCGCGGCGATGGCCGTCGCCGCCTCGCAGGTCTGCCTCGACGAGGCGGTCGCCTACGCCCGGATCCGCGAGACCTTCGGCAAGCCGCTCATCCGCCGCCAGGTGATCCGCCACAAGCTCGTCGACATGGCGACCCGGATCCACGCAGCGCGGGCCTTCCTCACGGACATCGCCACCCGCGTCGATCACGGCGATCTGCCGGTAGCCGAGGTGTGCATGCTGAAGAACGCGGCCACCCAGTGCTATGAGGCCTGCGCGGACCAGGCGGTGCAGATCCTCGGCGGCGCCGGCTACATGCGCGGGACCAAGGTCGAGCGGCTCTACCGCGAGACCAAGGTGCTCTCGATCGGCGGCGGTGCCGAGGAGATCATGAAGGAGCTCGCGGCCCGCCAGCTCGGCTGGTAGCGCCCCTCGCGGAGGCGAACCCCGCTACACTCCGGCTCAGGAGAAGAACCACCGATGAGCAAGATTCAGGTCTCGCAACCCCACTCTGTCAGCGTCGACGAGGCCAAGGCCAAGGTCCAAGGCTTTGAGGAGATGGTCAAGAAGTACGGCGTCTCGTCGAGCTGGTCCGGCAACCAGGCCAAGCTCAAGGGCACGGGCGTCACCGGATCGATCTCGGTCCAGCCGAAGTCGGTCGACGTCGAGCTCAAGCTCGGGCTCCTCGCCAAGGCCGCCGGGGTCAAGCCCGACCTCCTCAAGGCGTCGATCGAGAAGCGCCTCAAGGCCGCCTTTGAGGGTGAGAGCGCCTAGGCCGAGGACGGATCGGCCGACGCGGACGATGCCTGCATCGCCCGCGTCGCTCGACCGTGAGAGCGAGCGCGAGCGCCCTGCGCACGAGCGGATCGTAGAGGAAGATGCAGAGCGGAGAGGCAGACCCCACAGGCGAGCCTCGCTTCAGCTCCGCCTGCCCGCCGCGGTGTAGCGTGAGCACGACGAGGCACATAGGCCCGCGAACCATGTCAACGACCAGGCCAACGGCCATGTCAACGACCCGGCCGACGGCCATGTCAACGACCCGGCCGACGACCCGGCCGACGACCCGGCCGACGACCCGGCAAGCCGGCCCGCGACCGGCCTCCCGATCGACTCCCCGACCGGCTCCTCAGGTCGGCTCATGTCTGGGTCTTGGAGCGCTGATCGCTGGCCTCCTCGCGTCTGGGCTCGCCTGCGGCCCCCGCCTCGGGAGCGCCTCGGACCCTGCGCCGAGCCCTCCCCAACGGCCCTTTGAAGCCGACGATCTGGCGACGAGTGGCAGCCCCTCGGCGCCTGACACCAAGGCTCGGTCCGCCCTCCCTCCGGAGCGCCCAGGCTGCCCCCAGGCGCCGACGATCCAACGGGCCCCGGACCTCCGCGCCGCGGTACGGCTCGGGGATCTCGCAGGGCGCACCTGGGTCGTCGCCCTCGTCGAAGGCGCAGAGAACCACGCTGTCCTCCTCCACGTCGACAGCGCCGTCGGCCTCGTCCAGACCCCCCTCCCCTGGTGGAGCGAGGACGTGGCGCTGGAGCGCGGCGAGAGGCCCGCTCTGCGGATGATCGACGCCAGCGGCGGGCGCTGGCTGAGGATCGATCTCAGCGATCCGCGAGCCCCCGTCGTCGGCCCCGAGGCGCCGATCCCCGGCCTCGTCCCCGGGGAGTACCCGAAGGGGGTCGCCAGCGACGGCCGACGGGCGCTGGTCTCCCTCTATCGCCACGCCCCCAAGGGCGCGAAGCAGCGCTACATCGGCGAGACCTTCCTCCTCGACGTCGCCACCGGCGAGCGTATCGGCGCGCCCGCTCCGGCGACGGTGTGGACGGCGAGCTGCGCGGGAGAGCGCTGCTTCGGCCTCGCCGAGGTAAATGACGATCCCGACGCGACCAAGCTCGTCGAGCTCGAGGAGGAGGGTCTGCGGACCGTCGCCGACCTCGGCGCCTGGAGCTGCTCCGGCGCCGCGCAGTGGCATACCGCCGAGGAGTGGAGGATCGCCCGCAACGGCCCCGGAGAGGTCCACCTGAGCGCCATCAACCTCGCCACCGGCGCGCACCGCCAGGGCCTCCTCAGGATCGGCGGGGACGCCTGCACCTCCATCGACCATGTCAGCGTCCCGGACGGAGACGGCCTCATCGTCGAGGAGGCGGCGGGCGCCCGCTTCTTTCCGATCGGCGACCAGCTCCGCCCGGGCGAGGCCCGGCCCCTCCCTGCGCGTCCCCACCGCGAGCACCACTACGTCCGCGCCGGTGACTCGGTCCTCGTCGCCGACGTCGACGCGGCCTCGTGGATGCAGCACGGCCCCCCCGGCCCCGACGGCGGCTACGAGTACGACCAGCTCTGGAGCTTTGCGGGACAGGCGGGCCTGCTCGACCCGAGCGGTCGACCCTGGACCTGGCGCGCCCCGAGCCCCTCCCCGCTCCCCTACGACGGCGAGGGCGGGAGCTTCGGTGACGGCTACCGCACGATCGTCATGAGCTCTCCGGGACAGGCCGCGGTGCTCCTCGTCGGCGGCGTCGCCGAGCCGAGCGACGCGGTGATGCTCCTCGGGCCCTGCTAGCGGGGCGCCTTCCCAGGCGAGCTCCGACCGTCGGCCACCGGTCATCGGCGGACCCGAGCTTGCGCCTACCTCCGACGACTCGGCGACCTGGCCGCGACTCGCGGGCGGTCGACGCAGCGACGGCGAGCCAGGATCCTGGCTCGCCGTCATCATCCCCAAGTCTGGCCCGGACGCCGCCCGGGCCTCCGCTCACTGCGGCAGCGGGACGACGATGTCGTTGATCCCGGCGATGTCGCCGCCGCCCGGGTACCCGTAGGACGAGTAGTAGTCGGTGCCCCAGACGACCATGCCGAAGAGCTTGTCGCTCTCGGCGAGGTGACGGCTGGTGTCGCAGGTGGTCCCCGGCGCCGGCTGACCGCCGCGGGTGAGCTCGACGTGGGCGTACTCAAAGCGGCCATCGCCGCCGAGCGGCTGCCAGCCCATGACCGGGCCCATGCACTCGATGTCGACGTCGGCGAAGGCGTCGTCCTCACCCTTGACCCGGACCAGGACCAGGTTCGTCGTCGGGTAGGTCGGGTCGGTGAAGAAGACGTAGCGGTCCTGGAACTGCGCCGGCGGCAGGAGGCTCACCCACTCCTCGTCGCCGAGGCCGCAGTTGCCCATCGAGTTCGAGCAGCCCGGGCGGAAGTTCGCCTGGGTGCCGGCCATGTACTGCGAGAAGAGGAAGGGGTGATCGTCGTCCTGGGAGCTGACGATGAAGACCTCCGTCGACTCAAAGTCGACGATCTGGCCGGCGTTGATCATGGTCGGTAGGTTCTGCGCCGGGACCGGGTCCCACGCGAGCTCGGTACCGTCGACGGCGCCGACGAGGCGGTAGGGCACGCTCTCGGGCGCGAGGCTGACCAGGCGGGTGACGACACCAGCGCCGACGTACTCGCTGCCGAGCGCGTTGACGTGCGGGATCTGCTGGTGCGCCGACTCGCCGCCGCCGCCCCCGGGCGAGGTCAGGCTGCCGATCCGCATGTACTTGTTGCCGGTCCACAGGGCGATCGGCTTGTCCGACTCGATGATCGCCGCGGTCGGATCCATCGGATGGCCGAGGCCGCTCCACTGCAGGATCTCGCCGGCGTTCAGCGTGTACTCGGTGGTGACGTTCGCCGGCGCCGGGTCGATCCCGTTGCCGCCGGGGAAGTCCGACTTCGGCGCGACCTTGACGGTCGTCCCGTCCTCGTTGGCGACGACCATCGCGAAGCGGCCGTCGTTCTGCAGGCCCTTCTCCGGCGCGTTGGCGACGAAGTTCTCGCCCCACGAGGTCGCCGGGAAGAGCAGCGTCGCGCTCGGCAGGTACGACGAGGCGCCGCCGTAGGGGAGGATGTCGTAGGCGCGGACCGGCCGATCGGTGACGATCCGGAAGGCCTTGCCCTTGCCGGCGCCGGACACTGCCGTGTCCTCGAGGACAGCCGGCGGGACCGGGCACTCGAGCGAGGTCGAGTTCTTCACCCCCGGGCGGTGGGAGAGGAAGAGGATCGCCACCTGGTCCGGGGGCAGCCCCTCCGCCGGCAGCGGGTCGTACTGGGTGTTCGGCGAGATGCCGCTCGGGATCCGCGCGTAGGCGCTGGCGTCGAACATCTGACCGTCGCGCTCGATGTTGATCTTGACCGAGTCCTCCCAGGTGTTGGCGAGGAAGACCGCGAAGCAGGGCCCGCGCTGCGTAGCGCTGTCGTTGCCGTTGAAGACGAAGGGGGGCGTCGGCGCCCAGAACTCGCAGCCGATGGTCCCGTCGATCTGGGCGATCGCGTCGCAGATAGGCACGCACATCGCGTCAAGGCAGCCCTCGTCGGGGGGGCAGGTCTCGACGATCTGGTTCTCCTCGTTGAGGATGTTCTTGAGGTCGTTCGAGCACTTGAGCACCGGCGGCGGCGGCTCTTCGGTCGTGCCCTCGGAGTCCGAGTCCGAGGTCGAGGTGCTCGTCACCCCGTCCGTCGTGGTCGAGGTCCCCTCTGTCATCGAGGTCCCCTCCGTCGTCGACGTCCCCTCCGTCGTCGACGTCCCCTCCGTCGCGCTCATGCTCCCCGATCCGTCGGACTCCGTCGCCGTCGCCGTCGCCGTCGCCGTCGCCGTCGCCGTCGCTGTCGCTGTCGCCGTCGCTGTCGCCGCGGTGGTCCCGGTCGAGGCGGTCTCCCCAGCCATGTCATCGCCGCTGCAACCGGCGACGAGAGCGAGGGTGATCAGCGTCAGCGGCGCTGCGTAGAGGCCCGTCTTAATCGTCAAATGCGTCATCGTCAGTTCAACTCCAGAGGGTGGTCTTCCTGAGTATCACAGCCCTGCGCGGTCCCCTGTGCGGATTCTGAGGCCGGGCCCGACGGCGACCGCCGCTGGAGCGGCGACCCCGGACGACTGGCCCCGCGGGCGGAGCCGAGCTACCTTGGCGCGCCCGCGAGGGCCCGACGACCATGTCCGCGACGACCTCGATCTCCGTGATACCCGCGATCCTGACGGCCCTCCGGGGACAGCGACGGACCCGGGTCCTCGGCGCCCAAGGCGGCTTTTTGGGGCTCCTGCTCGCCAAGGCCGCGATCGACTTCGAGGCCAGCGGTCCGCTGATCTACGTCGCCCGCGACGAGGCCCACGCCCGCTCCGCGGCCGCCGACGCCGGCTTCTTCCTCGGCCTCTCCGGCCGCGAGAGCGCGACCCTCGACGGACGGGTCCTGGTGGTCCCGGAGCTCGACTCCTCCCCCTTCGGCGACGCCGCGACCGACCCGCGCGTCCTCGCCCAGCGCCTCGGCGCCCTCTACCGCCTCCACGCCGACCGCGACGGCTGGGGCGTCTCCCCCCCAGAGCTTGTCATCGTCAGCCTCCGCTCGCTCCTGCGCAAGGTGATCCCCCGCCCCGCCTTCGCCGGGCTCTGTCATCGCTGGGAGAAGGACGGGATGATCGAGCTGGGCGACGCCGCCCGCGACCTCGAGCGCGCCGGCTACAAGCGGGTCGACGTCGTCGAGGATCCTGGCACCTATGCGATCCGCGGCGGGGTCGTCGACGTCTACCCGGCGCTCGGCCGCTTCCCCGTGCGCCTGGAGCTCTTCGGCGATGAGATCGAGCGCCTGCGCCTCTTTGATCCCGACTCGCAGCGATCGCTGCGGGAGGTCTCGTCGGTCGTCGTCCACCCGGTCCGCGAGACCGTCTCGACCCTGGACGGCCCGCTGCGACCGGCCGTCCTCGGCCTCGCCGACGAGCTGTGCGTCCCCTCGAGCAAGACCCGGCAGATCCTCGACAACCTCAGCAACGGCGTCGACTTCTTCGGCGAAGAGGCCCTCACCCCGCTCTTTCACGGCGGCCTCGCCCCGCTCTGGGACTACCTGCCGGAGGACGTCCGATGGTACGTCGACGACCCCGAGCTCCTGGTGGAGCAGGCCCGCGAGATCCTCCAGGAGGAGGAGGAGCGCTACGATCGGGCGGTCGCGGCCAAGTCTCTCGTCGCCCGGCCGGCGGAGTTCTTCCTCGACCCCGACGCCTTCGCCGAGCGGCTCCTCGCGGTCCCGGTCGTCGGCGACGGGATCGACCTCTACGACCCGGACAAGCGCGACAATCGTCGGCTGCTGCGGGTCGGCCTCGACCCGCAAAACGAGCTCAAGGCGAAGATCGCGGCGGCCCGCGCCGAGCCCGGGGCCGAGCTGCTCCGCCCCGTCGTCGATCGGATCCGCGAGTGCGCCAGCGACGAGGAGGGCCCCTGGTCGGTGCTCCTCGTCGCCGCGAACGCCACCCACGCCGACCGCCTGAGCTGCCTCCTGCGCGGCTACGGGCTCGACGTCGACTCCAGCGGCGAGGGCGACCCGCCGATCGCCCTCGCGAGCCCGACAGGCGCGGAGTCCAGCCCGCCCAGCCCGACCGTGCGGGTCGTCAAGGGCGCCCTCGGCAGCGGCTTTTGCTCCCCCGGTGACCGGGTCTTCGTCCTCTCCGAGGCCGAGATCTACGGCGCCGCCGTCCGCCGTGAGAACCGCAGCCGCAAGAACGTCGGCGTCGCCAGCCTGACCCAGCTCTCGGTCGGCGACTACGTCGTCCACGTCTCCCACGGGGTCGGCCGCTACCTCGGGCTCAAGCAGCTCAACCTCGCCGGGGTCGCCGGCGACTACGTCCAGATCGAGTACGCCGGCAAGGACAAGCTCTACCTGCCGGTCTACCGCCTCCACGAGATCGAGCGCTACGTCGGCGGCGACGCCAAGGCGCCGCGCCTCGACAAGATGGGCGGCACCACCTTCCTGGTGAAGGTCGGCAAGGTCAAAAAGGAGGTCCGCCAGCTCGCCGAGGAGCTCCTCCAGATCTACGCCCAGCGGGAGTCGCGAGAGCGCGAGCCCTACCCCGCCTCGCAGGAGCTCTACCTCCAATTCGAGTCGACCTTTCCTTTTGAGGAGACCCCCGACCAGGAGGACGCGATCATCGCGGTGCAGAAGGATCTCGGCGCTCGCAGGCCGATGGATCGCCTGGTCTGCGGCGACGTCGGCTTCGGCAAGACCGAGGTCGCGCTGCGGGCCGCGTTTCGGGCCGCGATCGCCGGCAAGCAGGTCGCCGTGCTCGCGCCGACCACCGTCCTGGTCCAGCAGCACTACCAGACCTTCATGACCCGGATGGAGCACTTCCCGCTGCGGGTCGAGCACCTCAGCCGCTTCATGTCGACGCGCGAGGTCAAGCGGGTGGTCGCGGCGATCCGCGGCGGCGAGGTCGACGTCGTCGTCGGCACCCATCGCCTGCTCAGCCGCGACGTCCGCTTTATGGACCTCGGCCTGGTCGTCATCGACGAGGAGCAGCGCTTCGGCGTCGCCCAAAAGGAGCGCTTCAAGAAGCTCCGCACCCACGTCGACGTGCTCACCCTGACGGCGACGCCGATCCCGAGGACGCTGCACATGTCGCTCCTCGGCCTCCGCGAGATCTCGCTGATCACGACCCCGCCGGTCGATCGCCTGGCGGTCCGCACCCACGTCACCCGCACCGGCGACGCGGTGATCGAGGACGGCATCCGCCGCGAGCTCGCCCGCGGCGGACAGGTCTTCTACGTCGTCCCGAAGATCCAGGGGATCGAGGAGCACGCCCATCGGATCCGCACCCTCGTCCCCGACGCCCGGGTCCTGGTCGCCCACGGCAGCATGTCCGGCGAGCTCCTCGAGCGGGCGATGGTCGACTTCGTCGAGCACCGCGCCGACGTCCTGGTGTCGACGACGATCATCGAGAGCGGCCTCGACATCCCGCGGGCCAACACCATCTTCATCGCCCACGCCGACCTCTTCGGCCTGGGCCAGCTCTACCAGCTCCGCGGCAGGGTCGGCCGCTCCCGCCTGCGCGCCTACTGCTACCTGATGGTCAACGCCCTGGAGCGCCTGAGCCCCGAGGCCCGCAAGCGCCTGGAGGCGATCCAGCGCCACGCCGAGCTCGGCTCCGGCTTTCAGATCGCCAGCCAGGACCTCGAGATCCGCGGCGCCGGCGAGCTCTTGGGCGGGCGCCAGAGCGGTCAGATCCAGGCGATCGGCTTCGACGCCTACGCCCGGGTCCTGAGCGAGGCCGTCGCCGAGCTCAAGGGCGCGCCCATCTCCTACGACCACGACCCGGAGTTCGCCTTCGACCTCCCGGCCTTCCTCCCCGAGGACTACATCCCCGACGTCGGCCAGCGCCTCGACTTCTACCGCCGCCTCTCGGTCGCCCGCGACCGCGACCAGGTCGCCGACGTGCTCGCCGAGCTCCACGACCGCTTCGGCGCCCCGCCCTTAGAGGCCGAGCACCTCGGCCTGATGATGACCTGCAAGGTCTACGGCCTGCGCCTGCGCGCGCTCGCCCTCGAGCTTCGCGGCGCTCGCTTCTCGATCCGCCTGAGCGACGACACGCCCCTCGATCCCGCCGCCGCGCTCCGCCTCGCGCGCAAGTCCGGCAAGCGGATCAGCGTCAAGCCCGAGCGGATCATCGTCAACGTCCGGACGCCGACCGGGCCGGATCGCCGGGCCCAGCTCCACGACTGCCTAAAGGCGCTGGTCGACCTCACCGAGCTGCTCTAGCCCCTAAATAAGCGCTGGTGTGAACCCCCCCAGTTCCGTGTAGAAGTGCGCTCACGCGGACTTTTGCCGCCCGAGTGCTCGGGCGCGGGTGAAGGCTCACCTCCTGCTTGACGACGGGCGGAGCTCGGAGGCTGAAGGCGGGCGGGCGAGGGGCGACGAGGCGGGTCCCTCGCGGACGCGGGTCCTCCCATGCCACGTGCTCGCCACGGGTCAAGCTGAGCTGCTTGAAGAGACAGGGTACGCGTGTCTCCGCGCGAGGCGCGGGTCCTCCCGCTGCGTCCCACCCGTCGCCCCTCGCTCGCCCGAGCGAGTCTGTCGGGGTTCCGCTTGCGAGTACGTGGATCGCTTGCTCCCGTAGTTCTTCGCTCGATACGTGCTCGTCGAGACTCTCGACGATGATGAGAACAACGCGCATCGTCGGCCGACCTTCGGTCCGTGTCGAAGTCCAAGCGAGCGCGAGCCTCCGAGGGCCCAGTGAGAACACCCAGCCGGACAACTCGCGCGAGTCATCTCAAGGCCGACCGTCGGCGAGAACCGAGCCCACAGGCAAGCGCTCGACCGAAGTGCAAGAGCTTCGAGCCTCCGCCGGTAGAGCTGGTCGTCGACCCGGCTCCTGTGACCCCCTTCGCTGGGCTCACGCTCGCGGCTCGATCGCCTCAAGCTCCGGCGCTCGAGCAACGGCCGCGTGAAGGTCTTCGAGAACAAGCGCGGCTACTAGGAATCGACGCACGTCCTGAGCCACGTCTACAACCTCTTCCTCGGCGGCAGCTTCGTGCTCGGTGTTCTCACAGGCGTTTCGGAGGCTTTCGATCGCTCTGGCTTCGGTACCGACCGAAGTTCGACCGGCAATGCGCGTTGTTTCTCATCATCGTCGAGAGACTCGACGAGCATGTGTCGAGAGAAGGTCTGCGCTCGCGAGTCCTCTACGCACCCGGTAGCGGAGCCCAGGACGACTTGCTCGGGCGAGCGAGGGGCGACGGATGGGACGCAGCGGGAGGACCCGTGCCTCGCGCGGAGACACGCGTACCCTGTCTCTTCAAGCACCTCAGCCTCACCCGTGGCGAGCACGTGGCATGGGAGGACCCGCGTCCGCGAGGGACCCGCCTCGTCGCCCCTCGCCCGCCCGCCTTCAGCCCCCAAGCTCCGCCCCTCGCCAAGCACGAGGTGAGCGCTCACCCACACGAATCCAGCGCGAAGCGCAAACCCCGTGTCACTGACGGTTCTACGCGGGTTGTCTAGGACGCCTCACAGCAGCGCTTATTTCAGGTCTAGCCGCCTGTCACCAGGGTCCTGCGCGCGCGTCGGTGCTCGCCTACCCGCTCAGCGCCGTCGAGCATCGCGATCCGATCACCTTCCCTGCCCTCTGCGCCAGGCGAGCCACAGACCCTGTAGAGGCGACATGAGCGGCTCCATCAGCGTCGACGCCGATCGGCGCACGCGCACCGCGGAGCGCACGCGCAGCTAGCCGCCGCGCGGCCGCAGAGGCGTGAGCGCCCGGCGGCCGACGTCGACCTCCATGCTCTCGCCGTAGCTCACCTTGACCGTGCGGAAGTCCAGGTCTCGCCAGCTCCAGCCCTCGCCGCCCGGCGGGATCGAGAAGTGGACCTCGTCGCGATCGCCGTTGGCCATCGTGTACAGGAGGGCGACCAGCAGCGGTGAGGCCGGTCCCTCGGCGAAGGTCCGCTTGTGACCGTGACCGAGCAGGCGCACCGCGACGTCTTCGCTTAGGGCGACGTCCTCGTCCTTGAGGATCGTGACCCGCCGCGGCGGTGGGTCCTGGAGCACTGCCCCCATCCTCGAGGCGAAGACCTCGACCGCCGCGTCCTCGACCGCCCGCAGCTCGATCCGGAGGGGACCGGTCCAGACCACCTCCTTGCTGGTGTAGCCCGCCGAGAGGCGGGCGAAGTCGATCGCGACGTGCTGATGATCGTCGGAGCTGAGGTCGATCGAGACCGTGACGCCGCTGCCAGCGGGGTACGACTCGGGATCCACGGGGCTCGCCTCGATCATCTCGGAGACGACGCTCGTCAGCGTCAGCTCGACCTCGCCGTAGCCGCCGTCCTCGACGTCGCCCTCGCCCGCGAAGACGAAGGGCGTATTCATGGTCAGGCGGGCGTTCGCCGGGGGAGCCTCAGCCTTCACCGGAGCTCCCTCGCGAGGCGGCTCGGCCGGCCCCTCGCTTCCCCCGTCGGCGACGATGATCGCCGGCGCAGCCCCGACCTCTTCCAGCTCGGGCGTGGTCGTCGTCCGCGGGGCGCAGGCGAGGAGCGGCGGGTGCATGAACAGACAGACCAAACGGAACCGGCGGAGCGGGCGGACCGGGACGAGCGAAGTCGCGACTCGACGAGCGGAGCACATACGCCGATGCTCGCATGTTCTTGGGCCTGTCGGCGGACCCCCGAGCGCGCGGACCTGCTAGCGTGACGCATCATGGAACGCCGGCGGCGAGGAAGCTTCACCATCGCGCTCATCCTCACGTCCATCGCCTGCGCGCCGAGGGAGCCCTCGGTCGCGCCCGAAGCCACCGGCGTCGTGACGATCGAGGCCAACAATCCCGCGGCCGACGAGGGCGAGTCCTGGGACATCGTCCTTCGGCCCGACGGGCGGTACTCCGTCCGCTCCACCTGGTCTGACGGCGCGGAGGCCTTCTCCCGCGAGTGTCACGGAGAGCGCGCCGGCGAAGAAGCGGCGAGGATCTTCGAGTTCGCAGAGCAGCACGCGCTCCTCGATACCAGGCCCCACCGCGTCGGCGAGCCCGACTTTGAGCACCTCGAGGTCTTGCTCGTCTATGCGCCCGCGGATGGCACGGCGCGCTACGTCCCGTTGGACGTCGAGGTCACGACACTACGGGGATGGGCGGACTCCTTCATCCAAGACCGCCAGTGTCGCGCCACGGCCACGTGAGCGCGCCGAAGGGCGGCGACATGCGCAACTCAGAAGCTCCCGTCCGCGACGTTGATGTACGAGTCCTCCGCGCTGAGGCAGAGCTCGGCGAGACGACGGTTGTCCGCCAGATCGGTGCGGATCCAGTAGCGCGCCGCCGCGATCTTGCCGGCGTAAAACTCGGCCTCCTCCGCGCTCGGCTTCGACCCCAGGCCGCGGGTCGCCGCGGCCGCAGAGCGCAGCCACTGCCAGCCCACCAAGAGGTTCGAGAAGAGGTTCAAGAAGTCGACGCTGTGGCCGAGCATGCCGATCGGATCCCCGCTCACGCCGCGGCCGGCCAGCGCCCGGGTGACCTCGATCGCCCGCGCGAGCTCGGCCTCGATCGCCGCCGCCAGCTCCTCGTCGACCCCCGAGCTCCGGGCCCCGGCGATATCGCGGCCGATCGCCTCGGCGAGGACGACGAGCGCCTTGCCGCCGCCCGCGACCACCTTGCGCCCGAGCAGATCGAGGCTCTGGATCCCGGTGGTCCCCTCGTGGATGGTGTTGAGCCGCTGCTCACGCAGCCACAGCTCCGGCAGGTACTCGCTGGAGTAGCCGTAGCCGCCGAAGATCTGGAGGGCGAGGTTGTTGGCCTCAAAGCCCCGCTCGGCGGCGAAGGTCTTGGTGATGGGCGTGAGGATGTCGAGGATGAGCCGCGCCCGCTCCCGCTCCTCGGGGCTCTCGCCGTGCTCCGCCAGGTCCGAGGCGACCCCGGCCTCGATCAGCAGGCTCATGCTCCCCTCGACGATCGCCTTCTGCCGCAGGAGCATCCGCCGCACGTCGGGGTGCTCGACCAGCGGGACCGGCTCATCGCCGCGGCGGTCGAGCCTTCGCCCCTGGGTGCGCTCGCGGGCGTAGGCGAGCGACTCGTGATAGGCCGCCGACGCCGTCGCGGTCGCGTTGGCGCCGACCAGGATCCGGGCCTCGTTCATCATCTGGAACATGTACTTGAGGCCCTTGCCGGGCTCGCCGAGGAGCCAGCCCTGACAATCCCCAGCCTCGCCGTAGCTGAGCCCGAGGCTCGGCAGCCCGCGCCAGCCGATCTTGTGGATGAGCTGGCTCGTGTGCACATCGTTGAACTCTAGGGTGTCGCTGCCTAGGTCGCCCCCCGTCGGGCGCATCCGCGGGACGACGAAGAGCGAGATGCCGCGGGTCCCGGCAGGATCGCCGACCCTCCGGGCGAGGGTCAGGTGGACGATGTTCTCGGCAAAATCGTTGTCGCCGCCGGAGATGAAGATCTTGCTGCCGCTTATCCGGTAGACCCCTTCGCGGCCCTCGATCGACTCGGCCCGGGTCGTCAGATCCCCGAGGGCGGATCCGGCCCCGGGCTCCGTGAGCGCCATCGTCCCGGTCCACTCGCCGCTGTACATCCGGGCCATAAAGGCCTTGCGCAGGGCATCATCGCCGAAGGCCTCGATCAGGTGCGCCGAGCCGCTGGTCAGGAGGGCAAAGCCGACCGCCGCGGCGTTGCCGGCCATCAGGTAGAGATAGGCGACGGTCGCGATCGTCGACGGGAGCTGGCCGCCCTCGACCCCGTAGGGTCGACCCGCGTTGACCAGGCCCAGGTCGCAGAGCTGACGCCAAAGCTCGGCCATCGCCGGCGGCACCCGGACGCGCCCGTCGACCATCGTCGAGCCCACCTCGTCCATATCGCGGTAGTTGGCGAAGAGCTGCTCCCGAGCGAGCCGCGCGGCGCTCCCGAGGAAGAGGTCAAAGGTCTCACGATCGTGATCCGCGAAGTGCGGGAGCGCGCAGAGGCGGAGGGCGTCGTGGACCTCGTAGAGGAGGAAGTCGGCGTCACGATCGCGGACGAGCGGGTTGGATGCGGCCATCGCCGAGAGTGTCGCATACGCCCCGCGTCCCGCGTCCCGGAGCAGGCGTGAGCACCCTCTACATGGGCTCCCATGCAGCGCGGGGAGAGGCCCGGCCTGGCGGGCCCGCTCCTCGGCGGAGAGCTAGGCGGCCGCCGGCGCCTCGGCCTCGTCCTTGCGGCCCAGGTTGACCAGGATCCCGAAGACCGCCCCCGTGCCGAACATGATGAGGCTGTAGATCGCCGGGGCGATGCTCATCGTCGGGTTCGCCAGGATCGTCCCGGTGATCACCAAGGCGGTGGTCCCGTTTTGGATCCCGACCTCGACGCCGACCGTGACGCACTGCTTGCGCTCCAGCTGGAAGGCCCGCGCCCCGTAGAAGCCGACCGCCATGGCGATGACGTTGAGCACCAGCGCCGCGAGCCCGGCCTGGGCGAAGAAGCCCGGGAGCTGCTCCCAGTTCTGGCGCATGATCCCGGCGATGATCAGGAAGAGGAAGAGGAGCGAGAGGATCTTGACCGGCTTCTCGCTCTGCGCCGCGAAGGTCGGCGCGTACTTGCGGACGACCATGCCGATGCTCACCGGGACGATCGTGATCACCAGGAGCTGAAGGATCGTCTCGCCGACCGGCAGGCTCACCGCCGCCGACTCGCCCATCAGAGCGTCCATCACCGGCGCCAGGATCAGCGGGATGGTGAAGGGGCTGATGATGCTGACGAGCGCCGTCAGGGTCACGGAGAGGGCGACGTCACCGCGCGCGAGGAACGAGATCATGTTCGAGGTGACGCCGCCCGGCGAGAGCGCGAGGACCATCAGGCCGACCGCCAGCGCCCCCGAGAGGCCCATCACCGAGACCACCGCGTAGCCGAGGAGCGGCAGGAGGAGCATCTGCAGGCCGAGGCCGACCGCGACCGCCCGGGGCACCTTCACGACCCGCCGGAAGTCCTCCAACGTCAGCGAGAGGCCCATCCCCCACATGATGATGAAGAGCGAGAGCGGGAGGACGACTTTGGTCAGGACGGTGGCTTCCACGGCGACGCGAGCATAGCGCAAGGACGCCCTACCCCAGCGGCTGAGCAGTTTCTTGGGACAGACGCCAGGAGCCCCGCTCGCCTGAGCTCGAAGCGCCGTGTGAACGCCCCTACACCGTTCCGACGTGGGCCCGCCCGCTCCCCGAGGAGCCCGCGCGGGGCGAATCCTCGGACCCCGCCGCGGATCACTCCCGAGCTTGCCGCGGACATCCCCTCCGTGTAGACCTCGGCGATGCTCTCGCCCCTCTTCACCAGCGCCCGGCCGGTTCTCGGGATGATCCACGTCGGCGCCCTCCCCGGGACACCCGCCGGCGAGCTGTCGATCGACGAGCTTATCGCGGCGGCGGTCGCAGAGGCGACGATCTACGCCAACGCAGGGATCGACGGGGTCATCGTCGAGAACATGCACGACACGCCCTACCTCAAGGGCTCCGTCGGCCCCGAGATCGTCGCGGCGATGACCCGGGTGGCGGCCGCCGTGAAGGCGACGACGGGCGGCCCCGTCGGCCTCCAGATCCTCGCCGCGGCCAACCGCGAGGCCCTCGCGGTCGCGGCGATGAGCGGCCTCGACTTCGTCCGGGTCGAGGGCTTCTGCTTCGCCCACGTCGCCGATGAGGGGCTCCTCGAGGGCTGCGCCGGCGAGCTCCTCCGCTACCGCCGGGCCATCGGCGCCGGCCAGGTCCAGATCTGGGCCGACATCAAGAAGAAGCACTCCTCGCACGCCCTGACCGCGGACCTCGACGTCGCGGCGACAGCGGAGGCCGCGGCCTTTATGCGCGCAGACGCGGTCATCATCACCGGCACCGCCACCGGCGACCCGCCGCGGATCGACGACGTCCGCGGCGCTCGCTCGGGGGGCCTGCCGGTGATCCTCGGCTCGGGGGTCAACGGCTCCAACATCGCCCGCTACTTCGAGCTCGCCGACGCCTTCATCATCGGCTCCTCCTTCAAGGTCGGCGGCCGCTGGCAGGCGACCGTCGACGCAGCGCGGGTCGACGCCTTCATGGCCACGGTCGCGCGCCTGCGGCGACGGGCCTAGGAGCCCGGTCAAGGCGGGCCTCGGCGGCGGGCCCCACCCCCGTCGCAGGGCGCAGCGCAGGCAGACCTGTGCAGCGCCGGGCGCAGCCCTGACCGACCCGCCCCCGACCGCCCCCGACCGCCCCCGACCGCCCCCGACCGCTCCTCCTGCTTGCGGCCGAACGCCGCCTGCGCGTAGCCTGAGCCCATGATCCGAGAGGCAGAGGGGTGCGCGATCCTAGCCCGCGTCTTTGAGTCACGGGGCTACCGGATCGCCCGCGATGTCGGCCTCGAGATCGGCGAGGTCGAGTTCACCGCCGACGGCTGGGACGCCGAGGCCAAGGTCGGCTTTGAGTACATGACCCGAGAGGCAGGAGACCATGTCGATCTCAGGCCCGACGAGGTCACCCTCCTGGGCCAGCGGATGGAGCGCGGCGAGCTCTTCCTCCTGATCATCGACGAGTCGCGGATCGAGATCGCCGACGATCTCGAGTACGCGGCCTCGTCGTTCCTCGACGAGGTCGACCGTCGCCGCGGGGGCGCCGATGGTTGACATCGGCCCCAGGGGCCTGCACGAAGCCGCGGCTGCCCGGGCGGCGAAGACCCGGCTTGAGCTCCTCCGCCTCCAGGAGGCGGTCAGCCAGCACCTGGAGGACTCCGCGCTCCTCCGCCGACGCCTCGCCGACGCCTGGCGAGCCCTCGGCGTCGTCCTCCTCCCGACCCTCGATCGCGGGCGACTGGACCGCCTCAGCGCCGAGCTGCGCCTCCCCTCGCTCGCCGCGGAGCCCATCTTTACCGCCCTCAACGATGAGCGCGCCGAGCTCGACCGGACGATCCGCGAGCTCGAGTCCGAGCAGGCGCGACGCGGCGATCGGGCGGCGATCATCGCCAGGCTCGGCGAGCTCGAGGCGGCCATGGCCCCCCACGCCGCCAACGTCGAGGCCTTCGAGCGCGAGCCGACCTGGCCGGAGCTCTTCGACCTCGGCTACGGGACCCCCCGCTACAACGTCCCTTGGTGGATGTTTCGCCACTACCGGCACCGCCGCCAAGGCGCCGCGCTGGTCGAGAGCCTCGGGCCCCGCTTTGACGCCAGCACCGTCGGCGAGCTGCGGGAGCGCTTCCTCCACGAGCGCGACGCTCGATCGCAGCTCGCCCGCGAATGGGAGGAGTGCACCGTCCGCAAGGCGGGCCTCGACAACCTGGAGCACGGGCTGGAGGTGGCGACCGAGTCCCTCCGCGCGATCATCGAGCGGCACCTCTCCGCCGCGAGGCGCCTCCTCTGCGATCAGCTGCGCAAGACCCCGCCGGAGGCGCTCATCGACCGCGTCGCGGCGTGCTCGGCCGCCGATGAGGAGGCCACCCCAGAGGCCACCCCAGAGGCCACCCCAGAGGCCACCCCGGAAGCCAGCCCGACGGCCACCCCGGAGGCCAGGCTGGCGGCCCTCCGGATCGCCGGGCTCGACGCACAACACCGCCACCTCAGCGAGGTCTTCCACCGCTGGGTCGAGGTGCCGCGCAAGGAGCTGGTCGACCTGCTCAACCACGACGAGGGCGACATGCTCGAGCTCTCCGGCGACGACGTCGAGCGGTCGATGCCCTTCGACGAATTCGCCGACACCTACCGCGATCCGCAGCCCGCCTGGGACGCGCGGCTCCGACGATACGCCGAGCTCCGACGCCGGCTGATCGACTTCGACGACTACGGAGCGCACCCGAGCGGGATGAGCTGGTGGCAGCAGATCCTCGGGGATGAGCCGCGGCCGACCGCCGCCGGCTGATCGCCCCGCCGCAGGACCCTCAGAGAGCGGCAGGTGACTCCGCTCGGGTCACCTGCCGCCTCCGGGGAGCTCCGCGCTCAGGCGTTAGTCCCACTCGCAGACGCCGTCATGCTTGCACTTCTGACCGCCGAGGCAGTCCGCGTCATTGCCACAGAGATAGAAGCAGGCGCCGTGCTCGCAGCCCATCGTCGGCGGGCACTCGCCGTCGCCGTCGCACTTATAGGTGCACATGCCGCGGTTACACTCCTTCTTCTCACAGCAATAGCCGTCGTAGCAGTCGTTGTTGCCGTCGCAGAAGGCACCGATGCCGCCGCCGCTGCAATTGGGATCGCCGCGACAGTCGCTCGGACCGCCACAGGCGAGGCCGATCGCGAGACCGCCGACGAGGGCGATCGCGCCGAGCTTGATCACGCCGAGAGAGGAGAGAAATCTACGTACTTCGTTCATAAGACGCTCCAGCGCTAGAACTTGATCTTGATCTTGCCCTTATGGCCCTTGCCCTTGTGGTGCTTCTTGAACTTGTGCTTCTTGAACTTGTGCTTCTTGAACTTCCCGTGGTGGACGTCGACGAAGACCACGCCGGGGACCGCGATCCACTCCTCGTGGACGTAGACGCCGACGTAGACGTCGTGGGATCCGTAGACCCAGCCGAAGAAGGGAGCGTCCGCGACGACGATGACATCGCCCTCCCAGGTCGCCGGGATCGCGTACTCGTAGACGTAGACGTCGTGATGCTCGACCACCGCCGTGTAGGTCGCGCGGACCGTGACCTTGCTCGACTCACGGTCGGAGACGACGGCGATCGTCGCCACCGTGACCGCATAGTCGGCGTCCATCTTGGTCGACGGGATGACCCGCAGCTCGAAGCTGATGTCGTCGTCCTCGCGGACCTCGACGACCTGGATGAAGTCGATGATCCCGTCGCCGTCGATGTCGATCTTCGCCAGCTTGCTCTTCGGATCGTTGAGGCGCTTCTCCAGCTCCCGAGCGTCCTTGACCTTGCCCGACTTGATGAGATCGACGCTCGCGTCCAGATCGAGCATCTCCGCCTTGACCTCGACCTCGATCGCGGCCGTACCCTCGGCGACCGCCTTGGCCCGCTCTGCGGCCTCATCGGCGACGCCGCCCTCAGCGTCGGCCTGGACCTCGACGTCGCCCTCCGCCTTGATCTCCGCGCCGGCGGCCACGTCGGCCTCCGCTTTGCCCTCTGCGCCGCTATCACAGCCCACGGTGAGGAGAAGGGCGGCGACGACCGGGAGTATTCTCGTTGTTGTTCTCATGCGACTCCGGTTGTTCGCGCGGTGAACTCTCACCGCGTCGCCGCATCATCGCATTGATAGACGAACACGGGGAGCGCTCGCGGGCCCCCCACGGTGTGGATCGGCGACCCCAAGCCCTGGGAGGAGGTCTGCGCCTCGGAGCGCTCGACCGACAGGCCGCTTCGCCCGTCGTGGCCGCCGTCGAGCACGTCGAGCCAGCCGACCCCAGCGGCCTGCCCGCGGCGACGCAGCGCCCTCCTCCGAGCCCTCACGCGCTCCTGTCCGATGGCACAGCGACGACCTCGGGCCTCTGCTCCGCTGCTGGCAGCCGAGAGGGCCGACGAGGGCAAGCGAGAGTGCGCGGGACTTTTTTCCACGGTCTGCTAGGTCCACGCCGACGGGCGACGAAGATCGAAGCGTTCGCCCGCTGACGGACCGCGGCCCGCGGATGTGGTAGCGATCAACGGGTACGACACGCCATGCTCAAAAGCGCGCCACCAGGCCCGATACGTCATGTGTCCCGCGAGAGCGAGACCCTAGCCGAGCTCTTCCGCTGTCGCTGTGAGCGAAGCGGACCCCTCCCCAGCCTCTACGAGAAGGAGCAGGACGGCGGCGAGTGGCGAGGCATCACCTGGTCCGACTTCTACGATCGTGCGGCCCGTGCGGCACAGGGCCTGGTCGACCTCGGCCTCGACCCTGGCGACCGGGTCGCGATCCTCGGGCCGACGCGGATCGCCTGGGGCGTCTACGACATGGCGGCGCAGCTCGCGGGCCTCGTCTCCTTCGGGATCTACGCGATGCAGACCGCGACGCAGGTCCGCTACCTCCTGCGACACAGCGAGGCCAAGGCGATCTTCGTCGACGGCGAGGATGAGCTGGGCGTGCTCCTCCAGGCCGCCGCAGAGGCCCCCTCGCTGGTCGCGATCATCCCCTGGACCGACGCCCTCTACCGCGAGCACCGCGATCGTGACCCCAGGATCGTCGACCCGCGGAGCTTCGCCGGCGAGCGACTCTCGGTCCGCGAGGTGCGGGCCCGCGGCGAGGCGCGGGCGAGCGACGACACCGCCATCATGATCTACACCTCCGGCACGACCGGACCGCCGAAGGCGGCGATGATCAGCCACGGCAACATCATGGGTCTCCTCCGCGCCTGGGAGCCGATCTGCACCTTTCGCCGCGACGATATCTCGCTCTCGTTCCTGCCGATGGCCCACGCCGCGGAGCGAGTCCTCGCCTTCTACGGCCGGATCGACACCGGCATCGCCACCGCCTACGCCACCCGGATAGCGACGGTCCTGACCGAGCTGGCGGAGGTGCAGCCGACCCTCTTCGGCTCCGTCCCGAGGCTCTACGAGAAGGCCCACTCGCGGATCTACGCCGAGATCAGCCGCAAGCCGCCGGCGGTCCAGCGCCTGTTTAAGTGGGCCGTCGGCGTCGGCAAGCGCCGCGTCCGCCGTCAGCTCGCGGGCGAGCCCCCCTCCACCGCCCTCGAGCTCCAGGCGAAGGCCGCCGACCGCCTCGTCTTCCGCAGGATCCGCGAGGCCTTCGGCGGCCGCGTCCGCGAGATGATCACCGGCGCGGCGCCGATCGACCGCGAGATCCTCGAGTTCTTCTGGGCCGTCGGCCTGCCGATCTACGAGTGCTACGGCCTCACCGAGGCGACCGTCGTCACCCATGTCAACGTCCCCGGGGCGACCCGCCTGACCTCGGTCGGCAAGGCGCTCCCCGGCGTCGAGTGCAGGATCGCCGCCGACGGGGAGATCCTGATCCGCGCCTCTTCGGTCTTCCGCGGCTACTTCCGCGACCCCGAGGCGACCGCGGCGACGATCATCGACGGCTGGCTCCACACCGGAGACATCGGCGACATCGATCGCGACGGCTACCTGACGATCAAGGACCGGAAGAAGCACCTGATCATCACGGCCGGCGGCAAGAACCTCGCGCCGGCGAACATCCAAAACGCGATCAAGAGCCAAGACCCCCTGATCAGCCGGGTCCACGCCCACGGCGATCGTCGGCCCTTTATCACCGCCATCATCGCCCCCTCCCCGCTCGAGACCCTCGACTTCGGGCGCGACCACGAGGTGCTCAGCGAGGCGACCGTGGAGGCGCTCAGCGCCGAGCTCCTCGCCAACCCGGCCGCCCGCAGCCCGGCCCTCGGCGAGGCGATGGCCAAGGTGGTGGTGCTCCCCGAGTTTCGCCGTCGGATCCAGGAGGCGGTCGGCCGCGGCAACCGCGAGCTCGCCAACGTCGAACGGGTCCGCCGCTTCGTCATCCTCGGGCGCGATCTCTCGCAGGAGGAGGGCGAGCTGACGCCGACCCTCAAGGTCAAACGGGCGGCCCTCGAGCGCAGCTTCGCCGCCCTCCTCGCGAGGATCTACGACGAGCCTGGCTTCGCCCTCGAACCGGTGTAGGCTCCGGCCTATGGCGTCGTTCGACTCCTTCTCCCGGCGGAGCTTTCAGGCCGCCTCGTTGGCCCTCCTCGCCGGCTGTCGCCTCAACAAGCTGCCCAAGTACCACAGCCGCCTGCACAAGGCCTTCCTCGTCGTCGACGTCCCCCGCGACGCGACCGTCGAGACCGGCAACGCCGCGAGCCGCGAGCCCTCGGGGATCCACGCCCTCGTCGACGCCGCCGTCAACATCGCCCAGGAGGTCATCTCCGTCCGCCTCGAGCGTCGCCTGCACGAGCTCGTCCCCGCCGGCCGGGTCCGGGAGATGGTCGCGACGATCATGATCGAGCGGATGCCCGACATCGGCCTCGAGCACGTCGCCATCAAGGACGGCCCCGACACCCGGATGCAGCTCGAGGTCCCCTCCTACGGGATCACCTCGTCGAGCGACCTCGACCCCGCCAAGTACCACTTCGACTTCCGCTCGCTGCTGGTCTACGAGCCCGAGGGCAAGAAGATTTGGCGCTTCAACCGACAGCTCGCCGCGCCGATCGCCGACGTCCACGTCGCCGTCGGCCACAGCTCCGTCGTCGGCAACATCAGCAACGCCGCCGCCCTCAACGACCTCACCGACATGGAGCTCGAGCGGATGCTGGTGCAGATGGTCACCGACGCGACCCACTTGTTTATGGACCAGCTCGCCTACGACTTTAACCGGGCGAGGATGGGCCACGGCTGAGGTCGAGCCCCACAGAGAGCCCAATTGCGAATGGCCAGACCCCCAGCTCGGGATCTGGCCATTTGCCTAGTATCGTTCTGTCGATTTGGCCGTAGTCACGGCCTCCGGGCTCAGGCCCCGCGGGCGCCCAGCTTGACCAGCTCGCGCTCGCTCTGGGTCGCGAGGTACTCCTCCCACTTGCGGATCGTCAGGGCCTGGAAGGCGTGGACGGCGGGGTTGAGCTCGGCGATCGGCGCCTGCCAATGCTCATTGTAGCCCTCCTGCTCGGCCTCGACGGCGACCCCGTCCTCTTCTAGGAGCGGCGCGACGAGGGTCCGCTTGGCGACCTTGAGGAGCGGGTTCATCGCCCAGCGCGGCAGCGCCAGCGGCAAGACCGGCACCTTAAAGCCCTTGAAGTAGAAGAGGAAGAAGGCGCGGGTCGTCTGCTCGTCGATCGGCAGGACAAAGCAGTAGTTCTTGATCTTATCGTCGGTGTTCGACCACTGATAGGGGTACTCGTAGCAGAGGTCCATCGCGTTGGTGTTGACCTTGCGACGATCGACGAAGAGCCCTGAGATCCGACCGCGCCCGACCTTGGTGTCGTAGGAGACGTGGACCCGATCGTCGACGGTCTCGAGCTTGGTCAGGGTCGCGTCCTCAAAGGGCCGAAACTTGCGGTGCAAGTAGGCGTGGGTGAAGTCGCTGACGTTGTCGATGATCATCGAGTGGTGGGCCCGCCAGACGAAGTCGGCGAGCACCGAGCCCCAGGCGTCGGGGCCCTCGAGCTCCGGGATCCGCGGGATCGAGCGCTCGCCGGAGCGCGCGGGATCGCCGAAGAAGATCCAGATGAGACCGTAGCGCTCGTCGACCGGGTGGTGGCCGAGCTTGATGTTCGGCATCTTCTTGCCGAAGAGGTCGTGCGGGACATGGGCGAGCTGGCCCTCACCGTCGTACTCCCAGCCGTGGTAGGGGCAGACGACGTTGCAGCCGCTGACGTGGCCGACCGAGAGCTTGAGCTGACGGTGGGCGCAGCGGTTCTCGACCGCCCGCAGGACCCCATCGTCGCCGCGGTAGAGGGCGACCGAGCGGCCCCAGAACTTGACCTCCATGACGGCCCCGCGGGCGAGCTTCTTGCTGTGCTCGACCGGGTACCAGTAGTTGGGATCGAGGCCGGCGGCGCGGACCTTCTGCCGACGGTTCTTCGACTCGGCGAAGTTCGGCGGCCGACCGGGGCCCGGCTGTGACGATGCGGGGCGAGCCTGGCTCATGACGCGCTCCTGACCCGCGTGCCGCGGCCGGTGACCTTGGCCGGCTTGCGGCGGTAGCGGACCCGGCACGGCGGGTGCGGACCGGCGATGATGTTGCTGTAGTCGATCACGTACGACGAGGGCGGATCCGCCAGCTCGAACTCAAAGTTTCGGAGGAGGTGGCTCCACAGCGCCCGCAGCTGGAGCTGGGCGAAGACGATCCCCATGCAGCGATGGCGGCCGCCGCCGAAGGCGATATGACCATAGGGGGAGCGCTTGTCCTCTTCGCGCCCGGGGCCGTAGCGCTCGGGGTCGAAGCGGTGGGGGTCGGCGAAGATCGACGGGATCCGCTGGCCGACCGAGGGCGAGGCCATCATCATCGTCCCGGCCGGGATGTCGTAGCCGCCGAAGTCGAGGTCGACCAGCGACTTGCGCATCAGCATGATGAGCGGCGGATACATCCGCAGGCACTCCTTGATCGTCCACTCGAGGTAGTTCATCGACCGCACGTCCTCTAGGGTCATGTCGGTGCGATCGCCGAGCACCGACTCCTGCTCGGCGATGAGGGAGGCGGCGATGTGCGGGTGGCGGGCGATGTTGACCGCGGTCCAGGCGAAGGTCACGCCGCTGGTGTGATGACCGGCGAACATGATCGTCAGCAGCAGGCCCGTGATCTCCTCGGGGCTCAGCTCGCGACCGTCCTTGTAGGTCGCGTCGAGCAGCGTCTGCATGAAGTCCTCAGACTGCGTGCCCTTGCGGCGGCGCTCCTCGACGATGCCGCCGAGCATCTCCCCGAGCTTGACCCGGGCCCGGTCGCGGCGGATATGCGACGGCGAGGGGAAGCGCGGGGCGAAGAGCGAGAGGGTGTTCATCCCCGCCTCGAGATCGTGGTAGAGGGCCGCGAACTCGGCGCTCAGGTGGGTGCGGAACTCCTCCCCCAGCAGCGACCGGCTCGAGGTGTAGATCGTCAGCTCGTTGCCGACCTCGAGCATGTTGACCACGCCCTCGTCGCCCCACTTGCCGAAGTAGTCCTCGGCCTCGGCGACGAAGCCGGCGACGTAGGTCCGGAGCCGCGACTCGCGGAGCGCGGCGTGGAAGAAGCCGAGCTGCTCGCGCATGATCTCGGGCTCGGCGTCGTAGGCGATCCCCTCGCCGAAGACCGGGACCGTAAAGCGGTAGACCTCGCGCTGATCGACCTCGGTGTCGCGGAGGCGGAAGTACTTCTCTTGCGCGCGATGACCGGTCATCACCACCGTCGGCCGACCGGGCAGGCGCATCGAGAAGATGTCGCCGAACATGTCGCGTCCGCGTTGGATGAGGGCGATCGGATCCTTGCCCATCTCGAGGGCGTGGCCGAGCACGGGCACCCCACCGGGGAGCATCGGCGGCAGCTTGTACTTCCGCGTCGGGGAGGTCGGACGCAGCGACGACCAAAGGTCCGTCGCGGCCTTAATTACAGGCGTAAGCTCCATTTTTAACCACACTCCTGAGCGGGCTGAATCCAGCGGAACCTAGCCCAAGCGCGGCACGGCTGGCAACGCGGCCGCCCCTCCGACGTGTGACATAAGTCCGCGGCGCGTGTCACAGGGGCCAGGCGAGCGCTGCGCTACCCTGCCGCCGGTGGAAGCGCTCACCGCATCGACCTCGATCACCCTGACCTCGGTCCTCTGGGCGCTCCTCGGCCTATCGGGGTTCATCGCCGCGCTCTTCGCCGCGACGATGATCCTGCCGGCGCGCGCGATCCGAGGGATGCCTACGCCCAGCGGCGAGCGGCGCGTCTACAAGCTCAACGGCATGGGCCTCTGGGTCTTGACCCACATGGTTGTGATCGGGAGCACAGTGGTCTTCGGCGCGTCCTTGAGCCCGCTCATCACGACGTGGTTTTGGCCGCTCTTCGTCGCCGCCAACATCCTCTCGGTCGCGATCATGCTCTGGCTCTACATCGGCGGGAAGCGGCGCCTCGCCGCCGCCGGCGAGCCCCCCTCTGGCGACGGTGCGATCGCAGACTTCTGGTACGGCGTCGAGCTCAACCCGACCCTCCTCGGCGTCGATCTCAAGATCTTCGCCTACCAGCCCTCGCTCATCGGCCTCCACGTCTTGATCGCCGCCTTCGGCTACCTCCAGGTCGAGACGCTCGGCACGCTGACGCCGCAGATGTGCCTCTACCAGGGGTTTTGGTGGCTCTACCTCTACACCCACTACCGCGACGAGAACGGCCTGACGTCGATGTGGGACATCATCGCCGAGCGCTTCGGCTTCATGCTCGTCTGGGGCGACCTGACCCTGGTCCCCTTCTTCTACTGCATCGCCGGCTGGACCCTCTTCGGCCAGAGCGAGCCGATCGCGACGAGCACCGCCGTCGGCCTCGTCGCCCTCTTCTCCGCCGGCCTGTGGATCTTCCGCGGCGCCAACAAGCAAAAGCACCGCTTCAAGCTCGATCGCAACACGCCGATCTGGGGGAAGACGCCGGAGGTGCTCGGCGACCGCCTGCTCATCTCCGGCTTTTGGGGGATCGGCCGCAAGCTCAACTACACCGGCGAGCTCACGGTCTACCTCGCGATCGCCCTGACCGCCGGCACCGACGCCCTCGCCCCCTTCGCCGTGTTCATCTGGCTCTTGAGCCTGCTCCTCCACCGGGCCTGGCGCGACGACAAGCGCTGCCGCGCCCGCTACGGCGATCTCTGGGTCGCGTACTGCGAGAAGGCTCGCTTCAAGATGATCCCGTTCATCTACTAGCTCGTCGTCCTCCGCCAGCGGCACCTCGCCGCCATGGACGATGCCCCCCGCGCCGCTCCTGGGTTCAGGAGCGGCGCTCTGCGTTGGCGCACCGGACCCGCACGCGAGGGGGCGCGTCGTCGCTGCGTAGGTCCTCACGCCGGCCCCCGAGCCGCGAACGTCCGACCGCGAGACCAGGCGTATCCGCGCGGCCCGATGACCGCAGAGGAGCCCCTGCGCGCTAGTAGCCGCGGGTTGCGCTCGACAGCCGTCACCGTCCCTGGGGACCATAGGTTCGATGACGACGAACCACTCCCCTCGGCTCGCCGCGGGAGCCCCGATCCGGCTCGCCTGCCACGCGCCCCTGAGCGGGCCGATGGCGCTCTTCGGCGACATCCCGCGGGCCGCCCGAGCCCGCTTCGACGAGGTCAACGCCCGCGGCGGCGTCCACGGCCATCCGATCGATCTGATCATCGGCGACGATCGCTACGATCCGGCGCTGACCCCTGGGATCGTCGACCGTCTCCTCGCGACCGACGACCTCCTGGGCTTCGCCCTCTGCGTCGGCACCCCGCCCCACCTGACGGTCGTCGATCGGCTCGCCGAGCTCGGCGTCCCGGACCTCGCGGTCATCACCGGCGCAGCCTCCCTCGCCGAGCCGCCGCGGCCGACGATGTTCGTCGCCAACCCGCCCTACACGACGAACGCCGAGGCGCTCGGCGCCGCGGTCTCGGGCGGGCGCGGCGGTGTGATCACCTACGACACAGCCTTCGGCCGCGACTGGGCCCGCGGCTTCGCAGCGGGGGTTGGAGCCGCGCCGATCGTACGCTTCCTCCGGGCCGACGAGGTCGACGCGGCGGCGATCGACGCGAGCGTCGGGGCGATGGTCGAGGCCGGCGTCGACGCGCTCCTCCTGGCGATGCAGCCCGATCATGAGGTCGCCGCGATCCGAGCGGGCGAGCGCCTCGGCTACGGCCCCCGCTGGCTCATCGCCTTTATCGACACGGTGATCGACCAGCTCCGCCCCCTCGCCGAGGGGGTGACAGGCTCGCACTGGCTGCACATGGCGGAGACCTCGAGCTCGCCGGCGATCGTCGACCATCGCCGTCTCCTCGCCGAGCGTGCCCCCGAGGTCCCCGTCAGCGGGAGCTCGATCGGCGGTCATGCGCTGGCGGACCTGATCGTCGAGCTCCTCCGCCGGACCGGCCCGTCGCCGACGCGGGAGCGCCTGTGCGCCACCTTCGCCAGCCTCGGCGGCGACTGGGCGAGCCCGCTGATGCGCGTCGCGCCGCGCAAGGATCCGGCGCGCCCCGTGGTCTTCAGCGATGTCGAGCTCCTCCAGGTCGAGGCCGGCGCATGGCGACCGAGGAGCGCGATGGATGCGAGCTGACGCGGCCCAGCTCCGCCCGAGTCGTGGAGGCGTGCCGCCCGGCGGCGGTCGGGGATGATGAGCGAGGAGAGCGCGACGGGGGCTGCCGAGGCTCCGCCGAGCTCCGGCCTCCCGTGGCGCTCCCCAGGCTTCATGGCCTTCTTCCTCGCCGCCGGGCTCGGCCCCCTGAGCTCGATCGCCCTGCGCTTCGTCCCCGGTCACCTAGAGCGCGCCGGCCACTCGCCGGCACTGATCGGCGAGGTCATGGCCGCGTCGACGTTCGGGGGGGTCATCGCCCTGCCGATCGCCGGCTGGCTCGCGCGCCGCCACCTCCGGGCGATGCTCATCGGCGGCGCCGCGGTCCAGGGCCTAGGCCTCGCGGCCGCGGCCCTCGCAGGATCGAGCCCGGTCGCCCTGGCCCTCAGCGTCGCGGTGATGAGCGTCGGCACGGCACAGCTCGACGTCGGCGTGCTCACCGGCCTCATCGTCCTCGTCCCCGCGCTCCGGCGAGCCCAGCTCCTCGCCTACTACTTCGCCTACGTAAGCCTCGCGCGCAACATCGTCGGCTCGAGCGTGGCCGAGGGGGTGATCGGCGAGCGGGGCTTTTCGGCGATGTGCCAGCTCCTCGCGGCCCTCGCCGTGGCGCACATGATCTTCCGCGCGCTGACCTCGGTCCCGAGCCCCGCAGAGCGCAGCGAAGAGGTCCCCCGCCGGGACTTCTTCCGCGATCTCACGCGCCCGCGCGTCCTCGTGCTCCTCGCGGTCTTCGTGCTCCTCGCGGCCCACTTCGCCGCCGGCGAGTCCTTCCTCTCGGCCCTGGCCGCGCGCCGTGAGCTCGGCCCGGTCACCCCCTTCTTCGCGACCTACTTCGCCGTGCTCTCGGTCGGTCGAGCGGCCTGCGGCCACCTCGTCGAGCGGATCGGCCGCGGACCGGTGACGATCGTCAGCGCCCTGATCCTCGCGGCCGTCGGCGGCGGCTTGGCCGAGGTCCGTGAGCCCGTCGGGCTCCTGGTCCTCGGGGCAGGGACCGGCCTCGGTCACCTCCTCCTCTGGCCAGCGCTCTACTCGACCTTCTACGACCGTATCCGCGGACCCGGGATGACGAGCGCTGCCCTCAGCGTCGCCCTCGCCCTCGCCGGCTTCATCGCCGAGCTCGGCCTCGGCGCGGCGGCCTCTGACGCTGGGTATCGGGCCCTCTACTGGGGAGCGGCGGGGGCTGCCCTGCTCGCCGCGGCGCTCACCCTGCCGCTCTACCGCTGGATGTCACCGCCGAGGAAGGGGACGCGCCGATGAGTCGAATCCTGATCCACATGTACCGTGAGCACGGACACCTGCTGCCGACCCTCAAGCTCGCGCGATCGTTGGCCGCGGCGGGGCACCAGGTCGAGTACCTGCTCACTCCGCCCTGGCGCAGCTTCGTCGAGTCGCGAGGGCTGACCCTGCGGCCTTATCTCGAGGCGATCTATCCCGAGTGGATCGAGGGCGCGTGGGCGAGGATGTCGAGGACCGCGCGCGAGGCCGACGCGGCGCGGCGCGACCGAGCGCGGATCGACTGGATCGTCGCCGGCGGCCTAGGCGACGTCTACCGGGCCGCGGCGCCCGACCTGATCCTCGGCGACGCCTACGACGTGTCGGTCCCGATCGCCGCGCGACGCCTCGGGATCGACCTCCTCCTCCTCTCGCCGTCGCTCTTCCAGGGTCGCGAGCCCGGGGTCCCGCCGCTCTCGAGCGCCGCGCCGTGGGGGCCCGACCCCGCGGCGCGCAGGGCCGCAGAGGAGGCCTGGCGGAGGCTCGCCGAGGAGCGACAGCGGAGCGCCACGAGCGACTGGTACCCGGGCTACGTCGACGCCTTGATCCGCGCCTACGCCTTCCCCCGCGACGAGATCACCTGGGACGGGGCGATCGTCCCGGACTTCCCGGCGCTCGACCAGCTCGTCCTCTGCCCGAGCGCCCTCGAGTTTCCCCGGCCTCTGCCGCAGCGCTGTCACTACGACGTCCCCTCGATCCTAGAGCGCGAGGAGGAGCTCTCGCCGTCGCTCGCCGCGTGGCTGCAGCGCAGTCCGCTCGTCTACTGCGCACCTGGCTCCCAGGGCATGTGGCGCGCGCAGCATGACGAGCTCTTCGCGGAGGTGCTCGCGCTCGCCGAGCGTCGCCCCGAGGTCACCTTCGTCATCGCCCACGGCACCCGAGCGATGCCCGCCCCCGAGAGCGCTCCGGCGAACGTCTGCTTGACCGGCTGGGCGCCGCAGCACGCGGTTCTCCGCGCCGCCGACGTGATGATCTCCGTCGGCGGGCTGGGGACGGTCAAGGAGTGCCTCTGGTACGGCGTGCCGATCATCCTCGCGCCCCACCTCAACCCCTACGACGCCCAGGGAAACGCCCGTCGGATCGTCCACCACGGCCTCGGCGAGATCGTCCCCGAGGCCCAGCTCGGGCGCTCCCTCGAGGGGGCGCTGGAGCGGGCGCTCTCCGGCGTCTACGCTGAGCCGATGGCGCGGATTCAGGCGACGATCAAGACGGTCGAGGCGAGCGATCGCGGCCGGGCGCTGGTCGAACGCTGGCTCCGCGGCGAAGCCCTCCGCGACCCTGCCTGACCCCGCTCGGGGCGTTCACGGTCCGGGCCCGCAGTGTCCAGGGGCGTCGACGCGCATCCCCGGAGCGGACGGCCCGAGGCCCCTTCTATCGGCTATCGTCTACCGGTGGCGACCCTCGACGATCTCGTGGCCGACCTCCACGCTGACGCGCCCCTCGACGCCCGCGGTGAGTTCAGCCTCGACGCTGAGAAGGCCCGCGAGAAGCTGCGCAAGTTCCAGCTCGCGGTCCCCGAGCACTACGTGCTCTTGCTGGTCCAGGCCGCGGTTCTCCGCGGCGCACAGCGGATCCACCTCTTCGTCGACAGCGACGACGTCTACCTCAGCTTCGACGGCGCTCCCTTCACCGCCGCCGAGCTCGGTGACCTCTACGCGGCGATCTTCGTCGAGAGCGACGAGCCGACGCTGCGCTCCCGGCAAAACCTCGCGATCGCGATCAACGCGGCGATGTCGATGCGCCCCAGCTTCGTCAAGGTCGCCACCCCCGAGGCGGAGCTCGAGCTCCGACCGGAGCGCCCGGACGCCCTGACGGAGCGGGCCTCGGAGCGACGGCACACCCAGATCCATGTCCGCGATCGGGTCCGGATAGGCCTGCTGGTCGAGCTCGTCCGATCGATCCGCGATCGCCTGCTCGAGGCCAACATCGTCCGCGAGCGCTGTCGCTATGCCGACCGCCAGCTCCAGATCCAGATCAACGACGTCGTCCTGGAGCGGGTCCGCCCGGCCGAGGCGATGAGCCACGCCCACTACGTGCCGATCCTCGGCGGCCGCGGCTACGCCGGCTTCACCGCCGCAGCGACCCCGGCGACGCTCGACATCGTCACCTCCGAGGTATGGATCTCCCGCCACGAATTCCAGGCCCCGGCGGGGATGTCCCTCTGGGCCTTCACCGACGCGCTCGCCAAGGATGTGTCGCAGGCCGACGTCGTCCGCGACCACCGCTTCGACGAGGTCGTCCGGGCCCTGGCCGCCGCCCGCGACAAGGCGATCATCGCCCTCGCCGAGGACGTGCTGCGCGAGGAGTCACCGCCGTGGGCCCGCGACTCGCTCCGCACCTGGCTCCTGACCGCGACCCCCGACGACGCTGGAGCGGAGCTGGCGGGGAACCTCGGGCTCGCAGCCGTCGCCGCGATCCCCATGTGGCCGACCCTCCTGGGCGCGACCCTGACGACCCATCAGCTCTTCGAGGAGGAGACCCTCTGGATCTGCATCGATCCCCCGGAGGAGGCCTACGGCCTCTCCGAGCTGCGCGGTGTCGTCGTCATCGAGCGCGACGATCTCGCCTTTTTCAGGGAGAAGCTCGGGCTCTCGGTCGCCCGCAGCGACGCGAGGATCCGCCAGGCGATCCGCCGCGAGCGCAACCGCAAAGCCTGGCGGGCTCGCCCCCACAGCGGCGAGCTCGGCAGCCATCACCTCCTCGCCCGCGAGCGCATCGCCGACTCGGGGGTCCGCGGGGAGATCGGCCTCAGCCTCAGCGGAGGGGTCCAGTCGACCCTCCTCATCATCGTCGACGGCTGCGTGCTCGAAGAGGTCCAGCTTCCGGGTCCGACCCCAGGCCTGACGGCCGTCCTCTCGGGGCCCTTCACCCCCCTCGACGACTTCTCCGGGGTCCGCCGCGATCGCCCCCTCGCGGTCGCCCTCCTCCACCTCTTCGCCGCCGTCGAGAACCTCTACAGCGAAGCCTCCCGCGGACCGCTGACCGAGGCGCTGAGCGCCGCGCTGGTGATCTTCCTCGACGCGATCACCCAGCCCGACGCCGCCGCTACCTTCCTGCTCAACGCCGGCGTTCCGAAGAGCGACGCCGAGGGCTTCATCCGCTCCTGCGAGCTCAACCTCACCCCCCGCTGGAACCTCGACGCCCTCGACGCCCTCGACGTGGAGATGGACACGGAGATGGACACGGAGGTGGACCCAGAGTTCGCTCCAAAGCCCCATCCGCTGACCACCCTCCCCCTCCTGCCGACGATCGCGGGCGAGCCCGTCAGCCTCGTCGACGTCGCCCGTCGACGAGCGGCGGGAGAGACCCTGTGGTGGCTGGCGAAGAAGACCAAGAACGTCGAAGAGGTCGTCCTCTGCCTGAACCCCAGCCTCCGCCGCTGGGTGAGCGAGGTGCTCGGCGAGGCGAGCCTCGAGGACTATCGCCCGCGCCTGGAGGAGATCGAGCTGCGCCGCGCCTTCGCCCGCAAGACCCGCGAGCACTTGATCCTCTACGGGGTCGCGCTCCAGCACGAGCATCGCTGCGGCGACGTCACGGTCGTCTGGGGGATCCCCTGGAGCCGCGATCAGCGGGGCACGTCGCGGACGCCGGTCCGCGTCCTCAAGGAGAATCGCCACCTCGGCACCGTCGACCTCGACATGCTCATCCCCTCCCTGGTCGCCAGCCTCAACGCGGACGAGGCGGTGCCCGACCAGACCTGGCAGGGGCTGCGCTGGGAGGCGAACCCCGAGCTCGTCCGCGCCCTCGACGAGGGTGTATGCGCCCTCCTCGCCCGGGCGCTCAGCGTCGTAGGCGAGGTCCGCGGGGACACCCGCGAGTCGATCGTCCGCGTGCTCCTCACGATCCCGAAGGAGCTCTACGGCGCGCCCGAGCTCGTGGAGATCCATGATCTTCTCCGGGCCGATATGGGGAACGACGCCGCGAACGTCTTGGTCGGCAAGCTCATCCGCCTCCAGGTCCAGTACAGCCGCCGCCACTTCCGGCATATCCTCAGCCAGCTGCTCAAGCAGCGGCCGATCCTGGCGACGGCGACCGCCGCGGCGATCGAGTCGCGGAGCCAGCCCGGGCCGCTCCACGAGCGCGGAGAGGCCTTCGCGACCGCCCTCCTCACCCTCCTCCCGTCGATCCTCGAGGTGCCGCTCCTCCGCGCCCTCGGCCGCGCTCCGCTGTCGATGGGCGAGCTCCTGGAGCTCGCGAAGGGGCAGCCGACGCTCCGCTACATCGCCTCGAACCGCGCCTCCTTCGGCTACGACAACCCCGAGGTGCCGATCCTCCGCCTCGACGACTACGAGCTGTCGATGATCGAGCCGCTCTTCCCCGCCCACACGCTCGAGGAGTCGAGCGTATGGCTGGAGGAGTGGCGCGCCCGCCGGACCTTTGAGGAGCGCCCCCAGGTCGAGCGCATCGCCGTAGACCCGGCGCGGGCGCTGGTGATCCTGCCGATCGAGCGCGACGGGATCAAAGGCGAGGTAGCCCTCACCCGGACCCCGCCGGACAGCGAGGTCTGGGCGACGATCGACTTCTTCCGCGAGCGGCGTCCGCTGACGACCGTCCAGCTCGGAGACCTCCCCGAGGCCATGCTCGCCGCGATCGATCTCCCGCCGGTGGAGCGTGGCGACGACCACACGGCGATCAGCGACGTCCTCCTTCGGGAGCAAAAGGAGCTCCTCCGCAGGCAGATGCCGGCGCTCCTCGACAAGCTCGCGGCCGAGTACACGCAGCTCCCGCTCTCGCTGCGCAGCAACGCCCGGGCCTGGGGGCTCCACCTCCTAGGCGAGCACATGCAGCGCGGAGGGATCAGCAACGTCGCTCGCCTCCGGCGCCACAGGATCCTCGCCCCGCTCCTGCGTCTGCCGCTCTTCGAGACCGTCGGCGGCGATCTCCGGACGCTCGACGACCTGATCACCGACTACAAGGCGAACAAGCAGCTCGCCTTCACGCGGACGCCGATCGAGCTGGCCCCCGAGACCTTGCTCATCGACTCGGAGTCGGAGTCGCTCCTCTTCCGGCTCTTCACCCGACGCACCGACATGGAGGCCTCGCTGCGCGCCCTCGCGGCCGGAGAGCGGCGCAAGCGGGACGCGCCGACGCTCACGACGAAGCCGCCGACGAACGCCCTGCTCAGCATGGTCATGGAGCACAAGGAGCTCTCCGGGCACCTGTGGATCGCCCCCGACAGCGACCCGCGCCAGCCCCTCGCCTCGGGCGTGCTCCTCGGCCGTGAGGGCAAGCTCGTCGAGCGTCGCGACTTTCACCTGCCGCTCCACGTCGCAGGCGCCCTCTCGGGCCCGGCCGTCGAGGTCGACGATCACTGGGAGCGGGCCCAGCTCGAGCGACGCCACCGTCGCCGGATCGGCCGCGCGGGCCGATCGCTCTGGGGGGACCTCGTCAGCGAATACCGCCGAGGGCTCGCCGACCTCATCCACAAGGGCGGCTCGGAGCAGACCACCACGGAGCGCCTGATCCTGCTCCGCGACGCCCTCTGGCTCCAGCTCCTCGCCCTCCGGGAGACCGCCGAGGAGCGCACCCTGAACAAGAGCCTGCGCCGTCTCATGGCGGAGATGTCGGCCCTCGATCTGCTCCCGCTAGAGAACGGTCGCCTGATCTCCCTCGACCACGCGCTCGAAGACCAGCCCGTCGAGCTCCTCTTCCTCGGCCTCTGGGAGCCCGCTCCGCCGAAGCCCGAGCCTGAGCCCGAACCCGAGCCCGAGCCCGAGCCTGTCCCCGAGCCTGAGCCTGTCCCCGAGCCCGAGCCCGAACCAGTCCCCGAGCCTGAGCCTGAGCCTATCCCCGAGCCTGAGCCTATCCCCGAGCCTGAGCCTGAGCCTATCCCCGAGCCCGAGCCCGAGCCCGAGCCCGAGCCCGAGCCTGAGCCTGAGCCTGAACCCGAGGCCATCCTCCTCGAGTCCATCCGCGCCGAGCTCCGGCTGATCCGTGAGAGCACCCGGGGACCGCTCCGCGAGGCCCACCTCCGCGCCCTCGCGATCACGCAGGGCGCCGGAATCCGCCTGGTCGGAGTCCACGGGAGCCTCTACGTCCTCGACCTCCGGCACCCCTTGGTCCGGGCCGCCCGCGACCGCGGAGGAGACGACCCTCTCCTGATCAGCATGGTCGCCTCCGGCGTCTACACCTTCCTCAACGCTCACCTTGACGAGATCGAAGACGAGCACGAAGCCATCTTCCACCGCCACCACTGCGAGCACATCCTCCGCCAGCTCAAGGTCCCCTCCTAGCCGACGACCAGGAGGTGAGCCCTCACCCGCAAACATAGTCGAGCCCGAGGCTCTCACCGCTGAGATACGACGAGCAGGTCTCCCCGCACAGCCGCAGCCGATCACCGCCGAGGCTCAACCAACCGACCTCCAGACCACAGTCCTGGCCGGGGAGCGAAGGCGCCACGGCCCCGCCCACCGAGACGCTCGAGAGGAGAGCGTCCCCAGGCGGAGGCGTCGCCACGATCGTGCATCGCATGACCTTGAGCAGCCCCCGCAGCCCCACCTCGAGGGTCGACTGATCGACCGCGTTGGTGAAGGCCGCGCCGTCGATCATAGGCAGGCCGCCGCTGAGCGCGAGCGCGGTCACGACCTCGAGCGGGACGACAGAGTCCGGCTTGCCGTCGACCGCCACAGGGTTCGCCTCGCCGCTGACGTCGAGGCCGAGCACCCCGACCTCAACCCCTGCAGCGACCGCCTCCTGGGCCGAGACGATCACGGACTCGTCGTAGCTCTCAAAGCGCTCGTTGTCGTCGGCGGCGTCCGATCGGCAGTTCGCCGCGCCGTCCGTGAGCATCAGGATAAAGAGCGCCCGGTCGGTCTGCTCAAAGTCGACGAGCTGCTCGACCGCGCCGAGGATCGCGGCGCTCGCCGGCGTCCCCCCGGCGATCGTGCTCATCATCGACGTCGCCTCCGCGTCCGGGAGCACGCTAGGGAGCGACGCGCTCGCCCCGGGGGCGAGCGGGATGTCTGGCGCCGCGGAGACCCCACAGGCGGCGCTCTCATAGCCCGCCGGGACGCCGATGTCGGGGAAGAGCTTGAGGCCGAAGTCGACGTTCGCCTCCTCGCCCGCCGCGACGGCGCTCAGCGTCGCGTGGAGGGTCTTCCAGCGGGTCTCCGGCGGAGTGTCTGGGATGCCGTCGTGGTCCCAGGTGTTGGTCACCATCGACCTCGACTTGTCGACCAGGAGCATCACGAGCGGCTCCGAGTAGCCGCGGGTGATCGTCTGGGGCTCGCAGACGAGGAGCTCGCAGACCCCGTCGACGCACACCTCGTCGATCCCGCAGCCCCCCCCCTCGTCGCACTCCGGCCCGGTCGTCGATGAGCCCCCGGTGAGGGTCGTCGTCGTCACCTCCGACGTCGCCTCGGTCGCCTCCGACGTCGCCTCGGTCGTCGTCATCGTCGACCCGTCGCTCCCCAAGCCGACAGGGCCAGGATCGACGAAGCAGGCGAGCGTCGAGACGAGGAGCAACGCGCCGATCCACAGCGCACGCTCCGAACCCACCACAGCTCTCCCCATCCCCCCCACCCTACAAGCCGTACACCGCGACGCCAAGGCGCTCGCGCGGCCTCGACGAAGGACGAGGCGCGGGACCCTGGAGACAGGCGTAGACCGCGAAGGCGGGGCGCGCTAGCCTCGACCGCCAATGTCGCCCTCCGCCTTCTTCGTCGCCGCAACCTTCGTCGCTGCCCCGCAGGTCGAGACCGTCGACGACGCCCGTCCTGCAGAGGTCATCGAAGCGCCCGCATCGGCGCCCGACGAGCGCACCGCCCAGGCCGACCCCGACTCGGCGCAGGACACCGCCGCTGGCCCGGCGAGCGCCGCCGAGGCCGGGCCCGACGCCGCGCCCCTGCCCCACAGGCCCTCCGCGGAGCTGATCAAGCGTCGGCGCGTAGAGGCCCGTCGCGGGCGGGCCCTGACGATCGCGGGCGCCACGCTGACGGGGCTCGGCCTCGCCGGACGGATCGGCTTTGACGTCTTCCTCGCGACCGTCGCCGATCTCGCGCCGCGCGAGCCCTTCGGCCAGTGGAGCATCGGCCCCATCTTCATGGCGACGACCTTCACCAACGTGCCGACGCTGGCGGGCATCGGTCTCCTCGGCGGCGGCTCGTACTACGAGGCCCGCGCCCACGGGCGCCGCTTCGACCACCCCTCGAGCCGCCGGACCAAGCGCGCCGCCTGGGGTCTGCTCGGCGGCGGCCTCGGGCTATGGGCGGTCTCGCGCGCCCTCTTTGTCCCGTGGACCCGCGCCTGCCAGAGCAACGCCTGCGCCTACGGCTACCTCGAGCCGACCTACTTCGTCAGCGCCGGCCTCGTCGTCACCGGCGTCGTCCTCCTCGCCCGCGAGTCCGGCTTCGCCCGGGCCGAGGCCGAGGAGAAGGCGGACTACATCAAGATCCGCGCCCGCCGACCGACCCCGACCCTGAGCCCGATCGTCACCCCGGGCTTCCAGGGGCTCAGCCTCAGCGGGCGTTTCTGAGCCGCAAGGTCGTCCCGACCGCGTAGTGGTCGGAGAGCTCGACCTCGACCTCGCCGAGCAGCTCGGGCTCGGTGTAGTAGAGCCCCGCGTCGAGCACCCGGACATCGTCGCCGAGATCGCGGACGAACACGTAGTCGATCCGAGCCGCGTACTCGCTCGCGCCGCCGTAGTTGTCGAACCCCAGCGTGTTGCACCAGTCCCACGAGAGCGTGGTCTTCTCGCCGTCGCAGAGGCTTCGATCGCCGTAGGGCTCGCGATCCCAGGCCGCCGCGTCGTAGTCGGGGAGATCGAGGAGCCCGTCGATATCGTCCGCGATCCCGGTCGCCGCCATCGTGTCGATGAGCCAGCCGCCGGCGTAGTGGAGGAGCACCGGGTACATGATGGTGTTCGCGAACCACTCGCCGACCGGCTCGCCGCTGTCGACGCCAAAGACGTCCTCGGGGTAGTAGGGCGCGGCGTTGAAGTCACCGCCTAGGACGATGATCTCCTCCGCCCGGCGCGAGCGGACATAGAGGCCGAGCTCGCGGGCCTGGAACGCCCGCACCCGCCAGCGCGCCGCGAACGATGAGGTGTGGGTGTCGATGATCCGCACCCGACGGCCCGTCGGCGCGTGGACGAAGCTCCAGTCGATAAACCCGCGCTCGACCCCCGGCCCCGGGAACGTCTCGGCGTTGTACTGCTGCTCGTAGATCTGCTCGTGGGTGAACTCGTCGGCGTTCTCGTCGATCAGCGCCTCGCGGACCGCGATCACGAGGCCGTGCCCCTCGTGGTTCTTGCTCGTGCCAGCGTAGATCCGATAGCCGCGATCCTCGGCCGCGACCCGGATCCGCTCGACGTCGATCGTCTCAAAGACCTCCTGAAAGCAGAGCACGTCCCACCCCTCCGCGAGGAGGAGCGGCGGCACATGCTCGCGGCGAAGATCGACCTCTGGGACCGACGCGGTCGTAAAGGGGTACCAGCGATCCAAGAGCCCGAGGTTGAAGGTCAGCACCCTGAGGTTCTCGCCATCCTCGATAGGCTCGAGGGCCGCCTGCTCCATCGCCTGGCGGTCGAGGAGCGCCCGCGGATCCGGCGGAGAGGTGAAGAGCGGATCGGGATCCTCCAGCAGCTCGCCGATCGTCCGGCTCCCGCCCCCCTCATACGCCTCGCCGAGGTGCTCGAGCACCGGGCTCCTGTCGATGACGACCGCGTCGCGCGGGTTGTCCCCGAGATCGAAGGGCACCTCGCGCGAGCAGCCGACGACGAGCGCCGCCGCGAGGAGACTGCCGGAGACCGAAGCGTACGCGGAGCCAGGGGAGCGGATCATCGCCGCGAGTGTACCAAGACCGGCGACGGCCGACGCGGGCTCCTCCGCCGATCCGCCCGCGGCCTCGCTACCCGGCAGCGGGCTCCAGACCAGGGCAGCGGCGACCTCGGCCGACCGCGCCCCTGCGGCGGACGACTCCGTCATCCCCAGGCATGGGCAGCGGCGACCGCCGCCTCAGCCCCCGCGCCCTGGAGGTCGTCGACCGCTCAGCCGCCGACCTGATAGCCAGCCCGGAGCAGCGGCTCCTCCGAGCTGCTCGCGACCGACTCGGCGAACGCCCCGGCGGGGGCGACCGTGTGCGGCCGGACGAGGATCCGTTGGAGCGCGGCGACAAAGGGGGCGCTGAGACGCTCGTCGCTCGCCCCCTCGAGGAGCATCGCCGCGGTGAAGAGGCGCCACAGCGCCTCGACCAGCCCGCGAGCGCGGCGCTGCTGCTCCGCAGGCGCGGCCTCGGCCAGGCCGACGAGGCTCTTCACCACGATCCCGTGGCGACGCTCGATCGCCGCCGCCAGCTCGGGGTGCTCGCCCCGTCCGCCCTCGATCGCCTGGAGGACCCGGGCGAAGAGCGCCTCGTGGGCCCGATCGCGGCCGAGCACCCGCAGCAGATCGAGGCTTAGAACGTTGGTCGTCCCCTCCCAGATCGGCAGGACCTGAGCGTCCCGCAAGAGCCGCGGCAGCGGGCTCCACTCGATGTAGGCGTTGGCGCCGATCGCCTCCATCGACTCGCTCACCGACCAGATCGCCTGCTTCGCCGTCACCGCCTTGGCGATCGGCGTCAGGATCCGGCTGAGCGCCGCCGCCGAGGCGTCGCCGGCCTCGGCCTCGTCCAGGGCCTCGATCATCGACACGACGCCGACCAGCGAGGCGAGGTGCTCCGCGACCAGATCGGCGACCGTCGCCCGCCACAGCGGCAGCTCGCGCAGGCGCGCGCCGAAGGCCCGACGCTCCGCCCCGTAGGCCAGCGCCTCCAGGATCCCGCGGCGGATGAGCGAGAGGCTCGCGACCGCGTTGTAGGTGCGGGAGAGGTTGATCATCTCCGCCATCGCCTTAAAGCCCTCGCCGGCCCCGGCGATGAGCGTCGCCTCCGCGTCCTCTAGGGTCACCTCCCCGGTCGCCATCGACCGCGTGCCGAACTTGTCCTTGAGCCGCTCGATCCGGATCCGCCTCCCGTTCCCCGCCGGTCGATCGCGGAGCACCAAGAAGAGCCCGAGCCCGCGGGTCCCGGCGACCCCCTCAGGCATCCGCGCGAGCACCAGGATCGCCTCGGCCATGACGTTCGAGCAGAACCACTTGTGGCCCCGCAGGCGCCAGCCCTCGCCGTCACGGATCGCCTCGACCGAGTTCGCGCCGACGTCAGACCCGCCCACGCGCTCGGTCAGGAACATCGCCCCCTGCCACAGCTCGCCGAGCTCCTTGGTCGTCAGGCGGGCGAGGGTCTCCTGGACGATCGGCAGCTCGCCCGCGCGGCGCTCGAGCACCCAGGCTGCGCCGTCGGTCATGCAGATCGGACAAAAGAGCCCGGACTCGCTCTGGGCGAAGTAGTAGCCGCCGGCGAAGCCAGCGCGATGGCGAAAGCCGGGCAGCGCCCTGAGAAACGCCGGGTCGTACTTGAGGTTGACGATCCCCTCGCCGTACGAGAGCGCCTCGAGCTCGCCGTAGGCGGGGTGAAAGTCGACCCTCGACGCCGGCTCACCGCGAACATCGTGGGTCGCCAGCGTCGGCGGATGACGATCGGCGAGCACCGCATGGCGCTCCGCCAACGCGCCGCAGCGCCCCATCCTCTCGAGGTGCGGCCGAACCACGGCGTAGCCCTCGCCGAAGACCCGGGACCACAGCGCCTCCGCCAGCGGATCGGCGGCGAAGAAGTTCTCCTGCTCGGGGCTCGGGATGTTGTGATTGTCGAATTTCGGGGCGGTCACGGCACGCCCAGGAGAGCGGAGCCCGCCGCGAAGTTCAAGCCCGATCCGCCGCGAATCCGCGACGCGAGAACGCCGGCCGACCCGAGGCGCACGACACGTCGTCGTACGGACCTCTGGGCCGACCCGCCAGGGCTCCCTAGACGCTGAGAACGCCGCCGCGGATCAGGGTCGCGAGCTTGCGCCGCTGCCCCTCGTTCAGGATCCCGTGGACCTCCTTCAGCGCCCCCGTCAGGGACTCCGCCAGGGTCTGCGCCGAAGCGACGCGGGCCTCGACCACCGCCGTAGCCGCCTCGTCGGAGAATTCCTCCGAGGTCAGGAGATCGGCGATCGCTGACGAGCTGCGACGCTCATCGACCGCGGCTTGGGCCCGCTCCGTCTTGAGACCGTCGAGGATCCGCGCCAGGCTGCCGATCTGATCGTCATCGAGCCCGAGCCGATGGCCGAGGAAGCGGAGCGGTCGACGCACGCCGAACCCATGCCCGTGGCTGAAGAGCCCGTGACGCCGCCTCCCCTCGTGGGGCCCGTGCCCGTGCCGATGTCGGGGCCCACAGCCCGCCCGCGGACCGCACTCCTGAGCCCTAGAATTGCTGAGAGAACGCAACCAATGCGTGATTTTCGGTACCATTTTGTCTTCTCCATCGCCGGGGCTCATTCGCTCCCGGCGGGTGTCATCAACGCGGGCGTCATGCCTCGCGCCGTCCAAACTCTGCGTCCCCCGCCCCCCTCGGTCAAGGCCGAGCCGGCAAATTCTCCACGCCCACCTCCGCCGAGCAGCCTCCCCAAAAACGCCCCTCGTCCCCCGGCCCCCTGATCACGAGCGCCCACCAACAGCCCCCCGAAGCACCTCAGCCCCCCTCCGCCGGCAAACTCATCACGAGCGCCGACAAACAGTCCCCCGAAGCGCCTCAGCCCCCGCCGCCGGCAAACTCATCACGAGCGCCGACAAACAGTCCCCCGAAACGCCTCAGCCCCCGCCGCCAGCAAACTCATCACGAGCGCCCACCAACAGCCCCCCGAGAGCGCCTCAGCCCCGGTACGCCGGCTCCCTCCAGACGGCCTGGAGGACGAGCCGATAGGTCGGGAGAGGAGGGCCCCGCGAATGAGTCTAGGACGTGCATCGACCCCCCCGAGAGGGGTGGTCGACGCACGCCTCCGACCTGTCTGAAAGAGTGGGGCCCTCCTCTCCCGGCCCCCGCCACAGCCTCCGCCTCCCCCCCCCCAAGGCGTTGCACCCCGAAGGACTCGCCTGGAGAGCAGATCAACGCGCGCACAACCCGAAGCATCCTCCAAGACCCCGCAACCTGCCTCGCCCGCAGACTCAGCACCTTCGATCCCGGATCACGGCAGGGCCGACCCCACACCCAAGGCCAGGCCGACACGACCACCTCCCCGCCCTAGGTCGAGCCAGCCCGCTCCTCGCGGACAAACCCCGCCGCTCGACAGGCGATCATCATCGACGGCGCGTTCAGGGCCGACACCGGGATCTCCGGCATCACCGACGCATCCGCGATCCGCAGCCCCCGGACCCCGCGCACCCGCAGCCGCTCATCCACCACCGCCCCGCCGTCGCTCCCCATCCTGCACGACGACGCGAAGTGGTACGTCGTCATCGCGTTCTTGCGGACAAACGCCCGGATCGACCGCTCGGAGCGACAGCGGCGCCCCGGCATCAGCTCCCGGTTTCCCCAGCGCCGCAGCGGCTCCGCCCCCGCGATCCGCCGGGCGTACTCGACCCCGCGGACCATCGTCTCGAGATCCTCGGAGTCCGTCAGGTAGCCCGGGTCGACCAGCGCCGGCGCCAGCGGATCCGCGGAGTCCAGGCGGACCGAGCCGCGGCTTTTCGGGCGCCCGAGGATCACCGTGATCCCGTAGACCTGGGCGACAAAGCGGCGCACCCGCGCCGAGCGGAAGGCCGCCTTCACCCCGCCGCGCAGGAGCGACGGCGTCAGCCGACCGTCGCGCAGGCGCGGCGGCAGGACCATCGCCGGCAGCAGGCGGATCATCGCCTCGCGCAGGGACGAGCGCGCCGGATAGAAGACAAAGCAGGTGTCCGCCTGGTCTGGCGGGAGCCCGGTCCCGCGCCCGACCTGGTCAAAGCCGTAGAGCTGCGGATAATGACAGTCCACGTCCCGCTCGCCGCGGAAGAAGAGCGTGACGTTGGGGTGGTCGCGCAGGCCCTCCCCCACCCCCGGGAGATCCCGGACGACCGGGAGGCCGTGGCGATCCAGCGCCGCCGCCGGGCCGATCCCGGAGAGGAGGAGGAGGCGCGGCGTCTCCAGAGCGCCAGCGCAGAGGATCACCTCACGACCCGCCCGCACGCGATGGATCGCCCCCCCGGCGAGCTGATACTCGACCCCCGACGCGCGCCCCTCGCTGAAGATCACCCGCCGCGCCCGCGCCCCTGTCTCGATCACCAGGTTGGTCCGGAGCAGATGGGGCGCGAGGAATGCGACGTAGGACGAGCGCCGGCGATCCCCGGCGTAGTTCATCCACTCGTAGCCGAGCCGCCCCCGCAGGTCGCCGTCGTTGAGGTCCTCGCCGCGGCGCATGCCCGCCTGTTCGGCGGCGTAGATCGCGGTCTCGGTGAAGTCCGTCGGCGGTCGCCGGTGGACGTCGAGCACCTCCTCGATCGCCTCGAAGGCCGGGCGAACGTCGTCCCATCCCCACCCCGGGACCCCCCAGCCGTCGAAGTCCGCGCGCGAGCCCCGGAGGTAGACCATCGCGTTGACCGAGCCCGAGCCGCCGAGGCCACGTCCGGTGCCGACGAAGATCGAGCGGCCCTTGCAGCCGACCTGCGCCGTCGAGTGACGGTTGAAGAGCAGGCGCGGATTCACAAAGGTGTCCTTGTAGCCCTCAGCGTCGAGCGTCTCCGGGTTCCGATCGACCGGGTCGCCCGCCTCGAGCAACAGAACACGGTTATCTGGGTCGGCGGAGAGCTCCGCGGCGAGGATGCAGCCGGCCGAGCCGCCGCCGATGATCACGTAGTCGAAGGAGGCCATGGCGTTCAGCGGAGATGATTTCGACCTAGTCCAGGCCGGTCAAGCGGCGCCGTCGTGGTTTGCGAGCCTGATCACAGACCTCGCCCCCACCAGTCGTTGACAGCCCCCAATTAGGAGGCTACTCCAGCCGAGCCGGAACACGGCACGGAGTCAAGCTCATGAATCTTCGCTCGTCCCTCCTCGCAATTTCGACTCTCCTCGGCCTCGGCGGCTGCGCTCCTCAGCCCGGCGAGTACGTCGTCATCCGCCTCGCCAACGCCGAAGTGACTGAGTCGTCGAGCTGCTACCCCGACAACATCTTCCCGGAGTACACCCAGGAGGATCGCAACACGTTCACCGCCGGTGCGACGGTCGCGATCTTCGCGGTCGACGCGGAGACGTACATCGCCGAGCTCGACGACGGCAACGGCATCGAGGGCACCCGCGACGGCAAGGACTACACCTTCACCGGCGAGTTCGTCGACGTCGAGGAGACCCAGACCAACAGCCAGGAGCTCCTCGTCGAGTTCACGATGGACAACAAGTACGTCACCGGTCGGTCGATCTCGACCGCGACCTGCACCGGCGAGAACTGTGCGATCGCCTCCTGCAAGACGACCACCGAGTTCGTCGGCAGCGTGATCAAGGGCGTCGACATCGAGCGCGCCATCTAACGGACGCCACACAGTTCACCGCAAGACGCCGCATCCCCCCGGGGTTGCGGCGTTTTCGCGCGTCTGGGTCACAACTCGCGAAAGACGCGAGCTCGGCCCCTCGGCGGCGGCAGGCGGCGGCCGTGACGGGGCTCGCCGGAGGCTGCTAGGGTTGGCGCCACCGCGCCCCCCGGGCCGACAATCCGCCATGACCTTCACCCCGAAGTTTAAGACCCTCGTCGAGATCTACAGGCACAGCACCAAGGCCTTCGCCAAGCGGCCCCTCTTCGGGGTCAAGCAGGGCGACACCTGGCAGTGGCTGACCTACGGCGAGTTCGGCGATCGGGTCGAGGCGATGCGAGCCGCGCTCGAGCTCCTCGGCGTGGGCAAGGGAGACCGGGTCGCGGTGATCGCCAACAACCGGGTCGAGTGGGCCGTCGCCGCCTACGCGACCTACGGCCGCTCCGCCGCCTTCGTGCCGATGTACGAGGCCCAGCACGACACCGACTGGATCCACATCCTCCGGGACTGCGGGGCCAAGGTCGTCTTCACCGCCGACGAGACCATCCGCGACCGGATCAAGGGGATCCAGAGCGAGCTCCCCGAGCTCGCCCACATCGTCGTCATCGACGGCACCGGCGACGCCGGCTCAGTCTCCTACGAGGAGCTGATCGAGCGCGGCCGCGGCAAGTCGTCGCCGATCGTCGAGCCCGACGCCGAGGACGTCGCCGGCTACATCTACACCTCCGGCACCACGGGAATGCCCAAGGGCGTCCTCCTCTGCCACCGCAACTTCGCCTACAACGTCTCGGCGATCCACGCGATCTTCCCGCTCACCCCCGACGATCGCTCGCTCTCCTTCCTCCCCTGGGCCCACTCCTTCGGCCAGGTGATCGAGCTGCACACCCTCCTGTCGATGGGCTCGTCGATGGCGATCGCCGAGTCGGTGCCGCAGATCATCCCCAACCTGGCGGAGGTCCATCCGACGCTGCTCATCGCCGTGCCGCGGATCTTCAACCGGATCTACGACGGCCTCCACAAGAAGATGGCGCAGGAGAGCCCCTTTCGCCGCCGCCTCTTCGCCGCCGCGGTCTCGACCGCCGCCGAGCGCAAGGCCCTCGCCGCCCGCGGAGGATCGTCCGGCTGGCTCGAGCTCAAGTTTAGGCTCCTCGACAGGCTCGTCGGCGCCAAGGTCCGCGCCCGCTTCGGCGGCCGGCTCAAGTACGCCATCAGCGGCGGCGCGGCGATCTCCAAGGGGGTCGCCGACTTCATCGACGACCTCGGGATCCAAGTCTACGAGGGCTACGGCCTGACCGAGACCTCACCGATGGCGACCGCCAACGCCCCCGGCCACCGCAAGATCGGCTCCGTCGGGCGGGCGGTCCCGGGGACCCGGATCGAGATCGACATCGCCGCCACCGACGATCCGACCCAGGGCGAGATCGTCGTCCACGGCCACAACGTGATGATGGGCTACAACGGCCTCCCGGATGAGAACGCCAAGGTCCTCACCGCCGACGGAGGGCTGCGCACCGGCGACATGGGGCGCCTGGACGAGGACGGCTACCTCTACATCACCGGCCGGATCAAAGAGCAGTACAAGCTCGAGAACGGCAAGTACGTGGTCCCCTCGCCGCTCGAGGAGCTGCTCAAGCTCTCGCCCTACATCACCAGCGTGATGATCTACGGCGCCAATCGCCCCTTCAACGTCGGCCTCATCGTCCCCGACCGCGAGGTGCTCGAGGCCTGGGCCAAGGACCAGGGCCTGCAAACCGCGGACTACGCTGCCCTGCTCGCGGACCCTAAGGTCTACGCCCAGATCGAGGCGGAGCTCGCCGAGCGCTCGAAGGACTTCCGCCACTTCGAACGGATCAAGAAGTTCCGCCTCATCGGCGAGGACTTCACCGTCGAGAACGAGATGTTGACCCCGTCTCTTAAGGTCAAGCGTCGGGTCGTGATCAAGGCCTACAACGACGAGCTCGCCGCGCTCTACGACGGCGCGGAGTAGGGGCCGAGGCGGCGCGCTGACGGCTCGCGAGCAGCCCCGCGGGCGCTTCGTCGCCCTCCGCGGACCCGCAGGCAGGGCCGAGGCGCGCGCCCTCGCGGGCGAGGACGCGTCGCTACGAGGCGGCACCTCCCGCGCCGCGCCGCTCGGGCGGGCTTGTGCCTCGACGGCCCGTTCTCGTGGGGCGGTCTTGCTGCTGGGCGAAGGGCCGTATGGGAGGGGGGGAGGCTGGGGCGTAGGCCGGTCAAGGGGGGGCGCCACTCTCTCAGACAGGTCGGAGCGTGCGTCGACCTCCCCTCACGGGGCGGTCGATGCACGTCCTAGACTCGTTCGCGACGCCCCCCCTCGCCCGTCCACCGGCTCGTCCTCCAGGTGAGGGAGCTTGGGTATCGGGGGCTGAGGTGCTCTGCGGAGGGCTGGGTTGACGCGGTGGTGGTAGGGAGCTTGGGTATCGAGGGCTGTGGTGCTCCGCGGGGGCTGGGTTGGGGCGCGGTGGTGGTAGGGAGCTTGGGTATCGAGGGCTGCGGTGCTCTGCGGAGGGCTGGGTTGACGCGGTGGTGGTGGGGAGCTTGGGTATCGAGGGCTGTGGTGCTCCGCAGGGGGCTGGGTTGGGGCGCGGTGGTGGTAGGGAGCTTGGGTATCGAGGGCTGTGGTGCTCTGCGGAGGGCTGGGTTGACGCGGTGGTGGTGGGGAGCTTGGGTATCGAGGGCTGAGGTGCTCTGCGTGGGGCCCTAGGAGGCGTCGCTCAGCCGATCCGCGACTACCTGGGCGGCGAGCACGAGCAGCGCTAGCGGGAGGCTGGCGCCGAGGACCGGCCACCAGATGCCGCGCGCGAGCTCCGAGCCGCACTCGGCCAGGAGCCCGCCCCAGCTCGGGAGCTCCTGCGAGCTCTGGCCGAAGAAGGCGAGGAGGGCCTCGACCTTGATCGCGTGGACAAAGTAGAGGACGGCGGAGGTCAGGAGGAGCGGCGCGAGGTGAGGCAGGAGGTGGACCCGAAGCTGGTGGAGCGAGGTCGCGCCCATCGCCTCCGCGGCCCGGACAAAGTCGGCGCCGGCGAGCCGCCTGGCCTCGGCGCGGACGCTGCGGAAGAGCCCGGTCCACTGGCTGAGGCCGATGATGACGATGACCGAGGCGACGCCGGGCCCGAGGATCAGCGCCCCGCCGAGGAGCGCGATCAAGGGGGGGATCGCCGCGACGGCGTCGGTCAGGGCGACGAGGAGCCGATCGACGAGGCCGCCGCGAAAGCCGGCCAGCGCCCCGAGGACGCCGCCTGTCGCTAGGGTCAGGAGGGCTCCGCCGAGGCCGACCGCGAGGCTGACCTGAGCCCCCTGGAGCACTCGCGCCCCGAGGTCCCGGCCGAGGGCGTCGGCGCCGAGCCAGAGCCCCGCCCCCGGCGGCGCGTAGGGGTCCGCGACAAACCCGTGATAGTCCGCGCCCCAAAGGCCAAGGCTCGCCCCCAGGGCGATGACGACAAACGCCGCCAAGACGCCAGCGCTGAGCCTGCCGGCGACCCCGAGGCGCTGACCTGCGCCAACGCTCCCGGAACGCTCCGGTTGACCTGAATGGCCGCGCTTCATCGCCGACCCCCCGCGCGCAGCCGCGGATCGATCGCCGCTGCTGCGAGGTCGAGGAGGAGCTGCCCTGCGATCGTGATGATCGCCAGGACCACCGCCAGTCCCTCGCACAGCGCCAGATCGCCGGTCCGCAGGGCGGTGATCGCCAGGCCGCCGACCCCTGGGATGTTGAACACCTGATCGATGACGAGCGAGCCGACGACCAGGTGCGGCAGGCGTCCGGCGATCCGCGCGAGGATCGGCGCGCTCGCGCCTCGGAGCGCGTGCCGGAGCACCCTGCCCTCGGCGATCCCGCGGCTCCGGAGGCCGTCGAGGTAGGGCTCGCCGAGCTCACGGACGAAGACCGACCGATAGTGGCGAAGGTCGGGGCCGACCTGGACCAGGGCCCAGAGCAGCGCCGGCAGGAGGGCGAGCCCGACCAGCGTCCACAGCCCGCGCTCCGCCCCCACCAGCGGCCAGCCGACCAGGGAAAAGAGGCCCCATCGGTGGGCGAGGAGCTGGTGCCCGACGATCACCAGGATCAGGCTCGACGTGCTCATCAGCGCCGTAGCGACGCCCGTCAGCGCGCGGTCGACCGCTCCCCCCACCCGCCGCGCCGCCGCCAAGCCGCCGCCGATCCCGAGCGACGTCGCCAGCAGCATCCCCGGCAGCGCGTAGGCGAGCGTCGGCGCGAACGCCTGGCCGATCAGGCTCGAGACCGGCGCTTGCTGGACCCGGCTGACACCGAGGTCGAAGCTCGCCAGCCCCACGACGAGCTCCCCCAGCCGCGTCGTCCACGGCCGATCAAGCCCCCACGCCGCGCGCAGCCGCTCCACCTCCCCTGGCGCCGCGCCTTGGCCCAGGGCGACCGCCGCAGGATCCACCAACGCGTCGACGATCCCAAAGACGATCACCACCACCAGGACGACGGTGACGATCGAGCTGAGAACGCGGCCCAGAGGCGCAGAGCGGCCCACCGAGCCAGGGTACCCCGGATCCATCTACGCCTCGTCTTTCTCGCGCCCGTACCCGTCCAGACCACCTCATCTTCCCCTGCGGTGGTCGCCGGTCAAGAGCTCATCCCTGTCGTCGCACCATCTCGGCGATCCACAGCGGGGCGAAGGGAGAGGTACACCCCTTCGACACAGGGTAGTCCCGGTACACGCCGAGCGCCTCACCGATCGCCAGGGCGCGCGCGCGGTGCTCCGGCAGGTGGATGCCGATCATCGCGAGGGTGCTGTTCATCGTCCACTGCGCCGGCGGCGGAGCGCTGGCCAGCTCGGCCTCGAGGCGATCGAGGAGCGCCGCGACGTCGAGCCCCTCGGGATCCGTCGCGACCCGAGCGGCGGTGAGGCTCCACCCCGATCGTGCGGCCCATGGATGGCCCTCGGTCATCCAGCGCAGGCGCAGCGCCTCCCGATCGGGGTGCTTCTTCACGATGTAGTTGTTCAACCAATCGGCCACCCAGGCGAAGGTCAACGAGCGGACCATCGCGTCGAGCCGCTCGGCCGTGAGCATCTTCGGCTTCACGATCAGGATCGCCAGCATGCGAGCGTCGATGTTCCCCGTCCCCCACAGCGCCGCCGCCAGCTCCGGATCCGTCTTGATCTCCTTCGCGAGCCGGCGCACGTCGCCGTTCTTCGCCCCGAACTGATTGTCATGCGCGCCATTCTTCGCGTTGATCGCCCGCCGCTTCGCATCACCGTAGGCTTCGAGTCGCTCGAGGGTCTCTGAAAGCGTCATAGCCCATCGTAGCGCGCATTCGCGCCACGCGATAAACGGCAACTACAGCCCCCGCAGACCCCCTCGCAGAGCACCACAGCCCTCGATACCCAAGATCCCTACCACCACCGCGTCCCAACACAGCCCTCCACAGAGCACCTCAGCCCTCGATACCCAAGATCCCTACCACCACCGCGTCCCAACCCAGCCCTCCGCAGAGCACCTCAGCCTCCGATACCCAAGCTCCCTACCACTACCGCGTCCCAACCCAGCCCTCCGCAGAGCACCTCAGCCCCCGATACCCAAGCTCCCTCACCAGGAGGACGAGCCGGTGGACGGGCGAGGGGGGGCGTCGCGAACGAGTCTAGGACGTGCATCGACCGCCCCGTGAGGGGAGGTCGACGCACGCTCCGACCTGTCTGAGAGAGTGGCGCCCCCCCTTGAC
>JAUHWG010000028.1 GCA_030424595.1 Polyangia bacterium
GACTTCAAGCCTGACAACGTGCTCGTCGGCGATGATGGTCGGGTCTGCGTCGTCGACTTCGGCCTGGTCTCAGGCTCCGCCAGCGACCACGACGACGGGGCGGTGTCAGGGGTTGAGACCTCAGTGCTCGCGGAGCGGCTGCGCGCGCTCGACCCGGACCTCACCGTCGAGGGGAGCATCATGGGGACGGTCTCATACATGTCTCCAGAGCAGCTCGACGGTCGACCGACGGACGACCTCTCCGATCAATACAGCTTCTGCGTCGCGCTCTACGAGGCGCTCTACGGCTCGCGTCCCTTCGCCGGCGCGACGGTCGAGGAGATGAGGAGCAATGTCCACAGCGGTCGCCGAGCACCCGCGGTGGAGAATCGCGCGGTCTCGACGCTCGTTCGCAGCGCGATCGAGCGCGGGCTGAGGGTCGAGCCCTCCGCGCGGTGGCCGTCCCTCGCGGAGCTTCTGGACGTGCTCTCCCATGATCCTTCGCGGCGGCGGCGTCGGCTCTTCGCCGCGGGATCCGTGGTCGCCCTCGCATGTTTGGCGTTCTTCGCCTCGCAGGCGGCGGAGCGCCACGCGGAGGCTCAATGCCTGGATCTCGGCGAGGTCGCCGTCGACGACTGGGACGGGACGCGCCCCGAGGTCGAGGACGTCTTTGTATCGTCGGACTCGCCGATCGGCGCCGATACCTGGTCACGCGTCGAAAGCTCCCTCGACACGTGGTCTCAGCAATGGTCCCAGGCGCGCTCAGGCGCGTGTTTGGCGGTCCGGAGAGGGGAGGAGTTTGGGGCGCGCAAGGAGCTCTGTCTTGACGCCCAATTGGTCGAGTTCCGCGGCCTCCTCGGCGCGCTCAAGGAGGTCGACCGCGACGGTATTGGCAACGCCGTCAGGGCCGCGGCGAAGCTGCCCCGTGTCGCGACCTGTCAATCGCCGAGCTGGCTGCTACTATCCGCAGAGCCCGCGGCGGACGGGGCCAAGCGTGCCATGATCGAGGACGCCCGTGTTGAGCTCGCCCGAGCTCGCGGGTACCTCTATACGGGCGCCTATGCCCGCGGTCTTGAGGTTGTGAGCGAGGTGCTCGACAGAGACGAGTCGGAGCTCGATGACGCGGTGAGGGCGGAGGCCCTGCTCTTGAATTCACGCTTCCTCCGCAAGAGCGGGGACTTCGAGCGCGCGACTCAGGAGGCGAAGGCCGCGTTCTTTCTCGCGGGCCGTATCGGACATGATCGTGTCGCCACAGAGGCGTCGATCGCACTCCTCGGGATCACCAGCGCGGAGCTCGGCGAGCCTGGAAGCGTCGAGCGCTGGCGGCCCTTCGCGGAGATGCTCCTCGCCCGCCTGGGGCTCGACCGAGAGATGCTCGCAGGAACCTACCACTTGGCGTTGGGGGCCGGGTACCGCCGCTCCGGCGCGTACGTCGAGGCGGCCGAGCACTACGAGCGCGCGCGGGAGATCTACGCTGCCACGCTCGGCGCTCATGATCCCGCCTTGGCGCAGGTGGAGAACAACCTCGGGACCTTGCGCGAGGTGCAAGGTGACAAGGAGGGCGCGCTCGTCCACCTGAGGCGCGGGCTCGAGATCGCCTCCGCCGCGCTGGGGCCGGACCACCCGGACGTCGCCACGTACCTCGGGAATATCAGCACGACCTACATGATGATGGAAGAGTACGAAAGGTCGATAGAGTACGGCCTCCGCGGGCTCGCGATCGAGGAGCGCACCTACGACGAGAACCATCCACAGATCGGAATCTCGCTGTTCACGCTGAGCATGGCTCGTGACCAGCTCGGGGATGAGAAGGAGGCGCTCGTCGGGTACGAACGGGTCGCGAGGATCTTCCGCGAACACTACGGGGAGGAGCACCCCAACTACGCTGTTGTGCTCATCGGCATCGCGAATATCCGGTGGTCGGAGGGAGAGCATGAGCAGGCGGTCGCGACCTATGAGCGCGTGGTCTCGATCTACGAGGGTATCGAGGGGGCGATCGTAGAAGACCATGCGAGCGCCCTCTTCTCGCTCGCGCAGGCGCTCGCAGAGATGGGTCGGGATCGAGCACGCGCTCGTGCGCTCGCAGAGCGGTCTCTCGATCTCTACCGCTCGATGGGGGAGTACACGCCGGCCGCAGCCGACACGGTCGAGGAGTGGCTCCAAGAGCACCCAGCTCGCGCGCCCTAGCACCCCGTCGCAGGGTCCCGCGCGCTCTCCAGCCCTCGTCGTCCCGCTCGACTCTGCGAAGAACCACGCTTCGATCCTGTACAGCGGCGTTGTGTTTAAGCGGAGAGGACCGACGATTGCGGGAGAGCGCGCGGGACTCTTGCCACGGCCTGCTAGCCCGGAAGGCGCGCGGCCGCGTGCGGTGGGGCGCCCTCGTCGGCCGAGACTTGCGCCGTGTTGGCCCGCCCGAGCTCCTTGTCGAGGGCGAGCCGCTCGCGGCGAAGCGACGCCTGGAGCTGCTCATCCACGGGCGAGCGCAGGCTCTCGGCGCGGGCGAGCGTCTCGTCCGCCTCGTCGAGCCTGGAGAGGCCTCGGAGCACACGCGAGAGGCTCAAGAGGTCGCCCCCGAGCTCAGGGCTCCCCTCGCCGTCGAGGCGCTCGCGGAGCCTGATCGCGCGACGCAGCACCTCCTCAGCGCGAGCGTAGGAGCCCTGGCGACCGAGCGCGTTGCCGAGGTTTCGCAGGATGCTCGGGGTGCGCGGGTGGAACTCACCTATGATCGAGAGCTGCTGCTCCAGCGCGTGCTCGAGGACGGCGATGGCCTCGGGTCGCGCCTGAAGGCTCATCACCACCCCGAGGTTCACGCGGACCGCGATCGTCTCCGGCGCAGACTCTCCGAGGGTCTGCGAGAGGAGGGTGTAGGCGTTGAGGTACCCGGACTCCGCGTCGTCATAGCGACGATGCGCCCGGTGGACCCGGGCCAGGTTGTTGGCGAGGTAGGCCTCGAGCAGGGAAGGATTGCCGAGGCGCAGGCTGATCGCAGCGGCGGAGTGGGCCGCGGCCTCGGCCTCGGCGAGGTCGCCGAGACCTACGCCGATGACGTCGACCAGCTGGATCAGGATCCGCAGCTCGACGGCGCCAGCCTCGGGACGGCCGAGGACCTTCGCACGGGCCCTCTCGAGGCTCGCCCGCGCCTGGTCGAGCTCGTGGTCGGCGCGCTGGGCTCGTCCGAGGGCGAGCAGAGCTTCGGCCTCGAGCCCGGGGGAGTCGAGCTCGTCGGCGATCTCGAGGACATCCTCGATCGTGCTCCGGGCGGCGGCGAGGCGATGAAGCTCAATGTCCGTGGATGCACGCGCGAGCCTCCTCCGGGCGGCGAGGAGACGAGTCCGGAGGATCAGCCCCGCTTCACCTGCATGGAGCGAAGCGGGCGGGCTCTGCTGGCAGACCTCGGGCGCCGGGAGCCCGGTCGCGAGGAGCACCGCCGCGGCGAGATCCGAGAAGCCATCTTTCTCTAGATGGACGACGAGCGCCGCGAACTGCTCCCGCTGGTCGTCGAGACAGGCGAGCGCTCGGGTCGCGACCGCATCACCTCTCGACAGGCTGAGGGCTTGGCAGGCCCGGGTGTGCTCGATCGCCCAGCGATCGCTGTAGAGCCCGAGGGCGAGGTCGACGGTCCGCCAGGCGCGAGCCTCGCCAGTGTGCGCACCTCCCACGGAGAAGCGCTCCGCGAGGCGCGAGCGGGTCTCACTGTCCCAAACGCCAGCGAGCACCTCGGCCGTCGGTCGGCAGAGTGTCGGCGCTTCGCGGCCCACGAGAGAGAGCGTCCCCAGCGTCACGATGCCGCCGACGACGAGGCTGGCGAGGGCGACCGTCGGGGCCCGTCGAGGAGCGCGGGGTGACCGGCGAAGCGCCCGCAACAAGGCGTCGAGCGACTCCCAGCGCTTGGCCTTGTCCGCCTCGAGCCCGCGGAGGATCGCCGCTCGCAGCCAGTGAGGGAGAGAGACGCCGGCCGGCTCCGGTCGGACATCGCCCGCTCGCACGTGGATCTGGTAGAGCGCGGCCGAGCTCGCGTCGAAGGGCAGGTGACCGTAGAGGGCCCGATAGAGCGCGGCCGAGAAGGAGAACTGATCGGCTGCGAAGGAGGGCGCCTCTCCGCGGTACTGCTCCGGGGCCATGTAGGCCAGAGTGCCGAGGATGGTGCCTGTCCGTGTCTCCCGGAGGCGCCCCTCTTCACTCTCCGAGCCGTCGACGGCGATGGGCCCTGTGGGCGCGGTCTCCGAGCAGGGGCCGCCGCCGGTCCAGGCGAGGCCGAAGTCAGCGACGCGCACGCGCCCATCGTCACCGACGAGGATATTGTCGGGCTTGAAGTCGCGGTGGACAATCCCGGCGGCGTGGGCAGCCGCGAGCCCGTCTCCGGCGGCGAGGAGCACCTCCAGGACCTCTTGCCAGGGGCGATGCCCGCTCCCTAGCCAGTCGGTCAGCGAGAGCCCCTTGACGTACTCCATCGCGATGAAGAGGCGCCCCTCGTGCTCGTCGACCTCGTGGACGGTCACCACGTTCGGATGGGAGAGGCGAGCCATCGCCCGGGCCTCGCGGCGCAGCCGAAGCTGCTCCTCTGGCGTCGCCCGCGAAGGGTCGGCGCGGAGCAGCTTGATCGCGAGCTCGCGATCAAGCGAGGCGTCGTGGGCGAGGTAGACCACGCCCATGCCACCGCGTCCGAGGAGAGCGCGGACCTCGTAGCGACCGATCCTCGAGGGGGATGGCTCTTCCTCGGCGTAGCCCCAAGGAGTCGGTGTGCTGCCGACCCGGCTGGGATCGATCTCCAACAAGCGCGACCGAAGCCGCGCTCGGATCGCGGCGAAGCCTTCGAGCTCGGGAGGATCCCCGAGGGGCGAGTCCGCTTCGATGCCCCCATGATCGCCCAGCTCGCTCGATCCCCTCACCGCCGAACTAGCCTCACCGACGGCGCTAGGCTGTGCTGTCGTACGATCGGTGATATCGTTCACTGGCATGAGGAGCGATCTCGAGCTTCTAGAGGCCTGGCGCGGGGGCGATCGATCGGCCGCCGGAGACCTCTTCGATCGGCACGGGGCCAGTATTTACCGCTTCTTCGCCAATAAGGTCGATCGCGACGTCGAGGATCTCGTTCAGGCGACGCTGATGGGCTGCGTCGCCGGCCGTGATCGGGTCCGCGACGGGGCACACTTTCGTGCCTACCTCTTCGGAGTCGCCCGGAACACCCTCCGCAGCTACCTCCACCAGCGCAAGCGCACGCTCGTCGACGACGAGCTCAACGTCTCGTCCGTCCACGACCTGGGGCTCGGACCGTCGAAGTTGGTGGTTCAGCGGCAAGAGCAGCGCCTCCTGCTCGAGGCGCTGCGCAGCATCCCAGTAGAGTCTCAGCTCCTGCTCGAGCTGCGCTATTGGGAGGAGCTCTCGACCGAGGAGCTGGCGGAGGTGTTCGGGGTCGCGCCAGGGACGATCAAGAGCCGACTCAGCCGGGCGCGGACCCGTCTTCGCGGTCGACTGGAGGCTATGCTCGCTTCGCACAAGGAGCTCGAGGCGACGCTCACGGACCTCGACGCTTGGGCGTCGGGTCTCCGTGAGCAGGCCAGCAAGCTGGTGCCGTCTCGGTGAGTGTCTGGTCGCGATCGTCTTGATCTCCGGGGACGACCGGAGAGCCTTCGTGGATTAAGTACCGATCTGCGCCCTTCGGTTCCACGCTTTCCCAAAGATGCATGATCCATAGCCTATCGCCGCGGGGATGGGCCACGGGGCTGGACCACGGGGCTGGACCACGGGGATGGGGCAAGCCCCCACCGTCGTCGACCCGGAGCTGCATCAGACATGAGGTGAACCTCCACCTGAGCTGACGCGACCGCCCGCCCAGGCGGTCGTGCGAGCTGTCGGCGAGCGCCCGTGGGCCCTCAGGGTGGGCGCCCATGGGCGCTCAGAGGGCGCCCACTCGCGGAGGGCACGAACACGGGCTTCTCAGCGTCGACGAGGACCGGAGGATCCAGCCGACTTTCCGACTGAGAGCCCTCCCAGGCGGCTTCTCGGCGGCCTTGGCGATCTCATCGGGACACGGGCGGAGGGGGTGGTACGCGTCTTGCTCTTGCATGGGATCACGACTCAGCGGGCGGAGAGCTCGCACGCATCTCACCCGAGCTGAGTCTTGAAAGGAACCTGCAAGATGACGCATGACGACTCGAATAGCCCGGCCATCGCCGGCCCAAGCGAGACCCATCCCCTCCGCCGCGCCCTTCTCCGCGCCGCCCTCGGTCTCTCGACCTCGCTGCCCATGATCGGCTGCGCGGGTGAAGACGCCTGGGGAGACACGGAGCGAGGCGAGACCTCGAACGACACGTTCGTCGACGATGATTTTCCGATCGGTCGGTCCCTTGGATCGATGAGCAACGACGACGTCTACTTTGAGGACGAGGACATTGAGGAGAACGACGACCTCGACGACCTCGACGACCTCGACGAGGACGACGATTGTGATGACACCGCCTGTGGGGAGTGGTCTGCTTGACCCATCCCACCACGACCTGCGAGGAGCGCGCGAGAATCTCCTGCTCCGGTTCAACGCACGCTCGCCGACCTTCTGCTCCCGCAGAGAGGCTGCCTCTCGGCAGCGGTGACCGGCGGCGAGGCTCGTCCCCTCGCGCCCGCTTGGTTGGGGACAAGAAAGCTGGGAACCAAGCAGGCGCTTTGCCTACTTCAACGAGAAGGCCGCCTCGGCGCCCAGCCGCAGCGCCGCCCGCAGAGGACCCTCGAATGAAGAATCAACACCCTGTGCTCGCCGACGCCTGTCGAACTCCAACAGAAACCAGCTCTGTCTTCGCAGGGGCGGCGCTCGCCCTGGGACTGCTCGCGGTCGGGTACACCGGCTGCAGCGGCGATGACGGGGCGACGACGAGTGAATCGTCGACCTCTGGAAGCTCGGCCACCTCCGGCACCTCCGGCACCTCCGGCACCTCCGGCACCTCCGGCACCTCCGAAACCTCCGAAACCTCTGACACCTCCGACACCTCCACGACCGACGAGACGACGACGATGGGGACCTCCACGACGACGGAGGATACCTCCACGACGACGGACGAGGGCACGACCACCACCACCACCGGGACCTCCACGACAGGCGTGGAGCCTGTGTGCGTCAGCGTGAACATGATGGGCGGACAAGTGCTGACCGCACCGCCGGACCCCGAGTTGATCCTGCAGGGGACGACGGCCGCGACCGTGGAGGGATGGTTCTACGCCCGGGGATCAGGATCGATCATCGGCAACCGCGCCGGTTCGCTGCCGGGTTGGTCTGTCCGCTATTTTAACAATGTCCTCGAGCTCGAGCTCCGCGCGCCCGAGGCCAAAGAGGCCGTGGTCGTCAAGACGACGGCTCTTAGCGATGAGGTCTGGCATCACTTCGCCTTCGTCCGCTCGGACGTCTTCGCGGAGAAGTGGATGGTCTATGTCGACGGCGAAGAGGCGCTCGGCAGCTTGGTCGGCGACGAGAACCGGCTCGGCCAGGACGTGGCCTGCGAGTACGACTTCATCGTCGGTGGGTACCCCCCCTACGAAAACCAGTACTTCGACGGCTTGCTCAGCGCCTTCGCGCTGTCCAACACCGATCGCTACACCGCCCCCTTCACGCCCCCCACGGTGTTGATCGGTGATGACGATACGACGGCGCTCTGGCCCTTTGACGAGGGCGAAGGGACGATCGTCAAGGACATCGCCGGCGACAACGACCTGACCATGGACGGAGCGACCTGGGAGGCGACCGGACCCGGCTGCGCGTGAGCTCGGTCTTGAAGGGCACCCCGTCCCTTCCCGTCTACGCTCGACCACGCGGCGACCCCGACCGCAGGGCGGGCTGCGGCGGGACGGTCTGGCTTTTCTTGGGAACCGATCGCCTGAGGCTCGTACTTCTAGGACGGGAGCCATCGATCCCCACACCCCGCGTCGCGCGCGAACACGCCCAGCAGCGGCCCCACGCGGAGCGCAACGCCCCCAACAAACACCTCGACCCCTGATGACACTCTCCACACTATCGACAGTCTTCGCCCTCACCCTCGCCGCCCCCGCCAGTGCAGGCGCCGCGCCCGAAGCCAGCGCCAGCGGCGACGTTTCTCTCTCTCGCGACGGTGCAGACGCGACCTCCGAGACCTCCGACCGGTCGACGTCGAAGCGAGACAACGGCGACTCGCGGGGCTGGATGCGCCGCTACGCGCCCGAGCGCAACATGATGGAGATCGGCGTCTTCGGCGGGATCTTCATCACCTCCAAGCAGCACGAGCTCTACGACTACACAAAGCCCTGGGAGCGCTACAAGCGGATCGCCCCGGACATCGGCGCACGCTTCGCGTACTACCCGCTGAGCTTCCTCGGCATCGAGGCCGAGGGCGCCGTCATGCCGACCCGGACCGCCAGCGAGCAGAGCGCCCTGCTCTACGGTCTGCGCGCCCATGTCATCGCTCAGCTCCCCCGGCGGATCAGCCCCTTCCTCCTCGCCGGCGTGGGCGCCCTCGGGGCCTCCAGCGACTCCCTCGGCCGAGACATCGACCCCGCCTTGCACTTCGGCGGCGGCGTGAAGTTCTTCGTCAACCGCTACCTCGCGCTCCGCCTGGACATCCGCGACAACGTCGGCGCCGCCGTCCAGCTGGCGAATGGTCGGACCAACTACATCGAGCTCCTCGTAGGCGCCTCGCTCACCCTCGGGCGGGCGAAGCCGAACACCAAGAACCTCCTCGACAGCGACGGCGACGGCCTCTTTGACCCCGGTCAGGGCCTCCGCGAGCGGGAGGAGGACGCCTGTCCGAATCAGCCCGGACCGGCGTCCAACCGGGGCTGTCCCCTCATCGACAGCGACGGCGACGGTCTCTACGACCCGGGCCAAAACGTCCCCGCCGAGCAGATCGACGCCTGCCCGAACGAGCCGGGTCCGAAGGCGACCCAGGGCTGTCCCCTGGTGGACAGCGACCGCGACGGGCTCTTCGACCCGGGCCAGGGCCTCGCCCCCGAGGAGGAGGACAAGTGTCCCGCGCAGGCCGGCCCCCGCGAGACCCAGGGCTGCCCGATCCTCGACACCGACAACGACGGGATCGCCGACCCGGGTCAGGGCGTCGTGCCCGAGGATCAGTGCCCGACCGAGCCCGAGACCGACAACGACTATCAAGACGAGGACGGCTGTCCAGACGAGATCCCCAAGGCGGTCAAGAAGTTCACGGGGGCGATCCGCGGGATCAACTTCGACGTCGACAAGGACACCATCAAGCCGAACTCGACCAAGACCCTGAGCTCTGCGGTCAAGGTGCTCAAGGACTTCCCCGACGTCCGCATCGAGATCAGCGGTCACACCGACGCCGACGGCTCACGCGATCATAACCTCGACCTCTCCAAGCGCCGCGCTGCGGCCGTCAAGCGCTACCTCGTCGACGCGGGCATCGCCGCCGGTCGGATCGAGACCCGCGGCGCCGGCCCGGACGAGCCGATCGCCGACAACGGCACGCGCCGCGGCAAGGCCGAGAACCGCCGCATCGAGTTCAAGCTCCTCAAGGGGGCGATGAGCAACGAGACCCGCTGAGCGTCGACGACAGAGCGACCACCACCTTCGAGATGAAAGCGTGACCATGCTACGAAACACCCCACATACAGCAACCTCCGGACGTGCGCTCCGTCGCACCGGGCTCGTCGGCGCGGGCGTCCTCCTCGCGCTCGCCACCGGCTGCACATCGCAATGCCTAGACGATGGGGTCGCCTGGACCCAGAAGAAGGACGCATGCGGCGTCGCCTCGGCCACCGACTCCAACACGGCGACCGAGTCCGACACCGCGACGATGTCCGCCACCGAGTCCGCGACGATGACCGCCACCGAGTCCGACTCGGGCTCGATGTCCAACTCGGACAGCGAGGGCAGCGATCAGCTCTGCAAGGACGCGGACATGGACGGTCAGGGCGACCCCGACGATTGCATGCCCGGGGACGGCGACAACCCGCCACCAGGCTATGTCCCCAACGACGACGACTGCGACGACACCGACCCCGACACCTACAAGGGGGCGGCGGAGCTCGAGGATCCCGACGCGTGCATGACCGACAAGGACGGCGACGGTTGGGGCGAGCCCAATCCTGCGCCGGGCGTGGTCCCCGGGACAGACTGCCTCGACAGCAACGAGTTCGCGTTCCCAGGCGCTGCGGAGCTCGAGGACGAGAAGGCGTGCATGGAGGACGCCGACGAGGACGGCTGGGGCGACACGATGCCGCCGGACGGCGTCGACCCGGGCATGGACTGCAATGACGACGACTCCGCCACCTTCCCCGGCGCCGCCGAGAACGAGGAGGGCATGGAGTGCAAGACCGACAAGGACGGCGACGGCTTCGGCGACATGGACCCGGCGCCCGGAGCTGTCCCCGGTGAGGACTGCGACGACGACAACGTGTTCACGTTCCCCGGCGCGGCGCCGAACGACGATCCCGAGGCCTGCATGAAGGACGAGGACGGCGATGATTGGGGCGACGTGGACGTGCCAGGCGGGGTCGATCCCGGCACCGACTGCGATGATATGAACGAGTTCACCTTCCCGGGTGCGGCGCAAAACGAGGTCGACAACCTGGAGTGCATGCGCGACGTCGACGACGACGGCTTCGGCGACGACAACCCGCCGGACGGCGTGGTCCCAGGCGTCGACTGCAACGACACCGACGCCGAGGTGGTCGCCAACTGCGTCGACTGCGAGCCCGAGCAGCTCTTCTGCCAGGACGAGAACGTCCACCTCTGCAACATGGGCGGGACCGGCTCGAAGCTCGAGGAGACCTGCGAGTTCGGCTGCGACGAAGAAGAGGCCGCCTGCATCGAGATCCTGACGGTCGACGCCGGCGAGTCGGTCTGCATCGACCAGGGGGCGATGGCCCAGCTCCAAGCGGTGGCGATGGGCGGCGACGGGATGTACTCCTGGGACTGGACCCCGGCGGACACACTCGACGACCCGAACATCGACGCCCCGCTCGCGACACCCGCCGGAGCGACGACCTACACGGTCACCGTCACCGACGGCAACAACGACATGGCCAGCGACAACGTCTCGGTCTTCATCAAGGACGCCTCGCTGATCCTAGACGACGTCTCCTGCAAGATCACCAACTTCGAGTGGGGCGGACCTCCGACGGTCAACTGGGACTGGAACCCGAACCCCGGCGAGCTGTGCCAGCTCAGCAACTCGACGCCGACGGCCCGCTTTTGCGGCTGGTCGCTCGACAACGCCAACATCCAGGGGCGCTTCCAGATCAAGACCGGGGCCGACGACGACTATGTCGGCTTCCTGTGGGGCATCCAGCCCTTCGACCAGATGACCATGGAGCCCGAGCAGTTCTACTTCATGGGCTGGAAGCAGGCGAACCAGCTCGGCTTTTGCGGCAATGACTCGCCGCAGTCCGGCCGCGCGGGGATCATCGTCAAGCGGATCGACGTCAAGGACGCGATGAACGCTCCGCTGACCTGCGCGGACTTCCACGACCCGAACGACACCATGAACTCGGTGACGTTGGCGGACGAGGACGAGTTCAGCGACGTGGGCTGGCTCGACAACGTGCCCTACATCTTCGACCTGACGCACACGCCGATGGGCTTCACGGTGAAGGTGATCCGCGAGGACAACATGGTGGTCGTGGCGGAGAAGGAGTTCATGGACGACACCTTCCCGAACGGGCAGGTCGGGTTCTACGCCTTCTCGCAGCAGAACGCCTGCTTCTCGCAGTTCAAGACCAGCTGCCTGTAAAAGCAGACGCTAGCAGCCGCGAGAACGGGACGGGCGACGCCTTCGGGCGGCGCCCGTCCGCGCGTCCAGCAGCCCCATCGCCGCAGCTCCAAGCGACCCAGCTCAGCGCCGAGGTCGCCACTCTTCGGGCCGCAAGCTCCTCGTCGCCCTGCCGAACCGGGCGAGCGACGAGGAGGGATCGCCCTCAAGCGACTAGCCCTGAAATAGGCGCTGCTGTGGGGCCTCCTCGACAACCCGCGTAGAATCGTCAGTGACACGGGGTTCGCGCTTCGGAGCTGGAGTCGACCAACGCCAAGATCCAGGCGCTCAAGAAGCGCAGACAGGCGACAGAAGGCGTTCAGGAGCCGGATACTGCCCGCCGTTGCTCGAATACTCGAATCTCATCCTCAACAGGTAGAGCAGTTCCGAGCCGAGTGATCATTGACGTAGCCGCCTCAAATACGACAGGACCGTTACCGCAGAGTCCATCGAGCACATTCTGAGTTTCGAGATACCTCTCCGAGTTGTAGAAGAAGACCCAGCCGTAGGGCTTTACGATTGTCTCGTCATCCAGAATAACCAGTCGGCCACCTGAATTCTTGTGCATGCTGTTGAGCTCATCGAGCACGATCTGTCTTGCTTGGCTCTTGTCCATTCAACTGCTCGCCTCTAGTTCGTCCGCAGCAGGTGGAGCCCACTATACCGTACATCTCCTGAGGCCAAGGACAGAGCTGCCCCGCTGGCACCATCAGGCGAGCGGCCGATGAGCGAAGCCCCTTGACCCCGAGCGATGTCGCGCTGAGACTCGCTCGATGGTCAGCGACGCATTCTCTCTCGCCGAACGGCCGGTCCATCTCGACCTCGGCGCCCGCGCTCTCGTCCAGGAACGCTTCACCGGCACACCTGCCTGGTATGCGTCGTACGGGGCTCGAACCGCGGCGGACGGGGAGGAGGGGCGCCTGGTCAGCCTCCACACATTCAGCGAGCCCTGGACGAGCTGGGAGATGCACCCCCGGGGCGAGGAGCTGGTGGTCTGCGTCGCCGGGCGGATCACCCTCATCCAGGAGGTCGACGGCGAGGCCAAGAGCGTGACCCTGGGCGAGGGTGAGGCCGTGATCAACCCCGCTGGCGTGTGGCACACCGCCGACGTCGACGGTAGCGCGACGGCCCTCTTCATCACCGCCGGCGTCGGCACCGAGGTCCGCCCGCGCTAAGGCGCCGGCCGTTGGCGGCCTTGACTTCGCGGAGCGTGGGTGACAGTCCCCCGCCGAGACGACCGCGGAGCCCGGCTGCGAGCGTCCGCGCGCCTCCTCCGAGTCCGGTCGTAGTGGTGCGGCCGACCGGCGGTCGCGGCTATGCTGTCGGACCCGGCGGCCAAGATGTCCGAAGAAGCTGTCCCCAAGGCCGACGCGGCCGCCCGCCTGCCGACCCTAGCGGTGGCGACCATCGGTCACGTGGGCTGCGGCAAGTCGAGCGTCGTCGCGGGGCTCACCCTGATCGCCGCACGCCTCCCCGGCTACGAGGCGGTCTACCGCTCGGTCTGGGAGCTCGATCGCCGCGGCGGCAGCCCGCCGCTCCTGCGCTCGAGCCTCCTCAGCGAGCGCGACGCCGTCCGCCGGGCGGACCGCGAAATTCAGCCGCCGGAGACGCTGACCATCCGCGGCGCCAAGGAGGTCATCGGCCTGCCGAGCCGGCGGATCGTCGCGGTCGACTGCCCCGGGCGCCGCCCGTGGCTCAAGAACGTCGCCCGCGGCCTCGCCGTCGCCGACGCCCTCCTCCTCGTCGTCTCGGCCCCCGAGTCCGTCCAGAGCCAGACCGAGGAGCACCTCCAGCTCGCCCGCGCCCTCGGCCTCGAGCAGGTCGTCGTCTTCCTCAACAAATGCGACGAGGTCTTCGACCTCGAGTGGCTCGATCTCGTCGAGCGTGACGTCCGGGAGTCCCTCGATCGCTGCGGCTTCGACGGCGACGCGACGCGGATCCTCCGCGGCGCCGCCGGCCAGGTGATCGCCGGCGAGGACGCGTGGGAGGCGAGCCTGCGCGACCTCCTCGGCGCCCTCGAGACCGACCTCGAGGTGCCCGCGCGGGTCGTCGAGGGTCCGCCGCTCCTCTACATCGACCGCTTCTACCGCGCGCGCCGACCGAACCACCGCGTGCTCGTCGAGGGCCGCGTGCTCCGGGGGTCGATCGCCGCCGGCGATCGCCTGCAGCTCCGCGGCCTCGGCCTCGAGACGGGGGTCAGCGTCGGCAGCATCGAGAACTTCAACCGGCGGATCGAGCGGGCGAGCGCCGGCGATCAGATCGGCATGCTCCTCTACCAACCCGACGGTGATCTCCGCGCCGACCGGCTGCGCGTTGGCCAGGCCGTCGTCGATCCGCGCGCGCCCGACGTGCCGCTGCTGGCCCGGCTCGAGGTCGAGATTACGCTCCTCGGGCCGACGCTGAACGGCCGGCCGACGCCCCTCGGCGACGGCCACGACCTCATGTGCATCTTCGGGACCGTGCTCCTCAGCGGCTGTGTCTTCCTCGAGGGGCGGCCGCCGATCGCCGCCGGTGAGCGCGGCCGCGCGCGGATCCACCTCCGCGGCAACGCCCACCTCGAGCCCGGCATGACCTTCGCCCTGCACGACGGCCACCAGGGCCCGTGGGACAGCAAGGAGCCCCACAAGGCGTGCTGGGGCGGCCTCGTCGGCCGCGGCCGGATCCTCGCCGCGGAGCCGACGCGGCCGGCCGAGTAGGGTCGTTCCCTGCCTCCTTGCGTCGGTTACGTCGCCCTCGCCGGCGCTCGTCGCCAGACCAGCGCCGAGCTCTTCGATCCCCGAGACCTCGTGATCATCCTCGTCGGCGATCCGGATCTGATCCGCGACCAGCTCGCTCGGCTCAAGCTCGGACCGCTTGTGATCCTCGACCCCGAGCGCAAGCCTTGAGATGTCCCTTCATACAGATAGAGGGAGCCGCGAGCTGGGGGGCTCGGAGCGAATGGATGGACGCTCGCCGCGAGCGCGGGGGCGAGGTCGTCGACCTCGACCCCGACCCCGCGACGCAGGGGAGCGGCGAGCCAAAGCTGGGCGTCCACTACTGGACGATGAAGCGCTCCTCTGCGCCGAGGGTGGTCGTCTGCGCGGCGTTGTGGGTGCTGGAGTCGATCCTGAGGTAGGTGCCGAGGGGTCGGCTCTGGAAGGACCAGGTCCCCGTGGAGCCGTCGAAGGTCGGGCTCCAACGGGCCCGCGAGTCGGGGGCCTTGCTCTCGCGGACGGCCGCGTCCTGTCCGCCCGAGCGCGCCGAGAGGAAGCCGCTGGTCTCGTTGCTCCGCAGGCGGACGACGCGGTTGGTGCACTTGACGTGCCACGTCGTGTCCGCGGTCGCGCTCGATCCGACGGCTCCGTCGAGCCCGCTGTCGAGGTAGCGGTCGTTGTCGGCGCTGCGGATCGTCACGTCGGCGCCGTCGTGGGCCCCGCAGAAGTCGTCCTTGTCGACGTCGACGACGTTGAGCAGCTTGGCCTCGCCGAGCTGCGGGCCGACGTTGGTCCAGGGCACTTGGAGGTACTTGTCGCGACCCTTGTTCTTGAGCGCCCAGGCGCCGCTCTCGCTCCGCACCGGGATCCACTGCTGCTTGTCGGCTTGCGGGTTCGAGCCCTGGACGAGATCATCGTAGATGTTGGCCTTGAGGTAGGTGTCGTGGGCGCTGCGCAGCCAGATGAACTCCGCGCCGCTGCACTCGACCGTCCACTGCTCCCAGTCGCCCGCGGTCGCGCTCTTGCCGACGCCACCGCCATCGCCGGCTCGAAGGAACTTGCCGCTTTGCTGGCTCTGGAGGGTGACCGAGCGGCCGTCGAACTGGTTGCAGAAGCCCGGGTAGCCGCAGTCGGGGCTCTTCGGATGATCTCCGGGGTCACAGGCGCCGTCGCAGTCGGCGTTGGCCGGCAGCTCGCCGTCGCCGCAGACGCCGTCGATCTCGGCCTCGGGCCCCTCGCCGAGGTTCACGTCAGCCACGCCTGTCGGCAGCGCCGCGAGGTCGCCGTAGATCAGCGAGCTACCGCTGCCGCCGTTCGACAGCTTCACCCCGGTGTCGACGTCGATGTAGTTGTTGTTGGTGTAGGAGAGCCCGAGGAGCTTGCCGTCGATGCTGTTGGCGATGCCGTTTAGCGGCTGCGGTGAGTCGCCGGTGTGGACCGCCCTCCAGGTCGCGCCGTTCGGCGTCAGCGTGTAGAGCTCGGTGCCGCCGTTGACCATGGTGAAGCTCGTGCCTTCGGCGTTGTCGGCGGTAAGGTCCGAGAGGTGCGAGACGTCGAAGCTGGCGTCGTTGAAGTCGACGACCCCCTTGCATTCAATCAGGGCACCGGTGAGGATCGCCACTGTGCACAGCTCGTCGTTGACGTCGTCGAGCGCGTAGATCGTCCGCCCGTCATCGGCCGCGATGTTCGCGGCGCCGTGGAAGTGGCGGCCAGGGATCGTCGAGCCGACCACGTCGATGTCGCCGTTGCCCCAGAGGCCGACGAGCTTGGTCCCGCCGCCGACGAGGTCGTTGAGGAACCCGCGGAAGCCGAAGGCGCGGTGGCGGACGAAGCCGTCGAGCGACTCCTCCGCGGAGATCGACGTGTCGCCGCCGAAGGCGTTCGAGCCGACCGTGTCGCGATCCGTGAGCCCGACGGTCAGCGAGGGGTTTTGCCAGATGACGCCGACGTAGGTCTCGTCGACCTCAAAGTAGGGCGTCGCCGTGACGAGCGAGTCGGGGGCGGTCTCGGGGTTGAGCTCGAAGCTCGCGCAGTCGGGGATGTTGGGGCCGCCGCCTTGGCCCATCCAGCAGTCGTCGTTGTTGCCCGGGGCGTCGTCGCAGTCGGTCAGCTGCTTCTGCCGGAGGTGGAAGCGCTCGACACAGCGGGCGCCTTCGGGGCCCCACTCCGCCTCCTTGTTGGTCGACGATCCGTGGCGCTCCTGGTAGTTGATCCCGAGGGCGTCGCCGACGTAGATCAGCGTCCCGTTGAGGGTGTAGGGGGTGCCCTGCCCGGTGTAGTCGGCGCGCACCATCCGCGTGCAGGCCTGGTGGGCGTCGCTCGCCGCCGGGTCGTCGTTGCCGATCCGGTACCCCCAGGTCGCGCACTTCGCCAGCGCTGCGCGGTGGCAGGCGATCGTGATGTCGGTGCCGTCGCCGACCCGATCGCCGCTCTCGCTGTCCCAGGCGCCAGGGAGCAGCAGGGCCCCGACCGGCGCGCCGTCGCCGTCCGTACAGACCGCGAACTCGGGGGCGGTCCAGTCGTCGAGGTTCGGGTCCCAATAGGAGGTCGAGAAGACGTAGGAGTAGAGCTCGCCGCCGGTGTAGATGCCGGCCGGCGTGCGCCGGACCTGGTGGATCGTCATCGCATAGGGTTGCGTCGTGTTCTCGTCGATGTCGGCGCTGAAGGTCCAGGTCGTGCCCTCGACCTCGGTGCCGCGGATGATCTCGTCGGACTCGGTCGTCAGCGTCAGCTCGCCGGTGACGCCGTCTACCGAGAGCGCCTTGATCGGCTGCTGGCCGGCGAGGGTCCCGGTCTCGACCGAGGTCAGGCGGAGCCCGTCGACGACGCCCCCGTCGAGGTCGATCCCGTTCATCATGAAGCCGTTCATCATGAAGCCGTTCATCATGAAGCCGTTCATCATGAAGCCGTTCATCATGAAGCCGTTCATCATGAAGCCGTTCATCATGAAGCCGTTCATCATGAAGCCGTTGTCGTGGGAGTCGCGGAAGCTCGGCGCGTCCTCGCGGTCGGTGTAGGCGTCGGTCGCGGCGTCGCAGCCCCCCGAGACGGGGACAAGAGTCGCGAGCAAGAGCGCGCGTGCGGTAGCGTATGTGTGACGGTTCATCGGATGTCTCCCCGGCGAGCTGCGTGCGCCCGCCTCTACACTGGGAATGTCGACCTGCTGCGCTCTGATCACGGACGCCTCAACTTTTTCTTCGGGCATTCCCGCGCCCCTCGGATCCAGGGGAGCGGCCCAGCACCGCCCCCTCGTTCTCCGATCACCCTAGAGCGCGGGCGTGCCGGCTCGCCGTCGTCGATCCGTCAGCGCGCTGTCGAAAGAACACGACACCGCCTGTCGAAGGGCTCGGCGCTGAGAAGGCCCCCCCCGACCGCCGGCCTCTTCAGCCCCGAGAAGTTCGGGGCAGAGCCGCGCGACGCCGGAATAGGCTCAGGCGCCGAGCCGGTGGTCGAGGGCCCAGCGGACGAGCGCCGGCAGATCGCCTACGCCGAGCTTGTCGAAGATCCGCTTGCGGTGGGTGCTGACGGTCGTCCTGGCGACGCCGAGCTCGTAGGCGACCTCTTTGTTCGAGAGGCCGCGGACGAGGAGCTCGACGATCTGACGCTCGCGCTCGCTGAGCTTGTCGACCCCGGGCCCGGGGGGCTCGGGCATCGAGGGCTCGGGCGGGGGCTCGGGCGGCGAAGCGGGCCCGGTGTCGGTGAGGAGGTGGAGGGCGCTGAGGATGTGCGCGCGCGCCTCGTCGGCGAGGCCCGAGGTCGGCCCGCCGAGGAGGCGACGCGCCTGGTCGAGGTGGACGCGGAGGCGCTCGTCCGCGGCGAGCGGAGCTCCTGCGACCGTCGCGTCTGCGCTGGCGCACGCGCGTAGGGCCGCGCCCTGGCTGCGGACGAGCTCCAGGAGGCGCTCCCGCTCGGCAGCATCGGCGGCCCGCCGCGCGCGCTCCCCTTCGATGTAGGCCGCGCGCTCCTCCAGGCGCTCCGCGAGGCGGGTGCGCTCGACCTCGAGGGCGACGCGCAGGGCCCTGAGCTCGAGATGGGCGCGGACGCGGGCGAGGAGCTCCCGCGCCTCCACCGGTTTGGTGACATAGTCGACCGCTCCCGCCTCGAATCCGCGGACGCGGTGGTCGACCGACGTCAGCGCGGTCAAGAGGAGCACTGGGATCGCGCAGGTGTCGGGGTTGGCGACGAGGCGACGGCAGGTCTCGTAGCCGTCGATCCCTGGCATCTGGACGTCGAGGAGGATGAGGTCAGGGCGGGCTCGCAGGGCCCGCTCGATCCCCTGGATCCCGTCCTTGGCGATGAGGATCTCGTAGCTGTAGGCTCGGAGGTGCTCGACCGCGATCTTGAGGTTGGTCGGGTCGTCGTCGATCACGAGGATCGACTGGCGTTCGCGGCTTGGGCGCATCGCGCCCCAAGATCTAGCAGCTCGCGCCGAAAGGCGACACCGGACAGACGCGGGGCGACGGCCGGCGAGGACGCCCCGGAGGCCGCTGCGAGGAGCTCAGGGCCCGGGAGGCCGCTACTCGGCGCAGCCTGTCGGGCCCTCCGGGAGCGGGTGGGCCGTGAAGATGTCCGCAGCAGTCGCGGTCGCGGCCTCTGCCTCCTCGTCGCGCTCGGCGGCGCGGAGCGCCTCCGCGTAGCTGCACAGGACGTCGCCGTGATCCCGGTCCTCGGCGCCGCTCGCCTGCCACAGCGCGAGGGAGCGCTCGAACCAAGCGAGGGACGGCTCGATCTCGCCCTGGCGGAAGGCGACGCGGCCGAGGCCGGCCGTCGGATAGGCGGCCATGAAGACGTCGCTGCCCATGTTCTCCTCGATCAAGGTGAGAGAGCGGCTGTAGCGATCACGGGCGCCCGTGAGCTCGCCGAGCTCGAGCTGCGCCGCGGCGAGGCCAAAGAGCGGGTATGCGAGGCTTGGGTGCTGCGATCCGACCTCGCGCTCGATCATCGCCAAGGCACGCTCGAGGTGACGTGCCGCCTCGTCGTGGTGGCCGCGGTCGTTGAGGGTCACCCCGAGGTTGTTGAGGGTCCCGGCGAACTCGAGGCGGTTGGGGGCGCGGAGCGACTCCCATATGTCGAGCGCGGCGACGAAGTTGCGCTCGGCGCCCTCGAGGTCACCGCGGCGGTAGTGCACGGCGCCGACGTTGCTGTAGGCGAGGGGGCGCAGGGAGTTGCCCTCGTCGAGGTGGCGCGCGGCCGCGAGAACGAAGGGCTCGAAGACCTCGACCTCGGCGCCGCGGGTGAGGCGGGTGCCGGCGACATAAAGCCACTTCGAGGCCGCCTCCGCGGTGACCTCGGCGTCGCCGACCTCGACCGCGAGCCAGATCGCCCGGTGGAGGTCGCGGGCGGCGTCCTCGTGCGCGCCGTACTCCATCTCGAGATCGCCTTGGGTCACGAGGGCGCGGGCGATGAGCGGCGTGTAGTGGAGCTCCTCGGCGTCGATACGGATCCGCCGCGCGAGCTCCAGGCCCTCCTGGAGCTTGCCTGCTCGCTTGAAGATCTCGGCGCGCCCGAGCTCCGAGCGGAGCCCTTCGACGGCCGCGGCGGTCGCTGGATCCGCGGGCGGGGGGATCGCGGCGCGCAGGCCCTTCGCGTCGTCGCAGGCGTCGAGGGGGGAGAGCGAGGCGACGAGGTCGACGGAGCGCTCGACCACGTCGTCCCCCGCCTGCTCGAGGACGTCGAGCGTCGCCTCGAGCTCGGCTTGGCGGCGGTCGAGGCAGACGGAGCGGAGATCGAAGAGCTCATCCGACTGGCGGCCGTCACGATTCGCCTCGCAGGCGCTGAAGCGGCGCTCGCTGAGGCCCTCAGCGTAGTGAGCGACCCGCTCGTCGACTCGCCGCCAGGCGTCCTTGGCGAAGGTCGCTGGGGACGCGAGGAGGGCGTCACGGACCCGGCCGCGCCGAGCCTCGCTCCAGACCTCGACGGCGGAGTCGCGGGCTGCCTCGCAGACCTCCGCCGCGCTCGAGGACGTCACCGCCGCGCCGTAGCTCGCGCTAGAGAGGAGCACGGCGGCCCCGAACACCGCCGCGCCGAGGCGGACGCGGCGGCGTGGATCCTTGAGCAGCGTGTCGAGGAGCTCCTGCATCGACGGCCAGCGCTGCGCCGGATCGACGGCGAGGCCACGGAGGAGGGCGCGGTGGATCCAGGCCGGGACTCGGCTCCCGCGCGGAGGCGGGCGGACGACGCCGCGCCGGATCGCCGCGAAGAGCTCGCTGAGGGTGCCCCCCTGGAAGGGGAGCTGGTCGTAGAGCGCCTCGTAGAGGGCGACGCAGAAGCTGAACTGATCGGAGCGCGCGTCGACGGCCTCGGTGTGACCCTCGACCTGCTCTGGGGACATGTACGCAGGCGTCCCCATGATCGCCCCCGCGCGGGTCAGGCCGCCGTCGAGGGCGTCCGAGGAGTCACGCAGCGCCTCCATGATGGTGCTGCTCCCGGTGCTCGAGAGGTCCTCCTCTTCATCGAGCGTCTCGAGCTCGTGCGAGGCTGCGCGGACCAGCCCGAAGTCGAGGACGCGGGGGCGGCCGTCGTCGCCAACGAGCACATTCTCCGGCTTGAAGTCGCGGTGGACGAGCCCCGCGCAGTGGGCGGCCTCGAGGCCCTCGCCGGCGTCGACGAACATCGCGACGAGGCGCCGCCAGTCGCCGCGGTGGCGCTCGCTCCAGGCCTTGAGCGTCTCGCCCTTGATGAACTCCATGGCGACGTAGACCTGCTCGCCGCAGAGCCCGACGTCATAGATCGCGGCGACGTTGGGGTGGGCCAGCTTGGCCATCGCCTGGGCTTCGCGCAGGAGGCGGGCCTTGCCCTCGACGCCGGCGCCGTCGCCGTTGACCAGCTTGATCGCGACCTTGCGATCGAGCTCGGGATCGTAGGCGGCGTAGACGACCCCCATGCCGCCCTCGCCGAGCGTCTGCAGGATCGTGTGCCGGCCGATCCGGAGGTTCGAGGCCGGCGCGGGCGGGGCCTGCGAGCCGAAGATCTTCGACATCGCCCGCTGGAACATGTCGCGCTGGACAGGCTCGCTGAGGCCGAGCTTCTCGCCCCACTCGCCCAGCGAGCTCTGCTGCGCGAGGGTGTCGCTCGCGGTGCCAACGGCCTCCAGGCGGGCGACAGTGCGGAGCTGGGCGGCGGGCGCCACCCGACCGTGGACTCGAGGTGAGGCGTCGAGGTTCGTCGCGGCCAGTGAGAGGACGTCGTGGTCCGGGGAGCCGATGTTGGAGGCGACGGTCATGCGTCGATCGCGATCGTAGGGCGAGGAGCCGTAGGCGTCCGTCGTCGCGGTGCCAGACGGGCGTCGAAAGGCGTTGACGTCGCCCTCGCCGTCTGTCGTCGGAGGTCGACGCTCCTGTCGTCGGAGGTCGAATGACGTCGACGCGCCCCCATCCCGGAGCCCGCGACCTCGCGACGGCCTCGCTACGGCCTCGCTACGTCGCCACGGTCGCTCCGAGGAGCTCGCGGACGCTGTCGTCGTCGAAGGCGGCCGCGCGGCGGCGGAGCTCGACGAGGAAGTCTGCGGCGGTGCCCTCGCGGACGACGAGCTCCTCGGCCCGCTCTTGGAGCTCGAGGAACGCGCCGCGGGCGTAGAGCTCGCGCAGCTCCGCGAGCGCGGCGGCGGACGGGGGATCGAGCCTCGGCTGGACGTCGCAGCCCGCCGCCGACGAGCACAGCTCCCCGGCCTCGAGCGCCTCGGCGCTGGTGCTGGCGCCGTCGTCGACGAGCGGCAGCGTGACCGTGAAGCGGCTGCCCTCGCCGACGACGCTGTCGACGACGATCTCGCCGCCCATCCGCAGGGTCAGCTCGCGAGCGATCGCGAGGCCGAGGCCGGCGCCCCGCGACCGCTGCGTCGGGTCGCCGACCTGCTCGAAGGGCGTGAAGATCGCGTGGAGCCACTCGCGCGGGATCCCCGGGCCCGTGTCTTCGACGACGAAGCGGATCTGTGGGGGGCCGCCGGTCGGCGCTGCGAAGCGCTCGACGTGGAGAACGACCTCCCCTCGGGCGGTGAACTTGAGGGCGTTGCCCAGGAGGTTGAGGAGGACCTGGCGGAGGCGGACCTCGTCGGCGAGCAGCCGCGTCGGCAGGGCCTCGCCGAGGCGCGCGCGCAGGTCGATGCCTCGCTCGTCGGCGCGGGGCTGGAGCATGCTCAGGAGCCCCCCGACCAGCGGGCCGACGGCGACCGAGGTCGGGCGGAGCTCAAGGCGTCCAGCGTCGAGCTGGGCCATCGCCAGGATGTCGTCGATAAGCTCCAGGAGGTGAGCGCCGCTGCGGTGGATCGTCCGCAGGCCGCCGCGCGCAGCTTCGCTTGCGTCGCGCTCGAGGAGCCGGGCGTAGCCGAGGATCGCGTTGAGCGGGGTCCGGAGCTCGTGGCTCATGCGGGCGAGGAATTCGGCCTTCGTCTGGGTCGCGGCCTCGGCGACAGCGCGCGCCTCCTCGAGGTCGGCGGTTCGCTCGTGGATCGTCGCCTCGAGGTCGCGGTAGAGGCTGGCGATCTCGATCGAGATCGCGGCCTGAGCCGCGAGGATCATCACCGTCTCGGCACGCTCGGAGGTGAAGCAGCCGGCGACGCGTTCGTTCTCGAGGTAGATAGCCCCGCGGACGACCGACGCGCGGGTGATCGGCGCGCAGAGGATCGACCGCGGAGCGTGGCGCTTGAGGTAGGGGTCGTCGACGATCAGGGAGTCGCCTCGCCCTGCGCCGAGGCTCACGGTCTGACCTGTCCGAAGGACCTCACGGATCAGCGCGAGCGGGAGCGTGTCGGCGAGCTCGGCGAGGGGCTGCGCGTGCGTCGCGGTCGCGGCCTTCGTGGCGTCGACGTCAGCCCAGGCGGCGACGATCGGGCCGCCGGCGGCGCTGAGGATCAGAGCCCCGCGAGACGCTGCGCCGACCTCGAGGGCGGCCTGCATGATCTTCCCCTGAAGGCGCTCGTAGACCAGCTCTTCGGCGAGCGCATGCGAGGCGCGGACCACCGCGCGGAGATCGAGGGCGGCGCTGAGCTTGTCGCTCGACGGCCGCCACGCCGCGCCCGGAGCGGAGGTCGGGGGGTCGAGGAGATGGGCGAACTCTGCATCACAGCGGGCGAGCTTCGCGGTCGCGCCCCAGCGCTCCCACGCGTAGCGGGCCTCACGCGCGAACGCTCGCGCAGTGATCCTGTCGCCGCAGCCATGGAGTGTCCGGGCGGCGAACTCGGCGGCGATGCCGACGTCGAGGAGCTGGCCGCGAGACTCCGCCGCCGCGATCGCGCGCTCGATCTTGGCGAGGGCGGGGCCGATGCGCCCGCGATCGGCGAGGAGCGCCGCCTCGACGATGAGCACGCGGTGGTCGTGGAGATGGGGGGAGTCGGCCGCGAGGCGCCGGAGATCGTGGAGGCTCCTCCGGGCGCTCCGCAGGCACCGGCGGCGCCGCCCTCCGCGGGCCAAGGTGACGCACGTGAGGCCGCCGATCATCGCCGCCGACCCGCTGAAGCTGAAGCGCCGGAGGAGCTGCGTGGCGTCCTCCTGCAGGGCCTCGATGTGGGGGAGCGCGAGCTCGGGCTCGCCGAAGAGGTAGGCGAGGAAGGCCTGGGCGATCCGGAGGCCCGAGAGGCTGACGCCATCGCGGGCGGCCTTCGCGGCCGGGAGGAGGACGTCGAAGTCGGCCGCCTCGCCGCAGAGGCGAGCCGGGTCCTCGGCGCGGCCGAGGAGGTTGAGCATGACCTGGCGCGAGGTCCAGGCGTAGACCCGCTTGGCGGCGCCGGTCTCCTCCCGAAGGTCCGCGAGCTCGGCGAACGACGCCTGCGACTCGCGCTCGACGTCGGCGAGGGGGCGGCCGCTGTGGAGGGCGAAGGTGTCCTGCATCAGCGCCGAGAACATCGCCGCGTCGAGGTCACCTGCCTCAAGGCTCAGGTGCTTGGCCCGGGTGATCATCGCGAGGAGCTCGCTTGGCGACGCGCGCAGCGGGAGCACCGTGCTCGCGCTGACGCCGAAGACCAGCCCGCGCAGGGCCCGGTCGGGGCAGCGCTCCGCGAGGCGAAGCGCCGCCTCAGCGCAGGCGTAGGCGGCCTCGCGGGCGTTGAAGGCGTCGAGCTGGATCTTGCCGAAGAGCACGAGCGCGAGGGCGGCCTCGGGGACCAGGCCGGCGCCGAGGCTGAGATCGAGGAGCCGGGTCGCCGCGGTGACCACGAGCCGCGGCGATCCGACCACGGCTTCGCTCGCGAGCAGCGCGAGGAGACGCGCGCGCGCGCGGATCATCGGGTCATGGGCGAACGGCGCGCGGATGAAGGCGTCGAGCCCCCGGCGACGGAGCGCCCGGCGCAGGCGGACGACGGCGCGGAGCTGCGGCAGCGTTCGCGGGTCAGCGCGGAGGTCGACGCCGACGAGGCGGAGGGCGTCGAGGCAGAGCGGGATCGTCTGCGGGTCGCGCAAGGACTGAGCGGCGGCGATCTCGATCTCGTAGGCGAGGGCGCGCTCGCGGATCGTCGTCGCGGCGCCGCGAGCCTCGCGGAGGTGCGCGCGCATCGCGGGGAAGTCGACGTTGGCGGCGGCCGCCTGCGCGCACTCGAGGGAGAGCGAGACCCGGAGCGCGGGCGCCCGGGCTGCGAGCATGTCCCCAGCGACCTCGAGGGCCCGCTCGAGGAGCCGCTGAGCGCGTACATGGGCGCCGAGCTCGACCGCCCGCCGACCTGCGCGGAGGCTCAGCTCCGCGAAGCCGAGGCGCTCCTCGTCGCGGAGCAGGTCCGCGCCCTCGCCTAGGTGCGTGACGACCTCGAGGAGGCGGGCTTCGAGGGCCTCAGAGCCCAGGCTGTCGCGGAGGAGGCGACCGAGCTGGAGATGGGCCCGCTCCCTCGAGTCGGCGTCGATACGGGCCTCGATCGCCGCGTGGAGCTGCTCGTGGGCGAAGCGCAGGCGGACCTCGTCGCTACTCCCTGCGAGCTCGAGGGTGTCCAGGAGGCCGTCACGGAGCGCAGGCTCGAGCCCCCCCAGGACCGCGGCCCGCGAGCGCCCGCTGAGCGCCACGACCGTCGACACCGTAAAGGTCGTCCCGACGCAGGCGGCGAGCTGGAGGAGCTCGAGCGTCGGCTCCGGGAGGCCGGCGACGTGACGGCCTAGGAGGTCCGGGGCGCCGGCCAGCGCGACGCCGCGGACCTCCTCGAGCTGCCAGCGCCAGCGACCTCCTGTCGGCTCCCATGCCACAGCTCCGCCCTCGACGAGCGCCGTCAAGTAGACGCGGAGGTGGAGCGCGTTGCCGCCGCTTCGCTCGTGGCAGAGCTCGGCGAGGCCATCGATGTCGGCGTCGGTCGGCGCGAAGAGGTCGCCGAGGTGTTGAGCGATCGCTTCGCGATCGAGGGCCTCGAGTCCGATCTCGACGAAGCCCGGGGCGGCCTCCCGGAGGGAGGTGATCAGGCCGCTGAGGGGGTGCTCGGCGCCGAGAGCCTCGGCGCGGAAGGTCGCGACCACGAGGAGCCGCCGCCGGCCGGCGAGGGCGTCGGTGAAGAGCCGCCGGAGGACGCCCAGCGTGGCGCCGTCGGCGAGGTGGAGATCATCGATGATGATGACCAGCGGCTCGTGCTCAGCGAGGCCCGTGATGAGCCGCGCGAGGGCTCGCCGGCGCTGCAAGGGAGAGCCCGCCCCCGTCGACGCGTCGCCCGGGGGAGCGCCGAGGAGCGCCGCGAGCTCAGGGAGCTGGTCTGTGAGCACCGGAGCGTCGTCGCCGAAGGTCGCGCGGAGCCGCTGACGCGAGCGCGCCAGCGCGTCGTCGCCGAGGAGCTGGCGTAGGCGCTGGCGGACGATGTCGATGAGCGGCCCGAGGGGGACGCTGTGCTCGGCGTCGACGCAGCTCGTCGCCGCCGCGGTGCAGCCACCCTCGCGCGCCTCCTCGCGCAAGGCCTCGACCAGGGTCGTCTTGCCGGCCCCAGCCGCGCCGCCGACGAGGGCAAAGCCGGCCTCGCCGAGGCGAGCCCGGACGAGCGCGCGGCGGAGCTGGGCGAGCGCCGCATGGCGGCCGTAGAGCGCCCGCGGAGACGGCAGCGCCCCGCGGTGTGCCGCGTCGATGAAGAGCGCGGTGCTCTGGTCACCCCGGCGCAGCGAAGCTTGGACCGCCTCGAGATCGGCGGCGACGAGCGACGCGCTGGCGTAGCGCTCGCTCGGCGCCTTGGCGAGGAGCCGCGTCAGGACGCGGCCGAGCGCCGGAGGCAGCCCGGGCCGGCGCGCGCAGGCGTCTGGGGGGCGGCGCGCGACGTGGGCGTGGATCAGCGCCGCGTCCTCCTCCTCGACGAAGGGCGGCGCCCCCGTGAAGAGGTGGAAGAGGGTGGCCCCGAGGGCGTAGAGGTCGCTCCGCGCGTCGACGTCGTAGCTGGTTCGGCCGGTCTGCTCGGGGGCGATGTAGGCCAGCGTCCCGGCGAACGACGCCTGCTGCGGCTCGCCCTCGCTCAGCTTGGGCGCGGCTTCGCCGAGGATCGCGAGGCCGTAGTCGATGATCTCCAGGGTCCCGCGGCTCCGGTTGACGACGATGTTGTCGGGGGCGACGTCGCGGTGGATGATCCCGCGGCTGTGGATCTCGGCGAGGACGCGCGCCCCCTGGACGGCGATGTCGAGCGCCTCGGCGAGCGGAACGCCAGCCTCGGCGATCCACTCGGCGAGCGACCTGCCGCCGCTGTCGCGGAGAACCAGCGCAGGTCGGCGCTCGCTCGTGCCGTCGCCTAGGCGGTGGAGGACCTCGTCGGTCGCGGCGATGCCTGGGACACCGCGGACGTCGAGCGCCCGTAGGAGCGCTCGCTCGTGCTCGAGCCGGCGCAGGAGCTCAGCGGGCGGGCGGGCGCTCGTCGTCGTCTTGATCACGACGCGCTCGCCGGTCGCGGCGTCGGTCGCTCGCAGCACCCAGCTCCACGCGCTCCTGTAGAGCTCGACCGTGTCTGTGTAGCCGCTGATCATCGGATCATCGCCGCCTTCGATCTCCGCAGCGCCTGTCGGCGCCTGGTCCATGATAGCCGGGTGGGCGGCTGCCAACGCCGACGTCCGCGGGGACAACGGGCCGCGGCGCCGCTGGATCGCGGGCCGCGACGAGACCTACGCCGACGGATCCGAGCCGGACCCGGCGGGCTCGTCGGGCCCGCTGAGCTGGTCGCGCAGCGATGAGGCCCAGTCATCGAGGTTGCTCACCGTCGACTTGTACAGGCTCGAGTTCGGGGACGCGGCCTCGATCGCCGAGACTAGACGGGCCTTGCCGAGGCGCAGCCGACTACGTACGGTTCCCGCCGGTATCCCCAGGAGCTCAGCTATCCGCGCGCTCGTCATGCCCTCGAAGAGGTTGAGCTCGAGGGCGATCTGGAGGTCCAGGGGGATCCGCCGGAGCGCTTGGACGAGGAGCTGCTGCTCGCGCTTGCGCGCGACGAGCGTCACCTGCGAAGGGGCGACATCCGCGACGCAGAGCTCCGCGAAATCATCGCGCTCGGAGGCCCGCTTGCGCTGCTTGCGGTAGTAGGCTCGGAGCTGGTTGCACGCGATCGCGAAGATGTAGCTACGGACGCTCTTGGCGACGATCTTGTCGCGCTTCTGAGCGCAGACAAGGAGCGTCTCCGAGACCAGCTCGATCGCGTCATCGTTGCTCGACACCTTGTTGTGGAAGAATCGGGCGAGCATCCCGAAGTAGCGACGCGCTAGGAGGTTGCCCGCCTTGGTGTCGCCGCTCTGCCAACCCTCGAGCAGCTCGTGATCCTCGCCGTCGACCATCGCTGGATGGTACCAGCTCGGGGCCCAGGGGCGCCCCGAGGCCGCCCGATGATCGCGGCGGGTTCGTTTGCGAGGCGATCGGCGCTTCGGCGCAGGGGCAGTGCACACGACACTGTCAGGGCGACGACGAGGATGTGAGCGTCAGCGGTCAGCGTCACGTGACCGCCGATGCCGATCGGCCGAGGGCAGGACGCTTGTGTCGACTCTCAGCTCGACGCCAGCGCTGATGCGCGATAGCATCCCCCCAATGCTGACGTCAGCAGCGGTACCTGCAGCTTTGGATTCTGCGAAGTTAGCGAGTATGCACACACGGTTGGCGCTCTACGGGGCGCTCTTGTTGGTCGTGAGCTGTGGCCCGCGGAGCGGCGACGCAACCTCGCTCTCTGGTGGCGACGATCCGACGACCGTCGCGAACGGCTCGACCTCGAGCGGCAGCGACGCAACCTCGAGCGGCGGCTCGACCTCGAGCGCAACAACCTCCTCCGCGACCGATGTGTCGACGTCGAGCGCTGTGTCGAGCACCGGCGAGCCGGTCATCGACGTCGGGCTCCCGACCGGCGAGAGCGGGTCGGCCTGCAACGGGAAGATCGACATCATGTTGCTCGTGGGCGGGGCGGAGTCGATACAAGACCGCCTAGAAGTCTCAATCCCCGCGTTCGCCACGACTCTGGAAGAGGAGCTCAGCGAGTTCGACCTCCACGTGATGGCGGTCGATCCTGACGGACGCTGGGGCGCCTTCGAGTGCCCGAAGAACAAGTGCCCCGCCGATGGAGGCTGCCCGCTTGAGGGCTATGAGGACTTCCCTTGCTGGGCGCTCCATGAAGAGGGGGTGCTGACCAAGTGCGACGACACCCGCGGAGCTGGCGTCGTCTTCCAGGCCGGCCCCTACTCTGCGAACAAGCCCTGCGGTGTTCCGCCGGGGCAGCGGTACATCACCAGCGATCAACCAGACTTCGCTGAGGCGTTCGCCTGTATCGCCCGAAGCGGGGCCGCCGGCGGCGGACTTGTCATGCATGGCGACACGCTGGGGCGCGCGCTCGCGTTCGACCTGGAGCACGGCTGCAACGCAGGATTTCTCCGAGAGGACGCTCTCCTCATGGTGGTTCAGATCGTCGCGGCCACTGTCGAGGAGGCAACGCCTTGGGAGTGGGCGGACTACGTTCTCGACGCGAAGGGCGGGGAGCAAGACATGGCGGTGGCGCTCGCCATCTCTGTTGACTGGATGGACTACCAGCCAGGGCCGCTCTGCGAAGAGGGCAAGACCGCGCCACACCCGCCGACCTTCGTCGAGTGGACCCAGTACTTCGATCACGGCGTCCACGGGAGCAAGTGTGCGCCGACGTACGCGCCGTTCTTCGCAGAGGCTGCGTCGATCGCTGCCGAGCTCTGCGATCCCGTCCCTCGATGAGCGGAGGGCCGCGACCCCATGTGTCGGCTCGCGCTATTTGCGGGGCGATGTCCCACAATCAAGGCGGGGGGGCGGGGGGGCGACCCGATAAGGCCCCTATGGCTCAGTCCACTTGAGTGCAAGCGCATAGTTCCTGAGCTTCTCGAGCACATACTTGGCGGCGTCTCCACGGTGGGAGGTCGCAAGGAACTCCCCCTTTCGCCAGGCAAACTCAATACAGTAGACGCGCCCCCCCACCTCCAAACAGATATCCGGAATGATATCCGCGAACGAGAGCTTTCGTTCAGCCCACCCAGAGGCGGCACCATAGGCATCCTCCATAAACTCGGAAAGGGCTCCAAGAACAGCTCGGTTGAGAGCTTTGTCCCGACCTCGGTCGTAGCGATACGATTCTGCCAAAAGCCTAAGCCCTGCTTGTGCGTCGATAGCAGGACGCCCCCTCGCCTCGTAGGGAGCGTCATCATCTCCTGCAAGGAATTTGCCGAAGTCACTTCTCCCAATGTACTTCTGTATCACTTTTGGGGACCGCTGCGGCACCCCAAGGTCGTCCAGTAGTTCTTGGACCTTCTCAGGCCCGTATCTCCTCAGTATGGTAACAGTTGTCGCTGGCGGGAGAGAGAATGTCCGGGCGTTGAGCCTCAGTACCGCGTTGATGAGGCCCCCTCGACGCTTCGTCCAGAACTTCCCTGGACCACTGTTAGGAGATGCTTGGAGGAGCGCCCCCGGATCTAGCAGACCGGCCGAAACACCACGAGTAAATTCCGTTAGCACCCCCCGCTCAAGGCTCTCGGAGACAAATACGACAACAAGAGTAATCGGCATTGTCAGCTCGCTTCGCAGCAAGTGCAGCCGCTTCTTAAAATCGTACGAAACTGCCTTCATGAACTCGCCCAGGGTCGTATACTCACTGGGGTCGTACTCTGATGGATCAACCGCCACCTCGGCGAGCTCATAGCCTGGTAGTCCATTGCAGACCTCAAGCGTATCCTGGCATATCTGAACCCATGACTCCCGCGACGGCCCCTTGACTTCGACGGGGAGCTCGATGGGGGGCCTACCAGCGATCGCCACGTATCGCATCGCGATCGCGTGGGCCGTCGCGGCCGAGGTCTCGGGCCATAGAACCAAGGGAGGGCAGCCATCAATGTCAGTCCGCAGGAAACGCTTGATCTCAGAGAGTTCGCTGTTGTCAGGTGGTGCCCCCTCCCTGTCATCGATATTGATTGGAATAATCCTCGACTCGTTCACACGGTACTGTTTTCGAACAGCCATTGCAGCACTACGTAGCGCCTCATGTGAGATCCTCGTTCCCGCGCCCGACATGGAGGCAGTCTGTGTGAAGACTGTCGGGCCGAACACTCCGAGGTTGTCCGCCAGCGTAGTTTTTCCAACTCCCGACTGACCCAAAAGAGGAACAAACAACCCTTCTCCAGTCCCCTGAATAGTTGTAGCTGCAAACGCGAGATCCCCAGCTGCATCAGCCGGGGCAACAAGAATTTTCACCAGTTCTTCTCCGAGACGTCTTTGTAGAGCCTCGTAGCGAACAGGCAGATGAAGGGTGTCAAGTATGTCAATGTGCTGACGGTGTGAGCCTCCGGGTGTCAGGGATGTATTCTTGTTGCCAGGCAGGGCGGGGACCCGCTCGGGAGCGGCATCATGGGCAAACGGCATCTCAACCTGAGCCTCATCACTCCACCGCCTCTCCAAGTAGCGTCGCCAAGAGAGAATAGTAGATCCACGCCGCCCTGCAGTCGAGCTAGCCAGCCCAGACGCATGAGCAATACTCTCTGCGATGTCGCCTTTTGATAGCTCTACTCTCGAAAGAAGGTTGGGTGCGATTCGACGCATGACCTCGGACTCGTTGATGGCAGACGCCAGTTCCCGTGCTTCGTCGATGCTCTCCGCATCCGTGTGCCCGAGCCTGAGTCCGCGCTCGGTCGCATGATACCCCGAGACATCGTCATGCTCGACAAACCCGAGTACTCGAGCACTCTGAATCGCATATTCCGCGTGACGCTTCGAGGCGCCCGTACACTGTGCCACTCTTGTAGAGGTCGAACACCCGGCGATCACTGCATCAACAGTCGAGCGTACAAGCTGGAGGTTGCTCGCCTGGGGAATATCCCGGGTCTTTACGTCAGGCTCGGACATCTTGCGGACGGCTCCGTTGAGAGAGTCGCATGCCAAGGGCTGGAAGGCAACGTTGCAGCCCTAGGGTCTTAGCATGCTCTCATGCTAGCGGGCTCCTCGCGACGGTCTCGGAGCGCCTCGCCCGAGCCGTCCTTCGGGACATTCACCGCCCCAATACTTCGATCACGGTGTCTACGGGAGTAGGTGTGCGCCGTCGTACGCACCGTTCTTCGCAGAGGCAGCGTCGATCGCCGCCGGGTTCTTCGATCCCGTCCCGCGTTAGGGGTGCAGAGCCGCGAGGTACACCGTGTTGATCCCAGCCGTCGCCCGCGTGCCGACGACTAGGATATGAGCGTTGGCGGTCAGCGTCACCTGAGCGACCCTGCCGATGAACCCATCGCCGCCGAAGTCCTGGCTCCACGGCGGGGGATCGAAGAGCCCCTCAACACCGCGGATCTGAGCGAAGTACACCCCGTCGTCCGTGTTGTCGACGTCCATCGCCAGCACCATCTCGCCCGTCGGCAGGCGCGCGATCCCTTGGGCGGTGTGTCGGTGTGTCGCCTCGACCATGTAGAGATCAGCCGCCTTCAGGAGCTCTCCAAAGCCGAAGATCGTCGCCTGCCGTGGAAGCCCCTCAGCGACGCTGGACCAGCCAGCGACGAGCAGACCGTTGTCGACGTCCGGAATCACGGCGCGTGCTCCAGCCGTGTCGAGCGCGTTCTGACTCGTCCAAGTCTTGTCGGGTTCGAGCGTACCGTCCGAGTTGTAGCGGTTCGCGAAGGCCCATCTCTCGATGGGGGGGGGCGGGTTGTTTCCTGGTGGCTGGTAGCTGGACTCGCCGACCACTACCGGATCGCCGTTCTCCAGCACGGCCACCCCGAGAGCCACATCGACCGGGACCCCCTGGAAGTTCACCTCAATGGGGCGCTCCCATGTCCTGGTCCAGATCAGCGCTCCATCCGGTGAGAGGGCCCAGATGCGAGCATCCGGCTGAGAGAGCTTCGCGTCCGGAGAATAGCCCGAGACGTAGATCCGCGCGGAGTCGGCATCGATGGCGAGACCCGTCGCGACCTCCCCGGCCTTTCCTTTGAAGAGGTGGTTGACCTCGGCGGTGTGGGGATCGATCTGGGCCAGCCACGGGCGAGACTCGCCGCCGATGGTCTCGTTCCCGACCGCGAGGATCTTTCCAGCGTGATCGAGGGCGACCGCGCTGACCGTCGACGTCGGAGCCGAGGAGGCGGGAGCGATGAGCTCCGGATCCCCGTCTGGTGTGTAGCGTCCAATTCGCGCGTTGGTGCCTTGATCAAAGCCAAGGATGATCTTCGGCTCGTCCTTGATGACGCCGCTCGCGACGGAGCGCCCCCAACCGTCGCCCCGACCTCAAAGGTCTTCTCCCAGAGGACGGTGCCGGGGGGAGGGAGCTGGAGGTGGACAAAGGCCGGGTTCGACAGGCTCGGATTGTCCTCGGCATCGTAGCCGCGCACGGTGAAGGAGAGCACGTCCACGCTCTCTTTGCGCGTCACGAGGAGGGGCGGCGGTTCGTCGCCCGCCAACCACTCCAGCGTCGGCTCGTCGCTCTCCCCCTGAAAGAGGGCCAGTCGCTCGATCTCCGCCGAGTGCTCGACCGTGAAGACCAGCGGCCCTGCGACCTCGAGCACCGCTGGGCTCACCCCGAGGATGACCTGTGGCTCGATCTCTCCCTCCCCCTCGGTTCCGCCGCCGGATCCGCCGTCGGTGCCGCTAGATGTCCCCGTCGCGCTGGCTGAGTCGCCCGAGCTGTCGCCCGTGACGCTCTCACCTCCCGAGGCGGTCGACTCCCCGGAGGTCGAGCCCGTGTTGGTCCCAGTCAGCCCCTTCTGCTGCTCGAGGAGCATGTCGTAGACGCTGTCGTCGTAGCAGGACGTGGTCAGGGCCAGCGCCAGGGGCAGCAGTACCAGCAGTACGAACGAGCGCATCACCTAGAGTCGCCCAATCTGGCCAGGCGCGCAACCGCCCGCCCGGAAGGCTGGTCTATCGCGGAGCGCGTCAGCGACAGCTCGCGCCTTGGCGATCGCATCGCGGAGACCGGGCCACTCGCGCCGACAGGCGGCCTCGGCAGAGCCTAGGCCCTCGTAGACGGCCTCCAGATCCGCCAGATGCTGGCGCCCTGGGATCGCCTGGCCGCTCACGCGGACTCCCGGGCTGCGCCGGCCCACAACGCCGGGATCCTCGACCTCCGTGCCCCGGCGGCAGACGGTCGAGCTCGGTGACCACGGGCTTGCCCCCGCGTGCGCACAGGAACACCTGCGCCTTGCGCACGAAGTACAGATCGGTCCCGTTTCGGAAAGACCCGTATCCCTCGACCTCCAGGTCGACCTCGAGCGCGCCGACGCCGCAGTCCTTCGTCCCGGCGAAGAACGGGGACTTGGGCCCAAGCCACCCCAGCGCGTGGACCCGTCCCGCGGGATCCGCCGCCGGCAACTCGCGGGTCTCTGAGACGGTTGGCGCTTCGGCCTACGAGCAGCACTTCCGCGTTCATATCCAACCGCTCCTCGGCGACCTGCCGCTGGCGGCGATCGACGAGGAGGGATCGCCCTCAAGCGACTAGCGGACGAAGAGCACGCCGAAGCCGACCAAGCTCTTGTTGCCGTTGTCCGGCGTGCAGCTCGCCATATTACCGACGCGGGCCTCCAGGACGCCGCTGCATCCGCCGTTGAGGTTGCCGATGCCGATGTAGGAGTCGGGAGTGTTGCAATCATTCTCCTGGTTGCTGAAGATCCCGATCCGCGTCCGCGGAGCGTTGTTGAACCCCTCGCGGTTGCAATTCGTCTGGAGCGAGGAGCCCGTGATCAACGACTTCCAGGCGTCGCGGCCGATGTTCGTCGCGACGAAGGCTCCGGGGTTGAAGATCGCGTAGAGCGATGGTCGCTCCATCGGGATCGTGACGTACTTCAGATCGAGCGCCCCCATATTCCCGATCGGCTGCTCCATCCCCATCAGGACCTCTGTGAAGGGGACCGAGTTCCAGGTCTCGAGCTTCGCCTCCGTGCGATCGAGGTCGCCCATGTCGGCGTTGAAGAGCGTCGCGTTCTGCCAATAGGTCGAGTTGTAATTGAAGGTTACCTTGGTGCCGTCCGCCTTGAGCGCGAGCGTCCACCCGCCGCCGTCGGTCTCCATGTCGCAGTAGACGTCGAAGGGCTCGATGTCTCCCTCGCCGTCGGGATCGAGCGAGTAGACGCCGCTCGTCGCCCCGGGGTTGCCCTCCAGGAGGGCCTTGCAGCTCGGCGCGAAGCTACAGATCTCCATGTTGCAGAAGCCGGACTCGCACTCGACGCCTTCGGCGCAGGCCTGGCCGTCACCGCAAGGGCCGCATGAACCACCGCAGTCGACGTCGCTCTCGTCGCCGTTCTTCGCCGCGTCCTCGCAGGTCGGGGCCGCACACATCGACGTGCAGGCGTCCGTCTCGTCGTCATTGCCGTCGTCGCACTCTTCGACGTCGACCTGGACGACCCCATCGCCACAGCTCGCGTTCAGGCAGGTGTTGAGGCAGGCGTCGGTATCGTCGTCGTTGCCGTCGTCGCACTCTTCGCCGGGCTGGACCGCCCCGTCTCCGCAGCTCGCGAGGGCGCAGTCGTTGCTGCACTCGTCATCGTCGATCGCGTTGCCGTCGTCGCAGGCCTCGCCCGGGGCGACGAAGCCATCGCCGCAGACCGCGTTGAGGCATGCGCTCGTGCACTGATCGTTATCCTCGCTGTTACCGTCGTCGCACTCTTCCCCCTCATCGACGGTCCCATCGCCGCAAAACGCCCCCGGCCCGGTCGTCGCCGTGTCGGTCTCCGGGGAGGTCGTCGACGTGGACGTCGTCGAGTCGCTGTCGCTGTCGCTCCCGCCGACGGTGGTCCCGGTGGTCTCCCCCGCGGTGGACGTGGTCACGGTCGTCGTCCCCGTCGATGTCGACGTCTCCGTCGCCGTCGTCGCCTGCGTCGTGCTCGTCGCCCCATCATCGCCAGAACAGCCGAAGCTCGCCGCCAACGCGAGACCAACCGGCAACCTCAAGCCCACTACCAATACTCTATTCACGCAAATGATCCGCATGACCAATGGTGAGGCGATGGCGAGATGCGGGTCAACCTAAAGTCCGCCGGCCACCCAGCCGCGAAGGCCGGAGGCGCGGTGTATGCACTATGCACATTCCGCCCGCCGATGACGCACCCCTTCTCTCGCAGACCCTAGCAGGGCACGATGTCGACGTCCTCGCCCGACAAGCCTGAGGACAGCGAAGAGAAGACCCACACAGCAGCTCGGCTCATCGCTCGGCAGGCGAGCCCGTCTCCAGGGCCACGCAGAGGTCGGCAGAGGATAACCGCAGTCCACCGAACTACCCTCACCGGAATACATCAACGCATAGACAGGCGCAGCTCATTCGGGCCATGAGCGTTCGTCCGCGAGGATCTCCGCGGACTAGGCCGAGCCCATGAGCTCCAGGAGCTGGGCGACCTCGACGAGCCTGCGGAGGGCGTCGATGGTCGTAAAGACGCCGATCGGGGCCCCGTTCTCGACGACGATCACGCTGCCGACTCGGCGCTCGATCATGACTCTGGCGACGGCCACGAGCGAGTCCTCCGGACCGCAGATGAAGGGGCGAGCGCGCATGATCTGGTGGATCAGCACTCGATCACGCTTGCGCCGGGCGAGACCGTCGACGATCGCGAGATCACGATCCGTGACGAGGCCGACGAGCCTGCCCTCCTCCACGACCGGCAGGTGGCGGATCCTGTTTGTGAGCATCCGATCCCTCGCATCCGCGACGCTAAGGTCCGGAGTAATCGTCACAGGCGACGCGGTCATATGCGCTCGAATCCGTTGAAGTGCCTCTGTCATGTCTTCGCTCCGAGAGGAGCCTAAGCAGTCCAGCAAGGGGCGCAGCCGCGTCGGGTCGAGAACGGAGCGCAACGTATGCGTCAACCTCTCGCGGACGGTCGGTGTTCTCGATCCGCGGATCACATCCCCGATGAGCGAAGACGGCAGACCCGACGGTGGGCCGCCCAGGCGAGGCGCGGCGGACGACAGCGCGCGCGAAGCTGCACCTCGTCGACCCCACGGGAGAGCGGGCCAGAGCGGCTCACAGGACCATCCAGGCCCGTTTCCCCCCGCGTCGGGACCCCCCTGAGAGTCCTCCGCTGCGCCGAGGTCCGAGGTCCGACGCATGGTGATACCCTGGGCCGCCGCAGTGCAGACCCCACAGGAGAGGCGATGAGCAAGCGAAGATCGATCGAAGACAACGTCCGCAAAGGTCGGAAGATCATGGCCATCAAGCTCTACCGCGAGGCCAGCTCGTCGGGCCTCAAGGAGGCAAAAGAAGCGGTCGAGAGCTACATGTCCTCCGGGTCCTGGAGCCCAGCGCAGCTGCGGGCGCTCGGCGAGGCGAGCGAAAGCTCCGCGCCAAAGCAGAGCGTGCCTGAGCCCAGCGGGCTCGCGGCTGTCGAGGCGCTCATCCAGCAGGGCAAGAAGATCCACGCGATCCGAGACCTCCGCACGCTGACCGAGACGGGGCTGCTCGAGGCGAAGAACGCGGTCGAATTCTTCATGTCCACAGGCGCATGGCCCGGGGCCATGTCCAGCCTCGACGGAGCGCTCGAGGAGCCGCCGAAGGAGCCAGGGCCGCTCGATCTTCGCGGGGTTGAGGAGTACGCACGCTCAGGTAAGAAGATCCAGGCGATCAAGGAGCTCCGGCGTCTCACGCCGATGGGGCTCAAGGACGCGAAGACGACGGTCGAGCATTTCATGGCCCACGGCGTCTGGCCGCAGACCCTCGTCGGCGCGCCGAAGCCCGCCCACAAGGCAGCGCCGACGACCCTCGCCCCGCCCCCAAAGAAGGCGCAGTCCACCACACCGGCGCCTGTCGCCCGAGCGCCCGTCGCCCGAGCGCCCGTCGCCGCGCCCCCCAGCTCGCTCAAGGCTGCGCAAGGCGATCCGGAGGCCGAAGAGGCTCTAAGGGCGCTTGTCGACCACCTTGGGTCGGGTGAGGTCGACCTGATCGTGCCTGCCAAGAAGAACCTCTTCGGCGGCTATCTGGCGATGATCGGCGATCGTGCCTACTTCATGGTCCGGCGCTTCGGCAGCTGGGAGGTCGACGGCGAGTATGCGAGGTCCGAGAAGGTCGATGTCGAGGTGCGCACGAGCTTCTCGCGGATCGAGCTCCGTCTGCGGGTCGGCTACCTCCAGGACAACTTTACGGGGCTCGACGAGGGACAGGCGCGGACCATCGCCGAACGCCTCGGGGGCTAGCGGCCGGCTGGGCTATCCTCGCCAGCGATGCGCTCGCCCTCCCCTCCCTCCCGCCTCTTGCGGTGGTCCGCGGTCTCCTGCCTCGCCGCGCTCCTAGGCTGCGCAGCCCAGTCGAGCTCAGCGGAGAGCGCTGCGCCGGTGGACCCCGGGGCCAGCGTCCGCCCTGGGGTCAACGACAAGTACTTCGCGGACGATGCGGCGACGGAGTGGACCAAGGTCCTGGAGCGTGAGCGCAGGGACGTGATCGCTCACCGCGACGACATCGTCGCAGCTCTCAGCCTCAGGCCGGGCATGGCGGTCGCCGACGTCGGCGCGGGGACGGGGGCGTTCCTGGAGCCGGTCAGCGCGGCCCTCGGAGCCGAGGGTCAGCTCTACGCCGTCGACATCGCCCCGCCCTTCCTCGCGCACCTCCGGGCCCGCGCCGAGGATGCGGGGCTCGTCAACGTCACGGTGGTCGAGGGGACCGATCGCTCGATCAACCTGCCGCCGGCCTCGCTCGATCTCCTCTTCATGTGCGACGTCTACCACCACCTGGAGTACCCCTCCGCCTACCTCCAAAGCCTCCTCCAGGCCCTCCGCCCCGGCGGCCGGATGGTCATCGTCGAGTTCGACAAGGTCCCGGGCAAGACCTCAGCGGGGATGATGAAGCACGTGCGGCAGGACAAGGCGACGCTCCTGCGGGAGGTGCTCGCCGAGGGTTTTGTGCTCGACCGCGAGATCGAGTCGATCCCCTTCGCCGAGAACTACATGCTGGTGTTCCGCAGCAGCGCCCCTGACAGCGCTCCCTGATCGCCAACGACGACACTGCGGGGCCGCGGGCCCGCACCTCGCGGCCGCAGCCGGACCCGAACGAGGCCGCTCGGCGACGGAGCTCGGCGCTCGGAGCTGCCGCTCCGAGACCGCCGCGACCGGAGCTCAGCGGTTCTCGATCCGCGAGAGGTCGAAGAGCCCCGCCTCGATCGGGCGCGTACGGCGATAGATCGCGTGGAGCGCGTCGCTCACCCGCCAAAACTCGGGGTCGGTCCGGCGGACCCCAAAGCGCTCTTGCAGCGCCGCGTAGTCGACCTCGCCCTTGAGCGTCGCGACAGCGCTCGCGAAGTCCGGCAGATCCGCACGCGAGACCCTGTAGAACGCGTTGGGGTGGGTGCCGATGAAGCCGCGGGCGACGTCGAGGGTGTCCTCGCTCGGGACTCTCCGGTCGGACTCGTCGAGCGGAGAGGAGATGTTGTAGTGCTCGGCGTTGTGGATGAGCGAGAAGACCTGGGCGCCCTCGGGGGCGTCCGGGATGTAGAGGAAGGCGACCTCGGGCGCGTCCTCGACGATCCAACCGCCGACCGCCGCGAGTCGACGCAGGGGCTCGACGATGTCCTCTGGCAGCCCGACCTCCTCAAACTCGTAGCGACCCTCGTCGACCGGGGCGTAGCGCTCGCGGAGGAGCCCGTAGAGCTCACCCTTGGGGGAGTCGGTCCGGTAGGCGATGCCGCTCTCGACGTCGATGTTCTCGACCTGGCCGAAGATCTCCTTTTGGATCCGCTCGTTGGTCCCGCGGTACCAGAAGTCGCGCTCACGGCCCCGCGCCTCCTTCGGCAGGAAGCCGAGGAAGGCGAACTCCGCCTCCATCCGCAGGAAGTCCATATAGGTGCGGGTCGCGAGCTGATGTCCGACGTTGCCGTAGACGTCGAAGCCCGCGACGAGGAGGTAGTGGATCCGCTCGAGGAGGGGGTAGCCGAGCACCCACGAGGTCTTGGGCGGGCCGCCGACCATGCCTTTCACGACCGACGCGCTGTCGTAGTGGCGAAAGACCGTGAGGACGGCGTTGGGGTTGTGGCCGTCGCCGTCCCAGATCATGTCGAGGTCGGGCCCGTGCGAGCCCTTGAACTCTGCGCGCAGAGCGTCGTGCTTGGCCTTCATGTACGCCCGCTGGGAGACGGCGTTGCGCACCCAGGTGACCATCGGCAGCGCGTTCGAGCCGGCGTCTGCCGGCATCCGCAGCGACTCGGCGTTGCGATGGAGGAAGCGCGCGTCGAGCATCCTCGAGCTGACCTCCGGGTCGAGAAACGAGATGTGGAAGTGGTCGTCGATCACGTTGAGGGCGATCGGCCCGCGACAGACCGCCCCCTTGATAAAGCCCATGATCGTGAACTCCGCCTCGTCGAGCATGAAGCGGTAGCGCGACTCGACCGGGAGCGCGACGAACGAGGCGAAGGGGTTGGAGGCGATCTCCGGCTCGTAGGAGGGGAGCTTCTTCACCGTGAAGTCGGCGTCGTAGAAGAGCTCACGCCAACGCCGCATGCGCGCACCGTCGAGGCGGTAGGGCATGTGGATCTTCGCGACGATCGACTCGCGCACGGGCACCAGGCGGTAGTAGGGGCGGGCGACGCGGGGGTTGTCGAAGGGGCGCCGGGTCGCGATCCGCTGGACAGGCTCGCCGGGCGGCGTCTTCGAGCGGACGAGCTGGAAGAAGACCGGCGGCTGACCGGCAGGCCCGGCCTCAAAGTAGAAATGGGCGAGGAAGAGGTGCTCGTAGACGTAGCGACTGGCGAGCCTGTGCTCGAGCGAGTCACCGTTAAGGAGCGCCTCCCAGCGCTCGACCTCCCCCGCATGGGCGCTCGCCCTGTCGTCGGGATCGGCGACCCGAAGCGCGCCCTCCTCGAGCCACCGGACGACGATCTCGTGGTCCTGGTGGCTCAGCCCTGGGAGGCCGTAGGGCATCCCCCAGTCGGGGTGCTTGCGCATATGCTGGGGCAGCTCCTCGGTCGTCGGACACTGATAGTCGCGACGGAGGCCGAGTTCGACGTCCTCCGGCAGGAGCCCCGCCTGCACCGGATGATCCTGCTTGAGCTCCAAGAGCCGGAGCATCAGACCCGCCTGGCGGTTGCCTTCGAGGGTCTGGTCACGCTCGTTGACCACCGGGTGAAAGCCCCGCTGCCGCCACTCTGCGGTGGTCTGGGCGTCCTCGAAGAGCCGCGAGGGGCTCGCCTGCAGGAGACGAAGGGCGTCGTAGACCAGCTCTTTGCTGCCGCCGCGCTCGAGCCCCTCCGGCGAGCTGAGCTTGAGCTGGCAAGGGGCGTCGTAGCAGCCGTGGCAGACGACGCAGCGGGCGTCGAGGATCGGCTTCACCTGGGACCAGTAGTCGATCGCCCCGGAGGTCAGCGTCGCGACCTCTCGACTGCGCGCGGCCGCTTCACCGTGCTTGCGGGTGAGCCGTCGAGTATGTCGAAGGGCACAGCCGGCGAGAACGGTCGCCGCGATGAGGAGGATGAGGAGAACTCGCGGGGCAGTGCTCCACGACCTGAGACTGTGAATATCGCCAGTCACGACTCAGGGTTTTTCTACAATTGAAACGGAGCGTCGACCCAGCCGGCATCATGTGACCCTCGTCTCAACCGCGCTCAGGGGCCCTCAACGCCCTCATCTGCGCCACCTTCACGGGCTTGTTGGGCCTCCGCGCCGCTCCGGCCGCGGCCCCGAGCAGAGCCCGCATCGCCCGCATCCTCATCATCTGCGCCGACCTGCGGGACTCCGAGGGCTCGGGTCATCGCCTCGGCGATCCGCTCGGCCTGGTCCGGTGAGGCGCCGACGAGCTCGAGGGTCCCGCCGACGACGAAGTGGGCGAGCCCGTGCATCATGCAGCGGGCGGCGAATTCCTGGAGCACCGGCGCTGTGGGGTCGAGCGGAGCCGTCGTGTCGCCGCTCAAGAGCTCCTCGAGGGCGTCGACAAAGCAAAGATCGGCGGGGTTGACCCCCTCGGCGTCGCGCGTCGCGAACTCACCGCGGCTCATCACCGCGAAGAGCACCGGCTCTTCGACGGCGAAGCGGATGTACTCCACGCCGCTGCGACGAAAGCCCTCGAGGGGATCCGGCGCCGCGGCGACGACCGCCTGCGTCCGCTTCGCGAGGAGCTGCTGACCCCGGGAGGAGAGCCCGCGGAGGAGCGCGACCCGGTCCTTGAAGTGCCGGTAGGGGGCCCCCGAGGAGACCCCGGAGCGCTTGGCCACCTCGGACATCGTCACCCCGTGGATCCCGCGCTCGGCGACCAATTCTTGGGCGACATCGAGCAACGTTCGCTTCAGATCGCCGTGGTGATAGCTCCGTGAAACCCGCCGTTTTGCCAAGGATTCAGCGCCTTTCGGAGAAAATAGTGAGGCCAACTTACATTTTCCTTGGGCCCCTGACCACCCCATGTAAAACTCTCTTACATCACGATGACCAGCGCCCACTCGACGGCCCACTCTTCGCCTGCATCCTCCGCTTCGTCGGCGAGCCCCGACCTCTCGCCGCTGAACGCGTCGGTCCGCCGCTTCCACGGCTGGGAGCCGCTGCGGATCGAGGGTGAGCTGCCGCGGAGTCTCCGCGGCACCCTAGTCCGCGCAGGTCCAGGGCTGATGGAGCGCTTCGGTCGACGGCTCCTCCACTCCTTTGAGGCCGATGGCGCGCTCATCGGCCTCCGCATCGGCGGAGATGGAGGCGCCGACGGTGCCGTCCGCGTCGTCGAGAGCGCCGGCTACCGCGCCGAGGAGGCCGCCGGCAAGCCCCTCTACGGATCCGCCGCGCCCTGGTGGCGACGCTTCACCAACGGTCTTCGCCAGCGGATCAAGGAGACGGGGAACACCTCGGTGCTGAGCTGGCAGGGCCGCGCCTTCGCGTTGATGGAGGGCGGCCGACCGATGGAGATCGACCCGAGCACGCTGCGCTCGATCGGCGCCTCCGACCTCGGCGGCGTCGTCGGCCAGGCCTTCTCGGCCCACCCCCACCGCCTCGACGCCCGCGGCGTCACCTACAACTTTGGCCAGACCTACGGACCGAAGCCGACGATCGAGCTCTACGCCCTCCCCGACGAGGGGCAGCCCCGCCGCCTCGGCGAGGTCGCCGTCCCCTTCAACACGATGATCCACGACTTCGCGGTCACCGACCGCTACCTGGTCTTCGTCCTCTCGTCGCTCAAGCTCAAGCTCGGCCGGGCGCTCCTCGCCCCGAAGGACATGGTCTCGCTGATGGACTGGTACCCGGAGGGCGCGGCCGTCATGCTCGTGCCGATCGACGATCTCAGCGCGCCTGTCCGGATCCCGATAGCTCCGCGCTTCGTCTTTCACCTGGTCAACGCCTTCGAGCGCGGCGATGAGGTCGCCGTCGACGTCATCCAGTACCCGGACCTCTCGGTCATGACGGCCCTCTCGCGCAACGACCCCGACACCGCGAGCCCTCCCCAGCTCCAGCGCTTGGTCGTCGCGCCGAAGGCTCGGCGGCTGCGCTCCGACGAGCTCCTCTGGGACAAGGGCTGTGAGTTCCCGGTGATGCCGGCGAGGAGCGTCGGCAGGGACTACGCCGACGTCTGGATGGTCACCGGCGAAGAGGACCAAGCGACCGGCGTCGTCCGCTACAACGTCAAGAGCCAAGACGCCCAGGTCTGGACGCCCGGCGAGGGGATCGTCCCGGCCGAGGGGGTCTTCGTCGCCGAGCCCGGGGCGGAGCGGGACGAGCAAGGGTGGATCATCTCGCTCGTCTGCGACGGCTGGGCCGAGGCGAGCTATTGGGCCGTCCTCGACAGCGAGCGGATCGCCGACGGCCCCGTCGCCAAGATCTGGATGGACCAGCCGCTGCCGCAGACCTTCCACGGGGCGTGGATTCCGGGCGCGTAGGCTCTCCCCCAGGCGAGGTCTGCCTGCCCTACCCTGCCCTCCGCTCCTCCGGGCATAGGCCCATGGCGAGCGTCGATCAGAGCCCGGCGAAGAACGCCGCGAGGGCGTCGTTGGTCGCCTCGGGCGCCTCCTGCTGGATCCAGTGCCCTGCGCCCGGGATCACGGTCACGCCGCGGAAGTCCTCGCAGGCCGCCCCCGCGGCGCCGGCGGTGTAGAGATCCAGGCCGGGGATGAACCTTCGGACAGGATCCTTCTCGCCGCCGATGAAGCAGACAGGCATCGGCAGCGACGCTCCACGGAGCTCGCTGAGCTCTTCGTGATCGATCGGCTGCGCCCGGTAGCGGTTGATCGGCCCGCGAAAGCCCCCCGCCGAGAAGGCCTCCGCGTAGACCTCGATGTCCTCGGCGCGGAGCCACGCCGGCAGCGGATCGGGATCGATCATGCCCTCGAGGAAGGTCGCGCCCTCGGGCTTGTCGCTGAAGACCCCGGCCGGCGCGGAGCCGGAGGCGCCGAAGTAGATCTTGCGCAGAGCCGCGGCGACGTCGGCCTCGAGCTCCGCCTCGATCGGCCCCTCCTCCTGAAAGTAGAGCTGATAAAAGAAGCGCCCGGCGTAGATCTGGCGGAAGACGTCGAGGATCATCACCTCCGACGACGGCATGTAGGGGACGCTGAGGCCGGCGACGGCCCGGACCTGCTCGGGGGCGAGGAGAGCGGTGTGATAGACGATCGGCGCCCCCCAGTCATGGCCGACGAGGATCACAGGCTCATGGCTGAGGGCCCGCGCGACGGCGACGACGTCGCTGGTCAGCTCGCGCATCGTGTAGGCGCTGATCGCCTCGGGCTTCGATGAGCCGCCGTAGCCGCGAACGTCCAGGGCGGCGACCGAGTATCCGCGCCCAGCGAAGGCGGCGAGCTGATCGCGCCACGAGTACCAGAGCTCCGGCCACCCATGGACGAAGAGAACGAGCGGCCCCGAGCCCGCCGTCGCGACGCGGAGGGTCACATCGCCGTTGCTTATCGCTTTGAACGTCGTCTCGAGTCTTGGCTTCATCGACGGCTCTCCCGGTGGGTCGCCATCCACAGGGCGACCTTCACCTCACGCAGCCTACCCCACACAAGCTCCAGCGTGCCGCCGACGCGGCGCTCCGCCGGCCCGCTCGCGAACGGAGGCGCTCGAAGCCTGCCCTGGAGTCGCGGCCGAGAACGCCCGAACTCCCGCGCGAGGAGCCGAGCTCTCAGGGCCGCTCGGGCGGGAAGATGTGAAAGCTGTTGACCAGGCCGCTCTCGTGGTTGACCCAGAGCTCGATCCCCGCGGCATACCAGTACTTGTCGAGCGGCTCGCCGGGATCGAGCTCGTAGTCCTCACCGTAGGCGGCGATCACCTCGTCCACGGTGCTGCCCTGCCGCAGACCCTCCGCCGTGGTGATCTCCGACTGATAGACGCCAAGCTCGATCGCTTGGACCCTCGCGCGCTTGGTGTCGATCATGACCGCCGCGGGGCGCCTTCGGTTGCGGCGTCGATCGGGGCAATAGACGCCCTCCTCGTCGTAGTCGTAGCTGATCTTCCAGACCTGCGCGCTCTCGGCGAGCTCCGGCGAGCGAGAGAGCCGAGGACCGGGGATGTCCCCTCCTTCATAGGAGTAGCAGGTGCAGTCATCGCCGAAGGCGCCGAGGACGTCGGCCGCGGTCGAGCGACCGACCTCAACCCCGCCTATTCCGCGGCCGACCTCGGCGATCGTCGGCCCCCCCGCTCTCCGAAAATGACGACCGAGGCGCCTCCGACCCGAGCTCCCCTTCGGCCGAGGTGCCGCGATCGCGCCCGCCGACCTCCCCGCTTCGACCTCTCCACGCGGCATCTTCCGCGGTCGCAGGCGGCGGACGATCCAGGCGAGGCGGCGCTCCGTCACCAGGAAGGTCGACGCCAGGCCGGCGGCGATGATCAGCCCGAGCCGCGTCGACGAGCCCCCCAGGCTCGCGGCGATCATCGCGACAAAACCGACGATGAGAGCGAGCACGACGGCCGGGTAGAGCCACCCGAGCTCGTCGGCCTCGACCTCCTCCGCGGCGGAGCGCCGAGCCCCTCGGTCCGGCAAGGACGGTCTCTGTGTGGCGAGCGAAGCGCTGGAGGCGAGGGCCTCGATGACCTCCTCCGCCGAGCTGAATCGATCCTCGATCGACGGCGCGACCATCCGCGCCAGCACCTCGGCGAAGCTCGCCCCGACGTGGACATGATCGCGGAACTCGAGCCGATGATGGCTGGGATCGTAGAGGTCGGAGGGTTCACGTCGCGAGAGGAGGGCGATGAGCGTGGCCCCGAGCCCGTAGAGATCCGACGCCGGGCGAGCCTGCCCCATCAGCTGCTCCAGGGGCGCATAGCCGATCGTGCCCAGGGCCATCGTCGAGCCGCCCCAGGGTCGCATCGTGTCCTGGACGAGATCGAAGTCGACGAGGATATAGCGGGGACGCCCGTCGTCGTCGTCGCCGTCATCGCGCTCGATGATGTTGCCGGGCTTGACGTCGCGGTGGACGATCGGCGGGCTGAGCCCGTGGATCGTCGCGAGGGTCCGCAGCAGCTCCCCCGCGATCGTCCGCGCCCGAGCCTCGTCAAAGCGGGCTCCGGCCTCGAGCCGCTCGGCGAGGGAGCGCCCGGCGATCCACTCCTGGACGAGGTAGTGCCGGAGCTCGCCGCCGCGGGTCTCGTCGAAGTGCTCGACATAGCCGGGGATGCCGGCGGTCACCTCGCCCAAGCCGCGGAGCACCTTGATCCCGCGCTCGAAGAGCTCGACCTCCTTCCAGGCGCTCACACCGACGAGCGCGAGCTCCTTGATCACGACCGGCACCCCGTCCTCCGAGCCGACCGCGCGCAGGGTCCGGGCAGACTGTCTGGCCCCGAGAACAGCCTCGATCCAATAGCGACCGTGGAGGAGCCGGCACGCGCCGCAATGCTCGCAGAGCGTGGGGCTCCGCCGCCCGAGCGCGAGGCATCCCGGACAGAGGCTCTCCGCCGACGCTCCCTCGCCCCCTGTGCTGCCCTCGTCTATCGTCAGCTCCGCGCGCTCGAGAGCGCCTGTATCGGGTCGATCGAGCCGGTCCCTACAACCTGCCCCTACAACCTTGTTCTAGAGGCAACCCCTAAGAGCCGCTCTACCGGGCGTAGAGCGGCGTCTTGGCGGAGTCGTGAGGGCCGACGATTGCGGCGCGAGAGCACACGGGACGTTCACCGCGGGCTCCTAGAACCTGCCGAAGATCGCCGCGCCGCCGAGGGTCGGCGTGACCGCGACCTCCGCCCGGCGAGGACGGTCGCCCGCGCCCCGACGGTAGAGCAGCGCCCCGGTGACAAGGCCGCCGATGCCAGCGGCGATGAGCGAGCCCCCCACCGCGCCGGCGAGAACGTTCGCCCGGTAGCCGTTGCCGACCGTGATCTCCGCAGAGCGGGCGAGGTCGTCGCAAAGGGCGCTCTTCGTCGTGGCGCAGCCGGCCACGCTCTGCTCCCCCTCGATCCCAGCGAGCACCGCCTCAAACTCTCGGCCCTTGAGGGAGAAGACGGTCAACGAGACCGCGCCGCCGCTGAGCAGAAGACCCCCGAGGCCCATCACGCCGCCGCCGATGAGCCGCGAGCGGCGGCCTGTGTCCTCCGTGGGGAGGGTCGCGAGCGCAGGATCCGGGCAGCTCGCCTCCTCATCGGAGGCCGTGGAGATCTCATGCTCGACAGGGGCATTTTGCTCACCCCTCCCCGCCTCGACGACCGCGAGCTCGGCGTCGATCTCGGCGATCAGGCGCTCCACATGGCGTGGATCGATGAGCCGGGCTGTGTCCGCGTCGAGGTAGTTGACGAAGACCGCGCGAGCCCGCTGGAGATCCGCGGCGGACTTCGAGCTCCCGTGGCGTCGCTGGTAGGCGAGGCCCACGTTGTAGAGCATTCCAGGGAGCTTGGAGAGCTTGTAGGCCTCCTCAAAGCGCTCCACCGCCCGATCAAAATCGCCGAGCCAGTACGCCTCTTCCCCCTCGCGAAAGAGCCGCTGAGCGAGCTCCTCCTGGCTCTCGCTAGCCTCGGGGTCTGGGGCCTCGGAATCCTCGATCTCCGACGTCGCCACCTCCTCGTCCTCTGCGGTCCGATCTCCGCCACTCGCACCGTCTTCGGCGAGCGACGGAGCTGCGTGGGCCGCAGACGACGTCGCGCCGACGGCGAGGAGCAAGAGGGCGGAGAGCCATGCGACCTGAGCTCGGGACATTTCGACCTCCAGAGGGTAGCTCGCAGGCTACCACGCATCTGAGCGCCCCGCTCTGGCCCAAGATGGGCGAAGATGGGCCCCCAAGCCGGAAGTAGCGGCGACCAGGCCGTGGTCGAAGATGACCGGTCATCTGCGGTAGGCTTGCGGGACTCAGCACCTTCACATGGGCACAGCGCGACCGAAACAACCGCCGCGCCACCCGACCCGGGTGGACCCGCCGGAGAGCCCACCGCTCCGACACGAGGTGACCCAGGTGGCCCGCGCACCCGCGGTCCAGTACCGCGACGACACGACGACCTCGCTCATCGGCTCGGTCCTCGCGGAGCGCTACAGGATCCTCTCCCGCCTCGGCGAAGGAGGGATGGCGACAGTATATCGAGGCGAGCACATGGCGATCCGCAAACAATGCGCGATCAAGGTGCTCCACCCCGACGAGGCTCACAAGGATGACATCGTCGAGCGCTTCCTCCAGGAGGCCCGCGCCGCCTCGGTGATCGACCACGAGAACGTCGTCGAGATCACGGACTTCGGACGCACCGAGGACAACTGCGTCTTCCTGGTCATGGAGATGCTCGACGGCGAGGATCTCGCCGACATGCTCGCCCGGGTCGAGCGGATCCCGTGGCCGCGCGCCAAGCCGATCCTCCTCCAGATCTGCGACGCCCTCGCGGCCGCCCACGAGAAGGGGATCATCCACCGCGACATGAAGCCGGAGAACTGCTTCCGCCTGGAGAAGCGGGGCAACGCCGACTTCATCAAGGTGCTCGACTTCGGCATCGCCAAGATCACGAGCGAGTCCGTCGTCGGCCCGCGGGCGCTGACGCAGACCGGGATGGTCTTCGGCACCCCCGAGTACATGTCGCCGGAGCAGGCCGAGGGCAGGACCGTCGATCGCCGGACCGACGTCTACTCCCTCGGCGTGATCATGTTTCAGCTCCTCACCGGCGATGTGCCCTTCCGCGGCGAGAGCCCGACGACCACCTTGGTCAAGCATCTGGTCGAGGAGCCGCCGGTCCCGAGCTCTGTCGCCGCGGATGCGGGCATCTCCCCGCGGCTCGACGAGATCATCCTCAAGGCGCTGCAGAAGGACCCCGCCGCCCGCTTCCAGGACATGCAAGAGTTCGCGGCGACGCTCCGCACGGTGGACGACCTCGGCACCTCGGTCGGCGGCCTGCTCCTCGGCCTAGCGGACACCAATTCGCCTTCCGACGACCTCCACGCCGCGCTCGCCGGACGGACGCGGGGCCGCGTCATCATGGTCGGGCTCCTCATCATCGCCCTCGGCGCCATCGCTGCCCTCGCCCTCCGCAGCGACCCTGAGCCCGAGCCCAGCGAGGCGCCGATCGTCGCCCCTGAGCCCGAGCCCGAGCCTGAGCCTGAGCCCGAGCCTGAGCCCCCGCCGCCCGAGACCGTCACCCTGACGATCAAGAGCAACACCCCTGCCACGGTGATCAACCCTGAGACAGGGGAGGAGCTCGGCTCCACCGCTGACGAGGGGGGGATCGAGCTCCTCAAGGCCGACTCCGCGGTCGAGCTCAAGCTCGTCGCCGACGGCTACGCCGACGCGACGATCGAGGTCGTCCCGGATGACGACGTTCAGACCAAGGCCAAGCTCAAACGATCGCGAAAGCGCAAGAAGAGCGCGAAGTCAGCGACTGCGCCGACCGGGCCGGTCAACCCCTTCGACAAGAAGTAGCCGACACCAGGCCCGCTCCCGCGTTCGCTCGATCAGGGCATCGTGAGGAACGGGCACTCGCTCACATCCGAGTCCACGCAGGACGTGAACCACGTCGCCGGATCGGAGCACTCTTCCGTGTACTTCATCACACAGGTCGCAAAGTACTGGAGGTCGACCCGCGAACAGATCTTCCGGCCGATGATCTCGACGGGCTCATCGTCGCCGTCGAGGAGCACGGACTCGATCAGCACCTCGGGCCCCCCCGAGCGGAGAATATGGCGCTCGAGGGTGCACTCAGGCTCGCAGCGGAGGGTCGTGAACATGCCCCCAGAGGCGTTGCTGAGATCGGTGAGGACACACTCCGCGATCGAGCTCAGCGCCTCGCAATCGTCACAGGGGGCGATCTTCCACGGCTCTTCGTCGCAGCCGTGCACAGCCCCCGGGCAGACGCCGTCCAGAGGATCGCCCCCCCCGCTCGACGACGACTCCACGCCCGTCGAAGACTCGCTGTCCCCGTCGTCCGGGAGCATGGTCGCGGAGGTCACCTGCGACGTCATCGTCGTCGTCGCGGTGTCCGTCGTCGTCCCAGTGCTACCGCTTGAGGCGGTCGCCCCCGGGTTGGGGATGATCTCGTCGAAGCAGCCGCCAGCGGCGAAGATTAGGCATATGTTGAGGGTCGAGACACACAAGCCAAGATGTGCACGCGTCATTGTATAGAGCATCTTTTGCGAGAATAGAAGCCGCTGATGATCATGTGTAGATCAGCGTGGCTGCATGCATCATACGCGCTCTCTCCCCGCGGGTGAAGCGGCGCGAGAGCACACGGGACTTCTGCCACGGACCGCCTAGTGCAGCCCCTTGACAGTGTTCACCTTGGTCGACGCCGGCGGGGTGTCGACACGGCTGCTCTTGTCGCGCGACTTCTCCACCCTCCGTCGGTCCCGCCTCGCCCGGTCCCGGAGACGCCGCAGATCACCCGCCGCGCGATCGAGCCCGGCAAGAGCGTTCTCAAGGGCCTTCTTCGCGCTCGCGACGTCCGAGGGCGTGGCGCTCTTTAACATCGCCTCGGCGTCGCCTATCGCCGCCGCGGCCCGCTTGACCGCAGGCGTCACCTCCCGCGCCCGCAGGGAGAGGAGATCGCGATTCGTCTCGAGACGGTGGATCTCCTCGATCCTGGCCTCGACCCGCTCAAAGAGCCCGAGGAGGTCGTCCAGGCGCCGGTTGGCCTCCGCCATCGCGTCTGCGGCCTCCTCCCCTTGTCCCTTGGCCTTGGCGTCGTCGAAGAGCGCGGTCGCCTCGGCCGTGTGCTGCTCGATCGCCGGGGCGAAGTTCGGGTGGCTCGCCGCGTAGCCCTGGAGCGCGACGACCTTGGTCTCCCACTTCTTCGACTCGCCCTCGACCGTCGCCTGGCAGGACGCGAGCGATCCCGCCAGGATCAGCGAGACGACGAAGGAGCGGAGAGCACGGCGCATACGTCGATGGTCGAGGCTCTGTCCTGCCCCGTCAACCGGCCGAGCCCGCCGCCGACCGTGCCTGACCCCGCACGTCTCGGAGAACATGGCCTAGGGGTCAGCATCATGAGTGCGACCGCGCTGCGCGACTTTGCGACCGGCGCCCCCCTGGCGCGCACTGATCGTCTCAACGCCCTCAGCCCCGCCATGCCCCCCGTGATAGCATCACCGGATGATCGACCCCTCGGCTACACCCTCCTCTGAGCCCCCGCGCCCCAGCGCCGCATCGGCCCTCCCGCGCGCCTGCGGCATGCTCCTGGCCGGGGCGCTGCTGGCCCTCAGCGCCAACGCCTGCGCCCAACCGGGTGACGCCAAGTCAACCGCGAAGGAGCCGGACAAGGACGTCAAGGACGGAGCTGACGCCAAGGACAGCGCGAACGCTGAGGACGGCAAGGACAGCGCCGCGGAGGCGCCGAAGACGACGACCCCCGAGCCTGAGCCTGAGCCTGAGCCCGAGCCCGATCCTCCGCCCGAGCCCCCGCCCGCGACCTAGGAGCCCATGCAGGCGCGGATCCCTCAGCGAAGGCCTGCGGGGCCGCTCCCGAGCCTCGGCCCCCGACCGCGACGGCGGGGCAGTCCCGGGCCCGCGACCCGCCCGAGCGCGGCGCAGGAGCCCGCGAGACCTCCACCACAGGCTCCTAGAGAACACACGCGGTGAGCACAGCAGCTCTCGACGCTTCTCCGCAGCGGATGGGCCCAAGCCCGTGGTTGCACAGTCGGCGCTTTGATCTCGCGCTGATCCTCGGAGTTCTCGCCCTCGCCCTCCTCTTGGGCGGGGTCGCGAGCCGATCGCCGGCCCTCTTCGCGGGGGTGCTCCTGGCGGACTTCTGGCTCCTCGCCTACCCCCACGTCGCCTCGACCTTCACCCGCATCGCCTTCGACCGCGCGAGCGTCCGCCGCCACTGGTTTCTCCTCTTCGGCCTGCCGCCGCTGGTCCTCGCCGGGACCGCGGGGCTGACCTGGGCGGGCGGAGTGCTCGCGCTCAACACCCTCTACTTCACCTGGCAGTCCTGGCACTACAGCCGCCAGAGCTACGGGATCGCCCGCGCCTACAGCCGCCGCGCCGGCGCCCCCTTCGGCCGCGATCGCCTGAGCGACGTCATCATCTACGGCTTCCCGCTGTGGGGGCTCCTCTACCGATCGAGCCAGGGCAACCACGAGTTCTACGGGATGCCGCTCCACTTCCCGCAGGCGCCGACGGCGATCCCCGTGCTCATCGGCGCCGTCGCCTTCTCGGCCCTCACCCTCTGGGTCCTCCGCGCCCGTCGAGCGATGGCCCGCGGTGTGGGCGTGAGCGCCGGACACACGCTCTTTGTCCTCTCCCACGTCGCGATCACCTTCGTCAGCTACGTCGCCGTCGAGGACATCACCCGGGGCTGGCTCTTCATCAACATCTGGCACAACGCCCAGTACTTGCTCTTCGTCTGGGCCGCCAACGCCCGACGCTTCCGCGGCGGCGTCGAGCCGGAGCGCCGCTTCCTCTCGCGCCTCTGCCAGCCCGATCAGGTCCTCGCCTACGCGCTCGTCTGCCTCGGCGTCGGCGCCCTGCTCTACTCGACCCTCGGGGCGCTCGTCGATCGCTCCGCCTGGAGCGTCCTCCCGCTGGTGCTCGTCGTCCACATGACGGTGAACTTTCACCACTACCTGATCGACGCGGTGATCTGGCGCTCGCCCGCCCGCCGCCGGCCGTGATCACCGCGGCGGGCTCGGCGGGCTCGGCCCCCTCGCTCAGTCGCGGAGCCTGACAACGTCGTTGTACGAGGGCACCGACACGTTCCAGCCGAGCTCGTCCTGGATCCTCCGGCGCAGAGCGTCGGCCGCGGAGGGCTCGCCGTGGGTGACGAAGGTCCGACGCGGCGCCTGATCGCAGGTCTTGAGCCAGGTCATGATCTCGTCGGCGTCGGCGTGGGCGGAGAGCATGTCGAGCGAGACGACCTCGGCGTTCACCGGGACGTAGCTCCCGTGGATCTTGATCTCCTTGACGCCCCCGACCATCGCCGCCCCCCGGGTCCCGCCGGCCTGAAACCCGGCGAAGAGGATGGTGTTGGCGGGATCCGGCGCCATCTTCTTGAGGTGGTGGATCACCCGACCGCCGGTCGCCATCCCGCTCGCGGAGATCAGGATCATCGGCCCCTCGCGCTCGTCGAGCGCCTTCGACCCGGCGACGTCGCGAACGTAGCGGCTGCCCTCGCACATCCGCTCGCACTCGGCCTGATCGAGGCGATGATTGTGCCGCTGACGGTAGAAGATCGAGGTCGCCGAGATCGCCATCGGCGAGTCGAGGAAGACCGGAATGTCCGGGATCCGTCGCGCCGCCTTGAGCCGGTCGACGAGGAGGAGCACCGCCTGCGTCCGACCGACGGCGAAGGCAGGGATGACGACGATGCCGCCGCGCGCGGCGGTCCGATTGATCACCTCCGCGAGCGCCTGATCGGCGGGTGTAGGATCGTGCTTGCGGTTGCCGTAGGTCGACTCGATCACCAGGACATCGCTGGCCTCGCGATCCACCGGCGGTCGCATCATGATGTCGCCCAGGCGCCCGAGATCCCCGGAGAAGAGCACGCTCGACTCCTTCGAGCGCAGCATCACCGACGAAGCGCCGATGATGTGACCGGCGGGGCGAAAGCGGACCTTCACCCCCTCCGCGACCTCGATCTCCTCGTCCCACTCGCAGGGCTGGAGGCTGTCGACGGCGACCCTGGCGTCCTTCTCCGTGTAGAGCGGCAGCGCCGGCCGATGGCGTGAGAAGCCCTTGCGCGCGGCGTACTCCGCGTCCTGCTCCTGGAGCCGACCGCTGTCGGGGAGGAGGAGCGCGCAGAGCTCCGCGGTCCCGCCCGTGCAGTACACCGGACCGCTGTAGCCCTGCTGGACCATCCGCGGGAGATAGCCGCTGTGGTCGATGTGGGCGTGGGTGAGGACGATCGCGTCGAGCGACGAGGGCTCGATCGGCGGCGCCTGCCAGTTGCGGAGCCGGAGCTGCTTGTAGCCCTGGAAGAGGCCGCAGTCCACGAGCACCTGCGAGCCGCCGGAGCGGAAGAGATACTTGGATCCGGTGACCGTGTTGGTGGCGCCGTAGAAGCCTAGACTTGTCTGATTCTTCATCGTGATACCGTCGCCTCTACTGACCGGCGAGCGCCTTGAGCTCATCGTAGCCCGGAAGGTTGCTCAGGTCTGGGACGATCACGATCTCGATCCGCCGGTTCTTCGCCTTGCCCTCGTCGGTGCCGTTGTCGGCCGCCGGCTTGAACTCGCCAAAGGCGGCGGCGGAGAGCTGCTCCGGCGCGATCCCAGCGCCCTGGAGGGTCTTGAGCACCACAAGCGACCGCGCCGACGCCAGCTCCCAGTTCGAGGGGAAGCGCTCGTTGTAGATCGGCACGTTGTCGGTGTGCCCCTCCACCTGGAACTCCTTGTCGGCGATCTTCGCCAGCTCCTGGCCGACCTCGACCAGCGCGCCCTTCCCCTCGTCCGAGAGCTTGGCCTTGCCGGTGTCGAAGAGGATGTCCATCGGCAGGGTCAGCACCATCCGACCGTCGACGATCTTAACGTTGAGCTTGCCCGCCTCGATGAGCCCCTTGAAGCGGGTCAGCATGTCCCGGTACTCCGAGACGCGCTTCTCCGCCTCGTCCCGTCGACGCCGCTGATCGGCGAGGGCCTGGGCCATGTCCGCGATCGACTCCTTCAGCCGAGAGCGATCCTTGAGCAGCGAGGCCATGTCCTGGTCGCCCTTGGCGATCTCCTGCTCCAGGCGGGCGAGCTCCTCGTTCGCCGCCTGGATCTTCGCCTCGAGCTCGGTGATCGTCGCGCTGAGCCGCTCAGCGTCGGCCTCGAGCGAGCCGACCCGCTCTTGACTACCGCTGAGCTCACTCTTGGTGGCGTCGAGCTCCGATTGGAGGGCCATGTGATCGGCCTTGGTGACGCAGCCGGAGCCGGCGGCGACGAGGAGGGAGAGCGGCAAGAGAAAGCGCTTCATGGGGGATTGTCGATAGTCACGGCGGAGGCCGATGACAAGCGGGGCGCCCACGACAATGGGCCCCTCGATGCCCGCATTGATTGCGCCTGGCCGGGTCGAGGAGCTCCGGGGGGAGACCGCAGTCGACAGGCGTACAACGTCGCGACGCTGCCCTCGTCGCGATCTCGAGGCGTCGGTCAGGGTCGGTCTCTCGGTCGGTCGCTCGCTCGCTCGCTCGCTCGCAGAGACTGCGGCGGGAGAACGTCGAGAGCCCGTGTGCGCCCGCCTAGCGAGAGCACACTGGACCCGCCACGCCGGGCCTAGGAAGCCGTGGTGTCTGTTCCGTGGGCTCTAGCGCCGCGATCGTTGCCCCTCTCGGCTTCGACGAAACGCCGCTGTACCGGGCTGTACCGCGAGTTTCGGCGGGGCCTAGAGGGGCGACGAGGGCCAGCGAGAGCGTGCGGGACTTTTGCTACGGCCTCCTAGGCCTGCGCGAGGGCGAAGGCCGCGACCGCGTGGGCGTCGAGGTACTCCAGCCGCCCCCAACCATCGGTGGTCAGGGTGCTGACGTGGAGGTGCTCGGCGAAGGCGGCGTTGCGACAGCCGTCGGGGCAGTGCGGTGGCAAGCTCACCAGGAGGGCCGAGACCGGGTAGCTCCGGCGGTAGACCCCGCCTGTGTCGAGGCTGTAGCCGCCGACCGGTGAGGTGCCGACCAGGCCCGCGGCCGCCGCGAAGCCGAGCGAACAGCGACCGCGGATCACCGAGAAGGAGAAGGTCGCAAAGCCGTTGTCGTGGGTCGCGGCGAAGCCGAGCGTCGCGCTCGACGGGCCGGTCGGATCATAGGTGATAAAGCCGCACTCTTCGGTGGATCCCGGGACGGTCGTCTCGTGGATCTGCGCCCCGCACTCGCTATTGTCGATCCGGACGATCATGCGGAAGCCGACGACCTTGCCCGCCTCGCGGATCAGGTAGGACGACGGCGCCGCGACCAGCTCCACGTCCGAATCGGCGGGGAATGGCGCCGCGACGTCCGCTCGGGGCACCTGAAAGTCGACCCCCTCGACCCGGACCGGAGCCCCGCCGGAGGTGTCGAAGAGCTCGAGCTTGAGCTCGTAGGGGCCGTTGGCGATCCGCTGGTGCTCGGTCCGCGTGCCGCTGACCAGGTAGGCGCTCGCCGTGTTGCCGCGGGCGTTCAGCTGCGGCGCCCATGAGCCCGCTGGCGGGTTCTTCGGCGGGATCTTGAAGAGCGAGTCGCCGACGATCGACTCGTCGGGCCCGAGCTTGAAGGACTTGAAGTGGATGATCCCGTCGCTGCCGATGACGCCGTAGTGACGACCGACCGTCCGCTCATCACAGGCGAGCCAGCCCTCGGCGGGGCTCAGGTCTGGGTTTAGCCGGCGGTAGGACCAGCGGTAGTGGGTACCGCCGACCCCTGCCTGGAGCTGCTCGCCAAACCACACGGTCGGCTCCACGCTGCCGCCGAGGGGCCGACCGCCGGGAGCGAGCCCGGTCGCCTGATCGACCTGATGGACGTTGATCGAGTTGCCGAGCGTCAGCACGCCGACCTTCTTGCCCGGCAGGCTCGGCGGCTCCTCGCACCAGGGCACCCGCGCGTCGCGGACCCGGAGCGTAAGCTCGCTCCCCGAGGCGTAGTTCCAGTGGGTGGCGCAGGCCGCAGGGGGCTTGAGCACGGCCGTCCACGCGCCGCCGATGCAGTACTCGACCCAGCAATAGATGTCGGGCTTGTCGCCGCTGCAGGCGTAGAAGACCAGCGCCTCGAAGCGACCGTGCTCGTCGGTGGTGACCGTCCGCACCTCGTCGTAACGGACAAAGCGCCAGATCCACGGCCAGAGGCAGAGCGTCGGCATCAGCACCTCCGTGTTGGCGACCAACGCCCGCCGGATCACCGCTGGGGACGGCGACGCGAGGGAGTTGCGGAGATCCGCCGGCAGCGCGAGCGCGACCGGCACAGCGCCCAGATCTCGCCCGGAGAGGGCCCGGGCGTCGCGCAGCGTGACTCGCTCCTCCGGGCTCATCAGCGAGGCGAAGGGCTCGGCTGTCGGCGGCGCGCTGGCGACTGCACCGACCCGCATTCGCGGCTCGCTCCGGTGCAACCCATCCGCCAGGCGCAGAGGAACGCGGGTCTCGATCGTCAGCCTCGACAGGCCGAAGGGCGAAGGATCGGGCGAGGGACGGGGGATCCGGATCCGCGGCGGCTCTTCGATCAGGTGGAGCAGCTCGTCGCGCACCCGCAGGATCTCCGGCTCTGGCATGCGCTCGAAGATCCGGAGCACGGGGTCCGCCTCGCAGACGTGCACCCGCGCGTGACAGACCGGCAGCTCGTGGACCTCGCCGCCGATCGAGACCGGCCTGACCACCCGACCGACCACCCGCGTCACGCAGAAGATCCAACGGCGCCAGAGGTCCTCGGGGATCCGCAGATCCATGGCGATAGCCCCGGCGGAGAGCGTCCCCGGCGGACGGTAGGCGTGGAGCCGGCGCATCGAGGCGAGCGTCGGCGGACCCGCGTCCGGACTGAGCGGGCTGACGAAGAGGCTCGCCCGCTTGAGCGAGCGCGGCTCGACGTCAAACGTGAGCGTCCCCTCCTTCACCGGCGCTGAGGCGAGATGAGCACCGCGAGCGTCGAAGAGATGACCCTCCATCTCAAGGGGCCGCGACGGGCGGCCGTTCGGGGCGACATTGAACACAAGCTTGGTCGTCGGCATCGTCTATCCATCCTCCTCCGGCGCTCTCACGCCGCGTCCGATGCTTGTACGGTTGCATAGCGGCGCCCGCCCAGCGCAAATCCAGCAGGCCTCGCAGAATAATGTGCAGCTAGCCCAGGGGGGGAATCACCACACTCTTCGGCGATGTCACTCTCGTCCACCACAGGCTGCGCCCAGGCCCCGCCGATCGCAGCCGGCGATCCACAACGCAAGAAGTGAACACCTCGACAGAGCTAGCGCGCAGGAACAGCGCACTTAGAGCGCCAGCACGGCCGCCTCGATCTGCTCCGCGCGGGGACAGGGGGCGCGGCAACGCCTCGGCTCCGCGTGGGCGCGGCGGGCTCGGACCGAGGGGACCAGGCACAGGGTCCGCCCCTCCGGCCGCAGATCAGAGGGTCGTATCAACAGCCTCCGCGACCCATCTATTCCGCGCTCTAGAGTTTTTCTTCGTCGCGGCGACAATGACCATAAAAGACCTTTGTTATCAATGTTCCGTGGCTGCCCGAGGCGGCGAGGAAGCGCTAGGCTAAACGCATGTGTTCGCGCCGAAGCGGCCGCCGCTCTGGGGCGGCGGGCTCTCTTGTCGTGCACGGCGGAGGAAGCCTCGTCCTCGCCTTCGCGTCGACGATCCTCCCGATCACCCCCGCCCGCGCAGCTCCGCCTCGAGCGCCGCCGAGCCCTCGGATCAGCCCAGAGGACGGTCTCGCGATCTCGAGGAGCGCCCGCGCCGACCGTCGCCTCGGCGCGTTCACCCCGCGAAGCGACGGGGGCCTCGACTACCGTGATCCTCAGGGTCGCTTTCGTGCCCATATCTCCGAGGACGGGCGTGTCACCTTTCGCGGCGCGATCCCGATCAAGGAGGTCTCCACGCTCGCGCTGGACCGGCACGGAGCTCTCCGCCTGCGGGGGCTCCCGAGCTACCTCCTCTCCCCTGAGAGGTGGAAGCGAGAGGTCAGCGCGAACGAGATCGGCGGCGCCCTCCATGGCGGCATGGCCGACCCGATGACGCAGCACCTGTCGACCGTCGAGAAGACCGAGGTTCGGCGCCCGGGGCAGCTCTTCTACGGCTTCAGCGGCCGCTTCGGTCGCCCCCTCTTCAGCGATCGTCTGAAGGCTGAGTTTCTCCGCGAGACCCGTGAGCTCCGCCTCGATATGGCCGTCAAGTCCGAGCGTCGACGGCTCGCCCGAGCGCTCGGCGAGCTCGAGGCCCAGCTCGGCGAGCTCTGGGAGACGACGACGCTCCCCCCGGAGGAGCGCCGACGAGCGCTCTTTGAGCTCTGGGACGAGTGCCTGGAGCGACTCGCTCCGACCCCCGACGCGGCTGTGGACGAGCTCGGCCCGAGCATCGCTGAACAGCGAGTTCGGGCGGCCGTCGAGGCGAGGCGACGAATCCTCAGCTTCATCCGCGACGCCCTCCCCTCCGGCTCGGAGCTCGCCTATTCCGCCGAGGAGCTGCGACAGCTCAACCAGCGCCGACGCAGCCGGGAGCGCTTCGCACCCTACCGCTGAGCCGGGGAGCGTCACCACCTCCGCAGAGGTCGGGCGGGCAGCGCACGAGGAGCGCTCACCCGGAGCCAGGTCGCGGGTGGAGCGACGATTGGATCCGCTATTGGATCTGCTCCTCCATCGTCGCCCAGTCGACAGGATCCAGCGGCGTCAGCTCGATATAACGATAGTCATCGCCGAGCCCGCCGTCGGGCCCGCAGCCCATGCCGGAGTCACGGTAGAGCGGCGTCGTCTCGGGGTCGATCTCTGCGCCGAAGCCGTAGGGCTGCCAGCAGTCGTCGTCACAGCTCGCCAGCGGCAGCGATCCATAGGGCGGGACCTCGCCGAGGCAGGCCGGCAAGAGGCCCACAGGCGCCCCTGCGCACTCGGGATCCGTGTAGTAGGTGAACGAGGACGAGGCGATGAGGTTGGTCGGCAGACAGCGGATCACCCCGTCGAGATCGGCGAGGGGACGGCATGTGACGCCCTCGTGCTGACCGTCGACAAGGCTCTCCGACTCGATGAGCGGGCTGCCCTCGCTCGACCAGTAGCGCCGGAGGATCCGGCCCGCGCCGTAGCTCAAGAGCGTAGCCTCGGCGAAGTCGCCGTCCGGGATCGCAGCGCCGACCGGGTAGAAGTGGAAGTCCTCCTGGATCACCTCCTCACAGCTATTGCCGACCTCCTTGTAGACCGGGCCGAGGTGCTCGGGGCCGCTGGCGTAGACCGTCCGGATCTCGCGGCATGAGTTGTTGTTCCGATCGTTGACGTAGTCCTCGCTCGGGTCAGGGCAGCCGCCGATAGGACCGCCGCCGAGGGGCGCAGTGCAGGCGGGATCGGCGTAGGTGCTGCGGTTGTAGTTCACGCCGCCGCGGGGCAGCCAACGCGAGACCCCGTCCTCGGTGATGTAGACCCTGCTCTCGACCGCCAGCTCCTGATCGTAGCCGTCGACATAGGACCATGAGCCGTCCTCCGCCTCCCGGCGCTCGCCGAGGATCCGCCCGCTGCCCGCGTCCAGGACGTCGGTCGCGGCGACGTAGGTCGACGGCTCGATCGCCGGACCGACAGGGATGTACTCGACCGGCTCGGGGTTGGCCATCACGCAACCCTCGACCTCATCGAGCTCGAAGATCACGCCGGTCTGGAGCGTCCCCGAGAGCGGGTGCATGTCGATCGTCGCGAGCCCCCCCCCGCAGTCCGCGGACGACGCGGAGGACCAGCTGTGCTCCGGATAGGGCGCCTCATCGAGGGTCGACAGAGTCTGCACCGCCTGGACGCACGACGCATCGCCGAAGAAGCGGACCGGGGTCTCGAAGGTGAAGGGAACGCAGCGGAGCAGACCGTCGCTGAGGAGCCTGAACTCACAGCGATGATCGAGCTCGCTGTCGTGCCAGCCAAAGCGCGACGGAGGGCCGTCCTCGGGCTGCCAGACCAGCGGCCGCAGACGCTCGCCGCCCCCGTAGTCGGCCCCCATCTCCTCCGCGCCGGTGCTGCCCTCCGACTCCGACCCCGACGTCGCTCCGCTCGTCCCGGTCGCCCCGCTCGTCCCGCTCGTCCCGCTCGTCCCGGTCCCCTCCGTGCCGCCGCTGCTGTCATCCCCGGCGCATCCCAGGGCGGAGGCGAGGGCGAAGAGCGGGAGGAGCAAGCAGGCGTGGACTCTGCGCATCGAGCTTATGGTAGCGAAGCGCGGAGCTCCGGCGTCGCCCTTCCTCCGGGCCTGTAGGGAGAGGGGGCCGCCGGCGATCGATCGCGCCCTCGACGTTCGACGAGCACCGACCGCTGCGCCGACGACACGGGAAGGTGGGGGGGGTACCAAGAGCCGGCCGACGACGCCCGATCGCCGGTGTTAGTATCCGCGGATGGCCCTCTCCGCGACCCTCCGGCGCTTTGTGATCACCATCGCCGACAGCGATCGCGACGTCTACGAGACCCTCGACCTGAGGGTGGCGCAGCACCCCTCCGAGAGCGTTCGCTACATGATCGCTCGCCTCCTCGCGCGCGCCCTCGAGCACGCCGAGGGGGTCGAATTCAGCCGCGGTCTCGCGGCCTCCGACGAGCCGGCGATCCTCCAACACAACCTCCAAGGGGACGTCATCGCCTGGATCGAGATCGGCTCCCCCTCGGTCGAGCGCCTCCATCGCGCCAGCAAGACCGGGGCTCGGATCGTCGTCTACACCTGGCGCGGCGGGGAGGAGCTGATGGGCGCCGCGGCGTCGATCCACCGCTCCGAGGAGCTCGAGATCAAGGCCCTGGATCCCGGCTTCCTCGACGCGGTCGCCGCGACTGTCGACCGCAAGAACAGCTGGTCCCTGACGATCTCCGGCGGGGCTATCTATCTCGAGAGTGGCGGAGCCCTCCACGAGGGAGCGGTCCGGCGGATCGCGAGCGAGCAGCCCTAGCAGCCCCCTCGCGGGCCCCCTCGCGCGCGGCGATGGTCCTCCTCCGGCGCTCGGTCGACAGACGAGCGCGCCACCGCGGCCCGGCGTTTGAAGGCCGGTGGTGCGCGGAGCTCAAGGGCGCGTGGCCGCCTACGAGCTCTTCGCCCGCCACTCCTCGTAGACCCGCCCGAGCTCTCGATCGAGCGAGTCGGGCGAGTACCCCAGCTCCGCCCTGGCCTTCGCCCAGGAGATCCGTTGGTTTCCCGCGAGCTGGCGGAGATCCTCGCGGGTAAACGCAGGCCGGGTGCCGGTGACCTTGGCGAAGGCGCCGACCGCCCCGAGCCCGGCGCGGGCGAGCCCCAGCGGCAAGGCGATCTTCGGCACCCGCCCGCCACAGACCGGTCTCGCCCGCTCCAGGAGGCCGAGCAGCGAGTGCCACTCGCCGCCGAGGATGTAGCTCTCCCCCCGACGACCGCGCTCCGCCGCCGCGATCGCCCCGGCGACGATGTCGGTCGCCGCGACGGCGTCAAAACCACCGGCGAAGACCGCCGGGAGCTTGCCGGCGAAGAACTTGAAGAAGAGGCTCTGGACGACGCCGAAGTGGTGGGTCTCGTTGGGGCCGATGACCACCGTCGGGTGGACGATCACGGCGTCGAGCTCCCCTTCCGCGTACTCGCGGACGATCTGCTCGCCGCGAACCTTGGAGCGGACGTAGGGCGAGCCCTCGGTCACCGGCAGGCGACGCCGGGTCTCGTCGAGCGGGGCGTGGAAGGGCGCGGGATCAAAGACGACGATCGACGAGAAGTAGACGAGGCGACGGACGCCGGCGGCGATGGCCGCACGGCAGGCGTTGCGCGGCCCCTCGACGTTGACCTGCCACATCCGCGGGTCGAGGCGGGCGCTGGTGCTGACGATCGCCGCCAGGTGGTACACCGTATCCGCCCCCGCGAACGCCTCCTCGAGCGAGCGCTGATCGCAGGCGTCCCCCTCGACGACCTCGACCCCGTACTCGCGCAGCCGCGGCGCGGCTGGATCGCCGGCGAGCACCACCGCCCGCACGCTCCCTCCGTCGGCTGCGAGGGTCCGACACAGCTCGAGACCGACCTGTCCGGTCGCACCGGTGACGACGCGAAGGCTGCTCATGGACGCCCTGCCCGGCTCAAGAAATTCTCGCTCGCCATGGCGACGACACAAGCACGATGGACGCCCCCCCGGCTACCCCGCAAACTCCGCGTCGGCTCCGTACTACGTCCGCGCCCCGCGATCGCGAGCGCCCCCTCACCCCGCCCCGCCCGCGAGGGTTCGCCTCCCTCTCCGCCGCCGTCGGCGATCGCCCGGGAAGGCGCGACCGCGCCCCTAGCGCATGACGGTCACTCGTCGCGTGACCAGCACCACAGGTGATCCTGCCCAGGGCCCGGCCTCTGTAGTAGACCCAGCGTCGATGACTGACCATGAGCCCCTACGTGGTGATTCGACGGGCGCTCGCGCGGCGGGACACTTGCACACTTGGGACGAGATCCGCGACGTCGTCGTCGTCGGCCTCGGGGGTGCGGGCGGCAGCGCAGCCCTGGAGGCCCGGCGCTCCGGCGCTGACGTGCTCGTCATCGATCGCTTCGGCGGCGGCGGGGCGACCGGTAAGAGCGCGGGCATCATCTACTTCGGCGGAGGCACCGATCTTCAGCGCTACGCCGGCTACGAAGACAGCCCCGAGAACATGTTCAACTACCTGTCCATGGAGACAGACGGTGTTGTGAGCGATGCGACCCTGCGGGCCTTCTGCGAGACCAGCGTCGAGAACTTTGAGTGGCTGCGCAGCCTCGGGGTCCCCTTCCCGCCGAGCGGCCCGGTGTCGAAGATCTCCTACCCCTGCGACGCCTCGACCCTCTACTTCTCGGGCAACGAGCTGTGCTCACCCTACGCCGACAGGGCCACGCCTGCCCCCCGCGGCCACCGCCCGCTCGGCAAGGGCTTGACCGGGATCCTGACGACCGCCGCCCTCCGCCAGGCGGCGCTCCAGGCCGGCGCCGACCTGCAGATGTACACCCGCGCGGAGCGGCTCGTGGTCGACGGCAGCGGCGAGGTGATCGGCATCGTCGTCCGCCGGCTCGCGGCGCCCCGCGCCCTCAGCGACCTCCTGCAGGCGCTGATCCAGTTCGGCGGCGGGATCAACGTGACCGCGGCTAAGGTGCTCCAGCGGATGATGCGACGGCTCGAGCGTCGCTCCGAGCGGCGCTTCATCCGAGCCCGTCGCGGGGTGATCCTCGCCGCCGGCGGCTTCATCTTCAACCGGGCGATGATGACCGCGAACGCGCCAGACTTCGCCGGCTGCAGCCTCCGCCTCGGCACCGCCGGCGACGATGGGGCGGGGATCCAGCTCGGCACCGCGGTCGGCGGCAGCCTCGGACAGATGGAGCGGTGCAGCGCGCCGCGCTTCATCGATCCGCCCAACGCCTGGTGGAAGGGGGTGCTCGTCGGCCGCAGCGGCGCGAGGATCTGCAACGAGACCCTCTACGGCGGCAAGATCGGCGACCACCTCGTCCAGGAGCACGGCGGCCTCGGGACCCTGATCGTCGACGCCGAGGTCATGCGAGCTGGCCGGGCCCAGATCATGAAGGGCGACCCGCAGCTCTATCAGATCTTCTTCGGCCTCCTAAACGGCTATGTCACCTGCCGCTCGTCGCAGACCCTCGGCGGCCTCGCGCGGCGGATGGGGATCAACCCCGCGGGCCTCGCAGAGACCGTCGCCGCCTACAACCGCGGTGCGGAGCGCGGCGAGGACGGGCTCGGCAAGAGCGCTCAGCACCTCGCCCCGCTGCGAACTCCCCCCTTCTACGGGATCCCGCTCGACAACACCTCGATCCTCTTCCCGGCCCCCTGCCTCACCCTCGGCGGTCTCCGGACCGACGGGCTCAACGCTCGGGTGCTCCGCGACGACGGCACCCCGATCGATGGCCTCTACGCCACCGGCAAGACGGCCGTCGGCGTCTCGTCCAACGGCTACGTCAGCGGGCTCTCGGTCGCCGACGGCATCTTCACCGGCCGCGCCGCGGCTCGGCACGCGACGGCGCGTGCTCTGCCGCTGCGCTCCGTCAGCGTCGCCTAGGGGCCCTCGTCGACCCTCTCGGCGCTCAAGAAAGCCCCGAATGGACACAGCTCTTAGTGGAGCGCCTTCATCCCCCCGGGTCGGCGTCAGCCGGTGAGCAACTCCGCCGTCGCCCAGGTCGTCGACCTTGGCGACGGCCTGGGTCAACGAGATGGTCCTCGCCGACGAGCCCCCTGGCGCTGGTCCACGCCAGCTCCGCGGGTTCTATTGCGCTTGGTTGACACAATTCTCGGACCTCGTAACCGCGGGACAAACCGCATGATATGCTGCCTTCGTGGGCTTCTCCTCTCCACGCGGGCTCCTTGTCGAGCTAGGGCTGCTCGTCGGGCTCGTGCCTAGCTGTCTAAGCCCGGCCCCCCCCGCGGCCTCGGCTACCACCTCGTCGACCCGGGGCACGGACGGGTCAAGCTCGACAGCCGCGGGGACGACGACGGTGTCGACCACCGTATCGACGACGGGGGTCACGACCGGTGCTGTGACGACCTCCTCCGGGTCGACGACCTACGGCCACCTCGAGCCACAGGAGTGCTCTGGCACCAAGATCTACGTCTGTCGCGTCGATGAGTCGGGACAGTGCGGGAGTGACTCCCAATGCGAGTACAATTACGTCGGCGCGTGTATGCCCGGCGAGTGCTCCGAGGCGTGCCAGAAGATCTGCAGCTACGACTGGGAATGCGTCGCGAGCACGGAGGCCATGCTGATCTGCGCCAACGATCGCTGCGACCGGCTCGCCCCCGATGACTGCCCCGAGGGCATGAAATGCATGCCTTACGCGACCGAGGAGGGGTCGTCCTGGAACGCGCACAAGTGCTTCCCCGTCGATCCTGCCCCCGTCGGGCCCGGGGAGGTGTGCATCGCCGAAGGCGGCGCCAGCGGGATCGACAATTGCGACGCCGACTCGATGTGCTGGGATGTCGACGTGAACACCGGCGTCGGCGTGTGCATCGCCTTGTGCACCGGCACCTTCGAGTCTCTCCACTGTCCGCCCGGTACGCGCTGTGCGCTCACGGAGTTCCTCAACCTCTGCCTCCCGGACTGTGATCCCCTCCTGCAAGAAGGATGCTCTGGCGATGATATCTGCGTCGTCCACGAGGACTCTGCCATCTGTCTGCTCGACCAGTCCGGTGAGAAGGGGGGCCTCGGCGACCCCTGTGAGAAGCTCAGCGAGTGCGACCCGGGCTACCACTGCAACGCTGGGGTGGAGGTGCCCGGCTGTGACGCCCAAACCTGCTGCACGCCCTACTGTGATGTCCGCAAGCCCGAGCTCTGCCCGAAGTACCCGGACGTTGTCTGCGCGCCCTTCTACCCCCCGGGCGAAGCGCCCCCCGGCTCCGAGAACCTCGGCTACTGCCGCATCGCCGATTAGGACTTGGGTGCCCCCCTCCTCTGGCCCAGCCATGATGTGACTCAGGCCGGTCGCCGCGGTCCCAGAAGGTGCTCTTGCGGCAGGCCGCAGATGCCGACATTCTCAAAGCCCGGCGGCGCCACGCCCTCGTCATACCAGTCATACCAGGGGATGCACATCGGACCCGCCCCGGGGCGCTTCAGCAGCCCTGCGCTCTCGCGCCGCGCTCTCCGTCCCGGCCGGCGTCGACAAGACGCGGCTGTAGCGGGCCGGCGTCTGCGGGCGGAACGTTCGCCTCGAGCAGCGAGCTGTCAGTGCAGCGCCTCAAAGGGCTTCACCGCGACGAACAGGTCGGCGCTATGCCGGCGGATCAGGAAGCGTTCGCGGTAGAGCGCCTCGGCGAGGCTCATCACCTGGGCGACAAACCAGCGGTTAAAGCCGCCGCCGATCAAGGCGCCGAAGAGGGGGATCGCCTGCGCCACCTTGCCCCTCGCCATCCGCGCGAGGATCCCCTCGACCAAGCCCTCGACGGCACGGCTGGCGACGATGGCATCCTCGGCCGCGGCAGGCGTCCCGCCAGGGTGCGTGTCCGGCTGAGCGAGCAGTGCGAGGCTCTCCTGTCGGGTCTTTAACGTCGGCGCGGCCGCGGTCGAGACCAGGTCGAGGACAAAACGCTTCTCCGCGTCATCGAGGGGGTAGAAGCCGTAATAGGCCGCGTACTCGGTAACCCCGCGCAGGGCGATGCTGATGATCAACGGGATGTCGGCGAGCATACCGGCGATCCCGGTCGCCCCGACCAGCGATCCCTCCACCATCGCCGCGATCCGGTACTTCCGCCCGAGCTTTCCGACCGCATCATCGACCCGCTCCAGGCTCAGCTCGGGGATCTCCGAGAAGCTCGTCAGCGTCCTGCCGTCCCGCTCAAAGTCCTTGAGGATCGCCTGCTCGCGGACGGTCCAGGTCGCACCGTCGTGGATCGTCCCCAGCACCGACGCGAGAGCGCCCCCGAGCCAGGAGCCGACCTCGGTGTCAAAGACCGTAGCGCTGAGCTTGTCGAGGGGCTCATGCGCAGCGTTGGCGAACTGGCTCAGCCAACGAACGTTCGGATTCTTGACATCTTCGATCTCGGCGAGCGCCTCGAACTCATAGGGGCATAGGCCCTGGAGAGCCGCGGACCGGCGCGCCTCGCCGTCGGCCGAGTCCGCCCGACCTTCTCCCGCTTCTTTGGCGTCCTCGGGCGCGGAGCCCCCCGCGGGTCCCGGATCCTCCGCCGCAGCCTCCGAGTCCGGCTCGCCGACGGCGGCCTCTACGATCGTAGATTCCAGGAGAGTCGACACGGCGCCCGGGGCCTGGACCACGGGGGACGTCAGATCGCCTGCGCTAATGTCTACGGGGGAAATTTCTGGGGTCGGGTCGTCGCTTAACTTTGTGTTCATGGAGTAGCTGTTCTTCTGCTCCCTAGGGGTGGGCCGCTCTCGCGTCGCCGGTCGGATCCCCTCGGGTCACATCACACACTGCCGGGTCGCTCGCGCCATCGCGGCGGCGCAAGGGACCATCTACACAGGGCGGACATTCGTAACAGGATCCTCGTGTTTCGTCAAGCGAGGTCGGCCCCCAGCGCGCCTCGGGATCCCTTGACCAAGCCGCCTCTGCCCTGCTGTCCACCCGATGTCCACCCGATGTCCACCCGATGGTCCCCACTCCGAGTACGGTCTCAGTCCTCGAGGTCGTCACCGATCCTCGATCCCGTAGTCACGCGAACCGTAGAGCCGACCCCTGTCGCGCTTGCAAATCATTGAAGACCGATCAAACTAGTCACAAGGAATCATATTGTCATGCTCCGCTGGTCAGTCATATTCTTCATCATCGCCCTAGTATCAGGGGCCCTAGGCTTCACGGGGCTCTCCGAAGCCGCCGGAGGGATCGCCCAGGTGCTCTTCTGGATCTTCTTGGGCGTCTGCCTCTGCCTCCTCATCGCCGGCCTCATCGTCGGCAAGGCGGCCGTGGACAGCTAGAAGCGCGACCCGCATTGCCGATAGCCGCGACCCGCGAGGTTGTAGGCGTGGGTCAGGATGTGCGTCGCCTCGTCATAGCCGCGCTGGTTCTCGAAGACCTTGACGCGACTGTTGATCGAGCGGCGGATCCCAAGACGAGCGATCAATCGAGCTGCGAGCGCGAGCCCGCCGCGAGCCCGAGCCCGCCGAAGGGCGTCACGGGGGCGGGCTCCACGACAAATTCCGCCGGCGGAGTTCGGAAGCCCTGGAACTTGGGCCTCGATCTGCCCTCGCCGCGCCGATGGTCGGCGTTGACGTGGCTCGCACGCACGTCGTGTCCCGGGGAATTCACAGAAGCATCAGAGAGGGTCGCTCGCATGGACTATGGCTAGTCTCCGGGTGCACAGGCTCGAAGACGCCGATGACGGCCAAGGCCAACCTCGTGGCATTGCCCGACAGCGGTGCCCAGGGGACGGTCGAGCTCAAGCAGGTCGACGATGGGTAAGGAGCACCGCCCCCGCCGACGGCGGCGGCGCTGTGGGTAGCGCTGCCGCTGAGGCGCTCACTCGCAGATGTCGCTGGGGCCGTTCTTGATAGAGATGCACCGTTTCCCCGGCGGGCACTCGTGGTCCTCACCGCAGGGGATCTCGCACGTCCTGGAGCGAGGTCCTGTAGGGCCGGCGACTCCGTAGTACTCGATGCAGGCCTCCCCCTCAGAGCAGATCTCCCCGCCGCAGGGGGTCGGCGGAGGATGCAGGCCGGGGGGTCCTAGACCTTCATTATCGGTCGGTTGTTGCCGTGGACTCGTCGCCCCAAAGGCGAGGCCGTCTTCCCCCTCGTCCACCACGGGAGAACGCCGCGCCGTGGCGTCGGCAGGCTGGGCCCTACGGGCGGTGCTCGGCCCCTGTGGCGCCGGAGGATCATGGACACAGGCTGCGGACATGGTGCCGATGATGGCGAGAACTGTGACGATGTGGAGCAGCGCCGCCCGCGTGGACCTCGTCGAAGACGCTACCACGGAGAGCGGCCGTCCCTTATGCGAGCGCTTGATGATTGCCATGGCTTCACTCACCGATGCCTACCAAAGAGACGGCCGTCAAGGCCACCACGTCGAGACAGCCGCGATAGGACCTCCCAACGAAGCCATGCATGCCGGTCGAGGTACCTCCGTCGAAGCCGCCGACGATCAACGATCCCGCCGTCGGTTGAAGCAAGAATGATGTCGGAGCGGCGCTCCGTTGGAGCGCTGCCTCGTCGCGGGCTCCCGGGAGCCCGCCCTGCGCGACCGCTCGGCGGTCGAGCTCATGACGCGGCCATGGCCGCCTCGAGGAGCGCGCTCGGCAGCGCCGCCCGGAGCTGGTCGATCGTCGAAGCTGGCGCCCTCAGCTCCAGCGGCTCGCCGGCGAGGCGGCGCAGGCGGACGCCGAGGAGCAGCTCGCGCAGCGGCCGGTCGTGCTCCTCGTCGGCGCCGAGGAGCTCGACATCGCGAAGGTCTGGGAGGATCGTCGCCCGGGCCTCGCCGCCGCCGATCGTCGCGTCGACGTCGAGGGCGATGGTCCCGCCTGCTGCGTCGACGCCGGCGAGGTGGCGGGTGAGCGGGTTGAGGGCGGTGAGCGGGGTCGCGCCGAGGTGGAGGGAGAGGGCGCCCTCGACCGGCTCGGCCTGCGGGGCGAGGCTGAGCTCGGCGGTCAGCGCCCCGCCGCCGACAATCTGGGCCGCGAGCGTGATCTGGGCCGGCGCCCCGCCCGGGGCGAGGCACGTGGCGTCGACCTCGAGGTCGACGAGGCCGAGCTCTGCGGGCGTGTCCGCGGACGCGGTCTCACGCAGGGCGATCGTACCGCCCTCGATCGTCAGCGAGTCGGTGGGGAAGGGCAGCGCCGAGATCTTCTCGGTCCACTCGGGATCGAAGCTGAGCTGGGTGTGCTCCTCGTCGGGGCCGGCGATGAAGGTGAGGTGGGGCTCGACGAGGGTCACGGCCTTGTGGGTCTCGATGGCGTCGATCAGCACGGACTGCTCGACGTCGACCTCGAGGCGGCGGAGCTCGAGGAAGGGCGCGTTGACCTCGGCGCCTCGCTTGTCGATGCGAATGTCCTCGAAGCTCAGGTGGTTGCGGGGGAAGTCGACCTCGAGGGCGCCGATTGTCGCTCGGTAGCCGTCGAGCGTGTTCAGGCGGCGCTCGTAGCCGCGGAGGATCACGCCGGTGATCCGATCGAGGGCGCCCTTGTAGGCGGTCTCGTCGAGGCCGGCGCGGAGATCGAGATCCCCCGCAGCCTCGGGATCGACCGCCTCGTCGATCAGGATCGGCTGATCGGAGGTCTTGAGCATCGCCTCGAAGAGCGCCTCGGCCATCGGGTGCGCGACCTCTGGCTCGGTCGGCGAGTAGAGGCGCAGGCCGTGGAATTCGTGCTCGATCCGCCCGCGTCGGCGGCCGTCGACCTGGTTGAGCCGGACGCTCGCAGACAACGCGCCCTCCTCGACGTCGAGCTCGAGAACCCGACGAAACACCGGGTTGAGCTGGCGGAGGTCGACGCGCTCGGCGACCAGGTCGAGGCTGAAGTCGCGGCGCGGCGCGATCGGGGCGAAGGCCGCGTCGAGCTCGAGGGTGCCGCCGCGCAGATCCTCGGCGCGGAGGCTGAGGCGCGTGGTCTGACTGTCGTCGGTGCCGGCGCCGAAAGCAGTCGCGTCGAGCTCGCCGTTGAGGGCGCCAAGCGTGAGGATCGGCGCGCCGTCGACGAGGGCGACGATTCGACCGCCTGCGAGATCGATGGAGCGGATCATCGGCTCGTTGGGCTCCTCGCGCGTGGTCCCGCCGGCGATCGTCGCGGGCCAGGGGGCGTTCAGATCGACATCGAGCTCGAGGCCGTGGACGTCGAGGGCGACGCCGCCGTCGCCGAAGAGGTGCGCGTGCCAGCCCCAGGTCGCGTTGACCTCGGCGATCCGGAGGGCGCTCGCGCTCCGCTCGCCATCCTCGGCCGTTATCGCGACGCCCTCGAACGTGATGGTCGCGCCGAGGAGGTCGACGTCGACGTCGTCGATCGAGCACGCGCCGCCGGTGACCCGCTCGAGCTTCGCCGTGGCGACGACGTCGATGAGTCCAGGCGCGAGGACCCGGAGGAGGCCGAGCGTGAAGAGAACGCCGACGGCGCCGCGGCGGAGGCGACGACGAACTTCGGGGCGGAAGACTCGGATCGGCGCGTCGTCAGACGACGGCTCCGCATCGTCCTGTGGAGGCCTCTCGTCTGCGGGCGACGTGTCGCTCACGCGCGCTCGGTCGCGGCCGCTCATTCGCGCTCAGCCGCGGCGACGCTGTGCTCAGCGCGGTCACCCGCGCGATCGACCGTCTGCCCCGCGCGCTCGGCCCGGAGCTCGATCCGGTCGCCAGCGTCCTCGATGTTGTCCGCGGCGCGCCCGTCGAGCCCCTCGGAGCACGCTGTTCCGAGCGGGGCCGTCGCCATCCCGACGAGCAGCGCGGTGAGATGTCGACGGGCTGTGCCGCTCACTAGGCGCCTCCCTTGGCGCCGCGGGCGAGGTGGGCGACGCCGGTGAGAAGCGCGACGACGAGGAAGCCGATGAACAGCATCTGGGCGATCGTCGCGGCTCCGGCCGCGATCCCGCCAAAGCCGAAGGCCGCGGCGATCAGGGCGAGAACGAGGAAGATGAGGGTGTAGTACAGCATGAACTATCTCTATGGGGGAACGTTGGCGCCACGGAGCGTCGGCGCCGGTGCGCGGCGTCGTTGTTGGCGTCGGCCTATGACGTCTTCAGTGCATGGTCATAAGGACATGTCGATGGAGACCCGGAGCAGGCGGCGGCCGGCGATGCGCTGTCGCCCGCTTCGCCTCTCAGGTCACCCAGTCGTGACAAGGACCAACGTATGGGATCTTCGTGAGGATGCAAGCGCGCCAGCACATCCGGCGGCGCTGAGGCGCGTCGGCGTGGCGGCGGAGAGCGGCGAGGACGTCATTCACGGCCAGCTGCGCGTGCGGGGCTTCATCTTTCATGATGTGCCGCAGGGCCTCGGAGATCAGCGTCGACCTTGAGTGACGACGGCTGTGCTCGAGCAGCGGGATCGTCATGCGCTCGCCCACGCAACACGCGCAGACGATCAGCTCTGCTGCCCGCAGGCCAGGGTCGTCCGATACCGGCGGTCGTACCAGTCGCTGGAGATCAACCTCGAGCGGAGCCCCGCCGCCGAGGTGGAGGCCAGCGGCGGGATGGGGCCATTTGTGTGTACGCTGACCGGATCGTCCCGCACGCTCGGCCAAGGATGTAGGATGCGGAGGCGTGTCGCTGTCATCCTCGACGCGACGACGCGGACCCCACGCGCCCCCTGCCGTGCGATACCGGGCGTAGAGCAGGACGATCTGCTCGGACGGGCGAGGGCCGGAGACGATGAGCCGAGGGCGAGCGCGCTGCGATCGAGAGGAGATGGCGGAGCTCGCCGGTGCCCACCGTCGTGACCTCAGCCCGGCGCGGCGTCTGGCGATGATGATCGCCCTGGTCGTCACCGGCGAGGCGATCTTCGTCCTCCCCTTCGTCATCGCTCGGGTCTTTCGTCCGACTCTGCTCGACGTCTTCGGCCTGACCAACCTCGAGTACGGGCTCGCCTTCTCGGCGTACGGAGCCGTCGCGATGATCGCCTACGTGGCCGGCGGTCCCCTCGCGGACAGGTATTCGGCGCGGCGACTGATGACGCTCGCCGCCCTCGGGACCGCGGCCGGCGGCCTCGTCTTCGCCCAGCTCCCGTCGCTGTCGACCCTGTGTTGGCTCTACGCGTGGTGGGGCATGACGAGCGTGCTCCTCCTCTGGGCGCCGCTCATCCGGGCGACGCGGGAGTGGGGGGGGCAGGCCGGGCAGGGCCGGGCCTACGGGATCCTCGACGGTGGGCGCGGAGTCTTCGCGGGGATCCTGGGCTCCGCGGCGGTGGCTGTGTTCGCGTCCCTCCTGCCCGAGGGCGCGGCGGCGGCGACCCTCCACGAGCGCGAGTCGGCGTTCATGGTCGTGCTCTGGTCGGCGACGGGGCTCACGGCCGCGGCCGGGGTCCTAGTCTGGCTCGGCGTCCCGGACCGCGGCCTGGTTCGGGGCGGGCCGGAGCCGGGCTCGGGTCTGCGTCGCCTGCGGATCGTCGCGGGGATGCCCGCTCTGTGGATCCAGGCGCTGATCGTCGCCTGCGCCTATGTCGGCTACAAGAGCACCGACGACTTCTCGCTCTACGCCCGCGACGCCTTCGGCTATGACGATGTCGCGGCGGCGACGATAGGCTCGCTCGCGCTCTGGGTGCGGCCGCTGGCGGCGATGGGGATGGGCCTCGTCGCCGACCGCTGGCGCGCCTCATCGGCGACCGCGGTGAGCTTCCTGATCATGAGCCTGGGCGCCCTGATGATCGCCCTCGGACTGCCAGGGCCGGGGATGCCGTGGATGCTGGCGGCGCTGGTCATCACCACCTGCGTCGGGGTCTGCGCGCTCCGCGGGGCCTATTTCGCCCTCTTCGGCGAGGGACAGGTGCCCCTCGCCTTCACGGGTACGGCGGTCGGCGTGGTCTCGGTGGTCGGCTACGCGCCCGACCTCTTCATCGGTCCGGTGATGGGGTGGCTCCTCGATCGCTCCCCAGGCTCGCTCGGGCATCAGCACCTCTTCGCGATGGTCGCGGTGTTCGGGGTCATGGGGCTCCTCCTCTCGCTCGGGTTTCGCCGGCTGACGATCCTGCGCGGGCCCGACGATGGACGAGCGGGTCACGAGACGACGAGCTGGCGACGAAGGCGTTGACCTCCTCCCACTGCGCCTGTAGCCAGGCGATCCGAGCCTCGCGATCCTCGGGGATCGCCCGCGCAGGCACCCGCCAGAAGCGGACGCGGATCACCGCGCCGATCAGTTCTCCGCCGATCAGCGTCGAGAACGAGGCCGCCCCCTCGGTCCCCGTGTGCGTGCAGAAGAGAACGTCCGCGCCGCGACTGCGCTCGATCAGCGCGAGCGGCCCGCCGTGGCGCGGCGGCAGCACGTGGGTCAACCTCCGCGCGCGGGCGAGGCCCTGCTCGTCGCCCGCGGCCTCGAGCCGCTCGAGGATCCGCGCCCGCTTGCGCCGGCTAAAGCGCGTGCCCTCCGGGTAGATCAGGACTCCCTCGGAGCCGAGGTCATCGGCGAGGCGGGCGACCCCCTCGAGCTCACTTTCATCGCCGACCCCGCGACGGACAAAGTAGCTCCCGAGCTGGTTGCCGACGATGTCGAGGCAGGGGTCCCAGAGGAGCTCGTGCTTGAGCACATAGCGGAGCACGAGACCCCGCGGACCGCTGATCAGGAGCCCGGGGAGCAGCGTGTCCGCGGTGCTCGCGTGGCGCATGAACACGAGGACAGGTCCATCACCGATCGCCTCGCCCCCCTCGACCTCGACGCGGATCTGGAAGATCATGAACGCTGCGCGCGCGAGCGCAGCGATCCACACGCATTGGATCTTGAAGCTCCCGGCGAGCACGCGCCTGCGGGGCAGGCCGAGCGCCAGCGCTAGCGCCAGCGTGAGCGCGGCGAAGACCCCGACGGACTCGCAGGTCAGGGCGACGACGAGCATCGCGTAGGTCCGCGTGAGCACGAGCCGGCGCCGGAGCACGAGGTCGCCGAGGAGCGCGAGCGGGAGGAGCACAGGCGCGGCTGCCCAGACGAAGGCGCAGCCGACCACGACGAGCGACACGCTCAGCGAGCGCCGCACGAGCGGGCTCGGCCCCGAACGATCAGGCATCGGCGCCCCTCCCAGCTCCCCGAGCGAGCCCCGCTCCCGACCCGCGACGGGACGATCCGGCCGCCGCTCTGCACGGCGGGCCCCCGCCGCAGACGGACACATCACGCGCAGGTTCGGCTCGCAGGATCAAGGCCCGATGATATCAGAGGTACCTCCAGGCCCAAGCCCGCCGCGTCACTATCATCACACCCGAGCCCTCCGCCGATCCGGAGCGCGGCGATCGACCGCGGCCTGGCCCATAGCAGCTCACCTCGGCGCTGGAGGTCCCTTGCCACCCCGAGGAGGCTCGGGGATACTCGATCCGAGACGCTCCGGTCAGCGTCCTCACGCAGCGTCAGGAGAGTCGATGTCACGAGCCATCAACCGATACAGGGCAGATCTACGGGACATTCGATTTCTCCTCTTTGAACAGTTCCGCCTCCAGGATCTGCTGGGCCGAGGACCCTTTGCGGACTGGAGCCGGGGCGACGCCGAGATGGTGGTCGAAGAGTGCCACAAGTGGGCGTGCCGCGTTCTGGGCCCGCTCAACGGCACGGCCGACGCGCAGGGCCCTCGGCTCGAGGACGGAAAGGTGAGGACACCCGAAGGCTTTCCGGAGGCCTGGCGCTCCCTCTACGCCGCTGGTTGGCGATCGATCCACGTCGCCGAGGAGTACGGCGGCCAGTCGGGGCCCTACACCCTGCAATGTGTGGGCGAAGAGATGATCGCCGGCGCCAACGCGGCCTTCGGCATGTACCCGGGGATCACCCACGGGGCCGCCGAGGTGATCGCCAAGCACGGCACCCCGGAGCAGCGCGCGATCTTCTGCGAGAAGATGTTCACCGGCGTGTACTCAGGGACGATGTGCCTGACGGAGCCGCAGGCCGGCTCGGACGTCGGCGCAAACAACACGCGCGCCACCCCGGTAGGAGACGGCAAGTACCTGATCAAGGGCGCCAAGATCTTCATCTCGGGCGGTGATCACGATCTTACGGAGAACGTGATCCACCTGGTCCTCGCCCGCACCGAGGACGCCCCGAGCGGGACCCGCGGGCTCAGCCTCTTCATCGTCCCCCGCGACCGCCTGGACGGGAGCGGCCCCAACGACGTGACCGTCGCGGGGATCGAGCGCAAGATGGGGATGACCGCGTCGGTGACCTGCGCGCTCAACTTCGGCGACGACGACGCCTGCATCGGCGAGCTGCTCGGAGCGAAGGAGCGCTCCGGGATCGTCCAGATGTTCCGGCTGATGAACTTCGCCCGCATCGCCGTCGGCATCCAGGGCCTGGCGATCGCCTCGTCGGCCTTCCTCAACGCGCTCGACTACGCCAAGGAGCGCAAGCAGGGGTCGAACATCCGCCGGTGGAAGGACCCGGACGCGCCCCGGGTCGCGATCATCGAGCACGCTGACGTCCGGCGGATGCTCCTCGACATGAAGAGCCGGGTCGAGGGCGTCCGCGCCCTGATGATCAAGCTGACGATCCACGCCGACAACGTAGCCGTCGCGACCGACCCGGACTCCGCCGCCTATCACCAGGGGCAGCTCGACCTGCTCGTGCCGCTGCTCAAGGCCTACGGGACCGAGCAGTCCTTCGACGTCTGCGCGACCGCGCTCCAGGTCTTCGGCGGCGCCGGCTACCTCAAGGACCATCCGGTCGAGCAGTACTGTCGCGACGCCAAGATCTTCTCGATCTACGAGGGGACCAACCACATCCAGGCCCTCGACCTGGTCGGGCGCAAGCTCGGCGCTCGCGGTGGGGCGAACTTTCAGGCGTTCGCCCGCGACGTCGGCAAGTTCGTCGCAGAGCACAGGGAGCACCCGACCCTGCGCGAGCCCGTCGCCCGCCTCGAGCAGGCCAGCAAAGCGCTCTCCGGCGCGGTGATGCAGCTCTTCGCGTGGTCGCAGAGCGGGGCGATGGACCGGGTCTCCCTCGCCGCCAACCGCTTCCTCGAGATGATGGCCGAGACCACCGTCGGCTGGCTACTCCTCGAGGGCGCCGTGCTCGCAGAGCGGGCCCGGGCCGAGCTGCCCGCCGAGCACGTCGACCGCGCGTTCTACGAGGGGCGCATCTTCTCAGCGCACTACTATGCGCACAACGTGCTGCCGGCCGTCGCGCTCAAGGCTGAGCTCCTCGTCGGTCCAGACACCAGCGCGCTCGACATCTCCGAGGGGGCGTTCGCGACCCGGTGATCACCTGCGCGAGCGCGTCGGCCCGCGGCGAGCGGTCGACCTCGGAGCCTGTGGAGCAAGACAACCTCCGTCCAGCGCACGCTCCCCCTTAGGGGCGTCGCCCCATCGCCGCCAGGTGGCGGACGTGGGCCACGACGACCGAGCGAGTGTGACGATGCTCGTGGTACGGCAGACCGAGCTCGGCGCAGGTCTGCTTGACCACGCGGCTGATCGCCGGATAGTGGACGTGCGAGATCCGGGGGAATAGGTGGTGCTCGATCTGGTAGCTCAGGCCGCCGGTGTACCAATTCCACAGCCCGTTCGCCGTGCCGAAGTTGACGGTCGTCTTCAGCTGGTGGACCGCCCACTCGTGATCGACGGTCCCATCCTCCGCCGGCCGGACCCAGCTCGCGTCCTCGACGACGTGCGCGAGCTGGAAGATGAGGGCGATGTTGAAGCCGAAGACGAGGTAGATCGCCAGCGCCGTCGCGATCACCAGCCACGGCGGGTGGAACATCATCGGCAAGGCGAGGACGAGGACGATCCACAGGGCCTTCCCGCCCCAGAAGAGCGCGTGCTCGCCGGGCGTGAAGTCCGGAATGCGAGCCGTGCCGACCCGCATGGTCCGGTATTGGACGAAGTCGGCGAAGAACCATCCGAGCGCGCTCAGGCTGTAGAGCGCCGGGAAGTAGAGCGCCTGGAGGCGATGATAGCTCCGCCACGGCTGATCCGGGTGGAGGCGCAGGAGCCCGCCGGTGTCGATGTCGTCGTCGACGCCGACGATGCTGGTGTAGGTGTGATGCACGACCGTGTGCTTGAACCGCCACAGGGACTGGTTGCCGCCGAGCACCTCGAGGCTGCGGGCGAGGACGCGGTTGACCCAGCGATGGCGGGAGACCGCGTCATGCACCGACTCGTGCATGATGTTGGTGCCCATCAAGACCAGCCCCTGGACGAGCAGGAGGGCGATGAGGACGGCCTGCCAGGCCGCGTCGACCCAACACAGCAGGCTGACGTAGCAGGCGGCGATGAGCGTCACGATCAGGGCGACGTTGAGCCCTCCGAGCGCGCCCGCGGTCCTCGCTCGGCCGGCCATCGCAGCGCGCACCCGCGACCGCAGGAGCTTGTAGACCGGCGCGTCGGCGGGGAAGCGGACCTTCGTCCCAACGTCGCTCATGCGCGGGCGCTCGGCTTGAGGATGTAGCCCATGTAGTCCAGGCAGTGCCGCCAGAAGGACCTGACGTTTCGCCGGTAGCCCATCGCCCGCAGCTCCTCGTCGACGATCGGGAGATAGCTCGGATCGAGCATCGGGAAGAGGTGGTGCAACGACTGCATCCCCAGGAAGAACCCCAGCAGCATCGACGACCAGTAGTTGGTCGAGCCGAAGTCGCTGGCGGCGTCGAGCTGGAACTGGACGAAGTCGCGGGTGCCGAGGGCGGCGTGACAGGACTCCGTGTTGTGGCTCGACATGGTCAGAAAGCAGAACACGAACGAGATCACAGCCTCGAGGCCGACGCCGACCCAAAGGTGACCGACGGACCACCACAGCACCAGCCAGCCGCAGCTGCCGATGAGGTAGAGCGCCAGGCGTCGCCCGAGCTGGCTCGGATCGCGCCACATGTCGATCGGCATCATGATCCGCAGCATCATGAACCCGAGCGCGTAGGTCGGGAGGATGAGGAAGGGGGCCAGCCGCTGAAAGCGGGCGTTTCGCCCCGGCGCGAAGTTGGTCAGCGGCTCGAACATACGGACGTTGTTGTCGAGCTCCGGGTGGTTTGTATAGCCGTGGTGCTCGATGCAGTGGGTCGTCTTCCACTCGTAGCTCGACAGCGTCATCATATCGCCGAAGAGTCCAAGCCTGGAGTTTTGGTGGAGGAAGGCGTGGCCAAAGCCGCCGAAGGAGATGAACGACTCGACATAGAGCGCCCCCAGCCCGAGCTTGAACAGGAGCGGAGCGCCGGTCTCGTCGGTCAGCGGCCACAGGAGGGGCGTCGCCACGCAGAGGAGGAGGCACAGGGTCGCCACGACGGCGCCGCGTCGCGAGGGGCCGGGGCGCCAGCCTTCGCGCTTGAGCCGCGCCATCACGCGCGTCCGCAGCTCGTGATAGCCCTCCCACTCGTAGCGCGGGAAGTGCCCCTCCTCGGCCGGACCGACGTCAAAGCGCCGCAGCATTCGGCGGACTCGATCCGCCGCGAGGTGGCTTAGCTCAAAGGGGACTGTGCAGTCCGTGCCCCGGGTCCGACGGAGGAGGTCGGCGCCTCCGGGGTGTTCGTCCAGCCACGGATCGAGCTCGTAGAGTCGGCCGTGAATACACCACAGGGGCCAATAGGGGCGGGGGACGACGCCTTGGGCGGGGATGTGTCGCATGGTGACGATGCCTCAGATCCGCTCGCGCAGCGCCGCGACCCGATCGTGATCGGCGAGCAGCGCCTGCGCGTAGTGGTAGCCTGTTTGGATAGAGATGAGCGGCCTCGAGAAGTCGAGCATGTCAAAGGACGACATCGGCGGCTCGAAGAACACCTCGGCCTGCGCCCGGGCGTCGGCGATCCGGCGGGAGTCGTCGAGGGTCATGGCCCGCATGACGATCTCGGCGATGTTCGGCAGCCCGCCTGTGCGCGCGCCGCTGCGTACGAGCTTGTCCCAGGCGAACGACCACGGGCTCGGCAGCTCGGCGGCGGAGGTCGCCGCCAGCCGGCTCCCGGCGCCGATGTACGAGGCGATACGAGCTCCGCAGCCCGCCCGGTCGAGGGCGCTCAGGGGGAGGTTGTCGGTGAGCCCACCGTCGCAGTAGAGGTCGCCGTCGATGATCACGGGCGGGGCGATGGCCGGCGGCGAACCGCTCGCCAGCAGGGCCCGCCACAGCAGACCGCGGCGGCGGGGCTCGCAGACGCCGCGGGTCAGGTTGGTGCAGGTCGCCGAGAACGGGAGCCACAGATCCTCGATGTCCACATCGCCGTAGGCGCGGCGGAGGAGCGCTCGGATCCGCCGACCGCGGATGAGCGAGATCGACGGCAGGGTCACGTCGCCGAAGGGGTTGGCGGCCTTGGCAAACGCGGCCTCCACCCGCAGCGTCAGCTCCTCGGGGCTCGTGTCCATCGCCATCAGCCCGCCCAGGAAGGCCCCCGCGCTGGTCCCCGCGATGCAGTCGATCGGCAGCCCAGCCTCACGCCAAGCCCGGTACACGCCGATGTGGGCGAAGCCCCGCGCCCCGCCGCCGCTGAGGGCCAGCCCGACCGCCCGCCCGCCGAGCATACGCGCCAGCCGACCGGTGTCGCTGTCCCGGCCAACGCGGACGTGGACGTGCTGCTCGACGTCGCGACGTTCAAGCCAGCGGGCGCTGCCCATGGGCGCGCGCGTGCCCGGCGGGTGGGCGAAGAGGAGCCACACCCGCGGCTCCCAGCCCGCCCCATGGGAGACGCGGGCGACGGCGCGATCGACCGGGGTGAGATCGCCGTCCCGCTCCGGATCGGCGACGAGCACGAGATGGTCAGCCTCGGCGATGATCCGCTGCGTCCACGGGTCATCCTCGCTCTCGCCCACGAGGAGGACGAACTCGGCGTCGCGCCGCTGACCCTGGAGCCACAGCGACAGGCGCATCCACGCCGGGTTGTCGACCGCGAGCTTGCGCGGCTGCCGGAGCAGGCCGTCGCTCACGGCGTCGTCGGCGGAGAGGCGCACGCAGGCGCCCAAGCGCCCCATGGCGGCGTGGAGATCGCGGACGATCGACCTGATTGGCACGCTCTTCGACAGGGGCAAGAGCGCGATCGTCTGCCTCCGCGGTCGCGAGCTACCGCGCGTGCGGACGCGGTTGACCACGAGCTCGACCAGGTCGGCGAGGAGCTGCGGCCGTTCGGCGCTCGCGGCCCTGAAGCGCTCGCGCGAGATCCGGACGAGCCAGCTCTCGCGGGCCGCGACGACCGTCGCGGAGCGGGTCCCGGGCTTCACCAGCGCGAGCTCGCCGACCAGCTCCCCCGTGCTGATGGTGCCGAAGACCGAGCGCTCCTCCTGGTCGGAGAGGATCAGCAGCTCACCGCTGACGACGAGGAACGCCTCGTCGCCCAGCTCTCCGGTGTCCAGGAGCACCTCTCCCCGCCCCATTCGCACCCACTCGGGATCGTCGGCGATGCTGCGCGACAGCTCGCGGCCGACGAGCCCGAACGCAGAGTCCAGCGCGCGGATCAGCTGCTGGTGGAGCAGGCGCTGGTTGACGAGCTCAACGACGCGGCCGAGCAGGCCCGGGTGCTCCGCCGCGAAGCCGTCGAACGCGGGCTTGTCGAGCTTGAGCAGGCGGCCGGGCGTACGCGCGTGCACGGTCGCCGTGCGTGCCCCTCCGGTGAGCAGCTGAACCTCGCCGATCAGCTCGCCCCGGCCGAGCTCGGCGACGATCTGTCGCCCGTGCCCGACCTCGACGCTGACCTCGAACACGCCCTCTTCGATGACGTACATCGCCGCGCTCGCCTCGCCCTGCCGGACCACGAGATCGCCGGCGGCGACGTCGACGAAGGATGCGAGCCCGGCGAGCTCGGTCAGGAGCTGCTCCCGGACCTCGGTGAAGAGCCCAGTCGCGTGCAATGCACGGAGTTCGTCGGCATGTGTCAGCGGTCCCATTCGGATCAAATCCGGAGAATAGCCCCCCGACCATGAGCTTGAGCAAGTATGATGCCAGCGCTTTTCACACGGCTTTGCACCGGCTATTCTTGGCGCCTGTGAGCGTCGATATGCGAGCCCCTTCACCGAGCAAGACGTCGATGCCCGCGGTCAACGTCGCCTGGGAGGGGGGCGCGGGCCGACCGGCGGTGTTCATGCACGCCAACGGCTTTCCGCCGCTCGCCTACCGTCTCTTCCTGGAGGCGCTCGCCGAGCGAGCCGAGGTCAAGGCGCTGGCGACACGCCCCCTGCTCAGCGCAGAGCCCCCCGACCGATCGCTGCGCTGGTCCGATCTCGGCGACGATCTCGTCCGCTGGCTCGAGGCGGAGAAGAGCCCCCCCGTGCTCGCCATCGGCCACTCGATGGGCGCGACATCCCTGATGTACGCCGCAGCCGCCCACCCGGAGCGCTTCTCCGGGCTCGTGATCATCGAGCCCGCGATGCTGGGCCCGCTCACCGCGCGCATCCTCCACGCCCTGCCGATGTCACTCCGCCGGCGGATTCAGCCGGCGAAAGCTGCGCTCGGCAAGCGCGACCGCTGGCCCGACGAGGCGGCCTTCCGCCGCAGCTGTGATCGCTCGGGCCTGTATCGCCGGCTGACCCCCGAGGGCCTGGACGCGCTCGTCGCCGCCGCCGTGCGCTCGACCGACTCGGGCGTCTCGCTGGTCTTCCCCAAGGAGTGGGAGGCGTACGGGTACATGACAGCCCCCTTTCCGGGGCGCGCGCTCGCATCGGTCACGGTCCCGGTGATCGGCGTCCGCGGCGAGCCGTCGGTGTTCCTCGACGACCGGCGCTGGCGAGCCTGCGTCGCCGCGCAGCCCTCGGGATGGTTCACCCAGCTAGGCGGCGTCGGTCATCTCCTCCCCCTCGAGGCGCCCGCACGGGCCGCGGCCGCGATCTTCGAGGGGCTCGACGCCCTCGGGCGATGAGCGGCGCTCGGTCCCCCCGCCGCGCCGTACTCTATCCGCGGCGAACCCTCGGGCGCGATCCTGTCCCAGCAGCCCTGGCCAGCGACGGCCTCTTAGCCCCCCACGAAGATCGCGTAGGAGTCGTTGTAGATCATCCAGATCGACACCCCGATCGCCCAGATCGGGAAGACCGTCCAGAGCCCGTTCGAGAGGCCGACAAAGATCGCAAGATCGAAGGGGCGATGGCCGCGAAAGCGCCCGTTGAGGACGAAGCTCGCGAAGTACACCAGGGTCCCGTAGAGCATCTGATAGCTCATGACCAGGCCGATGATCCCGAGCGCCCGAGCCGGGAGCACCTGAAAGGTCATCCCGTAGAGAAAGAGGAGCGACGGCAGCAGCGTCGTAAAACCGTTGCCTATGTCGATGAGGAAGCCGAAGGAGCGCTTGTCGGCGTAGGACTCGTCAAAGAGCGAGTACGACGACCAGATCTCAGCCCATGTCTCGGTCGCCAACACCCGCCGCAGCGGCACCCGTGAGGTGAAGAGCTCGATCACCCGGTCGAGCTCACGACCGCGGTAGTCGCGGACAAACCCCTCGTACTGCCGGCGGATCAGATCGATGTGCCGGAAGAGACAGATCTCCCAGAGGGCGATGATGACGTTGAGCCAGAAGAAGAAGGCCAGCGCGACATGATGGCCGTTGACGACGCCGTGGGCCCGGTAGTGCAGCCCCACCGGCAGCGCTGTGCCGAGCACAGTCACACCGACGATCACCAGCCAGATCGGCGGCGACACGGCCGTGTCGGCGTCGACATCGAGGTCCTGCTGCAGGCTCCTGTTCATCAGCGGGACTCTACACGGCTCGCCACCGGAGAGTGTCTCTCCGGGCGAGCCGCGTGCTCGGGAGCACAGCCTGAGGGATCGATCGCAGACGCTGGCCACGGCCGAGCATGCGCGCCTCGCTCGCGGTCACCGGCTGTCACGAGCGCCGAGATCGCGCTCGGTGACATCAACGGCGACGGCCTCGGCGATATCGGCCCTGTGCTCTTCGAGAGGCTCGGCGCTCGCTCTCAAGCGCACGTGGTCTACGGCCTGGAGAGCGCGCGGGACTCTTGCCACGGGCTGCTAGACGACGGTGCCGCCCTTTTCATCGCACTCGGCCTTGGGGATCAGGATCCACCCCTTGCCCGCGCACTCGTTCTGACCGCCGCACTCATGGGAGCCGGCGACATCGCAGGCGCTCTGGCCCGCGCACTCGTTGATCCCGAAGCACTTGATGTTCGCCGTCGACGCGCCGTCGGGCGCGGCGTCTCCTGCCTGCTCGGAGGAGGTCGCCTCGGGGGGGGTCGTCTCCGGAGCGTCGCTCTTCTTCTCGCAGCCGGCGAGGAAGAGGGCAGCAGCGGAGAGGGCAAAGGTGGTCGCGAGCGTGTTCTTCATGGCGTCGTCTCCTACGGAGGGGGTCAGCGGGGTCAGCGGGGTCTAGCCTATCGGGTGACAAGCGTGACAGCCAAACTCACCTTTGCCAGTGGTCGCGTCGACGCTCTCGCCGAGCAGCTCCCCCATCTGCGGCATGACCTCGTCGACCATGAACTTCGTGACCTCCTCGTCAAAGTCGCGCGCCATCGCGATCGGATCCTCAGCCGGCAGCGGCATCAGCGAGTCGCTCGGCATCTTGAACTCGACCTCCTTCATGTCGTCGCCGTGACAGGTCTGGCACTTGAACTTGCCGAAGCGGTCGCCATCGTGGGCCTTGAAGGCGTCGCGCATCTTCGGGAAGACGTAGATCCCCATGAACTCCTTGCGCTGCGCGAAGTCCTTGTCGGCCCAGGCGATCTCCGGCGAGCCGGGCTCTGCCGCCGCCGGCTCCGCATCGCCGGTCGCGGGGGTCTCCGCCTCCGCGCTCTCAGGGGTCGTCGCGGGGGGCTCGGTCGCCGGCTCTTCGCCGCTCTTCTTGCAGCTGGCGAAGGCGACGGCCGAGGCGAGGAGGAGGGCGGGCGCTAGGAATTGCAGACGCATGGGGCTCACAATCTCGGAGGTTCGCTCTCGGGTCAACACGAGCGTCTCCTCGGCGATTCTACAGCCTTCGCGACGACGACGGCGACCTATTCCGCGCATAGGCGATGGTGGGTGATGGTGCGCGAGCGCGCGCCTGATTGGGCTATCATCACCGCGCCCCTTCCCCCTCCCATGCATCCTCGGCCCCCAGAGCGGACACCGACGACCCGCCCGCGACCGATGCTCGGTCACGGGGTCGGCCTCCGAACTCCCCACTTCAAGCGGGCGATCGAGGAGGGGCTCGACGTCGACTGGGTGGAGGCTATCAGCGAGAATTTCTTCGGCGAAGGCGGCCGTCCGAGGCGCGTATTGGAGCGTCTGCGCCGCGACATGCCGATCGCCCTCCACGGGGTCGGCATGGGCATCGGCTCCGCGCAGCCGGTGGCTCAGGACTATCTCGACCGCCTCCAGCGTCTGATCGAGCGGGTCGAGCCCGCGTGGGTGTCGGACCATCTCTGCTGGGGTCGGTCGAGCGGTCATCACACCCATGATCTCCTCCCCCTGCCCCACACCGAGGAGTCCTTGGCCCATGTCGTACGGGAGGTCGCTCGAGTCCAGACGATCCTCGGCCGTCAGATCGCCCTGGAGAACGTCTCGAGCTATGTCAGCTATCGTCAATGCGACATGGACGAGTGGACATTCCTCGCCCAGGTCGCGGAGCGAGCCGACTGCCTGATCCTCCTCGATATCAACAATATCGTCGTCAACGCCCACAACCACGGCTTTGATCCGCTCGACTATCTCGCCGGTGTGCCGCCCGCCCGGGTCATCCAGCTCCACCTCGCCAATCACAGCAAGCGCGACCACTACTGCTTTGACGACCACCGCGGGGCCGTCCCAGCGGAGGTCTGGACCCTCTACGAGACGGCGCTACGGGTGCTGGGCCCGGTGTCGACGCTGGTCGAGTGGGACAGCGAGATCCCAGCTTGGGAGGTCCTCCGCGCGGAGCAGCGGGAGGCGGCGGCCCGAGCTGAGGCGATCCTCGGGGGCGACGATGGACCTGGCTGAGCTGCAGGAGCTCTTCTTCCGGGCGATCGCCTGGCCGACCGGGGTCGCGGACTTTCTCGCCCAGGCCGACGCGGAGACGGTCGCCGCGTTCGAGGACGCCTTCGCGGAGACGCCGGAGTTCACCCGCGCCCAGCGGGTCGACATCTACGCGGAGTCCTACTTTTGGCGGCTCTTTGAGACGCTCCAGACCCAATTTGCGGTGACCGCCTGGCTCGCCGGAGAAGCCGGCTTTCGCAACCTCGTCACCGACTATGTGCTCGCTCGGCCCTCCCGCGACCCCGACCTGCGCCGCTTCGGCGCCTCCTTTCCGGCCTTCTTGAGCGCGCACCCGATCGTCCAGGCGCACCCCTACCTGCCCTTCTGCTCGGAGGTCGAGCTGACGATGATGCAGCTCCTGGACGCCGCCGACATCACCCCCTTGGCCCTCGAGACCGTCGCGGCGATCCCCGCGGATCGCTGGCCGCAGCTCCGCTTTGTCCCGGCGCCGACGCTCGCCCTGATGGCCTCGCCCTGGCGCTACTCCCCCCTCTCGGAGGCCTGCCGAGGGGGCCGACCCGCGAGCGAGGCTCCGCTGGCCGCCGCCGACAATGTGCACACCCTGATCTGGCGCGAGGGAATGCACGTCATGCACCGCTCGGTCCCGCCGTCCGAGGCGAAGGCCCTCTCGACGATGATCGCCGGCGGCACCTTTGCCGAGGTCTGCTCCGCCGCGGACGCGAGCGGGGCTGGGATCGAGGCTGTCGCCGGCTGGCTCCACCGCTGGATCGAAGCGGAGCTGCTCATCGACTGCGCCCTCTGAGCCGAGCCGCAGGACGACACCGCGGCCCTTGCGCGGAGCCGATCGCCGCGGCAGTGAGGAGGAGTCCTCTCCCGCGGGCTCGGCGGATCCGAGCGGAGCGGGGCTCTGGCAGGACGGCTCGCGGCCCGTGGTGAAAGTCGCGTGTGCTCTCGCGCCGCAATCGTCGGTCCTCTCGGCTTGGATGAAACGCCGCTTTACCGGGCCGTACTGCAAGTTTTGGCCGAGTCGAGAGGGACGGCGAGGGCAAGTGAGAACGCGCGGGACTTTTGCCACGGACGGCTAGCCCTGGGGCGCGGCGATGAACCCCGGGCCGCGGAAGCGCCGACGCGGAGCGCCGCGGACGATCTCCTGATGCTCGCTCCACCGCGCGCGATCGCCCGCAGCCCGGCCGTCAGCGGCCCTCCCGGCCAGCCGCGCCCGCAGGCGCTCGAGGGCGACCCGGCGGTTTTGGCCCTGGCTCCGCTCCTCACGGGCGACGACCTCGATCCCGCTGGGTCGATGGAGCACCCGCACCGCAGTGCTCCGCTTGTTGACGTTCTGCCCGCCTGCCCCGCCCGCCCGGATCGCTGAGACCTCGAGATCCCCCCGCTCGAGCGCTGGGATCGACGGCTGACGGAGGTCGATCGCCGTCGCCTTGACGAACCAATTGCGCCGCCTATGCCGCGGCCGAAAGGGGCTCTGCCCGACCCACAGGACCGTCCCCTCCCACGCGGCGAGGAGCCCCTCGATCGCCGGGCCAGACCCGTATCCGCCGCGGAGCTCGACGATCGCCGAGAGCACCGTATCCGTGCTGGGGCCCTCGTTGCGCTCGATCACCGCAGCCCCGAGGCCGAGCCTGGCGGCCTCCGCCTCGACGATCGGCAGCAGCCGCGCGACCACCCACGCACACTCCGCGGGCCCGTGCCCCGCGCTGAGGAGGATCCAGGCCCTCGCGCCGCGCTCGTCGTCGTCCCCCATGCGGGGGATTCTAGGAGGCGCCGAGGAAAAAGTAGACAGCGGCGGCAAGCGGCCCGCCGACCGCCGCCAGAAGGCCGCTCGCCAGCCCCCAAAGCTCGGGTTTCCGTGCTAAGTCCGGGCGGACGTGACCCCACGACGTAGATCGGAGCGCTCCGCATGCGCACACCTGTCGCCCTCCTCCCCCTGATCGAGTACGGCATCGTCGAAGAGGTGCTGCGGCCGTTGATGAGCGGCAAAGAGGCTCAGATCTTCCTCGTCCTCGCCGGCGGTGAGGAGCGGGTCGCCAAGATCTACAAAGAGGCCGAGCAGCGCACCTTCAAGCATCGCACGGCGTATACCGAGGGTCGCGGGACCCGAAACAGCCGCGACCGGCGGGCGATGGGGAAGCACTCCCGCCACGGCAAGGCGAAGGACGAGGCCGCCTGGCGCTCCGCCGAGGTCGACGCGATCTACCGCCTGCAGAGCGCCGGCGTCCGCGTGCCCGTCCCCTACAACTTCGTCGACGGCGTGCTCATCATGGAGCTCGTCAAGGGCGCCGACGGTCGTCCGGCGCCGCGCCTGGGCGACGTCGACTTCGACCCGGCGACCGCCAAGGCGGTGTTCGACCACCTCCTGCGCGAGGTCGTGCGGATGCTCTGCGCCGGGGTCGTCCACGGCGACCTCTCCGACTTCAACGTCCTGATGAGCGCCGACGGGCCGGTGATCATCGACTTCCCGCAGGCGATCGATCCGGCGAGCAATCAGAGCGCCCGCAAGCTGCTCATCCGCGACGTGGACAACCTCCACAACTTCCTCGGCCGCTTCGTCCCCGGCCGCCGTCCCCCCTTCGCCCAGGAGATGTGGGACCTCTACGAGCAGAACCTCCTGACCCCGGAGACCGAGCTCCGCGGCCGTCACAGCCGCTCCTCACGACCGGCCAACACCGCCGAAGTTCTCTCGCTGATCGGCGAGGTCAACCGCGACGAGGAGCGACGCCGCGGCGCCTCTGCGCGCCCCAGCGGCAGGAGCTCGCGCAGCGGCCCTCGCTCAAGCGGTCCCAGCGGCCCTCCGCCAGCAGCGGCCGCTCAGGAGGGTCCGAGGGGACCGCGGGGTCCCAAGGTCGAGGTCGTCATCAGCCCGCCGAGCCAAGGCGGACGGGGTGGCCGCAGCCGCGGGCAGGGGGGCGCCCCGGTCCGAGCTCAGGCCCGAGCTCAGGCCCAGCGCGACGCGCCTCCCGCTGAGCGTGGACAGGCCCGCAAGCCCCCCGCCGACCGCCGCCCGTCGGTCGGGGCGCGCGGCGGGCCTCGCTCCCCGCAAGCCGACCCACAACGCCCAGACGATCGCCCGCGCCAGCGGGGCGCCGACGCTCGACCGGGCCGGCCTGCGCAGGCCGCCAAGCCCCGCGACGACGGACCCCCGGGGCGGACACCGACCGCAGCGCCGCCGGCCTCCGGGCAACGCCCGACGACCGATCAGGAGGGCCTAGAACGTCCGCGCAAGCGTCGTCGACGTCGTCGCAAGCCCCGCGGCGACGCCCCCAAGCGCCCTGATCCCAGCTGAGCCCGGAGCGATGCGGAGCCCCTAGCGAGGCCTTCCGGCGGGGCGCGGAGACGTCGACGTGGATCCGCTTGACCCTCGCCGAGGCCTCTCCCAGACTCCGCGCGGATGCTCGACCTCGTCGCCCAGCTCGACTCCGACAGCGAGGTCCTCGAGGTCGGCGAACACCGCCTGGGGATCACCGCGCGAGGCGTCTTCGGCCGCGATCACGACCTCGGGATCGTCCTCGGCGGCTACGTCGACGGTCGCGGCGAAGGACCGGAGGACTACCTCAGCGAGCTCCTCCTCGCGCCCGAGAACAGCGAGGCGACCTATCGGCTCATCGACCGCTGGGGGCTCCTCGTCTGCAAGGCCCTGCCCTCCGAACACCCGAGCTATCGCCGGGTCCGCGGTCGATCGAGCCGCGGCCGCCTGAGCCAGGGCGAGTACTACCACCACGACGGCTGCTCGGGACCGACCAAGCCCCGCGTGGTCGAGATCCGCTGCCCCTACCAAGCGGTGCCGCGGCGGGTCGCCACCGCGATCGCGCCCTTCGAGCCCACCGTCTACGCGATGATCCGCCGCGGCGCGGAGCTCCTCTCCGCCGACGCGGAGCTCACGCCCTGGCGCGAGCGCGTCGACGCCGGAGCTTCGCTGGCCCTGGAGGAGCTCGACCTCGTCCAAGGGCTCGTCACCCGCGCTGTCCGCCGCGAGCTCAACGCGGAGGCGGCCCGCGCCTTCTTCCGCCAGATCGACGAGCTCGCCTGCGCCTACCGTGAGCCCTGGGAGATGGGCGAGAGCCGCCTCATCGCCAACGCCCGCCCCCTCTCAGGCCAAGCCGGGACGATGCAGCATCGCCGCGCCCACCTCACGCCGCACACCGGCGGTGTGGCCAACGGCGAGCTGGTCAAGCGTTGGCCCGCCGAGGAGCTCACCGACGAGCTCGCCGACGCCGGCCCCCCAGCTCCCGCCGCCTGCTCGGCCTGCGCCGATCACTAGCCCTGAAATAGGCGCTGCGGTGAGGCTATCCTCGATATCCCGCGTAGAACCGTCAGTGGCACTCGAGTCTATGGATAGAGAGGCGCCCGAACGATCGCGGCCCGAGAGCACACGGGACTCTTGCCACGGTCTGCAAGGCCTCGCAGAAACGCCGCTCTATCCATTGGGCCGCCCGAGTATGCGCGCTCGTCCCAACCCCACCGGATCCGCCGCCCCGGCCGAGCCGCCTAGCTCGGCCCTGCGGTCAGCGGGCAGCGGGCCCGGAGGTCGAGGAGCTCCTCCCCCCGGAGCCACGGCTCCGAGCTGTAGCGGTCCCAGCTATCACAGAGAACCGTGACGATAGGTCCCTCGATCTCGCCGCTCGCGGCGAGGCGGAGCGCGGCAGCGACGTTGGTGCCGGCCGATCCCCCCACCAGATGACCCTCCTCGCGGATAAGGCGGCGAGCGCAGGCGAAGCTCTCCTCGTCGGAGATCTGGAGGGCGCGATCGATCACGCTGCGATCGAGGTTCTCCGGCGGCACCGAGCCGCCGATACCTTCGACCGCGTAGCTCCCGTCGGGCCCAGGCTCGCCCGTCTCGGCCCACCCCGCGAGGCCTGATCCGACGGGATCCGCGAGGACCACCAAGGCATCACTGCCGCGGGACCGCAAGCTGCGGCCAACCCCGGTGATCGTCCCCCCGGTCCCTGCGCCCGAGACAAACGCGGCCACATCCGCCCCGGCGAGCGCCCGGGTCTGCTCCCAGATCTCGACCCCCGTCGCGCGCTCGTGGATCCCTGGGTTCGCAGGGTTGCGGAACTGGTCGGTGCAAAACCAACCGCGTGAGGCCGCGAGGCGCGAGGCTACGTTTCGGAAGTTTTCCTCGCTCGGGGGCGGAGCGTTCGCCGTGATCACCAGCTCCGCCCCGAGGGCGCGAAGGGCCTCTCGCTTGCTCTCCGCCATCTTCTCCGGCATCACGCAGACGAGCCGGTAGCCCCGCGCGGCGGCGACGAGCGCGAGCCCGATCCCGGTGTTGCCGGCGGTCGCCTCGATCAGGGTCATCCCCTGCCCAGGGCTCAGGCGACCGCACAGCTCGGCATCATCGATGATCGCCTTCGCGATCCTGTCCTTGACCGATCCGCCGGGGTTGAGATGCTCACACTTGGCCCAGACCATCGTCGGTAGCCCCGCGCAGAGACGGCGGAGGGGCACAAGCGGAGTCCTCCCGATGAGTCCGAGGACGCCCTCGTCGCTTCGCTCGATCATGCGCGCCAGTGTGCCACACAGCACCTCACCTGCGCCCCCAAGACTCCACGACCTCCGCCCGGGGAACCTCCAGCTCATCGCGGGTCGCCGCAGCCCCAAGTGTACCTATAATTATTTTCAGACGCAGGCCGACTCTGTCGCCCGGAGAACAATGCTGCTCTGCAAGAACCCCTCTCCGGGGCTCATGAGCCCGCCCAGGGGCGGAAACGAGGTCCGTCGAGGCCGATGCGGGCGATCCCTGCGCTTGCCCAAGGGCGCAACATATCGCTATTCTCTCAGGCTCAGTGAGCCGATGAAAGTCCTCGTTGCCGATGACGACCCAATCTCCGCGCTCGTGCTCGAAGGCCTCCTCACGGCCTCAGGCCACACGTGCCAGATAGCCCGGGACGGCAACGAGGCCTGGGAGATCATCCAGGGCAAGGACCCTCCGCTGATCATGTTCCTCGACTGGATGATGCCGGGGGTCGACGGGCTTGAGCTCTGTCGGCGCACACGCGAGCTCAAGCGGGGGAGCTACACCTATATCGTGATCGTGAGCGCGCGGAACCGGCAAGAGGAGGTGTCGCTCGGCTTCGCCGCGGGCGCCGATGAATTCATCACCAAGCCCTACCAGCCCGAGGAGGTCTTCGCCCGCCAGCGGGTCGCCGAGCGGGTGGTGCAGACGGTCAGCGCCGAAAATTCCCTCGATAAGGCGATCGCGGAGGCGTACGGCAGCCCCGCAGGCGACGTCGTCGTCCGCTCCGGCTCGGTGATCGGCCGGATCGCCTTCCAAGGCGGGAAGGTGACCTGGGCGAGCGTCTCCGACAGACCCGACTCCCCGGAGGCGATGCTCGCGACAGATCCCACCCTCGACGCCGACGAGCTGGCCGCTGCGGTCGAGGAGAGCAAGACCGTCGGCGTACCGCTCACCGAGCTCATCATCGAGTGGGGGCTGCTCAGCGAAGACAAGCTGCGCGCGTTGATCCGTTCCTGGATCTGCCGCCAGATCGCGGCGATCTCGCTCCTCAACGCCCCTGTCGTCATCTTCTCCCCGGTCGCCCGCAACGACACAACGCCCTTCCTCTTCGACTATGAGAGCCTGACAGCGCTGCGCGTCGTCCGCGAGTCGACGTCGAAGAGCACCCATGACCGCGCCGATCACCCCGCGAACAGCCCCGCACCTCAGCTCCTGGACGACACGGACCTCGAGCGGGCTCGCGCCGACCTGGACCAGGCGATGACGCTCTCCGGCGCCATCTCGGCCGCCATCTTCGACGAGCAGACCGGCCGCTGGCTCCTCTCCCGCGGAGAGAAGATCGACCTCGACCTCGCCTGGCGAAACGTCAAGCTAGCAGGGGCGACCCACGAGCGGGATGAGGTCGAAGACATCATCGTCACGACCCGCCATCATATCTACATACTACGACCCTACATGCGATCGCCGCGTCGCTTCATCTTCCTCGTCACTGACCGCGCCAAGTCGCGGCTGGGCATGGTCCGCTTGGCCCTCGCGTCCTGCTCTCATACCTGAGCGCCGATGAGGTCGATCATCGCCCATGACCGCCGCGGACAGGACATGCACGGACCGCCTCGATGAGTCCAACTCTCCGGCCCCACGACGGCGGATACGTGTAGACACAAGTCGACCTCGCAGAGTCGACACATCGCGCTCCAGCTGCCCCCCGAGAGACGTAGCGTCGACCACGCCGAGGCGGGGCTGGACATTTCGTCCGTCTTGACGTACAGTGAGCAACATGAGCTTGGCGCTTGCGCTGAGTTCCGCGACCGCAGCTCCTTGGAGCCAGCGTTCGCGTCGACAAAACACGACAGGCGACGCTCTCTCGCGTCGCGCTGTCCAAACCCACAACCAGAGAAGGAACACTTTGCGTCACAACACGCCGATGATTCAACACTTTATGACCCCCGCCCCTGTCACCGTAAACGAAGGCTTGATGCTCTCCGACGCGCTCGACCGGATGTACTCCAACAAGATCCACCACATGCCTGTGGTGCACCCAGAGCACGGCGTCGTCGGCACGATCAGCGACCACGACATCTCCGCGGCCTCCTCCCTCCGCGGCCTCAACCCTGACGAGACGCCCGTCCGACAGGCGATGGCCCCGACCTCCTACACCTGCGATCTCTTCTGCCCTCTCGTCGACGTCGTCCATCACATGGAGCGCGAGCGGCTCAGCAGCGTGGTCGTCACCAAGGGCGATCGTCCGGTCGGCATCTTCACCACGACGGACGCCCTCCGGGCGCTCCGATCGAAGCTCGTCGGCTACCGCGTCGAACCGGCGGTCATGCCAGCGCAGACCGCCTCGCAGGCCGAGCCTGAGGTCTCGTCGACCACACGACACCCGATCAAGCCGAGCGTTCGAGTCACCCGCAACCATGGCACGCTCCCCGCCTTCTGCGCGAGCCTCTAGCATCGGCGAGCGACGTCCGGTCGCAGACAACGCAGCGGAGGATGACAGCGAGGTCTCGGCTCGCCAGCCTACGAGGGCTGGTGAGCGCGGGGCCTCCGCGTTTTCGCAGCCTTCATGAGTCACGACTCGCGCCCGTCTCAGGGTTCGGGCGAACGGGTCGCGACCACGATTCGATATCCATCGTCGGCCTTCTCCACGTCGCCGAACTGAAAGCGGTGGATGAAGAGCTGACAGCCGTCGCGGCTCACCGAGGTGGGACAGGTCTCGAAGTCGTAGTCAGGGTCGTCGTCAGCGACGCTCGTGAGCTCGACGGGGGTCTCCCAGGGACTGTCGAGGCCGGCCCGCTCGCTCGAGAAGACCCTGAGGATCTCAGAGGACTCTCGCGGCGAAGGCTTGAGCGGATAGGTCGAGCCAAAGAAGAGGTGGAGACCGTCGGGCGAGAGGGTCGGACAGAGCGTGACGTGCCCGGGGACGTCCGTGATCGGCGATAGCTGGACCTCCTTCGCCCCGCCGAAGGGAGTGCCTGGCGCAGGGTTCGGCGGCCGCTCCAGCTCGACGAAGCTCCAGGTCAAGGAGAGAAGATCGTTCGCCGGTCCGTCGTTGCGCTGGACGATCATGCGCGCGCCGTCCTCGCTGATCGAGGCGATGTCCTCGTTGTAGGCGATCGTGTTGGGCGGTCCGACGAGGACCGCCGGCGCCGGGAACGTCTCCCCGTCGTGGACCGAGTACCAGAGGTCCGTCGCTTGCGCGCCGATCGAGACGGCGAGGATGATCTCGGTCTCGCCCAGAGTGACGTTCGGGTGGCCAAATCCGTGGAGAAATGACGGCCATAGGACGAGCGGCTCGCCGACGGCGAAGGCATCGGCCGTCGAGGCCCGGCTCGACCTGTGGATCCAACGCTTCTCCCCCTCCGATGCCGCGGCCATATAGTAGAGCGTGAGCCCGTCTGGGCTGACATGGGGCGCCGTCGGATCCCAGCCGAGCTTCGCGTCCTGGAGCGCGTTCATCGACCAAGCGTCCGGTGCGAGCCCCCAGCAGTCCTGCGCTTCTTCGGTATCGCCGCTCGCCTCCGTGGTCCCGCCGTCAGTCTCGGTGTCGGCGGTGGTCGAAGCCGTCGTCGTCTCCGCCTCCGTCGTGCCCGGCGATGTCGATGAGTGTGTCTCGGGATCGCCCAGCGTCGAGCTGCTCAGCTCGGTCTCCACGTCGACGGCCGTGGTCGCCGCGGTCGCTTGCGGGTCGAAGCCCGGGTTCGGGAGGACGCAGGCGGCCAGCGGAAGGTGGGCCCAGACTAGGGAGTAGCGGTGAAAGGTCATGGGTGCGCTCGAGTTGTCCAGACAGCATGTGAAATGAACATGCGTTCAGTTATACGGAGCACAATAGCTCCTCTTTTTCATCTCCGAGCATCCTTTTCTCCCCCGTACGCTCGGGGAGAGAAGCGCAGAGTTTGGCCCTATGTGCCGCTCAGGGCGGCGTTCTCGACCGGCGCCTCGTAGAAGACGAGCTCGCTCGATCGCGGGATCACAAGCGCGCGTCCGAGCTGTGCGCGCGCGAGCGCCCGGACCCGGACCTGGCTCCTCCGACGGACCCCTGGGTCGACGAGGAGCTGGACCTGCCGAGGCGAGGGAGTCCGGGATGTCTCAAGGGGCAGCTTGGGCGAGCCAGAGGAGCTCGTCGATCCGCACGTCCTCAGGCTCCGAGTCCGGAGCGCCGCGCCGTACCTTCCGCCCGCGGAAGAGGTAGAGAATGTTCGGGGCGAGGCGACCCGCGCAGATCGTCGACGCCTCGGGGAAGAGATCGCCAGCGCCGGGGAGTACCGCCCGTCGACACTCGATGTCGGGGTTGAGCTCGGCGAGCGGGACGAGGCGAGCGCCGACGCCGAACCCCGAAGGCGGCGTGATCTCGCGAGCGAGCACTCTGACGCCGACGACCCGACGGCTCCCATCATCGGACCCGGGCGAGGCCATCACGCCGAGGATCGCGATCCCTCCGCACACCACCTCAACATAGGGCGCAGGCTCACCGAGGTGATCGTAGGAGCCCTCGGCGAGCTCACACTCGGGGAAGAGAGCTGCGAGCTGGTCCGCGTCCGCCTTGGTGTCGCGGTCGAGCGGCCCCAGGATCCGCGGCGTAAACGTCAACCGAAGGGGGCTGACGGGCGCCCCCTCCCCCGACACCTGCGCCGCAGATGGACGGGCCCCTCTGAGCGCTTCGCGGCCCACAGGCGGCGGGTCCGAGGGAGATGGCTCGGCGACCAGGCCGGGCGCCAGCGAGGGTGCGGGCCCAGGCTGAGCGCTCCCCCCAGACAGCTCGATCTGCGACGAGGCGCCGCCCTCTTGCCCCTTCGAACAGGCGAGGAGAGCGAGCGAACACGCGACCCCTACGCTGATGACCCAGCCCCTCGCGCGCAGCATCGACTGCCATCCTAGCAGCCCATCCGCCGATGGGGCCGGCAGGTCTGGCGGCTCGCCATGCCCGCGCGAGCCGGATACCCGCGCGAGCCGGAGCGCTCAACCTCCGCCTTCCCCTCGCGCTTATGTCCTCGTCCTGCCACGCGGCCCGCGCGAGCCGCTAGCGGGGCGTGCGGGCGGCGAGGGCCCGCCGCGCGAGCCGTCGCGACACGACCGTCCGCTCGTGTCGCCCCTGGAGGGTCCAGCACGCTCAGGACGCCGCGTCCGCGCCCGCGAGGGACTCGACCAGGAAGTCGACGAAGGCGCGCACCTTGGGCGAGCTGCGCTGAGACGGGAGGAAGAGGGCGTGGATCGCCGGCCCCTCGGCGGCGAAGGGCCTGAGGACCTCGAGCAGGCGCCCCCCCTGGATGTGCTCCTCCGTCATGAAGCTGAAGGCCTGGGCGATGCCGAGGCCCGCCAGCGCGCCTGTCACCAGCAGCTCTCCCTGGTCGACGTCGACGCTGCCGGATACCGTCAGCGTCCTGACGCCTCCGTCCTCCCCGCGGAAGGTCCAGGGGACGAGCTTGCCCCGCGGCGAGCGAAAGGTGAGGCACTCGTGGTCAGCGAGAACCTCCGGGCGCTCCGGCGCGCCGCGACGGCTCAGGTAGGCCGGAGCCGCGACGGTCACCCATCGCGTCGACAGGATCCGGCGGGCGATCAGCGCTGCGTCCTTGAGCTCACCTACCCGGATCGCGACGTCGACCCGCTCGTCGACGAGGCGACTGCGCCGATCGCTGAGCCGCAGGTGGACCTGAAGGCCCGGATAGAGCGCGGTGAAGCGGGGGAGGAGGCGGAGCAGAGAAGCGCCGAGAACGAAGGGCAGAGAGACCGTCAGCTCCCCGCGTGGAACTCCCCTCGCGCGGGCGATCGACTCCCGCCCTGCCTCGACCTGCCGCATCGCCTCGCGGCAGCGCGCGACATAGAGCGCCCCCTCGTCGGTGAGCCGGACCTGCCGGGTCGTCCGCTCGAGGAGGCGCACCCCCAGGCGCGCCTCGAGGCGCTGGACCGCCTTCGAGATCGCCGCCGGGGTCACGCCGAGGCGCTCCGCCGCCCGGCGAAACGACCGCTCCTCCGCCGCGTGGACGAAGGGAATGATCCCGTCGAAGAGGTCCGCCACCCGCGGACTCTACCAAGCCAGCGCATCATTGATGACAAAATGTTATCAGATAAGCGAAGCTCGAGGCGGTAGACGCCGGCCGAGCCCGGGACTAGGGTCGGACCACTCGGCGGCGACGGAAGCCGCCAGGAGCAGAGGAGAACGACGATGAAGTACGCAGTTCTAGGCACCGGAATGGTCGGCAAGACGATCGCCACAAAGCTCATCAGCCTCGGCCATGAGGTGATGATGGGATCACGGACCAGCACCAACGAGAAGGCGATCGCATGGGCCGAGGAGATGGGAGAGAACGCCACCCATGGCACCTTCTCGGCGGCCTCTGCCTTCGCCGAGCGGATCATCAACTGCACCTCCGGGGGCGCCTCGGTCGCGGCCCTGGGGGCCGCGGGGGCGGAGAACATCGGCGACAAGATCATCGTCGATATCGCCAACCCGCTCGACTTCTCGGAGGGATTCCCGCCGACGCTCTCGGTCTGCAACGATGACTCCCTCGGCGAGCAGATCCAGCGCGCCTTTCCCAAGGCGAAGGTCGTCAAGACCCTGAACACTGTCAACTGTATGTTGATGGTGGACCCGGCGGGCGTCCCCGGCGAGCACAGCCTCTTCATCTGCGGCGACGATGACGACGCCAAGGCGCAGATCCGTGGGCTCCTCGGCGAGTTCGGCTGGGGCCCCGCGCGGATCATCGACGGCGGCGGGATCTCCTTCGCCCGCGGCACCGAGGCCTACCTCCTCCTCTGGACCCGGCTCTTCGGCGCCCTTGGCAACGCGAACTTCAACGTCGAGCTCCACCTGGGCGAGACGATCAACGCGGCCGACTAGGACCCCGAGCACCCAACGAACCGACGATGGACCCGACGACGATGGACAAGCCAAACAACGCCCCCACCACCGACGCAGGGAAACCGCGACCTGTCGCCGTGATCACCGGGGCGAACCGCGGCCTCGGCCTCGGGACCGCGCGGGAGCTGGCGAAGCTCGGCCATCACGTGGTTCTCACCGCCCGCACGCTGGAGAAGGCAGAGGCGGCCGCCGCCGGCCTCCTCGGGGAGGGTCTCAGCGTCGAACCAGAGGTGCTCGACGTCGCCGAGGATGAGAGCGTCCGCGCATTCACAGCCCGACTCCGCGAGCGCTACGGTCGCTGCGACGTGCTCGTCAACAACGCCGGGGCGATCTTCGAGTCGAGCGACGATCCCTCGACCCCGTCCGCGCCGTCGACCCTCGAGATCTCCGCGGAAGTCGTCCTCCGCGCCCTTGGCACCAACACCCTCGGGGCCTACCGCCTCCTCCAGGCGATCCTCCCGCTCATGAACGCCGCCGGCCGCGGACGCGTCGTCAACGTCTCCTCGGGGATGGGCGCCTTGACAGACATGGGCAGCGACTGGCCCGCGTACCGGATCTCCAAGACGGCCCTCTCCGCGGTCACCTGTCTCTTCGCCCATGAGACGCGCGGCGACGTCAAGGTCAACTCCGTCTGCCCCGGCTGGGTGCGGACCGAGATGGGCGGTCCCGACGCGACCCGCAGCCTCGACGAGGGCGTCCGCGGGATCGTCCTGGCGGCGACCCTGGGCGCCGAGGGGCCGAACGGAGCGTTCCTCCGCGACGGCGCGCGCATCGACTGGTAGCTCAGCGTCCGCGCCGAGGATCGACGGCGAGGGCCTGCGCGCGAGAGCGCACGGGACTTTCGCCACGGGCTGCTAGCCGAGGAAGAGCCGGATCAGCAGGAGGCTGAACCCGGCGAGCACGACCGCGGCGAAGAGCCCGACATAGAGCGCCCGCACCCCGATCTTCGCCAGCCCGCGCAGATGCACGCCGAGCCCCACTCCGGCCATCGCGATGGCGATGAGGAACGACGAGACCGTGGTCGCCAGGGTGCTCATCGCCACGTCGACCGAGCCCGCCTCCCACAGCGGGCTCTGCTCGAGGTGGAGGGTGAAGTTCGGCAGCAGGTTGAGCGTCTTCGCCACCGCGAGGCCGACGAAGCCGAGGATGAAGGGCGGAAAGAGGGTCCCCAGCCGGGTCCGCGGGGCGACGTGGGCCTCCTGCTGCCGCCGCTTCTCGCGGGCATAGAGCGCGCCGATGATGACGACCATCGGCGCGAGCAGGAGCACGCGGACGAGCTTGACGATGATCGCGACCTCACCGGCCTCCGGACCGTAGGCGAAGCCCGCGGCCATGACCTGCGGCGTCGCGTGGATCGCCGTCCCGGCCCAGACGCCGAAGTCCGCCTGGCTGAGCCCGAGGAGCGTGCCTATCAGGGGAAAGGCGACGATCGAGATGAGGCCGAAGAGCGTCACCGTCGTCACCGCAAACGCGGTCTCGCTGTCCTCCGCCTCGATGACGGGCGCCGTCACGGCGATCGCCGTACCGCCGCAGATCGCCGTGCCTATACCGATGAGGAGGCCGAGGCGGCGGGTCACGCCGAAGCGCGCGCAGAGCCAGATCGTCAGGCCGAGCGCGACCGTGACGCAGAGCAGGTTGATCGAGAGGGCCCGCCCCGAGACCCGGAGCACCTCGAAGAAGTCGAGCTTCGCCCCCATCAGGACGATCGCGAAGGGCAGGACCTTCTTGACCGAGTACTTGATCCCCGGGCGCAGCCACTCCGGCATCGGCAGGAGGTTGCGGATCGCGATGCCGATGACGATCGCGATCAGCATCGTGTCGATCGGGTGGCGACCCTCTTCGCCGACCGTAAAGGGGGCGAAGGGCAGACTATGCACATAGACGGCGATCGCCGCGATGGCGGTCGCCAGGAGCAGGCCAGGGAGCCGTGGGGGGGTCGAGTCCGGCACGTTGGCTCAGATGATGAAGTCGACGCCGGCGATCGACGCCGGCCGCTCGATCGAGATGTAGCGATCCCAGGCGTCGGGGATCACGGTGACCACCCGCTTGCCGGGGCCGAGGCGCTCGGCCACCTGGATCGCGCCCCAGACCGCGGCGCCGCCGGAGATCCCGGCCGAGATGCCCTCCTCTCGAGCGAGGCGCTGGGCCATGGCGAAGGCGACACGATCCTCGCAGGGGAGCACCTCGTCGATGTTCTCCCGGTCGAGCACCCCGGGGACAAAGCCTGCGCCGATCCCCTCGATCCCGTGGGGTCGGGTGGCGCCGCCGCTCAGGGCTCGCGACTTGGCGGGCTCCATCGCGACCACGAGGAGCCCTGGGACCGCCTCGCGGAGCACCTGACCGACGCCGGTGATCGTCCCGCCGGTGCCGACGCCGGCGACCAGCGCGTCGAGGCGGCCCCCGGTCGCCCGGAGGATCTCCTGCGCCGTCGCGTCGCGATGGGCTTGCGGGTTGGCGGGGTTGTCGAACTGCTGGGGCATGAAGCAGCGGGGGTTGTCCCGGGTGATCTTCTTCGCCCGCTCGATCGCCCCCTGCATCAGCTTGCGGGCCGGGGTCAGGACCACCTGCGCGCCGTAGTGCTCGAGGATCCGCCGCCGCTCCATCGAGCTGTCGTCGGGCATCGTGATGATCAAGCGATACCCCTTCACCGCCGCCGCGAAGGCGAGGCCGATCCCGGTGTTGCCGCTGGTCGGCTCGACGATCGTGTCCCCCAGCCTCAGTCGACCGTCCCGCTCCGCCGCCTCGATCATGGCGACGGCGATCCGATCCTTGACGCTCCCCGCCGGGTTGAAGGACTCGAGCTTGGCGACGATCTCGGCCGCCCCCTCGGGGACGACCCGGCGCAGCCGCACCATCGGCGTCGCTCCGACCAGATCGAGCATCGACGCGGCGATGCCCCCTCCCCGCGACCTGTCATCGGCGCTCATGCGGGTTCGAGCATCACAAGCCGCGCCCGAGGGCGCAAGTCCAGGAAGACCCAGGCGAGAGGTCCGCAGGCGGTGTCCTCCCATCGCCCAGGGGCCGACGCTCGCCGGCTGGAGACGCGCCTTGCGGGTCGAGAGCCTTCCAGAGTACCGTCAAGCATGCCGCGCGCTCCGGGTCGGCGTACGTTCCTCGGCTCCGCCAGCGGACTCGCCAGCGCCCTCCTCTTGACGAGCCTCGGCTGCGGCGAAGGGCCTCGCTCTGGCTCTGGAGCGAAGACCCGAAGGCGGCCCCGGGCGCGCCCGAGCACCCCCCTCGGCGGCGAGCCCCCCAGCTCGTTCGCCGAGGCCACGGCGCCGGGCAGCGACCAGCTCCCCGACGGGCTCGACCCCGAAAATTTTACGATCTACACCCGGACCCCGCTGACCCTGGAGACCCTCCGCTCGCGGCTCCCATCCGCCGCGATCACCGAGACCGGGCGCCTCTTCGTCCGCAACAACCTGCCGATGCCCCACCCGAAGATCGTCGCCGACGCCGACGCGTGGCGGCTCGAGCTCACAGGCGTGCAGGCGGCCCGCTCCTTCACCCTCCGCGAGCTCAAGGGGCTCGGCCAGATCAGCGTCGTCGCGGTCCTCCAATGCTCCGGCAACGGTCGGCGTTTCTTCCCCCACGGGCCCTCCGGATCCCCGTGGGGCGTGGGCGCGGCGGGTTGCGTCCGCTGGACCGGGGTCCCGGTCTCGGCGGTCCTGCGCGCCGTCGGCGGGCCCCTGCCGACGGCCAGGTTTCTGACGGCGACCGGCGGTGACCCGCTGCCGAAGCTGCCCCCCGGGATCACGCCGGAGATGCTCCTGGTCGAGCGTTCGATCCCGCTGGAGAAGGGCGAGGCCGACGCTATCCTCGCCTGGGAGCTCAACGGTGAGCCCATCCCCCTCAGCCACGGCGGCCCGCTGCGCCTGATCGTCCCGGGCTACTACGGCGTCAACAACATCAAGTACGTCAAGACCCTGGCCTGTACAGAAGACCAGAGCAACGCCAAGATCCAGCAGAGCAGCTACCGCCTGCGGCCGCTCGGAGAGCCCGGCTCGACCGACCAGCCGTCGATGTGGCGGATGGCCGTGAAGTCCTGGATCGGCGAGCCAGGGGCCGACGACGCGCCGGTCGTCGCGGGTCCTCAGACGATCCGCGGCGTCGCCTTCTCCGGCGAGCGAGGGGTCCGGGAGGTCGAGGTCTCGGTCGACGGCGGAGGCACGTGGCTCAGCGCTCAGCTCGACGCGGAGAACCTCGGCGTCAACGCCTGGATCCCCTTCAGCCTCGCCGTCGAGCTCGGCGTCGGCGCCCATGAGCTGGTCTCCCGCGCCACCGACACCCAAGGCGAGCGCCAACCCGAGCATCGCCAGGAGAACGAGCGGGGCTACGGTAACAACTCGTGGCGCGACATGGCCCTGCGGATCGAGGCCTTCGCGACCGCAGCGGAGGCGCTCGCCGCCCATGAGCGAAAGCTGGCCGCACGACCAGCTCAGGAGCGCTCGGTCGACGCCGAGCTCAGCCCCCAGGCGGCCCGCGGACGCGACGTCTTCCTCCGCGAGGCAGACCCCGCCTGCGGCAATTGCCACTCGCTCGCGGACGCCAGCGCAGGGATGAAGATCGGCCCCGATCTCGATCAGCTCCGCGCGCCGGCGGCGAAGGTCGAGAACGCTGTCACCAACGGCGTCGGGGTGATGCAAGGCTATCGCGATCGCCTGAGCCCCGAGCAGATCGAGGCGGTCGCCCGCTACGTCGCCGAAGCTGCCCGCTAGCCGCCCGTCGTCGCCGTCGGTGTCGGTATGCTCGGATTCGATAGACCCGCCCGTCCGGGCCGAATTCAGTTCCCGACAACCACATGGGGCTGGTACACCGAGACCATGAGCAGACGATTCGGCTGGGTCCTCATCGGCGCAATGGCGTGTACGAGCGCGACCACAGAGGAGCCCGCCATGCCCGCTCAAGAGTCGACGCCAGAGGCGGAGACCCCCGCCGAGCCGGCCGCGCCCGCGACCCCGCCGGAGGCGCCCGCGCCTGCGCCTGCGGTCACGGTCCAGATGACCGCGGCGACGCTCGCGGACGACTGTGGCGGGGGCCCGCCGCCGCCCGCCGCCCCGGCCAAGGCCAAGGCCAAGCGCCGCGACATGGAGGGCAGGAGCTCCGCCCGGATGGCGCGTGTGTGCGAACAGACCTCGATGCAGCTCTCGGTCGTCGCTGCGGCCGACGCTGAGCAGACCCAGCTCACCGTCGCCAAGGTCGAGCTCTACGACGACAAGGGCGCCCTGCTCGGCGAGCTGACAGCCCGTGCTCCGTCTGTCTGGGGCGAGGACGGGAGCTATCAAGCGTGGGATGAGAGCATCGCCGGGGGCCAGGAGCTGTCGGTGAGCTACGCCCTCAGCCAGCCGCCGTGGGGCGACATCAGCGATCGCAGGGACCGGACCTATGTGCTCAAGGCGGCGCTGACGATCAACGGCGACGAAGAGCTCGTCCAGCGCGAGGTCGAGGTCGCCGCGCCGACGATCCTCCCGCCGAACGTCAAGACCTGATCACAGGGTCTGCAAGAACGCGAGGAGGGCCTGTCTGTCCGTAGGGACAAGCTCCGTCCCCGCCCTGTGGCCGAGGATCGGCCCGGGCCCGAGCGCCCCGCCTTCGTAGTCCCCGCCCAGACGATCCGGCGAGAGCAGCTCGTCGAGCGACGCCACCGAACCGTCGTGCAGATACGGCGCACCGTCACCGACGCCGAGGAGCGGCGGGACCCGGTACCCACCGGTGCCCCGGCCGCGACCGACCGCGAGCTCCCGGTCGGTCCCGATCGTCGCCGCCGCGATCACGCGCCCGCCGTAGGCCTCGTTCGCGTGGCATCGGCCGCACTCCTCCGCGAAGAGCTCGCGACCCCGGGCGAGCTGCGAACCCGGCGAGGACGACGGCGCCCGCGGAGGCGGTGCGAGCGAATAGACATACATCGCCAGCGCCCACGCGAGCTGCCGCGGCGGTCGGACCAGGGCGTGGTTCGAGTCGGTGAGCTGGGTCTCCTGCCGGATCGCGAGGGCCATGGGGCTCTCGTGGCGGATCGTCCCCGCCTGGGTCAACCACGACTGGGAGCGCACGCCCCACAGATCCGGGATCGCGACCGGATCCTCATCGTCATCCTCGGAGACGTCCGCTCGGCCCGGCCCCCAGCCCCTCATCCGCTCCGCGAGGTCAGGATCGAGATACTCGCCGGTCTCCGCGAAGTACGCGAGGCGGAGCCTCCCGTAGTCAAAGCTCCGGCGCGCAGCTCCGGCGACCAGCTCCCCGTCGCGGACGGCCGAATGACAGATCGCGCAGGTCATGCCGACGCGGCTCTCTCCGTCGACGTTGCGGAAGACGATGACCCCCGGCAAGTCACCGCTCGCGGTCCGCTCGACGCCGACGGCGTCGGCGAGCTCCCGCCTCGTCAGGCCGAACTCGAGGAACACCTCTGCGCGCATCGGATACTCGAAGAAAACACGCCGCCCGAGCTCGACCCAGCCCGCCATCGTCGTCGGCTCCACGCCGTCCCAGAGCGGCTCGCGCTCCGCCCCGACCGCAGGGATCGCCCCCTGCGCGAGCTGAGCGGCCAGCGCGGCGTCGACCGGCGTCGACCGGGGGTTCCACACCGGCAGCTTGTCCCAGCCCGCATCCCCGAGCCCGTAGGTCGCCAGACGAAGCTTCGAATACACATTGTCGTGATTGGTCAGCGACCGATCGAGCGCAGCCCGGCGAACGTCGGTGTCTCCGAGGAAGCGACGTCCCTCCTGGAGGATCCACGGATCGGACCATGGCTCGAACTCGCCCGCGCTTCCTCCGAGCCCGCTCTCCACCGCGGGGCTCGGCGTATCGGCCGACGCACGGCCGCTCGCCTCCTCCCCCTCCGGGCTGGAGCAGGCGGCGCTCGCCAGGACCACGATCGCCGCCCAACGCATCGGCCTCGACCCTAGCGCATCATGACCACGACCGCGAACCACGCGTCGGCCGATCGCGAAGACGCGCCCCCCGACCAGCGGCCCGGCACCGCCCCGCCCCGCCCCGCCCCGCCCCGCCCCGCCCCGCCCCGCCCCGCCCCGCCCCGCGAAGGTCGACGCCCCGCGGAACCATCGCTGCGCGAGGGCGTTCGAGCAGTAGCTCTCGCCCTGCCCTCTCGCGGGAAAGCAGGAGGCCAGCCGCGTCCTCTGGATCATGGCCGGCCACCTCGACCGCGCCTCGACAGGCATCGACGATCGTCGCGCGAGACAGTCCGAGACGGTAGAGGGCTCGACAACCGGCGAGGATGGTACTCTGGCCCCGATCTGTCCATGCGCAGCGACGCCGAACTCCTCGACGCCTGGCGAGCGGGCGACCGCAGGGCCGCCAACGAGCTCTTCGATCGCCACTTTCCGGCGATCGCCCGCTTCTTCCGCAACAAGGTCCGCAGCGAGGACGACGCGAACGAGCTCGTCAGCCAGACCTTCCTCGCCTGCACCCAAGGTCGCGACCGATACCGCGGCGACGCGAGCGTCCGTCAGTTCCTCTTCTCGATCGCCCACAAGGTGCTCTTCCAGTACATCCGCACCCAGACCAAGCGGCTCCGCGAAGAGGGCGACTTCGCCGAGGTCTGCGTCGAGGATGCGTTCCCCGCGACGCTCTCGTCGATCGTGATGCATCGGCGGGAGGCCCAGAGCTTCGTCCAAGCGCTGCGGGAGATCCCGATCGGGGATCAGGTAGTCCTGGAATTGATGTACTTCGAGGGGCTCACGGGCCCCGAGATCGCCGACCTCCTGGGCGTCGCCGAGGGCACCGTCCGCGGCCGCATCGCCCGCGGCAAGGAGCGCCTACGCGCGCGGGTGGAGCGTGTCTTGGCGACCGGACCGGAGGCCTCTGCGCTCGATCCGGCGCTGCTCGAGGTCTGGGCCCAGGAGGTTCGATCGAGCCAGGGCTGGTCCTAACAGCGAGAGCACACGGGACCTTCACCACGGGGTGTCATGAAAATATGGCGCAGGGTCGCCGACGAAGTCGATCCCCAAACGCGTCTTTCATCGAGAGGTGGTGCGGGCCCGCCCCGCATGTGGGTCTGCCAGGCGAGGAGGCCGAGGCCGAGGCCAAGGCCCGGACGATTTATTTTCATCGCCGGCGATCGATCGCCGGGGGGTCGTGACTTCAACGGGTGCCATGACCCAACCCGCCCGTCCCCGCCGCTCCCGTCCTTCGATCGTCTGCGCCCTCGCCCTGACCCCGCTCCTGATGCTCGGGCTCGGAGCCTGCGCCTCAGGCCCCCAGGAGGCCGCGAAGCGGCTCACCCAGTCCCCCCATGAGAGCCCGAGGCAGTCGGAGGAGCCCGCCACGACGCCGTCAGCGACGGCCGAGCTCGACGCGCCAGAGCCCCTCGCCACGGAGCCGGTGGCCGACGCGGACGGGGATCGCATCCTCGACGACGATGACCAGTGTCCGACCGAGCCGGAGACCTATAACGGCTACGAGGACGAGGACGGCTGCCCCGATGAGATCCCGGAGAATGTGCAGCAATTCACGGGGGTGATCCGCGGCGTCAATTTCGGCGCGGCGGGAGGGTCGACGAAGCGCCGGCCGCCGCCGAGGAGCGTCGCGCCGCCGGCCCAGATGAGCCCGCCTAGCCTCAGCAACGAACGCTATGCCTATACCCCCGAGCACGGCCGCGTCGCCGTCGCCGACGATCCACGATCGACCTTCTCGATCGACGTCGACACCGCCTCCTATAGCAATATCCGCCGTCATCTCCGCAGCGGGGTCCTGCCCCCCGCCGACGCGGTCCGGATCGAGGAGATGCTCAACTACTTTCGCTACTCCTACCCGGCCCCGAGCGGTGACCAGCCGATCGGCGTCCACTCCGAGATCGGCCCCTGTCCGTGGGACCGGAGCCGAAAGCTCGTCCAGATCGGCCTCTCCTCCCGGACCCTCGCCCGCGACGAGCTCCCGCCGCGCAACCTCGTCTTCCTCGTCGACGTCTCTGGATCCATGGACGCGCCCGACAAGCTGCCGCTGGTCAAGGCGAGCCTCTCCCGCCTGGTCGACACCTTGCGCGCCCAGGACTCGCTCGCCGTCGTCGTCTACGCCGGCGCCGCGGGGGTCGTGCTCCGCCCCACCTCCGGTGATAAGAAGCTCTCGATCCGACGGGCGATCGATCAGCTGCACGCGGGCGGATCGACCGCTGGAGGCGCGGGGATCGAGCTCGCCTACGGCCTCGCCCGCGAGCGCTTTGACCCCAAGGGCGCCAACCGAGTGATCCTCGCGACCGACGGCGACTTCAACGTCGGCCCGAGGAGCGACGGCGAGCTCGTCCGCCTCATCGAGGACAAGCGCAAGAGCGGCGTTCACCTGACCGTGTTGGGCTTCGGCAGCGGCAACCTGAACGACTCGATGATGGAGCGCCTCGCCGACAAGGGCGACGGCTACTACGCCTATATCGACGACTTTGCCGAGGCCGAGAAGGCGCTCTTTCGCGAGGCCCAAGCGGCGACCGTGACCGCCGCCAAAGACGTCAAGATCCAGGTCGAGTGGAACCCCGCCAAGGTCGCCGACTACCGCCTGATCGGCTACGACAACCGCGCGCTCGAGGACCATGAATTCCGCGACGATCGCAAGGACGCCGGCGACCTCGGCCGCGGCCATCAGGTGACAGCGCTCTACGAGGTTCGACTCCGCAAAGAGGGGGAGAAGGGCCCGAAGGGGCCGGCGCTTCGCTACCAAGACGAGAACCCGCTCAGCCACGTCGCGCAGGGCGACGAGCTGCTCACCGTCGGCGTCCGCTACAAAAGCCCCGACGGCGCCAAGGTCCGCGAATTCGCGGTGCCGGTCAGCGGTCCAGCTGCGCCGACGATGGCGGCGACCAGCGATGACTTTCGCTTCGCCGCGGCCGTCGCTGAATTCGGCGAGGCGCTCCGCGGGAAGCCGGCGCAGGCGGACGCGAGGGTGAAGCGCGCGCAGAGGTTCGCCCGCTCGGCGCTCGGCGCCGACGCTCACGGCGAACGGGGCGGCTTGGTGGCGATGCTCGAGGCCTGGCCCCAAATCCGCGAGGAGAGCGAGCGCGCGGCCGCCCAGGCGCGGGCCTGGGCGCGGAAGGAGGCGCAGTACGAGAAGGAGAGCCGCGCTGCGGATCTTCGCGCGGAGCGCTTGGCGCTGCGGGAGGAGCGAGCCGCCCGCAAGCGGAGCCCGGCGAAGGCGCTCGCCAAGGCGAGCGTGCTCAGCCCCGACGCCGAGGCGGTCCTCACGAGGGCCGCCGAGGTGCTCCACGCATTCCCCGGGATCTGCATCGAGATCAGCGGCCACAGCGACGCCCGAGAGGGTCGCTCCGACGCCGAGCGGGAGGCGCTGAGCAAGGCCCGCGCAGAGGCGGTCCGCGACCGACTCGTCACCACCCATGGCATCGACACATCCCGCCTGAACGTGCGAGTCGCGGGCGCGAGCGAGCCTATCGACACCAACGACACCGCGAGGGGCCGAGCGAAGAACCGCCGGGTCGAATTCACGATCCTCGTCCAGTAGCAGCCCGAGGCGGAGCGCCGACGCGCTCCGCCATGAAGGCCGTGGCAAGAGTCCCGCGCCCCCTACGCCCGCGGGCTCCGCGGGCCTGTTGAGCGGTTGGTGGACCTTCATGGAGAGCCGCGCGCCATCAGCGCTTCAGCCTCGGCGAGCCTCCGAGTACCCGGCCTCGGCAAGGATTCCCGGCAGAAGACCGCTAGGCCGCACAGAGCGCTCATCGAACGCCGATCGTGCGCTTCTCTGGAGGGCGCGAATGGGCGCGCAGATCGTGGGAGGCAGTGCCGCGTTGCAACCGACCCGTCACCACGAGGGGCCTCAGGTACCCTGATTGACGCTAGGAGCCAACTATGTCGACGCGCACGTTCTTGCCCGCCTCTCTCGCATTCTGCCTCGCAGCGGCCGCCTCTCTCGCCTGCACACCGAGCCCGCGCGCCAACGTGGACGCAGAGCAAGGCGACGAGGAGTGCCGCCTCGAGTGGCGCGCGCAGCCTGTGGTCGCGCCGGGCCAGGAGCCCCAGATCGTCTCCCCCTTCTCGCTGACGGCGAGCGACGGCACAGGCCTCGAGATCATCGGCGTCGAGGCGCGGGCGGTCGTCGAGGATCCGCTGGCCTTCACCGAGCTGAAGCTGACCTTCCGCAACCCCGAGCCCCGCCAGATCGAGGGACGCTTTGAGATCAACCTGCCGAGCGGCGCCGCGATCTCCCGCTTCGCGATGAAGATCGGCGACAACTGGCAGGAGTCGGAGGTCGTCGAGCTCCAGGCTGCGCGCCGGGCCTACGAGGACTTTCTCCACCGCAAGCAGGACCCCGCGCTCCTGGAGAAGAACGCCGGTAACACCTTCAGCGCCCGGGTCTTCCCGATCCCCGCCAACGGGGTCAAGGAGCTGATCGTCTCCTACTCCGAGGAGCTGCCGGCGATGGGCGAGCCCTACACGCTCCTCCTCCGCGGCCTCCCGGAGCTGCAAAACCTCGACGTCGACGTCGTCGTCCCCCGCGCAGACGGGCCGCACCACATGCGGATGCGCAAGAAGGCCTTCACGCCGCAGCAGGATCTGGAGCTCCAGGTCGACAAGCGGCCGACCGAGGTCGGGCTGCGCTTTGACAGGCTGGCGGTCGCCCGGGTCGCGCCGGTCGTCGACCTGCCGCAGGAGCCGCTCAAGGGGATGACGCTCCTCTTCGACACCAGCGCCTCGCGGGCGCTCGACTTCAAGGGACAGGTCGCGCGCTTGGGTCAGATCGTCGGCCAGCTCCGCGAGCAAAACGGCGAGTTTGACCTGCGGGTGTTGGCCTTCGATCAAGAGGTCCACCAGGTCTTCTCGGGCCCGGCCAGCTCCTTCACCGGCGACGCCCAGCAGCAGATCCTCCGGCGGGAGGCGCTCGGCGCCTCCGATCTCAGCGGCGCCCTGGATTGGGTCGCGAGCCACCCCAACGGTCACGCGCGGGTCGTCGTCGTCAGCGACGGGATCGTCACCGCAGGCGAGAGCGAGGGCGAGGACATTCGCGAGGCGGCGAGCTCGGTCAACAAGGCCGGGGTCACCAGGATCGACGCGATCGTCGACGGCGGGATCCGTGACGCGATGCTCCTCAAGCAGCTTACGACCGCGGATCTACCGAAGGCCGGGATCGTCACCGACGCCGGCAAGGCGCCGAAGGAGGTCGCGTCGCGGATCCTCCGGGCGACCCGCTCGGGGGTCAAGGTCGAGGTCCCCGGCGCCGCCTGGGTCTGGCCGAACACCCTCGAGTCGGTCCAGCCCGGCGACACCTTCCTCGTCTTCGCCGATCTGCCGGCGGACAAGGGCATGGAGATCCGCCTCGGCGACAGGGGCGAGGACGTGCACACCGTACAGCTCAGCCCGAGCGCCCGGCCGCTCCTCGAGCGGGCCTGGGTCAAGGCGAGCATCGATCGCCTGACGGCGATGATGAGCGACGAGGCGGCGGGTGATGAGGCGAAGAAGGCCGAGCTGAGAGACCAGATCATCGACCTCTCGACCAAGTTTAGGGTGCTCTCCGACTACACCGCGCTCCTGGTCCTCGAGACAGAGTGGGACTACCAGCGCTTCGGGATCGATCGCCGCAGCCTCTCCGAGATCATGGTCGTAGGCCAGGGCGGGATCGAGGTGATCGACAGGCGTCAGCTGCCGGGCAAGGCCGGCGCTATCGCCCAGCCGACCGTCGACGGCTGGGCTGTCAACGATGAGCCCGTCGAGGAACAAGAGGAGGACGACGAGGACGGGGACGGCGCGTCGTTCCTGGGCTCGCTCTTCGGCGACGATGACCGCAAGGACCAAGCCCGGCCGAGCCCCACCGGAGCTGCGAGCGCGGACCAGGCGTTCGAGTTCAAGGAGGAGGCGCCCCCAGAGGAGCCCATGGCCGAGATGGAGGCTGCGCCGGGGAGCGGTCAGCGTCATCGCGGCGAAGAGGGCAAGATGGGCAGGCCCACCGTGAAGGCCCTATCAAACGGCTTTGGAGGCCCGAGAGACTCCGACGATGAGGCCGCCGCCATGGGCGGTCTTGCCGGTGGTGCGCCGGCGCCTGCGGCCGCTCCGATGGACCTCGCTGAGCCCGACCCCGAGCCCGAGCCGATGCGCGCCGCCAAGCCACGGCCGCAGCCGAGCAAGAAGAGGAAGAGCGCGAGGCCCTCGGACACTTCGGTCGCGCCCGATCGGCCGACTATGGACGGGATGATCGCGGAGCTGAACGATGAGGTAGCGCCGCCTTCGCGCCCGCTCGTCGAGCGAAGGCCGCCGCCACGGCCGATCCAGTCCCCGCGCCCGGCTCCGACCTTCGAGCAGCCGAAGAAGTCCGATCCCTACGACGGACGCTTCGCGGTGGTGATGCAGAAGATCGAGGCCAAGGACAGCGCTGGGGCGCTGGCTGAGGCCTGGGACTGGCGACGCGCCAACCCTGGGGATGAGCTGGCGATCCTCGCGCTCGGTGAGGCCGCGGAGGCGGCAGGCGACCGTGCTCTCGCGGCTCGGGCCTACGGCTCGCTCATCGATCTCTTCCCCGGTCGCGCGGACATCCGGCGGATGGCGGGGGAGCGCCTCGAGTCGCTCGGTGCGGTCGGCCTCGGCCTCGCGGTCGACACCTTCGCTCAAGCGGTCGAGCAGCGGCCCGACCACCCGTCGAGCCATCGCCTCTACGCCTTCGCGCTGGTCAAGGCGGGGCGCTACGAGGAGGCGTTCGCGGCGGCCCTCGCCGGGGCCAAGGCCAACTACCCCTTCGGTCGCTTCCGCGGAGTGCCGCAGATCCTTCAGGAGGACCTCCGCCTGATCGCCGCTGCCTGGCTCGCCGCGCGACCGGCCGACGCCGACTCGATCCGGGCGACGCTCGCCCGGGAGGGGGTCACCCCGGACACCCAGCGATCGCTGCGCTTTGTCCTCAACTGGGAGACCGACGCCAACGACGTCGACTTCCACATCTACGACGGCAAGGGCGGGCACGCCTACTACAGCCAAAAGGCGCTCTCCTCCGGCGGTGATCTCTACGCCGACGTGACGACCGGCTACGGCCCCGAGTGCTTTACGGTCTGGGGCCCGGCGAAGGCTCACCCCTACGTCCTCCAGGCCCACTACTACTCGCGCGGGCCGATGGGCTACGGCATGGGCAAGCTGCAGGTCATCGAGCACGACGGCGCCGGAAACCTGCGCTTCGCCGAGAACCCCTTCGTCATCATGAAGGACAGCGCCTACGTGGACCTCGGCCGGATCGACGCGCCGCTGAGCCAGCTCGACCTGACCGTGCCGCGCCTGGGCAACGGCGGCGGCAAGGGAGGCGCCGGGGCCTATGCGCCGCCGCCCCCCGGTGGGTACGTCCCGCCAGCACCCCCGGCCCCAGTGGCCGCACCGACGGCCCCACCGACCCCGACCCGCTTCTAGGGATGGAGGGCGCGCGGGGACCCGTGCACCGTCGGCGCGGTCGAGGTCCCCTCGTGACCACCCCCCCCCGTCTCCCCGGGCGAGGTGGCTCGGTCCGGCAGGCCCGCTCCGTCGTCGCCGACCTCGACGACCTCGGCGGTCGAGTCGACGCCCTCGACGCTGGGACCGGCGCCTGGTTCCGGTCATCAGGTCATCAGGTCATCAGGTCATCAGGTCATCAGGTCACGCCGAGCGAAGCGCCACCACCCACCGGCGAGCGTCAGCCCGGACGCGACCACGAGCAGGAGAGCGTCCGCTCCGTGGAAGCCCCGGGTCATCGGGTTGGTGTCCATGTACCAGCCGATGGGAGAGATCATCGCCAACCAGTCGAGGCCGATGAGGGGGCCGAGCGCGTTGAACATCCAGCTCAGCACCGCGAGCGCTGCCGCGCCCCCGAGCGCTCCCGCTCGTCGTCCGAGGGCGGCCCCGAGGGCGAGAGAGACCGAGCCGAAGAAGCCGATGAGGAGCCAGAGCTGGACGGTCGCGGCGACCATGTCCCCCTGCGGGATCCCGAGTTCCTGGAGCAGGTTGAGGGTGAAGGTGACCGCGAAGACCACCGCTACGAGAACGGTGATCTGGATCCAGAGGGCCGCTAGACGCTGGCCGTAGATCGCCGAGCGCGGCAGCGGAGAGGTCAGCTCGAGCTCGAGCTCGCCTCGCTCCTCCGGGCCGGCGATCGTCGCTGCCCCGCCGCCGATCGCGAAGACCAGGAGGAGCGCGAGGGCGACGAGGCCGTAGGTCGCGCTGCCGACGTAGCCGGCGGCCGTGCTGATGTCATCGTAGCCGAGCGCCTCCATCATCCCTTGGGGGAGGGACGCCGTCATCGCTTCGATGTCCATGCCGGACATGTAGGGGAAGAGGCTGGTGTACATCCCGCAGACGCTGGCGAGCGCTACGGCCCAGATCGCGAGACCGCGGCGGCGACGGCGGAGGACGCCCGCGAGGATCGGATAGCGTCGGGACATCAACGCCTCCTCCCGTCGTGGTCCGCGGCGTCCGGCTCGCGGTACCGCTCCATGAAGAGCTCTTCGAGGTTGCGATCGTGGGCGGACCAGGCGGTGACGGTCGAGCGCGCGGCCTCCTTCAGGACCCGATCGGGGGAGCCGTGGAGCACCGCCGTCAGAGCGTTCTCGGAGATCACCAGCCCCTCGAGCTCGGGCATCGCCGAGAAGGCGTCGATCGCGGCCGCCGAGAGCGGCGCGTCGAAGGTCAGGCTCAGGTGCTGGCCAGCGCGCTCGCGGAGGATCGCGACGTCCTCGACGTCGACGATTCGGCCCGCGCGGATGATCGCGACTCGGCGGGCCACCGCCTCAAGCTCGCTGAGGATATGGGACGAGATGAAGAGCGTCGCGCCGGCCTCCCGAGCTTCGCGGGCGAGGCTGAGAAACTCCTGCTGGAGGAGCGGATCGAGGCCGCTCGTGGGCTCGTCGAGGATCAGCAGCTCGGGCTCGTGCATGAACGCCTGGACGACGCCGACCTTCTGCTTGTTGCCCTTGGAGAGCCCCCGAAAGGGTCGGTCGAGGTCGAGGCCGAAGCGCTCGGCGAGGGCCTCCATCCGCCCCGAACCGGCGCCCCCGCGGAGCTCGCGGAGGTAGGTGAGGTGGTCTCGCGCGGTCTGCTTGCCGGCCATCACCAGCTCGCCCGGAAGGTAGCCGATCCGAGCCCGGACGGCCGGGTGTTTGGCGAGATCGCGGGTGCCGAGCACCTCCACGCTGCCGGAGGTCGGTCGCAGGAGATCGAGGAGGCAGCGGATCGCGGTCGACTTCCCCGCGCCGTTCGGGCCGATGAAGCCAAAGGCCTCGCCGCGCGCGACCTCGAGGTCAACCCCGTGGAGCGCGCGGAAGGGGCCGTAGTCCTTCACCAGCTCGCGGATCGCGATCACCGGGGCGGTCAATACTGGCACCTGCGCGGGCACTCGCACCCTGGGTCGGAGTCATCGGTCGATGTTGCCATCCGACCCGAGGATCGCAGAGATCCGGCCGCTTCGCCATGAGCCGAGAGCTCGACGATCGGCAGGCGCTCGGCGACCGCGCGCGAGAGCTCTCGCGAGTCCCAGGCGAGCTTGCCGTCGTCGAAGGACGCGGTCACGGTCGGGCCTCCTCGGCGTCGGCCGTCTCGACCACAGGGAGCCAGATGGAGACCGTCGTCCCGTCGCCGCGCGTCGAGCCGAGCTCGATGTTGGCGCCGAGACGGACGCAGATCCGCTGGGCGACCGTGAGGCCGAGCCCGGCGCCATCATGGGCGCGAGTCGAGGAGGAGTCGGCCTGGAAGTAGGGATCGAAGGCCCGACCGAGGGCCGCCTTGGTCATCCCGGGGCCGCGATCCTGGACGTCGAGCTGGATCCCTCCACGGGCCGGCGAGGCGCGTATCGTCACCTCCTCGCCGCGGCTGAAACGACAGGCGTTGTCGAGCACCTCGCGGAGGACGGTCGCGAGGCGCTGACGATCGCTCATGACCGTGAGGTCGCGGGGGAGCTCGACCGAGACTCGGCTTCGCTGGCGCTCGGCGAGGGGCGCGAGCTCGCCGACGAGGCTGTCGACGAGGGGGCCAAGCTCCAGCGGCTCCAAGCTCAGCTCGAGGTCGGGATCGTCGATCTCCGTGAGGATCAGGATCTGACGGACGAGGCGAAAGAGGCTCTGGGCCGCGGCTCCGAGCCGCGAGACGTCGGTCGCGGCCTCGCCCTCGGGGTCGTCTTCGAAGCGCTCGCGGAGCAGCTCTGCGTAGCCGAGGATGATGTTCAGCGGGGTCAGGAGCTCATGGCTCATGGTCGCCGTGAAGCGACGCTTGGCCTCCGCCGCCGCCTCGGCACGATCGCGCGCGACCCGGAGCTCGTCGGCGACACGGGCGAGCGCCTCCCGCTCGCGGAGGGCGGCTCGCGTCTCCGCGAGCTCGTCGGCGGTGGCGGCGACCTCGTCGGCGAGGCGGATCGCCTGCTCACGTCGGCGGTTGGCGTAGGCGAGGAGCCCACCGCTCAGCGTGGCCAACGCGAGGGCGCCGAGGGCGATCCGAAGGAGGTCCTCCCAACGCCCGGCGAGCTCCCCCGAGATTATCGAGCTCCGCGCTCGGAGGCCCGTGTGCAGCTGAGAGATCGAGCCTTGCAGGTTGCCGAGGGCGTGCGCGTCCGGATCGCGTGAGACCTCGCGGAGGGCCGCGTCGAGCCTGTCCGCGCCGTCTCTGAAGTCGGGGCTCTCCGCACGCATCTCCTCGGCGAGGAGGGACGCCGCCGCCGCGTTGTCCTGCCAACCGACGGGCGGCTCATGGAGGTCACCGACGAGCCAACCCGCGGTCTCCTGCTGGAGGGCGCTGAGCTGCTGGATCCGGCCGATGTTCTCCTCCAGGTCGCGGCGACTCTCTCCGGCGGAGAACATGACGCGGACCGTCCAGCCCGCGAAGAGCAGGAGGACGAGCATGAAGACCGCCGTGGCGCTGCGACCCCACCGCGAGGTCGCGCCTGCTCGCCTCTGCGTCTGCTCAGCGGGGGTGTCCATCGCTGCCCAAGGAACCCATGATAGCGCCTGCTTCACAGGTTTCGTGCCTCGTTTGGGGGGAGATGCGGACCCCGCAGAGCACGACCGAGTGACGAAGAGACAGAGGACCATGGGGGGAGTCCGTGCATTTCGGCTGCGGTTCATCCCGGCGCTCGGAGGCCACGGCGGCGCGGCCACGATGCCGCCACGCCTCGCGAGGATCTCAGGTAGCCTCGGGGCTCATGCGCACAGGTCTTGCACTCGTCCTCAGCACTTCACTCGCCGGCGCCCTCGCCTGCGACGGCGGCCCCCGGGCGGAGCTCCAGGAGGCCCGGGCGGAGCTCCAGGAGGCCCGGGCGGAGCTGGATGCAGCGCGCGCTGAGCTCAAGGAGGCCCGGACGGAGCTCAAGGAGGCAACCGAGCGCCTCGACGCGCGAGGGCGAGCGCTCAGGAGCGACCTCCGCCCGACCCCGGGCGGCCCCTCGTCGACCCACCTGCCGAAGGGAGCGGACCGAGCGGCCGAGGACGCGCTCAAGGAGGCCGCGGCCGCGGCGATCGAGTGCATCGACGACGGCCATTGCACCATCACCCGCGCCTTCATCGACGAGGCGCTGCGAAACCCCGCGCTGCTCAGCCGCCAAGCTCGGATCGTCCCCTCGGTCCGGGACGGCGTGAGCGACGGCCTGCGCCTCTACGCGATCCGCCGCGGCTCGATCCTCCAGCTCCTGGGGCTCCGAAACGGCGATACCCTGACCGCCGTCAACGACATGCCGCTCACGAGCATGGACGCGAGCCTCCAAGCCTACAGAGAGCTCCGCCGGAGCGACCGGACCGTTCTCCAGATCATCCGCAACGGCGAGCCGATGGCCCTTCAGGTCGACATCTCCGCCGAGAACGCGGGCGCCAGCCCGCGCCCCCAACGGGGCGCCCCGGAGTAGCCACGGGGCGCGAGAGCACACGGGCCATCGCCGCGGGCTGCTCGCGGCGATGACGTCTCCGGCCGGGGTACACTTCCCCGGCCCCGGCCCCGGCCACCCATGGACCCCTCCGACACGCCGCTCGCGCTCCGACTGCAGAAGAGAGAGGTCTTGGCGCGGCTCTTCGGCGAAGCGCAGGAGTCGACCCGTGTCGGCCGCTACGCGATCCTCCGGCGTATCGGCGCGGGCGGTATGGGCGTCGTCTACTCCGCCTACGACGATGAGCTCGATCGCAAGGTCGCGCTCAAGCTGGTCGCCATCGATCGGCTCGGGCCGGCGACGGTCGCTCGGGTCCGCCGCGAGGCCCAGGCGCTCGCCCGCCTCTCCCACCCGAACGTGGTCCATGTGTACGAGGTCGGCGAGGCCGAGGGGCACGCCTTCGTCGCGATGGAGTTCGTCGCGGGCCAGACCCTGCGCGCCTACCAAGAGGCGCCCGAGCGCAGCGCAGAGGAGCTCATCGGCGCCTACGCCCAGGCCGGGCGCGGGCTCGCGGCTGCCCACGCGGCCGGCCTCATCCACCGCGACTTCAAGCCCGACAACGCGCTCCTCGGCGAGGATGGCCGGGTCCGCGTCGTCGACTTCGGCCTCGCGCGCCTCTTCGACCCCAACGAAACCGAGGCGGCGGGCGTCCCCTCGGAGACGGGATCCGAGGGACATCCCCCCGCCGCCGCGGACGACCTCGCACAGCCGCCAGATCGCTTGACCGCGAGCGGAGCCCTGGTCGGGACGCCGGCGTACATGTCCCCCGAGCAGCTGCGGGGAGGCGATGCCGACGCGCGCAGCGACGTCTTCTCCTTCTGCGCCGCGCTCTACGAGGCGCTCTACGGCGCTCGCCCCTTCGCTGGCGCCGACGTGGCCGCGCTGCGCCGAGCGATCGAAGCCGGCACGATCGCAGCTCCGGTCCGCGGGAGAGAGCTGCCGCCGCAGCTCCGAGAGGCGCTGATACGGGGCCTCGCCGCGGAGCCGGCGGATCGCTGGCCCGACATGGAGGCGCTCCTCGGCGCCCTCGGCGAGCCCACGCCCGGGCGCCGTTGGCTCGCGCTCCTCATCGCCGCGGCGGTGCTCGTCGCCGCGGCTGCGCTCGTCGCCTGGGCGCTCGGCGAGCGCAGCCGCCAGGAGACCCTCGAGCGCGAGCAGAGGCGGACACAGCTCGCCGAGGCCGCGGCGCAGACGGCCGCGGCTGCGACCGAGGAGGTGAGCCGCCGCGATCGTGCCCGCCGCTTGGTCGCCGCGTCCGTCACCGAGGCGCCGCGGGATCCGGAGGCGGCGCTCCTCTTCGCGATCGAGGCTGTGCACGTCCAGCGTGACGCCGGGGAGCCGGTCCTCTCCGCCGCCGAGCAGGCGCTCCGAGACGCGCTCGACATGGTCGGCAGCGAGCTGCTCGTGGACCCCGAGGGCGCGGATCCCCAGGTCCGCGCCGCCCTGGATCCCCAGGGGCGCTGGGCGGCGACGCGGGACGCCGGCGGGGCGCTCCGCCTGTGGCGACTCGGCGACGCGGACGCTCAAAGCTCGCCCGCCCTGGTGCGGCGCTGGGAGCCGACGACCCCGCTCACAGCTGGTAGAGACGGGGGCGCGCTCGCCTTCACCGCCGACGGGGAGCGCCTGCTCGTCGCGGGCGAAGGTGCGGTCGCTGCGATGATCGAGGTCGACGATCCGGAGCGCTCGACGACCTTGGCCACAGGCGCGCCGGCGGAGCGGCTGCTCGTCAGCCCTGAGGGGGAGCGAGCCCTGGCCCTGGCGACGACCGGCGCTCACCTGCTCGACCTCGAGCTCGTCGCCTCGCCGCGCCCCCTCGCCGGCGTCGACGGACATGTCCTCTGGGCCGGCTTTAGTCCGGACGGCGAGCGCCTCGTGACGATCGAGAACGACGGCTCCGCCGCCCTCTGGTCGGCTCGCGACGCGACGAGGCTGCGGGAGCTGAGGGGGCCCGGACGACCCCGCCGGGCTCTTCGCGGGGGCGGGGCGTGGGGGCCGAGCGCGGCTCGCTTCGCCCTCCCCGGGAGCGACGGGATCCAGCTCTTCGATCACGAGGGCCGAAGACGCAAGCTGCTGCGGGGCGGCGAGAGCCCCCTCGTGGCGATCGGCTTCACGAGCGACGACGTCGGGGTGCTCGGCCTCAACGCCGAGGGCGAGCTTCGCCGCTGGAGCGAGGAGGGGGCGGTCGGCGCGATCGACATCCTCGAGTTCGACCGGGCGATCGGCGGCGTGCGCTTCGTCCCCGGGATCGACATGCTCCTCGGGACACCATTCTCGGGGCCCCTGTGGCTGTGGTCGACCGACGAGCGAGGGGGGCCGATGATCCTCCGGGGTCACGCGACCAGCGTCCAAGCGGCGCTCGTCGATCGGAGCGGCGCGCGGATCCTGTCGATCGCGCACGAGGATCCGTCGGCCCGCCTGTGGCACCTCCGGGATGATCCGTCGGTCCTCCGGGGACACGACGGCGTCGTCGAGCGGGTGGCCTTCAGCCCCGACGGTTCGCGCCTGCTGAGCGCGGCGATGGACGGGACGGCCCGTGTTTGGAGGCCCGAGGGGGGCCCGGCGATGGTCCTGCGGCGCCACGCCGAGGCGAGCTCTGTCGCGGCTGCGTGGCACCCTGACGGGACCATGATCGCGACCGCCAGCAGCGACGGAAGCGCCCGTCTTTGGCGGGTCGACGGCGCCGAGGCGGAGCTCCTGGCGAGCATGAACGCCGGGGAGCGCGGGCGCCCGCCCGGCGGCGGTGGGTTGACGGATCTTCTGTGGACTCCCGGCGGCGAGCGCTTGGTACTCGCCGGTGACGATGGTCATCTGCTCGTGGCCCGGGTCGACGCCGAGCGCGGCTTCTACAGCCTCTCCGACCTCGCGATCGGGGAGGCCTCGATCGGCCGCCTCGCGCTCACGCCCGACGGGGAGACCCTGCTCTGCGCTGTCGATCGCGAGGTGCTCCGCGTAGACCTCAGCGCCGAGGCGCTCGACTCCCCTCCCCCCCGGGTCATCGCTCAGCACAGCGGCCCCATCCGTGATCTCCGGCTCTCCAAGGCGGGCGATCGGGTCGCCTCGAGCGGCGACGACGGTCAGGTTCTCATCGTCCCGATCCGCGGGGACGATCCGCCCCTCTCCCTCCGCGACGGTCCAGGCATCGTCTGGTCGATCGCCTTCGACCCGACGGGTCAGCGCTTGCTCAGCGGCGGCAGCGACGGCGACGCGAAGATCTGGGAGCTCGGCCCGAGCCCGAGCCCGACCCCGAACCCGACCCCGACCCCGAACCCTCCGCTGCGCCTGCGAGGTCACGCCCAGGCGATCCTCAGCGTCGCCTACGCGGAGGACGGGGATGCGATCCTGACGACCTCGGCGGACGGTGCGGCGATGATCTGGCGGCGAGCGCCCGGCGAGCCAGAGGGTCTCGAGTGGAGGCCGATCACCCTGCCTCACGCCGGAACTCGCTGGCCTGGCGTCGACGACGGCAGCGTCTGGGTCGGGGCCTTTCGCCCGGACGCGACGCTTGTGGCGACCGGTGCCGCGGACGGAGCCGTCCGGCTCTTCCCCCTCGACGTCGGCCCGCTCCTACGCCTCGCCTGCGCCCGGGTGGGCCGTGAGCTCAACGACGACGAGCGAGCGCTGGTCCGCCTCGAGGAGAGAAAGCTCCCTCGCTGCGGTCGCCACTAGCCGATGCGCCGGCAGCGGGCGCCGATCCGTCGAGGGTGTCGAGCCGAGACCCCCGCGGGGAGCTTCGCCCTGCCATCTGCGGAGAGTGCGAAGGATGCGCATGGTTCTTCGTCGCGGGCGTCACGACCCCGACTTCAACGACCGCGTCGATGGGCTTACACTCCGGCCGATGCGTGTTGTAGCCAGCGATCAGCGCCCGAGCACGGACGAGCTCGTGGAGGCGATGCGACGGATCGTCCACCCGGGGAGCGGCCACCAGGCGTCGACGAACGTCTTCGCGACGGCGCTCGGCCTGCCGGGGATCGCCCTCAGCGAGCTGCGCTCCCTCCCCCTGCGCGCGCTCGGGCAGCGACTGATGGCCACCCGCTACGTCGTCGAGAACGGCGCCATCTGGACGAAGCACTTCGCCTGGGAGACGCCGCTGGCCGCGATCGATCCATCGGCGCCCGATCGCGTCCGGACCCTGATGGGCCGCGTCGACCAGGCCCGCGCCGCGGCGCCGACGGAGGCGGTCTTCGAGCAGGCGCTGGCGGGACGATCGCTCGTGGAGCTCGCAGACCTCGCGGCGACGATCGAGCGCGAGGCAGAGGCGGCGATCGATCTCCTGGTCGGCCTCAGCCTGCATCCGTCTTGCCGCGGCCGACTGCGAGCTCGGCTGCGGGAGGAGGCGGGCGCGCTCTTCACGAGCGACCCGCGCGCCTGCGATCTCATCTACCTCCTCTCCCAGGAGCTCGATCGGTATCCGGCGACCACCGTCGGCGAGGGTCGCCTCGACTACATCATCGTCGCCGACAAGGGCGAGATGGGCGTGCGCGCCACCCGAGAGGCGATCGCCCGCGGCGCCTGCCCGGTCGTTCTCCACAGCGCCCGTGACGACGCGCGGGCGCTGCAGGTGCGGCTCGCGACCGAGGCTGGCGGCTTCGCGATCCCCTTGGAGGGGAGCTTCAAGGAGACCTACGCCAACCCCGTCCAGATCGCGCAGTGCGTCCACCGGGCCTACGAGCAGCGCTTCGGCGCCGACGCTGCTGAGCACCTGGCCCGCTCCGCGGTGTATCCCGGCTACGGACCGCTGGCCGAGAGCACCGCCGCGATCAAGTTCTTCCGGACCAGCGGCATCACCTTCATAGGCCCCATGCAGGACGTCGTCGAGCGGGCCGGCGACAAGCGCGAGTTTCGCAAGCTGGCCGAGTCGATCGACCCCGGCGCGGTCACCCCGGGGATCGTGATCGATGACGGCGACGCGAAGACGATCGTCGACCGGATCATCGCCGCCCACGCAGCGGGCGCGTTCTCCTTCCCTGGCCGCCTCAAGGCCGCCAACGGCGGCGGCGGTCGTGGGCAGGTGGTCGTGGGCAGCCCGACGGAGATCCCGACGGCGGTCGTCAAGGTGCTCGGCGAGATCGGCTCGAACGGGTGGGATCCGGGGATGATGTTCGAGCAGAACATCCCCAGGACGATCCACCTCGAGGTCCAGGTCGTCCGCGATCGATTCGGCAACGCGCGCCACTTCGGCATGCGCGACTGCAGCGAGCAGCGGGCCAGCCAGAAGATCCAGGAGGAGGCGCCCCCTGCCGTGCTCCGCCACGACCCTGACCTGGAGGCGCACATCTGCGCGATCGCCGTGCGTATCGCCGACACCGTCGACTACGTCGGCGCCTGCACCGTCGAGCTGATGTTCAAGGACGGACATTTCTACCTCCTCGAGATGAACACGCGGATCCAGGTCGAGCACCCGGTCACGGAGGAGGCGCACCGCGTTCGCGAAGGCGACGATGCCCGCCCGCTGAACCTCGTGCAGCTCCAGTACCTGGTGGCCAGCGGCGCTCCGATCCCCTTCGCGCAGTCGGCCGTCGAGCGGGCTCGGGTCGCCCGCGAGTACCGGATCAACGCTGAGGCCTATCGACCTGACCTCAAGGATCCCCGCGACGGTGGACGCGGCCTCTTCGTCCCGAACGCGGGGATCTTCGACCGGATCGACCTCCCCGACGAGGCCAGCGTGCTCGAGGCTCTCCACAGCTCGGGCGCGCTCGGCGTCCGGGCCGTCGGCGTCCGCTTCGACACCGGCTTCGAGGTCGGCGACACCCTGGTCAACAAGGATCCGACCTTCGGCAAGCTCATCGTCTCGGTCGAGGTCGATCCCCGGCATGACGAGGATCGCTACGAGCTGCTCCGCCTCGCGTCGCTCGAGGTGCTGCGGCGGGTCCATATCGAGGGTCGCCAGGTGCGTCCCGACGGCACGATCCTCCGCCGAGCGAGGTTCGAGAACAATGTAGCCGCCCACATCTTCGTCCTCGAGACCGAGTGCATTCGTACCCACGGGCGGAGCATCGCCCGCGAGCGACACGTCAATTGGGTCATCGAAGAGCTCCGCCGCGGCGGCGAGTGACCCCGGGCCGCACGACCGGCGACCCTACGATCTCGAGGCGAGCGGCTGCGCCGACGCCGAATCCCGACGGGGTCGCCCCCGTGGTGCTCGACCGTCGACTCGCCGTCCGCTGGCCCGACCCGCGCGAGCGTGAGCGGCCGCGCCCGCGCCCGCGCCCATGCGGGGAGGGATCGAGCGTCAGGAACAAAGTCAGCGAGGGCTGGGATCGACACCCGACGGACTATGCGATCATCGTCCGGTGCCGAGGCGCGCTGGCGATCGATCGACCCTAGCAGACCCAGATGCGGGGCAGCCCCGCACCACCTCTCGATGCAAAACGCGTCTGGAGCTCGACTTCGTCGGCACCGCTGCGCCCTCTTTTCATGACAGAGTCCACAACAGCTCCCGGCCCCGCTCTCCCCGGCTCTGCCTCCTCCTCGCAGTGAGCGCCCTCGTCGGCTCCTGCGGCGGCCACGAGGCCCCGGATCTGCAGCAGGATCCAGAGCCCACCGTCGCCCAGCCCAGGCCGGTCTCTCCTGAGCTCGCCCGGGTCTCAGAGTTCGTCCTCTCACGCGGGGCTTGCTACGGCGAGTGTCCAATCAACCTCATGCTCGTACGCCCGGACGGCGCGGTCTTCTACTGGGGCAAGATGCACACCGCTCCGCTCGGGTTTCATCGAGGGTGGCTCCCCCGGGCGCAGCTCGGCGCCTTCGCTGAGATGGTCCTTGCAGAGGATGGCTACACCACCCTCGGGAGCTACTATCATTCAGGCTGGACCGATCAGGCGACGGTCATCACCTCGGTCGTCGTCGACGGTCAACGCACGATCGTCGAAGACTATGGACGTGAGGCTCCGGAGGCCGCGCAGGCCTTCGTCCAGGCCCTCTCGCTCGTCCTCTTGGCCGTACGCTGGGATCCCGACCCGCTCGACGTCCCAGGCAACAGCCGCGACTCGCCGAGCTGTACGAAGCTCCGCCGGCGCGTCGCGGACACGTGCCTCCGCTTCGCCGCTGGCGAGGAGACCTCCGGGATGTGCAAGCTCTTCGCCGACCCGGCGGAGCAGACCCTGAGCGGCGCAGTCCCTCCAGAGCTCTGCGCCGAGCTCGTGCGCTCCTTAGAGCTCGCGCCAGCTCCCGCCGGAGCCGGTCCGCTCGAGCACGGACCCGTCTGCTCGGCCTATCTCGCCTCCGTCGCCTCCGGCTGCCGGGACAGGCTGCTCGGGGCGCCGATCGCCGACGAGACCCCGACCTGCCACCAGATGTTCAAGGCCCTCAAGCTGCTCCAACCAGACGCGAGACTTCCAGAGGATGACGAGCGCCGGCAGCTGCGAGTCTCCGCTGACGAGTACCTGTGCGACGCGCGAGCGAAGCGCTGAGAGCCTCCGACGCCCGAGTCCGCGTCAGCGTCCGCGTCGACCCGCGCCGAGGCCGAGACCGAGACCAAGGATCATCAGCCCGGACCGGCCTGCGCCCTGGCTGCCTCGTGGACGAACATGCGCGGCGACGGGAGCTCTTCATCGGCATGGACGCGGAGAGCCGACTCAGCGCTGGTGTCCGCCGAAGAGGAACTCGACCGCCGCCGGCGCCCGCCGCCGCCAGTCGTGCTCCCGGTGCTCCCCCTCGGGGTCCGCGACCCAGCGGAGCTGCTGTTCGCAGTAGCCGCGAGCGCGGAGACGGTCGACCATCCGGGCCGCGCCGGGGAGCATCGCCGACCCCTCGCGAGCCCCCGCGTCGACGTAGATCCGCGAGCTCGGCGGCCGCGGACGCCGGTCGATCCAGCGGTGGATCTTGCCCTTCGCGTACCACAGCGAGGGCGACATGCAGAGGGCCGCGCCGAAGACGTCCGGGCGGAGAAAATGGCCGTAGAGCGCCGCCAAGCCCCCCATCGACGCGCCGCCCAGGGCGGTGCCCGCCGCGTCCGCGCGGACACCGAAGCGACGGACGATCAGCGGCCGCAGGTCGCGGGCGATCCAACGGACCAGGTGGGCCGCCTGGCCCCGACTGCGCGCCTGAAAGGGCGAGAGTTCGCGGACCCGGCAGGCCCCGCCGTGGTCGATGCCGACGATCACGGGGGCGGCCCGTCCCCGCTCTGCGAGCCCCTTTGCGGTCCGATGGAGGTGCCATCCGCCGGCGTAGGAGGGCTCGTCGTCGAAGACGTTCTGACCGTCGAACATATAGAGCACCGGCGGCGCCACGCCGGCGGGTCGCGGCGGCGCGTAGACCCGGATCAGCCGGGGTCCGCGGAGCCAGGGGATCGTGAAGGGACCGAAGGTGTGGATCATCCCGGCCAACAGCGGAGCTCCGGCGGAGGTCTAGCAGAGGTCTGGCAGAGGTCTAGCAGAGGTCTGGCAGAGGTCTAGCAGAGGTCTGGCAGAGGTCTGGCAGAGGTCTGGCAGAGGTCTGGCAGGACGCACCGGCGTGTCGCGGATCGAGTCGCAGCCCCTACGCCTCCTCGTCCGGCTCCGCGGCGGGCTTCTTGCCCCGCCGCTTCACGGCCTGGGCGACGAGCTCCACGTACACGCTCTCCCAGCCCGCCTCGGCGGCCTCGTCGATCGCCTTGGCGAGCTCCCGCTCAGCCAGCGAGCGCTCCGGCCCCTCCCGTCCGACCTTGCAGTCGAAGGCCCAGAAGTCCATGCCGTCGGGCAGCGTCTTCCCCCGCTCGCGCTTGAGGTACTTGCGGATCTGATGCTTGATGTGCTCGACCACCCGAGCAGGCTTGTGCCTGGGATGCTCGAACGAGAATGACTTCCTCATCGGTAGCCTTGTGGCGCGCTCCGGACGATTTGTCCAGACACGACGCTGTGACGAGACGCGCCCCTGGCTCTGCCATGGCGCCACCCTCCAGCGCATCCCTCGCTACGGAGAGGAGGAGTCAGCCGTCGTCGTCACGAGCACATCAGGATCTGTCTGGCCCCTCTGTCACGCGTGAGCGACCTGTAGGCAGGCTCCAGGTCTAGCGGCCTCCCTCCTCGGTGATATCCTCAGCAGCCGTGCCCACGCGCCTCGCCTCGCCTCTACGCCTCCTCGTGCCGGCCCTCCTCGCGCTCCTCGGCTGCACTCCAAGCGCAGACCGGCCAGCAGCTCCGGCCTCGCCGATGGCCCCTGAGGCCCCTGCCCCGCCAGACACCCCTGCGGACGCCCTCGAGGACGAACACGCTGGACCAGCGACCGAGGTCTGGCTCCACGAGGGCCCGGAGCTCGTCGGCCTCGTCGGCGACGCCGCGTACTACTGGGACTCGGAGATGGGCGATGCCGGCGGTATCGCCAGCATCAGCGTCAAGGACGGTCGGCCCCTCGCCAAGCGAGCGATCAAGGGGCTGAACATCAACGGCAAGCCCTCCCTCTGGCTCGCCGGTATGGACGGTGACATCGTCGCGTCATGGGGTGAGAGCGCGATGCTCCTCGCCGCGACAGGGGACGACCAGGCGGGATCCAGCTCCGAGCTCGAGGTGCGCTGGAGGGCCCCTCAGGGGCGTTGGGGAGAGGCCATCATCGTCGACGACAAGCTCGTCATGTGGGACTTCGCGCCGCGACAGGCGATCGTCGCCTTCTCGGCCCGCACCGGCGCCGAGCTCTGGCAAGCGCCGCTCGAGCGGGAGGCGAACGGCGTGTCGCTCGACTTCGACGGCGAGTCGATCGTCGTCATCTGGCAGCAATACTCCGCGACGGCGCCGACCCCTACGGTGACCATCCCCCAGAGAGTGCGGACCCTCGATCCTGCGACCGGTCGCGCTCGATGGACCCGGGACTTCAAGGATCCTACGGGCGGCCTCAGCGTCGCAGGTGAAACCCTGATCGTGGCGGAGGACTCCGATCTACGCTTCCTCCAGGGTTCTACCGGTGCTCTCCTCCGCAAGGTCGAGACCGGGCACAGCCCGACGATCTACCCCCGATTCGAGGTCGATGGAAACACCGCCTACGTCGCCCTTCGAGGCGCGGTCACGGCCTACGACGCGAGAACAGGCGCGGTCGCCTGGACCCACCCGATCGAGCTCGACGGACCGGCGATGACCCTCTCCGGCGAGCACCTGCTCGTCAGCGGCGCCCACGTTCTCGTCGCCCTCGATCGCGCCACTGGGCGACGCGCCTGGGAGGTCAGCCTCGGCTTCTCTCCCTACCGCTTGGAGGCGAACGACCGCGGCGTCGTCGCGATCGGCGGAGGGTCGGCGGGCTTCTCCCTCCCGGCCCGCTTTGAGCCCGAGCGCGCGACCCTCCGCGGAGAGGTGGAGCTGCGCTGTGTGCAGGCGGACGCGGTCCAGCTGAGGGTCGGACCGATCATCACCAAGCTCGACAGCCAAGGACGCTACACCGCCTCGATCGAGACCGCTGGGATCGTCAGGATCAGCGCCTCCGCCGAGACAGAGCTCGACCTCGAGCGACAGGCCCACTTCCCAGCCGTCGAGCGGGTCGCCCTCGACGGCGCGGGCACCTATGACGTGCCGACGATGCTCCTCGATCACTGCGACCGATGAGCCCGCGCACCCACAGCCGGCCTTGTCCGCCGACCGACCATCCCTGGCATACTACGGCGATGGAACCCGTGAAGGTCTGGCGCTCGCCCAAGGTCGAGGTTCGAGAGAGTCATCTCGGCGGTCGCGCTGTGTTCGCAGCGGAGCCTATCGCGGCCGGAGAGCGGGTGGCGGTCAAGGTCGGCCACATCGTCGACTTCGACGAGGTTACGCGGCTGACCGCCGAGCTCGGCGACTTCTCCCTCCAGATCGACGACGACATGTTCCTCTCGCCTCGCTACGCGGACGAGTACGACGACATGACGATCCACATCAACCACTCCTGTGACGCCAACGTCGGCTTCGTCGGCAACGTCACCTATGTCGCCATGCGTGACATCGCCGCGGGCGAGGAGCTGTGCCACGACTACGCCGCTGCCCGCCTCGCCCCCTATCGCCTCGAGTGCCGGTGCGGATCCGCGGTCTGCCGAGGCACCGTGACCAACGACGACTGGCGGCGCGCGGATGTCCGCGAGCGCTACGCAGGCTGGTTCATGCCCCATGTGCAGCGCCGGATCGACGAAGGCTAGCTGCTGACAGCAAGCACCGACAGCAAGCACCGACACCGCCGGGTTCGCGATCGATACGACGTTGCCCCTGGACGAATGACGCCGCTGCTCGCCACCCCGCGGGTCGCCGCCGACCTCGGCACCCGAGCATGGCGAAGCGATGCCCTCCTCCGCTTCGGTGAACGGCACAGCCATCGAAGATGCCACGTCTATGGGAACACCTGCGGTATCCTTCGGAATGCTCTTCGCCGCGGTGTACACAGTCCTCCTCGCGGGGCTCGCGAGCGCATCGCCAGCCGATCCCCAGCCGATCTACGGCGGTCAGAAGGCGAAGACCTGCCAGTGGCCGCAGGCGGCCGGGCTCTACAACGGCGGCTCCTCCCAGCTCTGCTCCGCGGCGTTGATCCACCCGCAGATCGTCGCCTACGCCGCCCACTGCGGGACCGGGTTCACCACCCTACGCCTCGGCGAGGACGTCACAGCCTCCGCCCGCGACCTCGAGATCGAGAGCTGTCACGCCCACCCCGACGCCGACGGCACCCCCGAGCGCGACTTCGCCTATTGTCGCCTCGCCGAGCCTGTCCTCGACCTGCCGACGATCCCGCCGCTGGTCGGCTGCGAGACCTCGTCCCTCGCCGCGGGCGCGCCGATGACCCTGGTCGGCTTCGGCGAGATCGAGGGCGGGACCGGCGGGGTCAAGCACTGGGTCGACGTCGCGATCGACACCTACCCCTTCATGGAGGGCCTGATCCTCGCGGGCGGGGACGGCCTCGGCACGTGCAAGTGGGACTCCGGGGCCCCCGGATACGTCCGCCTGGAGGACGGGAGCTGGCGGACCGCCGGCGTCACCTTCGGGACGACGCTCACCTGCGGCGCGGGGACGGTTCTGATCCCTCTCTTCGGCTTCGTCGGCTGGCTCGAAGAGCACTCGGGGATCGACGTCACCCCCTGCCACGAGGGCGACGAGTGGAGCCCCGACGGCCGCTGTGATCGCCTCGCCCTCGACCCCGACATCGGCGTCGCGAACTGGTTCTCGGGCTGCGAAGTGGCCGTCAGCGGCCCGGCCGCGAGCTGCGGCGATCCCTACACAGCGACGGCCGATGACGACCCGCCCACCGTCGCGATCACCGTTCCCGCCGACGGTACAAACGACCCGGGTCCCACCGCCTCCGTCGTCGTCAACATCGCCGCCGCCGACGACGGCTGGGGCGTGGACTCTGTCACCCTCGCCATCGGCGACATGGTCACGCCCGAGCTGACGCTGCCGCCCTACACCTACACGGTCTACCTGCCCGAAGGGACCTGGTCGCTCGTCGCCAACGCCCGTGACTTCGCCGGGAACGAGGCGAGCTCGCGGCCCGTCGTGATCACGGTAGGCACGCCCAGCGCGACGACGAAGGGGGAGACCGACGGCGACTCGACCGGTGACACGACGCAAGGGGCGAGCACCGGCGACGCGACCGACACCTCAAGCATCAGTGATTCGGACGCGTCGTCCGCAGAGGGGAGCGAGGCCACCTCCGCCGGCGCCGAGTCGACCGACTCCGGCTGCGGATGCGCGGCTGGGGGGTCCGTCCCCTCAGCCCTCCCCTTCGCCCTGCTCTTCGGGTTTCGACGCCGCTGGGCGGATCAGGGTTCGGGCATCGTCGCCGCGAGCTCGTCGGCGAAGCCCGGCCCGAGCGAGCGGTAGGCCTCACGGGCGAGCTCCGCCAGACGGCGCCCCTCGGGGTCGTCGCCGAGCGCCTTCGACCAGCCTAGGCGGCACTCCGCGAGCATCGGGTCGTCGGCGTCGTGGGTGCGGGCGAAGACCTGACAGGCGCGGCTGTAGTCGGCCGCCGCGTCGTCGAGCTCCCCGAGCTGACGGCGGAGATGACCGCGGAGCATGAGGAGCGTGGCCCGGTGCTCATTGTCGCGGTCGAAGCCGGCGACATCCTGGGCGTCGAAGGCCCGCTCGATCGCCTTCTCCGCGGGCTCAGGGGGACCGCCGCGGAGAAGGGCCTCAACTAGACGAAAGGACTGACGGCCGAGGAGGGAGGAGGCGAAGCTCCCCTGAGCGGCGTAGATCCTGTTTGCGTGCTCGAGCTCGACGATCGCCTCGTCGACCAAGCCAGCGTCGAGGAGGCCGCTGCCGAGCCACCAATGGGCATGACCGACGTCTTCGTGCTCCGCTCCGAGGCGCGCCTCCTCGGCCTTGAGGGCCATCCGCAGGTCGCCGAGCCCGCCCTCGACGTCGCCGCTGGCGATCCGACTGACGCCGCGAAGATCGAGGGAGAAGGTCCAGAGGTGGTTGTCGACGAAGTCGGGCTCGCAGGTGCGCACGGCCTCCTCTGCGTGCTCGAGGGCCGCCCCGTAGTCGCGGGTGTAGAGGCGGAGCATCGAGAACCACGCGTGGTGATAGGCGCGGAGGTAGGCGGCGTCGGGATCGAGTTCGGCGAAGCTCTCGTCCAGAAGCCGGAGGGCCTCGCCACGTCGGCGGTACTCGTTGAGGCACATCGTCAGGAGGATAGTGATGAAGGCGACCCGCGGGTGGCCGACGCCGAGGAGCCGAAGCGCGCTCGCCCGGACCCGTCGCAGCTCCACGGCCCCGGCCTCGGGGCGGCCCCGCGTGTAGAGAAGGGTCGCCAGGTTCATGCCGGTCGAGATCGTCTCCACCGGGAGCTCGCGGTCGCTGGACTCGATCGCCTCGATCGCAGCTCTGTAGGCGGTCTCAGCCGCTTCGGCGTCGCCGTTGCGGTAGAGCGCCGCGCCGTAGTTGTTGAGGAAGAGCCAACGGTCGAGCGGACGGCCGCCGACCCTGTCGACGAAGGCCTCCGCGGCGACGGCGTCGACGAGCCCGAGCGCCGGCTGACCCAGCGGCTCGGCGACGATCCACATCCGCCGAGACAGGGCCTCGGCGGCGACCTCCTCCTGGCCAGAGCGGATCGCCGCGCGGATGCTCTGGGTGAGCGACTCGCGGGCGCGCTCGGGCTTCTGCCCGTCGATCTGAGCGGTCCCGAGGCGCAGGTAGGCCTCAGCCTCGAGGGGCTCGTAGTCGAGGGCGTGGGCGCGGGCGAGGACTTGGGTCGCCCGCTGAGCGGCCTCATCGTAGGCGCCGACGTCGACCAGCGAGGCGGCGCCGGCGAGGGCCTCGCGGAGGAGCTGGACCTCGCGACGAGCGTTGAGATCCTCCGGCAGGGGGGTGGCCGCGGTCAGGGCCTCGACGTCGGCGCAGCCGGCGAGCGGCTCGAGGCTCGCCGTCGCCCAGGCCGCGCCCTCGACGATCGAACCGTCGGCCTCCTCAAAGGCGCTGAGCAGCGCGCCTAGCCCTGCCCGGCGCCGATCGAGGCAGGCGGTGCGGAGATCGAAGAAGCGATCCGACTCCTGGCCGGCGCTGTGGCGCTCACAGGCCTCGACCCGCATCGACGACCAAGCCCCGGCGTAGGCGTCGAGCTTCGGCAGAACGCGGGCGAGGGTGTCGACCGCGAGGCGATGGCCGGAGCGGGCGAAGGCCGCCTCGATCCGCTCACGTCGCCCAGGCGACCAGACCTCGGCGAGATCCTGGGCAGCGCCGTCGCAGTCCACCGAAGAGGCGCCGCGCAGCTCGGCGATCGAGAAGCCGGCGAGGCCGGTGATCGCCGCGAGCCCCACCCCGGCGATGATCCGCTGACGTCGTCGTGTCCGATCCCGCGAGAGGGCGTCGACGAGCGCCCGCATCGACGGCCAGCGCTGCTCGGGGTCGCCCGCGAGGCCCCGGAGGAGGAGACGGTGGAGCCACCCGGGGACCTTGCTCCCGGGCGGGGTCGGATCGAGCAGACCCTTCTCGATGTTGGCGACCAGGGCGCTGAACGTCGAGCCGGCGAAGGGGAGCTGGCCGTAGAGCCCCTCGTAGAGGGCGACACAGAAGCTGAATTGATCGCTGCGAGTGTCCGCGCTCCGACCGTCGAAGAGCTCCGGGGCCATGTAGGCGGGGGTCCCGAGGAGCGCTCCGGCTTGGGTCAGATCGGCGTCGAGGGCCGAGCCGGAGGAGCTGCCGAGGGCGGGCGGAGCGAGCCCCTCCTGCGGCGCCGTCGCGTCGAACTCCGCCGACGTGGAGTCGGCGCGGGCGAGGCCGAAGTCGAGCACCTTGACCACCCCATCGTCGCCGCGGATGATGTTGTGCGGCTTGAGATCGCGGTGGACGAGCCCCGCGTCGTGGGCGGCGATGAGCCCCCTCCCGGCTTGGATGTAGAGCCCGACGACCTCGGTCCAGGGGCGCAGCGGCATGCAGTACGCGTCGAGGCTCTCCCCGCGCACAAACTCCATCGCGATGAAGACCTTGCCGTCCGCCTCGCCGACCTCGTGGATCGCGACCACGTTGGCGTGGGAGAGGCGGGCCATCGCCTGGGCCTCTCGCTTGAAGCGCAGCTTGACAGTCTCGCTCGCGACCTCGTCGCCGATCAGCAGCTTGATCGCGACCTTGCGGTCGAGCTCATCGTCGTAGGCGGAATAGACGACGCCCATCCCCCCAGAGCCGATGTTCTCGAGGATGTCGTAGCGGCCGATCCGCAGGCGCTCACGCTTGTCGAAGAGGCGCCCGAAGACGCGGTTCTTCATCTGCTTCTCGACGAAGGCGTCCGCGCGCGGGTTGGTGAGGGTGTCTCGGCTGCCGATGGGCGCTCCCGCGGAGTCCAGGGCGACCGTGTCGCCAGCTGCGTCGACAGGACGTTCTCGCGGCCCGGCCACACCGTCCGCGGTCGAGCTCATGAGCGCGCTCGTTTGCTCTTCCGACTCCACGCCGAGAAGAGGGTACTCCGCTGACGGAGCCCTGGGGCGAGCTCTCTCCCCGCTCTAGAAGGACCGCCGAGGGACCCCGAGCTGCGAAGCCGTACGACCGTCGGCGTCGCTGTGTCGAGGTGGCCGGGGAGCTGTGCGAGGGAGCCGAGGAGGCCGTGGTGAAAGTCCCGTGGGCTCTCGCGAAGCAATCGTCGGTCCTCTCGGCTTCGACGAAGCGGCGCTGTGCCGGGCCGTAGCGCGAGTCTTCGCGGAGCCGAGAGGGCCGACGAGGGCTGGAGATCGCGCGGGACCTCTTTGCCCCGGCCTCCGAGAGAGGCTCTCGTCTGTCCGACCGGCCACACATCGACCAACGATCGGCCCCGCTGCGGCTCTCAGCTCTCGCTCGCGGTGAGCGAGAAGAAGCGGAGCGCCCCGGGCTCCGGGTCGACGAAGGTGTCGCAGGCCGGCGGGCGCCAGTTGTACTCGATCTGCCCCGCGATCGACTTGACCGGGCAGATGACGTCGATGCGCTCCAGGCTGTCGACCCGGGGCGTGTCGATACAGAGGATCCCCTCGACGCCCCACATCCCCTCGAGCTGGTCGCCGTCGAGGCTGGCGTAGACATCGGCGAGGGTCTGCCCCTCCTGTCCCTCGGAGAAGTTGTCGCGCATGATGAGAGAGTTGCCGGGGTAGGTGTAGGGGTAACCGTCGGCGCAGTAGTCCGCGCGGATCACCCGGTTCGCCAGGCGGAAGGTCTCGGGCGCGCCGTGGGGGAGGTAGCCGTAGGTCGAGCTCTTTCCCGGGGCTCCGGCGGTGCAGGCGATGTGGACGATCCCCTCGGGCTCGTCGACTGCGCCGGTGAAGGCGTTGACTCGGACATCGCCGTAGAAGCGGGCGAAGCGATCGCCGAGGGTGCTGGTCTCGCAGACCGGGGCGAGGAGTTCGTCGGTGGAGGGGTCGACCTTGTGAAACTCGTAGAGGGCGCCACCGAAGGGATCCGTGTCGGTGCCGAGCACCCGCACCTTGCTCGTGTAGGCGGAGCCGCCGTTGTACTTGACCCTGAACTTCAGCTCCATGCCGATGAGCTCGCCGCCGGAGTAGGTCTTGGGCGGGCCTGAGACCGGCGGGAAGACGGTGAGCTCGAGCTCGCCGGCCGCGGAGATCTCGACCCGCGCCTGGCCGGCCACCTTGGAGCCGCTGGGGTCGCTGCTGATCAGGCCGAACTCGGGATCGTCGAAGATGACCCGCGCGAGGCGGGTCTCGAAGCCGAAGCTGTTGGTGTACCAGTCGCCGTCTCGCCTATACTCGTAGATGTCGCGGGCGCCGGGGCTGACCCAGTTGCTAGTGTTGAAGGTCATCCCGCCGACGCCGCTGCCAGGGCGAAACGAGATCTCACCCGCGGCCGTGTCGTCGACGACCTCGTCACACCCGGCGAGGCTGAAGGAGCCGCCGAGGAGCGCGGCGGTGAAGAGGAGGCGGGAGGCGCGGAGGGATTGGATGCTCATGGGGGGTCTCCAGATGCTGGGGGTCGGCGATGCGGGTGGGGCGAGCGCGGGCTCACTATGGGAATCACGACTGAGCCCGAATCTCTTCAGGTCGATCGCGAAAAATGTGAATTCTTCTCGGTGCGCGAGAGCGAGCAGTGGTGCGCCCGTGGTCAGTCGCCGGTCAGTCGCCGGTCAGTCGCCGGTCAGTCGCCGGTCAGTCGCCGGTCAGTCGCCGGTCAGTCGCCGGTCAGTCGCCAATCTTTCTCCGCACCTCGAGGGCCCAGGTGTTGAGGCCGCCGACCGTCGACTCGGCGAGCTGGGGGGAGTCGGCGATCTCCCCGATGACCTGGGCGAGGTGCTGTTTTCCGCGCCGCAGGTGGGTGTAGACGGTGGCGGTCGGGAGGCCGAGGAGCTCTGCGATCTCAGGGCCGCGCATGTCCTCGAAGTAGTTGAGCTCGAGCACGATCTGCTTGTCGAGGCTGAGCCGTCGCAGGGCGCGGACGAGGAGGCGTGACTCCTCGGCGCGAGCGATCAGCGAGGTCGGCGATTTCGGCAGGGAGCGGGCGACACAGATGTCCGCGAAGTCGTCGAGCTCCCGCTGACGCTTGACCCGCTTGCGGAAGTAGCCGCGGAGCTTGTTCATCGCGACGGCGAAGAGGTACGAGCGAAACGAGCCGCTCGCCTCGATCCGCTCGCGGCTGGCGGTACAGCCCAGGAACGTCTCAGAGACCAGGTCTGCGGCGTCGTCCGGGTTCTTCACCTTGTTCAGGAAGAAGCGGGTGAGGAGGCCGAAGTACCGGTTCGCCAGGCGCTCGCCCGAGTCGCCGTCTCCGTCGCGCCAGGCGAAGAGCAGCTCCCAGTCGTCCTGCGGGCTCAAGGGCCTCGTCTCCTTCGTCGGTCGTCTGACATGGATCCCGTGACTGCGACCATGCGTGTGCTCATGACGTCCAAGAGTATGCAACTTGCGCTCCCCAGGGGAACCACCCCGAAAACATAGAAGAAAACTGGTTGCCCTACAGCGGCAGCCCCTCCCCCTGCGAAAAGTGCCGGCATGATGGGGCGACACCCACGCCAGCACGGACCCGTGCCTGCGCACTTCCTCCCGATCGTTCCCGATCGTTCCCGATCACTCCCCGGGACCCGCAATGCTGGCATGCAGGATCAAGAGCGCGTACTCACGGGCTCGCATCACCTGCTCCTCCATCCCGCTCCGCGTCGACGAACGCTCGTTCTCTGTGCGAAGATCGAGACGTGACCCGCGGGAGTCTCTCGTCGCTGGCGTTCGGCGCCCTCGCGGTCGCCTGCGCGACCGGAGCCTTTGAGCGACCGGCCGCCGCGCCCCCGACAGTGCAGACCGAGTCCGACCCCGACGGGAGTGTGCGCGCAATCCTCCTGGGATCCGTCACCGACGAAGACAACGGCGACGCGATCCGCGGAGCCTCGATCCTCCTCCGGTGCTCATGCATCCAAGGGACTCGAGAGACCACGACGAACGCGGACGGACTCTACAGCTTTCGCGACCTCCCGGAGGGGGAGTACACCCTCCGCGTTCTCTATGGCCACGCCGACGAGAGACTGCTCGTCTCCCTCAAGACCGCTGTCCGCTCGCGTGTGGACCTTCGGATCAAGCCGGCTCGTCTCATCACGTGAGATGAACGGCCAGGCGACGACCGAGGGCCGGAGTCCTGATGATGATCGATCCGGCGAGAACCAGAGCGGAAGCGACAGCGTCGAGGTGTTGTCCTCGATGCACTCGCCCCGCGCCGTCATCTCCCGGTAGTCGTCGCCCTACGACGGGCGGGCGAGATTGACCTTCTGTTTGGAGCAGGCTAGACAACCTCACGATCATCCCAGGATGGCGAAGCTCAGCCTCTCCCGCTCGACCGTGGAGTGCAGCGGTGGGCGCAGGTCATCGACCCTCTTCCCGTGAGCGAGGCGTCCGTGGTCGATCCCCGTGTGCTCCGCGGGCGCATGTCCGCGACGCCAAGCGCGGGTGTACAAGATACATACAGAGGAGGGCGCCAGGTGAGCCCTAGCGACAGGCCCGTGTCGAGACAACGACCCCGAGCGACGAGGACTGCCGCGACCCGCCGCGAGCAGAGTGGGTCGCGCGTCACCTTCCCCTGGCCATCGTCGCTCGCCCTTGTCATCACCCTCGCCGGGTGCACGCGCTCGGGCCCGCCCACGACGACCTCCGCCGGCAGCCCGAAGGGTGGCGAGGCTCCGGTGAGTACGGCGTCGGCGCAGGGCGACGCAGCGGCGCAGGGCGACGCAGCGGTACAGGAGCAGGTACAGGAGCAGGTACAGGAGCAGGTACAGGAGCAGGCGCAAGAGCAGGCGCAGGAGCAGGCGCAGGAGCCCATCGCTGCGCCTGCGCGAACGTTGGACGACCTGCGCTGCGCGGCGGACCGAGCGCGAGGGGCCCCTTGGGCCGCCCTCGACACACTCTTAGCGCGGAGCCCCATCCGCGCGGGCTTCGTCCGCGTCCCCATCCCCGTCCGCTTCGCCTGTCCGCCGCACTTCGAGCTCGTGCAGACGCGGCCCTGGGTGCGTGACTACCTCGCCCAGGAGCCCACGACCCTCGGCGAGCTCTACGAGTTCGTCGGCCGCGACCCGAGCACCGGCGACGTCATCCAAGCGACCATCGGCCGCCTCGACGCTGCCCCCGAGGGCGACCTCGAGAACGACCCGTCGGAGCTCGACCGCCGCGCCTACTTCCGCGTCGTCCCCGAGGAGCCGAGCCGCCCCCTGGCGCTCCTCGGCGAGGGCCTGGATCCTGGCCGTTGGTACAGCCTTCGCTTCGCCGTGCGCTCGCCGATCACCGTCGAGAAGCTGTCGGAATGGCTCGGCGAGCATCCAGGCGAGGTCGTCGATGTCGTCCGCCTGGCGTCCGCAGACCGCGAAGCCTGGGGCGCAGTCCGCCACCACCACGTCGGGACGACCGTGACGATCTGCGCGAGGAGGAGCCAGGGGCCGAACCTCTGCTGGACACGCGATGACATCGTCCACAGCGCGCTAACAGCGGAGCGCCACTACTGGGTCGACTTCGAGCTGACACCGCGCGATGGCCCGACCGAGACCTGGCGCCTCGACGACGAGCTCACCCTACAACCCGGCGAGGGCACGACGGCGGATCCGTCCCTGTGGCGAGCGAGCGAGCGGGGCTCGCCGGCGACGATCGTGGTCCTCGAGGGGTTGGAGCGCCTGCGGACGATCCGCCCGGGCTACGTCGCCGTCGGCCACTACGCGGAGATCGGTCACGCGACCATCCACCGCGCGCCGATCACGAGCTGGATACTCCGCCAAGATGAAGATCGTGGCGCCTGGACGGCGATCCCGACGCCCGAGCTCGTCCTCCATGAGGTCATCCCCCTGAAGTCTGCGCTCGCCGTCGTCGAGAGCCGCCAGCTCCTGACCGCCGCGAGCCTCGACGAGTCTCTCCGCGTCCTCGGCTTCGCGTCGACGCCGACCGGTTGGAGCTTCGTCGGCCAGCTCCCGCCGACGCTCGGCGAGGAGAGCAACAGCCCGCACGGGCGCTACTCGTGGAAGCACAGGATCGAGGTCGCCGGCGACACCTGCCTGCGCCTGCGCCCCGGCCCCTACGAGGGCGTGACAGCGGACCCGGAGACCGAGGTCGAGACCGACGTCGGACCCCGGGCGCAGAGGCGGCTCAAGGCGACGAGCGGTCGCTGGACGATCTCGGCCGACGGGATCCATAAAGGCTGCTAGGAGCTCGGCGACCGGCGACCGGCGGATCGCTCGGTCACGAGACTCTCGCCCAGCGGCTGCTAGAAAGCCGCAGGCGCGAGCCCTTGCGCCTCCCTGTAGAGGCGCGGGCGGACGCCGCGGACGAGCAGCCAAGCGCAGAAGGCGAGCTCGGCGACCAGCGGTAGACCATAGGCCGGGGCCACGACCTCCGCGAGCTCGGGGGCGACGACGCGGATCGTACTGCCGACGAGGTAGACGAGGCCAGAGAGCCCGAGCAGGGCGCCGATCCAGCGCGGAATAAAGCGCGCGCGGTAGACGAGCGCCCCGACCAGGAGGCAGTTGACCGCGAAGAAGAAGAGCCCGAGATCGTAGCCGACGCCGTGGGCCTCGAGGAAGACGGCCGCGAGCGGATCGCCCTCCCCGGCGAAGCGCGCCGCGAGCATGAGGTTGAGGAGGTTGACCCCGAGGATCGCCGCCTGGGCGAGGCGAAAGGCCATCGCCATCATCGACATCACGGCGCTGACCGGCAACAGGAGGAAGTAGAGGAGCGCTCCGAGGGCGACGTCGGCGAGGGCCATGAGCGCGTCAGCCATGACGCTGATGCGGAACGTGAGCTCTGCGGCGACGAGGTTGGTGACGGTCTGGCCGGCGTCGCCTGGGACCCCGAGGGGGCCGCGGACGAGCGCCTCGCCGCCGATACCACAGACGATGATCACGAGGTAGAGGAGGCCGGCGACGCGGGCGACGGCCACAGGGCGTTGGAGGGTCGGGGTCATCTTCGGGATCCTTGCCGCGGGCTGGTCGAGGAGGTGGGCGAGGCCTCTCAGCGGGCGAGGCCGAGCTCGGGGACGACGCCCAGGCGGGCCGAGGCGGTCTGGCAGCCGACGATCGCCGGCGCCTCCTGGATGAGCCCGTCCTCCTCGAGGGCGGCGACCATGAAGAGCGCGAAGTCGACGCGCCGGGTGAGGTTGCTGGCGAGGCGCGGGTCGCCGACGTGACGGCTCCAGACCGGCAGCCCCTGGCTCGGACCTTCTTCGAGGTCACTGCCTCGGACGACCGTCCAGCGCCGGTCGCTGGCGAAGATCCGGTCCGTCGCCGCGACCTGATCGTTGAGGTCGGCGAAGCGGAAGAGGCGGGCGAGCGCGCCGAAGAGGCTGACGAAGAGGCGCAGCTTCCACGGATAGACGTCCTCGCCGTCGCGGCTGATGTGCCAGCCGCAGGAGAAGACGAGGCGGGCGTCCGGCTCGGCGAGGTCGAGGACGGCCTGAGCCGTGCCCGAGGCGTAGCGATCGACGCCCCAGGGTACGAGGACGGTGAGGACTCCGTCGCAGCCAGCGACGGCTCGGCGGATGACCTCACGGTCGTCGGTCCGCCCAGGGACGACGGTGATCCGCCCGGCGAAGCGGTCGAGCTTGCCGACGCTCTCGGGGCGACAGACGCCGACGACCTCGTAGCCGCGATCGAGAGCGTGCTCGATCATGTATTGCCCGAGCTTCCCCGAGGCGCCGATGATGCAGATCTTGCGAATAATGCGGTGCATGGCCTTTTCTCCGTGGTGCGAGGGGCGGCTGCCCCTCTCGACACCTCGGTTGTAGCCCTGCACCGGCGCATAGACGATTCCCTGATTCGGCATTCCAGGCATGCGCGAATGCATGAGCGCTCGCGCTCGACCGGACCCGCCTCCGCGCGTCTGTGGGACTCTCGCCCCCGCGGCGACCCCGTCGCGGCGAAGCCCTCACGCTCGCCTGATCGCCCCGCGCTAGCGCACTTGCTTGAACGACATCTGGTAGTTCACGGGGCTCACCCAGGAGTGAGGGCTCGCGAAGACCAGCGTGACAAGCCGCTTGCGACCGCCGGAGGTCACCGTGAGGGACTTGGACCTGTGGTTGTCGGTCAGGACCAGCTTGTCCGACGAGTACAGCGAAAGCGAAGAGGCGGACAGATCGCTCAGCTTGCCTGCGAAGGTGTAGCTGCAGGTGTAGAGGGTGACCCCCGACGGGTTCCACTTGGAGGCGCTCAGCTCAAATCCCTTCTTGCCCTGCACGACGAGATGGACGGTGTTGTCGCGGGTGATCTGATAGGTGTGACCCGCGAGGGATGTGTTCCTGAGGATGTCGAGGATGGGCTTGGCGAGCTTGGGCCACGAAGACCAGGAGGAGGTCCTGTTCACGGGGTGTGGATCCAGCGATCCATTGACGAGAACACCCACCAGCCTCTCGACCTGTTGCTTGGCGAGCGCGTCGTCACAGCGGACCGACGAGGCCGCCGCCGAGGCGGTACCGGACGCCGCGTAGGTCATGAGCGCAAGGGTGAACGATGCGACGAGGGCTGGTTTCATGGCACTTCCTTGGGTCGTCCCGCCCGTCGCGGTCATCGCGACCGAGCAGCGACCGCGTAGGCGATCGGGTCGGGACCCCTAGGAAGAGCCCGGACCCAGGGGTCCGGATCACGTCCTTCAGCGCCTGTTTTCGCGCCCCACGTCACGCCCCCTGTCGGCTGCACGACCCGCCCGTGCGACGAGGCGCTCGCATCGTCGGTGAGCACGCCCGCCCTCCGTCGCCTGTCCGGCTCTGCTCGGGCCGTTGACTCTCCTGGGTCACAAGTCCATCGTCCGCCGGTGCTCGCCGTCGCTCTCACCGTCCTCGCCGTCGCCGGCCTCTTCGCCGTCGGCGTCGTCGCCCATGGGAAGACGCTGCCGACCATGGGCGACGTCGAGGCGAGAAACCACGCCGCCGCGAGAGCGCTCGACGACGCCGCCCTCGGGCGGGCGCTTCGATCGACCTTGACCCTGCTCGACGACGACAGGATCCGCGCCGAGATCGAGGCTGTGCTCGGCGGCGCGCGTCCGCCCGAAGACGCCGCGGAGCGCTGGAGCGCGAGCCTCTGGCAGGCGGTCCGCCAGCGCGGCGTCCTGCTCCGACCGGGCACCGTCGAGGAGGTCTGGTACGGCGATGGGGTCCTCCGCGAGTACGCGCGGCGCTCGACGGGCCGCTAGCTCAGACCCGCGAACGGCGCCCGGGAGAACCTGCTCCGGCGAGCGAGGGGCGACGGCGGGCCGTAGTGCAAGTCTTAGCCGAGTCGAGAGGGACGACGAGGGCTGGAGAGCGCCCGGGACTTTTGCCACGGGCTAGCCGCCGAAGAGCCTCTTGAGGCCCCGCAGGAGGCCCTTTGGCCCGTCGCTGCGCGCAGCTTCGGCTGTCTGTGCAGCTTCGGCTGTCTGTGCGGCTTCGGCTGTCTGTGCGGCTTCGGCGTACTCGTCGGTCACGTCGATCGCTTCATAGCCCGGGCCGATGCTCCGGCCAGACAGAAACTCCTCGAAGAGTCTCTCGACGTCCTCAACGTTCAGGACCTCACGCTTCTCGTACCCTTGGTAGCCCGCGACTCGGGGCGGCAACCTCTCACGGCTCGCCCCTGCGCGGACGATTCGACACTGCTTGAAGGCGGCGCCTCGCCGGTCTCTGCGCTCCGCCACGAGGCGATCGTAGGCCTCGGCGCACTGGATGTACTCGTCCGTCTGGTCGTTCGACAGGATGAGGAACTCGGCGCGCGAGCAGGCGACGTCGACGATATGGGTCGCGAGCTCCGCGCGCAGCTCGTCGTCAAGGGGCCACTCTTCTCCGTCGATGTTGATCGTGAAGGCCATCGGGGCGGGAGTATCGATGACCCCAGGGAGAGCCGCAAGCAGCGCGACGAGAGCCGCGTAGAATCGTCAGTGACACGGGTTTTGCGCTTCGCGCTGTATTCGTGTGGGTGAGCGCTCTCCTCGTGATTCGCGAGGGGCGGAGCTTGGGGGCTGTAGGCGGGCGGGCGAGGGGCGACGAGGTGGGTCCCTCGCGGACGCGGGTCCTCCCATGCCACATGCTCGCCACGGGATAGGCTGGTCTGCTTGAAGAGACAGGGTACGCGTGTCTCCGCGCGAGGCACGGGTCCTCCCGCTGCGTCCCATCCGTCGCCCCTCGCTCGCCCGAGCAGGTCGTCCTGGGCTC
>JAUHWG010000061.1 GCA_030424595.1 Polyangia bacterium
GCGAGAACGGAGCCCACAGGCAAGCGCTTGACCGAAGTGCAAGAGCTTCGAGCCTCCGCCGGTAGAGTTGGTCGTCGACCCGGCTCCTGTGACACCCTTCGCTGGGCTCACGCTCGCGGCTCGATCGCCTCAAGCTCCGGCGCTCGATCAACGGCATCTTCGAGAACAAGCGCGGCTACGACGAAGCGACGCATCTCCTGAGCCACGTCTACAACCTCTTCCTCGGCGGCAGCTTCGTGCTCGGTGTTCTCACAGGCGTTTCGGAGGCTCTCGATCGCTCTGGCTTCGGTACGGACCGAAGTTCGACCGGCGATGCACGTTGTCGCTCATCAGGTGCGCGAGTGACTCGACGAGCGTGTGTCGAGAGAAGGTCTGCACTCACGAGTCCTCTACGCACCCGGTAGCGGAGCCCAGGACGACTTGCTCGGGCGAGCGAGGGGCGACGGATGGGACGCAGCGGGAGGACCCGTGCCTCGCGCGGAGACACGCGTACCCTGTCTCTTCAAGCACCTCAGCCTCACCCGTGGCGAGCACGTGGCATGGGAGGACCCGCGTCCGCGAGGGACCCGCCTCGTCGCCCCTCGCCCGCCCGCCTACAGCCCCCAAGCTCCGCCCCTCGCCAAGCAGGAGGTGAGCGCTCACCCACACGAATGCAGCCGAAGCGCAAACCCCGTGTCACTGACGGTTCTACGCGGGCTGTCTAGGACGCCTCACAGCAGCGCTTATTTCAGGCCTAGGAGGCTGTGAAAGTCCGGCGGGCTCTCGCGCGCGGGACTCTCACCACGGCCTCCTTGGCATCGGGGCACCGAGGCCTGAGCTCGACAGGCTTCACGCGGCGGCGCGCAGCTTCTCGGACGCAGCGCTGCGTTCTGCGGGTGCTAGAGCCCGGGACCCTCGCCCCACTCGGCGGGCGAGGTCGCCTGGCTGCGGATGATCTTCGCCAGGGCGAGGACGATGCTGCCGATGATCAGCCAGACGACGGCGAGGGCGGCGAAGGCCGCGAGGTCGACCCAGCGGGCGCCGGCGACGAGGCTCTGGGTCGCGACGGCTTCGGGGGTGAGGAGGGTGATCGCTGTAAGCATGCGCGTACTTCCGTAGGCTGATGGGCTAGTTGCGGTTGGCGGCCTTCGTGGCGGCGGCCTTCGTGGCGGCGGCCTGCTTGGCGGCGGCCTTCTTGGCGGACTTGGCCGCGATGTCGTGGCGCTGCTCCCAGCGCCTCAGGCGATGCTTGATCCACGGCCTCTCTGCGCCCTCGGCGAGCGGCGGGAGGTCGTAGCGGGCGCGGATCGAGTCGGGGAGCTGGGCCTCGGGATCGGTCGCGCAGGTGACGGTGTGGATCGTGCGCTCGCGGCCCTGGTCGGCGAGGAGCTGCTCGGCGATGTACCAGCCGCGGTCGCGGACCTCCTCGGGGCTCGGGATCCGGTACCAGACCTTGACGAGCTCGACCTTCTTCGGCGGCTGACCGCCGTGGGTGCGCGACCACTCGCGACAGTGGTAGCGGGCGACCCACTTCTGGTACCAGTCGCCCTTGCCCGACTCGCCGCCGCTGACCCGGCGGTTCATCTTCCGCATGCGGTCGTTCCAGACCCAGGGGATCGGCTTCTGCTCGGGGGCGTAGACGTCGGAGTTGAGATCGTAGACGGCGCCGTCCTGGTCGGTGACGAGGATCTTGAGGAAGACGTTCGAGCGCGGCGGGTTGGGGGCGAACATGTTCCACCCCTGGTTGGTCTGGGTGGTCATCAGCCAGGCGCGGAAGGGCTTGTGGGCCTCGGTGCGGAAGGTCGAGAGGCAGTCCTTCGCCGGCAGGCACCAGACGACGACGGCGGTGACGTGGAAGATGACGAGGCCCGTGAAGACGAAGCGACCGAGCGGGCCGTAGGCCTTCGGGTGGGCGAGCGCGTCGGCGTCGGGGTCCGCCGCAGCTCGGCTTCGCCGCGCCTGGACGAGGCCGACGAGGGCGAGGCCGGCGAGGGCCGAGAGGCTGAGCGTCAGCCCGCCGGGGAGCCCCTCGGCCTGGAGGATGACCGCGCCGACGATGAGGGCGAGGCCAGCGGTGAGCGCCCATCCTGGGATCGTCGCGGGGTCGTGGTGGAGGTGGGGGAGGGTCGGATCCTCGGTCGGCAGGCGCGGCGCGCCGGCGGCGACGTCCGCGGGGATCCCCGGGACGCCGAGCTTGGCGAGGCGGCGACCGGCGGCGCGGAGCATCGTCGCGAGCTCCGGACCGCTGAGGTAGACCATGTAGGTCAGGAGCATGATCGGCGCGAACATGCCGATGTTCATGAGCACCAGGAGGTGGACATGGAACATGATCCCGAGGGTCAGCCAGACCCGCCGCCCGAGGAACCAGGAGGCGAACCACTGGAGGTCGAGGGTGCGCTCGCGGCCGAAGGCGCGGACGTGGAAGGGGCGGTCCCGGAGGCGGCGATAGCCCCAGGCGATGAGCGCCATCCCGGCCGCCCAGGCGGCGGCGAAGATGCCCTGCGTCGCGCTCAGGGAGAGGCTCCCGGGGGTCGCGCGGTAGTGGACCGGGTAGGCGACGAGGACGATGCTGAGGGCGCCGAGCCCGAGGAGCACCCAAGCGGCGCGGACGGCCCAGAGGCGCCACCCTGCGAGGGGCGCGAGCTTCTCCTTGAGCCCCCAGCGGATGATCAGGCCGACGACGACCAGGGAGAAGCCGCACTGCCAAATATGCACAGTCCAGGTCATCGCCCGGAAGGCGTTGGTGCCGAAGATCCCGGAGATGAACTGGGGCGGCAGCCGGTAGAAGTGATCCATGTTGAGGGCGTAATAGAGGGTGTCGCCCTTGAGCCAGACGGCGCCGGTCTTGGCGCAGCCGGTATAGGTATAGATCGTCGCGAGCTGGAGGATCATCATCAGCCGCGGCCAGGCCGGGATCCGGCGGTAGACGGCCTCAAGCCCCTTGGGGTGCTCGGGGCAGGGCGCCAGGCCAGCGCCGCCGCCGGGGCCCCCACGCTCGCTCAGGCGGCCCTCCTTGCGCGCCCTTCGGCAGCGCAGCCAGTTGTCTAGGCTGTAGGCGTGGCCGCAGCGGGAGAAGAGGAGGAGGAAGAAGAAGACCCGGTAGACGAGGTCGGTCCCCTCCCAGAAGAGGGGGTTGCGGACCATGATGCTGTTCATCAGGAGGAAGCTCAGCACCCCCATGACCCGGGTCCGATAGCCGAGGGCGAAGAGGACGGTCACGACCTCAAAGACCGCGAGGTGGATCCAAAAGGCGGTCGGCGAGTCCCAGAAGAAGAGCAGGGAGTACTTCGGCCCCTTGAGGAACTCGACCAAGGCGGGCCAGTCCGCGAAGCCGAAGGCCTCGCCGCCGCGGCCGTCGCCGAAGCCCGCGAACTGCTTGCCGGCGAGGAGCTGGCGGGCGGTGTCGCTGAAGAAGATCCCCTCGTCCGTGAAGAGGTAGGTGAAGTGCTCCCAGAGCCCGTTGATGTTGCAGAGGACGAAGATGGCGAAGAAGATCCGGAAGAGCCCGAGGGCCCGCGGATCCTCCGTCCGCATCCACAGGCGGCGAAATCGGTCGCCCTGGAGGATGAAGAGGAGGGCTGCGATCGTCGCGCAGCCGAGGAGGAGCCAGCCTATCGTCGGCGAGAGGGCGACCGCGTCCTGGTTGACGATGCGGTCAGCGATGCCCATAAGCGGGGTGGTCGTAAGCCAAGTCGTAAGTCCCAACATCTGCGATCAACGTTGGAAGGGCGTGGCCGCGGCAAAAAGCGAAAATAATTCGTGAGCCAGCCCGTAGTGGCCATTGCTCTGCGAATTCCGCCGTTTGAGATGATTACGTAGTGTCGCTTTTGGGGCTATCTCACCTGAGCTGGCGGTCGCGACCGGGGTGACGAATCGTCATGCCTGCGCGCTGTGTCGACCGTCAGGGCGTGGGCGCGGCGGTCCCCGATCCCCGCCGATCCCCGCCGATCGTCGGGCGCGGCGCGCTAGAGCGGCTCACCGGTCGCGGGGAGACCCGGCCTTCTGGGATTCCATGCTTCATGTCCGAAGAGCCAGGATAGGGTGAAAGCTCGGAGCGGACCGGCGCAGGCCCGGCCGGAGCCGCACGCGCGATCTCTCCGGCCTCGGGGCGGGGGGCGATGGCGCACCACGGGGCTCCTCTGGCGGCGTAGGGCGAGAGAACCGCCGCGTCGGAGGAGCGGCGGTGCGCGGGGGGGCAGGAGGCTGCAGGCAGCGCCCGTAGGCCGCGGAGCGGGGCTGGGGAGGTCCGCGAGCTCGCGCGGATCAGCGCGAGCGGATCAGCGCGAGCGGATCAGCGCGAGCGGCCCTGGGAGCGGCCCTGTGAGCTGGCCTATCGAGGGCCCAAATTGTGTACGCTCGCGGCGGATTTGGGGTCCGAGGAGTCGGTAGGGCGAGGGGCTGGTGGACCCCTGGAGCGCGGCGAGATCGCCGGGGCCGCGACGATCGTCGCCTCGCTCGACCCTACCCGCGAGACGCTGAGCTCGCGGCGCTCGTGGTCGGGCGACGCGGTCAGGAGCACCCTCAGGGGCGACGATGACGGTGAGGAGGGGGACGTTCGCTCGAGCGCCGACGCCGACGCCTCCGAGCTCGGTGAGCTCCTCCCGCCGGGCTTTGTTCTCGGCCGCTATCGGATCGCCGAGCCGATAGGCTCCGGCGGAATGGGCGTGGTCTATCGCGCCTACGACCCGGAGCTCGACCGCTGGCTGGCGATCAAGGTGCTCCGCGAGGACCGGCGCGCCCGCCCGGACAAGGCCCGCTTCCTCCGCGAGGCCCAGGCGATGGCCCGGCTCTCCCACCCCAACGTGGTCCCGGTCCACGACGTCGGCTCGTCGGAGGTCGGGCTCTTCTTGGCGATGGAGCTCGTCGAGGGGACGACGCTCCGCGGCTGGATCGAGGCCGAGGAGCGGAGCTGGCGGGAGGTCGTCGAGCTCTTCATCGCCGCAGGGCGCGGTCTCGCCGAGGCCCACGCCGCGGGCATCGTCCACCGCGACTTCAAGCCGGAGAACGTCCTCGTCGACGATCGAGGGCGGCCGCGGGTGACGGACTTCGGCCTCGCCCGGCCCGAGGTCACCGGTGAGGGGATCGCGGCGTTCTCCGCCATGGCGCTCGGCTCCTCGGCGCTGACGCGCTCCGGGACGATCATGGGCACTCCCGCCTACATGGCCCCGGAGCAGCTCAAGGGCGCGGAGGTCGACGCCCGGACCGATCTCTTCGCCTTCTGCATCGTCCTCTTCGAGGCGCTCTACGGCAGTCCGCCCTACGGTGGCACGACCCTCGGCGAGCGGCTCGCGGTGATCGTCGACGGCAAGCTCCAAGAGGCGCCTCGGCGGGGGGTGCCGCGCTGGCTGCACCGGGCGCTCCTCCGCGGTCTCGCGTCCTCGGCCGACGACCGTTGGCCGTCGATGAAGGGCCTCCTCGAGGCGCTGGAGGCCGGGCTTCGACGCCGCCGCTCGCTCTGGCTCGCAGCGCTCGGCCTCCCGGGCTTGGCCCTGCTCGGCCTCCTCGGGATGCGCGGGGGGGGCGGTGAAGAGGCCTGTGTCGCCGACTCTTCGCTCGCGGAGATCTGGAGCGAGGAGCGCTCAGCGACCATCGGCCAGTCCTTCTCGAGGTCCGGGCTCCCCTACGCCGAGCTGAGCTGGAGCCGCAGCGCAGCGCTCCTGGGCGACTACGCCGAGGCCTGGATCGAGGCGCGTGAGGGGTCGTGTCTCGCCCATCGGCGCGGCGAGATCTCGAGCGAGCTGCTCGACCGGCGGGCGCTCTGCCTCGATCAGCGTCGCGTCGACCTGGGGCTCACGGTCGACGCCCTCGAGGCCGCCGAACCAGGGACGATCGAGCGGGCGGTGGATCTCGTCGTCAACCTCGAGGCGATCGATGAGTGCAATGATCCGGCGGTCGCCGAGGGGGACAGCGAGAGCTCCGAGAGCCACCAGGCGTGGGCTGAGGATGTTCGGGTGCGTCTGTCGCAGGCGAGGATCCTGCGGGAGACCGGGAGGCCGTCGGAGGCCCATGAGGCTGTGCAGTCGCTCCTCCGCGAGATCGAGGGGATCGGCGACGAGGTCCTGCGCCTCGAGGTGCTCCTCCTCCGGGCTCAGATCCGGAGCGAGCGGGGGGACTACGAGGAGGCCGAGGCGGATCTCCAAGAGGTCTTCGCCGGCGCCCACGGGCGGGGCTTGGACAGGCTCGCGACGCGGGCGGCGGCGGAGCTCGTCCATGTCTCCGGAGAGGGCCGCGCCCACTATCGGGTCGGCGAGGCCTGGGCGAAGATCGCCCTCGCGGGGGCGCTGCGGATCGGCGATGACGGCCGCGAGGAGGCCCGGGCGCGCCAATGGTACGGGGCGATGCTCTCCTCCGATGACCGGATCGAGCCGGCCTTGAGCGAGCTTACGCGGGCCTTCGAGATCCGCCGCGAGCTCTTCGGCCCGGAGCATCGCCTGACCACCGGGACCGCGACCAGCCTCGGCAACGTCCTGTGGAAGGCGGGGCGCCTCGAGGAGTCGATCGCGACCCACCGGCGGAGCCTCGAGAGTCGTGAGGCTGTGCTCGGCCCGGACCACCCGTCGCTCGTGCCGTCGCTCGGCAACCTCGGCGTCGCGCTCCTCGCTGTCGGCCGGCTCGGCGAGGCGCGCGAGGTCTGGGTGCGGGCGCGGGACCTCGTCGTCGCCAACTACTCCGCGGACCACCCCAACGCGGCGGTGCTCGAGGCGAACCTCGGGAGCATAGCCGTCCGCGAGGGGGATTTGGAGGCCGCAAAGAGACACCTGGGGCAGGCCGTGAAGGTCGCGCGGGCGGCCTTCGGCGAGCATCCAGACACGGCGATGATCATCCAGAACCTCGGCGACATTCACCTCCGCGCGGGGGAGCTCGGCGAGGCTGAGCGGGCGTTCACCGAGGCCCTGGCGATGACCAACGCGACCGTCGGAGCGGAGCATTCAAACGCGGCCCAGTGCGAGCTCTCCCTCGCCCGAACCAGGCAGCGGCAGGGGCGATCGGAGGAGGCGAGGGCGCTGGTCGAGCGGGCGCTCGCCAGCACCGAGGCGTCGCTCGGCTCCTCGCACGGGCGGGTCGCCGAGGTCCTTATGGTGCGCGCGAGCTTCGCGAGGGAGAGCGGAGACCTCAAGGCGGCGACTGAGGATCTGCTGCGGGCGAGGGCGATCCTCGAGGAGGGCGAAGCCGGTCCGCTCGAGCGTGGTGAGGTCCTCTTCCGCCTCGGCCAGGCGATGATCGAGGCGGGGGAGCGGACGGTGGCGGCGGAGGGGATGATCACCCGTGCGACTGCGCTCGCGGGGCGGGCGGGGTCGAGCGGTGACGGCCTCACGGCAGAGATCACCGCCTGGCGCGAGGGCCATCCCGACGGATCAGCGGGCCCTTGAGGATTGGCGTCGAGCTCGGCGGATCCTCCCCGGAATGCTGCTCTGAGGGGGGGAGCTCCTCGGCGCGGAGACGCGGAGGCCGAGCTCGTCTCGCGGACCCGCTCGCCGGTCATGTGTGGACCCGTCCTTTCGGGTGGACCGGACGTCGAGGCAGAGGTCGCCACGATGAGGGCCGCGCTGAGGACCCTGCGTGTCAAAGATGACCGTATCGAAAAATACGGTCGGTGATACAGTTATTCCATGGGAGGTCCTGTGGGTAGGAAAGTGCTAGTCGTCGACGACTCTGTGACCATCCGACAGCAGCTGCGGATGGCGCTGACGCCCGCGGGCTACGAGGTGATCGAGGCCTTTGACGGCGAGGACGGGCTGGCGAAGGCCAAGGCTGACCCCGAGCTGGTGATGGCGATCTGCGACGTCAACATGCCGCGGATGGACGGCATCGAGATGATCACGAAGATGCGTGAATGTGGCCTCACGTTGCCGATCGTCATGCTGACCACCGAGGGGCAGCCGGCGCTGATCAAGCGCGCCAAGGCGGCCGGCGCCAAGGGCTGGATCGTCAAACCATTCAACGCGACCTTGCTCGTCAAGGCCGTCGACAAGCTCGCTACATGAGTCGTGTTGGGGGGAGAGAGGGGTGAGGGGGACAATGCTGGAGGTTTCACAGATTATCGACAGGATCTCGGCGGCCGTCTGCGAGGGGATGCTCCCGGGAGACTTCAAGCGGGCCGAGGGCGACCTCGACGAGCCCGCGGACGGGTTTGTCGCGGTCATCGGCTTCTCTGGAGATACGATGAAGGGCGCGCTCGGGGTGACGGCGCCGCCGCACGCGGTCCGGGCGACCCACCCGCTCGCGGTGGGCGACGAGCCCCTGACCAACGACCAGATCTACGACTGGCTGGCAGAGCTCTCAAACCAGCTCCTCGGGCGGATCAAGGGGGAGCTGATGTCCTACGGCGTGACCCTGTGGTTGGCCTCGCCGGTGGTGCTCCGCGGGGTCTCGGTGCGGATCGTACCCCGGCCCCAAGAGAGCGTTCACAAGTACACATTCCACGGCCACTCCGGCGACTTCTGCGTCTGGATTGACTATCAATACTCTGCGTCGCTGGAGCTCCGCGAGGTCCCCGAGGCGGAGCGCGAACACTGCACGGCCGGCGAGATGTTGCTCTTCTAGGCGGGGCGGCGAGGACTGACGACGATGCGGGTGCTGCAAGGACGGACAAACGCGAGCGACGGCGCTGTCGCGGTGGCCGAGGCGACGAAGGGGTGGGCCGACTCGCCGGAGATCATCTTCGTCTTCTGCTCGACCGCCCAGGAGCCTCAAGCGGTCGCGAAGGCGCTCTCCGAGCGCTTCGCGGGGGTGCCGATCGTCGGCTGCACGACCTCCGGCGAGCTCCTGGCGGGGGAGCACACCAACAAGACGATGGTCGTCGCTGGCCTCGTCGACTCTGGCGTTCGCTGGGAGACGACCGTGATCCGCGAGCTCCGATCGTTCGACGAGGCGGCCGCGGTTTCGGCGGCGCAGAGGCTCTTCTCCGGGCTCGGCACCGACACCGAGGACTTTGACCCGGACGCCTACTTCTGCCTGCTCTTCGTCGACGGCCTGTCGATGAAGGAGGAGGTCGTCTCCGCGCTCTTAGCGGACGCCATCGAGGGGGTCACGCTCGCCGGCGGATCGGCGGGCGATGACCTCGCCTTCGCCAAGACCTTCGTGATCCACGAGGGGGGCGCCGAGACCGACGCTGCGGTGGTCGTCATGGGCAAGGCCGAGCGGTCGAGCTTCAAGATCATCAAGCACCAGCACTACGTGACCACCCCGCGCTCGCTCGTGATCACCCGCGCGGACGTCAGCGCGCGGAGGGTCTACGAGATGGACGGCTACCCCGCCGCAGAGGCCTACGCGGCGGCGATCGGGGTCCCGCTGGGCGAGATGACGACCGAGCAGATGTTCCTCAACCCGATGACCTTTCAGTGCAACGGCGAGCTCTATGTCCGCAGCATCCAGACGCTCAACGACGACCGCTCGCTGACCTTCTATTGCGGGATCGAGGAGGGGATGGTGCTCGACATCGGCGGTCACAACGACATGGAGGGCTCGCTCCGCGAGGATCTCGGCGCCCTCAAGGCGGAGGTCGGCGAGGTCGACTTTCTCCTCAGCTTTAACTGCATCCTCCGCTCCTTGGAGGCGCAGGAGGGCGACACCAACGCTCGCCTCGGCTCGGTCTACGAGGGCCTCGGCGCGTCGATGATCGGCTTTGACACCTACGGCGAGCAGCTCAACGGGCTGCACATCAACCAGACGCTCGTCGCCTTGGCGATCTGCGCTGCGGACAAGCCTGCAGACAGCGCTGCAGACAGCGCTGCAGACAGCGCTGCAGACAGCGCCGCAGAGAGGGCCGCGGACTAGAGCCGCGGATCAAGGAGGCTTCGAGATGGAGGTGGAACAACCCGTGGCGAATGAGGAGAGAGAGGCGCGCTCACCTGGCGGGGATGACTGGCGCAGGCGGGCCCTCGCGGCCGAGCGGACCGTCGAGGTGCTCAAGCGCAAGGTCCAGCGGATGTACAACGAGGGCGCGCAGACGGCGATCCATCGCCAGCTCGAGCGGGCCCGCCTGCGCGAGGAGAAGAACCGGCAGCGCCGTGAGCTCTTCGAGGTCCGCGCCGAGGAGCTAAAGCGCTACAGCGAACACCTCGAGGTTGAGGTCGCCCGGCGGACCGAGGCGATCCAGACGATCCTCGACAACGTCACCTTCGGCTTTTTGATCATCGATCACGAACTCCGGGTCGAGGAGGGCTTCACCCGCTCCTGCGCCGAGCTCTTCGGTCGCGAGCTCGCGGCCGGGGATGACCTCGCCGCGCTCCTGCGGATCGAGGGCTCGGTCCGCCACTCGGAGCTCCTCGTCGGCCTCGACCAGGTCTTTGAGGATCTGCTCCCCGAGGAGGTCACGCTCGATCAGCTGCCGCAGCGCTTCGAGGTCGGCCGTCGGGCGCTGCGGGTCGAGGGGAGGGTGGTCCGCGACGGGCAGCAGACGATCACGGGCCTGCTCCTGACGATCAGCGACATCACGGCGTTGGAGGAGGCGCAGCAGCGTAGCCGCCGCAACGAGGTCCTGATGGGGATCCTCCGGCAAAGGCCGGCCTTTGAGCAATTCGTCGCCGACTCACGGGCGCGGATCCAGCTCTCCCGCGATCGCCTGGGCGAGCAGGAGCTGGTCCGTCGGGCGGTCCACACGATCAAGGGTAACGCGGCCTCCTACGGGCTCGACGGGATCGTCGCGGCGGTCCACGCCGTCGAGATGGCGGGGATGATCGACACCGCCGGGCTCGAGCGGGTCGCCGGGGCCCTGCGCGGCTTCCTCAGCGCCAACGAGGCGGTGCTCGGGATCGACTTCGACGCCGACGCGGAGCGCTCGTTCGCCCTGCCGGAGCACCAGCTCCAGCGGCTGCGCCTGCTGATGCGCAGCGAGGGCTCCTCGGAGGCGCTCCAGCTCTGGGCTGCGGAGGTCGTCCAACGCCCCGCGAGCGAGCTCATCGGCCCCCTGCGGCCCTTCGTCGAGCGGCTCGCGGAGCGCCTGAACAAGGAGGTGGAGCTGGTTGTCGACGGCGGCGATCTGCTGGTCGACGCGGAGCTCATGCGCCCGATCTTCCGCAACCTGCCGCACCTCATCCGCAACGCCGTCGACCACGGGATCGAGGCGCCGCACGAGCGGGGGGACAAGCCGACCCGCGGATCGCTGCGGGTGCGGATCGGCGAGACCGAAGCCTTCTACGAGGTCGAGGTCTGTGACGACGGCCGCGGGGTCCTGCTGGACCGGCTCTGCGAGCGGGCGATCGAGCTCGGGCTGGAGTCCGCGGAGAGCCTCGCGGCGATGGACGAGGGGGCGCGGGTGCGGCTGATCTTTCGCGATGGGCTCTCGGCCGCCGAGATCGCGACGGACATCTCGGGCCGCGGCGTGGGCATGTCCGCGGTGAAGGCCGCCGTCGAGGAATTGGGGGGGGATATCCGGGTCCAGACAGCCGCAGGCGAGGGGACCGAGATCCTCCTCCGCGTCCGCAAGTCAGACCCCGGGCGCGATCCTGCGTAGCGGGTCTGGGGTGCACAGGACGTGATGCAGACGATGCGCACCACAGCGGTCTCCGTGCGCGAGCGGGGGCTCGCCTCGCAGGCTCCCTCGATCGCGCTCGCCGGGGCTGTCGGCGCCCTGCCGGTCGTGCTCGTCGACGCCGGCGGCTCGCTTGGGATCATCGCCGCGCTCGTCACGGCATCGGTCGCAGGGGCCTGCGCCCTCGCCAGCCGACGCCTCCAGGTCCGCCCGCGCGCGGCGATGTGGGTGACGGTGCTCTCCTCAGCATCGCTCGCGCTCGGCGCTGCGCTCGGCGGGATGTCGAGCCCGAGCCTCTACGTCTTCGGGATCTTGATCATCGGCGCAGGGTTGAGCCTCGGGGTGATGGGCGCTCTCTTCGTCGCAGTGGCGGGGATCGCAGCGTCGACGGCCCTCCTCTTCGAGTCGCCGCCCGCCGCGTCGGCGTCGTCGGCCGAGGTCATCCTCCTCTGGTCGACCCAGCTCTGCGTGTACATCGGCGCCGCGACCTTCGTCGGCGTGGCGATGCAGCGGCTCCGCGACGCGCTCCTCAACGCCAGCAAGAGCGAGCGGGCCAACGAGGCGAAGAGTCAGTTCCTCGCCAACATGAGCCACGAGCTGCGGACACCGCTGAACGCGATCATCGGCTACAGCGAGCTCATGCTCGAGGACATCGACGACGCTGAGGCCCACCTGTCGACGGACCTCTTTCGGATCCGCAGCTCCGGCAAGCACCTGCTGGCGCTGATCAACGACATCCTCGACCTGGCCAAGATCGAGTCGGGCCGCCTCCGCCTCGAGTGTGAGTGGTTCGACGTCTCGGCGCTCGTCAACGAGATCGCCGGCTACGTGATCCCGATCGTCGACGCGCGCGAGAACATGCTAGTCCTCGACCTCGACCAGGAGATCGGTGAGATCCACGGCGACCCGATGCGGGTCCGCCAGGTCCTGCTCAACCTCCTGAGCAACGCGACCAAGTTCACCGAGGACGGCACGGTGACGATGCGGGCGCGGCGGGTGACGATCGGCGGCGTCGACATGGTCCGCTTCTCGATCTCCGACACGGGCATCGGCATCTCGGAGGAGCAGCTCGCCCGCCTCTTCCGCCCCTTCGTCCAGGCCGACGCGTCGACGAGCCGGCGCTTCGGCGGCACCGGCCTGGGGCTCGCGCTCTCGGCCCGCTTCGTCGAGCTGATGGAGGGCTCCCTCGAGGTCGAGAGCGTCCCCGGCGAGGGCTCGGTCTTCACGGTGGTCCTGCCCGTCAACTCCTCCTCGGCCCATGTCGAGGGGATCTTCGCCGGTAGCCTCGCGGAGGCCCGCCGGACCGAGCGGCAGATCGTCCTCTGCGTCGACGAGGATCCGGCGTGCCTCGATCTCCTCTGTCGCGGCCTGGAGGGCGAGGCGGAGCTCTTCCCCGTGCCGTTGCGTCGCCCGGGGCAGTGCGTCGCCCTGGCGGACGAGCTTCGGCCGACCGCGGTCATCCTCGACGTCCAGGCGGAGGACGGCTGGGACCTGCTGGGGGAGCTGTGCAGGCGCGGCTTCGCGGTCATCGTCGTCAGCATCAACGACGAGCTCGGTCGGTCGCGCGATATCGGCGCGGTCGACCATATCGTCAAGCCGCTCGACCGCGCTCGCTTGATCGAGGCGATCCGGGCGGTCGCCGCGGGGCGTCCGGAGGCCGAGGGGGAGGCCACAGGCTCCTAGACCTCGCGACGCGGCGACGCGGCGCTTGTCGCCCTCCGTGCGCGGGTGTAGGGACAGGCGATGACCTACCCGCCGGGACCCACGAGCACGATCGCCAAACTCGCGCAGACACGGGCGTTCTTCCGCGGCCCGCTGCGCGAGATGGAGAAGATGCACGCGCGCCACGGGAAGGCGGCGAGCTTGAGCATCTTCGGCGAGCGGGTCCTCTTTCTCTTCGACCCCGAGCTCATCGGCGAGGTCCTGGTCGATCGCGGCGGCGCCTTCGTCAAGGACAACGTCACCCACAGCCTCTCGTATCTCCTGGGGGAGGGCCTGCTGACGAGCGAGCTGCCGAAGTGGCGACGGCAGCGGCGCCTCATCGCCCCCTCGCTGAACCGGCGGCATATCGCCAGCTACGGTGATTCGATGGTCAGCGCGGCGCGTCGCTATGTCGATACTCTGGTCGACGGAGAGGTCCGCGACGTCCACGCCGACATGACCGCCGTGACCCTCGAGATCGTCACCGAGACCCTCTTCGGCGCCGCCTTCTCCGGGGCGGAGGAGATCGGCGCGAAGATGGACGTCGTCATGCACAACTTCGAGCGGGTCGTCCGCTCGTGGCGACGGCTCGTCCCGGAGTGGGTGCCGCTCAAGCCCCGGCGCCAGATCGCCGAGGCCGGGGCGGTGATCGAGGCCAAGGTCCGCGGGATCATCCGCGAGCGTCAGGAGAGCGGCTGTGACGGCGACGACCTCCTCTCGCGCCTGCTCGCGGCCCGCGATGAGAGCGGCGAGGGCATGGACGAGGATCAGATCTACGACGAGGCGTTGACCCTCTTCGTCGCTGGCCACGAGACCACGGCGAACGCCCTGACCTTCGGCCTCAAGCTCATCGCCGAGCATCCTGAGGTCGACCTCAAGCTCAAGCGGGAGGTCGACGCGGCGCTCGGCGGCCGTCCGGCGAAGGCCGCCGATCTGCCGCAGCTCCCCTACACCGAGGCGGTCTTCAAGGAGGTGCTCCGGCTCTACCCGCCGGCCTACCTGATCGGTCGCGAGTCGACCGCCGAGGTCGAACTCGGGCCCTTCACGGTCCCGAAGGGGACGACCGTGCTGATCTCGCCGTGGGTGCTCCACCGCGATCGGGCGTCGTTCGACGACCCGATGGCCTTTGCCCCCGAGCGCTGGCTCGACGGCAGGACCGAGGGCGTCTCGCGCTACGCCTACATGCCCTTCGGCGGCGGGCCGAGGATCTGCGTCGGCAATCACTTCGCGATGATGGAGGGGATCCTGACCCTGGCGACCTTCGTCCAGCACGTCCGCCTGGAGCGGACCTCCCGCGAGGAGCTGCCGCTTCAGTTCGCGGTGACCGCTCGACCGGCGCGACCGCTGCGAATGCGGGTCGTCCGACGGACGACGCTCGCCGATGCACCGTCGGCGTCGCACTAGCGCTCACGTCACCTCCGCTCTCGCTGTGGACAGCTCCGTCGCCTGGCTGCGCGCCGCCGGGGCAGGAGGGTATACTCGTGATCCGCTCGGCACCCACGACCGCGGCAGACGATGAGCACGATGACCAAAGAGACTCGAAGGGCCCTCCGGCGCGTCCGCGAGGTGCTCGCGAAGGGGCAGACCCAGGCGAGAGTGGGACTTCACATCGAATTCCCCTGTCCGGTGGCCTGGGAGACGATGACGCCGGTCGCCGAGGGTGTGCGCCATTGCGACACCTGCGCGGCGAACGTCCACGATCTCCGGGGCGCGAGCAAGGGCGACATCCTCGCGCGTATCCGTGCCCACGGAGCGCCGCTGTGCGGCCAGGTCAACGCCCGAGAGGACGGGCGGATCGTCTTCGGCCCGTGCTGCGCCCCGAACGAGAACATTCGGGGAATGCTCGTCGTCGACTAGGCGCCGGGTTCGTCGGGTGACAGTCTCGTCGACGCGCACGGGTCCGGAAGAGTCATCTCTTTCGGGCTCATACGGGCGCACGGTGGGATCACTGGGGGATCCCACAGATCCCGACGTCCTCATATCCGTCCGGTGCATCTCCCTCGTCGTACCAGGGGATGCACTCCTGCGTAGCGCCTGGACACATCAGCGGCTCGCTCGTGTCACAGAAGGGGGTGCAGCACCCGACGGCCTGGCAGCCCTCGATGAACTCGGGGTTGAGGCAGTAGAGGCCGGCATTACACGTATTGGCGTACTCGCATGGATCGCCGTAGGTGCCAAAGTCACCGGATGCATCTTGTCGGCAGATGAAGGTATCTCCGCTCGGGATACAGAGCTCATCGGCGGGGCAGTCCTGGAGCAGCGGAAAACACCGCGGATAGCACAGAATGAGGACCGAATCCGAGTTGATGAGACAGTAGAAGCCTGGGTCGCAAGTCGCGTTCTCGGCGCTTGTGCCCGTACAGAAGGCGTGACAAGCGCCCTCGAGGGTGTCTTGGTCGACGTTCCAACACATCGAATGGGCGTCGCAGTTGTCGATGCCGCTGGTCGGGCCTTCTTCGACCTTACACACCTCCCCGGGCCCGACGGGGTTCGGGTCGATCGGGCTACACATCGTCGCGTTCCAGGAGGTGCCGCCGTCGTCCGCCCAGGCCATGCACTTGGTGCCATCAGGGCAGTCCTGGTACCAGACGTTGCACTCTGCGGGGGAGGGGGGCGGCGTGTCTTCGCAGTCGAGGAAGCTACAGGCCTGGGTCTCACTGGCGCTTGACGTCGACGGGGTCCCAGAAGTCGTCGAGGTGCTCGTCGTCGAGGTCGCCGAGGTCGTCGAGGTCGTGGCTGAGGTCGTCGAGGTCGTGGCTGAGCTCCCCGTGTCGGAGCTCACAGGCACAAGACAGCCGGAGACAAGGAGGCCCATCCACAGGGGCGGCAGGAGGGCCTTCACCGGTGCCGTCATGGTCCGATGGTACACGCCGGATGCCGGACGAGGGGGGGTGAGCGCGCGGACGCTCGCCATAGGCGCTAGCGTCGCTGCGCTATCGGTCCGGGCCCGCGGGTAATCGGCACGGGCCGCGCTCCGCTGGTGACTCGCGAGCGCACGACGCGTCTTCGGGGCTTCTCGGCCTAGGGAGCCGACCCGTCGATGGACGGCGCCTGTTCTCTGCGATACTCGCCGCTGGGTGCCGAGCGAGGAGGCCAGGGGCGAGGCGGAGGCTGGACGACGGATCGTCGCCTGGGCGGTGATCGCCGCCCACTTCGCGGCGCCGTTCATGTTCTCCGCGGTGGCGGTGGCCCTGCCGAGCCTCGGCGGGGAGCTCTCGGCGGGGGCCAGCGCCTTGGGCCTGGTAGAGACCCTCTTCCTCGCCGGTAGCGTCGCCTTCCTCCTGCCGGTGGGGCGCCTCGCGGACGTCAGCGATCGTCGCGCGCTCTACCGCGGCGGCCTCGCGCTCTTCGGCCTCGCCTCCCTCTCGATCGCGGCCGCGGGATCGATCACGGTGGTCCTCGGTCTGCGGCTGATCCAAGGGATCGCGGCCGCGGTGATCTCGGCGACAGGCCCGGCGATCCTCGCCGACGTGGTCCCCCCAGAGGGCCGCGGGAGGGCCTACGGCGCGGCGATCGGCGTGACCTACGCTGGCCTCACGCTGGGTCCGCTGGTCGGCGGGGTGTTGGTCGGGGCGTTCGGCTGGCGCTCGGTCTTCGTCGTCGGCTCGAGCTTTCTCCTCGCCGCCTATCTCCTGGTCCGTCGACTCCTGCCGTCGACCTGGCGAAGGCCCCCGGCGGGGAGCGTCGACCTCGCGAGCGTGCTCCTCGTGGTCGCCTCGGTGGTGGTCGTCGTCTTCGGCGCCTCGCTCGTCGACAGGCCGTGGGTGGGATGGCCGCTGGTCGGGCTCGGCCTAGCCCTCGGCGTGGCCTTTGTGTGGCTTCAGGGACAGGTTCGAGCGCCGATCCTCGACGTCCGCGCGCTGATGGGCAACCGGGTGCTCCGCGGCGCCCTCTCGGTCCAGGCGCTCCTCTACATGAACGCCTACGCGGCGCTCTTCATGATGAGCATCTTCCTCCAGGTGCCGCAGGGGCGAGCGCCGGGGCCGAGCGGCCAGATCCTCGCGATCGGCTCGGTGTTGATGGCCGTCTTCGCGCCGGTCACCGGGGCGCTCGCCGATCGTATGCGGCCGGCGCTCCTCGCCCTCTTCGGCGTCGCCGCGGTGCTCGTCAGCACTCTCTTGGCGCTCGACCTCGAGGCGGGCTCCAGCCTCACCCTGGTGATCGCGGTGCTGGTCTGCCAGGGCGTCGGGTTCGCCTTCTTCTCGTCGCCGAACATGACGACGATCATGAACAGCGTGCCCTCGACGCTGGTCGGCGGCGCCTCGGCCCTCGGCGCGGCGTCGCGGTCGATGGGGATGATCATCGGCATGCTCGCGGCGTCGGTGCTGCTGACCCTCTACGTCGGCGACGTGGCGCTCGCGGCCGCGCCTGAGCGCTTCCTCCTGGCGATGGGCGTCGCCTACAGGATCCTGGCGGTCGGGGCCGGATTGGCGCTCCTCCTCTCGCTGCGGGCGCTCCTCCGCAGGGCCGGCGCCCGACGCCGCGCCGACGCCGTGGACGGGGGCGACGGGGAGGACGGCGGGGACGAGAGGCCCGAGGGTGGCGGACCTGCGGAGTCCGGCTAAGGTGATGGCGCCCATGTCTGTCTCCAGCCCCGCAGGTCCCGCCCAGGGTCGCTCGCCGATCCTCTCCGCGTTCGAGCTCGGCTTCCCCTGGCCGGCCTTCGATCCCTTCCTCTTCTGTGTTCACCACGAGGACCACTACCCCGCCGGCAACGAGGCGATGGGCCCGGCGGCGTCGCTCGCCGGCCGTCGCCTGGGCATGGACTTCGAGGGCAAGGACGGCTGGCGGATGTACCACGGGCGGGCGATCCCGGGCTTCCCTCGCCACCCGCACCGCGGCTTTGAGACCGTGACGATCGCCCGCCGCGGGGTGATCGACCACGCGGACTCCCTCGGCGCGACGGCTCGCTTCGGCCACGGCGACGTCCAGTGGATGACCGCCGGCCGCGGGATCGTCCACGCCGAGATGTTCCCCCTGCGCCGCCGCGACGCCGACAACACAGCCGAGCTCTTCCAGCTCTGGCTCAACCTCCCGGCCGCCAGCAAGATGGTCGACCCCCACTTCTCGATGCTCTGGGCGCCGACGATCCCGGAGCTCTCCTTCGGCGGCGACGGCGAGCGCGAGGTCAAGGTGCGGGTCGTCTCGGGGTCGATCGCGGGGCACCAGGGACCGCCGCCGCCGCCCCACTCTTGGGCCTCGCAGCCGACCTCCGAGGTGGCGATCTGGACGATCCGGATGGGCGCGGGCGCGAGCTTCACCCTGCCGCCCGCGAGCGCCGGACTCAACCGTACCCTCTATCTATTCCGCGGCGCCGGCCTCCGCCTCGGCGGTCAGAGCTTCCCGGTGAACACCGGCCTCCGCCTCGACTCGGAGCTCGCCGTCCAGCTCGACAACGGCGACGCCGAGGCGGAGCTCCTCCTCCTCCAGGGTCGACCGATAGGCGAGCCCGTGGTCCAGCACGGTCCCTTTGTCATGAACACGCGGCAGGAGATCCAGCAGGCGATCCAGGACTACCAGCGGACGGGCTTTGGCGGCTGGCCCTGGCCGGTCGACGGCCCGGTCCACAGCCGGGAGTCGGACCGCTTTGCGATCCACGCCGACGGCCGCCGCGAGGCGCCCGAGCTGGCCTAGGAGGCCGAGGCAAAAGTCCCGCGCGCTCTCGCTCGCCCTCGTCGGCCCTCTCGGCTCCGCCAAGACTCGCCGTACGGCCCGGAGCGGCGAGGCGCGGGCCGCTAGGCGCGGAGCGAAGGGTCCATAGGAGCGAAGGGTCCATAGGAGCGACACGTGGAAGCCCAGCCGGCCGGCTCTTCGCTCGTCGCAATGGTAGAGGTGAGGCGGTCGGCGCTGACTCATGCGATAGTCTCAGGCTGATGGAGATATATACGATGCATAGTAGGTTGCAGAAGCTATTGCGGCGAAGTGGTGTGAGTCGAGGGGGCTACGCGGCCGCTCTTGTCTGCTCCTTGGCCCTCGCCTGCGCGGGTGATGATAGTGCCAGCAGCACGGCGACCGACTCGGACGGGAGCACGACGACGACTGGTGACACGACGACGACCAGCGGCGGGACCTCCGAGACGACGACGACAGGACCGACGAGCGGGGTGAGCGAGGGGGAGACGACGACGACGGATCCCACCACCACCACGGATCCGACGACGACGACAGATCCGACGTCTACGACGGACACGACGACGACCGGGAACCCTGTCGAGTGCGGCAACGGGATCGTCGAGGAGGACGAGGAGTGCGATGACGGGAACGCCGACAATACGGACGCGTGCACCGACACCTGCCTCGTGGCCGCCTGTGGCGATGGCTATGTTCAGGAGGGGGTCGA
>JAUHWG010000064.1 GCA_030424595.1 Polyangia bacterium
CTGGGCCTCTACGTCCACCTCCATCTGCTTGTGACCGACGGCGCCTTCGAGGAGTGCACAGGCGAGCTGCCCTTCAGGGCCGCGCCGCCGCCGACCCCCGAGCGGATGACCGCCATCCTCGGCCGCGGCCACGACCGTCGACGGCCGCGACCGCCGACGATTAGAGCGGGTCTGTCGCTACCTGCTCCGCCCGCCCTTCGCCCACGACGCCATTGAGGCTCTGGCGGACGGTCGCCCGGCTGGGGTGAGGTGGGGACCTGCTCGCCCCACGGGTTTGGCCGATGCTCCGCCCGCGAGCGAGGGCGCGATCGTTGGCAGGCGGTCAAACGCGCCTCCGACGTGGACGTGCCGAGGTGCTCCGCGAGGGCCGTTGCCACGCGGTCCGCAACGTGGAGCGACTCTCTTGGAAGATGTTGATGAGGCTTCGGGGACGGCCGGTGGGCATACCTTCGACCTTTTCGCGGAGAAGACGCCCGGTCAAGGCACGTGTTCGAGCGGCGCGGCGGCTCCCTCGGCCATGCGCCGGCCCATGCACGCTCGCCGCACTTCCAACCGCCCCGCGGGGCGCGCCCCCTCGTGCACACGGATCTCGTTTGGCTCGTCGCCCGCCGCCGGTCAGCCTAGGCTACCGTCCAGACTCCGACGCAAGTCGGGCTTGCATGATCGCCGATTTTGTCTGTTCATAACCATAGAGTCGTGAGTATGAGCGTCCCCTCGTCACCGATCCCAACCCTGGCTCACACGCCCGCTTGGACGCAGTTCTTTCACTCTCCGGGGGCTACTGGCTCGCGACCGGGCAAGGCCCGCCAGTTCACCCGTCCCCCGACAACATCCCAGATGGAGCTCGAGGTTGTCCTTGATGGACGTTTCAGGATCCTCTCGCGGTTGGGCTGCGGCGGCATGGCGTGCGTGTACCTCTGCGAAGACCTCGCACTCCGCAGCCAGGCGGCGGTCAAGATCCTCCAGAGCTCTGACCCGGACCTTCGACGACGCTTTCTCGACGAGGTGACGATCCTCGCCAACCTCCGGCATCCGCACCTCGTGCAGGTCTTGGCCGTGGGTGAGACTCGGAGCGGCGCGCCGTTCATGGCGATGGAGCATCTGGGCAAGAGCCTGGACCAACAACTCCGAGCGACTGGCCCGCTGCCTTGGCGCGAGGCCGTTGAGATGATCCGGCAAGTCGCGAGCGCTTTGCAGGCGCTTCACCGCGCCGGCGTGACCCATCGGGACGTGAAGCCCAGCAACATCGCCGAGCTCCGGGGCGTCACAGGGGAGCGGCGGGTCAAGCTCATCGACCTGGGGATCGCGCGGATCGAGGAATTAGCGCGGGTCCAGGGCGGCGGTGATCCCTTGCCCCCGCGGCGGCGCACGGCGGCCGGGAAGGTCATCGGCACGCCGGGGTATGTGCCGCCGGAGGCGGGCATCGCCGCTCCCGACGCACGCTTTGACGTCTACAGCCTCGGCGTCACGCTCTATCAGCTCTGCACCGGGAAGATGCCGGATCCGGCGGAGCTACAGAGGATGGAGGAGGCCCGGCCGGGGTGCGGAATCCCCGAGGGGCTTGAGGCTGTTGTTCATCGAGCGATGGCGATCCTCCCAGAGGACCGCTTCGCGACGGTCGCTGAGCTTCGCCGCGAGCTGGCGGCGATCCAAAGCGACGGAGCTGAGAGCCCGGCGTCGGACCAGCCGCTCTTCGACGGGTGCTACGAGCTTCTTGAACTCCTCGGGGTCGGCGCGAAGGCGGAGGTGTACCGGGCCTACCATCGCGATGCTCGCTGCTACGTGGCGCTCAAGATCCTCCGAGAAGAGGCGTTGGAGTGCGAGGAGGATCGCGCTCGCTTCGTCCGCGAGGCTCGGGTCCTCGCCGCCGTCGACGACCCGGCGATACCCAAGCTGATCGAGTGCCGCACGGGCCCGGGCGTGCGGCGTCCGTTCATCGCGATGCAGCTGCGCCGGGGCCAGACGGTCGCGGAGATCAGCCCGGAGAAGCTCGGGGCGAGCGAGGTGATCGCTGTCGGCCTTCAACTCACGGCGGCCTTGACGACGCTCCATCAGCAAGGGGTCCTGCACCGCGATCTGAACCGGAGCAACGTCCTCATCGACCGCCGCGATGGAGAGCCGGTCGCGTCGCTGATCGACTTTGGCGAGGCCGAGCTCCTCGATCGTTTCTACGCGCTGACCGACGAGCGCTACCCCACCCCACCCGAGGCGCGTACGCGGCCCGAGAGCGAGGGGCTCCGCCACCTCGAGTGGACCGCTCCCGAGGCGAAGGCCGGTCACGGCTGGACGCCCCGCAGCGATGTCTACTCGCTCGGTCGGCTGCTCTATGGCCTGCTCACCGGGAAGCGACCGACGATGGACGAGGAGGGGGAGTGGATCTCACCTGCGGAGCACGTCGCGGACTGTCCGGGGGCCCTGGCGAACGCGCTCGTGGCCGCGCTCCAGGTCGATCCCGCCCACCGCTTGAGCGTCGCGCAGCTGATCGTTCGCCTCCGTGATGCGGACGAGGATCTCCGGGAGATCGAGCTCGCCGAGCGCATGGAGGAGATGCGTGCTGCGGCCGACGTTTCCGGCGAGCCAGAGATCGCGACAGCGGTCTCATCGAGCGAGCCAGAGATCGCGACGGCAGTCTCTTCGTCGCCGCGCGTCGGCCCGCGATGGCGCTGGGTCCTCGCGATTGTCGCGGCGCTGAGCCTGGTGTTGCTGGGCGTGTGGATCGGCCAGAGCAGGAGCGCTACTCCCGGGCTCGACAACACGCGGTTTGCCTTGGCCTGGGCCTCGCGCGTACCGGAGGAACACGGCGCATCTCTGCCCGCTGAGGCTGAACCCGCCGAGGAGGCCAAAGCATCGCGGGCTGCGATGGCTCCCCCTGAACCGGAGGAGCCAGACTTGGCCGAGGGGGACGACGCGGAAGGGGTGGTCGCCGACCTCGAGGAGACGCCGGAGTCGGAGGCTCTGCCCACGAAGGCCAAGAAGCCGGCGGGATCCGCCTCTGTCCAGAAGGCAAGACAGCGCGCGCTGAGCAAGAAGAGATCGGACCTCAACGGCTGCCTGTCGACCGATGCAGGAGCCATGATCGTGACGATCAACGTCGGCGCTGAGGGGCAGATCGCGAACGTGTCGCACGATGCCCCCAACCTGCCGTCGATGGTGACGAAGTGCATCGAGCGACAGCTCCGACGCGTACGGATCAAGCCGGGCACGCCCTCGCAGCACCGGCTCTCGCTCGGAGAGGTCTGACATCGCCATGGCGGAGAAGGCTTGATATCGTCCATGTCCGTGCTCGCGATCGCTCCACTTCTGGCTGGCGTCCTCGCCTGCCTCGCGCCGCCCGGCGAGGCCGCCCTGGATGATCGAGGAGCCCGCGACGCAGAGGCGAAGGCGCAACGGCTCGAGACGGAGGGCGCCCTGGTGCCCGCGGCCGTGGCCTGGGAGAGCGTCGTCGCGGAGGCCGTCGACCCCGAGACTCGAGGTCACGCTGCCTTTCGAGCGCAGAAGGCGTACCGCGAGGCCGCGCGCTCAAGCGGTGAGCACGAGCTGCTCTGCGAGGCCCAACGTGTCGTGAGCACGAACCTCGAGCGCGGCGATCTCGGTGACGATGAGCGCCATGACTTCGACGGCTTTCGCGAGGCGATCGCAACTGCGCTGAAGACCACGGGTACAACCTGCGAGAAGGATCCGCTCGTGCCCTTCCTGGGGCTCGACGCGAGCGAGCAGGCGACGATCCTCCCGGAGCCGGAGCGAGAGATCCCCCCCGTCCGGGCTTCTCCACCAGACGCGTCGATAACAGCGCCGGTAGGCGTGTCGGAGCCCAAGTCGCGCTCACAGGTCGCGCCCAAGAAGATCGCCGGGGGCG
>JAUHWG010000029.1 GCA_030424595.1 Polyangia bacterium
AGGAAGTCTGGTGGCTCGGATCGATCGCGACCTGGGGCGCAGCCCCCGAGACTCGCGGCCTGGGCTCGAAGGACGAGCAGGCCAACGACCTCGCGGTTCGGGGAGACACGCTCGTCCTCTGCGGCGCGACGCCATCGGGGTTCGGCGATCTCGATGTGATGCTGAGGGTGTACCGCCCCCAACTGCCGGGGCTCCTGAAGGTGCTGGACTATGCGCCTCCAGGGGACTGGAAGCATACTTTTTCGGAAACGGCCCACGGCTGTGATTTTCGCGATGACACCGCGGTCGTGGTGGTTGGCGATGCGTTTGGCGGTCACGGCAACGACGTCGATGATCCAACGACCCGGCGATTCTCGATCGTCTACGATCCTCAGAACAACTCGGTGGAGGAGGAACCTTTCCTCGTCCATGAGCCTGAACTAGGCGAGGCGGCCCAGAGCTTCGCCCGTGCCGTGGTGATCGGCGACTGGGGCGATGCGATCATCACCGGCTATTCTTGCCTGAAAGAGTGCTCCAAGGGCACCTTCGAGGGTATGCTCTGGACCGAGAATCAGTGGGGCGGGCTCCTGAACGAAATCTCTCTAGGGTATGTACCTTTGGAGAACTACACCCCCTCGGCGGTCGCCTGGCACCCCGCTCACTACGCTATCGTCGCAAGCGGTGGACCCGGCGACGAATTTCTCCTTCGCGCCTACAGGCCCTCTTGGGACCAAGCGCTATGGAGCTTTCCGAAAACGAGCATCGGAGCGCTTCAGATCGCCCGAGCGGTCGCCGTTGGACGCTTCGGACAGGTCTACGGCGCGGGAGTCGGTGCCAGCTACTACCCCGCGATCGCCTACATTGGCGGCTAAGGGTCCGTTCTACTGAGGGATGAGCTGCTCACAAGCCGCCTCAACAAGCGTGGTTGCTTCGAGAAACTGACCCGTGAAGTCAGGGTCAGTTCGATCGCCGCGCATGTGGTTGGGGAAGAGCTTCGTGAACTGACACACCGCGTCCCCGTCAGGGCACGCAGGGTTGCCGAGTTGAAGCACCACGACCGCGTTGGGGTCACCATTCTTCGCGGCAATCACAGCATCCGCCCACTCCTCGGGGGTTCCGGGTGAGTCGTCGTCGTTGCCCGGCTCGATGATCGTGATCATCAGCAGCGCGTCTTCTCGCAAGAACCCCTCGTTACATCCCCCTGGCCCGTTGATCTCCGGCTGGAGCGAGGCGACTAGATTCTCAGCTAGGTTGTTGATCGCCACCGTCCCAACCTGGGCGACGCAGGCAAATGTGCCGTCCAGATCGGGCTCATCCCTGGTCAGGTACCGCCGACCATCAGCGATCTTGCACGGCGCATTTGTCGCAAACATCCCGGATGGAAAGACAGAACCAGCACCTGCGGTCTGATCACACTGCGTCATAGCGTTGAGCGTTGCGCAGGGGTAGTCTGGGACCTCGCAGCACACCTCGCCCTGGGGCTGGGAGTACAAACAGCAAGGCTCTCCAATTTTGCAGCTCAGGTCGGGGCAAGCTTGCGTGCAGTGGTCCCGGCCCCATCCGCTGTGAGAGTCCACAACCATGATGTGGAAGTCGAAGTCCTCGAACCTTGACTCGATCGTCTCGATAATGCCTGGGAACGCCTCGATAAGCTGCTTTTGGGACTTCGACATCCAGAGCCCCTGGGAGATCAGGAAGACCAGGTCGATCTTCCCCTGACAGCCCTCGGGCACGATGTCGCCGGAGCTGCTGCTCTCCCAGCCGACATCAGTGACCGGGGCTGTCGCCGTCGCGCCGGCGCCTGTCGACGAGGAAGATGCAGGTGCCGAGTCAGCCTCGGTCGTAGAGCTCGACACCGACGCGGAGCTACCCGCCGAGCCAGTCGTCGACTCCGCCCCTGTCGACCCCGGCGCGCCGGAGCTCGACGTGAATGCTGCGGTCGAAGCGCCCTGGCAGCTCATGCTCAACCCTGCAACCAGGCTCCAGAGGATGCGGCATCCGGGAAGATGACGTCGGAGGCGTTCCCCTCTCAGCGAGCCATCGCCGAACGGCACGTCAGCGCCCTCAGCATGTTCCGAGGTTGCTCCAGGAGTCCGGTGCATCGGGCGTCATGCTACTCCAGGTTCCGAGCGAGATCGAGCCCACGCCATCTGCTCGGTACAGATCAAGCGCCCAGCGGTGGCAACGCGACCAGCTTTTCCCGCCACGCCTTATCCACCACCGAGAGTTGCCCATGAGACCCGCTCGTCGCCAAGCCTAGGCCCAAGTCCGGCAAGGGGATCGAGCTACGCAGGCGACTCACTCGCCGTTGCAAAGCTGCTCGGAAGAGCAGGTGTTGTTCTCGCACACCGAGTCGTCATTACAAGTGGCGAAGCACGCTGAGAAGGTCCCAAAGCAGGCCGTTTCGTCGGGACACACATTCGCATCCTCGATCGAGCACTCCCGCATGCAGTAGCCGGTGATGCAGATCGTTCCATCCGGGCACCCCGCCTCGCAGGTTTGCGAGCACTGGCGTGTGTCCGCTGCGGCTGGCCAGTCTCCATGCACGCACCGCTCTGACTTGCAGTCGGAGTCGTCCTCGCAGATCTCACCGATCTCCTGACCGCATGCGACGGTCCACACCAGGGCGATGAGGGTGCAGGGGAGCCGAAGGCATCGGGGCATAGTGTTTATTATCGCGCACCAACTCCAGCTCGCAACAGCGCGGCTCTGCGCAGCGCTGTGTCGCGCCACGAGGTCGGCTGCCGGGCCAGGCCGAGCTTGGGGTGCCTGTGTCCGACGTCACCACGGGCAGCCGGCCCCAAGCCCCAGCTCCGTCGACGAGATCTTACGTGAAGCTCGCGAAGCGCGCAGGGACAGCGCGTGAGCGCGCCGGGGCCGCTATTTCCGCGCCTCCGTGCAACGACGTCCTCATCCGACCGACCCACCTGCAGGACGCCGCCGGGACGGGCCCGCGGTGTCGATGGAGGGCGGGCATGCCGCGGGTTGTGGTGTCGAGGGTGGAGGAGCTCCCGCGCGAGCTCTGGTTTGGGAGGACGGGGCCGCTGGAGCGGCTCTCCTTGAAGAGGTCGCTGGCGAAGCTCGAGGCCGCGGGGCTCCGCCCTAGCTGGTCGCGGGTCGACCCGCTGCTCGCGTACCTGCGCGAGTGCGTCGCGGAGCTCGGCTCGTACGCGAAGTGTGCGGCCGTCGTCGGCGCGACGCGGAACATGATCCGGGACGCGTGCCGCGGTCGCTACGTCCCCGGCTTTGATCGCCTGCTCGCCTGGGGTCGTCGCCTCGCCGAGCACTCGCGCGGGCTGAGCGGGCTTCTGCTGACGGTCGATCTGCCGGACGAAGCCGCGGCCGCACAGCGGCTCGCGGCCGACCAAGACCCCGGGGGGACGCCCACCGTCTGGGCGCGTGCGGAGCGCGGCACGCGACGCGCATCCTGGCCAGCTACGGTCGTGCTCGATCCCAGCGACTACACCCAGGGTGAAGTCGCAACGGCGGCCGATCCTTCCCGCATCCCCCCATGGGCAAAGCCCGACGCCAGCGCCAACTCAAAAGGCCTCGCTACCCCTGTGCCGGGCCTGATCCCAAGCGCAGCGGGCACGTGCCCACCCCGTGGCACGGCGTCCCCCCAGGGTGCTCCGGCGCCGACGATGCGCGCCGAACCATCCTTCACCCAGGGTGAACGTAGCGCGAGCGCTCCTCCGGAGACCTCAGAGGCGCCCGCCCTGGGTGTTGTGTCGAAAACCGCACCGCAGATCGAGGCCGAGCTGGGTGTTGTGTCGATCAGCGCGCCTACCAAGGTGGGTGAAGATCCTATAGCCGCACCCGAGACCCTGGGTGAACATTCCAATTGCACGCACTGTCGACGCACAACCCTGGGTGAAGTTGATATTTGCGAGCGGCAAGGGGTGGGTGTTCATTCACCAATCGAGCACCGCCCTGCGCTCAGATATGTTGATAAAAAATCGACAAAAAAGTCCTTGCCCCCGAGGCTCACCGATCCAGTATCAGTCCCTGCAATGGTGGTAGCGGAGTTTCGAGATGGAGGGCGATCGGTGCGTGCAGGCTGCTTCGACACGGAGGAGCAGGCACGACGAGCGATCGACTCGCTGCTCGATGCGAAGGTCTACGAGGGGGAGCCCTACATCGATGGGCGCCTCTACACTCGGGTGAAGAGCCAGGAGGAACTCGTCGACGAACTCGTCGAGAGGAAGTTCCAGGCGATGGTCGCCTCTCAGTCAATGCAGGGGCAGCATCGAGAGTCGCTCTTCATGGCCTTTGTCTTCAACGTGATCAACGGAGTCTGGAAACATGGCACAGTCGACGAATAATGGAGTTACGAGCACACAACAGTTCGAGGAGGACGCGGCAGGGAACCTGCTGAGCTACCTCCGCAAGGCGGTGAGCGAGTATCAGGACAAGGAGCAGCAGCGCGTGGCGGAGTGGCTGCTCAGATCATCGAGCACCGAGGACATGGTGCGACGGGTCGGATCGCTGATGCGAGGCTCGTGGAAGTCCGATCTGGCCCTCGCGCTCTCCTCGGTCGCGGGGCTGGGGCTCGGCTACGTCGGTGGCTCCCTGCTGCCCGCGGGTCTCGGCCCGATCCCCTACATCGCCGCGATCGGCCTGGGAGGGCTTCTCCCGGGGATACTGACGCGGCAGGGGGTCATCGTCCGCAACGTCTTCAACCTCGGCGGCCTGATGTTCGGCGCCGGTGCTGTCCTCGGGGCGAGGACGTAGGAGCTCGTCATGATGGGTCTGTTTCTCGTAGAAAAGGTCCTCCGAGGCGACTCCGCCGAGGTGGCGATCACCGGGGTCGACGCCGAGGGACGGCGCGCACGGATCGAGGTGCCGGCGAGCGCAGCGGCGTCCGTCCGCCCCGGGAGCGCCCTCCTGCTGCAGTGGTGGACGACTGAGGTGCCGATGATGTCCTCGGCGATCGCTCCCGCGGCTCCGGCCGACGAGGCCGCGGAAGGCGACGGCATCGACGTCGAAGCTGACGCCACGGCCGAAGCTGAAGCTGAAGCCGAGGTGGCGCACGACGAGCGCGTTGAGCGAGAGTTTCGCGCGTTGATCGGCCTGGCGTAGGCAATCTGGATTTGTGGCGGGAGGGATGACCCTCCTGGGTAGAGAGTGACTTGATTGGAAGCTCCGTCGATACGGCGGGAATGGAGATGTGTGTGATGAATGAGAGCATTGTGACAATGGCGAACAACGGCGTCGTGGACGTCGACGACGAGGTCCATCGGCGGCTCTGCCAGGGGCTGCGATCCACTCCCGAGGAGCTGGCCCTGATGGCCCAGTGCGCCCGCCGGGTCCCCAAGTTGGAGAGCAGCTGCCGCGAGCTCACGCAACGCTGCGCGGCGCTGGAGAAGCTGCTGGACATGGTGAACTGCCCGGCGAACATGAACGTCAGCGCCGTGACGGTGGACCGGATCTCGAAGGAGACGCAGGTCAACGTCTCGGAGATCGTCAAGGGCCTCGGCGGTGACTATGTCGAGGCCTACCCGGTGCCGCCCAAGAAGAAGATCCGGCTCGTCCAGAAGGCGCGGCCCGGCTACTCGCCGAAGACGATCACGATCGCGCTGAACCTCGCCAACGACGGCAAGAACCACCTCGACATCGCCGTCCGGCTCTACGTGACGACCGATCCGCGGGACCTCGGCGAGGGGATCGGCGGCGAGTACCGCGGGTTCCAGTTCTTCAACAACGACGGGATCCCGACGCCGCAGCCGTTCCCCACCTACAAGAACATGCCGATGACGATCGGCACGCTCGAGTACTTGGTCATCGAGATCGAGCACCAGGGGTCCTCCAACAACCTCGTCAGCGCGTTCGCGGCGGCGAGCGTCAACGCCCAGGGCTGGTACGCGGCCTGCGGCACCGACGGCGCGTGTCGCTAGGAGACCACGACGATGGCCTCTGAACCGATCGCATTCAGGATCGACAACACGGTCGATTGGGACGGTGTGACCCCGGTGGGGTTGCAGCGGGGAGACTTCCGGGTCTTCGACCAGCGCTACTACGTCGGCTCCCTCGAGGCGCCGGCGGGGACGCTCACGGCGGACTTCTTCGGGGTGTTCAGCGCGCTGACGCCGAAGCTCGTCGGCGTCGCGTCATCGAGCTCGAACCCGCTCTCGATCCTGCGGGTCCTGTCGTCGGGGGATCCCGACGTCTTCCGGCAGGAGGTCGAGCTCTCGCCGCGGATGGTCCACGTGCCGGTGTTCGCCGGCGATCGGATCGCGATCGTCACCCACGAGAGCGGGAGCACCAGCCTCGAGTTCGTGGTGACGGAGCTCTCCGACCGAGACCACGTCCAGCTCGCGAGTATGGCCTCGGACGAGGTCTGCGGGCGGCGAGTTCGGATCATCCGCACGGGCGGCTCCGGCTTCACTCACGAGCCTACAACAGAGACCTGGCAGCCAGCGCTGAGCTGGGATCCGTCACGCCGGGTCCTGCACGGGTATGAGGTCGTCAACGGGGTCATCCCGGCGCGCGACCTCTGCATGTCGCCGCGCGCCGAGGGCTGCCTCGTCAGCGTCCGCTACTCGGGGATCGGCGATGGTGCCGGCCGGCTCTTCGTGGTCGACGGGCACCTCCGCGAGGCCACGGAAGTGCAGGATGGCCTCAAGAGCGGCGAGTGGTCGAAGGTCGCGTTCGTCGGCCGCGATGACTTCATCGGTCTGTCGTCGCCGGGACCTGTCGGTGATGCGGTCGTCTGTGATCTGGAGCTGGTCCGCGTCGCTCCAGGCGAGCGGCTGAGCGAACGCTACGCGCGGGGACTCTGAGAGGTCATCATGATCATTGATCCGTCACGGGTGCTGCTACTCGGCGAATACGCCACTCTGGCGGAGTCGGGCTCCGAGACCGAGCTCGGAGCCCGAGAGGCTGAGGTTCGGGTGTTTATTGAGGCGCTTTGGAGCGCTGCCGGAGGAGGGGGTCGGCGTCGTTTCATGGAGGCTGTCGGCCCGCGCTCGAGCGCGATGCCTTGGGTCGCTGTGAAGGCGCGAGAGCCAGGCGAAGGCGGGGAGGGTCTCGCGCCTCCCGCGATCGAGCTGCTCATGGACAGCGAGCCTATGGGCGATGAAGGGGTCGCGGCACATCTCCTTGATCCGGAGACTGAGGCTGCCGAACTCAGCCTGAAGGCGCTGCGTGAGTGGGACTGGGAGGTGCTCGGCCGGGTCCTGACACCGTCAGGATGGCGACTCGAAATTATCGACGAGGATTCGCCCGAGGGGACCGCGAGCGTCGGGGATGAGGACGCCAAGAACGAGGGCGAGGGCGAGGGCGAGGGCGAGGTTGTGGATGACCCCGAGCCGGCAGCCAACAACTCCGACGAACAGGAGTCTGGTGGGGCTCTTGTGTTCCCTGAGAGCGTCACCGTCACGAGGCAATGGTGGCCCTGGGCGCTCGCCGCAGGAGGCATCGGGATCGTTGGGACAGCGCTGTGGCTCGTGGTCGAGCGCAAGGAATGAGGTGGAGCGATGGCTAGCGATGTGATCGAGATGGAGAAGGACAGGCACGGCGTCTACGTGCCCAAGAAGAAGCCGGCGGTCGGTCTCTGGGCGCTTGGCGGTATCGCAGCTGCGGGGGCTATCGCCGCTGGTGCCTATCTGTGGAAGAGTCGCCAGGAAGACACCGACGATGCGCCCGCGGGCGGAGGGGAGTCGAGCGCGTCGGGCTCGGTCACGACGGGTGGGATCACGTGGACGAACGTCCGACCTCTGCCCAAGCCCGCGGATGTCCCGAGCTTCGATCTGACGACGAACTGGGGGAAGACTCCCGGCGACCTTCGGCCTCTCTTTGCGCTCATGGAGCAGGTCTCGGGGATCGAAGGGTCTGGGCGGATCTTCGCGATCATCTCGAAGCGGGAGGCGGGCTTCGTCGCGAGCGCCCACAATGCCTCGAAGCAAGAGGTCGCCGCCTCGCGGCTGGCCTACGAGAACGCGAAGAAGCGAAACCAGCCGCTGAAGTACGGGACAGAGTCGGCCGAATTCGGCAGCGGAGGTCTCTTTGGAGCGCTGGCGCCGTACTTCCTCTGGACCGGCATCGTCGCGATCAAGGACCGGGCGCCGCTGCTGAACTCGCGACCCGAGATCATGTTCTTGCCGCGCGTCGCCGCCTTCGGCGCGGTCGTCTACATGCAGCGGGTCATCACGAACCATCGGATCGATGACCACGCCGACATCAAGGTCGGCTGGGCGCGTCCGTCTCTGCTCCGAAGCGGCCGCGGCGGGTCGACCTACCAGGCTGTCCGCACGCGCTTCTTCGAGGACGCCGAGGCGCTTGGGATCGACCTGGAGGACACCTCGACGATCCCCGCGAGCCTCGTGGTGAGGGACTGGCCGGGCGTCAGCTCGGTCTTTGAACAACTCGTCGGCGAGCTGCCGACGCCGATCGGCGGGTGAGCTGTGGACATTCTTGACTGCTATGGCGCGGAGATCGACGCGCTCGCGGACATCGCGGGAGACTTCGACTATCTCTCGACGGTCGAGCGCGAGGCATGGATCGCGCACCAGTGGACGGAGCTCGCAGAGGCGATGGGCTGGTCTGAGGAGCTCGCCGAGGCATTCGACCGCATTCGGCATTCGCGGCTCGGCATGGCGCAGAGCACCGCCATCGCGCTCGCAGCGTTCCGCTCGGTCGCTCAGCGTGACCAGGAGAGCCAAGCGAACTCCGATCGGGCGCGGGTGCGAGAGCAGGCCCTCATGACGCTGGCGGGTCGCTCCGGGCACGTGTGGCGGCTAGAGGTGGATGCCGCCTCCTTGCCGTCTGGAGTCTGTTCAGGGGCAAGTGCGCCGAAGAGGCCGCTCCGCGTTGGCAGGCCGGTGAGCGCACCATCGAAGCCGGTGGATCCTTCCGTTCGGGGCACCTCCGCCGATTTGACGAGCGGCGGTGGGGAGCAGCTCAAGTCCCAGAGGGTCTTCCTCGCGGATGTTGGGCCCAGCTACTTCTGGGGCCCAGCGCCTCGCGTTCTTCACTACCGCCCCGGCTGTGGGGAACAGGCACCGCTGAGGCTATCCCTGGGGACTTTTCCTTGGGTCTACGGCCATCGTCTCCAGGCGCCCGCGCCGGGGACTCTCTGGCGCAGCTTCGGAGAGTGGCTCCCCGCCGCTCTGGGCCTCGAGATCGCGGCCTCCCTCTGGCACCCGAGGGGCAACCTCCGACAAGACGCGCGAGAGGTCGTGAGTCACTGGAGACACTGGAGATCGACGACGAGCGAATTGGTCGCGGCCATCCCGGAATCGAGCGACAAGCCCCCCACGAGTGGCTGCCTGGCTCGCTCTGGTCGGGTGCTCGAAGCCTGCGAGGCTCAAGGCCAGCTCGTAGGCCTCAACGGACCCCGTGGGTTCATCTGCGCGGACGCCTACAACTTCGTCCAGCGGCGCTTCGCGGCCTTCTTTGCGATGCGCAGGGCGCTGCTCCGGGCGCAGAAGAAGCTCCCCCGCGAGCTCCGTGCGCTGGTCGACGCGAACCCAGACCCCTGTCTCCGTCAACACCTGAACCTGACCCTTGCTGCCAAAGCGGGAGTGTAACGAGGTCGCCATGCATATCGAGGTCGGCACAAAGCAGTACAAGGAACTCTTCGGCTTTCGGGACTTTCTCAATGATCCCTTCGAGAGCCGCCTGCCCCCGCACAAGCTGCTCGTTCAGAGCCTCGCGGATCCGAGCAAGCGCATCGACGTGATCGACCAGATCATCGGCGACGCGCGGCCCGAGGGGCTCTTGCACACGGCCGGTCTCAAAGACCTCCAGCTCGGCAGCCAGTACATGATGCACGCGCGCCTGGCCGTCTCGCGGTTGGGGGACACGCTCTCGTTGCCGGGAAACGGGTTGCTGACATCGATGACCGAGGGCTTGGTCGATGTCATGCGTCAGGTCAAGATCCCCTCGCGCGCGTCGAACGAGGACATCCAGCGATTTCTGGCCGATGCCGCCTTTTCGATCGGAATGAAGGCCCTCGGGGCCTTCGGTCCGTGGGGCAAGATCGCTGCTGCGGTCGCAGGCTTCGCACGGGGGATCGTCCAGCTCGTCAGGCAGCGCAAGGACCTCGCGAAGCTGGACGAGGACCGGCGGCGAAAGTTCGCCTACGCCAAGCTGCCGCCCCTTCAGGAGCCTGACACGCAGATCGACGCTTGGTATGTCGATGCGGTTCTCAAGGCGAAGATGGAGACCGGGTCGTGGTCCTCGATCTTCTCCCCTCGCTTTGAGTCCGACGAGTGGGTCGCCATTACTCGCAACGGCGGCGTGGCTCTGGCGCCCGGAGAGAAGCTCGACGGGATCGATGAGTTGGGGGATAGCCGCAAGGTCTTCAAGGCGACCGGGGGAATCGGCTTCATGCCCGGCCTCGACCAGATCACGAGCGTGATCCAGGTCAGCGTGGATCCCGAGAAGCTCAGCGCCTGGGATGGTGGGACCTGGCCGGTGCGTCCCGACGCAGTGACCGACGTGGGCAAGTTCTTCGTCAACACCGGCCGCCTCGCCGCGATCGCCTGGTCCTGGGCCACCGAGGCTGATGCGTCGCCGGACCTCTACAAGATCGACACCAAGGTCCTCCACGAACGTTGGAAGCGCTACTGCGACGGCGGCCTTCGGTTTCTCTCTGAGAATGCTCGCGACTGGAAGGAGAACAACGGCAAGGGTCGTGTCCTCTCGGGAAGCCCCGGCTACATCGCCGGCAGCGCGATCGGCTGTGCGATCGGGGTCTGGCGCTGCGAGCCCGACGGCAACGGCTTTTCGATCGTCGAGCCCGGCCTGCGCGGCGACGCGATGATGGGCTACGGCCGCGGTCGCGAGGCGATCGGCTGCGTGATGGACCCGCCGAGCATGAGCTCGCAGGCGGACGGCAAGTCCTGCCTCTTCACGGTCTACGAGCTGCGGATCCGCAAGGTGCTCGACGAGGCGCGCCGTCGCCAGACAAACCGCCGGGGCCTTCCCGCGGCGGGTGTCGAGGTGACCGCTCGCGACCAAGGCAAATTCCGCCTTCTGATCACCAACCCGCCCTACGGCAATCGCGGCCTGACCGCGAAGTGGGACCAGGCCCCCGAGTACGCCGAGCGCGAGGCCTTTGCCTACTTCCTCCGCCGCGGCCTCGATCTTCTGGCGCCCTTCGGCGTCGGTGTATTTCTGATCCCGGCCGGCTTTCTCACGGGGATCAGCGCTGCTCGCCGAGAGCTTCGCGAGCGGGTGCTCCGGCGTCATCACCTGATGGCCGCCTATCGCCTGCCAAGCGCGACCTTTCCAGGCGCCAATCTCGTCACGGACCTGGTCTTCTTCCGGGCTCGCGGCGGCGAGCTGGCGGAGGTCGACGAGGCTGACGCGTTCATCGTCGAGGGCCGCTACTTCGACCAGTTCTCCTACTACGTGCTCGGCGAAGAGAAGGGCCGCGGCGATGACGAGGGCGACGACTCTCCAGGCACGTCGCGGGGTCGCTACCAGCATCAGGTCCTCGGCGAGTTCGAGGGCCTCCCGCCCCTGGCCGAGCGGACTCTGTGCTCGGCCTGCATCGTCCGGCCTGTCGCATTTCCGGCGGCGAGCGCGAGCCGGCTCGTCCGCAAGGCGGTGTCCAGTGACGAGCTGACGCCGCTCCTCGCAGCGGCTCTGACCCTAGGCGGACGTATCGCCGACTACCTCGCGGAGCGGGCCCAGGGCAGCCTCCGGGCGGTCGAACTCTGGCCGGAGCTGCTCCAGTCGCTGCGCGACTTTCAGCGCGCGCCGGAGGTCGTGGAGCTCGGCGTCGTCAACCCCTGGTCGTGGATGGAGCTGCGCCACCTCGCCGAGGCCGACACCCCGGGCGCTCAGCAATTCCTCAACGCTTTTTCCAAGGCCGGCGATCTCACGGCCGCGCTGACGACCGAGCCGACGATCGAAGAGCGCTACAGCGGCGAGCCCGGAGACCTACTCGGCCAGGCCGAGTTTCTCTACCGCAGCCGGCGACGAATCGCGATCGATGAGCTCCTCGAGTTCCATCAAGACCAAGGAGGAATGACGGCCAAGGACGAAGCGCTGACCCGGCTCTTCCGTGCCGAGTGGTGCGTCGACGGCTACCTGATGCAGGAGCTGGTCCCCCTGCGCGACTACGTCACCGGCGACCTCTGGCCGAAGCTCGATCGCGTCGAGTCGCAGCTCGGCGGATCGAGCTCCCGAGAAAACCAGAACAGCCTCATGGATCACGCGATGGCCGACGCCTTCTCGATGGCAGGGATGCAAGCCCCGACACCGCGGGCGATCGCACAGGCGCAGGGGATCCCCGAGGAGCAGCTCAAGCTCCAACAACAGCGGCTCCTCGCCGCGATCAAGCCGGTCGAGTTCGAGGACATCGGCGACGTATCCCCGCGCGACGGCTACATCCCTCTCGCGATGATCGCCGAGTGGGTCTCCGAGGCGCTCAACAGCCGCTTCGGCGCTGTCGCTCTTGAGCGGAACGGCGGTCTCGTGCGCGTCGTCGATGCGGAGTACGACACGTTGAAGAAGGCGCCGATGGATCCTGAGACGCTCTGGTTTGTCGGGTGGGTTAACCACGACAACACCTTCTTCGGCCCGAACGACCTTCACCACAACGACCCCGAGGCCGAGAAGGTCCGGGCTTCGTCGGGCCTCAACGAGCTCAAGATCTGGGACTACCGCGCGAGCTACGAGCGGGCCTGGACGCAGAGCTTCAACGCCTGGGTCCGCGAAGAGCCCTCGCGCATGGAGGCGATCCGCGACGCCTACAACCGCGGCTTTCGTCGCTACCTCCGCCGCGAGTACTCGGGTGAGCCCCTCGACATCGCCCGCTGGGGCGGTCAGGTCCGGCTCGCGCCCCACCAGAACGCGGCCGCACGACGCGTCATCGAGGCCCGCGGGGGACTCCTGGCCTTCGACGTCGGCGTCGGCAAGACCTACACCGGCCTGGGGGTCCTCGCCCGCGCGCGACAGGAAGGCTGGGGCCGGCGGCCGGTCGTGCTCGTCCCGCCGAGCCTGGTGTGGAAGTGGCACCGCGACTTTGCCCGCTGCCTCCCCGACTACCGCGTCGCCGTCATCGGCTCGACCCGGCGCCAGCTCACCCGCGGCAAGCGGGTCAACGCGGCCGCCGAGCGCCTCGCCCAAGGCGAGATCACGAAGGACCAGTATCAGCAGCTGATCACCGTCGCCAAGGCCGACAAGCCCGAAGAGCGCGCCGCCAAGTGGTCCGCGTTCCAGGCTGGCCTCTATGACGCGGTGATCCTCAGCTACGAGGCGCTCAAGCTGACGCAGGTCGACCTCGACGCGATCCTCCGCTACGCCGAGAACACGCCCGCGATCCGGCGGCTGATCAGCCTTCAGGAGCGCAATGAGCACACTCGCGGTCGAAGCAGCAGGAGGAAGCCGAAGAGTGAGCGCAAGAAGGCGATCGCTGAGACCGGCGTAAAGGGCTTCATCCTGGAGCGGCTTGAGGTCGACGAGCGCCGCCAGCTTGATCCCGGGATCCGCTGGGAAGACCTCGGCGTCGACCTCCTGATCGTCGACGAGGCCCAGAACTTCAAGAACCTCTACGCCCCGGAGGCCCGCGAGGGCGGCATTCCGAAGTATATGGGGCTCCCCGCCGGTGGCTCAAAGCGGGCTTGGCAGCTCGACTTTCGGTCGAGCTTCGTCCGCCAGCGGACCGGCGGGAGCGGTGTCGTGCTCCTCTCGGCGACTCCGGCGAAGAACAGCCCGCTCGAGTTCTACAACATCCTCCAATACGTCGATCACGACGCCTTCTCCAAGGTCGGTATCCACGATCCCGAGGACTTCGTCGATCGCTACCTCAAGATCGAGGGCCGCGACGTCCTCGACTCCAACTTCGACATTGTCCGCAAGTCGGCCGTCGTCGGCTTTCGCCGCCTGGACGAGCTGCGCGGGATCCTCGATCGCTATTCGGAGTTTCGGACCGCCGAGGAGGTCGGGATCAAGCTGCCCAAGCCGCGGGTCCAACGGGTGGACGTGCAGATGGACGACGCCCAGGAGGAGAAGTACGACGAGCTCGTCCAGAAGATGACGGAGCGCCTTAGGGCTCTCCTCGAGGGCAAGGGCACCGACCAAGCGGCTGTCCTCGGCGACATGGTGCGGATGTCCCTCATCGCCCTGCATTCGCAGCTCGACGAGGGCTACGACTGGAACACGGCGCTCGAGGGCGGATTGGCTAAGCGCAAGGTCACGGCGAGCGCGCTACCGCGGTGGCTCGAGCGCGGGTGGGATGTCCTCGACATCGATAAGGACAAGGCGAAGGCGCTGATCCAGCGCGACCTGCCGAGGCCCGACTACAACTCCCCGAAGTTCCAGGCGATCGCCGAGCGGATCGCGGCCCAGCCCGGATGCGGTCATATCGTCTTCTGCGAGCCCGTCGCCTGCCATGCGTGGATCCGAGAGGTCCTGATCGAGCACGGGATTCCGAAGGAGCGGATCGCGGTCATGAACGCCGTCGCGACCGACTCGAACGCGCGGATCAGGATCGCGGACGGCTTCAACGGCGACCCCGAGGGCGGCGTCGAGGCGATCTACGACGTCGTCATCGCCAACAGCGTCGCCTACGAAGGCGTCGACCTCCAGGTCCGTACCTGCGCGATCCACCACGTCGATCTGCCCTGGACGCCCGCCGACCTCGAGCAGCGAAACGGCCGCGCGTATCGCCAGGGCAACACGCTCGGGGTCATCGAGATCCTCTACTACATCGCCCAGGGCTCGATGGACGGGTATCGGTTCTCCGTCATCCACGGCAAGCGCGGGTGGCTCACCGACCTCCTCGAGAGCCAGGACCGCGACACCAACAACCCCGCCGCGCAGCAGGAGTTTTCGCCGGAGGAGCTGCTCGAGTACATCGCCCGCGACAAGTCCGGCGTCCGCGAGCTCCTCGCGAAGCGCAAGGCGCAGCGCAAGGAAGAAGAGCGGACCAAGCAGGCCGCGAACGCGGCGGCGCTGATGCGGCAGGCGGTCAGCCGCTTCCGCAGCGCCCGGCGGCTCGCGAAGAGTCAGCCCGAGCGGGCGACGAAGCTCCGCGCCGAGGCGGAGGAGCGCCTCACCTCGCTCGAACGCGGCGCCGGCGATGCCTGGCCCTGGACGAGCGCGATGTATGCGTTTCGCGAGGTCGACGGCATCGTCCCCGCCGACGGCAGCGCTCCGGTCTTCGAGGGTCTGCGCGTGGTCCAGCCGCGCGGCGAAGGAGAGGTTGTTGCGTTCGAGTTCGGTCGCGTGATCGATGGTTCGTCGGGGCTCGTCATCGGCATGCGCAAGGCCGGAGAGGCGCACTGGCGCATGGTCGGCACGCAGGAGATCACGGCGATGGCGATCCAGCCCGCCGACATCCAGCGCCGGGACGCGTGGCCAGAGGACGACGACGCCGACACCGGCCTCGCGCTGGGGCGGACGATCGCCCGCATGACCTCGTGGACGCACCTCGGCTGGGAGGGCGCGCACGAGCCCTTCATCGGTCGCTGGTGGGGTCGACAGGGCGCGGCGATCAGCGAGCAGTTGGCAAAGCGCGGAGATGATGCAGAGCGACTGCCCGTGGTCATCGGCGACGAGCTCCAGCTCAAGAGCGGTCCGGCGATTCGCGACGGTGTCCTGCTCCCGCCAACCAACGATGGCTGGGATCGCTACCTCAAGCTGGCACCGCGCTCCGACGAGGTGTGGAGCGCGCTTCGGGATGTCGGCGTGCTCTGGTGGGGTCGACGGGTGCCGCGGGACCTGCTCGCCAACGTCCCCGAGATCGACGACGAGAGCGCGCTCGCAAGGCTGCAACGCAAGCTCGCCGAGGCCCGGCGGGCCCACGCCGTCGGTCCCCATGAGGTCGCGGAGTGGTTCATCGAGAACGACTTTGACAAGGCCGGCGATCTCATCGGCGACTACCTCCGCTCACCCACGCAGTCGTTTGAGGAATTCGCCGCGAAGCTCCGCAAGCTGATCGACGCTACGCTCGATGATCGTTGGTACAGCCGCTCCGCCCTGAACTCCGAGGGTCTTCCAAACCTGCGCGAGGACCTCCTCTTTGAGGAGGGTGGTCGTCACTATGTGCTAGCGCGTCTCCCTGATCATCCGACGCGCCGCGTGTACATCACCCGCCCCGAGGTCGCGGGAGCGCCGTACTCCGTCGCTGAGGGGGCGCTGAACGAAGGTGACACGGTCTGGGACATCGACGAGGCCGACGCCGCGTCGATCGAGGCCGCCTGGGAGCGCTATGGCTGGCTGATGCGCGCTCTTGAGCTTGTGCCCGCGTTTCTCGGCGAAGCTCACGCTCTCCTCGGCATCGCGGCCGAGGCGATCGATAGCCCCAAGTGTCTCGGTGGCCAGCGGTCGCGGGCGATCAAGGCGCTGCGCACCGCCGAGAAGTACTACCGACGGGCGGCCAATCGGATCCATCAGGGGCGGCCCGCGAACGTGCTCGAGGCGCTCGTCGAGATGGTCCGGCACGTGACGGTGAGCGCCGTGACGATCGCCGAGGCCTGCGGGATCGGCCAGCTCGAGTTCTTGGGCAGCCCCGTGCTCGTCCGCGAGAGGGACCGGTTTGCGCTCGCGCAGGTCGGTGAGGACATCGTCGATCGGCAGGACACCGGGGAAGGGGCGGAGTTGCAGGCCGCGGCCGAGCCGGCGGTCGACTCTGGCGAAACGTCGGAAACGTCGAAGAACGAAGGCGAGGAGGCGTAGCGATGGCACGGACCAACGAGTGGGAGGCGCTGGAGATGGCCTTCGGCGACTCCAAGCCGGCATGGCCGATCCCCTCCGCCAAGCCGAAGTTCGCAACCTGGAGCATCGGCGGTGGACGCCCCTTCGGATGCGAAGCCGGCGTCTGCAAGCGATGGCATGCGGGCATCGACCTCACGGGGATCGCCGGCGGAGCGATCATCGTGGCGCCAGAAGATGGTGTCGTGACGGCCGTCGACCGGGGCTGGAGCGGCGACGCCAAGGCGGTCTTCCTGCGCACGGACTCCGGCCTCTTCGTCGTCCTCGGCGGGTTTATCCGCGGATCGTCCAAGGAATTCGGCATCGCCGGAGGTCAGCGGGTGCGCAAGGGCGATCGCCTCGGCCGCGTCCTCGGCTCCTACGCGATGATCCACCTCGAGACCTATGTCGCCGATGGGCGTAGCGCGAACTCGGCGTGGTGGAAGGGGCAGCCGCCGCCGAAGGGGCTCCTCAACCCGACGAACTACGTCGAGCGGATGGTCGGCGACCGGATCTCGCTGGTCCGGTCGGTCCAGCGTCATGACGCGCTCAAGGCCCTCGGGTACTTCTCGGGCAGCTCCTCGGCTCCTTGGGGAGAGGCGTCGACGGCCGCGCTCAAGGCAGCACAGAAGGCCCTTGGCGTTGAGAACGACGGCAAGTGGGGTCCCGCGACCGAGGCCGCGATCATCGGCGGGCTGAGTGAGCTCGACGGTGGTTGCACCGACGACCTGTGCGGGCCTGTTGCGACAGCTCAAGCACCAGAGACCAACACCGGCCGGAGTCCTCGCTTCTGGCTCACCGTCGCGGGGGTCGCAGCGTTGGGCCTGGGTTTCGGCGTCGGACTGTTGATGACGTCGCGGAGCGAAGCAGCGTCCGAGTTGGACAAGGGAGTATCGTGATGCCCCCAAGGCCAGCCATCACCGAGAAGGCGGAGATCATGACGGATGAATTCCCACGAAAGAGCACCGACGACGCCGTTCACGAGGCCTACGAGCAGGAGGCGAAAGCGCTGCTCAAGGCGCAGCGGTTGAGGTTTGTGCTGGGTATGAGCCTGGCGGCAGCGGCCGGTTTCGGCGCGGGCGCGTTCACAACCTACAAGATCGCCTGCTCACTGCGACCGCGACGATGAGTGGTTGGGACGGCAACTGGAAGGGATAGGACTATGGCGAAGAAGATCGATCTGAAGAACCTGGACTGGGCGTCGGTTCTCATTGGCGCGGCGATGAAAACGCGCCAGAGCTACGAAGAGAGCCGGGGCCACGGCAAGCTCGGACCAGACCTACGCGAGGTCATCCGCGCGTATGAGTCCGAGAGCGACGGAGATGAGGACGACGACCTCGAGGACGACGACCTCGACCCCGACAGCGACGAGCCCACGCAGAGCACGCGAGGGGCCAGAGGCCAGGAGAACAACGCCGAGCTGGTGCACCTCCGGGAGCAGGTCGTCATCCTTCGTGAGCGCGTAGCGGCGAGCGAAGAGCGCCTCGCGACGAGCGAAGAGCGCCTGGGCAGTGAGAGGGCTCTCATCGAGTCCATGCGGCGCGAGTTCTCGGAGAGAGAAGCCTGCTTCGTCGCTCGCGAGCGCGAGCTCATGGGCCTGCTCAGCGAAGCGCTGCGCGGTCGTGCTGTCGCTCGCGTCACGACCAAGAAGACCACGCTGCCCTCGCCAGCGCCCGTCGGCGATGACAGCCCCGAAATAGCGACCCCGCAACGGCAGCACATGCCAGAAGAGCCGGCTGATGCCGTCGAGATCGAGGCCGACATCGGCGCAGATGTCGAGGTCGTCCAGGGAGCTGAGGTGGACGCGGAGATCGAGGTCGACATCGACGGTGCAGGCTCCCCGGACTTCGACTCCTCTGAGATAGTCGACGTCGAGGTCCTCGTTCCCGGCGATTCCGACAACGGTACCCGGATCGATGAGGACGACGTCGACGAGGAGTCGATCCCAGACGCACAAGCACCGGAGGAGGTGCGTGACGATGGAGCCGCGCCGGCCACCGTGGAGGCGCGTGACGATGCAGCCGCGCCGGCCGAGGAGGGCGCCCCCGAGGAATTTGCGGGATCAGCCTCCTCATCTAGCCGTGACCATGCGCGAACGAATCAGGCCCACGCTTCCGAGAGCAAGCTGCTCCCAGCGGACCCGCTCGGCCGAGCTGACGCAGCCCTCCGGCGAGGGGACCACGTCGAGGCACGCGAGCTCTTCGAGGCGTTGGAGGCCAAGAGCTCCGAGCTCGGCCCCGAAGGAGAACTCGCCCTCGTAACGATCCGGCGCGGGCTTGCAGAGTCCAGCCTTGGCCTTCGCGACTATCAGCGCGCCCTCCAGGTGTCCAAGCAGGCCCTCTCTGCGGCGTCCACGAACCTCAAGTCGGCCCCGACCTCGGTCAACCTCTTCAACTACCTGTCATCTGCACGTGTTCGCGGCATGGTTCTGCTCGCGACCGGCGACCCTCTCAACGCCCGGACGCTCCTTCAGAGGGCCTGTGTCCGCGCCGATCGCAGCGGCATCGACTTCTCGCCAGCGCACGCGAACGAGCTCGGCGTGATGGTTTGCCTGATCCAGGGCATCGAGTCCTCGAAACAGCTCCAGGGGGCCCACAAGACGGCACCTGGCCGCAAGACGCAACGCAAGCGCAAGACAGGACGCGCGCGCAAGGGGAGAGGGCGGCGATGAAAGACACGGAGAGGACTCGCACAGATCTCTACGACGAGGCCCGCGCCTTCGTCGCGAAGCTCAAGACAGCCGACAGATCCGATCCCCAGCTTCGTACCGAGGCCATCGTCCGGCTCAACAAGGTCTTCAAGTACGCGAGCGTGCAGGGCCGCGGCCGGTTCCTGGAGATGATGAAGCTACCCGGAGCCGCCAAGAAACGCCGCCAGGCCTACGAGGAGTGCATCCAGGAAGGCGGGACCCAGGAGGCGTGCGTCGGCGCTGCTGAGAAACTACCTGCGTTCAGGGACATCTTCGAGGCCTGGCCCCCGGAGAGCACCATCTCGGCCTGGTGGGCTGCCCCGATCACGCAGCTCATCGGCACGTACGACCTGAAGAACAAGCCCGCCGGCGAACTCGGCGATTGGCGAGATGAGGCGAGCACCCTTGCCAAGGCAGCCGCGACCGTCGCCGATGGGGTCGATGCAGTGAGCGACGCTGTGGATGATGTACTTGAGCCCGAGGACGACTCGGGCTTTCCGTGGTGGAAGGCGGGCGTGGGTGTTGCCGCGACCGCCCTTGTAGGCGCCTGCGTCTACAGGATCGTCCACGGCCCGACAAGATCCACCGGCTAGTCTGTACCGGACGGACCAACGACGGTGATCGTGTTTGACGGTGACCAGGAGGACACCACGCTACGCCAACGCGAATGAATGCATTGGTGGAGTGGGCTCTTGGGGGACGTAGGGGCTCCATCGAGCGAGGGACTGGGAGGGCGCGGGATGGGTGGTGATACGGTGAGAACGAGCGAGGCACTGCCGATGCTCATCAGCGTGGCGGACTTCGCAGAGTTCTTGCAGATCTCCTCCGGCGCCTTGAGACAGCGGGTACGACGAGGGCAGGTTCCGCAGCCGTTCAGGAGCGGCCGGGCACTTGCGTGGACGCGCGAAAGCGTGCTGTCATGGATGCGGGATTGCGGCCGGTCGGTTGGACCGGCTGACATGAAGATCACCCTTCGACCCTACTCCCACGACACGAGCCGCTGGCACGTCGACATCCGCCTGATGAACCCCTGCAACACCGACGAGGAGATCCGCAAGCGCAAGGTCGCGCCGGCGGGCATGAGCGAAGCTCAAGCCCGCGCCTGGGGCGAGCGCCAGGTGCCGAAGATCATCCGCAAGGTGCTCGGGGGCGATGCGCCGGCCATCCAGGAGGTGGCCAACACCAGACTCAAGCCCAAGAAGATCTCCACGCCGACCCCGGACGTCGCGGACGCTATGACCCTCGCGGTTTTCCACGCGGGCCGCTTTGATCCGGAGCACGTCCGCTTGCAGAAGCCGGCGACGCAAGAGAGCTACGAGCACAACTTCCGCAAGCACGTCCTCCCGCAGCTCGGGGCGTTGCCCCTCGCAACGATCGACGCGGGGAGCATTCTCGCCTTTCGAGCGAGGCTCCGCGAGTCGCTCGCGGCGACCACCGTCAACCTTGTCCTCGCCCAGCTCCGCACGGCGCTGAACTACGCGGTCAAGGTCGGGCTCCTCGCCGAGTCGCCGAAGGTGGAAAAGCTCCGCCGACCGAAGCGGGCGCCGAAGACCGTGCTCTCCGCGGTGGAGGCCGAGCGTCTCCTTGAAGCCGCAGCGAAGATCGGTCCACAGACCGAACTCATCTGCCTGCTCGGTTTGCACGCTGGCCTCCGTTGCTCGGAGCTCTGCGCGCTTCATTGGTCGGACATCGACCTCGAGGACGGGACGATGCTCGTCCGTCACAACAGCTACCGCGGGGTCACTCAGACCCCGAAGGGGACGATCGGCAGGCTGGCGCTCAGCGTCAGGCTTCGCCGTGCGCTCGCGGAGCACCGACGGCGCGAACCCGTCGGCCCGCTCGTTCTCTACCGTCGGAGCCATCACACCGAGCACGAGTGGAAGCCGCACACCCGCGGCTCCATCGGCAGTGCCCTCCACCGGGCACAGAATGCGGCGGGTCTGCCGAAGACCGGACCGCATCTCCTCCGCCATACCCTGCTCACGCGCCTCGCCGACCTCGGCGCGAGCGTGTACGAGATCCAGGCCGTCGCGCGTCACTCGGAGTTCAAGACGACGCAGACGTACATCCACCAGCAGCAGGCAGGCCTCGCGCGTGAGGCCGTCAAGCTGCTCGATCGGGCGCTCGCGCCCGAAGGTTCGCCGGGCAAAGCCATGGCAAAAGTGGCAAAGACCGGCGAGAACGATAGCTAGGTATCTCTAGCGCATCAACTTGCAGTACAGCCCGGTACAGCGGCGTTTCGTCGAAGACAAGAGGCTCAACGATTGCGGCGCGAGACCACGCAGGACTCTCACCACGGCCCCTAGCAGCCCGTGGCAAAAGTCCCGCGCACTCTCGCTTGCCCTCGTCGAGCCTCTCGGCTCCGCCAAAACTTGCAGTACACCCGGTACAGCGGCGCTTTGTCGAAGCCGAGAGGCTCAACGATTGCGGCGCGAGAGCCCACGGGACTTTCACCACGGGCTGCTAGCCTCCCGCGGGGCGGGAATCCTATGATCATAGTATCCTAGGGGCCGGAGGGGCGCCTCTCGGTGGAGCGCGCCACGATCAAAAGACATTGAGGCCCAAGGAGGCCCCGCCGCGGGCGCATGCCTGCGAGGCTCGACTCTCCCGCCGCGGGCTAGCCCGGGTCGACGCCCTGTCGCTCGACGAAACGTCGGCGACCGAGGAGCAGGTAATAGAGGCCGGCGAGGCCGAGCAGGCCGGGGAGCACCAGGGTCAGCGGCACGCTGACGCCGAAGATCGGCAGCGCTGCGCGACCGAGGCTCTCCGTGAGCACGCAGTAGAGGGCGAAGAGGCCGAGGAGCAGGGCGATCCACGGTAGCGCGAGGCTCGGCGCCCGGTAGGGCCGGGGTAGATCGGGCTCGCGGCGGCGGAGGACGAGGAGGGCGATCATGCTGAGGCAGGCCATCAGGATCGCGCCGCACACGGAGAGGACGATCAGCGCGTCGGCGAAGTCGGCCGAGCCGGCGCAGATCACCCCGAGGAGGCCCGGCAAGAGCACCGCCCAGACCGGCACGCCGCGGCTCGAGAGGTGGGCCAGAGAGTTTGGCAGGTAGCCCGCGCGCGCGAGGGCGAAGGTCTGGCGGGAGAGCCCGAAGATGATCCCGTGGAGGCTCGCGATCAGGCCGCAGAGGCCGATCAACGTGACCCCGCGGGTGACCCAGCTCGTCCCGCCGTAGACCCCGGCGAGGGCGGCGGGCAGCGGGTTGTCGGCGGCCTCGCCTGCGGCCCCGCCGAGGCCGGCCGTGATCAGCAGGGTCAGCACCGTACATGTCGCGAGGGTCAGGATCGCGGCGATGAACCCCCGGGGGATGTCGCGCCGCGGGTCCCGGACCTCCTCGGCCGTCATCGCCGCGCCCTCGACCCCGAGGTAGAGCCAGATCGCGAAGGGGATCGCCGCGAGGATCCCGGAGGTGCCGCCGAGCCAGGCTCCGCCGTCGGCCGCGGCGAAGACGCTGAGGTCGACGTGGGGCAGGGCGGCGCCGTAGTAGAGCGCGAGGCCGGCGAGGGCCAACAGCGTCGCCACCAGCTCGACCAGCGCCGCGCCCTCGACCGCGAGGAGGTTGACGCCGATGAAGACGACGAAGACCGCGATGCTCGCGGCGCCGGCCGGGACCGCCGGCGCGAGGGCGTGGACATAGGCCCCGGTCGCGACGGCGATCGCCGGCGGGGCGAAGCCGAACTCGAGCAGCACCGCGACCCCGGCGAGGAAGCCGAAGAAGGGCGAGAGGGCGCGGCGGCAATAGGCGGAGGGGCCGTCGGCCGCGGGGATCGAGGTCGACAGCTCCGCGTAGGAGAAGATGAAGCAGGCGTAGAAGACGGTGACGATCGCCGCCGCGATCAGCATCCCCAGGGGGCCGGCGACCGGGAAGCCGTAGTTCCAACCAAAATACTGCCCGGAGATCACCATGCCGACGGCGAGCGACCAGATGTGGACCGTCCGCAGGCTTCTGTGCAGGGTTTGCTCGGGCACTGCGGGGCCACGATAGCCCAGATGCTACGGCGATGGGACGACGGGACCGGCCGTCATCGGGGCTATCGGTCTCCTCTTCGCTGGAGTCGCCCTCGTCGCGGCAGCCCGTCGTCGCCGCGCCGCGTCAGCCCTCTTCAGGGGGACGGGAGCGGCGAGCTGTCGACCGCGGGGCGCGTCCTCTCGCCAGCGCCCAAGGTCGAGGCCCGTGGGCGTCCCTCCGAGCCGGTGGGGCCGCATGCTCGGGGTCTCGTTCGTTTGTTTGTTTGTTTGTTTGTTTGTTTGTTCGTTCGTTCGTTCGTTCGGCCTGGCGTCAGTGGCACTGCCAGGTGACATAGCCGTCGAAGGCGTACATCACCCCGCAGTCCCCCAGGTTGATCGACGCGAGCGACTCGTCGAACTGGAAGAGGAACGAGGGATCGATCCCCGGCTCGCCATCCTGCAGCCAGAGCGGGCCGCCGCGGGCGTAGCCGCTGGAGCCGTAGACGAGCGAGCGGATCCGGCTGCGGTCGTCGTCCAGATCGTAGCCGTCGAAGATCGCCGCGGGCACCTCGATCGCCTCGACCTCGATCGCCGAGGCGCCGCCGCTCTCGTCGGAGACGACCTCGGCGTCGACCAGCGCCTCCTTCGGGATCCAGACGAGGGAGGCGGACTCGTGGTGCTCGCCGTAGTCTGGTTCGGGGAGGAAGAGCGCGAGGGCGCCGGCGCCGGGGCGGGCGAGGCCGGGCGTCTTCTCCAGGTCGAGCGTGAGCACATGCTCCATCGGCTCGTCGCGAAAGCGGGGGACGGCCGCAGCGTCGACGCCGATCGGGGCGCCGCCGATCCTGCCGACATCGCCCGGGGAGGGCGCGGCCTTGGACCGGCGGAGGAGATAGATCGTGGTCTTCGGGCCAGGGTCCGCGGCCGCGAGGCGGCGCAGCTCTTCGAGGGGGGTCTCGACGGGGCGACCGATCGCCGCGTTCAGGGCCTCGTAGGCCTGGGGGCCGAGCGCCCGCTCGAGCTCCCGCATGAAGGTGCCGGGCATCTTAGCGTCGCCGATCGCCCGTCGGATCGGCGCGACCAGCCCCTGGGCGAAGGGCCGGAGGTCATCGCCGAAGGAGCCGTGCTTGACCGACTTCGGGGCGGCGACCACCGCCGCGAAGATCGACTCGACGAGCGCCTCGGGGGCGTCCTCGCGGAGACAGCGGACGAGGTGGCTCGGCTCGCCGCTCGCCGATGAGCGGGGGATGTTCGCCTCCATGATCGCCCGGTAGCGGTCCAGCGGGAGGCGCCGCAGCATCGACAGGACCGTCGCGACCTTGCTCCCGCCGTAGGCGAAGTAGATGTCGCCGACGCTGATGTGGCGATCGAGCGCGGGATCCCAGTCGACGCCGGACTCCGAGGCCCGGGCGAAGATGTAGAGGATCCCCTCGCGGTAGTTGTGCGCCCGCTTGGGGTCCTCCTGGGCCGCTGCGTGGGCGGCCGCGGCCTCGACCATCCCGAGCTCCGAGAGCCCGAGCAGCCCAGCGTCGATCGGATAGTCGCCCGCGTCGATCCGGGCGAGGACCTGCTCGATCATCGCCGCGTCCGCGCACACGTCGGCGATCGCGACCGCCTTGCCGAAGTAGAATTGCTTGGCGAGGACCCGCTTGATCACCGCGTGCGCCCGCTCCTGCCCGAGCGCGGCGAGGGCCCCCCGCAGGCGCAGGGCGTAGGGGAGGGTGCTGTCGTAGACCCGCCCGAGGTCGAAGCTCGCGTCGGCCTCCGGGGGGATCGGCGCGTTGCGGGCCCGCAGGCGCTCGATCGCGACGACCGTCAGGATCTCGGCGAGGCAGCGGATCTTGTCGCTGTCCGGACCGGCGTCGAGGCTCTCGGCGTCGTCGTCGTCGTCGTCGCCGTCGCTATCGTCGTCGTCGTAATCGTCGTAATCGTCGTCGTTGTCGTCGTCGTCGTAATCGTCGTCGTCGTCGTCGTCGTCGCAATCGTCGTCGTCGTAATCGTCGTCGTCGTCGTCGTCGCGATCGTCGTCGTCGTCGTCGTCGCAATCGTCGTCACCGTCATCGTCTTCGGGGAGGAAGGTGACGCCCTGGATCTTGAAGGGCCCGCTCCCCTCGGCGAGGAGGGTCTTGGCGGCGGCGAGGAGCGTCTCTGGGCTGTCCTCGCGGCGGTCGAGGATCGCGAGGACGCTCTCGGGCGCCCACCAGCTGTCGCCGAAGAGGTAGATGACGTCGCTCAGCGGCGCGACCTGGAGAGCGCCGCGGGCCCGCCTGCTCAGGGAGTCGGCGTCGCTGCGGAACTTGCGGAGGTGGGGGCGGAGCCAGCCCAGTATCCCCGCGTCCCAGCCAGCCTCGTCGCCGAAGAGGAGCGCGAGCCCCTTGACCGCGGCCTCGTCCTCGAGGCGCGCCTCGACCTGGGCGCCGTCGACGATCCTCGGCACGTCGCAATTGCTGGCGAGCCCGTAGCCTGAGCATTGGGCGACGACGAGGTGGTCGAAGATCGCCTTCGCGCTCGCCGGGTCGATCGTCTCGCCGGCGCGGCGGCGGACCGCGTCGATCGCCAGCTTGAGGTTGTCGCCGAGCGCCTCGCGGGCGGCGAGGAGCGCTTCGCGGTCGCGGACGTAGGCCTCGACGATGATCCCGTCGACGTCGAGGAGGACGCCGGGGGTGAGCATGTCGAACTCGCGGGCGCGGCCCTTGTCCAGCGTCCCCATGTTCTCCGGCAGCCCGCGCAGCGCCGCCAGCAGCTCGTCGACCGTCTCCGCGTCGCCGACGTTCTCCGAGAGCGTGCGGACGAGCCCCGCCGAGAGCGGCGTGACGCAGGCGAGGCCGTGGCGGACCAGGTGCCAGGCCAGCGGCCCGATGGGACCGTCGGTCGCCTTGCCCAGCGCGTCGAAGTGCTTGTGTCCGTTCGAGTCGGCGATCTTGTCGAGCTTCGCCCCGAGGCTCCGCATCTTCCGCTCGGTGAGCCCCTCGAAGAGCGGGAACGCCGGTTCTTTCGTCGCCTTCGTCTTCTTCGCCATCGTCGATCTCCGGGGACGATGGGTAGCACGACGAGCGCCTCCGCGCATCGCCAGGGTGGTCCCGGAGCTCCTCTCCGTGCGCGCTCAGCGTGGACCTCGCTCGCCCCCAAACCTCGACAAATCGGGCCTGCGCGCCCTTCGACCGCCGCCTCCTGGCCCCTCCGCGCTCGCCCGTGCTACCAGGCGAGCATGTCCTGTCTGTGCGGTAGCGAACTCCCCGAGACAGCCTGCTGCGGCCCCTACCTCAGCGGCGACGCCCTGCCGCCGACCGCCGAGGCCCTCATGCGCTCGCGCTACAGCGCCTACGCCAGCGGCGCCTACGACTATCTCATCGCCACCCACGACCCCGACACCTGCAAGACCGACGCGGCCTCCCTCGCCGCCGCCTCCAAGCGCACCACCTGGCTCGGCCTCCGCGTCGATCGCTGCGAAGACGGAGGCGTCGACGACGAGACCGGCCGCGTCACCTTCACCGCCAGCTTCTTCGACGGGCGCCAGCGCGGCGAGCTCCGCGAACGCTCCCGCTTCCGCCGGATCGACGGCCGCTGGTTCTACGTCGACGGCACCCTCCCCCTCGCCGCCTGGCGAGCACCCCCGCCGCCCCGCAGCGCCGGTCGGAACGCGCCCTGCGGCTGTGGGAGCGGGCGGAAGTTTAAGCGGTGCTGCGGGCGAGGGGCTGGGTAGGGCGCATATGGAGGCGTAGAGAATAGTGGACGATCGAGGGCGCGTCGACGGTTTTTGGTCTTGACCCATCCGCGCGTGCGAGTAAAATGTGCGCTCCTCGAAGGAGACCTGTGCTTAGCAATTCGACAGGCGCATCGCCGCGAACCTGTCCCAAGTGTGGAGTCTCGGGCGAAGTCGAGGCAATCTTCGGCACTCGAGTCATCAAGACCCGTCACGCCGACGGCACCATCCGCGAACTAGAGCGCCCGCAGTCATGGTGTCGCACGTGCCGCAGCGGGAGATCTTCGAGTACAGCCAGGGGGAAGCTTGCTGAGAGGGTCGTCGAACTCCTAGGCGACGCATTCGAGGCCATCGAGCCTATCGGCGGATGGCCCCTGCTGGGAACCCTGTTGCTCCCCGACGGCCTGTTGCCGGTTGCCGTCTTCCTTGGGCGTATTGGCCAATCGGGAAGGAAGCGCGACAACGAGCGGCGAATCCAGAATCCCTCCAAGAACCACGCTATCGAACCGTTGGAGGGTCGAACATCGCTCTTGATTGGTCTTGATGACCCAGAAGACGCCGAGCCCGTCATGGTCTTGTGGGAGGCGAAGTCTCGATACGGCCGCGCCACACGATACTCTGCCTTTCTGACCGTAGACGATCTGTTGAGAGCCCGAGAGAGTAGACTCTCGGACCGGACCTCAAACAGCGGTGAGCGCATCCTCGCGTTCACTGTCGACCACCTCACGGATGCCCTGAGCCTACACCTCGGAGACACCCCTCCCATGACAGAAGAAAATGACCTCGACGTAGAGGGACTCGCGTCCTCCCTATCGGCACTCTCGAAGGGCGAAGTACCCGACACGTTTTCGAGTTCGCCGAGCCCCTTCGAGCCCGAAGATATCAACTGGGAGACCAACGAGTGGCTCACATTCGTCCGAGAAATTCAGCACTGGCTCGTGCTCGACCAGGAGGTCACTCTCGACGGAGGCCCGGTTGCCGCCGTCGAGGAGCTGTTCTCTGGACTCGCCGTGGACAACACGAAGGAGTGTTTTGTTCTGCGAGAAGGAGTTGTATCGCTCAGCCCAATCGGATTGACCCGACTCGAAGAACGTGTATCCCTGGCCCAGGCTCGCAAGGAGACCTTCGAGCAGGCCCTTGCAGATGACTTCGGCTCCAAGCAAGCCACAAGTCGGTGGTTCGCCTGCTGGGAAGACGAGCCCGAGACACCCGACCTCTCCACCGTGGAGGTCCACGCGAAGGTCGATGCCTATCCCATCCGGTACTTCAAGGACCTCGTCGAGGACGATGATCTTGAACTCAACCCGTCATACCAGAGGGATAGGGTGTGGTCCACGAGCGACTCCCAGCGACTCGTGGACTCCGTACTGAGGGGAATCCCCTTGCCTTCCATTATTCTGAACCAGCGGGTGAATAGCCACGATCAGGAGATTGTAGACGGCAAGCAGCGTTTGACCGCAATCCTGCGCTTCATGGGGTGTCACCCGGAGGGGGTTCGGTACGCTGAGAGTAAGAGCATGGGGGATGCGACGATCGAGCTGTTCCATAGCGACTACCGGAAGTGGCGCCGAATCCTCGGGATCAAGTCTCCGGAGGAGACCAAGCACTGCCTGCCCTTCCGACTGTCGACGTACAAGAATGACCCTCTGAGCCAACTCAGCGGTCGCTACTACTGCGAGATCAAGAAGAATGAGGTCAACATTCAGGGCGAGCAAGAGCAGGTTCGCAAGCTCTTTGCCGGTACGAGCAACTACAAGATCCCGGTGATCCTGTACAAGAACACCGAGCTACAGCAGATCCACCGGGTGTTCGGTCTCTACAACAAGCAGGGCAAGCAGCTCAATGCCGAAGAACTCAGGAACGCGATCTACCACCACCTGGATCTCACAAAGCTGATGCTCGTCCTTGGCGGCGACTCCCATCGTCCAAAGGAGCTGGTCCCCTTCGTCGGTGATATGGATGTGGATATAGTGCCCTCTACTTTTCGCAGGCGCCAGGTGGGCGACGGCCGATTCCACCGTACGAAGCTTGCAAGCTGGGTCGCTGCCATCCTGGTCCACCAGCCGAACCGGACCGACAAATCGATCAAGACTCCCTCCACCTCTGGGTACATCAACGCCATGTTGGAGGCGGTGTCAGGCAACCCCAAACACCCCATGCACGACGAGGCAAACCTGAGAACGCTGGCGAACGCCATGATCAGTGGCGCAGCCCTTCTCGATGAATTGGCCGGTGAGGAGGACGCATATTCGCCCCGATTCGTCAGCAAGAAGAAGGACGGCGTTCGTTGGGAGGATTTGCCCATGGTTGCAGCTTGGACGAGCTGCACCCTCGCCACGCTTGTGGGCCGAACCTCCGATGATGCCGAACGCATTGGGGATGCCGTCCTAAAAGCCACCGCGCAGCGCCCCCCACTGGAAAAGCAGCAAAGTCGCACGCAGTGGGGCTACCTGGCTCGGACAACGTTCGAGCTGCTGGAGGCCATGGGGATCGACTTGGACAAACTCAATCTGGCATTGAAGCAAAAGCTCGGCTTCAGCTGTCTGCCGACGCTGCGGGACATCGACGCACTCAAGATCAAACTGGTGTAGGTCGTGCCAGAAATCCTTCGCCCCACAATCCCATCGACATCCGCCCCCGCCCCTACTTCGCTTCTGGAGCAGGGCGGCTGGCTCGCGCGGTACGACCAGCTCGGTCTCGGATCCCTGAGCCCCACCGCCCGAGCTGTCGTGCACGCGGACTCCGCTCATATTGTTGATGAGTGCATCCTGCCTGCAAGTGCGCCGAACTGGCCGGCCTCACGAACCCGCACCGGAATCGTCGTCGGAGCGGTCCAGTCGGGCAAGACGGCATCCATGCTTGCCGTGTCAGCTCGCCTCCTTGATCGAGGACTCGACATCCTGATCATCTTGGCGGGGACGCGTATCGCCCTCTGGCGACAGACCTACGAGCGACTGCTTCGCGACCTCGACGGAACCACGACCGAGACCTTTCGAACCAGGAAGAAGGAACGGCTTTTGATTCCTTATCCGGCGGCGCTCCTCGAGGCTGTCGCCAGGCCGGGCGCGCCTACATACATGGCCCGTGAAGGGAACACGTTCGAGCGTTCACTGCAGCGAAAGCGTCCTGTGATCATCGTGATTCCGAAGGTGGAGGACCACCTCCTCGCGGTCTCCAAGTTCCTGGACGAGCACATCAGTGCGGCCGCCGTAGATCGGCCACTAGAGATGGTCGTCCTCGACGATGAAGCCGACGACGGCAGCGTTCTGGATGCGGAGTCGAAGAAGATCATCCCGAGACGAATCGAGATGCTGTGGACAGGTCGGCGCACGGCGGAGACCATGGTGCCTCAGTTCTTTGCCACCTACGTTGCCTACACGGCTACGCCTCAGGCGAACCTTCTTCAAGCAGACCACAACCCGCTCTCGCCCCGGCACTTCTGCACCGCGCTGCGAACTCCATACAAGGCCGGGAGCCTGCTCCCGCGGCAGGTAACCTTTGCCGAACCAATGGGCCTCAGTCGCTACTACTGCGGCGGCGAGATGTTCTACGTGGAGCTCGCGGGGTCACAAGCACCCTTGGTCCATGTTCGACCCTTCCCGGAGAAAGGCGAATACTCCGATGCCGAGCACCACGCTCAAGTTCGATCGTCGGCCGACGAATTGCTGTTGGACGGGATGCGGAGCTTCCTTGTTAGTGCAGCTCTGAGGATGTTAGAGGCTCGCTCGAAGGGGGGCTTGGCCTACTCTGATATCCAGGATGGCATCGATGTTGCGGATGTCGAGCTACTCCCGAAGCCCCACTCCATGTTGATCCATCCATCGGCGAGGCTGGACTTGCACGCGAACGAGGCTTGGAGACTCGTCCTGCTTTCGCGCGGGCTCGACCCGAACGAGCCCGACGCACCCGCGTTCAATCCTGCGGAATTGAACTTGTCGTCTGCTGGTCTCAAAGAGCAGATCGATGCCGACCCTGGTGCATGGCAGTACTGGCTCGGTCAGTACGCCGACTCGAGAGCCGCTCTTGAGTTCGTCCCTGGTGGGCAGGCGCTGAGCAATCCCAGCGATGTCACCTGGGCTGCGGTACGCGCCGCGCTTCTCGACGAGGTCATCCCACACACCCGTCTACGCATCATCAACAGTGACCCCACATCAGACGATCGCCCGCTGTTCGACCCTGTTGTGGATGAAAATGGATCGTTGCTGCCCCCTCCGGACCTGCTGACGATCTTTGTATCGGGGAATGTCATGTCCCGCGGGATCACCATCGAGGGACTCCACGCGTCAGTATTCACGCGGCCAGCGAACGAGCCCGCCGCAGACACCCAGATGCAGATGCAGCGATGGTTCGGCTACCGCGGTCTCCATGTGCACATGTGCCGGCTGTTCTGCTTCGATGACCAGCTCGACCTCTTTCGGACCTACCATGAGCACGACTCGGCGCTTCGGCGCGAGATTCTTGCTGCCATGGACGGCGACGCCGATATGTCGCCGCTCACTGTGTTGACAGGCTCGAGTTCACTGGCCACGGCCAAGGTGCGTACCAACCGGCTTCCCTTGCACCCAGGTCCCTCGCCGTACATCCGGATCCTAGAAACCGGCGAGCACGCGGAGCACAACGCGAAGCTCCTGCACAACTTGCTCCTGCAGGGTTCCTGGGCGGACCTAAAGCCGGGAGACAAGGTGCTCGGTCGTATCCGTGGAAAGACCATCAGTCTGGAAGAAGCCGCTTTACTGCTCGAGCAGATACGATACACCCACCACGACCCAGATCGGAACCAGAGTGTTCACTACACCCGCTGGGCTTCGCTCGAGCGGCAGCACGGCATCAATCAGCCGTTGTTCCGGCCACCGGGCGTTCAACCCGGCGAACCTGCTGTGGACGTCAAGCGGTGTCCCTACAGCATCGCGGCCTACCTTCGTCTGTGGGCCGAGGCTCTAAGGCGGCCTCGGTGCGATGGCCTCTATGCCACCCACACGGCACGCCAACCGTGGGCGATGGTTCAACCGTCGCTCACTCCGCCTCAGTTCTTTGTTGGTGTACGGTATGGCTCCGTCTCCGGCACGTCTTGGGCCAAGAGCGGCATGCTCGCGGGGGTGCGCGCGCTCAGTCGCGCAGCCGAGTCCGACGATGGTGGCGTGCTGCGCATGTCGGGTTCCTGGGGCAGCCGAGGTCGGAGCGGCGGATACTTAGGCGATCAACTTTTCGACTACCACCATCACGGGCGACAGCCTCCTGCCCTCCATGACGACGGGCCTCTGTGGCGCCCGATTGGCCACCCTGGACTTCTTCTCTTCCAGGTGATCCAGGTGGATGAGCATGAGCATGACGCGGTGACCGTGGGCCTGGCACTTCCTCACGGTGGTCCCGAGCAGTTTGCCGCAGTGCCGGCTGGGCGAGAACCATGATGAACTACGACGAAATCCATACCATCGCGGCCCAGCTCGATCCTCCCTCGAGGCCCGGGCACCTGAAGGTCGAGTGGGTGCTGCCAGAGCGTCTCGCGATCGGTCGGGACTCTGACAACCGCCATTTGCTGGTGCTCGGAGGTCCTCCAGTACATGCCGCTGCCGAGAGCGTTCAGCGCGCACTCATGGGCGGCTCGTGGGCCAGCGAGTCCGGTGTGGATGTGGAGGGGACGGTGCTTCGCCTTCACTCTGGAGACGAGTTCATGGTGGCAATAACCACCATCGCAGTCGAACTCCTGCGTCGCGGGTTGGGCAATCGTCCGGCCGTAGATGTATTTCCAGAGGTCGAAGGCTTCATCGAGCTCGTGATTCGGAGAGTCCTGCTCCCCCACGAAGCGTTGCTTGGTCTAGTGGGCGAACTCCTCGTCCTTGATTTGCTGCTAGATGCCTTCGCAGGAAGGTCAGAGCATGCTTCCCCGGAGACCGTGGGGCTCTGGAAGGGGCACTCCCGAAGCAGCAGGGACTTCCGATTGAACAGGCTTGGTCTCGAGGTCAAAACGACTGGACGACCGACAAGCCATCACCACATCGGCAGCCTAGACCAAGTAGAGGCTCGTACGCTAGACGGGGAGAACGTCGAAGCGCTCCATCTGGTGAGCATCGGCCTGCGCGAGGACGCTGCAGCGACGAGCCGGTTCTCGGTCGCGGGGCTGACGGACTCCATCTTGAGCAAGCTCGGCGGAAAGGACAAGGACAGGTTCCTGGACCAGCTCCGGCAGTACGGACCGGATGACTGCGTGGGCTACAACCACGCGACGATGGCGGCGTGGGAGCCGTATGCCCGCGGGTTCGTGATGACCTTTCCTCCGCGAGTGTATGACATGTCCGACCCGAATCTTGGCATCATCCGTAGTAGGGAGCTGCAGCAACACTTCCCGTTCGTGATGCCCGAAGGCCTTTCGTTTGTTGTCGAGCTGCCCGACGATGTTCCTGGAAGCCACGGCGCGAACCCGCGGACGGGCCTGCCTGCCGAACTCTCTCGGCTCGTTGGGTTGTACGCATGATGTGGTGACAGTGCAGGTCATGTCACAGTTCCCCGGCGCGGGGGGTTCTGGTGAGGTTTCTGCTGGCGCGGCGCAGTAGCACAGGGGAGGAACCTCGTTGCGCGTTCAGCGCGCCGCATATTGTTGGATTGAATCCGAGCGCGTAGCCTGGTACGGAGTGCAGTGTGGCGAAGAAGCCGACAGTGATCTCTCTGTTTACCGGTGCGGGCGGGCTAGATCTCGGATTCGAGGCGGCCGGTTTTCGTACTGCGGTGGCTGTGGAGATGGACGCGGCATGCTGCAGGACAATCCGAGAGAATCGACCATGGCGTCTAATCGAGGGACGTATCGAAGAGGTCACATCAGAGACGATTCTGAAGAAGGCTCGGCTGAGACCAGGCGAGGCTTCAGTGTTGATCGGGGGCCCCCCCTGCCAACCGTTCTCCAAGAGTGGGTACTGGCATCGAGGGGACTCAAGGCGGCTGGAGGATCCGCGGGCGAGGACTCTTGAAGAGTACCTTCGTGTACTTGAGGACACTCAACCACGTGCATTTCTCCTCGAGAACGTTGCGGGACTTGCCTACTCGGGAAAAGAGGAGGGTCTTCGCTTTATCGAGGAACAGCTCGAGGAACTCAATCTCCGGTGCGGTACGTCGTATTGCTTCAATCTGAAAATTCTGAATGCTGCGCACTACGGTGTGCCTCAGGTACGAGAGCGTGTTTTCCTTGTTGGCTCTCGTGATGGGACTGAGTTTGTGTTTCCTGAACCGCGCTTTCTCGATCCTGCTGGAGCGAAACAGCTGAATACAGTTTTGGAGAGCGCTCAGGAGACCTATCGTACAGCCTGGGATGCTTTGGAGCCGTTGTCGCGCGAGGGGCTCTCGGAAGAAGAGCGGAGTGAGACAGCGCCCCGCGGAAAGTGGGCGCGCAAGCTACTTGGCACCATTCCAGAAGGCGAGAACTACCTCTTTCACACTGAGCGTGGCGATGGAGAGCCAGTTTTCGGTTGGAGAAGGCGCTACTGGTCGTTCCTGCTCAAGCTCAGCAAGAATCGTCCATCGTGGACGATTACGGCGCAGCCAGGGCCAGCCATTGGACCATTCCACTGGGATAGCCGGCGTCTCACTCGTCGCGAGCTCGCGGCCCTCCAGACCTTTCCACCAGACTATAAACTCACGGGAACACTGGCGGAGGCTCAGCGTCAGGCGGGAAATGCAGTTCCCTCGCTTCTCGGAGAGGTGCTAGCAAGAGAGATTCATTATCAGTTCCTCGGAGGGCCTCGCCCTGGTGTGCCACGACTGCTTCCTGCGAAGGCTCGACAGGAGCCTCCGGCGGAGTCTCTTCTGCCGTTCCCGTTCGATGATGATGAGATTCAGCGTCAGCTCGGAAAGGATACTCCTCATCCAGGGAATGGGGAGGGGCGAGGTGCGCAGCGACGGGCAGAGCGACGGGCAGAGCGACGGGTAGAGGAGCGAAAGGGCATGTCGGATCTCTGATGGGGTGTGAGCCTGGCGGTACTGTTCGTGCTGCCCATGGAGCATAGGCCGCGTAGTGCGCGCTTGCGCGCATGTCCTCAATGATCGATCCTAGCCCGGTGCCCGCGCGCTCGCAGCCGCTCGTCCTCGTCACCCTAGCCGTGCTCGTCGCGGCGTGGGGTTGCGGACCGGGGACGGCGGAGAGCACGACGCTGTCGGGCGGTGACGAATTGACGACGCTCGCCGACGGCTCGTCGACGGCGGTGAGCTCATCGACGGGGGAGGGGAGCTCGACGTCGACCGGGGCTGTCTCCACCGCGGGAACATCGGCCACGTCGGCGGCTGCGACGAGCACGGGCGAGCCCGTGACCGACGTCGGCCTGCCGACGACGGGCGATGGGGGTCCGGCCTGCAACGGCAAGATCGACATCCTCTTCATCATGGGCGACGGCTACATGCTCCAAGAGGCGCTCGACGTCTCGACGCCCGAGTTCCTCAAGACGATGCAGGAGGAGCTCGCCGAGTTCGACCTGCACGTGATGGTCGTCGATCCCCAGGGTGAGTGGGGCGATGACATCCGCTGCCCGAAGAACAAGTGCCCCGCCGACGGAGGCTGCCCCGTCGAGGGGTTCGAGGACTTCCCCTGCTGGGCGTTGCACGAGGAGGGAGCGATCACCAAATGTGACAACACCCGCGGCGCCGGCCTCGTCTTCCCGGCGGGGGTCGGGGCCGCAAACAAGCCCTGCGGAGTACCGCCTGGACAGCGCTACATCACCGGCGATAGCCCCGACTTCGCCGAGGTCTTTTCCTGCCTCTCGGGGAGATCCGGCGGCTCGGGAGGGGACACTCAGCATGGGACAACGCTCGGCCGAGCGCTCGCGTTTGACCTACAGCACGGGTGCAACGCCGGGTTTCTGCGGGACGACGCTCTGCTCTTGGTGGTCCAGGTCGTGCAGATGAGCTGGGAGTTGTCGAAGCCGGCAGAGTGGGCCGAGTACGCGCTTGAGGCGAAGGGGTACGATCAGGATATGGTGGTGGCCCTCGGGATCGGCACGGAGTGGAAGGACTACGAGCCTCAGCCGCTTTGCGAGGCCGCCAAGTCTATCGACGAACCCGGAGGCATCGCTGAGTTCGTCGAGGTCTTCGACCACGGTGTCTTTGGCAGTCGTTGCGCCCCATCCTACGGACCGTTCTTTGAAGAGGCCGCGGCGATGGCCGCTGAGCTTTGTCGGAGCGTCCCCCGCTGATCGCTGACCGACGAAGTGGCCTGTGAGCTATCGTCAGGGCGTCGGTCCGTGAGCCAGGCTCTTGGCACTCACAGACTCGGCAGTCATCGTCGCGCCGGCAAGCAGCACAATCTACGGGTGTAGGGCGGCGAGGAACATGGTGTCGGCCCCAGGCGTGCTCCTCGTACCGACCACGAGGATATGTCCGTATGCGGTCAGAGATAGCGCGCCGATCTCGCTGGTTGTCGTGTCTGCGTCAAAGCCGTGGATCCACTCCGGTGGTCCGAAGTAGCCAGCCACCGCGCGGACCTCGGCCACGTTCTCGTCGTTGGCGTCCATCGCCAAGACGAGCTCGCCGGTGTGCAGTCGTGCGACTCCCTGTGCGACGCGAGGTTGGTCCAGGGCTTCGGCCGTGTAGAGCTCCGCCTCCTTGAGGAGTGCTCCAAAGGCGAATACGGTCGCTTGTTGGGGTGCATCCTCGGCGACGCTGGACCAACCCGCGACCAGGAGTCCGTTGTCGTGATCGGAGGTCACAGCACGCGCTCCCGCTGTGTCGAGGGCATTGTGGCTCGTCCAGCTCTTGTCGGGGTCGAGGGTTCCGTCTGGGTTGTAGCGCCGCGCGAACGCCCAGATCTCGACGGGCTGCGGAAGATCCGGCTCGAATTGAGATTCGCCGACGATAACCGGGTCCCCGTTTTCCAGGACTGCGACGGCGAAGGCGGCGTCGATGGGCTTGCCCTTGTCCTTGGGTTTCTCCACAGTACGCTCCCAGGTCCTGGTCCAGAGCAGCGCGCCCGTCCCCGAGAAGGCCCAGATCCGAGCGTCCGGCTTGGAAAACTTCAGATCGGGCGAATACCCCGAGACATAGATCCGCCCAGACTCCGGGTCGAAGGCACACCCGGTCGCGACCTCTCCCGCCTTGCCGGTGAAGATCGGCACGGCGGCGGCGGTGTGGGGGTCGACGCGGACGAGCCAGGGGCGCTGGACGCCGTCGATGGTGTCGACGCCGACGGCGAGGATCTTTCCGGCGGAGTCGAGGGCGACGCCGTTGAGGGTCGAGGTTGGGGCGGCGGTGGGGGCTGCGATGACCTGCGGCGCTCCCTCCGGGGTGTAGCGCCCGACCCTCGCGCCCTTGTTCTCGTCGAAGCCGACGATGATGCTGGGCTCGTCGAAGATGGCGCCGCTGGTCGCGGCTCGGCCCGCACCGTCGGCGCCGATGTCGAAGGTCTTCTCCCAGAGGAGGGTGCCGGGCGGGGGGAGGAGGAGCGGAAGTCGGCGCCGTCCTGGACGATGTACTCGAAGCCTGCGGGGCGGCCGGGGAGGGTGCGGAGGACCAGGCTCTCGTCCGCGAGGGGGACCGCGAGCATGTTGTCGCGGAAGTCCTGCTTGTACATGAAGTACTGCTCGGCGTTGGAGAGGTAGAGGAGCGAGACGTCGAGCTCGGCGTCGTCCAGCCAGCGGCCGAGGTCGCCGACGATGCCGGCGCGGGTGAGGTCGCCGCGGAAGGCGTAGACGCGGCCGCTGCGGACCATCTCCGCGACGCGGGTGTAGAGCGCGGCGTCGCTGAGCAGCCAGGGCTGATCGCCTGCGGCCATGCGCCGGTCGAGGTCGGCGAAGCGGCGGGCGATCGCGGGGCGGGCCTCGTCGTAGATCGCGAGGAGGGTGTCGGCGTCGCCGTGGGCCTCGCCGGCGCTGACGATGAGCTCGCGGGCCCGGGCGATCCCGTCGGCGCTCCAGAGCTCGAGAAACCCGTCGATGTCGTCGGCGGCGCGGAAGAAGGCGGCGTAGATCCGGTGGAGGTCGGTGATCGCCGGGTCGAGGTCGACGAGGATCAGCGCGTCGGCGTCGGCCCAGGCGGCGAGGATGTAGCCGGGGTCCGCGGCGACCGCGACGATGAGGCCGCCGCGGTCGACCACGTCGTCGGCGAAGAGGTGGAGGTCGCGCTCGTTGGAGGCGTAGTAGTGCTTGCCGTTGGTGAGGGCGCCGGTGTCGGTGTCGCCGACGCTGCCGCTCGCGTCGGCTCGGAAGTGATCGAGGCCGGAGACAGGGGCGGTGAGGAGCGCGAGAGAGAGCCACCAAGCGGGTGCCATGCCCGAGATACGCGCCCGTGCGGGCGGCGATTCCCCAGGCGTCGCGCTCCCCGGGGGTCGTCGGCAGCGGCGGTCCGTCACCGCGCGCGACCGAGCAGTCCGTGGCGCAGGTCCCGTGTGCACTCGCGCCGCGATCGTTGGCCCTCTTGGCTGCGACGAAACGACGCTGTACTGGGCCGTACCGCAGGTTTCGGCGGGGGGCGACGAGGGCTGGAGGGCGCGCGAGACGTGGCGACGGGCTGCGAGGGGGCGGCTGCGCGCGGCGCTCGACCGGAGACTGGACGGGGCGGAGGCCGTCGGCGCATCGTGTCTCTGTGGTCAAGCGCTCGGCGACTCCGGAGCCGACGGTCGCGATCGTCGGCGCGTCGATGGGTGGTCTGACCGCGGCGATCCTCTTGGGTCAGCTCGACATCGAGGTCCGGGTCTTCGAGCGCTTCGCCCCGGACTCAGGGCCGCGGGGCGCAGGGATCGGCGTCGACCTCGACCTCATCGCGGCGATCACCGGCGACGTCGAGCATATCCCGCCGCACCTGCTCCTCCGCGAGCGCCGGGTGATCGTCGACGGGGGGAGCCACGCCGAGCGCTTTGAGCTGCCGGTGACCGCCTATCACCTGCTCCGCGAGTTCCTCGCCGAGCGGGTCGCGCCGCGCAAGCGCTCGGCGCCTGCGGAGGTCTCCCGCGTCGAGCTCCACGAGGTCGAGCCGCTGAAGATCCAGGTCGGCGACGGGAGGCCGCAGCCCTTCGACATGCTGGTCGGCGCCGACGGCAGCCGCTCGGTGGTCCGCGACGTCGTCGTCGGCGAGCGCCTGGAGCCGGAGTACGCCGGCTACGTTCTCTGGCGCGGGCTCCTGGACGAGGCGGCGCTCAGCGACGCTGCGCGGGCGAGCTTCTTCGGCACGCCGGCGCTGCACATCGTCCCCCACGCGCGGCAGCACTTCATCGCCTATCCGGTCCCGGGGGCGCGGGGCGAGCTCGGCGAGGGCGAGCGCCGGCTCAACTGGGGCTGGTACTACGGGGTCGACGAGGAGCGGCTGGGGGCGGAGCTGGGGCTCTTTCGCGGCGATCGCTCCCTCTCCTTCGGGATCCCTGCGGCGAGCTGTTCGACGGCGATCCGCGACGACCTCCGCGCGAGCGTCGAGCCGCTGTGGCCGGCGGCGATCCACGAGGTTATCCAGCGATCGATCGAGGTCGAGGCGGTGACGCTCCACCCGATCCATGAGCTCGTCGTCCCGCGCCTGGTCCGCTCCGGGGCGGTGTTGATCGGCGACGCCGCTCACCTCGGCTCGCCGATCACCGGCAGCGGGGTACGGACGGCGATGTACGACGCGCTGGTGCTCGTGCGCTCGCTGGTCGATCTTCAGGAGATCGACGCGGCGCTCGGGGTCTACGAGACCCGCCGCTTGCCGCTCGCGCGGGCGATGGTCGAGCAGGGGCGCTCGGTCGGCTGGGGATTTCGCCACGGGCGCTTGGCGGCGCCCAGCCACGGGTCGTGAGGGCCTCGCGGGCTCGCGCGGCCGCAGACCTCGCCTCGCCTGAGCGCGCGCAGGGGGGACGCGCAGGGGCCTGGCGGCGGCGGCCGGCGAGCTCGGCCGCTCGGGTCGGCAGCGGTCGGGCGTCGCCAGCGGGCCGAGCTTGCTGGAGAGCCCTATCGGTACTAGCGTGTCCGGCGTTGGGAGCTCGATGCGCCTCGTAGCTGGAACACGCGCCCCGGAGTGCACCTTCTCCACCCTCCGCGGGACGGAGGAGTCGCTCTCCTCGCTCAGGGGGGCGCCCGTGTGGGTGTCGTTCTCTCGCTTCGCGGCCTGCCCCCTGTGCAACTACGAGATCCATCGGATCCGCGGCGAGTGGGAGAACCGCTTCCAGGGGATCTCCTTCCGCCACTTCAGGATCATGCAGTCGCCGATGGAGAAGCTCCACGAGTTCGTCGCGACCAAGGACCCGCCCTTCGAGCTGGTCGCCGACCCGGAGATGCACGCCTACCGCGCCTTCAAGGTCGAGCGATCGATCCTCAAGATGTTCACGCCCTCGTCGATCAAGGTCGGACGGGCGGCGTCGAAGGCCGGCTTTCGGCCGCACGGGACCGTCGAGGGCCCGGTGACGCGGGTGCCGGCGGACTTCCTGATCGACGCGGACGGGGTGATCCGGGTCGCCTACTACGGGGCCCACATCGCCGATCACGTGCCGCTCGACGTCGTCTCGGGCTTCCTCGCCGGATACGCCGAGCGGGCGGGCTAGCGCGGGGCGATCACGCCGGGCGGTCGGCCTCGTCGCCGGGGATGACGGCGGGGAGCTCGACGCGAACGCACGAGCCCTTCCCCTCCTCGCTGCGGGCGTCGATGTCGTCCTGCATGAGCAGGCAGAGGCGCTCGCTGATCGCGAGGCCGAGGAGCGGGAGCCCGACGACCTCTCTCGGTGGTTATAGATGTCTCTTGGGTCAGTTTTTGTGAGCGCTCGGGGGGCGAGGCTCTAGAGGCCAGGCAGGGCCGGCTCACTCGGCGAGTGCACGTGCTCCGCGCGCTCCATGTCGACGGAGCCACCGTGGCCCCGCAGAGTTTGCGTCAGCGCGCTTCGGGGCGTTGTTGCGCTTGCTCGCGGGTCGCCGCGACCAGCAAGCTCCGGCACCTCTGGAGAACCACGATGCAGATCGCCGACATCATGACCCCCTCGCCCACCACCGCGAAGGCCTCCGACAGCGTCCGCCGGGCGCTCGCCCTGCTCGAGGACCAGGACATCCGCCACCTGCCGGTGATCGATGACGATCGGCAGCTCGTCGGCCTGGTCTCGGATCGGGACCTCCGCGAGTATCGCCTGCCGGTGCTCGAGGAGCTCGACAACCCCGACCAGGCGGACGACCTCATGGACACGCCGCTCTCCGAGGTGATGAGCGGAGACATCATCAGCATCGACTCCGGAGAGGATCTGGTCGCCGCCTGCGATCTGATCATCGAGTACCGGATCGGCGCGATCCCGGTGCTCGACCGGACGACGGGCGAGCTCGTCGGGATCGTCAGCTACATGGACATCCTCCGCGTCGCGCGTGACGTGCTCGCCGGCGAGTGACGCCGATCGTAGGGCGGCGCTTTCGCTGGGCTAGGGCGGGGCTGCGGCGCGGCCTGGCCCCTCGGCGAGCGCGAGCCCTGCGGCCGAGGATCTCGGGCGATCCTCGGCTATCCTCGGGGCGTCGATGAGCCGCGCGCGCAGCATGCTGGTCCGCCTCGGGTTCGCCCTCGGGCTCTCCCTCCCCGCGATCCTGGTCCCAGCGATCCTGCTCCCCGCGATCCTGGTCCCAGCGCTCGCGAGCGCCGAGTCGGGCCAGGGCGCGACGTTGCGGGTGGGCACGAAGGAGGCGCCGCCCTTCGTCGAGCGCGGCGCGGACGGCCAGCTGCACGGGCCGAGCCTCGACCTCTGGCAGCGGATCGCGGGGGATCTCGGCGCCTCGTTTGAGCTCGAGGAGCGGGACCTCGAAGGGCTCTTCGCCGGGCTCGAGGACGGCTCGCTCGACGTCGCCGTCGGCGCCCTGACGATCACCGCCGAGCGTGAGCGGAGGATCGACTTCACCCACCCCTTCTTCACGACCGGCCTGGCGATCGCGGTTGCGCAGGGGCCCGGCGAAGGCTGGATCGACGTCTTCGTCACGGTCTTCACCGCCTCATTTCTCCGCCTCGTTCTCGCCTTCGCGGCGCTCCAGCTCCTCTTCGGCCTGCTGATGTGGCTCTGCGAGCGCCGTCGCAATCCCCACTTCCAGGGACCGGCGGCGGAGGGGCTCGGCGCTGGGATTTGGTGGTCGGTGGTGACGATGGCGACCGTCGGCTACGGTGACAAGGTCCCGGCTACGGCCGCGGGGAGGGTGCTGGCGATGACCTGGATGCTGGTCTCGCTGATCGTATTGACGACCCTGACCGCCTCGATCACGACCTCGCTGACCCTCGGCGGGCTCGAGGCCCAGGTGAGCGGGCCCGAGGATCTCGGCAAGCTACGGGTCGGCGCGGCGGTGGGGACCACCGGCGAGGTCTATCTCCGGGAGATGAAGCTCGACTACCGCTCCTACGCCGATCCGCGGGCGGGGCTGCGCGCGATCGAGGCCGGCGAGATCGAGGCGTTTGTCCACGACGAGCCGATCCTTCAGGTCGAGATCGCGGGCGCCTTCGCCCGGACGATCGAGCTCCTGCCGCGGACCTTCCAGCGCCAGGACTACGGCTTTGCCCTGCCGACCGGGAGCTCCCTGCGCGAGCCGATAAACCAGAGCCTGGTCCGTCGCCTGGGCGAGGAGGGGGGGCTGGACCTCCTCCTCGCCCGCTGAGGTTGGCCGCGGAGGGCGGCTCTCCGAGCCCCCGCCGGGGCGGCTCAGCGCAGGCCGAGCATGGTGGTGATCGCGAGCCCGGCGAAGACCGAGCCGAAGAGCAGCATGACGAAGATCGACAGCTCGCGCATGTTCTCCTCGATCCGTCGCCGGCCGTCGGCGAGCCAGGGCATCGCCCGCTTGGCGAAGACGAGGGCGAGGACGACGGGGGTGATCACCGACGAGCAGAGCATGGCGATGATCGCCGCGAGGCCGGCTATCTGCGCGCTCCAGCCGAGGGTGGTCGTAGCGACGATCGACAGCGCCGAGAGGAAGATCGCGAGGTTCTTGACGTTGACCGCGGAGATCATCACCCCGAAGCCGAAGAGGCTGCGGGTGCGCATGGTGTCGATCTTCGCCAGGGGGCTCTTGGCCTTCGCCTCAGCGGCTGCCTCGGCGGAGGGCCTTCCCTTCAGCCAATTGCGCAGGCCGAGCCCGATGAGGAGGACGCCGAAGCCGAGCTGGGCCCAGGTCGTAGGGCTCGTGCCGCTCGCGGCGTCGGTCTCGGCCGTCGGCCCGGCAAAGCCGCTCAGGGCGAACCAGGCCAGGCCGATCAGGAAGTAGCCGACGCAGTTGCCGCTGACGTAGGCCGTGGCCTTCTGGATGCCGCCCTTGGACCCCAGGAGGATGATGACGATCAGGATCGATCCAAACGAGAGGATCCCGCCCGAGGCGACCGCCAGGGCGTTGATGAGGATGTCCTGTTCCATGGTGGGGGCTGGAGTCTGGCTAGTCCTCGGGGGAGTCGCTGTGCGTGGAGGTCGCGGCGCTCCCGCTCTCCCCCTCGTCGTCCAGCACCATAGCCCAGCCCTCGTCACCGTTGACGCGGATCCGTTGACCGGTCCGCAGGAGCGTCGTCGCGTGGGGCACGGAGACGACCGCCGGGATCCCGTACTCGCGGGCGATCACCGAGCCGTGGGTCATCATCCCGCCGACCTCGATGACCACCCCCGCGGCGTTGATAAAGAGGGGCGTCCAGCCGGGATCCGTGAAGGGGGCCACCAGGATCTCGCCCTTCTCCAGGACATGGCCGACGGGATCGGTGACGACCCGGACGATCCCCTCGACGACGCCGCCGGAGACCCCGGAGCCGGCGAGCGCGCCGGCCGGGACGTCGGCGCTGTGGCTCACCTGCGGGATCTCACCCGTGCTCGTCATCACCCGCGGAGGGGTGCGGTCGTGGTTACGTCGGTGCTCTTCGGTCCGCGCCTCGACGGTCGCGCGGAGCTCGACAGAGGGGTCTTCGACTGCGGCGATCAGCTCGTGGTGGTCGAGGAAGAAGACATCGTCGGCGCGGTCGATCCGGCCCTCGGCGAGGAGCTGAGCGCCGGCGCTGAGGAGCTCGGCGCGGACCAGGCCCATCACCTGCACGAGGAAGAACTTCGGGTGTTCGCGGGCGGCGGGCAGGGTCCTGTGGAGGGCTACGAGGCGGCGGATGAGCGCCCGCTTGGGGCCCCAGGAGAGCTGGCCCAGGCGCTCGGCGGCCCGCCCGGACTCGGCCTGGAGGCGACGGTGGTGGTCGCGGTGGGCCCCCGGCTCCTCGTGCCCGAGGTTGCCGGCGATCATGCTCAGGAGCGACGCGGGGGCCTCGTCCCAGCGCGGCCGGGTGATGTCGAACTCGCCCGGCCCGCGCATGCCGTAGAGGCCGAGGAAGCGCTCTAGCGCGGCGATGAACGCGTCACCGCCGGCGAGCTCACGCAGCCGGTCGAGCTCGTAGACGCCGGCCAGGAGGGCGCTGCGGATCGCCGGGTGGAGGCGGGCGATGTCGGCGAGATCGCCCACCTCGAGGTCCATCGCCGTCGTCACGTTGCCGTGGAGGCCGCGGCTGAGGGCGCCGATCTCCGCCTCGTAGCCGGGGCAGAGCTTGCGCAGGAGCCTCCCCGCGATCACGCCTGCGCCGACCGCCGGCATGATGTGGATGACCTTGTGGAGGGTCGTCCCGAGCTCTATGACGCAGATCCGCAGCCGGTCGGCGAGGGTCTCACCGCCGCGGATCCTCGCCCGGACGCCGGCGAGGCGCTCGTCGATCTGGCGCGAGAGGTCGTCGACCACCCCCTCGGGGTCGCGGAAGCTCAGCCAGGCGGTGAGGTTGCCGGCCATGAAGCGGAAGAAGCGGCCGACGCGGGCGAAGCCGACGCGGGGGCCACAGGCGAACTCCGGGCGGCGGACGATCGTCGCGATCGCCTTGGCCGCGAGGGCGTCGACGCTCGGCAAGAGCGTCAGGAGAACCCGGCGGATCGGGGCTACGCGGAGCAGCTCGGAGATGTCGAGGTAGAGCCGTCCCCCCGCGGTCCGCATCCACGGGCACTCGCCGGGCTCGTCCATCCGCCGACCGACCGGCAGCACCTGCCGGATCGTCGCGATGCCCATCGGCTTCATCGGGTCGATCATCATCTGCGCGTGGCCGATGCTGAACCCGAGCTGGAGCGAGCCGTCCTCCGGCGGCGGCTCCATCAGCGGGTAGAGCGTCGTGATCGGCCGGGCTTGCAGGACAAAGGCCTCGCCCTCGGCGGTGATGCACCACTCGATGTCCTGCGGGGCGCCGCCGTAGAGGCGCTCGACCTGCTCGCCGAGGTCGACGAGCGTGGCGACCTCGCCGTCGTCCAGCACCCGCGCTGACCGCTCCTCAGGGGAGAGGAGGCGCTCCTCGGTGCCGCCGCCGGGCAGGGAGACGATCGCCAGATGTTTGTCGCCGATCCGGCACTCGAGCAGCTCGCCGGTGCGCCGCTCGACCCGGTAGAGGTCGGCGTTGACGAGGCCGGAGACCAGCGCCTCGCCGAGGCCGAAGCCCGCGTCGATGACGGTGCGCTGGCGATGTCCGGTGACCGGATCGGCGGTGAAGAGGATCCCCGCCTTGGCCGGCTGGACCATCCGCTGGACCACCACCGAGAGGGCGGTCTCGTCGTGCGGGATCCCGTTCTTGCGGCGGTAGAGGATCGCCCGATCGGTGTAGAGCGAGGCCCAACAGGCCTGGACCTGGGAGGCGAGCGAGGCTTCGCCGACGACGTTGAGGTAGGTGTCCTGCTGGCCGGCGAAGGAGGCGTCCGGCAGGTCCTCCGCGGTCGCGCTCGAGCGGACGGCGTAGGCCAGGTGCTCGCCCTCCTCGCGCCAGGCCGCCACGAGCGCGCTGTGGATCGCGGGGGGCATGTCGAGGCTGCGCAGGTGCTCGCGGAGCTCGCCGCCGATCCTGCGGACCGCGTCGACGTCGTCGGCGTCGATCGCCTCCAGCTCCGCGACCAGCCGCGGGTACTCGGACGAGCTGGCGATGAAGCGGCGATAGGCGGTCGTCGTCAGGCAAAAGCCGCCGGGGACAGGGAGGCCAGCGGAGCTCAGGATCCCGAGGTTGGCACCCTTGCCGCCGACGCGCGGGAGGTCGCCTGCGCCGATCTCGGAGAAGGGAACCACGAGCTTGGACGTCGTCATCAGCGTTTGGCCTTTCGTGTCTTGGTCTTGGTCTTGGTCTTGGTCTTGGTCTTGGTCTTGGTCTTGGTCTTGGCCCCGCCTGCGGCGCGCGACTCGACCGGCTCGTCGGGCCCTCTGCGGCGCTTGGCGGCGGGCTTGGTGACGGCCTTCGCTGTCCGCTCGGTCGCGGGCTCGACGGGCATGGCCCCGTCGCCGGGCCTCGGCGCGCGTGCGCCGGCGAGGAAGGTCCTGACCGCGAAGCGGGCGTTGGTCTCGATCTCCTCCGGCGTCGCCGTCGGGTTCGCGAGGCCGAGGCTGAGGAGCCCGCCGACGAAGTAGGGCACCAGCTGCGCCGGCGCGCCGACGATCCTCCCGGCGTCGACGTGGCGCTGGAGGAAGCTCGCGAGCGCGGCCCTGCTGGTGCCTGGCAGGCTCCTCAGGTCCGCGAAGAGCTCCTTCGTCTCCGCGTCCGGCGAGAGCGCCAAGAAGATCAGCTCGCGGTACTCCCGGACAAAGGCGAGGGCGCTGCGGGCGAGGGTGAGCAGCTCCTCGTCGAGCTCCTCGCCGGCCGCGATCTTGAGGCGGGCCGAGAGACGCCGGGGGGTCCGCTCGGCGGCGAAGGCCCGCAGGAGCCCCTTGCGATCGCCGAAGTGACGGTAGACGGTGACCGAGCTGACGCCGGCCTGACGGGCGACCTCCTCGATCGTCGTCGCCGCCAGGCTGCCGCCGCGGAGGAGCTGAGATAGCGCGTCGAGCACCCGGGTGCGGGTGTCCGCGGAGTCCTCTCGGAGGTCCAGGCCGCGCTCCTCGGCGAGCCGGTCGAGCAGCGCCTCGCGCGTGCGAAAGCGGCGGTAGAGGGAGGCCCGCGAGACGCCTGCGTCGGCCGCGAGGGCGCTGAGGCTCCAGCCCTCGTCCCCCTCAGCGTGGCGGCGGACGGCCGCGTCGAGGATCCGCGCCTCTGCGCCGGTGTCGCGGGGACGTGGCATCGATGTGAGAATTTAGCAACATATGAAAGACAATGCAAACATGAGTTTCAAAATTGTTTGAGCGCTTCGCAGGAGCGTCCCCGCGTCCCGTCGTCCCCGCGTCCCCGCGTCCCGTCGTCGAAGGCGGCGGGCGTCGTCGCACGGCCGCGGGTCGCCGCGACGACGAGGGAGCGATGGCGGCCCTCCGCCGCGCGAGCTGTCGAGCGCCCAGCCTCGTCCGCTCAGACCGCGTCGATGTCGGTCGAGGTGACCCCGACAGTCGCGGCGAGCTCGGCGATACCCCCCTCGGGGAGGGTCGTCGGCGCCTGGCCGATCATCGAGTCCTCGGCCTTGCCCTGGTGGGCGGGGATGCGGAGGGTGAAGGTCGAGCCCTCGCCCGGCGCGGACTGGACCTCGATGTCGGCGCCCATCATCCGGCACAGCTTGCGGCTGATCGCGAGCCCGAGCCCGGTCCCCTCGTACTGGCGGTTGGTCTCGACGTCGGCCCGATTAAACGGCTCGAAGAGGCCGCTGACGACGGTGTCGGACATGCCGATCCCGCTGTCCGAGACGACGAAGTAGACCCACGTGACGCCGTGGGCGTCCTCGCGTCGGTCGACGCGGAGGGAGATCTGCCCCTGATCGGTGAACTTGTTGGCGTTGCTCAGCAGGTTGTAGAGCACCTGGCTGAGGCGGGTCCTGTCGGCGCGCAGGGCCTGCGCCCGGCCGGCCTCGTCGATCTCGACGCTCAGCGTGTTGCCCTTCTTGCTGATCGCCGGCTTCTGGATCGCGAGGACGTCCCGGAGCAGCGAGCCTGTCCTGAAGGTCTCCCAGAACATGTCGATACGGCCAGCCTCGATCTTCGACAGATCGAGGATATCGTCGATGATCCGGAGGAGGTGGGTCCCGGCGTTGTTGATCTTGCCGAGGTCGTCCTGCGACTGCGCGGCCTGGTCGTCGAGCTCCTCGGAGATGAGCTCGCTGTAGCCGATGATCGCGTTGAGCGGCGTCCGCAGCTCATGGCTCATGTTGGCGAGGAAGACGCTCTTCGCCTGGCTGGCCGCGTCGGCGTCGGTGCGGGCGACGGTCAGCTCATCGTTGAGCCGCTGGAGGGCGATGTTGGTCTCGCGCAGGTGCTGATCTCTGCGCTCGATGGCCCGCTGGAAGAAGACGAGCGGGAGCAGCGTGAGGGCGAAGGTCGTCAGGACCAGCGAGGTGTAGACCCAGCGGAGGGTCTCGGGGTCGAGCTCTGTGGTCCGGACGAGCGGATCGGTCCACTCGAGGACGACGTAGGCGACGACCGCGAAGAGGATCCCGGTGACCATCTGCCAGCGCTCGCGCGGCTCGAAGCAGACGAAGGGGAAGCCGACGGCCGGGAAGAAGAGGAAGTGGAGCCCGGAGTTCTCGCCGAAGAGGGAGGCGAAGAGGAAGACGGCCATCCCGAAGAGCGTGATGAAGATCAGGCGGGCGGCGGTGTAGGCGGCGAAGCGGTTGAGCAGCGGGCAGAGGAGGAGGCCGAGGCCGAAGGGCAGGGCGAGCACTCCCTCGGTCACCAGGCCGAGGCTCAGGAAGAGGATGATGTAGGCGAAGCAGGCGAACGCGACGATCATCGCCAGCTCGTTCGTCACCGTGATCCGGATGCCGAAGTTCTCGTCGGGCGCCGAGTCGACGCCCCATCGGGCGACGCGTTTGAGGAAGAGCGGGATCATCGGCTCCGCAGTCGCGGTGGCGTTATCCTAGATCAAGACGAGGAGGGTCGTCGCCCTCGGTCGGCGTGATCGGTCGGCGATATGCCCACGAGCTTCGGCCGTCGCTGCGGCGGAGAGGCGGAATCGACCCAAGAGTGCCGGGTTCGTAGCTCAGGACGCCAAGCTTGCGCGTTTCGATGGGTCTAGAATTGACAGTGACCGGCCGTCTAATGGGTCCTCAAAGGATCATGTTGAGGAGCTCCTGGTAGCGCAGCGTTTGCCGCGACCAGGCCGCGTTCCCGAGCATCCACGAGCGCATGCCCGAGAGGTAGGAGCGGAGGTCGCGGTCGGCGAGGAGGTCGAGGGAGGCGAGCTCGCGGGCGAGGAGCTCGAACTTTCGGTACTCGTTGTTGTGCAGCTCGACCGCGGCGATCATCGCCTCGCCGAGGCTGAGACCGCGCTCCTCACGGAGCGCGAGGACGATGTTGTTCGGGTTGCCCTCGAAGATCTCCTTGGCCAGCGAATAGAGGTCGTTGACCCAGCAGATGCAGTTGTTGGCGAGGAGGGTGAGGTTGCGGAAGACGCCGTGGTTGCGGACCTCGGGGGAGAGCTCGAGGTCCTCGACGAGGTCGATGAAGTCGAAGGCCGTGTACACCGCGCCGGCGAAGGGGCGCATCTTGATGTACTCGGAGACCGACGGGATGATCCGCCGCTGGCGGTTACGGGCCTCCCACTCGTTGGCCTGGAAGTGGCGGAAGACGTTGTCGCGAAAGCGCTCCATCCAGGCTTGGCCGCCCCACTCCCGCGCCTCGTGGCCGAACTCATGGAGCGAGAGCTCGAGCGGGTCGTCGGGGTTGGGCTCACGCCCGTCGAGCGCCCCCAGGAGGCTGCGATGGGCGGCGGCCAGCGCCTCAGGGTCGATCACCCCCTGCTCGCTGCTCTCGTGCCGATCGCAGAGCCAGTCGTCGTGAAAGAAGAGCCAGGTGCACCACTTGGCGGAGAGCAGAAATTCTTGGTAGGGCGCCTTGGGGTAGGTCTGGGCGACGAGCTGGTTGAAGCAGACCTGCTCTAGGCGTCTCGCGATCTCCACCTCGCTCGCGAGGCCGTGGCGATGGGCCCAGGCGCCGAGGGGCTCGACGATCGTGTCGACGTGAGGGTTGATCTCGCGCTCGATCTCGACGTTGAGGCCGTCGATGATCCGGGAGAACGACGACGAGGCGGGATCGGGGGGATCTTCGCCGGGTTGGGGGAGCAGCAGGCGGAGCTCTCGGACGATCGCTAACTCGGGAGTTGCCTGTGCGTGCATCATCATCATTTATTTGTTCACCAGCTTGTATGCAAGATTGAAGTCACTTGGCCTTGGCTGAGGTCACCGCGGGACTAGACCGCGTTTCTCACGTTCATGGACACACAGTCTCTGACACCGCGGTACTCCCCGAGTCGATCCTGAGTCGGCGCTCGGCGCAGATGTCCACATTCTGAGGGTTGGCCGAGCAGGGCGGCAAGTATCGAGAATTTTGGCCCTCATGCTAGCCTCGGCGCCGATCGTGACCGGAGCTGAGGACAGAGCAGGAGCTGCCGCTCGGCCGGGGCGACCTTCGTCGCCGCCGAGCCTCGCGTTCATCCTGGTGTGGCTTATTGCCACGAGCGTGGTCATGTCTGTGGTGATCTGCCGCGATGACCTCGTCAGCGGCGCGCTGGACAGCCTCGTCGAGCCTGAGCTGCAGACGTCTGACGAGTCCCTCTGGATCCACCTCGAGCTGCGGGGAGACGGGGGCGAGGGCGGGGGCGAGGGCGAGGGCGAGGGCGAGGGCGAGGTTGATGCCCCCGACGGGGCCGCTCTCGGCGATGCGCCCGTGGATCCGGCGTTGGACGAGCTCTCGTCGACCCTGCAGGCGAGCGCGCGCAGGATCCGGGAGGAATTTGAGGGGGTCTGGGTGCCGATCGCAGCGCCCGCCCAGGAGACCTCGGCCTGGCTCAACAGTCACCTGCTCTACATGATCCCGCCGGCTCAGCACGGCGAGGTGGCGTCGCTGCTCCGGCCGGAGAACATCGACGCCGCGGTCGCGGGGATCCGCGCGCGCCTCAGCTCTCCGCTCTTCGCTGTCGCCGGGGACACCCCGCGCCGCGACCCGCTCGGCCTCTCGGCGCTCTTGGGCGACACCCAGCTCGGCCTCCGGGGGCTGCCGGGCGGGGCAGAGGCGACCGCCGCAGGCGATCTTCGCTCCGCGAGCGGGCGGGCGCTGCTCCTGGAGCTGCGGACCGAGGGGGATCCCGTGGCGCTCCTCGAGGCCGTGCGGGGGGTGGCCGAGGACCCGGCGATCGAGCTGCGCGCCGACGGACCCGCCCTGCGCGAGGCGGTCAGCGCTGCGTCCGTCTCGGCCTCGCTCGGGCGCACCTTGGTCACCGCGGCGGCGCTGGTGATGATGCTCCTCGCGCTCGGCCTGCGCCGCCTGACGCCGGTCTTCGTCAGCGCTGCGGCGACCCTCAGCGGGGTCGCGGTCTTGGTCGCGCTCGGCGGTCCGGTCGAGCTCCTCGTCGTCCCGCTCCTGGCGATGATGATCGGCTGCGCCGGCGAGGGGCAGGTCCAGCGCCAACGGCAGCAGATCGCCGTCAGCGGCTGGGCGGGTCCCCTGATCCTCGCCTCCGCGCTCCTCCCCCTGCTCGCCGCGCCCTATCCGCTCTGGCATCGTTGGGCGCTGGCGTGGTTCGGCGCGGTGGCGGCCTTCTCGGTCGCGCTGCGGCTGCTGAGCGCTGTCCGAGGGGCGAGCGAGGCGGCGAAGGTCACCGGCCTCGGGCTCCGACTCCGAGCTTGGCCGCCGCTGGCGGTGCTCCTGTGCGGCGCTTGCTTGGCCCTGGGGGCGCTCCTCAGCGAGCGCGTCGAGGTCACAGGTCCGGCGGCGATCGAGCTCGGCGACCCTGAGCTCGGCGCCGCCCGGGAGGCGCTGCGCCGCGACTTCTTCGATCCCGACGCGCTCGTCACCCTCGACAGCCGGGGGGCCACCCTCGAAGAGGCGCTCGGGCGCTCGACCGGCGACGCCCTGGCCTTGGCGACCGGCTTCGCCGACGATCTACGGCGGCTCGACACCCCCGGCGCCTTCGTCATCACCGACGAGGAGCTCGACCGTCGCCGCGAGGCCCTCGACGGGCTCGAGCTCTCGGCGCGGATGATCGATCTCGAGGCGGCGCTGCGGCGGGCCGAGCTGCGGCCGCAGGCCTTCGCGGAGTTCCTCCGCGGGGCGGTGGACCTCAAGGCCCGACCCTCGCCGGAGACGGCGCTCGCCGGGCCCCTGAGCGGCTGGATCTCATCCCATCAGGTGGCCCATCAGGTGGCCCATCAGGTGGCCCATCAGGTGGCCCATCAGGTGGCCCATCAGGTGGCCCATCAGGTGGAGCCAGACGACGCCGATGGCGTCTCTGTCCGCTCGCGCGCGTTCCTCCAGGGGGAGCCCTCCACCACGGCGGTGCTCGGGGCTAACGGTGAGCCGCTGGCCCTGCGCGGCCCGGCGCTCGCGGAGGGGCGAGCCCGTCGGCAGCTCCGCGGGAGGCTCGGGCTCTACGCCGGAATCGGCCTCTGGATCGGCGCGCTCGTCATCTGGCTCGCGACCCGCAGCCTCGCGCTCGCGCTCGCCTCGGCGATCACCGCGGTCGCCAGCGAGTGCGCCGTCATCACCGTCCTCTGGGGCCTGGGGATCCCCCTGAGCCCCGCGCTCCTCCCCGCGTTTCTCCTGGTCGGCGCCGCGGGGATGATCGCCGGCGGGCGAGCGTGCCGGTCGATCGATCGCGAGCGGCCGCTCCTCGTCTCGGCGATGCTCCTCGCGAGCCTCTGCCAGGTCGCCGGCGGCCTCGCCCTCGTCGCCACCCGCGAGCCGAGCTGGCAGGCCTTTGGGATCGCCCTGGCCAGCGGCTGCGCGATCGCCCCGGGCCTCGGGATCTTCGCCACACCGGGGCTCTATCGCCTGCTTGGCCGGGTCCTCCGCGAGGGCCCGAAGGAGGCCCGCCGATGAGGCATCAGCGCCCAGGCTCGCCGCTCGCCGCTCGACCGAGCGGGCCGACGCTCCAGCGTCGGACTCTCCTCGTCGGGCTCGCGTGCTTCGGCGGGATGATCGTGCTGCCGAGCTCCGGGCTCGCGCGTGAGCGGGTGATCGGCCGCCGCCTCGAGCTTTGGCGGAGCTACGCCGCCACCACGCAGAACCTGGTCGCGAACCTGACGACGACCCGCGACTCGTCGCTCTACGCCGACGGCAAGTCGCGGAGCATCCCGGGCACGCTGGTCTTCGTCGCCCCCGATCGTCTCCTCCTCCACGACGACGATCCGGAGGGGTCGACGACCCTCATCGACGGCCCGCGCGCGTCGATCCTCGCCAACGGCGAGGGTGCGCAGAGCGTCCCTGAGCTGCGCCCCAACCCGGGGCTGCGCTGGCTCGCGAGGCTCCTCGTCGGCGCCTTCGCGCCGCCGCCGTCGGACCCGGAGGCGCCGACCGCCTTTGAGATCGACGCTCGCCTCTCGCGCCCGCGCGGCGCAGGGATTCGCCTCACGGTCGCGCCTCCGCAGGGATCGCCTGTCCGGAGGGTCATCCGAACTGTGACGATCTCGCTGGCGCCGACCTCGGGCGCGATCGACAGGGTGGAGATCATCGAGAGCGCCGGCGATCGGCTGGTTCTCGAGCTCTCAGGGCTGCAGAAGAACCTCGAGGCGGGCCCGCTCGCCGAGGTTCTGCGCTCGATCGATCCGCGGAGCGCTTAGGAGGCCGACGTGCGGCAGGCCCGCCGCCTACCGCAGGGGCTGCGTCGGAGGCCGCATCGTCTTCGTTCTCGCCGAGATCCCCGGTTGCCCGGCCCTGAGGGCCACGCCTGGGATGTCCGGGGGAGTGCGACAAATTGCCGTATTCGCGATAGGGACGGGCGTCCCTATGGTCACGGCGATGCATCGCAGCGCACGACTCCTCGCCTTCATCACGCCCCTCGTCCTCGCCGCCTGCAGCGGCGGCGAAGAGAGCACCGCTGGCACGGTGACGATCCGCTTCGCGCCGATGGTCGGCGACGCGAGCTTCGCCTGCGGCCAGAGCTACGACGGGCTCGGGCTGACCGACGCGACCGCCGAGGTCAATGACTTTCGCCTCTACGTCCACGACCTCACGGTCGTCCACGCCGACGGCAGCCGCGAGCCGCTGATGCTCACCGACGACGAGTGGCAGTCGAACGGCACCGTCCTCCTCGACTTCGAGGACGCGTCCGGCGGGTGCGTCGGCACCCCCGAGACCAACATGGCGATCGAGGGCGAGGTGCTCGACACCGGCGACATCACGGGGGTCGAGTTCACGATCGGCGTCCCCGGCGAAGACAACCACCTCGACAGCGCGTCGGCCCCGGCCCCGCTTAACATCCCCGGCATGTACTGGAGCTGGATGGGCGGCTACAAGTACGCCCGCGTCGAGTTCACCGCCTCCGGCGGCGAGCCCTTCCTCTTCCACCTGGGCGCCACCGGCTGCACGGGGACCACCGCCGACGGGTTCACCTGCAGCACCGAGAACCGGGTGACGCTCAGCGTCGACGGCTTCGATCCCGCGGCTGACGCGATCGCCGTCGATCTCCAGGCGCTCGTCGCCGACAGCGACATGACCACCGCCAACGACAAGGAGGTCGATCCGATCGACGGCTGCATGTCCGGGCCGATGGACCCGGAGTGTCCGCCGCTCTTCACGGCGATGGGGCTCGAGCACGCGACCGGCGGGACAAACCCCGGGGGACAGACCGTCTTCCGGGTGGTAGACAAGCCCTAGGAGCTGAGGCGACCGTTGGTGATGATGAACCTCGAGAAGACCGCGCGAGCGCGCGCGTACGCTGGCTCGACTGGGCGGCTGTACGGGCGGCTGTACGGGCGGTTGTACGGGCGGTTGTACGGGGTGATGCTCCTGACGCTCGCCTTCGGGGTTACCTCCGCCTGCGAGCCGACGACTGAGGAGCCGGAGCCGGAGCCCTACGTCTGGGACCTCCCGGAGGGCTTCCCCGAGCCCTATGTCCCCGAGGACAACCCGATGAGCGCGGCGAAGGTCGAGCTCGGGCGCTATCTCTTCTACGACGTCCGCCTCTCGGCCAACGAGACCTTCTCCTGCGGGAGCTGCCATGAGCAGGCGCGGGGCTTCGCCGACGGCAAGGCGCTGCCCGAGGGATCGACCGGCGACATCGTCCCGCGCAACGCGATGTCCCTCGCCAACATCGCCTACTTCCCGACCTACACCTGGGCCAACCCCAACCTCGAGCTCCTAGAGCAGCAGGCGAGGGTGCCGATCTTCGGCGAGCACCCGGTCGAGCTCGGCGCGACCGGCCACGAAGACGAGATCCTCCGCCGCTTCAGCGACGACGAGGACTACCAGGAGCGCTTCGCGGCCGCCTTCCCGGACGACGCGGATCCCTTCAGCTTCGACAACATCGTCTACGCGATCGCCAGCTTCGAGCGGACCATGGTCTCCGGCGACGCGCCCTACGATCGCTACCTCTACGGCGCCGATCCGAGCGCTGTCTCCGAGGGGGCCAAGCGGGGCTTCCAGCTCTTCTTCTCCGAGCGCTTCGAGTGCTACCACTGCCACGCTGGCCTCAACCTCGCGGCCGCCTTCTTCGCCGCCGAGTCGACCCAGCGCGAGCTCAGCTTCTTCAACACGGGGCTCTACAACATCGACGGCGCGGGCGGCTATCCTCTCCCGAACGTCGGCCTCTTCGAGTTCACCGACAAGCCCGCCGACATGGGGCGCTACCGGGCCCCGAGCCTGCGCAACATCGAGGTCACCGGGCCCTATATGCACGACGGCAGCGTCGAGACCCTGGAGGAGGTCATCGATCTCTACGCCGCCGGCGGTCGCGAGCTGAAGGAGGGCCCCTACGCCGGAGACGGCCGCGAGAGCCCCTACAAGGATCCCCTGGTCCGGGGCTTTGAGATGACCGAGGACGAGAAGCTCGACCTCCTCGAGTTCCTCTACAGCTTCACCGACGAGACCTTCCTCAGCGATCCGGCGCTCAGCGATCCCTTCGCCGACGGCGCGTAGGTCGGAGTTCGCGACCGGCGGCCTCCCTGCGGACGAGCTCGAGGCGATGACGTCAGCGGGGGATGAGGCGGTCAGCTCCGCGGCCGCCTCGTGTATGGTCGGCGGATGCACGTCGTCGTCACCGGAGCCTCCAGCGGAATTGGCGAGGCGATCGCCCGCGAGTACATCGCCCGCGGCGCCGCCGTCACCTTGATCGCCCGCCGCCGGGCGCTCTTGGAGGCGATCGCCGAGTCTGCGCCTGCGGGGAAGACCTGCGTGCTGGACCGCGACTTGAGCCAGAGCGAGGCGGCGCCGGCCATCCTCGCCGAGGCGGAGGCCGCCTTGGGTCCCATCGACGTGCTGATCAACAACGCCGGGATCCAGATCGTCGGCCCCGTTACCGTCACGGACTTCGACGACGCGACCCGCCTCCTCCACCTCGACCTCCACACGCCGCTGCGCCTGACCCACGCGATCCTGCCGTCGATGATCGCCCGCCGCTCGGGGACGATCGTCGACATCGCCTCCGTCGCCGCGCTCGCCCCGACCCCCGGCATGTTCTTCTACAACGCCGCCAAGGGGGGGCTCGCGGCCGCCTCCGAGGGGCTGCGCGCGGAGGTCAAGCCCTACGGCGTCCACGTCGTCACGGTCTACCCGGGCCCCGTCGAGTCGGCGATGGAGGCCGCGGCCCGGACCCACTACGAGGAGAGCGCGGTGATGGGCGGTCTCCCCACCGGCAAGCCGGAGCTCCTCGCCCGTCGGATCGCCAGCGCCGTCGAGCGTCGCCGTCCGCGGGTCATCTATCCGCGGGTCTACGTCCTCTCGCGGCTCTTCCCGGGGCTCACCCGCTGGGTCACGGATCGCATGACGCCGGCGCTGCGCTAGCGGCCGGTCGGTGGAGCGGGACGCGGCGGTCGTCGCCGAGCCCAGTCCAGCTCAGTCCAGCTCAGCTCAGCTCAGCTCAGCTCAAGAGGGCTCAGCCGCGGCTGTAGCGATCGTTGCGCCAGGGGTAGGCGGTGTCCGAATAGCCGCTGCGCTCCCAAAAGCCGAGCCGGTTCTCAGGCAGGAGCTCGATCCGCGAGACCCACTTCGCGCCCTTCCAGGCGTAGAGCTGCGGGGTGATCACCCGCACCGGCCCGCCGTGGGCCCGCTCCAGAGGCGCGCCGTCGGCCTCGTAGACCAGGAGCACGTCGGGCTTGACCGCCTCGGCCATCGCAAAGTTGGTCGTGTACCCGTCCGAGGCGTGGAAGAAGAGGTGGCGGGCCTCCTCCTCTGGCTCGACCGTGGCGAGGACGTCGAGGAGACGGACGCCGCGCCAGCGGATCCCGAGCTTCGACCAGGTCGTCACGCAGTGGAAGTCGCTGGTGTCCTCGACCTGCTCGAGCGCCATCAGATCCTCCCAGGTCAGGGTCCGCGGCGAGCGGCAGGCCCCGTCCAGCTGGAGCCGCCACTTCTCCCGGGGGATCTGGGGCTTGGTCCCGAGGTCGAGCACTGGCCACTTCTTGGTCCGGTGCTGACCGGGGGGGAGCTCGGGCATCCCGTGCCGGTTCGTCGGACCTGTCCCCTGGGGCTTGTCATCGGCGAGGGACGGGGTCGCCAACATCTGCGCCTCGAAGCGGCTGCGGAGCTTCATCCGCGCGGCGACGATCTTGCCTAGCTTGCTCTGGTCTTCGGCCATGGTCGGATCCCTACCTCGCGGTCCTGCCCGGGCCCGGTCCTGCCCAGGCCCGGGCCTGTCCAGGGCCGGTCCTGCCGGGGCCCGGACGGCCCGGCCCCGCTCAGCTGACGCCAGCGAGGAGCGTGTTGAAGTCGGCCTCGGAGATGATCTTGAGCGGGGCGCCCTTGGCGATCTGCGCCTCGGCCTTCTTGATCTTGGAGGACTTCTTGCCGCTCGCCAGCTCATCGCCGCCGACGACCAGGTAGGAGAGGGTCTTGGAGACGCCGCTCGGGGTCTCCGCGCCGAGCGCCCGGACCTTCGCCTGGGCCTCGTTGCGGGTGCAGGTCGTCAGCGCGCCTGTAAAGAGGAAGCTCTGGCCGGAGAGGGCCCCGTCCGCGGCGGGGACGTCCGTGGGCAGCGCCGCCTCCCCCTCGATCACGGTGATGTGCTCCAGGAGCCCGTCGATCAGCGGGGCCCGCTCCTTCAGGCCGTCGACGATCGCGTCGGCGATCGCGTCCTTGATCCCCTTGATCGCCATCAGGTCGTCGCGGGTGGCGGCGCGGATCGCTGCCAAGGTGCCGAAGCTGGCCCCGAGGAGGGTGCCGTTTTGCCGGCCGAGGTGCTCGACCCCGAGGGACTTGAGGAAGGTCGGCAGCGGCACCTCGCGGTGGGCGTCGACCTGCTCGATCAGCCGCTTGGCGCTCTTGTCCCCGAGGCGATCGAGGCCGGCGAGATCACCCTGACGGAGGCGGTAGAAGTCGATCGGGCTGCTGAGGAGCCCGGCGTCGACCGCCTGGGCGACGATCTTGGGGCCGAAGCCCTGGATGTCGATCACCTTGGCGAAGTGCTCGAGCTCCTTGAGCCCGGCCTGGTCGCAGTTCTTCGGGTCGGCGCACCAGAGGAACTCGCCCTCGCGCTTCTTTCGCCGCTCGACCTTGCCCTTGCAGGCTGGGCAGGCGGTCGGGACCTCGAAGGGGATCGCCCCCGGGCCCTCCTCGGCGACCGACTCGACCTGGGGGATGACGCCGCCGCGGCGGCTCATCTCGACCTTGCAGCCGCGGGTCAGGCCGAGCTCCAGGAAGCGGTTGACGTTGTGGAGGCTGGCCCGGCCGATCATCGCCCCGCTCAGCTCCAGGGGCTCGACGATCGCGACCGGGGTGATCGTCCCGTTGCGGGAGACCGACCAGAGCACGTCGAGCAGCTCGGTGTGGCCGACGACGCCCTGGAATTTGTAGGCGATCGCGTAGCGCGGGTGATGGCCGGTCTCGCCTAAACGGGCGTGCTCGGAGGTCAGCGAGGCCCGGTAGACGACGCCGTCGATCTCGTAGTCGAGCCCCGGGCGATCCTTGACGAAGCGCTCAAAGGTCGCCTGCAGCTCCTCCTTCTTGGCGATCTCAAAGCCCTCGACGCGGAAGCCGACCGCCTTCAGGAGCTCGAACTTGGCCCGCTCGTCCGGCAGGTCGGGGCCGATCACGTCGTAGGGGAAGAACGAGAGGTGGGCTGCGCGGCTCTTGCTCGGGTCCTTCTGCTTGACCGAGCCGGCGGTCAGGTTGCGCGGGTGGGAGTGCTCCTCTTTGTAGAGCTCGAAGTGGCTGAGCGTCATGTAGAGCTCGCCGCGGACCTCGACCTCGATCCCCTCGGCGTGCTCCGCCTTGATCGTCGTCGGCACGTCGGCGATCCCCATGACGTTGACGGTGATGTCCTCGCCCTCGGTACCCGAGCCGCGGGTCGCCGCCAAGACAAGCGCGCCCTTCTCGTCGTAGCGCAGCGAGCAGGCGATCCCGTCCATCTTCGGCATGACGACGAAGTCGCCGGTGATCTTGTCGGCCCAGGAGAGGAGATCGGCCTCGTTGTAGCACTTGCCCAGCGAGAGCATCGGCCGCTTGTGGACGACGGTCGCCCCCAGGCGCTCGCCGGGCGGGAGGCGGATCGCCTCGTCGGCGTCGAGCTTGGGACCGTCGGAGGGGGTCGGCCCCATCTCGCCGAGGACGGCGGCGTCCGGGTCGAGCTTGCGCAGGCGCTCGACCAGGCGGTCGTAGAGCGGGTCGGAGAGGGTCGGCGCGTCGTTGTCCCAGTACTCGCGGTTGGCCCGGCGCAGGAGCACCTCGAGGCCAGCTTGCGTGAGGGTCGGGAGGGCCGCCTCGACTGCGGCCTCGTCCATGGTTTCGAGGGTGCTGAGCTCAGGGTCGGACATCGGCCGGGCGATGATAGCGGCGCCCGCGCCCGTCGACCACCAGCGCGGACATCTCGAAGCGCGGATGGTCTGGACTGGATCATCCGCGCTCAGCCTGCTCACGGCCCGGGCTCAGCGGGCGAGCTTGGCCTTCACGGGGGCCTTCACGGGGGGTTCTCGTAGCCTTCTCGTAGCCTTCTCGTAGCCTTCTCGTGGCCTATTCGGGGCGGGCTTTGGCCTGTTCGGGGTCTCATCCGAATGTCTCTTTGGACAGATCTCTAAAGAGCGACAGGGGCCGCCTCAGCAGCCCACAACGACGAATCCCGGGCCTGCGCGATCTCGCGCGGGCTCGGGACTTGTGCCGTCCTCGCGAGGCGCGAGGGGGCGGGGTCGCAGAGCAGCGTTTCGCCGCTCTGCTCGGACCTACTATTTGTTCTCCTCTTTTTGCTTGGCCTCAAGCTGCTTGAGGAGCGCCTCGGCCTCGTCGATGGCGTCGTCCTCCTCCACCCGCTTGGCGTCGTCGCCCATGCCGGCGACGTTGACGTCGATCTTCTCGAAGCGGGCGAGCATCTGGAAGAGCGCCAGGCGGGAGGCGGGGGCCGGACCCTCGAGGGCGAACTCGTCGTCCTTGGCGGGGACGAAGATCCGCGGCTTGCCCCCCTCGATCACGCACTTGTGCGCGACCGAGATGACCTTCTCCGGGTTCTTCTCCTTGATCGGCACGCCCTGGAGGACCGGGAAGTCGCCGCTGTACCCGGCGATCAGGCTGTCGAGCGCACCGTCGGCGCCGCAGCGGGCGTAGAGCGGGTCCATCTCGTCGGGGACGATCGACGAGTCCTTGACCAGCGAGCCGTCCGCCTCGCGCTCGGCCCAGTCGCCGCCGGCGGTGGCGAGGAGCTGGTAGTCGGTGAGGAGCTGGCGGAAGATCAGCGAGTGGAGGAAGGCGCGCTTGAGCGCCCCGCCGCTCAGCTTCTTCGAGAAGACGAAGGTCAGCTCGTTGTAGCCGCTGCCGAGATCTTCGCGGAGAACGCCGTAGCCGCTGGCCTTGTCGGGCTTGACGTCCTTGGCCTTGTCGGGGACCTGATCGCTGCCCTCGATCACCCACAGGGCGTGGGTGTCGCTGAGGAAGTCGACGCGCTCCCGGAGCTCGCGGTAGCCGGTGAGCTTGATCATCAGCTCCTCGTTGTCCGCGATCGCCTTGGCCCACGCGGCGAAGGGGGCGGCGACCGACTCCTCCCAGGTGCGCGGCTTGACCTCGACGGTGCCGATGTCCTTGGCGAGGCCGCGGAGGAGCGAACGGTAGGGCTCGTCGCCGGAGACCGCGCGGCGGGCGTACATCTTCACGCCCATCCACTCGTCCCAGTACTTGTCCTTGTTGGCCGTGTACTCCTGCTTCATCTCCTTGGCGACCTTCTGGGCCTCGCCGGAGAGCGCGCCTATCGTCGCGTCGATGTCGGGCGCGTTGAAGACCGAGAGGAGGCGGAGATCGGCGTAGCCGCGGAGGATCTGCTCCTTGGTGTCGTCGCCGAAGCCGTACTTCACCTTGTGGATCAGCTGCGCGTAGTCACGCCGCGCCTCCTTGCGGAAGACCCAGGCGTCGGCCTCGGCGGTGCCGAGGATGATCGCCTTCATCTTCGCCTCCTTGGTCACGCCCGTGGGCACCTTGACCACCGCGAGAACGCCGGCCTGGAGCTCGTAGGGGTAGCGCTCGTTCTCGACGAAGACGTTCTCGTCGACGACGCCGGGGAGACGCTCGTGCGAGTAGATCTTCTCGAGGAGCGGGCGGAGCTCCTCGCGGACGGGATCGGCGGGCACCTCGTCCGCGGCCTCAGTCTTTTCGACCTTCTCTTTGCTGTAGCCGAGCTGACGCTGGAGCTGTTCTTCGCGGCTCTCGCCGCAGGCGAGGCCGAGGCCGAGTGCGAGGACGACACCGACGCGGATGCGATGCTTCATGGATCTCCGAGGATGCGGGGGGGAAGTTGCGGGAGTGCGACATCGGCGCGCGAACGCCGGCGCAGGTTGGCGCGTGTGTGCGCGGACAGGTGGCGCAAAGTAGGGCCGTTCCACGGTAGGAGATGCGCACGCAGGCTGTCAAAGCCCTTGAGCGCCGCGGGAGGATCCCTCAAGATGTCCGCGTTCTTCGCGTCCTTCGCGCAAACGCGCTTGCAGAGTCCTTGACCGCCCGGGACTCTCGAAGCATCTTACGTAACGTCACATTTCTTAGCGGCCGTCTGGCGTACAACATCGCCCGCCCGGTGAAGGAAAAGACCCATGTCAGAGCCACAGATCGAAGCGAACACTCCAGCAGCCAGCGACTCGGCCCCCAGCCCGGCCGGCGAGGCGATCCAAGACCCGGCGATGGTCGGGGCCCTCGCCCTCACGGAGGTCGCCGCCGCGAAGGTCCGCGAGATCCGCGACGCTGAGGACATCGAGGCCAGCTACGGCCTCCGCGTGAAGGTCATGGGTGGGGGCTGCGCTGGCTTCCAGTACGACCTCTACTTTGACGAGCCGGCCGACGGCGACAACATCTTCGAGGTCCAGGGGATCCAGCTCCTCTGCGACCAGATGAGCTTCATGTACCTGATGGGGACGACGATCGACTACGTCGAGGGTCTCCAGGGCGCGGGCTTTAAGTTCGGCAACCCGAACACGACCGGCTCCTGCGGCTGCGGCTCTTCGTTCTCGGTCTAGCCGCCGCGCTGCGGGGCGAGAGCGAGGCGATCTCTGGGCGCGTCCGGCGAAGGCCTGGCGCGCTTCGAGGTTCTCTGAGGTTCTCTGAGGTGCTCGATGGTCGTCGGCCGCGGCGTGATTCGGCGTTGCTGGCGGGCGCGGCGGTTGCCCGTCAGGCGGGTGGGGGTCGCAGGCTCTCCGGGGGCGGCCTCGGGGGCGAACGCGATGGGGATAGGCGGAGGCTGAGGCGTGGGCCGGTCAAGGGGGGACACCACTCTCTCAGACAGGTCGGAGCGCGCGTCGACCCCTTGTTCCAAGGGGTCGATGCGCGTCCTAGACTCGTTCGCGGTGTCCCCCCTCGCCCGTCCACCAGCTCGTCCTCCGTAGGAGGTGAGCTGAGGACGAGGGCTGCGCGGCTCTTCTGACAATTTGGGCCTTCGAAGGGGTCTCTGGCAGCGCTGTTGTGGGGCGATCTTCGTCGGGTCCTCGGGTGGGATCGAGGAAGGGCTCCCCGAGCCGAAGGCTCGGTCTCGGCTGGAGGCTCGTCGACGCAGCACCCTTGTGAGAGAACCTTCTGAGGAGCGTGGTTGTGGAGGGGGTCGACGCTCGTCGCTCGGTGGCGCTCGGTGGCGCTCGCCGGTGATCGGCTCACATCTGCGGAGGAGCGGAGAGGGGCGGCAAGGGGGGGCGACTAGGGGTATGAGGAGAGGGCCATGTTCGCCGTCGATGATCTCCACGATGCCCTCGTCTCGCGCCTCGGCGCGGAGCTGGTCGTTGTTGATCGTGGGCCCTACGCCCGGGACGACGGGGCGGAGGGGCCGTACATGCCGGGTCTGGTCCTGCGGCCGCGGGAGCGGGCGGAGGTGGTGGAGGTGGTGGCGCTCTGCCTGGCCCATCGGATCCCCCTCTCGCCGCGGGGGGCGGGGACGGGGACGGTCGGCGGGTGCCTGGCGGATCACGGGGGGGTCGTCCTCGATCTGGCGGAGCTCGACGCGATCCTCGACATCGACGAGAGCTCGCTGCTGGCGACGGTCGAGCCGGGGGTGATCACGGCGCGCCTCCAGGCCGCGGCCGAGGCGGTGGGGCTCTTCTATCCGCCCGATCCCGCGAGCCTGAAGAAGTGCTCGATCGGCGGCAACGTGGCGACGAACGCTGGCGGTCCGCGAGCGTGCAAGTACGGGGTGACGGGGGCCTTCGTGCTGGGGCTCGACGTGATCACCGGCGGCGGCGAGGCGCTGGCGCTGGGCCACCGTTCGATCAAGGGGGTGACCGGCTACGATCTCGTCAGCCTCCTCGTCGGCTCCGAGGGGACCCTGGCGGTGACCACCGCCTGCACCCTGCGGCTGCTGCCGAAGCCGAGCGCGACGCTGACCCTATTGGCGGCGTTTCCGGACGAGGCCGCCGCCTGCGAGGGGGTCCAACGCTGCCTGCGGGGCGGGCTCTCGCCGGCGGCGCTCGAGTTCGCGGATCGGACCTGCGCGGCTGTCCTGCGGGCGAACGGAGGGCTCGCGGTGCCCCTTCCCGACGAGGCGGGGGCGCTCCTCTGGCTCGAGCTCGACGGCGATGAGGCGGGCCTCGACGCCGCCCTGGAGCGGGCGGCCGCGCGCTGCCGAGAGGCGGGGGCGCTGACCGTCGAGGTCGCCCGCGATCCGGCGACCTGTGAGCAGCTCTGGGACGTGCGGCGGGCGCTCAGCTACAGCCTCCGCGCCCGCTGGCCGCGGAAGATCTCCGAGGACGTCGCCGTGCCGATAGGCCGCCTCCCGGAGCTCGCGGCGGCGGCTCGGGCGATAGGCTCGCGCCATCGCCTCGACACCGCCTCCTTCGGCCACGCCGGCGACGGCAACCTCCACGTCAATTTTCTCTACGATCCGAGCTCCGCCGCCGACGTCGAGGAGCGGGTCGGCAAAGCCGTAGGTGAGCTCTTCGCGGCGACCATCGCCCTCGGCGGGACGCTCAGCGGGGAGCACGGGATAGGCCTGAGCAAGCGCCCCTACATGCCGCTCGAGCAGCCCGCGGCGCTGCGGGATCTTCAGCTCGCGATCAAGCGGGCCTGGGACCCGGACCGCCTGCTGAACCCGGGCAAGATCTTCCCCTGAGCTCGACGACTCGATGAATCGACGGCCTCTGGCCTACGAGGTCGGTGGGGCTGCGGTCACGGGAGGCCTGCCGCGCTTGCCCCTGGCGAGGAGCATCATCCCGGCGAGCACCAGCGCCATCCCGGCCGCGTGGGTCCGGGTGAAGACCTCGTCCAGGAGGAGGACGGCGAGCAGGGCCGTGACGACCGGTCCAGCGCTGCCGAGGATCGCCGTCTGGTTGGCGCCGATCCTGACGATCGCGGCGTTGATCATGAACGAGGGGAGGATCGTCGCGACCAGGGCGATCAGGGCGACGATGCCGATGACCGCGGGCGGCTGGGCGAGGCTGGCGAAGGAGCCGACGAGGCCGAAGTGGGTGAAGACCGCCGCGCTGGCGCCGAGCATGGCGATGCAGGTGAACACGCGAGAGCCGACCTCGCCGCTCAGGCGCTGGCTGCCGACGACGTAGAAGGAGAAGGAGAGGGCGCTGCCGAGAACCAGCGCCGTGCCGATGAGCACATGCTCGCCGAGGCTGGCCAGGTCGTGGGCGAAGATTAGCGCGAGCCCGGCGTAGGCGATGACGAGGGCGAAGACCTCGCGGAGGAGCACCTTGCGACGGTTGACCAGGCTGTTGAGGAGGAGGACGAAGGCCGGGTAGGTGAAGAGGACGAGGCGCTCGTAGTGGGCGGCGATGAAGTTCAGGCTGTGGAGATCGAGCCAGCTGGCGACGTAGTACCCGCAGGCTCCGAGGGCGGCGATGAGCGGGACGTTGCGGCGGTTCAGCGCGGCGAGGCCTGGACCGCGGAGGAGGAGCCCGAGGATCACGAGGTAGATCGGCGCCGCCATCAGGAGCCGCAGGGTCAGGAGGGTCGTCGTGTCGACGCCGTAGCCGTAGGCCCACTTGATCAGGATCGACTTGGTCGCGAAGAGTGCGGTGCCGACGATCGCCAAGGCGACGCCGACGCGCTCGCCTGGGAAGTGGCCGCCTGGGAAGTGGCCCCCTGGTCTCGGCGAAGAGGTCGTCAAGGCCGGGCAAGCCGTAGCATGAAGCGTCTCGCGCATCGACCGCGACGGGGAGCGGAGACACATGTTTTACGATCGAGCAGAGATCGACGGCGACGCTGGCGCGTGAGGTTCTCGGCATGCGCAGCCTCGGTCTCGTCCTCGCCCTCGCCCTGCCGGTCATCGCCCTCGCCCTGCCGGAGCCGGCCGCCGCCCTCACCTCGCCGCGCAAGCGCGAGCGCGAGCGCGAGCGGAAGATGTTCCACCCGGCGCCGAGCTATGACTTCGCAGCGGACGCGGCGATGGGGGAGATGGGGGCGACCCCCGGGGGCGCGCAGGACATCGAGTTCTTCCGCTCTCGGGTGGCGAGCGGCGAAATTCCCCACCCGAACGTCTTCACGCCGGAGGGGCTGCTCTCGGAGCACGACCTGCCGGTGAAGAAGGGGGGGCGCTGTCAGTCCCTCCTCTGCACCGTCGGCGAGGCGATCCCCGCGGGTCTCATCGTCCAGCCTGAGGTCCGTTACCTCGCCCAGCTCGGCTTCTCCTCGGGGATCGACCCGAAGACCTTTCGTCGGGCTCCGCTCAGCCTCGTCGCCGTGATCGACAAGTCGGGCTCGATGTCGGGGGAGCCGCTGGAGCTGGTCAAGGAGAGCCTCATCCGCGCCCTCGACGAGCTCGGCCCCGACGATCGCCTGTCGATCGTTCTCTACGGCGACCGCGCCCACGTCTACCTCCAGCCGACCGCGGTCCGGGATCGCAAGGCGCTCGCCCGCTCGATCCGGGCGATCGAGAGCCAGGGGTCGACGGCGATGGAGGACGGCCTCCGCGTCGGCTTTGACCTCGCGCGGTCCGAGGCCGGGCGCGCCCAAGGCAGCACCCGGGTGATGCTCTTCACCGACGAGCGCCCGAACGTCGGCCGCACCGACGCGACCTCCTTTATGGGGATGGCCCGCGCGGCCTCGAAGGCGGGGATCGGCATGACGACGATCGGCGTCGGCGTCCAATTCGGCGCCGAGCTGGCGACCGAGATCTCGAGCGTCCGCGGCGGCAACCTCTTCTTCTTCTCGGACCTGGCGCGGATGCAAGAGGTCTTCCGCGAGGACTTTGACACGATGATCACGGAGCTCGCCTACGACCTCGAGTTTGAGGTGAAGCCGAGCCCGGGGATGAAGATCGCCGGGGTCTACGGGATCCCCGGCAAGGCGCTCACCTGGACCAAGGACGGGGCGATCCGGGCGTCGATCGAGACGGTCTTCCTGAGCCGCAAGAAGGGGGCTGTCTTCATCGCCCTCGCGCCCACCGCTCGGCCCGGCCTGCCCGAGACCAAGACCGCCGCAGGGGCGCCGGTCGCCAAGGTCTCCCTCAAGTACCTGGAGGCGGGCGGGAGACGGCGCAGCTCGACGGTGCCGCTGCCGCTCGTGAAGACCGGCGACGCGAGCCTCGGCCTCCAGCGCGGTCGGGTGCTCGTCGATCAGGCGACGGCGCTCGCGAAGGCGACGGCGCTCCACCACGAGTCCAACGACCAGGAGGGCGCCTACCGGATCGTCCACGCCCTCGCGGGGATCCTCCGCGGCACGGTCGACAGCGATCTCGCGAGCGAGCGCCAGCTCGTGGTCGAGCTCGAGTCGACCCTCGCAAAGCTCTCTGGGCATCGCGGTGAGCCGGGCTCCGGGCGCCCAGGCGGGCCTGATCGGGTCAGCGGGCTGCCTCCGCGCGCCCGCTAGCGAGGGGGTCGCGGTCACCGAGGGCCGCCCCCTCAAGGCCCGGATGGTGCCTTGATGTGAAGAATGACGGGGGCTGACGGGGGCTGACGAGGCTGACGGGTCTGGGCTCGCCGGATTGACGGGTCGGCGGGCGTGGAGTTCAGCGCCGGTTCGGAGTAGGCTCCGCCCTTGCACAGCGCTCAGGACAGCCGAAGAGCTCAGCGGAGCGCCGCGCGACCTCTACGGCGCGGGATGCTCGCGCTGGTCGGTCTGTGGACGCTCAGCGCCTGCGCTCTCGAGCAGCGGATGGCGGTCGACGTGATCGACGCGCCGCTGCGCGAGAAGGGCGAGGAGGTGCGGTCGAGCGAGGCGCCGCGCGGCGAGCTTCGGCTCGGCCCCTACGAGGTCTCGTCGATCGTCCAGCGCAACACCCGTGAGGGTGAGGCGCTGCTCTCGGACGTCCAGCCGCGACCGTCGACCTTCTTTCACCTCGACTTCGACCTCACGCAGGCGCAGGCCGGTGCGGTGGACGGGGGGAGCGCCGAGAGCCCGAGCCCGAGCGCAGCCTCCAAGCCCTGGCACGCGAGCTGCGTGGCCGAGCGCCGGGTCGCCCAGAACGTCGACTTCGCGGCCGCTGCGGACGAGGGCCACGATGAGGTCGCGCTCGTCTGCACCCTCGTCGATCCAAAGGCGAGCCGTTGGTCACTCCGGGCCGAAGGCGATGTCGGTCGCGGCCTCAGCGGCGAGGTCCGGCGGGCGGAGCCTGGGACGCTCGCCTTCTCCGTAGAGGTCCTCGCCCGTCGCCGCTTCTTCGGCGCTGTCGGTCGCGAGCTGCCCTTTCCTGTGGTCCAGCTCCGCGAGGAGAGGACGGCGACGGCGGCGATGTTGCTCGACACGCCCGAGCGGGCCTGGTTCGGGCCGGAGCTCGGGCCTGAGCGGCGGAGCCTTGCGCTCGCGGTGATGGTCGCGCTGCGGCTGTTGCCGCTCGGCGAGACCGCGTTTCTTCGCTAGGAGCCTGTGGCGAAGGTCAGCGCGGCCTCTCGCGGCAGGCTCGTCGGTCCCGTGGATACGAGCATGACGGCGCGTGCGATGGCGACATCGACCGTCAAGGCCACCTCTCGAGCCTGTCGAACCACCGAGTCGAGCGTCCACAGCTCTCGCCGCTACGGACCCTCGGTCGCACAGGAGCCCGGCGGCGCGGTAGACCGAGAACGTTTCTCTATCGTAAAGCTGTGGTGAATGTCCCGAGTAGACATTCGTATCCGCAGGATGCAGCAGAAATTGCACGGAGAGGGGCGGGGCGCCGGCAGATCCCGCAGCGGCACTGCGGCTCTTGCCGCATATTCGGCTCGCTCTGTCCGGTCCAAATCTACGTAGTCGACGTCATTGTTGAACAAAGTGTTCTAGGCACAAGGTGTGCGTGTCCACGCGGCGAAGGCAAGCTCCGAGCTGCCCGCTCTCTCTGCGAGCAGACCACCACCGAAGCCAGACCACCATGAAATTTCAGCTCCCCAACCATCGACTCGTACTCGCGCTCGCTGCCGTCGGCGCGCTCGGAGGCCTGAGCGCCTGCGCCGGCGATGACGTCGGCACGACAGCGTCGACCGCCACCGACTCGACCACCGGCGACGCATCCACGACTTCGACGACAGGATCGACGGACGCGACGGAGACCGCTGGGACGGGCTCTGAGTCCAACTCTCAGGCCGGGACGAGCGGCGAGACCAGCTCGACCACCGACCCCACCGATTCGGGCGGTGAGTGGCAGCCCGCCTCCTGCTTCACCGATTGGGACCAGGTGCCTGGCCTCTACGAGGAGGCCGGCGAGCTCGTCCCCTGCGCCGGGGTCCCGGGGGGCGAGGCGATCCTCCGCTCTTTGCTGGTCCTGGATGATGTCACGATCGACAACAATGGCGCGACCATGGATCCCTGCGTCGAGGCGCTCTGCGACGAGACCTATGCCTATATCGGCAGCAACCAGCTCCCCCACTACGACTTTGTCCAGACGACGCCGAACGCCCTGACCGAGAATGTCGCGATCGTCCGGGTGCCGCTCGCATCGGCCGAGATCGCCGGCGGGGTCGAGGCCGAGCCGGTGACCGTCCAAAGCGGCTGCATCGACGCCTATGATCAATACCTCGGGAACCCGGGCCAGGCGACCAACCGCGATCCGAGCTACCTCTGCGCCGCGAACCAAAACGACGCGCTCTACCTCGAGGAGACGCTCGAGTCTGGCGTCACGGTGACCTACAGCAAGATCGCCTGCCTCGGCACCGTCGGGCTCTTGACCAACGGCTCGCCGGTCTACGGCCCCAACGAGGCGGGGATGCCCGACCCCTGGGGCAGTCCGCTCCTGGCGATGCCCGACGTCGCCGGCGAGCCCTATCTCCCGGACGACCTGATGAACGGCGCCGCGCTCGATCTCTGCGGCGGCCACACGGCGACGACGATGCACTACCACGGGGTCAACGAGGCCTGCTTTGAGCAGGCCGAAGACGGCACTCCCCTACAGAGCTACGTCAGCGCCTCGCAGGCGTGGGACATGCAGGCGATGCTCGAGGGGGAGTGCGCTGTCGAGTCCGGGATCGTCGGTTGGAGCCTCGACGGGTTCCCGATCAAGGGACCCTGCGTCTGCATGGCTCGCGACGGCGACGGCGTCTGCACAGAGGTCAAGCGGACCCGCTCTGCGTGGGTCTACGACGGCCTGGGCGCCTGGTCCGACGATCCCGACGAGGAGGCCGCGCTCGGGATCGAGGGCAGCGAGTGTCTGGAGGACAGCGAGTGCTGCAGCGGCGACGTCGAGGGCTGTGACTTCCGCTGCGCCTACGTCGTCGCCGAGGGCGGCGGCGACGGGACCGAGGTGAGGAAGAGCTGCGCGCTCCTCGACTACGCCTGGTGCACCCATCGCTACGTCGATCGCTCGGTCGACCCCGGCACCGCGGAGTTCGTCTACCTCGATCGCTGCAACGGCGTCGACGGGGCCGACGGCTACGCCTATCACGCGACCGCCAGCTTCCCCTACGTCAACGGCTGCTTTCGCGGTCAGCCGGTCGACTCGGTGACGATGGGCGGCGGCATGGGCATGGAGCCGCCGAAGTGTATGCAGGGACAGATGATGTGCTGCGGCGACGGCGTCTGCGGCGGCCCTGAGACCGCGGACAACTGCCCGGAGGACTGCTGAGTGCGCCGGGGCCGGCTCCGTGGGGCGGCGCGGGTCGACGGGGTGGCGCTCGCCAGCGCTGGCGGGCGGCGCCTCGGCGGTTCCGCAGGCGCGCGCCTGCGGGTCGTCGGGGCTGCGCTCCTGCTCCTCGCTGCCTGTCGCGGGGATGGGGAGGGCGAGCCCTCGGCGGGGGACGACTCCGACGGGGTCGGCTGGGGAGAGCAGGCCTACGGCGTCGGGCCCTGGGCGGGCGAAGATCCGGACGGGGAGGGGCCGGCCCGCCTCGATCTGGCCTCGGGGACGATCGTCACCTACCTCCTCGGCTGGTCTTGGGAGGGGGCCGATCGTGAGGAGGACGCCTGGGTCTTCGTCAACGATCTCGGCTACACGATCGGCCTAGAGTCGGTCTACATCTCGACCTCGCTGCTGGCGTTGGTCCCCTGTGAGGAGGACAGCGGAGAGGAGGCGAGCGAGGACGGTGAGCTCCAGGCGCTGGGGCTGCTCACGGGGGCGCTCGCCGAGGTCGTCGCCGAGGCGCCCTACAGGGGCACCGGGCGCCTCGGGGAGCTGCTCATCGGCGCGGCCCATGCGGGCCACAGCAGCGGCGCCGATCCGTCGGCCGTGGTCGATGTGCTCGTCGAGATCGGGCACCTCGACACCGGATCGCTGAGGGTCTTCGGAGCCGGCCTCGCCGGCGGGGACCCCTACTGCGGGCTTCACCTGCTCGGCGCTCCCGTGGACGCAGTCGCGGCGGACGGCGAAGAGTTCGACAACCGCAGCGCGCTCTTCGTCGGCTGGTGGTCGCGCCCAGGGGAGGGCGAGCGGCATGGCCTCGAGGCCAGCGTCAACCTCCAGGGGGGCAGCGTCCGGCCCTTCGCAGGCGTCGGCGACTGGCCCCCGCTGCCGGAGCTCTCGGGCGCCCTGGGGACCGTGTCGATGACGGTCGTGCGCTATCCAGCGCGGTCTTTTGACGGGGTCGACCTGGCTGCGCTGAGCGACGCGGAGATCGCCTATGAGGCCCTCGCCGGGGTGATGCGGAGCGCTGACGTGATCGTCGCGGAGAGCTCCGCCGGCCAGTGACAATGAGGCCTCCCGGCGCGCGGGCAGGCTTCGTCAGGGATCGAGTGAGCTCCGCGCGCAGGGGGGTGCTAGCCGCGACGACGATGAACGACGAACGACGAACGACGAACGACGAACCGACGGCGGCTACGGCTACGGCTACGCTGAGGGGCCGACAAGCTCGCTGGGCGCGCGAGCAGCCCCAGGATCCCACGGCCAAGCTGGCCGCGGGGATCTCCTGGTGAAAGCCGATGCACAGGTCGTGGCGATCGAGCGCCTGGCGCGACTCCTGGGCTGGCCCTCCGCGGCCTGGCGGCTGGCCCCGCCGCGGAGGGCTTTGAGGAGGCCGGCCGGGGAGGACGTCGAGGCTCGCCGGTCCCCCCGTTCCGTGGCATAAGTTGCGGCCGTGAAACCCCGCAGCGCGCTCGCCGAGGCCCGACGGATCGTCGTCAAGATGGGCTCCAACGTGATCACCGATCCCGTCGCCGGGGGGATCGCGCTCGGTCGGGTCCACGGGCTCGTCGAGGCGCTCGCTGGGCTCCAGCGCCAGGGCAAGCAGGTGATCGTGGTCTCGAGCGGCGCTGTGGCGATGGGGCGGCTGACGCTCGGGCTCGAGGAGCGGCCGACCTCGCTGGGCTTGCGCCAGGCCTGCGCCGCGGTCGGTCAGGGCCAGCTCATCGCCCTCTACGCCCAGGCCTTCGGCCTCGTCGGCCACCGGGTCGCGCAGGTGCTCCTGACCCAAGAGGACCTCGGCGATCGCGACAGGCTCCTCTGCCTGCGGACGACGCTGATGCGGCTCATCGAGCTCCGGGTGGTGCCGATCATCAACGAGAACGACAGCGTCAGCGTCCGCGAGCTGGTCGAGCATACCCGCGGCGAGAGCGGCTCGGTCTTCGGCGACAACGACGGTCTCTCGGCCCGCCTCGCCCTGGCCCTCGACGCCGATCTCCTGGTGCTCCTGACCGACGTCGACGGCCTCTACACCGCCAACCCGAGCGTCGATCCGAGCGCTACCCGGATAGCCGACCTCGACAGCGTCGACGCGACGATCCTCGGGATGGCCGAGGGGGGCTCCAGCGCGGGGACCGGCGGGATGGCGAGCAAGCTGGCGGCGGCGGCCCTCTCGGTCGAGGGCGGCATGCCGGTGCTGATCGCTCGCGGGGACGGGGCGAGCCTGCTGCGGGCGCTCGCGGGCGAAGACGAGGGGACGCTGATCGGCGGTGGTGCGCGGCGCTCGGCCCATCGTCGCGAGATCGCCGTCAACGCGACGGCCCGCGGCGGCCTCGTCCTCAACGCCGGGGCGATCGCGGCGCTCGTCGAGCGCAAGGCGTCGCTCCTGCCGATCGGTGTCGTCGCCGTCGAGGGGGACTTCGCCCGCGGCGAGCTGGTCGAGCTCCGCGACGCGAGCGGTCGGGTCCACGGCCGAGGGCTCGTCAACTACGGCGCCAACGCCTGCCGGGCGATCGCCGGCCACCACTCCTCGGAGATCGACGCGCTCCTCGGATGGCGCGGGTACGACGAGATCATCACCCGCGACAACCTGGCGATGACGAGCTGCTGAGCGCGGCCTGTCCGGCGCTGCGCAGAGACGAAGAGAGCGAAGAGAACGAAGAGAACGAAGAGAACGAAGGGGAGAGAGGAGCAGCGACCATGTCGATCTCAGAAGGTTCGAGCGCAAGCTCAGGTTTGGTCGCGGCGACGGAGGCGACGATGGGCTCGGTCCGGGAGGCCGCCGTCGCAGCGCGGGCGGCGGGTCCGACCCTAGCGGAGCTGCCCTCAGCGCGTCGGGGGGCGCTCCTCCGCGATCTCGCCACGGCGCTGGTCGACCCGGAGATCCGCGCGGGGCTGCTGCGCGCCAACCAAGAGGACCTCGACCGAGCCGCCCGCGAGCAGCTCGCCGAGGTCAAGCGCGCCCGTCTCCGCCTCAGCGAGGCGAAGCTCGACGGCCTGGCGGACGGCCTGCGTCAGCTCGCCGACGCGCCGGAGCTGCTCGGCAAGGCGACGCTTCGCCGCGAGCTCGACGAGGGCCTGGTCCTGGAGCGGGTGCCCTGTCCCCTCGGCACCCTCGGGATCGTCTTCGAGGCCCGGCCCGACGCGGTCCCTCAGATCGCCGGCCTGGCGATCAAGAGCGGGAACGCGCTCCTCCTCAAGGGGGGCAGCGAGGCGCTCTCGAGCAACCGGGCGCTCGTCGCCCTGATCCGCCGGATCCTCGCGGAGCACGGCGTGCCCGCGGGGGCGCTCGCCCTCCTCGAGCGCCGCGAGGATTTTTCCGCGCTCCTGGCGATGGACGAGCTCGTCGATCTGATCGTCGCCCGCGGCTCGACCCCCTTCGTCCACAGGGTGATGGCGTCGACGGAGATCCCGGTGATGGGGCACGCGGAGGGGCTCTGTCACATCACGCTCCACCCGCCCTGCGACCCGGCGATGGCCGCTCGGATCGTCGTCGACGCCAAGTGCTCCTACCCGGCCGCCTGCAACACGGTCGAGACCCTGCTCTGGCACCCGGAGGCCGGTGAGGCGCTCGACGCCTGCGTCGCTGCGCTGCGCGAGGCGGGCGTCGAGCTCCGCGGCTGTCCCAAGACCCAGGCGCGCGCTCCGGGGATCTCCGCCGCGACCGACGAGGACTGGGACACCGAGTACGGGGCGAAGATCCTCGCGATCCGCCAGATAGGCGGGCTAGGTGGGCCAGGCGGAGCGCTGGCGCATATCGCCGCCCACGGCTCACGGCACACCGAGGCGATCCTCTGCGGCGATCCCTCGGTCACCGAGCGCTTCGTCGCCCGGGTCGACGCCGCCGCCGTCTTCGTCAACGCGAGCACCCGCTTCGCCGACGGCTACCGCTTTGGACTCGGCGCCGAGGTCGGGATCTCGACGGGCAAGCTCCACGCCCGCGGCCCGGTCGGCGTCGAGGGGCTGCTCACCTATCGCTGGATCCTCCGCGGCGAGGGCCAGATCTCCGGCGACTACGGGCCCGGCAAGCGGGCCTATCGCCACCGCGATCTCGCGATCGATCCTGCGTAGGCCCAAGCTCGCACCGGCGAGCTCGCGAGAGCATCTTTGACCGTCGTCCGTCCGAGGCGATGCTTGGTCGCGGGGCCTCGCGAGAGATCGGTCGGCTGACGATCGAGCGGCGTTGAGGGGGGCTGGCGTGGGGCCGACACCGTCTGCTCGCGCCCTCTTCGCCGCTCGCCGATCCAGGCCGGCCCGACCCCTCGTGGCCGCGAGCCAAGGACCAGAGGACCAGAGGAGCAGAGGAGCAAAGGACCAGAGGACCAAGAGACCAAAGAAGAAGGCTCCCGACCGTCGGTCTGGAGCCCTCTTCTTGAGGTCGCTGCGAGCTCGGCCTAGAAGGCGTCGAGGAGCTGCATCTTCTTCGCCTTGAACTCATCGTCGGTGAGGAGTCCGGCGTCAAAGGCGGCCTTCAGCTTCATCAGCTTCGACTCGAGGGTGTTGCCGCCGCCGGGGGGAGGCGGAGGGGGCTGGCCCTGCTGCTGCTGGTGCTGACCCTGCTGGGGCGGGTAGCCTTGCTGGGGCGGGTAGCCGTGCTGGGGCGGATAGCCCTGCTGGGGCGGGTACCCCTGCTGCGGGGGATAGCCGTGCTGGGGCGGGTAGCCCTGGGGCTGCATCGCCCCGCCCATGACCTGGCCCATCATGTTGCCCATGCCCATGCCCATGCCCATGCCCATGCCGGCGCCCATGACCCCGCCGGCCTGACCGGGTTGACGCGCCGCGTCGCGCATCGCCTGCATGCCCTCCCAGGCGAGGGTGTTGTCGACGCCGCGGGCCGACTGGGCGGCGGCGGCGTCGAGCGCCTTCTCGACCTCGGGGGGCAGGGAGATGTTCTCGATGATGAAGGAGGTGAGGATGAGCCCGTACTTCTTGAACTCCTCGGCGATCTGAGCCTTCACCGCGTCCTCGAGGACCGCGTAGTTGGCGGCCATGTCGGCGACGCTGAGCTCCGAGCCGCCGGCGGCTTGGCTGAACTTCGAGACCATCAGGCGCTTCAGGAACGAGCTGATGTCGTCGGTGGTCGTCAGCCCCTGGGTGCCGACGATCTCCTTGTAGAAGACCCCCGGGTCGCCGATCTTGAAGTTGTAGGAGCCGAAGGCCCGGACCCGGACTCGACCCGGGCGGTTGCCGACGCCGAACTCGGGGTCACGGATCAGGACGGGGTTCGAGGTGCCCCACTTCTGATCGATGTATTGCCTGAGGTTGACGTAGTAGACCTCGACCTTGAAGGGGCTCTCAAACCCGTACTTCCAGCCCTTGAGGCGGGAGAGCACCGGCATGTTCTGGGTCGAGAGGGTGTGCGTCCCGGGCGGGAAGATGTCCGCGAGCTGACCCTCGTTGATCAGGATCGCGGCCTGGCTCTCACGACAGATCAGCTTGGCGCCGTTCTTGATCTCGTGGTCCTCGTCGGGGAAGCGGTAGACGAGCGTGTAGTTGGAGTCGTCGAGCCACTCGATGATGTCGATGAGCTGGCTCTTGATGAAGCTTAGGAGTCCCATGGCGTCGCTGCTCTCTTGCTTGGGGGCGGGGAAGGGGGGCGGGGAAGGGGGGCGAATGACGGCCCCGTGATGACCTGGTCCCGCTGGTTGGAGCGGTCCGGGTCGGGAGAAGGCCCGTCAGGGCCCTTCGGGGGTCAGTTCGAGGTGAGGCTCTGGCGAGCCGCCTCCTGCTCTAGATCGCCGAATTCGGCGTTGCTGAGGCCAAAGACGTCGGCGATCTCGCCGAGCGCGCGGCGCTCTGCGTCGGAGAACACGCCGTCCGACTTGACCAGGGTGATCGCCGCGAGGATGAAGATCCGGCGGAGGTAGGTCGCCTCGAGGATCTGGGCGGCCTCGTAGGGGATGAAGCTCGACTCCTTCAGGTCCTCGAAGGTGATCGATGAGCCGGTCTCCTCGAGGAACTCGGAGATCAGCATGCTCTCCTCCTTCTCGATTCCGTCGACGCTGGCGAGGTGGTAGAGCCCGCGGGCGAAGACCTCGACCTCTTCACTGGAAAGTCCGTCTGCCATGGCCGGAATGCTACGGTCTCGGCCTGGGCTGGTCCAGTCGACCAGGGGCGGAGATCGTCCACGGCGACGAAGTTTCGCCGGCCTTTCGTCGGCCAGGGGAAAAAAACGAGCGCCCGTGGCGGACCACGGGCGCTCGACGACTCGATCAGGGGGGGGATCTACTCGCCTAAGATCACGAACTCGCGCTCGAAGAGCGAGGTCTGGTTCCCGGTCTCATCCGGGACGGTCAGGATCTCGATCGACCAGGTGCCGACGCTCTCGCGGTCGATGCGATGGCTGGTCGCCATCGTCAGCGCGGTCGACGGGGCGAGGAGACCCTCGATCTCCTCGCGCTCATCACCGTGGGACCAGACGAAGAGGACAGGCCTGGGGGTCGCGAGACGGTCCGCGCGGAGGTGGAGGTGGACGGCCTCTTCGCCGGTCGAGAAGGCGGCGGCGTCGGCGAGGGGACCCTCGGCCTGGGTCGCCAACACCGCGGTGATCCGGACCGCTGAGCGGTGCTCGGCGTCGACCTGCGCGGCGAAAGCGCTCTGCTCCATCCGGGCCCCATGGAGCTGGCCGTCCGGGTCGAGGTGGGCGGTTGTCAGGGGGGCATCGACGCAGCCTGAGGCGAGAAGCGCGGCAGGAGCGCAGAGGACGACAATGCGGAGAAGGTCGTTCAAGACGAAAACTTGACAAGCGAATCCCGTGCCAGAGGATCACGCACGTTCTTGTAGGGGTTTAGCCGCGCGAAGACGATCATCCGGCACCTATTGATGTCATCGATGACATCAATGATAGACAGGGGCGCTCGTCCCGGGGCGGGCTATCCTTGCGCCCTATGCGTCGCCGACCGCTGACCGCCCTCGCACTCGCTTGGCTCTGCGGCCTGCCCCTGGCCTGCCAGGGGGACGCGCCGACCGCCGCCGCCGATTCCCCGAAGGCCGACGCGAAGGACGCGAAGGTCGATCTCGAGGCGTTGCTCGAAGGTCGCGAGTTTCCCCTCCTCACCTGGGCGGCCTACACCGTCGAGGACGAGTACTACGACAAGACCCGCCTCGACGGCCGAGAGCAGCTGCGCTGGGCCCTGCACGATCTCAGCCTCAAGGTCCCGGAGGTCTTCGCCGAGCTCGCCGAGGATCGGGTCGACGTGACCGTCGGCGAGGCGAAGGAGAGCTTCCCGGTGGGGGCCCTGAGCGGCCCGCTCGCCGCGGCCGACGTTCTCGAGAAGGTGCTGATCTTCGCCAAGGGTCACCTCGAGCTCGCGGATGACGAGGCGCTGCACCGGCTCGAGTACACGGCGATCAACGGCCTCCTCGGGCCGCTCGACCCGCACACGATCCTCCTCACGCCGGAGGAGCGCTCCGATCTCGGGATCCGCACCAAGGGACAGTTCGGCGGTATCGGCGCAGAGATCGTCCCGGAGGAGCGGAGGATTCGGGTCGTCCGCGTCCTCCCCAAGTCGCCGGCCGAGCGGGCAGGCCTCGAGGGCGGCGATCTGATCCTCCAGATCGGCGACGAGTCGACCGTCAACATGTCGGCCTCCGACGCCCAGCAGCTCCTCCGCGGGCCGGTGGACACCGAGGTCACGGTCAAGATCCGCCGCGGCGACAGGGCGCTGACCATCACGATCAAGCGTCAGATCATCTCGGTCGAGAGCGTTCTCCCGGCGCGCCTCCCCGGGGATGTCGGCTACCTCCGCCTGACGACCTTCCAGGAGAACACCGGCGAGCAGGTGAAGACGGCGATCGAGGCGATGCAGGCGGAGGCGCCGCTCAAGGCGGTGGTCCTCGATCTGCGCCGCAACACCGGCGGACTCCTGACCCAGGCGATGGCGGTGCTCGACCTCTTCCTGGCGGAGGGGGAGCTGGTCAGCGTTCACTCGGCGATCGGCCGCGAGTCGGAGTCGGCCAAGCCCGAGACGATCGTCGGCCCGGAGGTCGCGATCGTCGTCCTCGTCGACGAAGAGGCGGCCTCCGCCTCGGAGATCGTCAGCGGCACCCTCGGCGCGCTCGATCGCGGGGTCGTCCTCGGCCGCCGCTCCTTCGGCAAGGGGACGGTGCAGATGCTCAAGCCGCTGGCGCCCTACGGCCGCGAGCTGGCGCTCAAGCTGACCGTCGCCGAGTACCGGGTCGCGGGCGACGGCAAGATCCAGAGCCTCGGCGTCGCCCCGGACCTCGTCCTCTACCCGGTCGAGCTCAGCGAGATCCAGGGCGTCGCCCGCTACTACGATCTCGAGCGCTTCGAGCGTGAGCGTGAGCGCTCCCAGGTCGCCCACCTCCCCTCCGCGAAGCACGACAAGGCCCTGACGGAGAAGCTCGGGGACGAGGCGATCCTCCGCTACCTCTATGAGAGCCGCGACGTCGGCGAGGGGGAGCCGGACGAGCTCCGCGATCCCGAGGTGACGATCGCCCGCGAGGTCGCGCTCGCGCTCGCGGCCAGTAAGGACCGCAAGAGCGCGCTGAAGACGATCCAGGACGAGATCGCCAAGCGCGAGGACGCGTCGTTGGTCGCCCGCCTGCGAGAGCGCAAGATCCCGTGGGAGGGGAGCTTCGCCGCGAGCGGTACGCCGAAGATCGAGGTCAAGGCGTCGATCTCCGGCGGTACCCCGATCAAGGCCGGGGCCCGCTTCGACCTCGCCGTCGAGGTCACCAACACCGGCGACCAGCCAGCGCAGCGGCTCCACCTCCTGACCGAGTGCGTCCACGACGAGCTCGACGGGATCGAGCTGCTCCTCGGCGAGGCCGCGCCCGGGGAGACCATCCGCCGCGAGCTCAACCTCAAGGTGATGGGCTGGCATCCCTCCTTCGCCGAGGAGCTCCGGCTCGAGGTCCACAGCGGCGAGCCCGGCGAGAGCCCCGACGGCGCCGCCGAGCTCCGGCTCGAGGTCGAGGGTCTCCCCCGCTCGCAGCCGACCTACGACTACTGGATCGTCGACGACCCTGCGCTGGTCGCCAAGGCCCCGGCGCGGCCCCCCGAGGAGGGCCCCGTCGTCGGCGAGCCCTTTAAGGTCGCGGGCAACGGCGACGGGGTGCTCCAGGCGGGCGAGCGGGTGCTCCTCGCCGTGCGGGCGGGGAACACCGGTCAGGCGCCCGCGAAGGCCGTGCGGGCGCTCCTCCGCAACAAGTCGGGGGCGCAGGGCCTCTTGGAGGAGGGCTTCCACGACCTCGGCCCGGTCAAGGTCGGCGGCGAGGCGCGGGGATCGTTCGGCGTCTCGGTCGCGGCCGAGCCCGATCTCAGCGCGCCGCTCGAGCTCGATCTGATGGTCGCCGACATCGAGCTCCACGAGGCCGCCCGCGAGCGCCTTGCGCTGCGGGTGGTCGGCGAGCGTCCGCCCTTCGTCGCGGCGGAGGGTCGGCGGCGGGCGGTCGTCAAGGACGGGGGCGCGCGCCTCTACAACGGCGCAGACGGCAAGTCGGCGGTGCTCGCCGAGCTCGAGGCGGGCACCGTTCTCGCGGTCGTCGGCGCGGCCGGCGGGTGGTTGGCGGTCGACTACGAGCCCGGTCGACGGGCGTGGGTGCCGGCCGATCTGACCGACGATGCGGCCGCCAAGGCCAAGCTGAGCGCCTTGCCGGAGCGCTCTGCGCTCCTGGTCCAGCCGCCGACGTTTACCCTCAAGGAGCTCCCGCGGACGGTCAAGGCGGCGAGCGTCGTCGTCGACGGGGTGGTCAACCATCCGCGGCGCGTCCGCGATGTCGTCGTCGGCGTCGCCCCGGTCGGCCCGGGCCAGGTCGAGAAGAAGGTCTTCTTCCGGGCCAACCCCGAGCGCAGCGGCGACGGGGCGAGATCGCTCGTGATCGGCGCAGAGGTGCCGCTGGTCCCGGGCGGGAATCGGATCATCATCACCGCGCGCGACGGCGATGACGTCGAGGCCACCCGCGAGATGCTCGTCTACCGCGAGTGAGCCCGAGCGAGGCGCGAGCGATCCCGGCTCCGAGGGCCGGTCATGAATGATGGATGTCCGCGGGAGCCCGAAGGGCGCCCGTGGATCCGTGGTCGGGACCCTCGTCGCGGAGGCGGCGGAGGCGAGGGCAGACGCGAGCGCAGAGGATGGGCGAGAGGCGGCGGAGGTCGGGCGGCTGAGCTGGGCGGGGGCTATATCGCCGGGCGTGATTTCGCCGGGCCCACCGCGGCCGGGGCGAACGCCCTCGGGCGGGTCCGCGGACCTTCTGCGGCGCGGGGAGGCGCGGCGCAGAGCGGCGAAAACGCTGGAAATACGAGGAAGCTCGCGGAGCCTGGGAACATTCGCGGCGGGGGGCGGTCCATCAGGGAGCGTGATATAGCGAGGTGGCTGTGAGCGAGTCGACGACCCAGCAGGAGAACATGGACGAGATCGAGGCGGCGCCGCGGCCCCGGAGGCGGCGATCGCCGATCATCGACGCGGTCGTCTCGGCCTTGGGGATCTACCTCCTGGTGACGATGTGGGGGGACTTCCGCTACTGGATGCAGAGCAGCGAGCCGGTCGACCTCGGCGGCGCCGCGGCGCTCCTGGAGAACGGCGTCCCCGACGATCTCGACGAGTCCTACGTGATCCTCCGCGGGACCCCCGACATCCAGCACGCGGCGCGCCTCAAGATCGACGATCGGCAGGTCTCCTACCTCCGGATCGTCGAGGGCGGCGGCAGCCTCTTCGCCGCGGCCCCGCGCGCGGAGGACCAGGCGCCCAACCAGTTCGAGGGGGTCTACGCCGGTCGGATGCGCCGCCTCGGCAAGCTGCGGATGTACCCGTGGATCGAGTCCTTCTTCAACGCCGAGTCGATCCACCAGACCCGGGAGGCGAGCGCCGAGTCGTTGATGACGGCGTTGGCCTCTCGCCAGGGCGGGAGCCTGACCCTCCAGGACGTCGACGGCAGCACCTTCACCGTCGACGCCGAGGAGCGCCTCGGCCTGGTCGTCACCCTGCCGGACGTCCAGCTCCAGCTCGGGCGCTCGTCGTTCTCCTCCAAGCGCGAGGCGGAGGCCGCGGTCGCGAGCCTCGGGCTGCCCTACTTCAGCCCCGAGGAGCAGACGAGCGGCTCCTTTTACAAGTTCTACGCCCGGGTCCCCGCGGCCGACCGCAGCGCCGTCGAGGGCCGCCTCTCCGAGGGGTTGGAGCCGCCGCCCCGCCCCGACGCGGCCTACGGCGTCGCGGTCCTGCCGAGCTCGGCGACCTACTTCATCCCGGCGCGGTCGATCGAGGGCGGCGCGGAGGGGATCCGGATCGAGTACGGCGACAGCACCACGACCAAGGGCTTCGCGGTCGCCGGCGATCGCCTGATCGAGCGCCCCCTCGAGGACGGGCGCCTGACCTTTGACCCGGCGAGCGTCCGCCGGGTGCTCCTCGAGCGCGATGTCCGGGTCGACCCCAACGGCTACCTGATCGCCGTCGGTGAGACCCCCGAGTCCCAGTGGATGGCGCCCCTGATGTGGGGCGGCGTGCTCCTGGTCGTCGGCTGGAACCTCGCGAGCCTCTTCTTCTGGTGGCGCCGTCGCCAGGCTCAGATGGTGGCGTAGGCGCCGGGGCTAGGGCACTATGGGCGCCGGTGAGGCCCATGGCGGAACCCACGGCACAAGAAACTACGCATCCTAAGACCTCGGAGAGCGCGCAGGACGGGGCTACGAACCCCTCCGGGCTGGTTCTCTACGACACCATGAAGGGCCAAAAGCTCCCGCTGGAGCTCCTCCAGGCCGGTCGTTGTAGCGTCTACGTCTGCGGACCGACGGTCTACGACATGAGCCACGTCGGCCATGCCCGGGCAGCGATCGTCCCGGACATCCTCGTCCGGGCCCTGACCGAGCAGGGGATCGCGGTCACCTACGCCCGCAACATCACCGACATCGATGACAAGATCATCCGCAAGGCGGCGGACGAGGGCTGCACGCACCAGGCGATCGCGACCCGCTACGCCGACGCCTACCACGACGATCTCGAGGCGCTCCACTGCCGCAGGCCGGACATCGAGCCCAAGGTCACCGAGCACGTCGCCGAGATCCTGGCGATGATCAACACCCTCGTCGATCGCGGCCTGGCCTACGCCGCCAGCGGCGATGTCTACTTCCGGGTCGCGAACTTCGCCGACTACGGCGCTCTCTCGGGGCGGACCCTCGAGGACATGCAGGCCGGCGCCCGCGTCGAGGTCAATGAGCGCAAGGAGAACCCCCTCGACTTCGTCCTCTGGAAGGGCGCCAAGCCCGGTGAGCCCTCCTGGGCCAGCCCCTGGGGCGAGGGTCGACCGGGCTGGCACATCGAGTGCTCGGCGATGAGCCAGCGCTACCTCGGCGAGACCTTCGACGTCCACGTCGGCGGTCGCGATCTGATCTTCCCCCACCACGAGAACGAGATCGCCCAGTCGCAGGGGGCCTGCGGCTCGGGGACCTTCGCCCGTCGCTGGCTCCACAACGGCTTTGTCGACTTCGCCGGCGAGAAGATGTCGAAGAGCCTCGGCAACTTCTTCACCATCCGCGAGGTCATCGAGCTCTACCCGGCGGAGGCGCTGCGCTTCTTCCTGCTCGGCGTCCACTACCGGTCGGGGATCAACTTCGACGTCGAGGTCGGCTGCCCCAAGTGCCAGGAGACGCTGTCGACCGAGGAGCAGTCCGGGAGCGCCTGCCCGCGCTGCGAGGCGCCGCTCGACGTCGCGGCGTTGCGGGCTCGGGTCCGCTTCCCAGGGCTCGAGGAGGCCGACGAGCGCCTCCGCGCGATCTACGAGACCTTGGTGAAATCCCAAGAGTTTCTGGAGAAAGCCACAAGCGAGGGGGGTGCAGCCCCCGACGCGCCGGTGGCCGCGAGCGTCGACGGGATGCTCTCGCGTTTTCGCGCGGCGATCGCCGACGACCTCAACACCGCCGCCGCGATCGCGGTTCTCAGCGAGCCGCTGCGCGAGGTCAACCGCCTCCTCGCCGCCAAGAAGAAGGACGTAAACGCCGCAGAGAGGCGGGCTACGGTCGCTCGCTTCGTCGCTGACGTCGCCGTCGTCGCCCGCTACTTGGGGGTCTTGGGCAGCGATCCTGCGGTGTACTTACGCGCACGTCGAGATCACAAAGTCGCGCGCCTAGGCCTCGACACCGCGAAGATCGACGATCTCATCGAGCAGCGAGTCCGAGCGCGCGTCGAAAAACGCTGGAAAGAGGCGGACGCCCTGCGTGATGAGCTAGCATCTATGGGCGTCGTCGTGAATGACGGAGCGCAACAATCCTCCTGGACCTTGTAGTAGCAACGGATCTCGGTGGCGAACGCACGTCAAAACATGACCCTGCGCTTCTTCGGCGCCGGAGGTGCGTTCTCCAGGCGCTACGGGACGACGTGCTCGATGATCACGTTGAGCGACGGCGATCGTTGGCTCATCGACTGCGGCCGCCAGGCGCCGGATCAGATCCACGACGCCGGGATGTGCTGGCACGACTTCGTCGGGCAGATCATCACCCACGTCCACGGCGATCATGTCTTCGGCCTGGAGGACTTCGCCTTCCAGCGCTTCTTCTTCAGCCACGGGGAGATCGTCGCGACCCTCGAGGGCGGCCCCCGGCCGAAGATGATCGCCCACTCGGCGGTGGTCGAGGAGATCTGGCAGACGATGGCGCCGTCGCTGCGATACATCCGCAACACCGACGGCTCGCTCGCCAGCGGGACCCTGAGCACCTACTTCGAGATGATCGATCGCTGCGGCGGTGAGCCGCCGCGGGAGAACCCATGGCGGCACTCGGAGAGCTTTGAGAGCGGCCTGATGCGGGTGACCGCGCGGGAGAACGAGCACGTCCCCGGCAAGCCGTCGTGCTCCCTCGAGATCGGCGTCGGCGACGATCCGAAGGACGGGCGGATCGCCTGGTGGAGCGGCGACTCGACCGTCGACCCTGAGCTCCTGACCGCGCTGGAGCCGAGGACCTCGCTCTTCTTCCACGACAGCACGTTCGTCGACTACCCCGGCCAGGTGCACGGCTTCTTCGCCCTCCTGGAGCGCCTCCCCGAGTCGGTCCGCAAGAAGATGGTCCTGATGCACCACGAGGACGACATCGAAGACCACCGCGCTCGCTGCGAGCGCTCCGGCTTTCGCTTGGCGCTCCCCGGGCACGTCTACGATCTGATCACCGGCAAGCGGATCGCGTAGCCCTTCGGCCGCTCGCTCGCTCGCCGGCCTTCGCTCGGCTGAGCGGTGAGGTGAGGCGAGGTGAGGTGCACTTGGGGTTCTCGCGGCGCGCAGCGCCACAGTCGCGTCGACCCGTCGGCCCGTTTGGGACTGGGGCTTGGACTGCGCGGGGGCCTTGAGCGGCTGTGGCCCCAGGGCCCAGCGCAGGGCTGTGGGCTCGTCGAAGGCGGGCTCGAGCGGAGGTCGCGATCCGCTATGCTCCGGCCCATGCTTAGCTTGAACACTACGACCATGATCCTAAAGTGCTCCGCGGTGGCGCTCACCTGTAGCCTCATCGCCTGCGTCGGCGATGACAGCGGGACGAGCGGCTCGACGTCGACGGCGTCGTCGACCGGCGCCGCGACGACGACCGAGTCGAGCGCGACTGGGGGCACGAGCACGGCCGCGACGAGCGAGGGGACGACGGTAGGGACGAGCGAGGGGACGACGGCGACGACCGCCGGGACCACCGGGGGGGTCGAGCCGGAGTGCGTCGTCGACAGCGACTGCCAGCGCGTCGCCAACTGCTGCGAGTGCTCGTCGATCCCCGCAGGCGAGACCCCCGCCGAGTGTGAGAACGACTGCTTGGTCGACACCTGTACGGCGGAGGGGCTCGAATCGCTCGAGGTCGCCTGTCGCTCAGGGGTCTGCGAGTTCGGCTCGACGATCGCGTGCGGGGGACCGGTCGCCTGCGACTCCCTGCCGCCGGAGTGCGACGGGGACGAGGTGCCGTCGATCGTCGACGAGTGTTGGGGGTCCTGCGTCCCCTATCACTACTGTTCGGACTCCTCCGCCTGCACCCCGGGGTGCGGCGAAGACTGGACCTGCGTCGACTCGCAGTCCGGCGGAGCTGGCGGGTGCATGCCGCTCGCGCCGGGTTGTGGCGGCGTCGCGAGCTGTGAGTGCGTCGACCCCTACTGGGGCGAGGTCTGCCCGAGCTCGTGCTCCGACAGCGGAGATGGGCTGCTCTGCAACGACGGGGGCTGAGGGCTGAGGCCGACGGCGAGCGGACGTGTTCGCGGCTTGCCTGCGGCGGTCGCTGGGTCCGCTCAGGGGCCCCAGACGATGCAGGCGACCAGCTCGACGTCGGGCAGGAGGGAGGCGGCGCAGAGCGCTTCGAGCTGATCCTCGGTGACCTCGCCGTCGGTGTTGATCGAGCAGGTCGGGCCCTCTTCGCAGGGGTACTTGGCCTCGGGGCTGCACTGCGCCGCGGGCATCAGCTCGGCGACCGAGTCTGAGCTGTCACCGCAGACCGCGAACTCGTCGCAGAAGTCGCCCTGACCGTAGGGTCCCTTGGCGATCCCGCTGCCGAGGAGGAGGTCTTTGTTGCACTCGCCTGCGGCGGCGCAGGTCCCCGCGCACTGGGTCGCGTCCTTGAAGACCGCGTCGCAGTGATCGCCGCAGTCGCAGCCGCTCAGGAGCGTGCAACCGTCGCCGTCAAAGACCCAGCCCAGGACGGTCGCGCAAGCGCCGAAGTCGACCTCGCTGAGATCATCACAGACATCGCCGTCGGCTCCGGTGGTGGTATCGCCGGTGGTGGTGGTGGTGGTGGTGGTTGTCGAGGCTGTGGTGTCGCCAGAGGTCGAGGTGTCGCCAGAGGTCGAGCTGCTCTCCCCGGTCGACGAGCCGCTAGCGCTGCCGGCGGAGGTCGAGGTGTCCCCCGAGGTCGAGGTGTCGCCCGAGGTCGAGGTGTCGTCCGAGGTCGATCCGGTGCCCGCGCTGCCCGTGGAGGCGGAGGTCGAGGTGGTCGCGCTCTCGCTGGTGGCCGCGTCGTCGCCGATACAGCCCGCGAGGCTCACGCCCAGGCAGGTCAGGAGAGCGGCGACCAAGGGGTGGCGGCTGGATCGGCTTCGCATGCGCGAACTATAAGGCGTCGTCCCGCGCTCCGTCGACTCGCTCTGCCAGCGCTGGCGGAGCGACGCGCCCTAGTCCCAGTTGTAGGCCTAGTCCGCGTAGAGGGTCACATCCTCGGCCGCGGCGTTGGCGATCTTGAGGGCGTGATCCCAGTCCGGGTGACGGACCATCAACCAGCCGTCGGAGACCAGCGTGTGCAGCCAGTTGCGGCGGGGCGAGCCGATGGGCAGGAGGTCCTCGGCGCAGATCCACGGGCGGTAGCGGCGGACGAAGTCGGCGAGGCCGTCGATCCGCGAGATTCTTCCGTGGCCCCGGGCCCGCTTGAAGATGATCGCGGTGTTGAAGCGGCGGACCGTCGAGGCGGCGAAGCGGCCGACCGTGATCGCCCGGCCCCACTCGCGGAAGAGGTCGATGTCGCCGGTGTAGTTCATCTGGTCGACGAGGCGAGCGCCGCCGGGGCGGCAGCCGATCTCGCCGAAGACGATCTCGCCCTCGCGGGTCCGGTACCACTCCATATGGGTGAAGCCGCTGCCCATGCCGAGGGCCCGGAGGACACCGCGGCCGAGCTCGACGCCGGGCCGGATCCTCGGCGTGTCCATGTCGCGGACGGTGCAGATCACCGGCGAGATCGACTCCTCGGTGCGGGCGATGAGCGGCCGCGGCAGGTACTGGGCGACGTTCTCGTAGGCGGGCGTGCCGTTGATCGTGACGGTGTCGTAGGTGAACTCTTCGCCGTCGATGAACTCCTCGCAGCTCGCCTCGCGGACGTGACGGATCTGCGGCAGGAGTCGCTGGAGCAGCGCCGCGTCGTCGACCCGGTAGGTGTCGGCCGAGCCCGCGCCGGCGATCGGCTTGAGGATCAAGGGGTAGCCGATCTCCTCCGCCGCGGCCCAGACCTCGGCGTTGGTGCGGACGCGGCGGGCCTTGGGGACCCGCAGGCCCGCCGCCGCGACCCGCTCCTTCATCAGCTGCTTGTCGCGGAAGCCGAGCACCGCGTCGACCGACATCCCAGGGATCCCGAAGCGCTCGCGGAGGCGGGCGGCGAGGATGACCAGCGGCTCCCAGAGGCTCTCGATCCGATCGATCTCGCGGCCGCGGAGCCAGCGATGGATCCGCGGCATCGTGTCGCCCTCGTCGAGCAGGCTCGGGACCTGGAGATAGTCGCTGAGGCAGCGCTTGACGAGCGGCGGCAGGGAGTCGACCCCGCTGTCGCCGACCCCGAGGACACGGACCCCGAGCTCGGCCAGGCCGCGGGTGAACTCGGGCATCTCGGGGGGGTATGCGGGGGCGAGGAGGACGACCTTCATCGGGGCCACGAGGGCCGAAGATAGCCGCTCTTCGCGGCGCTGGGCGGGAGATAGCGGGGCTCGTGTGTGCGCTGACCCGCGTTCGATTCTCGCCCTGGAGCGGGCGGCTCGGCTCGTCCGCCGCTCCCCCGCGGAGGACCCCGATGGCTCGGAGCGGACGACACGAGCGGACGACGAGGCAGAGGACGCGGGGCGCTCGTCGTCGCGAGCCCTTCGTGGTACCTCGGCTCTACGGAGGCGAGCATGGCGACAGACACATGGACGACGATTCGCGAGCAACGCTGCTTTGGCGGTGTGCAGGGGACCTACAGCCACAGCTCCGCGGCGACCGGGACGACGATGCGCCTCTCGGTGTTCCAGCCGCCGCAGCTAGCGGAGGGCCCCCGGCCGGCGCTCATCTACCTCTCGGGGCTGACCTGCACCGAGGAGAACTTCACGACCAAGGCGGGGGCCCAGCGCTACGCGGCCGAGCGTGGCCTCGTGCTCGTCGCCCCGGACACGAGCCCGCGCGGTGACGAGGTCGCGGACGATCCCGCCTACGATCTCGGGAAGGGGGCGGGCTTCTACGTCGACGCGACCGAGCAGCCCTGGGCGCCGCACTACCGGATGTACTCCTACATCGTCGACGAGCTGCCCGCGCTGCTGGCCGGTCGCTTCGCCCTGCGCCCGGGGGCGCTGGGGATCACGGGTCACTCGATGGGGGGCCACGGCGCCCTGGTGATCGGCCTGCGCAACCCGGATCGCTTTCGATCGATCTCCGCGCTCGCGCCGATCGTCGCGCCCTCGCAGGTCCCCTGGGGAGAGAAGGCGCTGGCGAGCTACCTCGGGGGGGATCGGGCCGCCTGGCGCCCCTACGACGCCTGCGCGTTGGTGAGCGCCCGCGCCCGCGATGGGGCCGCGCCCCTCGGCGAGATCCTGATCGACCAGGGCGAAGGCGACGACTTCCTCGCGACGCAGCTCCGCCCCGAGCTCTTCGCCGAGGCCTGCGCTGGCGCTGGGCAGCCGCTGCGACTGCGCCGGCACCCGGGCTACGACCACTCCTACTACTTCATCGCCTCGTTCATCGGCGATCACATCCAGCACCACGCCGACGCTCTGGACGCGATTGGGGGTTGACGCGAGGCCGGCGAGAGCTCGCTTGGGCTCGTCGGGCATGACGGTGCCCGCATGGAACCAAGCAAGGGGGGAGAGGGCGGGCGGAGCGTGTCGCCGCAGGGAGGAGCGCGCTGCGTCGGACGGCACGCGCTGCGTCGGACGGCACATGCTGCGTCGGACGGTCCTGGCTCCCAACTCCACTTAAAAGCAAGTCGGGCGACCTCGCCGTCTGGCGGGGTCGCCCGTACCCGGGGGCTGGGAGAGCAGCAGAGGCTGCTCTAGAAGCCGTAGTCCGGGTTCTCCGGCGAGAAGTCGGCGCTCGTGGTGCCGACGTTGAGGCGGATGTTCTTGTACGTGTAGTCCTCGAGGAGCTGCTCGTCGCGATCCCAGATGATCACGCGGACGGGCATCTGCGTCTTCGGATTGATGCACATACGGGCCTTGTAGGCGTAGTACGGCGACCAGCGGGCGGCCGGCGTGGTCGCCTCGATGCAGCGGACGGTCGCGTTGCCGATCTTCGAAGTGCCGAGGTCGAGGTAGGTGACCTTGTCCTGCGGCCGAGCGCCGGCGAGCCGGACATCACGGGCGAGGAGGTCGATCATCTTGCCGAGGCCGAAGTCGGTGATCGGGTGGCGGTTGCCCCGGGACGCGAGGCTCCCCTCCGGGTCGAGGTCGACCGTGATGTCGGGGAACTTGCCGGTGTGCGCCCGGATCTTGCCGCTGTTCCAACCCTTGACGTAGAGGAGCTCCTGCCCCTCGTGCTTCCCCTGCGTCCACTTGATGTAGAGGTTGAAGGGGTCGGCGAACTTGACGAACATGACCTCGCGGGGCATCAGCCGCCCCTTGACCCGCTCGCGCTTGATGAAGGTCGAGGTGTAGTCGTCGACCTTCGTGTAGGCGCGCTCCATGCCCTGGACCATGGCGAGCACCTCCGCGTGGGAGATCGCGGTGCCCTGGAGGGCCTGGGCGTCTCCGGCGCTGTCGCTCGCAGCGGCGCTGGCAGGCGTGGCGGTGGACCCGGCGAACGCGAGGGCGATCGCTCCGGCGCTGAGGAAGCGGCGGAGGTGCGTGCGGGTGATGGTGAGGCGACGGGCGAACATGAGAGCTCCGGTTTGATTCGCTCTTGTAGAGCGGTCTAGGGGGTAAATAAGGCCTAATCTCGATGACAAGGGGGGCGACAGACGGCGGCCGGGGGAGGTCGATTCATCGTCTGCAAAGAAAGGTAACGAAGGGCCCGGGGCGAAGGTCTGAGGTGTTTTGCGGCGGGGGCGAGAAGTCGCAGGAGGAGCCCGGGGGGGAGGTTCGTGGCTCGGAGGTGGCTCGGAGGCTGGGAGATAGTTCTCCAAGAAGCGGCATGAGCAAGCGGCCAACTTCGCCGTTGCGCCTACCCATTGGCGCGCTAGCGTGGCCGCGTCGGGACTGTCGAAGGACGGGAGGATAATCCACCCGTACGGCGGCGCAACAAGTAACTTCGCGGTGACAATGTGGTCGCGCGAGGGTAGAGCGCCGGCCTTCTCCGAGGGAGATCAAGTGACGGCCGGCCGGGGCGGCTGAGGTGGATGTCGGGGGAGGCAGGAGGACCGCGAGTGAGCGACGTTCTCGGAATCGTTGGGGGCTGGAGGGGGATCCTGGGGGCCATTGTGCCCATTGCATGATCTGTGTTCTCGACCGGCCTTAGCGCTGCTCAGAGGCGCTAGAGCCCCCGGGTTGTGATCGTTCTCAGGCGGCGATGATCTCTAAGTGCTCAGCCTTGGATGTCTTTATGGTCACGTGAGGGGTGGGGAGGTCCGCTCGTTCGCGTGGGCGAGGCCGGGCTGCGGCGGGGCGCCTCGCCGGGGGCGGGGTCGATCCGTCGGAGCGGGCGTGCGCCTCCGGGCCGCGAAGGTCAGGGCCGAGGCGCGGTCGTGGGCTCGATGCTCCGAGTCGAGCCAGGGGCAGGGAACGGGGATGAGCGCGATGGGCCGTAGAGACGATAACGATGCGCCGCGGCGGTCCATTCCCGCCGCGGTGGTTTGACAGTCCGACGCTCTCGGCGGGAGTATCGACCGGCCGCCGCGCTCCCGGGTGATGGGCTCGCGGGCAGGCGGCGCGATGGAACGAGAGGGTTGGTCGGGTGCCGAAGCCAGTCGCAGTCGAGGGAGATACACAGGCCGAGACCAGCACGCAAAAGCTGAAGGCCGACTCCAACCAGACCGGCTCGTGGCAGCTCATCAAGCTCGAGGTCATGACCGGGATGAAGGTCTCGGCGGGCGGCAAGAAGGTCGAGGTCACGGCGATGGCCTCGTGGATGTACGCCGGGGGGACGACCGGCTCGCCGCCGGTGCCGGTGCCCCCCGTGCCGGACATGGCCCAGCTCCAGGGGAGCTCGACGATCCTGACCGACTCGGGGATGGCGATCCTCCTCGACGGCGATGAGGCGGCCGGTAGTGTCGACGGCGACAACAAGATCGTCGTCACGGCGAGCCAGAAGATCCTCCACACCGACTGAGGTCGGAGGTGGGAGGCCGGAGGTGGGCGCCCGGGAGCTAGCCCTGAAATAAGCGCTGCGATGAGGCGTCCTAGACAACCCGCGTAGAATCGTCAGTGACACGGGGTTTGCGCTTCGCGCTGTATCCGTGTGGGTGAGCGCTCACCTCGTGCTTGGCGAGGGGCGGAGCTTGGGGGGCTGTAGGCGGGCGGGCGAGGGGCGACGAGGCGGGTCCCTCGCGGACGCGGGTCCTCCCATGCCACGTGCTCGCCACGGGTAGAGCTGATCTGCTTGAAGAGACAGGGTACGCGTGTCTCCGCGCGAGGCACGGGTCCTCCCGCTGCGTCCCATCCGTCGCCCCTCGCTCGCCCGAGCAAGTCGTCCTGGGCTCCGCTTGCGGGTACGTGGATCGCTTGCTCCCGTATGTCTTCGCTCGACACATGCTCGTCGAGTCTCTCGACGATGATGAGCAACAACGCGCATCGCCGGGCGAACTTCGGTCCGTGCCGAAGTCCGAGCGATCGAGAGCCTCCGAAACGCCTGTGAGAACACCGAGCGGGACGACTCGCGCGAGCCACCTGAAGGCCGACCGTCGGCGACCCGAGCACACCCGGAAGAGCGCTCGGCCGCTGCCGTTCTGCTTCGAGCCGTCGACCGGGTGGACATGAGAGTCGAGGTCGACCACGGCCCATGGGGCTTTCCGTCGCCTGTTTCGCTGGCGCTAGACCTGCTCGTGCGCCTCATCGATCGCTTGGTTGAGCTCCTCTTGGCTCTCGGGATCGAGACGCCGGAGGAAGTCCCCCGCGGTCGTCGGGTCGGGGATCTGGTCAGCGCCGACGATCCTCCGTACGCCTTCGTCGGCCTGCATCTTGTCGATGTCCTCGATGCAGCTGCCGCCGAGAAAGAGGTTCCAGACGTGGCTCAGGACGTGCGTCGATTCCTAGTAGCCGCGCTTGTTCTCGAAGACCTTCACGCGGCCGTTGATCGAGCGCCGGAGCTTGAGGCGAGCGAGGGACCTGCCTCGTCGCCCCTCGCCCGCCCGCCTTCAGCCTCCGAGCTCCGCCCGTCGAGAAGAGAGAGGTGAGCGCTCACCCGCACAGATACGGTCGAAGCGCGAAATCCGTGTCATCAGGGGTTCTACGCGGGCCTGTGAGGGCACCTCACGCCAGCGCTTATTTCAGGGCTAGGGGGCTGAGCCGGAGTCGGTCCTGAGCGGGGGACCTGCCTGGGGGCTCAGCCCGCCTTGCCCTCCTTTTTGTACTCGCGGCGGATGCCGACGCGGACATCGGCGGCGCTGATCTGGTTCTCACCGCGGCGCAGCGCCTCGATCGACGCGTAGCGGATCACGTTCATGATCGAGCCGCCGGAGAGGGCGTGGTCGCGGGCGATCTCGCCGAGGTCGAGCTTCGGGTCGAGCCTCGAGGCGGCGGAGAAGCCCCGACTCCACAGCCGCTGCCGCTCCTCCGCCCGCGGGATCGGGAAGTAGATCACCGACTCAAAGCGGCGGGCGAAGGCGATGTCGATGTTGTCGCGGAGGTTGGAGGCGAGGATCGCGATGCCGGTGAAGGTCTCCAGGCGCTGGAGGAGGAACGCGGTCTCTTGGTTGGCGTAGCGGTCGTGGGAGCTCTTGGTCTCGCTGCGCTTGCCGAAGAGGGCGTCGGCCTCGTCAAAGAAGAGGATCCAGTCCTTGTTCTCGGCCTGCTCGAAGACCCGGTCGAGGTTCTTCTCGGTCTCGCCGATGTACTTCGAGACCACCAGCGAGAGGTCGATCTTGTAGACGTCGCGGCCGGAGACCTTGCCGAGGAGCGCCGCGGTGAGCGACTTCCCCGTGCCGGGCGGGCCGTAGAAGAGGCAGCGACAGCCTGGGCGCAGCCTGCCGCCCATGTCCCACTCGCCGAGCAGGGTGCCGCCGTGCTCGATCCAGGCGAGGATCTCTCCTAGCTGTTTGCGGGTGCCGGGGTGGAGGATCAGGTCCTCCCAGCCGAGATCGGTCTTGATGTACTGGGCGGGAAAGTCAGCGCCGAAGGTCGGCCGGCGGGGCTCGCCCGAGAGGAGGAGGGCGATGAATTCTTCGGCGATCACGAGCGGTGTCAGGAGCGGCTCGTGCACGCCGGTCGGCGCCGGCGCGAGGATCTTGTGCTCGCGGAAGAGATGGTTGGGCTCGAAGAGACGGCGCAGGCGTAGGCGGAGCTCGAGGTCGACGCCGCCGAGGATGAAGGCGAGGGTCTCGCCGTTGGGTATGAAGGCACCGCTCCCGTCGCGTCGTCCGCCGAACTCGGTGAAGGGTCGATCGAAGAGGGTGTTGCGGGTGGAGAAGACGTCGAGGAGCTGCGGTCGCAGGAGCGGGGTGAGGGCGAGGATGATCGCCACCCGCTCCGCGTAGCTCCAGTCGTAGAAGCGGAGGAAGCGGGCGTAGGGGCTGAGCGAGTCGCCGATGGGGGGCGGGCTCACCCCATCGGCCGCCGGGGGAGGGAGCTCGCTAGGGGGCGTTGTGAGTCCGTCGGCGGGTCCGGCAGCGGGTCCGTCGGCGGGTCCGTCAGCGGGTCCGTCGGCGGGTCCGTCGGCGGGGTTGGAAGCGGTGGGCCTAGCGCTGCCGAAGTAGGCGGTGAAGCGGGCGCTGATGAGCGTCGCCAACCACTCGAGCTCGGCGCTGAGGAACGCCGCGTTGGCGGCGAGGACGTCTGGAGCGTTCACCATTCCACCTGTACTGGCGCGCCCATCCACGGGAGCTTGACCCATTCAAAGGTCCAAGGGAAGCGAGCGAGGACGATGTCGTAGGCGCGGCGCTCGACCCTGAGAAGCCAGCCCCCGTCGCGGACCGCGATCACCCCCGGGCGGAGCAAGAAGGAGCCCCGTAGACCGCCGATGGACATCTCCTTGAGGACCGTCGCCCTGGCGATCAGCGCCTCGAGCATGCGCCTGCACTCCTCGATCTCCCCCTCGGTGAGCGGCGTGTCGAGCTCGAAGAGGGCGTCGACCTCGAGGCCGCACAGGAGCTTCGCCAGCGGCAGCTGGTACTCGGCGAGCTCTTCCTCGCCGGCGGCGGCGACCCGAAGGAGCGCTGCTGCGCGGAGCTGCGCGGAGCTGTCGCGGAAGGATCGACCGTCGAGGAGATCGAGGTGGCCGAAGAGGTGGGGGAGGAAGGGCCAGAGGATGACGAGGCCGGCGTCGTCGACGTGGAGGCGGTCGCTGTCGATGAAGGCCCGCTCGCGGCTCTTGGCGCGCGGCGGGCTACGCCTCGGCGGGTGGGCGGGCAGACGCGGCCGAGCGCCGGGGAGCGCCGGGGAGGTCGACGACGTCGACGACGTGACGCGCCCCCCGGGCTTGGCGAGGCCAACGTTGGGCGGGGGAGAGGCGGCGCTCGGAGACCTCGGCGGGCTCGGGGCCCTACTGGCAGAGGAGGAGCTGTCCGCGTCGCGGCCTTGGGTGCGCCGACGCTCGAGCGCGCGGCCCAGGCTGCGGCCGAGGGCGGCTGCGGCCTCGCGCGAGAGCTTGGGCGCAGCCCGACCTGCGAGGGCCATCAGGCTGAACTGGATCGAGCCCGGCCGCTCGGGGAGGTCGACCGCAGGGTGGTCGAAGAGGGCGTCGAGCCTGGACTCGGGGACGCTCTCGACGGCGTTTCCCAGGGCGATGAGGGCGTCGGTGAGGCGCTCCAGTCTGCGCTTGGCCTCGGCTCGAGCTTGGCCCCCGGGCGCGCCTGCCATGCCGCCTCCGGGGCGCTCGACAAGCCCGCCTGCCTCCTCTGCGGCGGCGGACCAGCGCTTGATCGCGTCGATGACCGGCCGGTCTCTCCCTTCTATGAAGTCAGCGTCCGGCCGGGTCTCGCCTTCGTCCTCGGGAGGCTCGGGCGCGGCGCCCTCGTGGGTCGTCGCGCTCGGCCCCGAGCCGCTGTCCTGGACGCTGCTGTCGGGCCCTCTCCGCCCCGTGCTCTCTGGGGGCGCCGCGGGGTGGCTCTCCGAGCCTGTCCCGACGGGCTCGTCAATTGGGGTCGCCCGCGCGCGCTCAGGGCCGCTCGAAGACGGACCTTCGCCGGCTTGTCCCCCGCGGCGCGCGGTCGCGGGCCGATGCGCGCGGCCCTCAGGCCCGTCCTCAGGTGTGGAAGAGAGACCCTCGGCCCCGCTCGAGAGGTCAGGTACGGGCCGCCCTGCGGCGTCGTGAGAGCTCGGAGCGTCGAGGCCCTGCGCGGGCCTGTCCGTGAGGTCAGGCGATCCTACGGCGAGGCCTGAGGCCGCTGCGAGGCGCTGCGCGGCCGCACGGGCCGCGTCGCGGTCCGGCGCTGGCTCGGCGGGTCGCGGCGTAGGTCGGCGGGCTCCTCCGCGATCGGTCCGGCCGGCTCGACGCTGGAGGGCGCGCGCCAGCTCGCGGGCGGTCGTCAGGGGTCGACCGGTGGTCCGGGAGAGCTCGTCGAAGGCCGCCTCGTAGAGCTCCGCAGCTGAGACGCTCGCGCCGGGCCGATGGCCTGCGCAGGCGACGAGCAGGCCCGACCACGCGAGGTTGCGGCGCTGGGTCGAAGTTCGCCCGGCGAGGTCGCCCGCGGAGACGATGAGCTCGCGCAGCTCGAGGGCCGCCGCGCTCGCATCACCGCCCGCGCCGACGGGGCGCAGGCGGTAGGGGGCGAGGAGCTGATCGGCCAGCGACGCGAGCTCGGCGTCGCCGAAGTGGGCGGCCAGGCGGGCGAGGGCGGGCGGCTCCTGGGCGAGCTCGCGGAGGGCTTGGGCGAGCGACCGCGGCGAGCCCTGGAGCGCCTCCTGGAGGCGCTGGCCCAGGTGGCGAGCGTCCCGCGTCGCCGCGCTCCAAGGGAGGGCGCCTGTGCGGGCGAAGAAGGCGATCTCGTGGACCGCCGCCGCGGGAGCGTCGACCTGACGCGGACGGGGGCCGTCCGCGTCGTCGCTGCGGAGCGCCCGCGCGATCCCTGCGCGGAGCTCTCGGCGCAGCGATCGGGCGAAGGCGGGCTCGATCCTGTCGCCGTCGATCTCGCCGAGATCGATCGTCAGGCGCTCGATCCGGAGGAGCGTGTCGGGGTCGGCGAGCTCGTCGAGGGTGCGCTGGATGATCCCCGCGAAGCTCTGGCGATGGAGCCGCGAGAGCACCTCCTGGAGCTTTCTGCCTTCGCTCGGGTCGCGGACCTCGACCTCGATGATCTGCCGCTCAATCCGGTGTGTCTGCTCCGCCATTCGCTCGTGTCGCCCATCCCTGGCGCGGCGCTGCCTAGGTCACCGTGACCTGGACCTCGACCCGCTGGGTGACCGCGATCCCGGCGGCTTCAGGCCGCGAGATCTCGATAACGAGGCCGGTGGAGCTCTCCAAGGCTCCGCTCTCGAGGGAGAGATCGTCGCCGTCGCCGTCGACAGGATCGCCATGCGCATCGCCTGCGACAACGAGCTGGTAGCGCTCGCCGACGACGCTCGCCTTGATCGTGAGGGTCGCCGTCTCCCCTGCGGCGATCGTCGGCTCGGCCGCGGTGATCTCCGGCGCCGCGGTGATCTCCGCGGAGCTTTGCAGGCGCGCCTCGAGCCCGCTCAGGGCGCGTGTGGCGAGGAGGCTGAGGGTGTCGCCCGCGGCGAGGGTCAGGCCGTCGACGGCCGGCTCGAGATCGGCGCCGGCGATGCCCATGTCGACGTGGAGGCGGAGGTCGCCGATGCCCCGGCGCTCCGCGGCGTCTTCGCCGTCCTCAGCCCTGTCGTGGATGTAGACCGGCGGTCCGAGCGGCTCATCATCGGCGCCCCGGAGGAGCTGGTAGTAGACCCCCGTCTCGCCGCCGTGAAAGCGGACCGTGCCGGCGCCCTCGCTGCCCACACCGCTGACAGAGAGCGCGAGGCCAGGGGCCGGATCGGGGCCGACCAGGAGGAGGGTCGCCGTCTTCTCCTGGACGCTGGTGCTCCGCTGCGGCGGGCCTTGATGGGCCTTGCTCGCGCGGACGAGGACGATCGTGTCGGCCTTGAGCTCGGGGAGGGGGAGGGTGAGGAGCCCGCCGGTACCGGCCACGTCCTCCCCGTGCTGGACGAAGCCCTCGGGCGTGGACCAGATCGAGGACCAGAGCGGGCGGCGGACGCGAACGGGGGGCTTGCCCTCGACGCCGACGTCGACCACGAGATCGGTCTCGGCCGGCGCGTCGACCCCGTCGAAGACGCGGAGATCGTCGCTGACCGGGCGGACAAAGAGGCTGTAGGTGGCGACGCGCTGGCTCCCGGTGATCTCGATCGACGAGGCGGCGCTGTAGTCCAGGCGCATGTCCGGGTCGCTCGAGGCGATCCTCCGGTTGAGGTGCGCGCGGACGGCTACGGGCAGCTGCGCGTCGAGGATGCGCCGCGGCTCGGCCATCTCATCGCCGCCGTAGAAGTGACGGTAGGCGCGGACGCGGAGCGTGATGTCCAGGGCGAGGCGCTCGCTCACGAGCGTGATCGTCCCGCCGGTGCCGCGGACATCGGCGGACACGATCGCCTCCTCGTCGCCGTCGACCGTGACCAGGCGGTAGGAGACGTCGGCTTGGCTGCGGAGGAGCTCGACGGTGATCTTCTCGCCGTAGAAGACGAGGCGGGTGGCGTCGTCGGCGTAGGGCTCGGTCGCCTCGGGGTCCAGGGGCTCGCTGCCGGAGATCCTCGCCTGGAGGGACGCGGTCGGCCGCAGCGGCACGCTGACCTCGACGCTGCGGTGGACCGGGATGCCGCGATCCTCCGCCGGTGAGACCAGGACCTCGAAGTCGAGGTCGTCCGTCACGGGCTCGCTGACGAGGAAGAGCTCTGCGTCGGTGCCGGGCAGGGTCGAGGTGACAGGGGCGCCCCTCAAGCGGAGCTGATAGGTGTCCCCCTTGGAGCTCGGGTTTGCGGAGATCCTGGCGACGCTGCCCGCGTCGACGCCGACCCGCTCGTTGTCGATCGGCGGGACAGCGGTGATCTCGGCGGTCTTGTCGAGCGTCGCGGAGACCCGGCTCATCGCCTTGACGGCGTGGACGTTGAGAACGGCGCCGGCCTCGATAGAGCCGGTGGAGATCCGCGGCGGCGGCGGGCGGACGCGGGCGAGGGTGCCCGTAGCGGTCTCGTCAGGCGCGCGAGCGATGACCATGTCGACGCCGATGACGAGCTGACCTATCCCCTTGTTGAGGTTCTCGTCGGCCTCGTCGAGCTTGTGGAAGTAGGCCGGCGGTCCGAGGTCCTCGCCGTCGGGCGTGCGGCGCAGGTGGTAGTAGACGCCAGGCTCGCCGCCCCGCACCTCGACGATACCGGTGCTATTGCCGTCTCGCATCGTCACGTGGAGCTCGAGCTCCGGGGATGGGTTCGGGCCCACGAGGGTCGCGGTCGCCGGCCGTAGCTGGACAGCGCTGGCGACCTGCGCCGGGCTCTCGCCCGCGGTCTCGTGTGACTTGATCACCCGGACGACGACGAAGGTGTCCTCGGCGAGGGCGCCGAGCGGAAGCTCGAGGGCGCCGCCGTTGCCCGCGACGATCTCGCCGACAGCGTCGAAGCCGGCCGGCACTCGCCAGACCTGGTCCCACGCGGGGCGGACGAGGTGGACCGTCGCCTCGCCGGCGACCGGCACGTCGGCGGTGGTGTCGGTGCCGATCGCTGTAAACTCGCGATCGAAGACCGGGCGGGCGAAGAGCTGATAGCGCGCGCTCTTCTGGGTCCCCTCGATCCGCACGCTGGACTCGCCGCCGAAGGGGACGACCGGGGTCGCGACCGTCGACAGCTCGGTGTTCGCCCGCACCCGGACCGGGAGGAGCGCGTCGAGGATGATGATCTCGGTCGCGCGGTCCTCGATCCCGGTGAAGGTCTTGGTCGCGCGGACGCGCAGGTCGACATCCTCGTGGAGGGCGTCGGACTCGATCGTGACCGTCGTGTGCTCGCCTTTGCCGCGGACGACCCCTGGGCTGCGGGGGGTGACCTCGTCGCCGTCGAGGCTGACGAGCTCGTAGTCGACGCCCTCTTGGGCGCCGACCAAGGCGACCGTGACCGTGCGTCCGTAGTGGATGAGCCGGGCGTCGCCGTCGGCGATCGCCTCCGCCTCGAGGAACTCGACCTCGGCCGCGGGATCGACGATCACGCTGGCCGGGACCGTGGCGTCGAGCCCGACCTTGATCCGCGAGCGTTGGTCGAGATAGACCGCGCGCACCGAGGTGCCGCCGTCCTCCGTCGGGTGAGCCTTGGCGGCGAGGACGGTGTAGGTGACGTTCTCGTCGATCGCCGGGGTGATGAGCTCGATGGCGCCGCCGTTGCCGTCGCCGGCGACGGGGACCTTGTCCTCGCCGTCCAACCGCTCGAGGGGGGCCTCCGGGCGCTCTGGGGGGCCGTCGCCGTTGTGGTCGCGGAGCTCGTAGCGGACGTGGGCCTGGCTCGGATCGGCGATGAGCCGGGCGTTGGCGCCGAAGGGGACCTTGAGCTCCGCGGTGAGGCTGACCTCGCGCAGGGGGTAGGTCTCGCCGAGCCCGAGGAGATCGACGATCCGGTCGCGAGAGTCGCGGAGCCCGAGGTTCTTGCTGCTGCTCATCGTATCTCCATAGGCCGAGCTAGAGGATCGCCTTGCTGCGCCGGAGCTCGAGCCAGCGATCGCGGGCGGCGTTGATGCTCGTCCACGCGTCACGGTCAGCCCAGTGGATATAGACGGTCAGGTGCGCGGGGGTCTCTTCGCGGACGGTGTGCTCGACGAAGCTGCGAAAGCCCGGCTCGCGCAGGCGCGGGGGCCAATCGGGGAAGACCACGCTGAGCTGGAGCGAGTAGGGGTCTTTGGTCCGGGTCGCGGCGAGGAGCGGGATCCGGCTGGCCTCGCCGTCGACGCTCTGCGGGCGATCGTCCTCCATCGGCCTGAGGAGGATGTGCTCGATCACGCAGAAGCTCTCCTCGTCGCTCTCCCGCAGGCCGAGCTTCAGGCGCAGGCGCTCGCCCAGGCCGGAGCGGTTGTCGGGACCTGGCGGTACGAGCAGGTTGATCCCGCCGCCGCGGTTCGCCGAGATCCGCGGATACTCGCGGAGGAAGTCCGCCTTGTCCTCCGCCAGGCGAGCGCGGACCCACGGGGTGCCCTTCGCCTGAGCTTGGTCGTCGCCCATCTCTCGGGTCGCCCCGTAGAGGAGGAGCGAGTAGTCGGTCAGCTGCTCGCTGAAGCGGGCGAGGAGGTGGTTGAGGAAGCGATGGCGGCGCTCCGCGGAGCCCCCCTCGGTGGACTCGAGGGTCAGGGTCTGGAGCTCGGCTGCGCCCGGGGTCCCGCGCCTCCAGACCTCGTGGAGGCCGATCGTCGGATCGTCGAGCTGCTGGCTGAAGTAGGTCCTGTCGCCGCTCTCGAAGGCGAAGAGCTCGCGGGCGTGGGCGAGCTGCGAGAAGGCGTTGCTGAGGAGCTGATCGAAGATCGTCAGGTATCCCCGGAGCTGCTGGGCGGCGGCCTTGCGGGCGGGCGAGGCGGAGTCCGGGAGGCCGATGGCGCCGATCCCGTAGGTCGCCGGGAAGTGGTGCTGGACCGAGGTGTAGCGGTGAAGCTCGCGATCCCTGCCGGCGCTCGGGATCAGGTCTTGGAGGTCCGTCGAGCGGCTCTGCCCCTTCTCACGGCTGGTCAGCCATTGGTAGTAGTCGTCGGCGATCGAGGCCTCGTCGACGGTGACGCCGACGCGGTCGCGGCGGAGCTTGATCGTCAGCGCCCGGGCGCCGCTCAGCTCGGTCAGGACCAACCTCGGCACCTGCCCGTCGCCGACCTGGACGCTCCAGGGCTGGGGCACGCCGCCGGCGAGGGAGATCGAGATCTGACGGACGGCTCGGACGCCGCGGACGTCCATGATCGCCTGGATGAGGTCTGAGGTGTGGAGCTCGGTCCGCCGGCTGAGGCGGCCGAGCTCGTCGCTGTCGATGAAGCCGTGGGAGAGGAGCGGCCCGTCGAAGATCTCGTCGGTCCGCCGGCCCTTGGCGAGCATCTCGGCGAGGGTCGCGAAGCGGATCGTCGGCGACATGTAGTCGGCGATCGCCCGGTAGATCGTCAGCAGCACCGCCTCCGGATCCTCGACCGAGTCGATCTCGATCTCGGCGTGGACGCGGGCGTCCTGGGGGTCCAAGACGACGACCTCGGCGAACTCTTCGCAGAGGTTGCGGCAGGCGTGGAGGCGCTCGGCGACCTCCTGCTCGACCCTGGCGCCGCCGCGCCAGGTGAGCTCGGACTTCTCGATCAGGACCCGGTAGAGGCCGCGCAGATCGACCCGCTCCGCGGTCTCGTCGTCGGCGCGGAGGCTGAGCTCGTGCCGACCCTCGTGGTAGTAGAGCGCCGGCCTGGGCTCGGCGACCGGGACGATCCAGGCGTTGCGCACCCCGTCGACGTCGAGGACCACCTTGCGCATGTCGGTGAGGGTGACCGGCGCCGAGCTGAGGATCTCCGCCGGCGTGAAGAGGTGCGGGAAGGGGTTCTTCCCGGGGGGGACAGGCTCGTAGAGCAGATCCGGGAGCTCGTGCGAGACCCGGTACGCGAGGTCGGTGATCGCGTAGCAGAGCTGCTCCAGGATCGTGATCCCCGGATCGTGGGCGTTGTAGTCGGTCCAGCGGTGCCCCGAGAGGCGCTGGAGGAGCTCGATGCCCTCCAGGCGGAGCGCCTCGTAGTCGAGCGCCAGGTGCTCGGCGGGGGCCGTCGAGATCACAGGCGCCGGGTTGTCGCTTGGGCTTCCCATCACGGCCTAAAGGAGATGCCGTCGAGGCTGACCCAGCTGTTGCGGACGCCGGAGGGGACGACGCGGCCGTCGGTCATGATGTCGATCCGGCCGGCCGAGTCGGTGCTTATGACGATGCGGAGCTCGCGTCCCGGGGGGCGAAGGCCGGCGGGGAGCGTGAAGATCGTCCGTTCGTGGCCGGTGAGGCCTGCCTTGACGAGGCCGCGGAGGTAGACCCGGCCGGTGTTGGACTTGTAGTAGGCGGCTGTGTTGTAACCGCTGCCGTAGTTCCTCCAGCCGTCTTGGAAGCTGACCGCGGTCCAGCTTGGCTGACCGAGCTGGCCGCTGTTGGTGTCGAAGTGGAACTTGACGCCGCCGCCGGAGTCGCGGATGTACAGGTTGTCGTCGACGACGATGTACACCTGCCCGTCAAAGCGGTAGATGGCGCCGTCCTTGTTGATGTGGCTCGACAGGTTGCCGCCGCCGACATCGAGCCCGCTGTCGGCGCGGACGACCCCGTTGGTCCGAATATTGCCATTGACGGTCAGCGCAGCGCTCCCCAAGGGTTCGGAGAGGATGCCGACCCGGCCATCGGCTTGAACCTGCAGCTCAAGGCCGGCGCGGCCCAGGTAGAGGTTCGAGTTACCGCCGGAGTCGCGGTTGATGTAGAGGTGCTTGCCGTTGGTCTGGGCGTTGATGTTCCAGCCGCTCGCCCAGCCGACCATCCGCAGCTCGCCGCAGCCGGACGCGGCGAATTGAGTGCTCGTGAAGTCCGTCGCAGAGTTCTGGACGCGGAGCTTCGACTCGCCGGGGTCGGTGCCGCCGACGACCAGCGTCCCCTGCTCGACCCGTAGCCCCTTGCCCTCGGTGATGTTGACGTAGCTCTTGCCGTGGCCGGCGTTGTTCCCGGTGCCTGGCCTGAGGATGATCCCGGTCTGGAAGTCGATGACCAATTGCTGGTAGTTCGGACCATTCCACGCGCCGCTCGTCCGGTGGAGGCTGTACTCATTGTTGGAGTGCCAGTAGAGCCCGGGCATGCCGTCAGCCGACACCGTGTTGCCCTGGGCGACCGAGATCTGTCCGCCGGCGCCGACGTGGAGCGGCCGCTGCGGCGAGATCTCGCGGACGCCGATGTTGCCGCCACGGAGGATGTTGAGCGAGTCGCCGCCCCCCGCGGTCGAGAGCGCGAGGCGACCCCCAGGTCGGTTGGCGAGTTCGACCCGGTTGTCCATCCCCTCGTTGGTCGAGAGTCGGAGGTAGGCCGTCGAGCCCGTCGACTCCAAGAGCCCGACCGCGTCGTCGGCTTTGACGTGGAGGGGGTGACTCGGCTCGTTGGTGCCGATGCCGATATTGCCGGTGTTGGCCTGGATGAAGAGCCGGCTCGTACCCGCGCCGTCGCTGATGCTCAGCCCGTCCTTGCCGGTCGCGGCGTTGTTGGGCTCGCTGCGCGGCTTGAGCTCGATCGAGTAGGCCGGGCCGTTGTCGCTAAAGCTGCTGTAGAGGTTGAGCACCTGCTTGCGGCTGGTGTCGTCGCCGACAGCCTCTACGCTCAGCGGATCGCCTGAGGGCTTGGCGACGCCGTCGCTGGCCTGGATCAGCGCAGCGTCGACCAGATCGGCGAAGTTGTTCTCCGTCGGGATCGCGTTCTTGACGAAGTATGACTTGAGCTCGGCGCGGTTTCGCTTCTTGATTTCCATCGGCCTCTCCTGGGAGTGGTTCGCCGGGTAGCGCTCGACATGCCGGCGCTAGCCGACGACGAAGTCGAGCTCGACCTTCATGTTGTTGATGCCTGAGAAGAGTTCGGTGTCGTACTCGACGTCGGTGATGACGTCGATCTCGTGCTCGCGCGCGGCGACGAGGATCTCGTCGGGACGGTCGGCGCTGACGTAGTAGCCGCCGTCGCCCGAGGGCGTGACCAGCTCGAAGTCCTCGCCGTCGCGGCTGCGGAAGAGCTTGATCGTCGCGAGGTGGTCGACGTAGTCGCGGCGGTCGACGAAGTCGATGATGCTGTTGGCGTAGATCCGGCCGCCGATGACGATGTCGGCCCCCTCGGCGTAGGCCCAGGGCGAGAGGAAGCGGCTCAGATCCTCGCTGAGCTGCTTGCGGTAGAAGCCGACGTCGACGCCCTCGCGGAAGTGGACGCCGAAGCGGACCTTGACCTCGATGTAGCGGGCGTTGCGGACCTGGAGCCGGGCGAAGGGGGGCGCAAGCGGGGTGATGAACCCGGTGATGTCGGCGATCCGGTCGGCGGGGACCTTGGGCTCGAAGGGGTCGAAGGGGAGCTGCTCGCGGATGTCGGGGATGACGACGATGTCGACGAGGCCGAGCTTGGCCGTGTTCTCCGAGGGGCTCGCCGGGATGCACTTGACCTTGTAGAGCTCCGGGAAGTGCTCGAGGATCAGGCGCTCGTAGTCCCAGGTCGTCAGCGCCCGCTGCTTGTGCCGGAGGCGCTCGCTGACGCGGACGTGGAAGACCTCGTCGCGCTCCCGGGCGGCACCGCCGTAGGAGGTGTAGAGCTGCAGGGCGGTCTTGAGCTTGGCGTTGCGGACGAGCGGCGCGGTGATCGAGCCCGCAGGCAGCGGTTGCTGGTAGTGCTCGCTGGCGTTGCCGCGATCGGAGAAGGTCGCGGAGAGGGCTTGGGCCCGGATCTCGACGACGTCGCAGACGCTCTCGGTCGATCGCGGGATCGACACCCGCAGCCAGTAGAGCGCGGGGTCGAGCTGGGTGCTCGGCGCGGCGGCGGGGAGGGAGAGCTCGACGATCCCGGTGTTGATGAGGCCGCGGGTGGTGTCCCGCAATAGGTCGCCGTTGTGGAGGCTGAGCCAGCGGTCGCCGCTGAGGTAGCTCCACGTGACCGCGACAGGCTCGAGGTCGGGGTCGGCGCTGCCCTCCGCGAGCTGAAGCAGGAGGGTGACGATCTGCGGCGCCTGGGCCCCGCGCAGGCCGATGTAGAGCTCCCCGCCGCTCTCATGCGCGGGCAGGAGGCGATAGCGGAGGGCCCCCTCTTCGCGCTGGATCGGGTGGGCGCCGAAGGCTCGGACGTGGAAGAACGCCTCGTCGCCGACGAGCTCGGGCTCGTCCAGGAGCACCTCGACCGACGAGGTGTAGTCGACCGTCAGTGACTTGGCCTTCGGCGTGTAGGGCGGGTTGACCGTGAAGTCCGCGGCGTCGACCGATCCGCCGCCGGCGATCGCCGCGGAGAACTCGACCGACCTCTGGTTGGCGACAGCGCCGTAGCGGCTGTGCTGGAAGTCGAGCGGGGTGAGCTCGAGCTCCAGGTAGCGGTCCCAGTCGAGCAGCTCACGGGCGGCCTTGAAGTCGGAGAGCCGACCGAGGCCCTCGGGGTCGCCGGCGAAGGTGATCGTGTGGGCCTCGCCGGCGTCGCCTGTGGCGAAGAGCGGGGCTGAGTCCTGGAGGGCGAAGCGGCGGCGGTGATCGATCGCGGTGATCGCCGCCTTGAAGCTGGCGTTGGTCGGCGAGCCCAGGCCGTAGCCCGAGTAGTGGGCGCCGAGGTCCGTCGGCGCGCCCATCCACTGGAGGTTGAGCGAGACCGAGTCGAGGGTGTTGCGGGCGAGCTCGGGGTGGCCGATGAAGAGGCGGGAGCCCGCGGCCGGAGAGAGGCCGAAGGGCTCAAAGGGGCGCTTGGGGTCGAGCGGGCCGCGGTCGTTGCTGAGCTCGATCGCGGTCAGACCCTTGGCCTCGGTCTTGAGGTGAGCGGCGACCAGCTCGAGCTCGGCGAAGGGCTCGTAGAGGGTGATGAACTCCTCCTCCTCGGGATCCCAGATCTGACGCATGCGCAGGCGCAGGGCTGGCTCTTCGCTGTCGACCCCGGAGTCGGCGTAGGGAAGAGCGGTGAGGGGATCGGCCTCGATCGCGAAGGTCAGCCTCAGGCGGATCGCCGAGAGCGGGGTGGTCAGCTCGCGCGTCGTCCCGCTCAGGGTCGCGTAGTCGCCGGTCGCATAGTCGAGAGAGGAGGGCGCGAGCCATGCATCCTCGCCGGTGACCTCGACGATGAACGCGTCCTGCTCCAGGGCCGCGAGGATCTTCGCCTCCGAGAAGGCGTCGCTGGCAAAGCCGAGGGTGAGGACGATCGTCCGCTGCCCCTCGCTCAGCGACAACATCGGCGAGGCGATCGCCCAGCCAAAGCTCGCCTCGGGCGGCGCCGCCTCGTCGGAGATCGCCGGCTTGGCGCCGAAGGTGTGCCAGCGCGGCGCCTGGGTGTCGGAGTCGAGGCCGACCCGGACCTGGAGCTTGGTCGCGTCGGCGGCGGCGTAGAGGTTTCGCCACTCGATCCTGCGGGCGACCGGCTCCGGGAGCTGCTCGCGGATCCGCTGGGCGAGCTCGACCAGCTGGATGGCCCGCTCCCAGCGGCCTGCGTCGACGCTGCTCTCGTCGCCTTGGTTGTCGGCCAGCGTGCGATCGATCGCCTCGAGGTAGGCGTAGTCGGCCGCTCGTCGGACGTAGCTCTTTAGCTGGGGCAGCGGCGACTCGTCGCTCGAGCTGGGCTCGGAGCCGAGCGCGTAGTACAGGGTCCTGTGCCAGCCCTCAGCCTCGCGCAGCTCCGCAAGGCGGGCGCGCCTGCCGGCGTAGACCTTGGCCCGGTGGGCCTTGGCGAGCATCTCGTAGATCCGCTCCCACTGCTTCGTCGTCGGCGCTGGATCAGCGCCAGGGGCCGCCGCCATGACGTAGGCGAAGGTCTCCGCCGACATGTAGAAGTGGGCCTCGAGGCTCGAGAGGGCCGCGTCGTAGCTGTCGATGCTGCTCACGCCCGCCGGCCAAGAGAAGCCTGGACCGCCGATCGCCCCGTCGAAGTGCGCGTCGAAGGCCGTCGGGTCGCCGTCGCCCAGGCGGTACGAGCGGTCGCCCCGCTTGCGCTGCCCTGCGCGCTCGAGGATCAGGTTTATCTCGGCCCACTCCGCGTCGATGCGGGTCTTGAGCGCCATCATCCGGTCGAAGTCGCCGAGCTCCGAGAAGAAGAGGCGATCGCGGATGAAGACGCAGACGTCGCTGTCGTGCTCGGTGCCCTGCCAGGCGGCGCTCTCGAGCTGATGCTGGGCGTAGAGGTCGTCGATGCTGCGGACCTCGGGGAGGCCGGCGAAGAAGTCGGCGTTGACCGGCTCGCCGATGGTCTTGTCGAGGTTCGCCTGGAAGTCCCGCGGATCGGTCGGGCTCAGCTTCCATTCTGGATCGTCCAGGCGTTTGCGGCCGGCGATCTCGAGGTGGGCGTTGATCGTCGCCCACTCGTCGTCGGCGAGGTCGCGGCGGCGCTTGAGCTGGGCGAGGGCGCGGACCTCGTGGAGCTCGAGGTAGAGCTCGGCCGCGGCGAAGGCGACGCGATCGCGGAGCTTCAGCAGGTGCCCTAGGTCGACCTCCTGGTCTTCATAGGCCGGGATCGGATCGCCGACCATCGGCTCGCCGAGGGTGTAGGCGAACATCCTGACGAAGCGATCGTTGACGTTGGTCCCCGGGTCGCGGCGCTCGTTGGCCTCGCGGATCCCGGTGACCCGCTGGTCGACGAAGAGGGCGCTGAGGGTGTCGACCTCGGCCTGGTTGACGACGAGATCGCGGTCGCTGGTGTAGATCCGATCGACGCCGTCGCTGTCCTTGCCGGCGGAGAATTCGGTGCCGGCGGCGATCAGGACCGCGTCGACCCCGCGGGCCGGCTTGAGGACGAGGTTGACGGTGTCGGGCTTGGGCGGCCGCCGCTCCATCCGCAGGATGTCGGCGTAGAAGAAGTCGAGGTGGCGCCGGGTCAGCTCGTTGAGGTGCTCTTGGGCGATCCCGAAGAGGCGGATGAAGGCGAGGAGGAGGGCGAAGTGCGGCCGGCTAAAGCGCTCTCGCTCGGCCTCCGTCGCCGCGGCGGGATCCTCCATGAACGCGACGACGCGGCCCAGATCGACCTCTCCGCCGGCGCCGTCGCCCAGGAGCCCGCTCCAGTCGAGCTCGCGCAGCGGCTGCTCAGGGTCGACGAAGCGCAGCTCGCGACAGAGCTTGGCGACGAAGCGGAGGAGGTCCTGCGGGCTGCGCTCGTCGACGCGGACATAGCCGGGGTCGAGCGCCCGAGGGGCGCGCATCGACTGGCTCTGGCCGTCGCGGTTGCGATCCTGCGGTTTCGGGAAGGGGCGCGGCATCTGCCTATGGGGCCTCGGGCGTCGCTTCGTTGATGTAGAAGGGGAAGACCATGTTGTAGCGGGAGTTGGTGGTGCGGACCGTGTACGAGAGCCGGATCTCGAGGAGACCGTCGACGCTCGCGCTCTGGTCGACGCTGAGCCTGTCGAGGATGATCCGCGGCTCGTGATAGAGGATCGAGTCGGTGATCGTCGCCGTGATCTGGTTGACCAGCGACTGGTCGAGCTCCTCGAAGAGGAGGCGGTCGAGGGCGCAGCCGTACTCCGGCCGCATGGTCCGCTCGCCGGTGTAGGTCGTCAGGAGGAGCTCCAAGCTCTCATGGATATCGGCGACGCCGGAGGCCATCGAGACCTCCGCGCCGGCGCCGAAGAAGCGGGGCGGGAAGCTCCACCCGCGCCCGAGGAAGGCGGCCTCACTCACCGGCGGCGCTCTCCACTAGGCTTGGGCTCGGGACCGCCGCAGGCTCGGGCGGCGCTTCGCTGAGCTGCGCCTTGGCCTGCCCTTGGATCGACCCGATCAGCTCGTAGACCTTGACGAAGGGGAGCTGGCCGAGGGCCTCGAGGATGAGGTTGGTCTGGTCGACGGTGACGGTGAGGTTGATGGTCTTCTCGCTCATTTTGCTTCTACCTTCTTGCCGAGGATGGTCACGTTTCCGCCGCTCCCATCGATCGACACGTCCTTGGCGCTCTTGAGGGTGATCCCGTTCTCATCGAGGGTGATCATGTTGCCGTTGCTGTCGGCGATGACGGTCGTGCCGGCGCTGTCGTCGAAGACGATGCCCTGTTGGCCTGGGGTCTGGATGTAGGCGACGGGCTTGGCCTCGTCGACGACGCCGAAGGTGACGCCGGTCTTGCTGACGATCCCCTTGTTGAAGTTGTCGGCGTCGATCGCCTTGAGGGCGTCCGGCGGGGTGTTCTTGGCGCTGTAGAGCGAGCCCAAGATCACCGCCTGGCGCGGGTCGCCGTTGATGAAGCCGATGATCACCTCGTCGCCGGTCTCCGGCCTGAAGAAGAAGCCGCGGCCGAGGCCGGCGTCCGGGCTGGCGAGGCGGGCCCAGATGAGCCCCTTGGTCGGATCGATGCTGGGGACCAGCACCTTGACCCGAAAGGAGGCGGCGGGGTCGTCTTCAAAGCCGGAGACGACGCCGATCTGGAGGCCTTGGATCCCCGGCAGGAGACCGGCGGCGGGCGGCGTGGTGACCTCGCGTTGCTGGGCGAGGAGCTCCGGAGAGAAGCCGAACTGGAGGTCGGTGGTCCAGCCCGCCTTGGTCACGCGGTGGCGGATGCCGGTGATCGTCGAGGCGCCGGTGAAGCGCTTGCCCACGCCGACGAGCTCGATCGCGTCGAGGAGCTTGGGCTTGGCGATCCCCGGGATCGAGATCCGACCGCGCACCATCGACATGCGCGCGCGGGCGACGTGTCCGTCGGCCCAGGCGGCGAGCTCCTTCGGATCGAGGGGCGCGAGGTGGCGGAGGACGGTGTCCTGGACGCCGAGCGCGGTCGCGATCTCCTCGGCGTCGAGGTCGCCCATCGGGTTCTTGGCGGGCTTGGCCTCGGTCTTCGCCGTGATCGCCTGCTCCGCGTCGTCCCAGCCGACGCTCTCGACCGCGCCAGGCTGGTAGAGCCCGTCGGCCTCGACGTCGACGCTGTAGAGCTCGTCCTTGCCGTACTCGAAGGTGTGGGTGGTCGCGCCCTTCGCCGCCACCTCGGCGACCGTGAGCGCGCCGTCGGTGACCGCGAGGACGAGGCCCTGCGCCTCCGCGCGGGTGAGGATGAAGTCCCAGTCGCTGACGTCGTACTGCACCAGCTGGGGGTGCTTGGCGGGGGCCGTCGTCGCGACCTTGGTGACCGTCAGGCCGCCATCGCTGGCGATGGTCTGGATCACGTCGGCGTCGCTGCTGTCTACGGGGTGGAGGACGCTCTTGCGCGGGCGGGTCAGGGCGAGCGCCTTGTCCTTGAGCTCGACCGAGAGGATCGAGCCTCGGCGGCTCAGGCTGAGCCCGTGGCGGACGACCAGGCCGACGAAGACGACGACGTCGGGATCGTCGCCGTAGCGGAGAGAGACGGTCAGCTCAGCGCCCGGCTCGAAGAAGACGGTGTCGGAGATCGGGAAGGTCGACGTGGCGAGGTCGCCGTCCAGGAGCTTCAGGCTGCACCGCGGGATCCTGTTGACCTCACGCTCGATGTCCAGCGACATGACCTCGTAGGTCGCTGGCATGACCTTCTCGGTCTTGTGGCTGATGGTCGCGGTGACGACGGACATCGGAGGATCCTCGGGGGCCTACTTCTCGAAGGGCGGGAAGAAGAGCTCAGTCCCAGGCTTGAGGTCGCGGAAGTTGTCGAGCCCGTTGATCCGGGCGACGCGGAGGTAGTGGGTCGCGCTGCCGTAGATCGACCGGCAGAGGAGCGGCAGGGTGTCGCCGCTGAGGACGATCCGGCTGTGGGTCAGGTCAGGCGAGCTCTTGCCGTCGAGGCTCGCCCGCTTGCTCTTCTCGACGTCGGAGATGAAGGTCGCCTTGAGCTCGGCGCGCAGCGGCTTGCCGTCGCGGCCGAAGGAGACGTAGTTGATGTCGACGCTGTCGAGGCGGCAGTCGAACTTGCCGAGCACGCCGTCCCCCCACTCCAGGCGGAGGAACTTGGGCTCGTGGATCGCCCCCTCCATGTAGAAGCAGAGCTTGAGGAAGTCGTCGACCTGGGTGGTGACAGAGTCGGCACCGCCGCCCAGGAGCTTGACCAGGGCGAAGTCGCTGACCCCGGTCCCGTCGATCACGAGGTCGACGGTGAGGGACTCGGAGCGCGAGTGGGAGTAGCGCGCCTCGCGGCCGCTGGTGTTGATCCCCTGCAGCTCCTCGAAGACGTTCTGGTGGCTCATCTGCAATGAGCTGGGGTTGTATTGCACCGTGAAGGTGTCGAACGAGATGCCGCTGCGCGCGCGGCTCTCCCAGGCGCGGATCGTCAGTCGTTGGAGCTTGAAGAAGGAGCTTAGGCTCACGGGTCATCGCTCCTTGCTGCGCCGGAGCAGGCGCATGACCTCGGCGACGCACTCGTCGACGAGCGCGTCCTGGTCGCTGCCGATGTTGCGGGTGGCCGCGGCCTTCGCCGCCCTGGATACATGGGCCTTCGCCTCGTCCGTCGACTTGACGACGACCGCCCGGATCACCAGCTCTTTGATCTCTACGGGCATCTCAGACTCTCATGAGAACGAGCCGTTGATAGGCCAGCTCGAAGGTGTCGATGACGACGCTGCTCTCGCCGGCGTTGAGGTCCGACGTGGTCCAGCGGACCGGGTACGCCTTGATGCACATCCAGGCGCCGATCGGGACCGTATTCTCGTTAAAGAGCATGATCATCACGTTCGACGGGGTCATCGTGTAGAAATTGAGGGCGATGTTAAATTCGATGTTGAGCGGCGAGCCGACGACCATGCCGCGCTCGAAGGTGATGTTCTCGTGGGTGATCCCGTCCGGGAGCTTGTGGGTGAAGGCGTTTTGGCCGCCCTCGCGGTGGTCGATCGTGTTGATCGTCGCGCCGAGCCCCGAGACCCGCTGAAAGCGGATGTCGAGCGGGTTCGGCACGACCCCGCCGACGAAGAAGAAGACGCCGAAGCGAAAGCCGAGAACCAGATCTTCGTAGGGCATCGAGGTGTCCGTACTTCTCGGCTAGATCAGGCTGCGGAGCGCGTCGTCGAGGCCGAGGAGCGTCGCGACCGCGCCCTCGTCGTCCTCGGGGAGCTCGTTGATGGTCACGGCGGCGACCCTCAGCTCGAGGGTGTCGACCGCGACATCGTTCGAGCTGGCGTCGAGCCCCGGCGCGTCGATCTTGACGACCAGCGCCCTGGCGATGTTCCAGGAGACGACCCCCTTGCCGCGGTCGTCGCAGAGGGTGACGGTCATCGACCGCTCGCCCTTCTCTTCGAGCCACGAGTAGAGGGACTCCGCGCCGCGGAAGACCCCGCGGCGCAGCGTGAGCGAGGAGTACTTCGCGATCATGTACTTGGTGATGTCCTCACCCTCGCAGTAGGAGAACCCGTGCCGATAGGTCACCGTCTCGAACTCGCGCTGGAGTCCGCTGACCTCTGCAAAGCTCGCGACCGCGCTGCCCAGCGTGACCCTAAAATTGTAGGCCATCACCGGGTAGCGAGCCCGCGTCGCTGCGTTCGGCGCGGGCATGGGCCTAGCTGGCCTCCTCGATCGTGACCCTGTCGGCCATCAGCTCCATCGACTCGACCGCGACGTCGTTCGAGTTGGCGTCGAACGAGGGGGCGTCGAGCTTGGTCGGGAAGGCGTTGAGCACCTTCCAGCTGACGACCGCGTTGCCGGCCTCGTCCATCAGACGGACGTAGATGTCCTTCTTCTGGATCTGGTTGATGCGGATGGTGCTGATCCAGCTGTAGAGCGTGGCGATGCTGTCGCCGCGGACCAGCCCCTTGCGGAGGGTGATGTTGACCCCGCTCCGCTGAGCCGGCATGTAGAGGATCGTCGGCCCGATCTGACCGGACGCCGTCGGGCTCTCCTTGTAGGTCGTCGTCTCGTGGCTGATCGACAGCCCTGAGACCTCGGAGAAGGCGACGGCGACGCCGTCGATCTCGACCTTATAGTTATAGACGGGGAGCGGATATGATGCCTTGATGTCTGCGCTTTGAGTTGCCATGACCTGTCCTCACGCTGAGAGTATTCGTTGCGGTTGCGCTCGCCGGGGCCTAGGCCTCTTGGAGCTTGTGTGAGAAGCGGAGGACGATGAACTCCGCGGGGCGAACCGCGGCGACGCCGATCTCGACGTTCATTCGCCCCTCCAGGACATCCTGGGGGGTCATCGTCTTGCCGAGGCCGACGTTGACGAAGTAGGCCGACTCGGCGGAGCTGCCGGCGAGGGCGCCCTGCTCCCAGAGACCGTAGAGGTAGCTCTCGATCATGCCCTTCACCTTGAGCCAGGTCGTCGAGTCGTTGGGCTCGAAGACGGCGAAGGAGGTCGCCTTCTGGCAGGACTCCTCGATGGTGATGAAGAGGCGGCGGACCGGGACGTAGCGCCACTCGTTGTCGTTGCCGGCGAGGGTGCGGGCGCCCCAGACCAGCGTCCCCTTGCCGGTGAAGGCGCGGATGGCGTTGATCGACTTGCCGCCTGTGGCGTCGACGTTGAGGCGCTCCTGCTCTTGGCTGGTGATCTTGGAGACCGGGCCGATGACGGCCGCGACGCCGACGTTGGCCGGCGCCTTCCAGACGCCGCGGGTGCGGTCGGTCTGGGCGTAGATCCCGGCGATCGCCGCGCTCGGCGCGAGCGTGACCCGCTCGGCCGCGAGGGCGGTGCGGATGCTGTTGTAGAGCGCGGTCTCCGGCTGCGGGCCGGACTTGATCGAGGAGAGCGTCGTCGACGAGACGCCGCCTCCCTCCGGGGCGACGAGGGTGTTGAAGGTCGAGCCCAGGGTGTCGAGCGCTCCGCTGCCGTCGCCGGCGACGGTGACGTCAAAGCCGCTGGCGTCGTTCTCCGCGGTCCAGGCGGTCCAGGCGGAGACGACGTCGGCGCCGGTGAGGTCGCGGACGTTGCCGATCGTCAGCTGGCGGCTGTTCGCGTCGACGCTGATCGAGACCTCCGCACCGGCCTCGCCGAGGGTGAACTTCGCCTGCGACGAGGCACCCTCCGCGCCGGTGTAGCTGACCGAGACCCCGGCCTCGCCGAAGGTGAGGGTCGACGTGACCGGCTGGTTCGGCTCACCGGTGTTGATCGTGACGCTCGCCTCGTCGTACGCGCGGGTGATCGAGGTCTGGAGGTAGGGGTGGTAGGCGGCGCCGTACTTGAGGTTGTTGGCGCCGATCCCCGAGGCGCCGCGGAAGGCGTCGACATCGCCGTCCTTGACGTCCAGGATCGTGAAGCGATCGCCGAGCTTGGCGCATTGGGCGAGGGCCTCGGCGGCGACCGCATAGTAGCCGGTGGAGTCGAGGTTGACCGCGTCGGTGAGGACGATGAGGGTCGGCTCATCCTCCTTCTCCAGGAGCGCCAGGCCGTCGCTGAAGTGGGCGGTCTCGGGGGCGGTCCCGAAGGCGCCGACCGAGGCGACGTAACAGCTGCCGCCGCCGTTCTTGAAGTAGTGGCTGAGGGCGTAGTAGAGGCTCGACTCGGGGACGTCGGAGCTGGTCCGCGAGATGGAGTCGATCACCCGCGACGAGTCGGCGCCAGCGCTCGTGGTCGAGACGACGTAGTCGCTCTTCTGCGGCCCGCCGAAGAGCTGCTCGAACTCGAGCAGGGTGCTCAGGCGATGGATCCCCTCGCCCTTCTCGGTGTACCCGAGGAAGGCTGGGATGGCGGTGGACACCTCGGCGACCGAGGGCGGGAGGGTTGAGATCTCTTCTACGTAGACACCGGGTGTACGATAGCTCGGCATGGTCTGGCTCTATCCGTTCGCGTTGATGGAGGCGGTCAGGTGCTTGACGACTCGAAACAGCGACTCCTGTCGCTGTGGGACCTGCTCGACGACCACCTCGCGGGAGGCGTAGTTGGCGAGCGGGGGGTTGGGCAGCGTGAAGGGCAGGCGCTCGCCGTCGAGGTGGAGCTCGAGGTTTCGCCGCGGGGTCGCGCTGCAGGAGAGGAGGGCGTCCGAGGTGAAGCGCAGGCGCCTCAGCTCGGGGTAGTGCTCGGCGAGGGCGACCGCCTGGGGGTCGTCCGCGTCGGGGCTCTCGCCGAGGTCGCGGCGGTCGGCGTCGCTGAAGATCAGGGCGTCGTCATCGCCGGAGGTGTCGACGATCGTGAAGTCCCCGGACTCGACGTCGGTGACCAGGTAGTAGACCCAGCGGAGCTTGAGCGGGGTGAAGGTGATCGTGAAGAGGGCCGGCGACTCGCCGAGCCAGGCCGCGCTCTCTCCCGCGAGCTCGACCTCAGCGAAGGCTCCGCTGGGGTGTGAGGGGTCGGTCGGATAGTCGAGGGAGAAGGCGTCGCCGGCCGTGAGGGCGCTGGTGTCGAGGGTGACCAGCCGGGTCGCGGGATCGTAGGCGACGACGCTCGGCGCCGGATCACCGCCGGCGGTCAGGTCGGCGAGCTGGACCCCGGCGCGCGGGCGTCCGCTGAGGACGAAGGTCTCCGCGGCCGACGCGGCCTGGGAGATGAGCGTCTCGCTGGCGCTCGCGCTGCGCGAGCTGAGGGTGAGGGCGCCGCCGGCCGGAGCGTCGGCGTTGCTGTAGACCGGAGCCGCGAGCCCGGCGAGCTCGCTGAGGTCGGAGAAGCGGCTGAACTCCTCGTCGCGCAGGTAGAGCTCGAAGCGGAGCGTGGACTCGGCCCCGAGGGCGATCAGGGGCGCTCCCTCGCCGTCGACCGGCGCCAGGAGGAGGAAGCCGTCGCGCCGCTCCTTGAGGATCAGGCGATGGCCGTCGAGGACGCGGCGCGTCCCCGGGCCGAGGCGGAGGGTGAAGTCGGTGCAGCGGCCGTCCCGGTGATACGGGTGGCGGAGCTGGAGGGCTGCGAGGGGCGCGTACCTCATGGCGCGACCGACACCTCCTTCTCGCCGACGCCGTCGCCGGTGGGCGCGACGTCCTCCTGGAGCACGAGCATCCGGACCTTGTAGAGAACCGAGGGGTGGTAGGTGGTCCTTAGAGCGTTCCAGATCTCGTTCTGCTCGGCGAAGGCGAGGGTCGTCAGCTCCATCGTCAGGCGATCGATGTCATCGCTGAGGGCGGGCGAGTTCTGATGGTCGAGCACCCTGTTGGTCTGGAAGTACTCGAGGATCTTGGAGAGGTAGCTGAGCCCCTTCTCGTACTGCTTGAAGCGGGCGACGAAGAGGACGTGGAGGTTCATTCGGATGTCAGGCTGCACCCGCACCCGGGTGCCGTCGGCGGTGACCCTCAGGTAGGGGTCGGCCGCCCGGAGGAGCTTCTCCTCCTCGATGTTGATCAAGAGACAGGTGACCGCGCCGAGCTTGAAGGAGATGGGGTCGAGGTTCTCGCCGTCGATGAAGACGACCTTGTCCTCGGCCTCGCCCAGGGTCTGCCCCGACTGGGCGCAGAGGTGCTCATTGAGCAGATCCTTCAGAAAGGTGAGGGCGTTGCTGATCATGGAGTCGAGGTCCAACCAGTGGACTTGCTAGCTAATGCACCTTCGCTCTAGGTCGAGGCGGTTCAAATGTTCGTAGTGTGGTCAGTGCCTGTCAACGGTTGAATCTGCGCTAGATGGCGCGAAAAGAGGGTCCTGCGCGGGGTGTGGGGGCACTGCGATAATTGCCGGGGTGGCGGCGGACTCCGGACAAAGTCGCCGCTGTGCATAAATGGCAGGTGGCAATGAACGGGGTTTCTCGCCCTTACTGTCACAATGTGCGGATGTGGACATTGTGATGTGCGGGGGCGGCGGTCGTGACTTTCGCGCTGAGCGAGCGGTTGAGAGCGATGAGGTCTGCTGATTTTGCCGACGCGCCGGAGCCCGGACGCTGACGGGGCGCGTCTCGCCGATCGCGGGTGAGCGAGGCGCAGGTCGCGAGGTCTCGTCCGATCTCCACCGGCCTCCGCCGGTCCGCCGGGCCGGTGACCCCGCGAGCGGTGCGGATGTTTCGACCCGCGGAGGGCTCGCCGAGATCGCCACGATCCCCCGCGCTCGAGGGGGGAGGAGGAGAGCGTAGGAGGAGGGGGAGGGGGCGAGTGGACCGGCTCGCCGAAGATGTCCTCTGGGCGGCGTTGCGCGGCTCCGCGAGGCGCCGCGCGGTTGTGCGAGTTGACTGAAAATGGCCCCCGGTGCGAGTGTGCGAGCGCGGTCAGTCGAGTGCCAGAGAGCCGGGAAGAGGGGGGCGGGGCAACGCAGGGCGGTCTCTCAGAGGCCAGCGCCAGCGAGGTCACCGTGATCGACTCGCCGTACCTCGGACCCTCGCCGACCGAGGGACCTCGCCGTGCGCAGTCCGAGGAGACGCTGACTCAGGTCGGCCGCTACGTGATCCTGCGAAAGCTCGGCGAAGGGGCGATGGGCGAGGTCTACGTCGCCTACGACGAGAACCTCGACCGCCGGATCGCGATCAAGCTGGTGCGGGCGATGGGCCAGCGCGCCGACGATGTCTACAGCCGGATGCTCCGCGAGGCGCAGGGCCTAGCCCGCCTCTCGCACCCCAACGTCGTCCAGGTCTACGAGGCCGGGGTGTTCAAGGGCCGGGTCTACCTGGCGATGGAGTACATCGAGGGGGAGTCGCTGCGGGAGTGGTCGGAGCGAGCCTATCGGGGCTGGCGGGAGGTGCTCGCCTGCTGCGTCGAGGCCGGCCGCGGGCTGGCGGCGGCGCACCGCGTGGGCCTCGTCCACCGCGACTTCAAGCCCGACAACGTGATCGTCGGCGTCGACGGTCGGGTCCGGGTGCTCGACTTCGGCCTGGTCCGGGCGGAGAGCGAGGGGGATGAGGTCGACGTGATGCTGAGCGCGTCAGAGGCGAGGCACCCGTCGATGATCTCCGGCGCGTCGTCGCTGCGCTCCAACCTCACCCAGGCCCATTCGCTGATCGGCACGCCGGCGTACATGTCTCCGGAGCAGCACCTGCGCGAGACGGCGGACGCTCGCTCGGACGTCTTCGCCTTCTCGATCGTCCTCTACGAGCTCCTCTACGGGGTCCGACCCTTCGCCGGCGAGGATCAGTCGAAGATCATGAGCGCGGTGCTCAAGCAGCGCTTTAGCGATCCCGCGGAGGGGCGCAAGGCGCCGGCCTGGCTGCGGCGGGCGCTCCTGCGGGGGCTGGCGGTCGATCCTCGGGCTCGCTTCCCGACGATGGACGAGTACCTCGCCGCCCTCGAGAACGATCCGGCGAAGCGTCGTCGTCGCCTGTGGATCGCCGGCGGGGTGGTCGCGGCCTTGGGGGCCGCAGGAGCGCTAGTCTTCACGGGGATCCAGGCGGACGCCGCGGCCTGCTCCGGCGGGGCGGAGGCGATGCAGGGGATCTGGGACGGTGCTCGGCAAGAGGCGGTCGCGACCGCCTTCGCGGCGACCGGCGTCGCCTACTCCGGCGAGGTCACGGCGCGCATCACCCAGCGGCTCGACGATCACCGCAGCGCCTGGATCTACAGCCATCGCGAGGCGTGCCTCGCCCATCGCCGGGGCGAGCGCTCGCTCGAGCGGCTCGACCTGCAGATGGCCTGCCTCCGCGCCCACCGGCGGGAGATCGACGCGGCGGTCCGGACCTTCATCGACGCTGACGCGGCGGTGGTGGAGAGCGCTCTGTCGACGGTGTCCGAGCTGACGGACCTCGGCAAGCTGAGCGCCTGTGACGACATCGAGCAGCTCGAGCGCGGGATCCTGCGGAGGGTCGACCCGGCGGAGGCCGCCCGTTTGGAGGGGACGCGGGGGGCGATCGCCGACGCCGCGGCGCTCGGCCGGGCCGGCAAGCACGCCGCGGGGCTGAAGGCGTTGGCGTCGCTGAGCTCGACCGTCGAGGCGCTCGACGACCCGGCCCTCTATGTCGAGGTCGACCTCGCCCGGGGCCGCCTGCTCCTCCAGGACGGCGCCTACGAGGCGGCCTACAAGGCGCTGATGCGGAGCTACTACGAGGCGCGGGCGATCGGCCACGATGAGGTGGCCGCCGGGGCGACGGTCGAGCTCGTCCGGATCATGACCGTGATGCAGGCGCCGGCGGACGAGGCCGACGTCTGGAGCCGGCAGGCGGACGCGGAGGTGCGGCTTTTGGGCAATGAGCTCGTGCTGGCCGACTTCCACTCGGCGCGGGCGAGCCTCTACCTCGCCCAAGGGTCCTATGACGCGGCGCTCGCCGACGTCGAGCAGGCGCTGGTCATCCTCAAGCGTGAGCTCGACCCAAACCACATCAAGGTCATCGAAGCGCTGCGGGCGAAGGGGGCGTCGCTCTTCAAGCTCGGCCGCAACGGTGAGGCGCGGACGACCCTCGAGAGCGCGCTGCGATCGGCGCGGGTCGGCCTCGGCGCGCAACACCCCCAGATCGCGGGGATCCTGACCAACCTCGCGCTGGTCGCAGCCAGGGACGGGCGCTACGAGGACGGGATCCGGGCCGCGACCGAGGCGTTGACCATCGCCGAGGGCGCTCGCGGCCGGGAGCACCCGGAGAACGCCAACATCCTCTCCAACCTCGGCGAGCTCGAGCTCCAGCTCGGCGACTACCGGGCGGCGGTCAACTACCTCGAGCGGGCGGTCGCCCTCGGCGAGGCGGCCTACGGCGACGACAGCCCCAAGACGATGCTCTACATCGCCAGCCTCGCGGTGGCGCGCTACAAGCTCGGCGATGTCGACGAGGCCCAGGTGCTGATGGAGCGGGCCTACCTTATCAGCGCGGAGAACCTCGGCCCGGAGCACCCGACCACCGGCGCGCTGCGGGGGAACCTCGGCGAGGTGCTCAACGATCGCGGCCGCTTTGCGGAGGCCAAGAGCCACATCGAGCCGGCCCTCGTGGCGATGCGCAAGGCCTACGGCGCAGAGCGGCCCGAGCTCGGCTCGGTCCAGCGGGAGCTCGCGCGGTCGCTCCTCGGGATGGGCGAGGTCGAGGCGGCGGAGGTCGAGGCCCGCGGTGCGCTCTCGCTCTCCCTCAAGGGCAAGAACATCCCCGGCGATGAGCTCGCGAAGACCCGCTGTCAGCTCGCCCGGAGCCTTGTCGCAGACGACGACGCCGACGAGGAGGTCCTGACCCAGGCGGCGCTCCTCGTCGAGGCCGCGCGCCACGACGCGGCCGCCTACAAGGAGACCAACGCCGGCGTGGTCGAGGAGATCGACGCGCTCGACAGGCTCATCGGCGAGCGCCGCGCTCAGCGGGCGCGGCCGAGGAGGTAGAGGAGCGCTGGGAGGACGACGATGCTCGCGGCCAGGCAGGTGCCGATGCCGATGACCATCGTCAGGCCGAGGCTGAGCATCGCCCCGTGCTGCCCGAGCATCAGCGCGCCGAAGCCGACCATCGTCGTCAGGGCGGAGATGATCACGGCGCTGCCGGTGCCGCGGAGGAGCTCGTCGAGGGAGGCGACGCCCCCGTTTTGCCGGGCGCTCTCCTCGCTCCGATGCATCAGGTGGACGCCGAAGGCCGTGCCGACGCCGATCACGAGGGGCAGGCAGATCACGTTGACGACGTTGAAGGTGAGGCCGCAGCCGGCCATCACCGCGAGCATCCAGAGCCAGCCGAGGATCGTCGGCACCAGGGCGAGGAGCGCGTTGCGGATCCCGCGGAAGTCGATCATCAGGAGGATGAGGATCAGCGCCGCGGCGATCCCGGCGGCGCGGCGGAAGCCGTCGATGATCATCACCTCGTGGAGGTGGGTGTTGATCGCGAGGCCGGAGGCCTGGGGATCGATCGCCTCGACGTCGGCGGTGAAGCGCTCCGCGACCTCGCCGCTCCAAAAGTCGCCGGAGGGCACGGCGTAGAGGGCGAGCGTCTCGCCGTCCTTGCTGACGAAGCGCTTGCGGAGGAGCTCGGGGAGGTCGCTCGGCAGGTAGTGGCCGCGCTTGGCGACCGCTTGGGCGGTGCCGACAGCACGGCCGAGGAGCGCGGCGACCTCGCCCTCGAGGGCGCCGAGGCGCGCGGCGGAGGCCTCGTCGAGGTCGCCGAGGCGGGCCTTGAGGGACTTGAAGGCGGCGATCGCCCGGTCGACGCTGGCGGTGGGCTGACCGCCCTGCTCGACCGCGAAGCGGACCTCCTCGAGGACGTCGATGACCTCGCCGACCGCGGGGAGGAGCTCGGCGGCGGTGGTCTTGCGGGCCTGCAGGCGCTCGAAGTCGATCGGCCGATCGCCGAGGAGCCCGAGGCCGCGCCGGAGCGCCGCGAGGCGGGTCTCATCGAGCTCGGGGAGGAGGTCCGAGGCGGTCTGCACCCCGGCGACCGAGTCGAGCGCCCGCAGCTTGGTCGCCATCTCCCGCGCCGACTCGATGCTGTCGGCGCTGAGGTTGGCGTACATCGGGCTCATCGTCGGGTCATGCTCGAGGAGGCCGAGGGCGGCGACGCTCTCGGTGTCGGTCGGCATGAAGTCGAAGGTGCGCGAGGCGAAGCCGATCTGCGGCAGGGCGAAGCCGCCTGCGATCGCGACGGCGACACCGCCGACGATGAGGGGGAGGCGGGCCTTGCGGACGAAGCCGGGGATGATCCGGACGCCGGGGGCCTCGGGGCTGATGGTCGCCGCAGCCTTGGTGGTCTGGCTGAGGAGCGCGGGGAAGGAGGTGAGGGTGGCGACGACGATCACCGCGAGGCCGATCGCCGTGATCACCCCGAGCTCGCTGTAGGCGGTGAAGTCGGTGGTCGTCGTGGTCAGGAAGGCGACCGCGGTGATCACCGCGGCGCTCAGGATCCCGGGGCCGGTCTGGATCACCGACTTGCGGATCGCCTCGCCGACGCCGAGCCCCGCTCGCCGCTCCTCGTTGATCCGGGTCAGGACGTGGACTGAGAGGTCGATCCCGAGGCCCAAGAGGACGGAGATGAAAGAGGCCGTGATCAGGTTGAGGCCGCCGTAGAGGAGCTTGACGATGCCCAGGGAGATGATCGTCCCGCCGAGGAGGGGCGTCAGCGCGAGGATCGTCTGGCGCAGCGAGCGGAAGAGGAGGAGGCAGAGGAGGAGGATCCCGAGGCCCGAGGCGCCGCTGGTGACGAGGAGGCTGTAGCCGAGGAGATCGTCCTCGTCGACGTTCAGCGCCGGCAGCCCGGTGAGCTTGGCCTCGACGCCCTCGGGGGCGTCGGCGAGGGCCTCGTCGCGACGGGCGCGGATCCCCTCGATCAGCGGCCTCAGCTCCGCCGTGTCCGTGCTCGGCAGCTCCGGGAACATCGAGATCACGTGGTTTTGGCCGTCGGCCGTGATCAGGTAGCCCTTGCTGTCGAGGTCGGCGCGGCCGACTTGGTCGCCGTACTCGATGTCCGCGAGCGGATCGCCGCCGTCGATCACGGTCTCGAAGGTCGCGGCGATCCCGGCCATGCCCTCGAAGGCCTGGGCCATCTGCTCCGGGGTCGCGGTCGCCTCGCCGTCGAGGCCGGCGCTGAGCTGGCCGGCGAGGGCGCCGAACCACGCGGGCAGTCCCCCCTCGACGGTCGCGGCGAGGTCGATCCCCGGCGGGAGCTGGGCGCCGACCTCGGCCAGCACCTCGGGGGAGTGGAGGAGGAGGACCTCCGCGGCGTCCGCCGGCCCGGTCCGGGCGAGGATCCGCCCCGACAGCTCCGGGATCGTCTCGAGCTCGGCGCTGAGCCTGCGGACGACCTCTTGGCGCTGCTCGGGGGTCCCGCCGCTGACCACCATCGCCGGCGAGTCGGGGCTGCCGAAGCGCTCAAAGAAGGCGAACATCCGCGCTTGGTGGGGCTCGTCGTCGGCGACGAGGGCGTAGCGCGAGGTGCTGACCGTCATCGACGGGATCAGCGCGGCGGCGGCGACGATCACCACCCCGGTCAGCGCCAGGAGCTTCTTCGGGTGGCGGAGGGAGAGCGAGGCGAGGGCCCCAAAGACGCGCTCATGGATCGTGCTGGCCATCGCTTCGGAGACGCCGCGCGGCGCCTCGGCGAGGGTAGGCGGAGCCGCTCCTAGGGGCAATCTCTTGGCCAAGCGGGCCCTCCCAGGCCCGCCCTAGGCCCGTCGAGATGTGCTCAGGATCACAGGCAGAGGGCCGACCCTACGGCCGCGGGGGCGCGCAGCTCGTCGCGTTCGCGTGCCTGGCAGGGGGCCAGGAGGGCCCCAGGCCAGGAGGGCCAGGCCAGGAGGGCCAGGGGCCAGGAGGGGCCAAGGCGAGCTCCGCGGCGAAGCGCCGCCGCGCCTCGGACAGGCCAAGAGCTGCGTGAGAGTGTCCTCGCGGGCGGCCGCTCGCTCAGCAGTTCGGGCACTCGCAGCCGAGGCTCTCGCCCAGGTCCTGGCAGATGATGTGCGGCGGTGAGGCTTCGCAGATCTCATCGGCGCAGGCGCAGGTCGCCGGACCGTCGCCGCAGGCCGGCGGCAGGGGCTCGCAGAGCGTGAAGGCGCCCTTTTGCAGCTTGGTGACGCAGGTCATGCCGGCGCCGCAGTAGTCGCAGCTCGGGACCCAGTCGCAGGCCTCCGGGAGGACGCAGGAGCCGGTCCAGCAGTCGCCGTCGACGCTCGGGACCTGGAAGTCCGGGCACTCCGGGGGGAGGGCCTTGCAGGTGACCTGGAGCGGGTTGCAGGTCACCTTCTCGAAGGTGCAGCGGCCGAAGCGACAGACGGCCTTGGCCTTGGCGAGGCCGACCGAGTCGCAGGTCGGCTGGAGACACTGGATGTCGCACTCCGGCACCTGCTCGTCGACGTGCACCGGGTCGCAGGCGCAGCAGTCGTTGACGAGGGCGCAGTCCTTGTCGTCGTCGCAGATGAAGGGGTCATCGCCGCCAGTCCCGTCGGTGGTCCCGTCGGTGGTGCCGTCGGTGGTGCCGTCGGTGGTCCCGGCGGTGGTGTCAGCGGTGGTGCCCGCGGTGGTGCCAGCGGTCGTGCTCTCGGTCGTACCGTCCGTGACCGCGGTCGTCGAGGTCCTGGGGTCTGTGGTGGTCGGGCTCGAGGTCGGCGCGGTCGAGCTCGCGGTCCCAGTCGCCGCGGTGGTCGAGCTCGACTCGCCCGAGCTGGCGGTGGCGGTGGTCGAGGTCGTGGCGGTGGTCGAGGCCGACGCGGAGCTCGTCGCCGCGGTCCCGACCGCGTCGTCGCCACAGGCGAGGGGTAGCGCGCAGGCGAGGACGAGGAGCGGGCTGAGTAGGAGTCGCACGACGCTGACGATAGCGCACTCCGGCTCCCCATGAGGGAATCGGCCGGCGCAGGCGGGAGCAGCTCGGCCGGGCTCGGACCGGCGGACCTGCTAGAGAAGGGGGCGATGAAGAAGAAGATGGTGATCGCCGGCGGCTCGGGCTTTTTGGGGACGAACCTCGCGAGGGCCGCGGCGGCGGACTACGACGTCGTGATCCTCTCGCGGAGCGCTCCGGGGCAGGAGGGTCCCGGGTCGCATGTCCCCTGGGACGCGGCGACGACGGCGGGGTCCTGGCCGCAGGCGCTGGAGGGGGCGGACGTGCTCGTCAACCTCGCCGGCCGCACGGTCGACTGCGTCAAGACCGAGAAGAACAAGCGAGAGATCATGGACTCCCGCGTCGACACGACGCGGGTCCTGGGTGAGGCGCTGCGGATGATCGAGCGTCCGCCTCCGGTCTGGGTGCAGATGTCGACCGCCCACATCTACGGCGATCCGACCGGCAGCATCCGCTGCGACGAGGACTCGGAGCTCGGAGAAGGGCTGGCGCCGGACGTCGGCCGGGCCTGGGAGGCCGCCTACCGAGCGGCCGTGCTGCCGTCGATGCGCCAGGTCATCCTCCGTACGAGCTTTGTCATGGGCAAGGACGGCGGCGCCCTGGAGCGCCTGGCCTTCCTCGCGAGGATCGGCCTCGGCGGCGCCGCGGGGTCGGGGGAGCAGGGCATCTCGTGGATCCACGTCGGCGACATGAACCGGCTCTTCTTGGCCGCTGCGGAGGATCCTCGCCTTCAGGGCGTCTACATCGCGACCGCCCCCAACCCCGTCTCCAACCGAGAGTTCATGGCGGCCCTGCGCGGCGCCCTCGGGGTGCGGATCGGGCTGCCCGCGTTCGCGTGGATGATCAGGCTGGGGGCGCCGCTGGTGATGCGGACCGATCCAGAGCTCGCGCTCCTCGGCCGCTACTGCGTCTCCAAGCGGCTGCGGGAGGAGGGCTTTCGCTTCGACTTCCCCGAGCTGCCTGGTGCCCTGGCCGACATCTATCGCAGCTCGCCGAGCTGACGATGTTGGGATCGGACGGGCCTCGCCGGCGCCCGCGTCGCGATCGGCCCCGCAGCGGCTCCGCGGTCCCGCAGCCCCGTGCGAGGTCCAAGCTGGAAGACGCGCGCGCGCCTGACATCCCCGCCGATACCTGAGGTGGGCGCCGAGCCCCGTCGTGGATGAAGAGGGAGGAGGTCGCGACCGCCAGCCCACGGGGCAGGCCGCCCTGAGCGCGGGGGGGCCGTCGTCTGCCGGCCCTCAAGCGCGCGTCACTCCGCGGTCGTTGCCGTACTCTGCGGCTCTCATGAGCGCTGTCGCACACCCTGACGCTATGGACGACCGGTCCTTCCTCGCCGCGTTCGCGGCCTCCTCGGTCGAGCCCTTCGGCCATCGCCAGCACCTCCGGGTGATCTGGTTGCTGCTCGGGGAGCATCCCCTTGCCCTCGCGATCGATCGCTGCTGCGCCGGGTTGCGGGCCTTCGTCGCCCACCTCGGCGTACCCGAGCGCTACCACGAGACGCTGACCTGGACCTACGCGCTGCTCGTCCATGAGCGACGGGCGGCGCTCCCCGAGGGCCATCGATTCGCCGACTTCGAGGCCGCGTACCCGGAGCTCTTCGCCGACGGTCTTCGCGAGGTCCGCCGCTACTACTCGCAGGCGCGGCTCGACTCGGCCGAGGCGCGGGCTCGGTTCGTCCTCCCGGATCGTCTCCAGCGCGACGCTTGACGATCGACCCGGCGATGCTGGGACGTCCGCTGGGCGCGCGAGCGCAGCCTCCGGCCGCTCCTCGCAGGGGCGCAGCGGCTGCGGCCGGGCCGAGGAAGCGCAGGCGAGGGACCGCAGCCGAGGAGCCGCAGCAGAGCCGACGGGCCGCGGGAGCCTCGGCGCCGAAGTCCGCTCGGAGAGCTCAGCGGATGAGCCGGCCGAAGGCGATCGGCGTCTCGATCACCCCGCGGCTGCGGGCGCCGTACCAGCCGTAGGCGGTCCCATGGCCGTCGCCGTCGGTGGTGAAGAGGAGCGTGCCGTGGCCAAAGCCGCCCTCGCCCTCGGGGTCGCGGGTGTCGTCGCCGTGGGGGAGCGAGGTGGCGTCGGCGATCCGGACGAGGTAGGCGTCCTCCCAGCCGGGGGCGGGGACGGGCGCCTCGAGGACAAAGCCGACGTGGCCGGTGTTCTTGCTGGGGAAGTCCTTGGGCCGCTTCCAGGCGAAGACGTCGCCGGGGCGGACGTCGGTGATCCGCGGCAGCCGGCGCCAGCCCTCTCGATCGCCGCGGGTCGGCGCCTGGCGGATCACCTGGTAGAAGTCGCGGGCGACCGGACGCTCGCGGGTCAGCGCCTTGCGGGCCGCGGGGGCGGCCTTGGCGAGGATGTAGGCGGCCATCGCCGAGCAGTCCCAGTAGTAAATGCCCTCGCGCGAGCGGATCGTCGTCCGGTGCTCGTAGCGGGTCTCCTTGAGGGTGTCGTCGATCCGCTGCAGGAGCTTGAGCACCCGAGCCGCGCGGTGGTTGGCGGGCGTCGAGCGCAGGGGCGCGCCCGTCGTCGCCGCGGCGACGTTCTCCGCTTCGCTGGCGGTCGCGAGCTCGGGGGATGCGACGATGCCGACGAAGCCGACGAGGCCGGCGAGGGCGAGGGCGAGGGTGAGCGCTGTCCTGGGGTGACTGTGCTGCGCTCGCCGAGTCTGCATCTCCTGAGGATGCACCGTCGACGGCGGAGGTGCACGGCCCGTCGGGTCTTGTCGGGGCTTGTCGGGGTGTCGTCGGGGTCTGGTGGGGCTTGGCGGAGCTTGGCGGAGCTTGGCGGAGCTTGGCGGAGTTTGGCGGGGTGTCGTCGGGTTTTGGCGGGGCTCGCAGGGGCCCGTGAGCTGCGCGAGAGCACGCCCGATTTCCTCGCCGTCGGTCCGGGCGATCGGGGCTACCATCCGCGGCGATGAAGTGGCAGCGGGGACATAAGAGCGCCTACGTCGACGATCGCCGGGGGCAGCGGGCCGGCGGTGGCGGGCGCGTGGGAGGTCGCCTGGGCCTCGCGGGGACGGTCGTCGCGATCATCCTCTACCTGATCTTCGGCCGCGACGTGACCGGGCTCCTCGGGGCCGTCGGCGACCCGACCGCTGGAGGGGGCGGCCCCGCGAGCTCGAACAACGCGGGCAGCGGAGCCCCGACCTCCCCCGAGGAGGCGGAGACCGTCGAGTTCGTCAACTTCGTCCACGACGACATCCAGGGGGCGTGGCAGAAGATCTTCACGGCGAAGGGCGAGACCTACGAGCCGGCGACCCTGGTGCTCTTCACCGACGAGGTCCGCTCGGCCTGCGGGATCCAGGGGGCGGCGGTCGGTCCCTTCTACTGCGGGGCCGATCACAACGCCTACATCGACCTCGGCTTTTACCGCGATCTCAAGCAGCGCTTTGGCGCGCCTGGGGACTTCGCCCAGGCCTACGTGCTCGCCCACGAGATCGGCCATCACATCCAGGCGATCACGGGCGTCTCCGCGGCGAACCACCGGCGCAAGCAGGCCGAGCCCGGGCGCAAGAACGAGTTCTCGATCCGCCAGGAGCTCCAGGCCGACTGCTACGCCGGTGTTTGGGGCTTCTCGGCGGCGAAGCGGGGCCTCCTCGAGGTCGGCGACGTCGAGGAGGGCTTGGGGGCCGCAGCGGCGATCGGGGATGACCGTCTCCAGCGGCAAGCGACCGGCAAGGTCAGCCCGGAGAGCTGGACCCACGGCGCCTCCGCCCAGCGGGTGAAGTGGTTCCGGCGCGGGCTCGACAGCGGAGACATGAGCCAGTGCGACACCTTCTCGATCCCGGAGCGCTCGCTCTAGGCCGCAGCGGGCGGGACCCCCTCCGCGGGTGCCAAGGGTCTGCCGCGCAGCGGACCAGGGCTCGTACCGCGGAGGTGAGGGGCACAGGCCCGTCGACGACCTGAGGATGATCGCCGAGGGAGACCGCGGCGGAGCGGGGCCGAGCGGTTCGCGGGGGTCCGTCGTCCACGTCCGCGTAGGTTCACCGACACCGGACGTTGCTCTTCGTCGCAGGTCGCGTCGTCAGGTCGCGACGTCCTTGCGACAGGCTCTGCGAGGACCTCTCGACATCGCCCTGACGCTCCCTCGCCCTCGGAAAAAAACCTCCTGAGGTCGACAAATTTGGCTCCCCTCTCGCGGACTCTTAGACCATACCCAGAGAGTAGGCACTCGCGCTTCACCGGCGCTCCAGAAGACACAGACAACGGCGGACCACGCCGTCGAGGAGTAGAGACCATGACCGATCAGCTCAACTCGATCTCGATAACCCAGGCGTTCGACGACTTCCTGGGGTTGAAGGCCGACGATCTCACCCGCCGTACGCTCCGCAAGTACGGCGAGGTCTTGGGGCTCCTCGGCGAGTTTCTCGAAGAGCACGGGGTGACGACCCTGGAGCGCGGGCCGAAGGGGGCCGCAGCGCTGCGGGAGATCCTCCAGCTCATCGAGGTCTACAACGATGAGTACCTGATCCAGGAGATCGACGCGGAGCGGGACTTCCTCCGCGTCGCCGCGACGGCGACGGGGGAGCTGGGCCGCTGGCTCAAGTCCCAGGGCTGGGCCCGGCGTTCGCCTGGGCAGGCGCCGAGCTACGGTTCGCCCGCCGCGGCCTCAGCCTGAGCGGAGCGATGGCTCGCCGAAGCGCCCCCGCGAGCGGGCGGCGCTTCGGCCCTCCAGAGCTGCCGCGCGGAGGACCGAGCAGGAGCGCTGCTGCGGGCTCTTAGGGGTCGATCTCGGAGCGAGCCGCGGCGTACTCCGCAGGGGTATTGCAGGTCCGGAGCACCCGCGGGTCCGGGAGCGCCTCAGCGTCGACGCGGACCGTATCCTTGAGGGCGTCGAAGAGGGCGACAGGACGACGTGCCCCGGCGGCGAGGAGAGAGCGGGCGGCCAGGAGACCCTTACCGCTGCGGAGAGCGCTCGCGAGGGGGTGGGCGAAGCGCTTGCCGCTGCGGGGGTCGGGGGCGTCGACCGGCAAGACCGCCTCTGCGCTCGGCGACCGGGCGAGCGTCGCGACGAGGAAGTCGAGGTGGACGCGGCTCAGGAAGACGTTGTCACAGGCGCTGAGGAAGGCGATCTCGCCGGGGCGAGGCGCCAAGCCTAGGGCCTGGAGACCGACGCAGAGGCCGACCAAGGGCCCGCCGCGCTCCCCCGGCGGATCGTCGACGCGGAGGCAAGCGGCGGGGAGCGGCGGCAGCTCCTGGCCGGGCGCGCCGACGACGACGACGCGGGCGCCGTAGTCGTCGAAGAGCCCGGCGATGTGGCTGAGGAGCGGGCGCCCGCCCCAGTCGAGCCACGCCTTGGCGACGCCCATCCGCGAGGAGGCGCCGCCGGCGAGGAGGACGGCGGCGAGGGGGGGTGTCTCGAGGTCCGCGGAGCATCGCTGCGAGCTCGCGGAGCCGGCGGGCTCGTGAGATGTCTCTTCGGTCATGGGGCTCGTGGTTCGCTGGGTTGGTCGTGGGCGGGCGGGCGACCCTCTGCGGGGGACTCTACCTCTTCGGAGAGCCTCGCCTCACCGCAGGAGAAAGCCGTCCGCGGCCAGCTCGGCCCGCATCGTCGGGTCTTCCAGGCATTCGATGAAGCGGGCGACCGCGGGCCGCTCGCGGCGGCTGTCGGCGATGACAAAGTCGTAGCGCTCAGCTTGGATCGGCGAGAAGCGGAGCCCGGCGGCGACGCTCTGGATCGCGATCCCCCAGTCGGCGCGGCCTTGGGCGACGCAGGCGGCGACCCCCTGGTGCGAGCGGGCCTCGTGGTGATAGCCGCGGAGCCCCCGGCGCGCCCGGTCGTCGCCGAGGAGGAGATCGATGAGCACGCGGGTCCCGCTGCCGCGGTTTCGGTTGACCATGATCACCGCAGGGTCGAAGACGGCGGCCGGCAGCGTGAACCTCGGGGGGCCTGTCGTGTCTGTCGTGTCTGTCGTGTCTGTCGTGTCTGTCGTGTCTGTCGCGTCGCAGAGCGGCGAGGCGAAGCGCGGATCGTCCGCGCGGCTGAGCAGGCCCTGCATGCGCCCGTACCCCTCGACGAGCGAGGCGCCGGCAGGCACGAAGGGTCGGTTGTAGGCGCCGCTCTCGACGTCCCAGAGGTGGATCGGGGCGATGTCGCAGAGCCCGGCCTCGACCGCCTGGAGGCCGCCCATGCTGCCCTTGGCGATCAGGTGGACGCGGATCCCCTGGCGGTGGAGGCGGTCGGCGATCCGCTCGAGGCCGGTGCAGTGCGAGCCGACGATGAGCAGGTCCCAGAGGCCGCGCTCGGCGTCGATCCGCTCGACCTCGACCGTGCTCTCGGCGTCGAGGCGCTCGACCTGCTGATCGATCGCGATAAACCCGTCGGCGCGGGCGAAGGCGGTGACCGATCCGGATCCCTTGCCGAGCGGGAGGGCGAGCGGCGGGCGGAGCTGTGCGGGCGCGTCTGCGCGGGCGTCGGCGCCGTCGATGTCGGCGACGAGCTGGACCAGGGCGTACTCCCGGCGTCCCCGCTCCGAGCGGAGGGGGATCGGCAGGCGCGCGAGCAGACGCTCCGGCGGCCGCGGATGGAGGCCGCAGAGAACCCGAAGGAGAGGGGCGACGAACTCGTGGAAGGTGAAGAGGGCGGAGGTCGGGAAGCCCGGCAGGATCGCCAGGGGGACGATCGCCTCGGTCGCGCTCTCGCGACGGGAGACCCGCGAAGCTGCGAGGCAGAGCGGCTTTCCGGGCTTGAGCGCGACCCCGTGGACGACGATCGGCGGGGTCCCGGGCGTCGGTCCAGGAAGAGCGCCGAGGGCCCGTACGCAGAGATCGCCGGCGCCCTTGGAGGTCCCCCCGGAGAGGAGGACGAGGTCGGCCCTGTGCTCGTTCAGGGCGGCTTGGAGGGCCGCCGTGAGGGCGCCTAGATCATCGCCGATGATCCCGAGGCGGAGCACCTGGGCGCCGAGCTCGGCGCAGCTGTCGGCGAGCATCGTCTGGTTGCAGTCGTGGACCTTGCCTAGGGGCCTGGCCGCGCCGGGGGCGACGATCTCGTCGCCGGTCGAGAGGAGGGCGACGCGGGGGCGCCTGTGGACCCGGGCGGAGGTCAGACCGAGGGCGGCGAGGACCCCGGTCTCGCGGGGCCCGAGCCGTCTCCCCGGGCGGAGGACGACCTCGCCGCGGGTGATGTCGGAGCCGGCGAAGGCGATCATCGCCCCCGGGATCGCCGGCCGCCGGATCAGGACGTGGGTCGGCTCGGAGGGGGGGTCGAGGTCGGTGTCCTCGACCATCACGACCGCGTCTGCGCCCCGCGGGATCACCCCGCCGGTGGCGATCGTCAGGGCGAGGCCGCTGCGGAGCTCGGTGCTGGGGGCGACGCCGGTGGCGATGATCTCGTCGCCCAGGCGGAGGCGGCGGGGCGCGGCCTCGCTGGCGCCGTAGGTGTCGCTGGCGACCACCGCGTAGCCGTCGACGTTGCTGCGGTCAAAGCCCGGGACGTCGACCGGCGCGGCGACGGCCTCGGCGAGCACCCGACCGCGAAGCGACTCCAGCGTGATCTCCTCGGAGGGGCAGGGGCGGGGCTGGGCCGCCTCCCACCAGCGCTCGTGGGCGAGCTCGGGGCTGACCACCTGGAGGAAGAGCTGCTGCGGTCGCTGGCTCAAGGTGTTCCGCCGTCGTCGTTGTCGTTGTCGTTGTCGTTGTCGTTGTCGTTGTCGAGGTCGACGTCGTCGAAGGCGAGGAGCTCGACGCGGTCGCCGACGTCGTGGCCTTCGCTCTCCGGCGGGACGATGACGACGCCGTCGGCGACCACGGTCGAGCTCAGGAGGCTGGCGCCTGAGGTCGCCACCGGGACCAGCGACGGCTGTGTCGTCGACCGATCGACGGCGACCCGGACGAAGTCGACGCGGCCGATCTTCGAGACGATCTTGCGGCCGAGGGGGAGCGCGAAGCGGCGGTGGGGCCAACGCCAGGGCCGCGGCCTGCGGCCTAAGGCGCGGAGCAAGGGGCCGACGAAGAACTCGTAGGCGCACAGGCAGGAGACCGGGTTGCCCGGGAGGAGGAAGACCCAGCGGCCGTCGCCTGTGCGGCCGATCCCGGTCGGGCTGGCCGGGCGCATCGCCACCCCGTGGACGAGCAGCTCGCCTCGCTCGCCGAGGAGGAGCGGCAGCCAGTCCTCGCTGCCGACGCTGGTCGCCCCGCAGGCGACGATGATGTCGGCGTCTCCGGCCTCGATCGTCGTCAGGGCTGCGCGGAGGTTGTCGGCGCCGTCACGGCTGCGGAGCACCGGCAGGAATTCCGCGCGATCGCGGGCGCAGAGGCCCGCGAGGGTCACCGAGTTGCTGTCGACGATCTGGTGCGGCCCGAGCGGCTCGCCGGCGGCGATGAGCTCGTCGCCGGTGACCAGCACCTGGACCCGCGGGCGGCGGACGACGGTCACCTCGGCGAGTCCGAGCGAGGCGACGAGGCCGGCGTCCTGCGGGCGGAGGCGACGACCCGCGCGGAGGACGATCGTCCCGCGCTGGATGTCCTCGCCGACCTCGCCGAGGTGGCGCAGCGGCGCGACCGGGCCGGTCGCCTCGACCCACGCCTGCCCGCCGCGCTCAGCCTCGCGGCACAGCTCCGCCTGGAGCACCGCGTCCGCGCCCGCGGGCACCGGCGCGCCGGTGGTGATCCGGACAGCCTCGCCTGGGCCGACGTGGGCCGCGCTGGGGCGACCGGGCATGCTCTCGCCGCGGAGGCGGAGGAGGAGCGGCGCGGTCAGGGTCGCGGCGAAGGTGTCCTCGCCGCGGACGGCGTAGCCGTCGACCGCCGCCCGGCGAAAGCCCGGGACGTCGATCGGCGCCTCGAGATCGCGGGCGAGGATCCGATCGCTGGCGGCGGAGACCGGGATCGTCTCCTCAAGCGGGCGGACTCCGGCGGCTGGGGTCGGACGCGTCGCGCCCTCGCGGAGGAGCGAGAGCACCTGCGCCACCTCCTGTCGGCTCCGGAAGCCGCGCATGCGCACATCTTCGACGGCGCGCTGTCCTGGCGGCTCCGGGCGCTGGGCGCCCACGTCGGTGCCGGATCGCTTGGTCATGCTCCTCGCTCGCGTGTTCGCGTGTTCGCGTGTTCGCGTGTTCGCGCAGAGTTAGGTGGCGCGGTCGTCGAGGCTCGGCTTGCGAGGGCGGAGCTCCGCCCGCGCCGCGGGGAAGTTGCGCAGGAGCGAGAGGGCCGGCAGGAGGGCGACCTGGCCGAGGCCGCAGATGCTGGTCTGGGCCATGGTCTCGTCGAGCTCCTCGAGGAGGGCGATCGACCCCTCGGGGTCCGGCGCCTGTCCGGCGGCGAGCGCTTGCAGGAGGGTGACCGCCTTCTCCGAGCCGACCCGGCAGGGCACACACTTGCCGCAGGACTCGTTGCGGAAGAAGCGGGTCAGGCTGAGGCCGAGCTGCAGGAGATCCCGCCCCTGCGCGATCGCGACGACCGCCCCCGAGCCGAGGGTGGAGCCCGCCTCCTTGAGGCGGTCGAAGTCGAGCGGGGTGTCGGCGGCGTCGCCGGGGAGGAACGCCGAGGAGGCGCCGCCGGGGAGGATCGCCGCCAGCTCGGCGCCGTCCCTCATCCCGCCAGCGAGGTCGATGAGCTCGCGGATCGTCGTCCCGGTCGGCACCTCAAAGCAGCCCGGACGCTCGACGTCGCCGCTGATGCCGATGAACTTGAGCCCGGCGCAGCCGCGGATCCCCTGGGCCTTCCACCACTCCGCGCCGCGGGCGGTGATCGCCGTCGCCATCGCCAGGGTCTCGACGTTGTTGATCAGGGTCGGCTTGCCGAAGAGCCCCTCGATCCCGGGGAAGGGCGGCTTGTTGCGGGGCTCGCCGCGGCGATCCTCCAGCGCCTCCAGGAGCGCCGTCTCCTCGCCCATGATGTAGCCGCCGGGGGAGACGAAGATCTCGAGGCTGATCCCGAGCTCGGCGGCGACCTCCTCGGCGCGGGCCTGCTCGGCGAGGAGCGCCTGCCGCTCGGGCTCGTACTCGTGGCGGATGTAGACGATCACCCGCTGGGCGCGGACGACGAGGGCGGCGAGGATCGCCCCCTCCCAGACCAGGTGCGGCAGCTTGCCGAGGATCTCGCGGTCCTTAAAGGTGCCGGGCTCGCTCTCGTCGGCGTTGCAGATCACGTACTTCTCGCCGCGCCCGTCGTCGCCGTCGCCGGCGTTGCGGACAAAGCCCCACTTGAGCGCCGTCGGGAAGCCGGCGCCGCCCATGCCCCGCAGGCCCGCCTCCTTGAGCCCGGCGATCGTCGCCTCGGCGGCCGCGTCCCCGCCTGCGGCGATCCTGCGGGCGGTCTGGTAGCGCTCCGCCGCGGTCCCGTAGTCGACGCGGAAGGTCGGCGCAGCGTCGCTGGGGCCGGACTTCACAGCTTGGCGCGTGTCCTGCGTGTCCTGCGTGTCCTGCGTGTGGCGGGCGAGGGCCTCGCGGACCCCGGCGACGCCCTGCACCGGGCGCTCATGGTGGACGAGGGCGGCCGGGGCCCGGTCACAGCGGCCGAGGCAGGAGACCTCCTCGATCTCGACGGCCTCGCCGGTCGCCGCGGCGTGGGCCTCGGCCTCTCTGCGCAGCGCGCTCAGGCAGGCCTCGCCGCCCGCCATCGAGCAGGTCAGATCCCGGCAGACCTGGACGCTGTGCCCCGCCGGCGGCGTCCGCCGGTAGTGGGGGTAAAAGGAGGCGATCCCCTCGATCCGGTGCAGCGGGACCTGGATCCGCTCGCCGAGCTCCACAAGCGCCTCGGCGGGCAGCCAGCCCCGCTCCTCTTGGAGGGCGTTGAGGTGCTGGATGATGCTCGGCGCTCGACGGGACATGGCCGGCCGATGCTACCAGAACGCGCACCGGGCTCAGCTCTCCGGCGTCCGCTTGCGCAGCGCGACCGCCAAGCCGTAGATGCTGATGAGGGTCCAGGCCCCCTCGATGATCGCAGAGGGGAGGTTGAAGTCGACGGTCAGCGAGAACAGGATGAGCCCCGAGCCGACGAGGTTCATGGCGGAGTAGAGCGGCGCGCGGACGGCGAGGCGACCGCCCTGGAGGAGCGCATAGGCGCTGAGGATGAGGACAACACCGACAAGGCCGACCAAATCCGCAGCGGACATCGGTCCAGGGTAGCGTCAAGGTCCGGGGCGGGGGCACGATCCGACGATTCCTTGATCGAACGCGGGATGTAGTCAAAAGTAGGCAAGCAATGGAGCCGGACGATCCGACAGAGCACGAGGAGCTTGACGACGCCAACGAAGAGCTTGAGGAGGACCCTCCTCGCTCTCCGTGGGTCGGTCGGGGGCTTGTCGCCGGCGCGCTCGGACTTTGGGGGGTCGTCGCCTGGATGCGCGTCGGCGGCGACGCGCGGGTGCAGGTCCGCCCGGCAGCGCTGGTCGACCCCGGTGATGAGTCCGACGAGGCCGGCGACCGCGGTGATGGGGCCGACGTCCTGGATGACGGGCGCGGCGACGGGGCGAGCGAGCGCCGCGACGACGGCGAGCCGGAGGCCGCCCTCGGCGAGGACGAAGCGCCGGAGGAGGCCGCCGCTGGGGGCTCGGGCCTAGACCCGGAGGCCGCGGCCAGGGCCGCCGACAGCACCCCGAGAGATCCCCGCGAGCGCCTCGAGGGGGCGAGCTGGGCCAAGGACTTCGAGCCGCCCACCAAGGTCACCTACAAGGTGAAGCGCGGCGGCTCGATGAAGATGGTCGCCAACCTCTACAAGATCTTCCACCACGAGATCCAGGCCTGGAACCCCGGCGTCGACCTCGACGTGGAGCAGGGGCCCGGGACCAAGTTCGTCGTCTGGCAGAGCCCCGGCGACGACTTCGTCTCGGAGTCGGTCGGCTACGCCGGCGACGGGTCGCTCGTCGGCGGCGTGCCGATGGTCGACGGCCCCGGTCGGATCCTCAAGATGGAGGCGTGGAAGTCCTACGCGACCGCCTACAACGTCGCGGTGCTCGACGCGATCCTCCGCCAGTGGGCGAAGCGCTTCCCCGAGGACAGGCCGCTCCTCGTCGGCAACATGTCGGCGGCGAAGGGCGGACGCCTGCGGCCGCACAGCACCCACCGCTCCGGTCGCGACGTCGACCTCTCCTACCCGCAGAAGATCGTCCCCGGCGAGGAGGAGTACAACTGGCGCGAGATGAGCGAGCGCAACCTCGACGCCGATCGGAACTGGGCGCTGCTGGAGCTCTTGGTCGAGAGCGGCGAGCTCGAGGTCGTCCTGATGGACTCCAAGCTCCAGAAGATCCTCTACGATCACGCGATCGCGACCGGCCGCGTGGCGAAGGGGGAGCTCGGCTTCTGGCTCGAGTACCCGCGCCAGCCGGGGACTGTGGAGACGATCGTGCGCCACCACGCGGGGCACGTCGATCACCTCCACGCGCGCTTCAAGTGTCAGCCCTCCGAGTCCCGCTGCAAGTCGCGCGACCGGGACTAGCGGCCGTCCGCGACGAAGGGGCCGGGCGACCCAATGTCCGGCAGCGATGCCGGGAATCTCCTCCGGCCGCGTCCGAGGCCGGGCCAGAGCGTCGGCGGCGGCCTCGCGCCCCCGAACACGAGCGTTGTCTGCTATGACCCCGGCCCATGGACGCGGCGTATCGCAGCGAGATCAACCGGGAGGTCGCGCCAGCCTCCCCCGGTGAATTTGCCCCCCTGCGGATCGGGCCCTTCACGGTCTCGCCACCGGTGGTTCTCGCGCCGATGGCCGGGGTCACCAATTACCCCTTTCGCTCCCTGTGTCGCGAGTTCGGGGTCGGCCTCTTCGTCAGCGAGATGATCACCGCCCGGCCCCTGGTCGAGGGCCGCGCTAAGACCCTCAAGCTCGCGGACTTTGGCCCTGAGGAGTCGCCCCGCAGCCTCCAGCTCTACGGCGTCGATCCGCACTATGTCGGCGAGGCCGTCCGCGTCCTGGTGGGCGAGGGCAAGGTCGACCACATCGACATGAACTTCGGCTGTCCTGTCCCAAAGGTCACCCGCCGCGGTGGCGGGGCGGCGCTGCCGGTGAAGCGCAGGCTCCTGCGCTCGATCGTCCGCGCGGCGGTGCAGGGCGCGGGCTCCGTGCCGGTGACGATCAAGTTCCGGATGGGCGTCCACGACGATCTCCTGACCTTCCTCGAGACCGGCAAGATCGGTGAGGGGGAGGGCTGCGCGGCGATCGGCCTCCACGCTCGGACCGCCGCCCAGCTCTACGACGGGGAGGCCCGCTGGGCGGCGATCGGCGAGCTCAAGGCCGCGGTGACGACGATCCCGGTGCTCGGAAATGGCGACATCTGGGAGGCCGAGGACGCCCTGCGGATGATGCGAGCGACCGGCTGCGACGGGGTCATCGTCGGCCGCGGCTGCCTCGGTCGGCCGTGGCTCTTCCGGGACCTCGCGGACGTCTTTGCCGGTCGTGAGCCCCAAAACCCGCCGAACCTCGGCGAGGTCTTCGACATCATGCTCGATCATGCCCGCCGCCTCTCGGACTGGGCCGGCGAGGCCCAGGCGATGCGCGGCTTTCGCAAGCACTCGAGCTGGTACACGAAGGGCTTTCACGGCTCGTCTCGCCTGCGTTCGAGGCTGATGCAGGTGAGCACCCTCGCGCAGCTCGAGGAGGTGGCGCAGACGATCGACCGGGCGAGCCCCTTCTCGCCGACGGCGATGCGGGTGCCTCGGGGGAAGACCGCGGGGACGCAGCGGGTGGTGCTCCCGGTCGGCTTCCTCGACGATGTCGACGACGCGACCCCGCTCAGCGCCGCCGCGGGGGAGATCCATTCGGGTGGATAGGGCCGGGCGCGCGGCCACGCGAGGGATCGAGGTGAGCGTCGCCGGGGTCGCGGCTGCGTCGTTGAGACCAGCGTTTCACCGATCCGCCCGTCGGTCTCGGGCTCGGCGGAGGTCTGCCGCTTCGGCCTTCGTTTGGGGGCGTTCGATCGCGCCGCGTCGCCCTGTGACGTGGCCCTCAGGTCCCCGCTCCTGCTCGCTCTCCTGCCAATTCGAACGACCGCGAGCGCCGATTCGGAGCGCCCCGTGAGCTTGCCGCAAGAGTCCAGAGAACGGCTCTTGGAGTCGCTGCGGCGGGTCTCCTACGATTCGTGGCGGCAGCAGATAAGAGCGGTCTTGCTCGCCTATGAAGAATGTGGGGCTGCGGCTTCGGCCTTGGGTGTGCGCACGGGCACCCTCGAGCGATGGCTCGCGGATGCGCCGGAGCTCCGAGCGATCCTCGCAGAGTCGCCCTGATCCCCGGATTGCTTGCGATCTGAGGCCTCGGCAAATAATAATCATCGACCGCGTGACCCGAGGGCAGCGGGCCGTGTGTGAAGAGTGACCTTGGATGGAAGGTCATCCCACTCGCGACCATCGCGCAGGATCACACCGCAGCTGGTCGCTCCACGAATCACCTAGCACTACGACAAGAGAACGAAAGCATGTCCAAACTCCCAGCACTGGCCTCCGTCTTCGCCCTTACCTTTGCCACCGCGACCACCGCGTCCGCCGCTGAGGACGCGGCGGAAGGATCGATCTCCCTGTCGACCAAGGACGGCGTCAAGACCGACAGCTCCTCGAAGAAGGGCAAGAAGAAGTCGAAGGGCGACGAGAGCGGCAAGCCGTTCATGAAGCAGTACATGCCCGAGCGGAACATGCTCGAGGTCGGGATCTTCGGCGGCATTCTCCTGCCCTCCAAGCAGCACGAGCTCTACGACCCCAACACCTCCTGGCAGCGCTACAAGGGGCTCGCCCCCGACATCGGCCTCCGGGTCGCCTACTTCCCGCTTAGCTTCCTCGGCGTCGAGGCCGAGGGCGCGGTCATGCCGACCAAGTCCGTCGACGACGCGAGCGCGATCCTCTTCGGCTTCCGCGGCCACGTCATCGCCCAGTTCCCCCGCCGGATCACGCCCTTCGTCTTGGGTGGTATCGGCGCCCTCGGGACCTCGAGCGACAGCCTCGGCAGCGACATGGACCTCGCCATGCACTTCGGCGGCGGTGTGAAGTTCTACATCAACCGCTTCCTGGCGCTCCGCCTCGACGTCCGCGACAACGTCTCCGCGGCGGTCTCGGTCGACAACGGCCGGACCAACCACATCGAGATCCTCCTCGGCCTCTCGGCGACCCTCGGCCGCAAGAAGGCGGAGAACAAGCAGCTCGTCGACACCGACGGCGACGGCCTCTACGATCCCGGTCAGGGCCTGCGCAAGAGCGAAGAGGACAACTGCCCGAACGAGCCGGGGCCGGCCTCGAACCAGGGCTGCCCGCTCGTCGACACCGACGGCGACGGCCTCTGGGATCCGGGCCAAGGCGCGCCCGCAGACGAGGAGGACAAGTGCCCCGAGGAGGCCGGTCCCAAGTCGACGCAGGGCTGCCCGCTCATCGACACCGACGGCGACGGCTTCTGGGATCCGGGCCAGGGCGCTGCCGCCGAGGAGGAGGACGCCTGTCCCGAGGAGGCCGGCCCCAAGGAGACCCAGGGTTGCCCGATCAAGGACACCGACGGCGACGGGATCGTCGATCCCGGCCAGGGCATTACGCCCGAGGACCAGTGCCCGACCGAGCCCGAGACCGACAACGACTACCAGGACGAGGACGGTTGTCCCGACGAGATCCCCAAGGAGGTCCAGAAGTTCACCGGGGCGATCCGCGGGATCAACTTCGACGTCGACGAGGCGACGATCAAGAAGAACTCGACCAAGACCCTCAACGCGGCGGTCAAGGTGCTCAAGGACTTCGCCGATGTGCGGATCGAGATCAGCGGTCACACCGACACCGACGGCGGACGCGACCACAACCTCGATCTCTCGAAGCGTCGCGCTGCGGCGGTGAAGCAGTACCTCGTCGATCAGGGCATCGACGGTGGCCGCATCGAGACCCGCGGCGCCGGTCCCGACGAGCCGGTCGCCGACAACAAGACCAAGCGCGGCAAGGCCCAGAACCGTCGCATCGAGTTCAAGCTCCTCAAGGGGAAGATGGCGAGCGAGTAGTCCTTGATCGACCTTCGATCGAAGACAACGCCACCCAAAGAACCGACGATGCTACATACCAATCCTACTAGCGCTGCGCCCGCAGGGCGCGCGAAGACTCGCCTCGCGAGCGGACTCTCGGGGCTCGTCGGCCTCGGGGTCCTCCTCGCCCTGGCGCCGGCCTGCGGCTCGAACTGTCTCGACGACGGCTTCGCCTGGTCGCAGAAGAAGGACGCCTGCGTCGCCGCGGAGTCGGCGACGGAGTCGGAGACGGCGACGACGACGATGACGGCGA
>JAUHWG010000065.1 GCA_030424595.1 Polyangia bacterium
AGGCGACCATGACACCGCGCCGCATCGGCTGGGCTTCTCTCCTTGCCCGGGTCTTCGCCATCGACGTGACGGTCTGCTCCAAGTGCGGCGGGCGGATGAAGATCGTGGAGGTCGTCACCGATCCCGCCGCGATCGCCAAGCTCCTGCACGGCGCCCGCGCGCCGCCGCGAGCCTGTCCTCCTGGGCAGTTGTGGATGTTCGCGTAAGCGCGCGCCGAGGCGTCGCGCTCGGCTTCGCACGTCCAGCCGTCGACGCCGCGTCGCGAGGCCCGGCAAGGGCGGTGAACTGGCCTACGAACGCATCTCGCGGGACTGTTGAAGCGGTTGGCGCACCTCGTGGAGCGTCCATGCGCCGTCAGCGCTTCAGCCTCCATGAGCCTCCGAGTACCCGGCGCCTTGCGCAAATTCCCGGCTTGAACTTCTTAACCGCTCTTCTCGGGCCCTTGGCCCGCGCGTGAGCTCGCCGGTGATACCCTCGATCGGTGGCTCGCTCAGCAAGTGTCGCCCTCGCAGCGGGGTATCTCGTGGTCGCGCCGAGCACGGCGATGGCCAGCGAAGATTGCCTCGACGGATGGGTCGCCATGGAGCCCGCCTTCACCGAGACCATCCCCGCGGACGGTGTCATCGCGCTGCGAGCAGAGGGCTACGGTCCCGACGAGTCCCTCGAGTTCACGGTCTACCCGAACTTCGACGAGCCGATCGCAGGCGCGCTGGAGAGGAGCGCGGGGATGCTGGTGTGGCGTCCGGAAGAGCCGCTGACCCCGGGGCTGGCGTATACGCTACATGTCCGGGCGGTGAATAGCTTCCCGGACGAGTGGTGCGGGTTCCCGAAGGAGATCGAGCTCCTCGAGACCTTCACCGCGACGGAGCCCGGACGCCCCGAGCCGCGCTGGGATCTCTTCCACGTCCGCCACTGGGTCGAGGTCCACCCGTCGACAGAGCACGGGGACATCGTCTGCTGCGAAGGCGCGTACGCCTCGTACGACGTCCCTACGGGCTACACGATCAACGATCTCTGCGCGGCGACCCGCGGTGAAGGGAGGCTCCACACCGGCTACTTCATCGACCCGGAGGCCTGGCGCTTGGGCCTCGGACAGCTCGGTTACAGGCCCTTTCGCGACCTCGACGTCGACGACGAGCATGTGTCCGCCTACGACGCTGACATCCCGCTCCCCTGCGCCGAAATCTCCGCGACCGACCTCATCACCGGTGAGGTGCTCCGCGGTCCGCCGGTCTGCCCCGACCCCGGGCTCGAAGAGGAGCTTGGCGCCTACATTCTCGACCCGCGTGAAGCGCTGACCTGCGACAAGCTCCAGACCTGCGAAGAGGGCGACTGGGGCTGGGATCCCGACGACTGTCATCGCTGGCGCGGCGAGGGAAGGGGCTGCGGCTGCGCTGCGGAGGGGGAGGGCGGGGCAGCTGCGCTCGGCCTCGTTCTCTTGCTCGCCGCGCTCCGTCCCTGGAGACAACGCCCGCGCTGACCGTTGCGAGGAACTCGCGGTCATCGCCGATGACGGGCCTTTCGTCTCACTCGCACGAGAGCTGAAGGTTGTGTGGCGCCAGGACGACAATGGCAATCGATTCGAGGTCGCTCGCCTTCGCAGCCATGCGAAGGCCTGCTTGCAGGAGCAGATCTTCACAGACTGCGGTCACAAGCAGACCGACTGGGTCGAGCTCGCCTGAAGGGTCCCGGCGGGGTCACCCGACGGCGATGTCCCGTCCAAGTGCGTCGTCACAGGAGCGCTTCCTCGCTCAGGCGTCGTCCGGCACCAGGCTCATCAGCAACGCGAGCGGCGACCAGGCGCGGTTGAGCACCGCAGCTCGAGCCGCCGACTCCCGAGCCCGGCTGTACTCGAAGCAGGTCCAGGCGGCGAGCGCTGTCTGAGCCTCGTCGGATCCCGAGTGACCCAAGGGGCATGGACGCAGCGCCGCAGCGGAGCTGGTGTTCTCAGCGTCGAGGAGCTCGACCAGGGCAAGATCGAAGTCGTCAGCCGAGGCGAAGCGCTCGCCGGGGTCCTTGGCGAGGGCGCGGAGGACCAGGTCCTCCAGGGCGACGGGGGCCTCTACCGTCGGCGTGAGCGCTGACGGGCGCGGCGGCTCCTCCTCGACGATCGCACGCGCGACCCGGTAGTCCGACCCAGTGAACGGGAGCCGGCGAGCGAGCAGGTAGTAGAGGATCATCCCGATCGCGTAGAGATCCGCGCGGGTGTCGACCGGCCGCTCGGTGATCTGCTCGGGAGCGGCGTAGGCGAGGGTGCCGACGAAGGGCCCGCGGGTCGATCGCGGAGTCACGGACATCAGCTCCGGCCGGTCGATCTTGGCGAGGCCGAAGTCGAGGACGCGGAGGAGCTCGACGCCCTGGCGCTGGGTCACGAGGCAGTTGCTCGCCTTGAGGTCGCGGTGGAGGGCGCCAGCCCGATGGAGCGCGCCGACGGCAGCGAGGACCTGTCGGATCAGCGCGACGCTCCGCTGCCACGGGATCGCCCCGTCGAGGACCAAGCTGTGGAGCGACCTCCCCTCGAGGAGCGGCATCACCAGAAAGCAGAGGGTCTCGGCTCTCGCGGCCCGTGCATCAGCCGGCCGGTGAGTCGTCCGCCGCTCCGAGATGGGACGCTAGACCCCGGGGGACGCGAGCGCTTGTGGTGAGATCACGCGCACTTTCTGAGCAGTCCTCTCCGGCCGCGGCGTTGCAGCGCCTGGAGCGATGCCGGTGTGCGCCAGCTCGGGGGTCTACGTCCCCCGCGACACCCACCGCTGCGACGCCGCCGTGCTCGTCCAGCATCACCTCGCCGGCTTTCTCGAGCGCGTGGAGGAGGGCAGTCATGCCCCGCTGCCCGACTTCGTCCGGGACGAGCTGCGGGGCTTCGCCGTGTGCGGCGACTTCTCGCAGGGCTTTGTCCGGACGGCATGCCGCCGCTGCGGCGATGAGCTGCGGGTGCCCTTCCCGTGCAAGGGCCGTGGGTTCTGCCCGTCGTGCATGGGCCGGCGTATGGCCGAGGGAGCGGCGCTCCTCGTCGACCACGTTCTGCCGGCCGTCGGCTACCGCCAGTGGGTGCTCTCCTTCTCGGGGCCCTTGGCCGTCCGCCTCGGCTACGACCGCGAGCTCCTCGCGGCGGTCTCGGGTTGCCTCGGACGAGCAGTCCTTCGGGACATCCGGCGCGTCGTCAAGCGTGAGCACGGACTCGCCTCCGTCGCGGAGCTCCACGGCGGCGTCGTCACGGTCGTCCAGCGCTTCCGCTCTGACCTCGGCCTCTACGTCCACCTCCACCTGCTTGTGACCGACGGCGCCTTTGAGGAGTGCACAGGCGAGCTCCCCTTCCGGGCCGCGCCCCCGCCGACCCCCGAGCGGATGACCGCCATCCTCGGCCGCGTCCACGAGGTCCTCGCCGCCGCGGGTCACGACGCAGACGACCTCGACCTCGACCCCGCGCTCGCAGCTTGCGTCCAGCATTCGCTGCGAGGCCCGCACCTCGCCGCCGTCGCGCCCGACACCGAGCCGCCGCCGCACACGGTCTCCGCCTACGATATGCACCTGCATGCGGCCACGACCGTCGACGGCCGCGACCGCCGACGATTAGAGCGGGTCTGTCGCTACCTGCTCCGCCCGCCCTTCGCCCACGACGCCGTGGAGGCCCTGGCGGACGGTCGCGTGAGGGTTCACTTCAAGGCGCCCTCGCGCCGAGGCGCCGCGTTCGCGGACATGTCCGTTGACACCTTTCTCAGCCGCCTCTGCGCCCTGGTCCCGCCGCCGCGCTTCCACATGACCCGCTACTACGGGGTCTTCGCGAGTCGTCATCGCCTCCGCGCCCGGGTCATCCCATCCTCGCCGCAGCCGCTCGCGCCAA
>JAUHWG010000062.1 GCA_030424595.1 Polyangia bacterium
GACGAAACCCGTAGAGCGCCTCGTAGAGCGTGATCGCGAAGCTGAACTGATCCGAGTAGGGTCCCACCGCTCCGCCGAAGTGCTGCTCCGGGGACATGTACGCCGGTGTCCCCGCCACCCGGCGCAGGCGCGGCCGAGTCGCCGACTTCGCCGCGCTCATGCTCTGAGCCCCAGGCAGGTCCGTCGCCGGCATCGTCGAGAAGAGCGGCATGTGGTCGACCGCCGCGCCGACGAGCGGCGCCTCCCCGGACTCCTCGAAGTCGTCCTCCCCCTCTTCGATCACCAGGCCAAAGTCGAGCACACGGGCCCGCTTGTCCTCGCCGACGAGCACGTTCTCCGGCTTGAAGTCGCGGTGGATGAGCCCAGCCGAGTGGGCCGCCGCGAGCCCACGACCCGCGTCACAGAGCGCGCGGACGAGCACTCTCCAGCCGACGTCTTCGCGCTTGAACCAGACGCGGAGGTCATCCCCCTCGACGTACTCCATCGCCAGGTAGATCCCAGCGTCGTGCTCCCCGACCTGGTAGACCTGGACGACGTAGGGGCTCGAGAGTCGGGCGAGCGCCTGGGCCTCCCGCAGCATCCGGTCGCGGATCTTCGGCTTGCCGACGAGCTTGCTCTGGACCAGCTTGAGCGCGACCTTGCGGTCTAGGCCGACGTCGTAGCCGGCGTAGACGATGCCCATCGACCCCTCGCCGATCTTGCGGAGGACGACGAAGGGTCCGATCGCCACTGGGTCTTTGCTCTCACCCGACACTAACGAGCATCACGGGCCCGTGATTTTTCCGCTCTGCAGAAGCCCGCCCGACGAGAAGTCTGACCCGCAGGCCGGCAGCTGACAACCCGCGTTCTCACCTTCGATGCGCGTATTCGCCACGTTCAGGCAGGTCGCGCCGTCCGGGCCCCACTCCGCCTCGACGACGTAGCTCACGTTGGGATCGGCGACCTGGATGCCCGCCTGGTCGAGGATGTGGATCCCCGTCCCGTTGACGGTGTGCGAAACCGAGTCGCCGCAGTAGTCGGCGCGGACCATCCGCGTGCACGCTTGGTGGAGATCCTCGAGAGAGACGCCACCGGCCTCAGCCCAAGGCCGGTAGCCAAACTCAACACACTTGGCGAGCGCAGCGTCGCGGCAGGCGAAGGTCACCCGATCTGCGACTCCCTCGTGCACAGGAGCACCTGTAACCCCGCTCCACACCCGGCCGATGAGGAGCGCCTCGGTCGGACTCCCCATTGAGTCGAGGCAGAGGGGCTTCCACGGCCCTGTCTCCAACTTCAGGTCGATATCGTAGAAGAGCACGTCCGAGCCCGGCGCAGCAGGCGTGACCGAGTTGATACGGACGGTCTTCCCCTTCTTGTTGGTCTCGGTGACGTCGTACTTGATCTTCACGCCCTCGAGGTCAGCCCCTGAGAGGACCTCCCCCCCATCTGTCTGTAGATGAAGGTCGCCGCCGTCGAGCCAGGAGTCGACGACGCTGCCATTGCCCATCGGTAGGTCGATATCCGTGATCGCGATCGCGTTGGCGCTGTCCTCGACGCCGTTGAGCTGAAATCCGTTCAGCTGAAATCCGTTCAGCTGAAACCCGTTCAGCTGAAATCCGTTCAGCTGAAATCCGTTGTTCACCGCTCCGCGGGGCTCCTCGGCCGCTTCGCCGTCATAGCCCTCGCGTTGGGACTCATCATCTTGGTCATCGGCGGCGAGTTCATCGTCGAGAGCCCCCGAATCATCGCAGCCTCCGCTGAGCACAAGCGAGCATGCCAACATGCTCACGCCAAAACCGCGCCCGATGAACCCAAACGTATCGAAGACCACGTATACATAGTGTCTCGAGTTCTCCGATCAGATCACACGATTCTCGAATTTATTCAATTTCGGTCCGTCCTAGCAGCACATCGTCCCCCCTTGTCACACACCGTTCTATGGCCCTATGGGGCACCGTGGCACAATGGGACGGCCCTGTGCGCTCACAGGCACCCACACATAGGCACATATACAACACATGAATAGGCCCCAGGTTGAGATCTGTCGATAAGCGGGAGAATCTGACACCAGCTCCGCACGGACCGCCATCGCCTGCACTGCCCCAGCCCCCTTGAGCCGCCCACCCGCGAGGAGCTCGGCCCGCACAGTCCAGGTCGCCCGCCGAAGCGCCGACATCAACAGCGAGGGCGAACTACGATCAATTTGTCGGCGACCGCGAGTCGACCAACTACGTAGATGACGACGCGGCCGCGTCCGCCAAGATCGCGCCGACCCGGACGAGGAGGGCCTCGGGCGCGAAGGGCTTGGCCATAAACTCGGCCCGCAGGCCGCGCAGCGAGGCCTCGTCGAGCTCGCGAGGATGCCCGGAGATCATGAGGATCGACGACTCAGGCCAACGACGTCGGGTCTCACGCGCGACCTCGAGCCCGGAGCAACCTGGCAGGATCAGATCGCAGATCAGGAGATCGAGCTCGCTGGCCTCGGCCAACCAAGCGAGCGCTTGCCGGCCGTTTCGCGCGAGCTCGACGCGATAGCCTGCTCGCTCGAGCACCTCGCGGATCACGGCGGCCACCGGCGCCGCGTCCTCGACCAAGAGCACCCGCGCCTGCCCTCGCGACCTCGCGCCGACGACCGACTGCGGGTCGTCGGTGAGGGGGTGATCGCTGACCTGGGGGAGGTAGACCGAGAAAGACGAGCCTCGGCCGAGCTCCGACGAGACCGTGATGGTCCCCTCACACTGTCGGACGATCCCGTACACAGTCGCGAGACCGAGGCCCGATCCGCTGTGCTCCGGCTTGGTCGAGAAGAAAGGCTCGAAGATCCGTCGCTGGGTCGCGAGATCCATGCCGGTCCCGCTGTCGTCGACGGATATCCGCAGGTATGTGCCGGAGCGCAGCTCAGGAAGCCCCCCTAGCCCCTGGCCGGTGACCACCTCGACGCCCGTCGAGATGCTCAGAGTGCCGCCGTCCGGCATCGCGTCGCGGGCGTTGACCGCCAGGTTGAGAACGATCTGGGTGAGCTGGGAGCGATCCATCCGGACCGAGCCCGCGTACGCGCTGAGATCAAAGCGGAGGTCGATGTCTTCGCCGAGGAGGCGCCGGAGCAGCCGCTCGGTCTCGCGTAGGAGCGCGCTGACGTCGAGCACCTCAGGGCTCAGGACCTGCTGCCGCGCGAACGCGAGGAGCGAGCGCGTCAAGGCCGAGGCCTGGTTGGCGGCGTTGCGGATCTGATCGAGACAGTCCGCGACCCACTCACGATCGTCGATCGCCGTTCTCGCGAGATCCGCGTTGCCGAGGACGACGGTCAGAATGTTGTTAAAGTCGTGGGCGATCCCGCCGGAGAGCCGGCCCAGCGCCTCTAGCTTCTGCGAGACCTGAAGCTGCGCCTCCAAGCTCTTGCGCTCGGTGATGTCCAGCGCCGTGCCGAGGATCTTAATCACGCGGCCCTCGCTGTCGCGCTCCAGGACGCAATCGCGGCTGAGGAACCACCGCCACTCGCCGCTCGCCTCTCGCATCCGGTACTCAGCCTCGAGCACGTCCTCGTCGCGCGCATCGGCCCAGCGACCGAGGTTCTCCTCGAGGTGAGCCCGATCCTCCTCGTGCATCAAGCGATCGAAGAGGGTCGGCCCGTCGAGGCCGAGCTCACCGCTCCCGTAGCCGAGCTCGCGGCCGAGATCGCGGTTGAGGTAGGTCATCGAGCCGGTCGCGAGCTCGTAGACGTAGACGATGTAGGGCAGCGCCTCGCCGAGGCTCGACAGAGACACTTGGTCGGCGAGCGCGACGGGGAGGGTCTTGCGAGGGATGGCCATCGCGGGCCCCAATAGTGCCACATCCGCCGCCCCCTGAGCCGCTGACATCCGGTCCACAGGTGCGCCTGCCCGCCACATTGGTCACCCCGCGAGGCTGAAGGCCCCGCGGACCGTACATTCGCCGCTCCCACGCGGCGAGCAGAAAGGCGCGCCGCTCGTCGGCGAAGACACGTGAGAGCGCACGGGCACCGCCACGGGGACGGGTAGGCCGCAGCGTGCCAACGCTCGCCGGGGCAAAATCTCCGTCCCCTGACTAGATCGACCCTCCAAGCCTCGCGTACTGTGCTGCGATGCGTCTAGCCGCCCTGACTCTCCTCAGCCTCTGCACCCTCGCCCTGCTCAGCTCGTGTGACGAGGACAAGGACGGTGAGACGACGGCGACGACCACGACCACGACCACGACCAGCACATCGACGACCGACGACAATAGCTGCTCCAGCGACAGTGACTGTGACTCGGACTACACCTGCAGCGGAGGCTCCTGCGTCTACGATCCATCGGTCTGGGTGATCGGCGAAGGGGGGACCGTTCTCCGGGTATCCTCGCTCGGCAAGGTCAGCCCCCATGACTTCGCCGCTGACGCGGATCTGCGAGCCATCACCTGTCACGGCAGCGAGGACGCCTGGGTGGTCGGGGACCAGGGCTTCGCCGCGCGGACGGCCGACGGGGGCGAGACCTGGGAGAGCTTGGACCTCGGCGTGAACGTCGACCTGATGGCGGTTCAGGCGACCGAGAATCACCGCGTGTGGATCTCAGGGGCCGGGGGAACCATCATCCACAGCGATCTCCAGGGACAGGCTCCGCTCGCCGTCGCCGGAGCCGACGGAGCGCTCCGCGGTCTAGGCGTCAGCGGCGACGCCGGCCTCGTGATCGCCGTCGGCGACGAGGGGTCGGTCTGGCGCGGAGACGCGTCCGGCGTCACGCTCGCGACGACGCTCAGCGCTGAGCTGCACGGCGCCTTCGTGTCGCCCTCCGGAGACCACGCCGCAGTCGTCGGCGACGACGGCCTCCTCGTCCTCAGCGACGATCGTGGCGACACATGGGACTTCGCGGCTGAGGGGGTCGAGGCTGACCTCTACGCGGTGCAGATCGCGAGCGACGGCTCGCTGGTCCTCGCGGTCGGCGACGGCGGGACCCTGCTCCGCGTCGACGCCGGCCAGCCGCACGAGAGCACGATCGTCGCGACGGACCTCCGCGCGCTGCACGTCGACGCGCAGGGCCAAGGGGCGATCGTCGGCCTCGGCGGTACGTTCCTCGTCACCGACGATGCGGCCCGCACGTTCACGGTCCATGAGGTCGGCAGCGCCGCGGATCTGCTCGGCGTGGACGCGCTCGGCCACGTCCACCTCTAGCAGCCCGCGGCGAGAGTCCCGTGTGCTCTCGCGCCGCGAACGCGGGTCCGGTGCCTGCCCTCCTCACTTCTCCGCGGAGGCGAGGAGCAGGTCGGCGCCTCTGGGTTCATCTCGGGCGACGTCGAGCGGACTCTGGCGCCCCGAGCAGGATCCCGCTTCGCAGCAGCGGGCCCGCGAGGGTTTGCGCGCGACCTCATCGGGCTCTTCTTCGCCTCGGGAGCGCGCTCCTGCCCGCCGACGTCGCCGACGCTCCGACGTCCCCTGACCGGGCGCGCAAGCTCAACGGCGCGGGCCAAAGCGGCGCCAGAACACCCCGAGCGCCAACAAGAAGAGCGTCCCCACGGTGACCCGCCAGCCGATTGCGTAGCTGAGGGGACGGAACGTGAGCTCGACCCGGTGAGCCCCCGGCCCGACCGCGACGCCGCGGAAGAGATGGTTCACCACGGCGATCGGTGCCTCCTCGCCGTCGACGGTCGCCCGCCAGCCAGGGTAGTGGGCGTCGGTCAGCACGAGGATCGCCGGCGCCGGAGCCTCACACTCGATCACCACATGCTCTGGCCGAACTCGCTCGACCCGCACGGGGGTGATCGACGCAGGGCCGTCCAACGCGAGCGCGGGATCCTCGACCACCGTGGCCCGGTGTGGATCGACCTCGAGCAACGCGCGCTCACGCTCCGCGAGGCCCTCCGCGACGACCGTCCGGGTGCTCAGGTATGCGCGGGGGACCGCCAGCCTGTCCCTGAGCAGCACCTCGCTCCGGTCCTCCGCGTAGAGGCGGCGGATGAAGCGATAGCGGGGGATGTTCAGCGATGATGGGGTGACCACATAGGGCGCGCCCAGCATGGCGATGACAGGCGAGTCAAAGCGCCGCGGCTTGAGTGCGATCTCATCGCGGTAGAGGCCACTGCGCGGGTAAAATGTCCCCTTCTCGATCAGGTGCATGAGATCGAGGAAGCGCAGGAGGCTGGTCCCGTTGTAGCCGGACACACCGTCCAGGCCGCGGAGCATCGTATGATTATAGCTTCCGCGGCCGAAGCCCTCGGCGATGATCACTCGAGCCTCCACCGGCGCCCCCTCCCGCCCGGCGATCACCGCGAGGCTCTGGAGGTCCCGCCCCTCGACCTCCGACCGGGTCGGCGGGACGGTCCGGCTGAGGAGCACGAGGGGGTTACGCGGCGCGGCGAGGACCCCGAGATCGACGATCGTCAGGCCGAGCAGCAGCCCCCCAGCGATACCCCGCCGGCGCGGATCCGATGGGATCAGGAGCAGCAGCAGGCCGGCGACGGCGATCCCGAGCGGAACGGCGACCCCCACAAGCCCCTCCCCTCCGTAGGTCCGAGAGGTCGCGATCGCCAGCGCTGGCGCGCCGATCAAGACGACCGCGAGCCCGGCGACCACGCGCCGACCGACCGCCCCACGCAGCCACAGATCGAGGCCGAGCGCCGCGAGGTAGGCGATCCCCACCCCGGCGATGCAGGTCAGCCGCGACGGCGCGCGAAAGTAGCCAAAGCCCGGCACCCACTCGACCAGCCGGCGAAACACCGGCAGCTCCGGGCCGAGGGACGCGCTCAGGGCGAGGAGAACGAAGAGTCCGAGCGCAGCGGCGACCACCCCGTGCTCCCGCCGATGCTCCCGACGAAGCGCCGTCAGGAGCCCGGCGAGGGCGAGCAGGAGCCCGAGCCCGCCCGTGTAGAGCTCCACCGCGTCCGCCTCGGCGCCGCCCCCCGGCCGCGGCAGGCTGGGGCTCAGCCAGAGGCGCCACAGGGCGTGGGGCGCCAGGCTCGGGTGCCCGGCGAAGGCGAGCTCAAGGCCGATCGAGCGCTGCGAATGGGGGATGAACTCGAGCTGTGGCAGGAGGGCGACCGCGCTGACACAGGCGCCGAGGACGACGACCGCGACGAGGCTCACAGCTCGCCCCGCGAGCGCCCGCGCCGAGCCGAGAGAACGCCCTTGGATCATCACCCCGCCGACAAAGAAGCCCGTGAGCAGCACCGACGCCGCGAGAAACTGCGGGCCGCCGGCGAAGATCGACGCCGCGAGTACGAGCCCGGCGAGCGACACGGCGCCGGCGGTCGGTCGTCGCAGCACCCGATCGACCGACGCGAGCCAGAGCGGCGCCCAGGCGACCGTAGCGAAGAGACCGAGGTGGATCGCGGTGTTGAGGAACGCCCCCGAGAGGGCGAAGCTCAGACCGCCGAAGAGCTGCGCCGGCGGGCTAAGACCGCGGCCACGCAGCCACAGCAGCATCCCCAGCCCGGCGATGATCAGGTGGAGGAGGATAAAGGCGGTGAAGGCCTCCGCCTCGCCCCAGCCCTGCACGATCCAGGTCGGCGGGTAGTACTGCGCCGCCTGCGGATCGGCGAAGATCGGGTAGCCGTTGAAGATGTGGTCGCTCCACAGCGGCCAACGGCCGTCCACAGGGGCGCCTGCGGTGATCAGTGGGTGGTGGGTGTAGCGGATGTCCGCGAAGAAGGGGCTGCGGGCGCCGCTGATGAAGTCCCGGAGGCCGAGCAGCGCCGCGAAGACGACCACCAAGACCGCCCCCAGCGACATCCCACGACCGGTCGCGAGCGACCTACGCAGCGCACCCGGACGGAAGGACACCGGACGTCCATACCATGGCCCTAAGCTCCGCGAACAGGACCTGCTCCGCGCCCTCTCACCCGCCTCTCATCCGGCCTTCACGCTCCGGCTCCCGACCACTCAACCTCCACCCGCTGCGAGAGCCGCTCAGGCGAGCCCATGCTCGACCATCCAGCGAGGGTCCGGGGGGATCGCCTGATACACGTCGATCGCCGCACCGTCCGCCCCCGCCATGTAGAAGTGCCGCTGCCCCCAGGGCTCGTCGGTCGGCGGCATAAGGATCTCTGCCCCTTGGGCGCCAACGTCTTCGTAGACCCGATCGACGTTCTCGACCTCAAAGGCGAGAACAACACCGGCGGGCGGGACCCGCAGCGCCGGCGGCAGGCTAGGGTGATCGGCGGCGCAGAGGCTGAGCTCAAAGCCCTTGGGGGCGCCCTCAGGGGTATGAAGGCCGACAAACCAGCCGAGATCGATGGAGCACTCGAGGCCGAGCAGGCGCATGTAGAGCTGCTTCGACGCGGCGACGTCCACGGCGGTGAGCATCAGGGCGTGACGGGTAAACTGCATAGATGATCTACCGGGACGGCCCCCGGACCTTGACGCGGTGTTAAATCAACAACAGATGTTGTTGTCAATCATCTTGTCGGGCGATACTTCGCGCCATGACCACGAACAGCGCGAGACGGGAGCTGCTCCTCGACGCCGGTCTCCGCGTCCTCGCCGCGGAGGGGAGCCGCGGGCTGACCCATCGAGCGATCGACGCCCGCGCGAACCTGCCCCTCGGGACCTGCGTCAACTACTTCCGCAGCCGCGACATCCTCCTCAACGCCCTCGCCCGCGCGGTCTTCGTCCGCCTGACGCCGAGCGCCGAAGCGCTGCGTCAGAGCGCGGCCAAGCCGCCCTCGCGCGAGCGCCTCGTCGAGCTGATGCACGAGCTGATGCAGCGAGTGATGCAGCGACCGGACCTTCAGATCGCCCTCTGGGAGCTGCGCCTGGAGTCGACACGACGCCCTCGCCTACGCGAGCTCCTCGCCGAGACGCTCGGCGCCGCCTTCGGCCTCGACCTCACCTTCCACCGCGAGGCTCGCCTCCCCGGCGGTCGACAGGAGGTCGTTCTCCTCCACCTGGCGATCGAGGGCTTGATCCTCAACACGATCACGCTGCCGGAGGTGCTCGGTGTTGGCGGAAGAGGAGATGAGCTCATCGAGCTTATCGTCGAGCGGCTCGTCCCCGAGGTCTGAGCCGCGCCGCGGCGGGCCGGGAGCGCTCAGGCCTGCCGCGTTCGCCGAGCTCCGTGAAAAAAGATCAGACACTGTGTAATCGCGGCGCCGCTCGTGTTTCTCACAGACATGACGCCCTCACGGAGCCCCGCGATGATGAATAAAGCCAAGAGATTCCTCCGTTCCACCCAATTCGGCCTTTCGGCCATCGTCGCCGGAGCGCTGCTCATCGGCGCAGGCTGCGACTTCACACCGCACGGCCACGGCGAGGGCACCTCGCACGATCATGACTCTGGCGATCGCCCCGATGAGCCGGGTGACGACTGTTTCGCAGAGTTCGCCCAGTGCACCGAGGCGGGGATCGACGCCCAGATCTGCGAAGAGTTCCTCTTTGAGTGCAGGGGGGACGACGGCGAGCAGCCCGGGCACGACGACTGCGAGGAGGAGTATCTCTGCTGCCTCGAGGCGGGCATTAGCCCCGACGAGTGTGAGGAGATCCTCTGGCAGTGCGAGCCGCCTCCGCCTCCCCCGCCCCACGAGAACTGCGAGGAGGAGTACCTCTGCTGCCTCGAAGAGGGCAACAGCCCCGACGAGTGCGAGCAGATCCTCTGGCAGTGCGACGAGCCTCCGCCCCCTCCGCCCCCCAACGACTGTGAGGAGGAGTACCTCTGCTGCCTCGAAGAGGGCAATAGCCCCGACGAGTGCGAGCAGATCCTATGGCAATGCGACGAGCCCCCGCCGCCTCCGCCCCCCAACGACTGTGAGGAGGAGTACCTCTGCTGCCTCGACGAGGGCAACGACCCCATCGACTGCGAAGAGATCCTCTGGCAGTGCGACGAGCCCCCGCCGCCTCCGCCCCCCAACGACTGTGAGGAGGAGTACCTCTGCTGCATCGAAGAGGGCAACAACCCCGACGAGTGCGAGCAGATCCTCTGGCAATGCGACGAGCCCCCGCCGCCTCCGCCCCCCAACGACTGCGAGGAGGAGTACCTCTGCTGCATCGAAGAGGGTGTCAACCCCGAGCAGTGCGAAGAGATCCTCTGGCAATGCGACGAGCCCCCGCCGCCTCCGCCCCCCAACGACTGCGAGGAGGAGTACCTCTGCTGCCTCGACGAGGGTATCAACCCCGAAGAGTGCGAGCAGATCCTCTGGCAATGCGACGAGCCCCCGCCGCCTCCGCCGCACGAGCAGTGCTTCCAGGAGTTCGACGACTGCATTCTCGGCATGAACGACCCGCAGCTCTGCGAGGAGCAGCTAAACCTCTGCTTGGCGCCCTAGCCTACGCCCTAGGAGCTCCGAGGTGCTCCGAGGTGCTCCAGGCCCCCGCGACCATGTCGTGCGGGGCCTTCTCCTGTTCTCCGCCGCCTCTCCCCTACCCGCGTCGTCCGCTCTCTCCCGGAGCGGTCGATAGAACATACTCCCCGGCTACCCGGCCCCTCCCCCAGAGCCAAGATCCTTCGAGCGGCCGCCGCTCGCGGCTGGGACGCTAGTCTCCTGTGACAGAGTCCCCTTGAGGTCGATCTTGGTGTCGACCATGTCGACGATGTCATCGATCCAACCATCATCGGCATCGGATCGCCGGAGCCTGCGGACGATCGTCGCCATCGCCCGCTCGATCTGCTCGCTGTGCTGACGCAGGGAGCGAGCGCGGAGCAGGGCCCGAGCCAAGAAGAGGGCGAGGAGGATCGCGATCGCGGCGAAGATCCAGGCGAGCACCTCGGCGAAGCGGATCCCGCGGTTCAGGTCGGCGTTCAGGTCCTTGAGCAACGCTCGCCGCAGCTCGGGGTCGACGATCTCTAGCTCGACCAGCGCATCGTCGACGCCGAGCACCATCTGCTTGGCGACCTCACGGCTGAGCCCGGCGATCGCCGGCTTGGCCCGCTCCTCGAGCTCCGCCTCCAACGCCGCCGAGATCGCCGGGATCAACCGCTGCGCCAAGGCCCGCTCGAGCGCTGGCGTGAGGTCGTCGTCGATCACCCCCGCCAGCGCCGGCCCGAGGTCGCGGCGGATCCGCTCCGAGGAGCCCGTCACCATCGCCGCCGCCGCCTCCCGTGCGACCCCGGCCGCGAGCGCTTGGGCGCGCTTTCGCGTCTCGGGGCTGAGCGACCGCTCGATCGCAGACTCGACCGTCCGCTCGACCATCGACTGGACGCTCGGCGTCAGCTCCTCGCGGATCCCCTCGCCCGCAGCCGCGATGAGCCGCTCCACAAGGCGGGCGCTGAGCTCGGTCAGGTGGGCCGCCCGCTCCTCGTCGCCGAGACCCTCGAGGGCTCCGCTGGTCATCGCCTCCGCGAGCTCTGCGACCGCGGCCTTGACCGCGTCGTCATCGACGAGATCGCGGATCATCGCTTGGTTGTCCGGATCGTTGAGGGCCTCGAGGGTCTCCTCGATCGCCGCAGGCGTCGTCCGACGGACGATGTTCTCCGCGTTGTAAGCACAGCCGCCGAGGAGCCCCGCGGCCGACGCGAGGAGCATGCAAAGGCCTAGGAGGCCGTGGCAAAAGTCCCGCGCGCTCTCGCTTGCCCTCGTCGGCCCTCTCGGTTCCGCCAAAACCTGCGGTACGACCCGGTACAGCGGCGTTTCGTCGAAGCCAAGAGGACCAACGATTGCTGCGCGAGAGCCCACGGGGCTATCACTACGGCCTCCTAGAAGACGATCCCCGAGCGAACGCGCCCGCTCTCGCCCCACCGCCGCGTCCAGGCTCTCCACAGGAGGATCATACGACACCGGTCGCCGCCCGCCCGTGACGAATCCGAGCCGAGCCGCGGCGGAGAACGACAGAGCAAGACCGCGGGGGCTCAACGGAATCAACGGAATCAACGCACTCGCGCCGCACGTCGCCGCCCGCGAGACCCCGACGCTCCACATTCCGCGCATGTCGAGCTGGGCCAAGGCGCAATGCTCAGGCCGACGCGATCCGCCGGCGAAGCCGCGGCTTGAGCCAGTCGAGGAGCGCCCTCAGGCGCCGCGACGCCAGCCGAGCGTCGGTGTAGAGGAGGCTGACCGGCTGCGCCGGCTGCTCGAACTCCCGCAGGACCACCTGGAGCTTCCCTTCGCGGAGCGAGGGCGCGACCTGATAGGCGAGGAAGTAGCCGAAGCCGAGCCCCGCCTCGCAGGCCCCGAGCGCAGCGGAGATCTGATTGGTCGAGAAGCTGCCGCCGACCCGCACCGAGAGCTCGCGGGTGCCCCGGACAAAGCGCCAGTTGCCGCCTCCGAGGCCGCCAAAGCAGACGCAGGGCTGCGCCTCCAGCTCCTCGGGCCGCGCGGGAGACCCTCGCTCCGCGAGCAGCTCCGGGCTCGCACAGACCACCCGACGCATGTCGCCGACGCCGATCGCGATCATCGACGAGTCTCCGAGCTCGCCTATCCGCACCGCGACGTCAAAGCCCTCTTCGACCAGATCGACGACCCGATCGAGGAGCGTAAGCTCGACCTTGACCTGGGGGTAGCGGCGGAGGAAGTCGGCCAGCAGCGGCATCACGTGCATCTGGCCGAAGAGCACCGGCGCCGTGACCCGAACGATGCCGCGCGGCTCCCCCTGCTCGCGACCGACGAGCTCCTCCGCCTCCCGGACCGCGCTCAGGATCCGGCGGCACTGCTCGAGATAGACCCGGCCCTCCTCGGTCAGCGACATCCGCCGGGTCGTCCGCCGCAGGAGCACGACCCCGAGCGAGCGCTCGAGGGTGGCGAGGGTCCGGACCATCGTCGGCTGCGAGCGCTCAAGCGCCTCTGCGGCGGCCGTAAGGCTCCCTTGGTCCACGATCTCGACGAATGCGGCCATCGCTCTGAGCTTGTCCACAGCGGAGAGATTACTGCAAAAGTCGAATCAGTCTTGTCAATCAAAGGCCATTTATTCATCCCGTCGAGGTCCGCAGGATGTCCGCAGGAAGAAGACATGACCACGACAACACCGACCCCCCGCACCCAAGGCGTCCACCACGTGGGCCTCACCGTCTCCGATCTCGACGCAGCCCGGAGCTTCTTTGTGACGACGCTCGGCTTCTCCGTCGTCGGCGAGAAGCCCGAGTACCCGGCGGTCTTCGTCAGCGACGGCGCCGTGATGCTCACCCTCTGGCAGGTCCGCGAGCCCGACACCGCAGCCCCCTTCGATCGCCGCGGCGTCCTCGGCCTCCACCACCTGGCGCTCCGCGTCCCCGACAGCGAGGCACTGGTCGCGCTCCACCGCGAGCTCGCGGCCGACGACGGCGTCACGATCGAGTTCTCCCCCGAGCCGCTCGGGGGCGGCGCGACCCAGCACATGATGTGCGCGATCCCGGGCGGGATCCGCCTCGAGCTGATCGCCATCGCCAGCGCCTAGCGGAGACGACGACTATGGAGAACCTGCCCGACCTGCCCGACCTGCCCGACCTGTCCCCCTTTCACCGCGGTGAGCAGCAGGTCCAGGCCCGCGTCGGCGTCCGCTCGATCGAGACCCGGGCCCGGCGGGTGATCCGACCCTCCATGCCCGATCAACACCGGGAATTTTTCCGGAGGATGCCCTTCCTCGTCGCCGCGGCCCGCGACGGCGAGGGCCGGCCGTGGGCGACCCTCCTGGTCGGTCGCGAGGGCTTTACCGAGTCGCCGAAGGCGGACTGCTTGGAGATCACGACACGCCTCGTCGAAGGGGACGCGCTCACAGGGGCGCTCGTCCCCGGCGCGCCGCTCGGCCTCCTCGGGATCGAGCTCTCGACCCGCCGCCGCAACCGCGTCAACGGGCGGATCCGCAGCCGCGACGGCGATCGCCACGTCTTCGCCGTCGACCAGAGCTTCGGCAATTGCCCGCAGTACATCCGCGAGCGCGCCTGGCGATGGACTGGCATCACCGCCGCCGCCGCTCCGCGCCGCAGCGCCGAGCTCTGCGACCGGCAGCGCCGTCGGATCCTCGACGCGGACACGTTCTTCATCGCCAGCGGCTATCGCGGTAGGGGCGAGAGTCCGAGCTACGGCATGGACGCCTCCCACCGCGGCGGACCGCGCGGCTTTGTCGAGCTCCGCGGGAGCACACAGCTCCGCTTCCCCGACTACGCCGGCAACAATCACTTCAACACGATCGGCAACCTGAGCGTCGACCCCCGCGTCGGCCTCCTCTTCGTCGACTTCGCGACCGGGGGGATGCTCCAGATAAGCGGCCGCGCGACCATCGACTGGGACTCGCCTATGATCGCGACGATCCCCGGCGCGCGCCGCCTCATCACCGTCGACATCGACGTCGTCGTCGACCTCCCGGCCGCCCTGCCCCTGCGCTGGAGCGAGGATCCGGCGGCCCGCCTCGAGCTCCGCGTCGCCGCCAAGACCCGCGAGAGCGCCGATGTCACCTCCTTCCACCTCGTGGCCGCCGACGGGCGCGCTCTGCCGAAATTCGCCGCCGGCCAGCACCTGCCCGTCGAGCTCCAGCTCACCGGCGAAGGGCCCCCCCAGCGCCGCACCTACAGCCTCTCTGGATCACCGCGCGCCGCGGGCTACCGGATCACCGTCAAGCGCGAACCCGACGGGCGGGTCTCGAGGGCCCTCCACGACAGCGTCGAGGTCGGCTCGACGCTCGTCGCTCGTCCTCCCGCGGGGGACTTTGTGATCCCAGAGGGCTCGGGACCGCTCGTCCTCCTCAGCGCGGGGGTCGGCCTCACGCCGATGGTCAGCATGATCCATGCCCTCGCCGAGGGCGCTGAAGAAGCTGGATCCGCGCGGCCGATCCTCTTCGTCCGCGGCGCCCGCGATGGCGACCACGATCCCCTCGCCGCCGAGCTCCGGGGGCTCGCCTCGAGGACCCCGGACGTCCACCTCCACGTCGCCTACAGCCGACCCCGCGCCGAGGACCGGGACCGCTTCGACAGCGCGGGCAGGATCGACGCGGCGCTGGTCTCCAGGCTCCTCCGGGAGAGCAGCGTCGAGGGTCCCCCCGACTACCTCCTCTGCGGGCCGACCGGCTTCATGGGGCAGCTCCAGGGGGAGTTGGAGGCCGCGGGGGTCGAGCCCTCGCGGATCCACAGCGAGGCCTTCGGGCCAGACCGCAGCGTCATCGAGTCGGCCACATCGCCGACTGATCATTGATCCGCCGGGGCGCGGCGACGCGCTCCCCTGCTAGCCCTCCGAGGTCATCGTGCTGTACTGCCCACTCCGAGAATCCTATCGGCACCGGGCATGTACAGAATTGATGCAGTCCCGGCACCCACTCATCGCCCGGGGCGACCCACAACAAGGCCCATCGTCAGACCGAGCGTCAACTCCGGGCCGCCTACGCGAAAGATCGCGTCGTCCCCGGCGGGGCCGAGGTTTACCGCCCGCAGCCCCGAGGCGAGCACGCCGGTGTAGCTGAACTCCGCCGCAGCGCCGAAGCGCAGGCGCATGCGACGCTTCGGCCCGACCTCGACCTCGACCCCGGGGTTCAGACGCAGGCCCATCGCGAGGGCGGTGGTCGAGGGCTCATCCTCGTCAGCGACGTCGCCGGAGAGATCGAGCGCGAGCCGCTCACCATCCTCTCTCAACTGCCAGGGCTCCACCCCGAGCAACGCATCGGTCGCGAGGACGAAGCGCCCGCGATGAACCAGATAGCCGCCCACCAGGCTGATCCTGTAGCGGTGGAGGCTCCGGCCGCTCCGCGCGACCCAGCCCCCGCGGAGATCGCCGCCGACCCGGAGACCTCGCGGCGCCTCGCCGATGACGTTGACGCCGATCCCTGCGCCGGCGAAGGGAGCTGGGGCCGAGCCCAGAGAGAGGAGCGCGACCGGGAGGAGAGACGAAGCGACGGACCACGAGCGCGGTCCGGCCGAGCTCACCTCGGACGGAGGCGCGGACGATCCCGGGACGTCTATCTCGGAGGAGGTCTCGTCCAGCTCGGGGCTCTCCGTCGCCTGACCTCCCGTGGGAGCTTCGGTCTCGTCGACGGTCTCAGCGCTCCCCTCCCCGTCGACGCTCTCCCCCTCAGCCGCGAGCTCCTCGGCGAGGTTGACCTCACGACGATCGGCGACGACGCGCTCGTCGGCGATCGCCGCGAGCAGGTTCGCGAGGGTGCTCGCGACCACCCGTGTCGACAGCTCCTCCGGCGCGTTGACCTCACGGTCGAAGGCTCGTCCGTCCGGCATGAGCACGGTCAGGGCGTAGCCCGGCGGCCGCGGGCGGACGAGGACGATCGTGATCTCCGGGTCGCTCGCCTTCGCCGGATCGGTCTGGATCGCGTACGCAAAACCCTGGCTGCGCAGCGCCAGATCCTGGATCAGTCTCTCCTCAGCCAGACCGCGGACGTAGAGATGGACCTTGCGCAGCTCCTGATCGGTCTCTTCGCCGACAGGATCGGTCATCCCCGGCGTCGCCGCGGTGACGGTCGGCCCCTGAAGAGCGAGGCATAGCGCGACTCGGAGCACGTGACTCTATAGCTGGCGAAGACGGCGCTGTCAGCTCGATCCCCAGCTTCGCCGGGTGCGGCAGCTCGCTACAAAGACACTCCTCGCCCAGCGAAGGGTGATGATCGCCTCGGAGGTAGGAGGCGCCCGCCAGAGCCTCGCTCATTCATCGTCAGCCCCAGACTCCGAGGTGGTCGACTCACTCTCGCTCTCCGTCTCTCCCTCGGACTCCCCCTCTGAGTCTCCCTCGGTCGTACCTTGAGTGCTCGACCCCGAGTCCGAGTCCGAATCGTCCGAGTCCCCTCCAGAGCCGGAGGTCGTGGTCGCGCCCGTGCCGGACTCGGATCCTGAGTCGGTCCCGGCGGACGTAACGGTCCCGCTCTCACTCCCCTGGGAATCAACGCTGGTCGAGGTGCCTCCCTCCCCCGCTGTCGTCGCCTCGCTCTCGCTCTCGCTCGCCGAAGAGGCGGGGAATGTGTAGTCGACCGAGCACGCGGCGCTCATCATGACGATCAGGACCGCACCTCCGGCCGCGGCCCACCACCTTTGCGCGCGATGCAGACTGTTCATACTCATCATCCTCCTCCAGCTTCCTCTGGAGACAGCGCAGCTTCGGCCTGTTGGCGATAGGCGCCCCGCGGGCGCACCTCGAGATACGCGCGCCAGCACTGCCCCCGGTCGGAGGTCGCGCTGCGGCGACACGTCCCGGCGTGGGCATCATCGGCGTGCGGGCCCTTCGGATACCTCCGCAGGTACTCGCGCCACAGCGCGAGCTCAGCCTCGGGGTCGCCCCCCTGCCGCACCAAGTTGAAGAGATCCCCGTAGGCGAGCTGGGCCCAACGCCCCCGCGGCGCGCGACGGATGATCCGGCGAAAGCTCTTCTCGGCCCCCTTGAGGTCGCCGAGGCGCCACGCAGCTTGGGCCTCCTCGTCGAGCGCTCGAAGCTCAGCGTCGAGCGCCTCAGCCTTCGGCGCTGCTCGGCGAGCTCGCGGTTCGGACGGCTCCTCGCCCTTCGCCTCTGCGGCCTCCGCCTCCGCCTCCGCCTCCGCCTGCACCAGCAGGCCCGACGAGCCATCCTCGTCGGCGTCAGCGGTCCCCTTTCTGACAAGCTCTCGCTGCGCCGTAGGAGCTCCACGACCGCCTTCGACCAGGGCTCGACCCTCCGTAACCTCGAGCGCCACGACATGTTCCACCCGCTCGACGATCCCTTGCATCATCGCCGCCGACGAGGTCGGGGTGGCCCCGCGAGAGGACGGGGTCATGAACTCAGGCCCCAACAACGCCAGCGCCAGCGCAGCCGCGACGCCGACGAGCGCCAGCGCCCAACGTCTCTTGCCCGCCCGAGCGGGTCGCACGAGCGGAGGAATCCCCGCCAGCCGCCGCTCGTCCACGAGCCCTTCATTGTGCGAGCGGACCTCGTCGAGGAAGCCGCGCAGCCCCTCGTCAGCCGCCTCCTCCGGCACAGAGCGCAGCCCCGCGATCGGCACGACCGGGGCGAGCTTGGCCGCCTCATCGAGCATCTCCTCCGACACGGACGTCGGATCCAAAGCCCGGGCGCGGCGGAGCACCTCGCCGAAGTCTGGGAGCGGATGCGCCTGCGTGGCGAGCTGCTCGCACTCCGCCGAGACCTCCGCGAGAAAACCCGCGAGCTCTGGCTCCTCCTCGTTCGCCTGCTCTGGCTGGGACTCCCTCATGCTCGGCTCCTTTCACGGGGGCTGAGCCAACCAAGGCGCTCGAGCTCGTCGCGCACCCGACGACGAGCGCGGCTCGCTCTCACATTGACGTTCCCCTCCGTGATCCCGAGCTGAGCTGACGCCTCACGTGCGCTCAGCTGCTCCAGATCCCGGAGGATAAAGACCTCGCGGAGGGTCTCCGGCAGTCCCTCCAGGACGGTGTACAGGACCTCCGCGCGGGCCTTCCGCAGGCGAGCGTGATCGGGGCTGTCGCCCTGCTGGGGCGTAATCTCCTCCAGCCGCGCGAGACCGTCGCGGATCTTCCTCGCGCCCTTCACCCGGCGCCAGTGAGCGCGGACAATGTTGATCGCGATCCCCGAGAGCCAGGTCGACAGCTTCGCCTCCCCGCGAAAGCTAGGGAGCGCGACGATCGCCTTCGCGAAGGTCTCTTGGACCAGATCCTCCGCGATGTCCGGGTCTCCGGTGAGATGAACGATGTGGCGGAAGATCTGGTCAAAGTGCTCTTGGTAGAGGCGCGACCACGCCTGAACATCACCCGCTCGCGCCCGGCCTAGGAGGCTCGGCATGTGCTCATCGCCAGCCGGCGACGGCCCCTCGGAGGGGACCGCCGTCGCTCGCGCACGAACGACTTCGAGGTTCCTAGGCGGGGACATGAGTGACTCTTCTAGGCGGCGTAACGCCGTCCTTGCCTAGCCGTTGGTGTCGCCCGTGTCGCCCGTGTCGCCCGTGTCGCCCGTGTCGTTGTCATCGCCGGTGTCGTTGTCATCGCCGGTGTCGCCGGTGTCGCCAGTGTCGCCAGTGTCGCCAGTGTCGTTATCGTCGTCGTCGTCGTCGTCGTCGTCGTCGTCGTCGTCGTCGTCGTCGTCGTCGTCGTCGTCGTCGTCGTCGTCGTCGTCGTCGTCGTCGTCGTCGTCGTCGTCGTCGTCGTCGTCGTCGTCGTCGT
>JAUHWG010000030.1 GCA_030424595.1 Polyangia bacterium
AGGACATGCGTCGCTTCGTCGTAGCCGCGCTTGTTCTCGAAGACCTTCACGCGGCCGTTGATCGAGCGCCGGAGCTTGAGGCGATCGATCGAGCCGCGAGCGTGAGCCCAGCGAAGGGAGTCACAGGTGCCGGGTCGACGACCAACTCTACCGGCGTAGGCTCGAAGCTCTTGCACTTCGGTCGAGCGCTTGCCTGTGGGCTCCGTTCTCGCCGAGGTTCGGCCTTGAGATGACTCGCGCTCGCTTGGACTTCGACACGGACCGAAGTTCGGCCGACGATGCGCGTTGTTTCTCATCATCGTCGAGAGTCGCGACGAGCACGTATCGAGCGAAGACCTACGGGAGCAAGCGATCCACGTACTCGCAAGCGGAGCGCCGACAGACTCGCTCGGGCGAGCGAGGGGCGACGGGTGGGACGCAGCGGGAGGACCCGTGCCTCGCGCGGAGACACGCGTACCCTGTCTCTTCAAGCAGCTCAGCTTGACCCGTGGCGAGCACGTGGCATGGGAGGACCCGCGTCGCGAGGGACCCGCCTCGTCGCCCCTCGCCCGCCCGCCTTCAGCCTCCGAGCTCCGCCCGTCGTCAAGCGAGAGGTGAGCCTTCACCCGCGCCCGAGCACTCGGGCGGCAAAAGTCCGCGTGAGCGCACTTCTACACGGAACTGGGGGGCGGTTTCACACCAGCGCTTATTCTAGGGCTAGCGCGCCGACAGCCCGCTGGGAGGCAGCCTCCGCGCGCGGCGACATGCAGAGGTCGCGCGCCGGGATGACCTCGTTGACGACGTCATACCCGAGCAGGACCCCGCGACGGGCAGGGGTTGGCTCCTTTGAGAGTTCACCGATGGCCCACTCGATTGCGGGGGCATGCTCGCCCTCCTTCAGGTCGCGCCGCCGGCCGCCGCCCGCATCCGCGCGGAGCTCCGCGCAGCCGATGCCCGCGCGGCTGCTCTCCTGTCTCCTGAGACACCCATAGCCATCGTCCGTTGTGAGCCTCGCGGAAGTGCGCGGAGACCTCTCGGTGTCGACCCGCGGGCCGGGTGAACGGCACTGTAGACTTCCCTATAGTCGGGCCATGCATCGTCGGGAGACACGCGCGGCCAAACCGGAGCAGGCACAGCCAGATACGCGCAGCACGACGCGGGATGCCGCCGAGCCGCTGGCGCTCGGCCTCGGAAACCACGGCTCGCTCGGGCTGCGGAGCGCCGTCAGGAGCTTCAGCGGGGGAGGCGATGACGCGATCGCGAAGGCGGTGCAGGCATCCCCCGAGCGCGGGCGGGCGGCGCCGGCGACCCCGTTTTCGGCGAGCCACGCGTCGGCGCGGCACGGGACCAGCGCTGTCAGGGCCTACAGCGGGGGAGGCGACGACGCGATCGCGAAGGCGGTGCAGGCCTCCCGAGATCGCGGACAGACGGCGCCGGAGACCTCGTTTGCGGCGATCCACGCGTCGGCGCGGTACGGGACCAGCGGCACCGAACGGGCCCTCCCGCATCTCTCCGCCATCCAGCGCTCCTTCGGCCCGGACCACAACGTCTCGAACATCCGGGCCTACGTGGGCGGCCCCGCGGCGAAGGCCAGCGCCGCCATGGGAGCGGCCGCCTACGCCTACGGCGATCGCGTCGCCTTCGGCAGGGCCCCGAGCCTCCACGTCGCCGCCCACGAGGCCGCCCACGTCGTCCAGCAGCGCCGCGGCCTGAGCCTCCCTGGCGGCGTCGGTCAGGTCGGCGATCGCTACGAGCGCCAGGCGGACCAGGTCGCGGCGCGTGTCGTCCAGGGGCGCTCCGCGGCGTCCCTCCTCAGCGGAGCCGGCGGTGCCGCGACCTATGCGAAGAGCGTCCAGGGCAGCCCCCTCGTCCAGCGGCTAGAGGTCGGCGAGCGCCCCTTCAAGGGCGGCTACGCTCCCCTCACCCGCGATCCCGCGTGGCTCGGCAAGGCCGAAGCCTACGAGAAGCGGCTCGGCGTCTACGCCTACAACCACCCGAAGGCGAGGGCCGCCCTCACAAGCGCCCTCATGAAGATGGAGGACGTGATCCACAGGGAGTACAAGGTCGGGGAGCTCGAGGAGGACGATCGCCTCGATCTCTACCGCCAGGTCTTCACGAAGGATGATCCGTCGAGCGCCGGTCAGGTCGGCAGCGGCCTAAGCTACGACGAGATCACCGACCTCCTGGCGACCGGCAACCTGCGTGAGCGGATGACCGCGTTCTACAACGCGGCCTACTACAACTCCGACCCCTCGAAGCCGCCGCTCGCCGGCCTCAAGGCGATCGCCGTCGACCTCCTCCTCCTCAGCGAGAACTCGAAGAAGGACCTCGAGACCTGGTCGAGCTACATGTCGTCGATGGTCTTCGGCGGCGGCACCAAGAAGACGTGGGAGGAGCTCGTCGCGGAGAAGAAGGCGAAGGCGCTGGCGCTCGGGCTCGACGCCGACGACATCGAAAAGAAGCTGGGCTTCCTCCACTCGAGCTGGCTGCGCTACGGGGTCAAGCTCGCGACGAGCAAGTCGTCCGTCGGCTACAACTTCAGCGACGATCCCTTCGCGCTCGGAAACCTGACCCTGGAGAAAGAGACAGGCGGCACCGCCGAGATGGCGGTGAGCCAGGCCGGTCGGGTCAAGCGCTCTGCTCCGGACCAGGCTGCGGAGAAGCGCACGGCGCAGGACTACGAGGACCTCGGGATCGGCCTCTCCGACCGCGAGAAGAGCTACGCGAAGGCGACGATGGGCGTCGGCGACGACGTCTTCGACACGACCAAGCTGCCGTGGATCGAGGGGCACACGTACTACTCGATGTCCGACAGCAACCCCTGGGTGAAGCGTATCCGCGGCACGAAGAGGATGCCCGTCGTCGCCGGCATCTCTGGCACCACGACGCGGATGCTCACCGCCTTCAAGTGGCTCAGCACCGGCACCAGCGCGGTCGACTTCCGCCTGGCGATCCTCGGCTGGATGCTCCCCGCGTGGGACCACTCGCTCTACGAGATCCTCCGCGGCTCACACCTCGCCAGCGTCAAGGGGTCCGATGAGGGCGACCTCACCGACGTCGTCGACATGTACATGAACGTCCCGCCGCTGACGACCGAGGAGCTCCGCACCCACGTCGCCCACGACAAGCTCTTCCCCCACGAGGAGATCTACCTCAGCAAGATCGAGCCGGATAAGACGCAGTCGACCGGCTACAAGGCGCTCTTCGGCGACAGCAAGTACGACACGGACGTGGCGATCAGCGGTGATCCGAAGGTGAGCCGGGCCCACGCGACGGCGATCTACGGCTACACCTCTGGCATCCACAGCCTGATGAACGCGATCCTCAGCTCGTCCAGCGACCCCACCGGGGTGGTCGGCGCCAAGCTCGTCGTCAGCAAGCTCCAGGAGAACGCCAGCCTCGTCTGCCGCGGCATATACCTCGACGCGAAGTCCAAGTCAGGCGCGACGCTCGACGGCACCGAGCAGGCCGACTACGACTACATCATGGGAGCCGGCGTCGAGATGATCAACGTCCTCGAGAAGGAGGACAAGATCACCGAGTGGTCCGCTGTCTGCGCGGACCTCTCGCTCAGCTACAGCGACGTCAAGGCCTACATCAAGAAGACCGTCTACCCCTGGATCAGCGCGATGCAAAACCCGCTCTATGAGGAGCTGCTGACCCACATCAACATGTCGGTCGAGGGGCTGTCGCAGCTCCCGCCGGTCACCGGCGTCGATGTCTACCGCGGCGACTGGTCGTCGGTCATCAGCTCGCGCTACGAGGAAGGCGCGACGATCACCTTCCCCGAGTTCAACAGCTTCTCACGCGACCGCGACACCGCGCTGGACTTCGCCTCGGGCGGATCGCTCTCGAACCCGGTGCTCCTCACGGTCGCGCTCAAGGGCAAGGGCGGGCGCGATGTCTCGGCCTACTCCGAGTACGACACCGAGGCAGAGGTGCTGATGATGCCGGGCTCGAAGATCAAGATAAGCAAGGTCACCTGGGGGACGACCGCCGACGGAAAGGCGCTCAAGGAGGCCGAGGGCGAGGAGGTCTGAGGTCGCCGCGTATCTGCCTCGAGACTGCAGCCGCGCGCGAGGAGGCCGTCAAGGCACGGCGCCTTGTCACGGCGCGTCACGGTGGCTCGTCGACATCAGGGTGATGGCACCTTCGAGACGGAGGTCGGTCGACGCCGGGAGCTGTGACGCTGCCTGGGACCACCATCGACGATGGATGAGGGGATCACCCCCGTGTGGCTGGCGGCTGGCGCTGAGCGCAGAGTGTGGTTCTTTCTCAGCGGTCACGGGAAGACTCAACGCCGGCTGGCGGACACCGATGTGTACGCCGCCGGCGTCGCGCTCAGCGAGCTCCGGGCTCGGATCCCTTGCCGGTGCTCAGCCGGTGCTCAGCCGGTGCTCAGCCGGTGCTCAGCCGGCCGGAGCGTCGATCCCGGGGACCGACTGCTCGCCGATGACCTCGAGGTTGTTCGGGCACTTGAGGGTGCCGAGGAAGGCGACGAGCTGGTCGATCTCGGCGTCGCTCAGGCCGCGGTCGGCGAAGTTCTCGTCGAGCCCTTCGATCTTCCGATCGCCGCCGCTGGCCATCAGCTTGACCGCGTCGCGGAGCTCCTTGACGCTGCCGTCGTGGAAGTAGGGCGCGGTCTCGCTGACGTTGCGCAGGGTCGGGGTGCGGAAGGTGAAGTTGTGGGCCGCGTCGCCGCTGACCTTGCCGTGGCCGATGTCGCCGCCGTCGGCGACGGCGATGCCGACGTTGTGGAACTTGCCGTCGCTGAGGTTTGGACCCTCGTGGCAGGTGGCGCAGGCCGCCTTGCCGCGGAAGAGCTCCCAGCCGGCGAGGGCGTCGCCCTCGAGGGCGTTGTTGTCCCAGGGGGAGTCGCCGCAGAGGAGGGTGCGCTCGTAGGCGGAGACGGCCATCGCCACGTGCTCGGGGGTGACGTCGTCGCCCTCGGCGAGGCCGAAGACGCTGCGGAACTCCGCCGCGTAGCCGTCCTCGGCGGCGATCTCCTTGGCCTTGGCCGCGAGATCGTCGCCAGCGCCCATGTTGCCGCCCTTCCAGGCCCCGAGCATCTGCTTTTCGAGGCTCGGCGCGCGGCCGTCCCAGTAGAGCGCGGAGTGGTAGGCGACGTTCCAGATCGTCGGCGTGTTGCGGGTGAGCTCCTTGTCGCCAGCGCCGAGCGCCAGGGGCCGACCGTCGGCGTTGCCGAGCTGGTTTTGGTGGCAGGAGTAGCAGCTGCGCGAGCCGTCGCCGGAGAGGCGCTTGTCAAAGAAGAGCTTGTGGCCGAGGGCGACCTTCGCCGCGCTCATCGGGTTGTCGGTCGGGACCTCGGGGGCCTTGAGACCCTTCGGCACGGTGAAGCTGAAGGCCTCCTCGGGCTCGGCCTCGGGCTTGGTCTCAGGCTTGGCCTCGGCGACGGCGGGCTTGTCAGCCTCACCTTTGCTGTCCTTAGAGGCATCCTTCCCGCAGGCGGGGAGGGCCAGGAGGAGGGCGGGGACCAGGAAGAGCGAGCGGCGCATAGGCGCAACCTACACGAGGCGCGGCGCTGGGGCCAATTCCAACGCCTCGGAGGGTAGCCGGCCGGGATATGCGTCAGGGGCGGCGCAGCTCGGCCGCCGCGCCGACGGTGAGGATCCGACGGATCTCGTCGCTGCGCAGGCCGAGGGCCATGGGTCGGCGAACGCCGGGGAGAACGGCGACGTCGTAGAGCTCCTGAATAAGGCCGTCAAAGCGGAGCCAGTGGACGATGTCGCCGCGCTCCAGGTCGATCACCAGGAGGGCGCAGCGGGCCTGGGCAGACTTGTCCCGCAGGAGCTCGCCGAGCTCGAGGTCGGCGAAGGTCCGGTCCTGGCGCAGGGCCGAGACGCCGACCAGGGCGTAGCGGTCGACGAAGGCGAGGCCGCGGGCGTAGCCGGGGCAGAAGACCCGGCGCTCGAAGGTGCCCCGCTGACGATTGACGACGCCGAGGTGGCCGGAGCCCGCCTCCAAGAGCCACAGCTCGCCGCGGTGGAGGCGGGGGGAGTGGGGCATCGACAGCCCCGAGGCGACGGTCTCCCCGCTCTCGACGTCGACGACCAGGCCGCCCGCCCGTCGATGTTCGCGCCAGCCGTCGGCGACGTCGCTGCGGCCGACCGCGCTCACGTAGGCGGGACGACCGGCGGCCTCGCCTTCGCCCATCGCCAGGCCGTTGAGGTGACAGCGATCTTCGGCGGCGAGGCGGGAGATCCACGGCGGCCGCCACAGGGGCGCGAAGGAGGCGTCGTCGGCGATGGTCGCCAGGCAGGAGAAGAGGGTGTTTACGAAGACAGGCCGGCCGTCGGCGAGGACGCCGATGTCGTGGACGTCGAGGTCGCCGGTGGTGTAGGCGACGCGGGGGACGAAGAGGCGGTCAAAGCCGTTGTGGACGACCCCCGGATCGAGGGCGTTGGTCAGGCGCCAGAGCTGGTAGAGCGAGCTCATCCACAGCCCGCTCGGTCCGGCGTGGAGGCCCATGCAGCGGTTGAAGGTCCGCTCGTGGATCCCGAGGCGGCCGTCCTCTTGCCGGCCGAGGAGGAAGAGCTTGCCGGCCTGGTAGGTCGTCAGGGCGACGCTGACGTCGACCTCCGCGAGCCAGCTCGCGAGCTGACGGGAGCTCATGATCGACACCGGCGGGGCCGCGGCGGGGGAAGTCATCCTCGATCGCGTACCACATTCGCGGCGCGCCGGGTCGGGAGGGCCCGCGGGGGGACGATCTCGGGTCGACGTCAGGGGTGGGCAGTCGAGGGCAGTCGAGGGCGGTCGAGGGCGGTCGAGGGCGGTCGAGGGCGGTCGAGGGCGTTCGAGGGCGGTCGAGGGCGGTCGAGGACAGTCGAGGGCCGAGAACCGCCTCGGATGGCCGGCGAGGGGGAGGTTCTCCGGGGTATCGTCGGGGCATGCGGCGCTGCTTCGGTGTCTTCGGCGATCCGATCGCCCACTCGCGCTCCCCGGCGATGCACGGGGCGGCGCTGCGGGTTCTCGGCCTAGGCCACGTCTACCTCGCCTTTCGCGTCGCGGCGGAGGAGCTCGCCCCAGCGCTGCGCGGCGCGGGGGCCATGGGCTTTGGCGGGGTCAACCTGACGGTCCCCCACAAGCAGGCGGCGCTGACGATCGTCGACGAGCTCAGCGAGGCCGCCCGTCGGATCGGGGCGGTCAACACGGTGCTCTTCGACGGGGGGCGGCTGCGCGGTGACAACACCGACAGCCCGGGTTTTGCGCGGGCGCTCGCGCAGCTCGGCGGCCCGAAGCCGCGGCGGGCGACGGTGCTCGGCGGCGGCGGGGCGGCGCGGGCCGTCGTCGACGCCCTCCTCGGCGAGCTCGAGGTCGAGGAGCTGCGCTGGGTCTCGCGCAGGCCCGAGCGGCTGAGCTTCGCCGGCGCCGGCGAGCGCCTGCGCTGCCTCGACTACGGCGCCGTCGCGGAGCGCCTCGGGGTCGACCTGCTCGTCAATTGCACGACCGTCGGCATGCACGGCGGGCCGGAGAATTTTCCGGTCGAGCTCGCCCTAGACACCCTCGAAGGGCCGCGGCCGCGGGTCGTCGACATCGTCTACCCCAGGCGGGCAGGGGGGCTCCTCGACCGGGCCGAGGCCGCCGGCGCCGCGGTCCAGGACGGCCGCGAGATGCTCCTCTGGCAGGGGGTGATCGCCCTCGAGCGTTGGCTGGGGCGCTCGCTCCCCGCCGAGGCGATCACGGCGATGCGAGCCGCGCTCTCGTAGGAGCAGGAGCCCGCGCTGCGCTACTTCTTGATGGTCCCCCGTGTCGGATGGACCATCACCTCGACGTGCTCGGGCATCGTCGTCGCGGAGCCCTTGCGGGCCCTGTCTAGGCGGGCGCCGTAGCGCTTGGCGGCCGGGTTTGCGCTCAGCCCGTGAGCGATCACCGAGAGGAGGACGGTGAGGACGACGATCGTGAAGATCATCGCCCGGTGGGGGGCCTGGGACTCCTCGAGGATGAGCAGGCCGAAGAGGAGCGAGGCGAGGCCGCGGGGGCCGAACCAGCCGAGGAAGATCGTCGTCACCGGGCTCAGACGGGCGCCGAGGAGGCTCGCCGCGGCCGGCAGCATGCGGATGAGGGTCAGGCTGAGCAGCGCGTAGGCGAGCATCGCCGGCGTCGCCTCGGCGAGGGCGGGGCCGGCGAGCGCTCCGCCGAGGAGGAGGAAGACGAGGAGCATCAGCGCTTGACCCTCGGCCTCGATGAACTCGTGGATCGTCGGGCAGATCTCCGGCACAGTCTTGCCGAGGCTGAGACCGGCGACGAAGGCCGAGATAAAGCCGTTGCCGCCGGCCTCCTCGGCGCAGAGGTAGGCGAGGAGCGCGAGGGAGAGCCCGCCGAGCCGCTCAAAGCTGGCGCTCATCCACTCGCGGTCGACCGCGCGGCTGATCAGGCGACCTCCGACGATCGCGATCGAGGCCCCGACGACCGGTCCGAGGAGCACCTGGAGCCCGCCGTAGGCGAGCCACTCGCCGGCGCTCCGGCTCGTCTCGGCCCCCTCGGCGCCGGCGCTCGCGAGGGCGGCGCAGATCATCACGAGGGGGAGAACGATGCCGTCGTTGAGGCCGCTCTCGACGTTCAGCGCCTGGCGGATCCGCAGGGGGACGCGCTCATCGCTGACGACCGCCTGGCCGAGGGCGGCGTCGGTGGGGGCTAGGATCGTCGCGAGGAGGGCGGCCTCCCAGAAGCTCAGGGCGGGGAAGAGGAGCGCCGCGATCGCGGTGCCGAGGACGACGGTCAGGGGCATGCCCAGGAGGAGCAGGCGCAGCGGCAGGCCGCGCTCGCGCCAGAGCTGGCGGACGTCGATCCGGGCGGCGTCGGAGAAGAGGACGAGGACGAGGGTCGTCTCGGCGAGGAGGTCGAGCACCCACGGGTCAAAGTCGAGGGGGAGAGCGCCCGTCGCCGCGATCAGACCGCCGACCGCGACGAAGACCATCGGCGCGGTGATGATGCTGGACTCGATGCGCCGCGACACCAGGCCAAAGGCGAGGACGAAGAGCGCGAGGGAGATGAGGGCGGTGGAGTCCACGGGGGGCGGCACAGCATCGCACGTCGGCTCCCGCTGTGTGGTTCGTCGGGGGATCGGCGACGCTCCTGCCAAGGTTGCGCGGAGCTGCTCTGCGTCGGCCTCGCTGTGCGTCGCGGTGAGCACGCGCAGGCCCTGGCCGTGGAGGCCGTGGCAAAGTCCCGCGCGCTGGTCAGGCCACGTAAGGTCGGTAGCGGTAGGCCGCCCCGACGAATCCGCGTTCGGCCATCTCGTCGGGTGCGAGGAGGCTGGGGTTGGTCTGCCAGGCCACCGACCTCAGGAACGCGTCGATCCGGGCCGCCGACTGCGCGGGATCGAAGTGGGCGCGGGTGTCGAAGAGCTCGCGGGGGACCTGCGCCGGCTCCGGAAGGGGCGCGAACAGATCGTCGAAGAGGTCCAACGCGCGGTCGTCTTGCCGTGGAAAGTGCCGCTGAAGGCGATCCAAGACCTCGGAGCGCCAGGCGAGGTAGCTGTGCTGTTCTGGCAGGACGTGGCGCACCATGCGGTCGAGCAGGCCCAGCTCAGGCGGGTGCGCGCCGGTGCCGTGTTCGCGCATGAACAGGATGTCCTCCACGATGCGGACGCCGATGTACCAGGGGCCGAGCTCGGGTCCCGCGAAGTCGGGCCCATGAAGCCGGGGTCCCCCGCTTCCGTGGTGCGGCTGGACGGCCGAACACCAGTAGGACTCGACACGCTGGGCCCGGAGCTCCGCGTCGTCGCCACGAGGAAGTCGGGCCGCGACCCATTCGAAGAGGGCCAGGGCCAGAGCCACCCGGGCCTCGGGGCTGATGTGGGCGGTCGCCTCCACGAAGTCCTGGTCGACCTCGGCCATCACCCCGAACACGGCGTTGCCGTCCCAGGCGTGGGCGATCGGGTGGTGGTCGAAGATGTCATCGACGAAGAATCGGAGCGTCAAGATCTAGCCTCGGTCTCGGCTCTAGAGGACGTAGGGTTCGCCCGAGAAGCCGCGGGCCCTCAGCGCTTCGGCGCTCGGGAGGTAGGGGTTCTCGGACCCGTTCACCAAAGCGAGGTAGGCGCGCACGCTCTCCACGCGGCGGCTCACGTCGCTCGCCTCATCCGTGGTCATGTTCCCCAGATCACGGGGGACGACTTTCAAGATGTCGCCTTCTTCCCACACGTATAGGGATTGGAGCAACTTCAGATACTGTGCGAGGCTCTGCTCGAAGACGGCCGACCCGCCGAGGGCATGGCGGACCACATGCGCCAGACGCTCGACGTCGTCCGACCCACCGCGGAACCTGGAGTCGCTCTCGATGAAGAAGAGGCGCTCCTTGATGAATGCGTCGAACCCGGACGGGCCGAATCCCGCCTCTGTCCAGCTCTCGCTGTCCGGTCGCTGGAAGTAGTCGGCGTTGAGCATGGCCGCCCACTGGGCCTCGACCTGGTTCAGCACGTCGTCGCACTCCGGCCGGACCTCCCGCCAGTTCCAGTACAGCCACTCCACCGAGAAGAGCCCGACCGCGAAGTAGCAGTAGGGGTTCAGCGAATCCAGGATCTTCGAGATCCTGCCGGGCCGCCTCTCGGCGAACCCGTATGCCAGGTCTTCGCTCCACTCGAAGGGGAAGAGGCCGTCGAGGTCGTCGAGGATGTGCACCCAGTCCGGCTTGGACAGATTCATTGGGCCTCCGCCCAGTCGACAAGGCCGACCGGGCCGCGGATTGCATCATGGACTCACCGTGACTTCAAGGCGTCCCAGACGGATCCTCTCACGCCGACCCGCGAGCGGATGACCGCCGTCCTCGGCCGAGCGCACGAGGTCCTCGCCGCCGCGGGTCACGACGCTGACGACCTCGACCTCGACCCCGCGGCTTGCGTCCAGCATTCGCTGCGAGGCCCGCACCGAGCCGCCACCGCAGACGGTCACCGCCTATGGCCTGCGTCTGCACGCGGCCACGACCGTCGACGGCCGCGACCGGCGACGATCGGGGCGGTCTGTCGCTCCCTGCTCCGCCCGCGCTTCGCCGACGACGCTGTGGAGGCCCTGGCGGGCGTGTTGGGGGGAATCCCCGGCATCAACGCCCTCACCGCGCGCGCGTCACTCGCTCGGGAGCGCGTCGAACTCGTAGCCCAGGGCGCGATAGTCGAAGAGCTCGTCGGCGCGGACCTGGTCGAAGACGAAGAGCGGCCCGCGGAAGTCGCCGTCGGGGTAGCCGGGGTTGCCGGCGTCGATCATCCGCGCGGCCTCGCCCGAGCTGAGGTTCGCCTCTTGCCAGGCCGCCCACATCCGGTCGACGTTGTTGTGGTGGAGGAAGAACATCGGATCGTTGGGCGTGGAGTTGATCGTCATGTCACCGCCGATCCACTCGTGCCCGCGGCCGTGGAGCGTGCAGCCGGCGGCGACGCAGATCGGATCGACGTCGCTGTTGTTGAACCCCTCGAGGTACTGGCGGAACGAGACGTCCTCCTCGGTGTAGCAGCTGTCGTAGGGGGGCGCGTCGTAGACCTGGCGGGCGAAGATCCCGGCGATCTCGGCCGCGTCTGGGGGTCCGGTGACCGAGTCGCTGCAGCCGACCGCGCGGACTAGGGGCCTCGCTCCGCAGACCAGCCCGGCGCCCGTGAAGTTCATCAACCCGCCGACCGAGTAGACGTTCGCCGTGAAGCCGCTCTCGGTGAGATAGCCCTCCACGGTGTGCGTGGCCTCGTCGCAGCCGCCTGGGCCGCCGAGGTAGTCGGGCTCGAAGAGGGGCGCGCAGGTGTTCGCGTCGCCGTCCTCCCAGCAGTCGTTCCAGTCCCAGTAGGGGAGGGCGAAGTCGGGGTCGCCGATCGCCTCGGCCATGTCGGCCTCGAGGCGGAGGAGGATGTAGCGGTGCCAGGGGAGGAAGTGCGGCGCCATGTGGGCCATCCGCTCCATCGGCATCTGGTCGGGGGAGCGCATCGACACGAAGGCGTTGATGTGGGCCTCGACGTAGAAGTCGTAGAGGTTCTTGGCGTAGGGCGCTTGGCCGAGCTCTGGCACCTCGCAGAAGCTGTTGTAGTCGGCCCGCGCAGATCCGGGGTCGCCGCTGTCGACGGTGATCGACTTGAGGGCGAGGAAGGCGTCGATCACCTGCTGCTTGCCGGCGGCGTCGAGGCTCGACCAGGAGCGGCGGATCCGAGGGGTGTTCGGCGGGTCCATCGGGATCCCCCAGCGCGGCGCCCCGGCGACCCCGGGCACGGCGTAGCTCTCGTCGACGTCGACGAGGGTGCCGAGCTGCTGGCAGATCATCTCGTGGACCGGATCGACAGCGCCGGTGTCGGTCGTCCCCTCGGTGTCGGTCGTGGCCTCGGTCGTGCTCGCGGGCTCCGTCGCGGACGCGGACTCGGTCTCGCCGGTGGTCGTGGTCGTGGTCGAGGTGTCCGCGTCGGTATCGGTCGACGTCGTCGTCGCGGTCGCGGTCGCGGTTTCGCTCGCCGTCGCGTCGGTGTCGGCCGGGTCTCCGCTGCACGCCCCGAGGAGCACGAGCGCGGCGGTGAAGGAGGTTTGTCTCGTCCAACTGCTCATGGGGCCACTTTGGGGCCACCGCGCGCGATCTTCGACGGCGGCGACGGCCATCGTCGACGCACTTTCTGGCCACGGTCGCGGTGTTGGATACTGGGCGGTGCGGCGAACGATGGACCTTGAACGAATCAGCGCCCTCGTCGGCTTCCAGGAGCACGGCAACATCTCGAAGGCGGCGGCGTCGCTGGGGGTGAGCAAGAAGACGCTCCGGAGTCGACTCGCGGCGCTCGAGCGCGTGATCGGGGCGCCTCTGCTCCGTCGCAGCGGTCGCTCGCTGGTTCTCACCCCGGCGGGCGTCGAGCTGGCTCAAGGCGGACGCGGCCTGCTCCGCGAGGCCGAGGCGGCGCTCGAGTGGGTGGCGAACCAAGGTGAGGAGCTCGCCGGGAGCTTCCGTGTGGCGATCCCGCTCGGCCTCCCGCCGGCGCTCCTGGTCATGGTGCTCGGTCACGGGCACGCGCGCTTCCCCAAGCTCCGCTCGAAGATCTATCCGGTCGCGCGCCCCCTCGCGCTCCTCCCCGACGAGGCGGACATCGCCCTGACCTTTGAGCCGCGGCCCGAGGAGGGCCCGTGGCTGAGCGCGCGCCTCGCCGAGGGGGTCGAGGGGCTCTTCGCCTCGAAGGACTACCTCGCCCGCGAAGGGATCCCGGAGCGAGTCGAGGACCTCCACGACCACCGGCTCTTCTCGTGGATGCCGCCGGGTCGCACCCCGGAGGTGTGGCCGCTGCGCGACGGAGGATCGTTCATCGCCTCGCTCTCGCACTGCTCGCCGGATATGGGGCTGATCCGGCACTGCGTTCTCGCGGGCCTCGGGATCGGCCGCTTCCCGACCGGCGAGATCCCGAACCCAGAGCTCCCGCCTGGCGCGCTCGTGCCGGTGCTCCCGGAGCTCGTGCGCCAGCGGGTCGAGATCCGCGCCGTGCTCCCCGACACCCCCCGGATGCGACGCCCCTTCCTGACCTTCTTCGGCAACCTCCGCGAGGGCGTCAAGGCGCTGCCCAATGGCTGATCTTGACGAGCTCCGGGCCTTCCTCGCGATCGTCGAGCATGGCAGCGTCAAGGCAGCCGCCGACGCCTTGGGGATCCCGCGCTCGACCCTGCGGCGACGGATCGACGCCCTCGAGCAGCGGGTCGGGGCGCCGCTTCTCTGGGCCGACTCCCGCGGCTCTCGCCTGAGCCCGAAGGGGCGGCTGATGATCGACGAGGCCGAGGCGCTCCTCGCCTCCCACGCGGCGCTCCTCGAGCGCGTGCGTCGAGTCGGCCGAGAGCCTGGGTAGGAGGTTCTCGGAGCCGGGTTGACTGGGGCCGGCGGCTGCCGACGCGCGGTGAGGTCCCCCGCGCTCCCTCCGTCGATTACCTACTGGCGCCAAAGGTAATACGTATACGCGGTCCTCCGCGGTGCGTCGTCCGCTCAAAGCGAGCGGCTCGCCGCTGCGTGTAGGCCTGCCTTTGGATCAGCTGCTTCCACTGCTCCGGTCCTCTGCGAGCAGGTCGTAGAGCGCCTAGAGAGCTTGAGCCAGGAGGTCCGAGCGCGGCGTGCGGGCGATGGTCTCCGCCAGCGGATCTGTGACAAGCGGCTGAGATCGGCGGGGAGTTCTTAGCGACAGGTGTGACACGCTCGCGCCGAGCCCCTCTCTAGACACCGCGTCGGCGCGGAGGCTCCTCGCGAACCTGTCGCGGAGGGACCGGGCGGACGACGGCCGCTCCGCCGGATCCTTGCGGAGACAGAGCATCACACACTCGCTCAGGGCGGCCGGGAGAGGCTGGGTCGCGACCTCGAAGATCGGTCGCGGATCCGTCGCGAGGTGGTGGTACATCAGCTCGCCCACGTTGGCGCCGGGGAAGAGGCGCTGACCGGAGAGGAGGAAGTAGGCGACCGCGCCGACCGAGTAGAGGTCAGCGCGCTCATCGATCGTCGCCGACCCGCGGACCTGCTCCGGCGCCATATAGTGCGGGGTCCCGACGATCGTGCCGGCGATGCTCGCGTCCGACTCGCCGAGGAGCTCCTTGACGAGGCCGAAGTCCACGACCTTGAGGACATCCTCGAGCCCCCCGCGCTCGCCGACGATGAGGTTCCCCGGCTTGATATCGCGGTGGATGATCCGCTGGTCGTGCGCCTCCGCCAACGCCGAGAGGAGCTGCTCCATGAGGTGGACCGTCCGCGCCGGTGTCAGCGGCCCCTCGTCGGCGATGAGCTGATCGAGGTTCTTCCCCTCGAGATACTCCATCGCGTAGAAGAAGTCGCCGGCGGCCGTCCGACCGTAGTCGTAGATCGCGACGGTGTTGGGGTGGGTGAGCTGGCAGGTGCGCTGGACCTCCCGCTCAAAGCGACGGACGAGCTGGTCGTCGGCCCGCTCGGCTCGGAGCACCTTCACCGCGGTAGGACGCTGGAGGAGCGCGTGCTTGGCGAGGAACACCTCCCCCATCGAGCCGGCGCCGATCCTGCCGACGATCTCGTACTGGCCGAGGGCATGAGCCCGCCGCACACGATCGCGGAGCCCGTAGAGCACGCGCGAGGCGAAGGTCGACACGGCGATCCCGATCCCCGACCAGATCGCGAGAGAGACGATCGTCAGCGCCGAACTCGCCTCGGCCTCGCCCATCAGCGACACGACGCCGATGAAGGTGATCAGAGCGCCGACGACCGAGAGGATGAGCGTGCGCCGGCCGGTGCTCGGCAGGAGGAGCGCCCGGAGAAACGAGAGCGTCAGGAACCCAGCCGCCGCCTCGGAGCTCGGGCCCGCGCTGCCGGCGATCGTGATGGCGTGGGGGAGCACGGCCATGATCGTGTAGATCACGAGGGTCAAGCAGACGTCGATGAGGAGCAGGTGACGGTAGCGCAAGCGCGTCCGCGAGCAGAGCCAAGCGACCGCGATCATGGCCAGCGTAGGCGCAGCCTGCAGGGCGTACCCGGACCCCACGAGCTCCGCGCTGATGGAGTCCGACATCGCCAGGAGGAGGGCGTACGAGATCACAAGAGCGACCGCGCCGAGGAGCCCGCCGACCTTGCCTAGCAAGGCGAGACGCGACTGGAGAAACCTGCGCTCGTTGAGGGTCTCGCCCCGGCTGGAGTTCATCCTCGGTATGTGGTGGGCGTAGGGGTCGGCGCTCGAGCGAAATGGCATGCCGAGGATGTGTTGCAGTTATCGTGCCCGCCTCTCGCGGCGCAGGACGGCCTTGTCGACGGCCATCCCCTGGCCTCTGCTGGCCGGCCTCTGCTGGCCGGCCAAGCGTGCCGGCACGTCGCCGCGGCACGGCCGCTCGGCGTCAACAAAGGACGGTGCGGGCGCTTCGACCGACGATGCGCTGCTCGGGCGAGCGAGGGGCGACGGGGGGACCGGCGCCGCGAGGGCCCCGCCTCGTCAGCCCTCGCCCGCCCGCCGACAGCCCCCTAGAGGCGCTCGCCGAGCGCCCACGCGCGCGCGAGCAGGGTCTCGAGGTCGGCGTCGCCTTGGTTTGTGAAGATCAGCGCCCCGACCTTGCTCTGCGGGTGAAAGGCCATGATCGTCGCGACCCCCTCTTCGCCGCCATCATGACCCCATAGGCCCTCGTCCTCGTCCATCAGGAACATGTGCAGGCCGACGGTCGCGTCGATCTCGGGGATCTGCGGGGTGCGCATGAGCTCGACCGTGCTGGCGCCGAGGAGCTGGTGTCCGTTGGCGACTCCGTCGTCGGCGAAGGCGGTGAGGAGGCGGTGCATATCGCGGGTGGTCGACCGCAGCCCACCGTTGGGATAGTCGGTGAACGTGGTGCGCCAGCTCTCGGCGTCGCAGCTCACGGGGCTCTCGTCGCCGCGGCCGGTGGCGATCAGGGTCGTCGACCGCGCCCGTGAGGTGTCCGCCTGAGCGCGGGTGTTGTCCCCGGTTGAACTTGGCTAGAGTGCGGCGATGGCCCACCTGTGGATCGCGGAGTTGCAGGCCTCGAGCCTAGTGCGGACAGGCACCCCGGAGTCGGTCGAGGGGAGCCTGGAGCTCCTCCTCGACGACCGCGAGGTCTTCTCGGCGGTCGCCCGCCGCCTCGGCCTCGGCGAAGAGACTCCGGGCGGCGAGCTCGAGCTCAGCCGATGGTTGAGCTCGCTCGAGCGACCGCCCAGCGCTGCTCTGCGCGCTGAGGTGATGGCGCTCGTGGGCCTGCCTGCCCCGGCCTACGAGCTCTTCCAGCGCTCCCCCTGCGAGCTTCCGGCGGCGTCGATGGAGCGGGGCGCGTGGTACTGGATGTTGCATGGCCTGCTCGCGCCGCCGGAGGAGCAGATCTGGGCGTCGGCGCTGACTCTGCGCATCACAGCCTTCGGCGACAACGGCCCGCCCTTGCTCGAGATCGCGGCGCCGAGCACCTTCGCCCTGCGGCTGATGGTCGAGCTCGGGGTCGCGGCCGGGGGGGAGCGCGAGGCCGGTCCTATCGTCGACTACTTCCGCGAGCGCGGCGACGCGTGGCCGGAGATCGCCGGGAGCGAGGACGACGCCGAGGGGATCGTCTGGGCTGCGAGCATCACCCCGGCGGCGGGGCCCGAGCCGGCGTGGACGGTAGAGGCGACGATCCACCCGCACTGGCTGCCGGCGATCACCCACCTGCCCTTTCGCAGCTGGGCCTATTGAGCGGTCAGAGCCGGCTCCGCGGACGCGACCCAGTTGCCGTGGAAGCCGAAGGGCATGACGTGCGGCAGCGGGATCCGGGCGATCGCCCCCGAGGGCAGGTCGGCGCCGTCGAAGATCTGCAGCTCGCTCCTGTCCGCGGCCGCGTTGAGGACGACGCTGAGGAGCCAGGCGTCGCGCTCCGAGGTCGCCCCGGCCTTGGCCACCGGCACACACTCGCCGGCCCACTCGTTCTCCACGAGGGGGGCCCGGGTCAGCTCGCCGGTGTCGACGTCGAAGGCGCTCGGCCGCCGCGGCAGGCCGCGGGGATCGTCCCAGGTGAGCCCGTAGATGATCCGGTGGCGCTGGGTGATCCGATCGTCGAGCACCCGCGGGAACTCAAAGCTGTGCCGGAGGAGCGTGCTCGATCGGACAGGTCGACCGCCGCGATCGATCCGGAGGCGGCGGATCTGCCCCGAGGTGCCGGTCTGGATCGGCCCCCGCATCACCTCGAAGGCGATCGAGAGGAAGCCGTCGTCCTCGTAGGCGCAGAGGTCGACGACCACCTCGCCCCGCTCGGGATCGTCGTAGGCGTTGGCGATGTGGAAGCAGAGGAAGGGGTCGGCGCGGTGCCAGTGGGCGTGGCCGCTCTCGCGATCGATGATGCCGACGTAGACCCCGAGCTCGGGCTTGTAGCGCAGCGCCTCGCCGAAGCTGGTCTGGCCGAACATCAGCGCGAGGGGGATCGTCGGCGTGACCATCGGCGTGGCGACGACGACGATCGAGCTCGCGGTCAGGGCGAAGTCGTGGATGAGCGCGGGGAAGGGGAGGGCGACGGTCGCCGTCCGGATCGCCGCGCCGCCCGGGGGCCAGCGGTAGAAGTGCAGGGTCGGCTGACGGCCGAAGCTGGAGCCGAAGTTCCACAGCTCGCCGGTGCTCGGGTCGACGCAGGGGTGGGCGGAGAAGGTCGCGTCGCTCTCCGCCAAGGCCCCGCCGAGCGCCTCCTCGCCGATCGTCGAGAGGTCGGCGGGGTCGAGGTGCCAGGGGCGGCCGCCTTCGCAGAGCGCGAGGAGCTTGCCGTCGTGGACGATGACGTTGGTGTTGGCGGGGTTGCGCCGGATCTTCCGCCGGCGAAAGCGGTTGAGCGCGCCGCCTGGGGCCGGGGTCCCGTAGGATCCGTAGAGGCGGCGGCGGGCGGCGTCCTCCTCGACGTGGGCGGTGTGCTGGACGAAGCGGTTGCGATAGCGGGGCGGACCGTCGCCGAGCTCGATCGCGTGGACCATGCCGTCGCCGTCGAACCAGTGGGCGAGGCGGTCGCCGTAGATGTCGTGGCGGGCCGGGCCTATCCGGTAGAGGGTGCCGCGGAGCTCGGGCGGGACCTGGCCCTCGGCCGTGAGCTCGGCCGGCTCCCCGCGCTCGCGCTCGAGGGAGTAAAAACCGCGGAGATAGCCAGTGCTGGGTGTGTCCATGGGGGCTGGCTGAGGATAACGGCGGGGACGAAGGGCGGCGGCGGCATGTTCCGCTCAGCTTGATGTAGGACACCGTCGCACACCGTCGCACACCGCTCTAGCTGCGGAAATTCTCATTTTTTTGCTCGCCGGATCCGCGTCGCGTAATGCGGTCCTCGGAGCACAGCTAGACAAGAAGGGATCAGCACGACATGGCGTACTTTGAGCTCGACGAAGCACTTCCGGCACAGGCCAAGATCAAGGTCATCGGCGTTGGCGGAGCCGGTGGCAACGCGATCAACACGATGATCAGCAACAAGGTGGAGGGCGTCGAGTTCATCGTCGCCAACACCGACATCCAGGCGCTCGAGAAGAGCCTCGCGCCGACCGCGATTCAGCTCGGGCGGGAGATCACCCGAGGCCTCGGCGCCGGCGCGAACCCGGAGAAGGGTCGCGAGGCCGCGCTCGAGAGCGTCAACGAGATCGCCGAGGCGATCCAGGGCGCGGACATGGTCTTCGTCACCGCCGGCATGGGCGGCGGCACGGGCACCGGCGCAGCGCCGATCATCGCCCAGATCGCCCGCGAGGTCGGGGCGCTGACCGTCGGCGTCGTCACCAAGCCCTTCCGCTTTGAGGGCCGTCGTCGGCTCAAGTTCGCGGAGCTTGGGATCGAGAAGCTCGAGGACGCGGTCGACACCCTGATCACGATCCCGAACGATCGTCTCCTCCAGATCACGAGCGCCAACACCAGCCTCCTGGACTCCTTCCGCCTGGCGGACGAGGTGCTCCAGCACGCGACCCAGGGCGTCTCGGACCTCATCACGGTCTCGGGCATCATCAACGTCGACTTCGCCGACGTGCGGACGATCATGTCCGGTCAGGGACGGGCGCTGATGGGCATGGGCATCGCCAGCGACGAGGGCCGGGCCCTCGCCGCCGCGCAGCAGGCGATCTCGTCGCCGCTCCTCGAGGATGTGACCATCCACGGCGCGCAGGGGATCCTGATCAACATCACCGCCGGGCCCGACCTCCGCCTCCACGAGGTCGAGGAGGCCGCGTCGCTCATCCAAGAGGCGGCGCACGAGGACTGCAACATCATCTTCGGCGCGGTCATCGACGAGAACATGGGCGACATGTTCCGCCTGACCGTGATCGCGACCGGCTTCGACCGGCACGCGCCCGCCGAGGAGGAGCTGGAGCAGGTGATCCGTCACCACACCAGCCGTCGGCAGAGCTCGGGCGGGGCGCCGATCCCCTACGCGAACACTCCGCAGCGGGCCCACGCCGCCGCGACCAGCGTTCGCAACGCCCAGACCGGCGCCGCCTTCTTCGGCGGTCAGCCGAAGGTCCAGGTCCAGGTCCCGGCCTCGGCCCCGCAGGTCGATCGCGGCGTCCGTCGCCAGAGCCGTGACGCGGGCGCCAGCGCCAGCTCCTGGGGTCGCGAGCCGGGGGCCGATCCCACGGAGATCCCGGCCTTCCTCCGCCGCCGCGACGAGATTCGCTAGGGGCCATCCGCAGGGAGACCTGCGAACCCCGCGAAGCCCGCGGTATCGCGAAGCCCGCTGCACCGCGAACCCCGCGAACCCCGCGAACCCCGCGAGTAGCACTGTGATGACCTCCGCCCGAGCCGGGTCGGGGGTCATCATTTTTTTGCCGAGCGCGAGGCGGTGCTCGCCGGTGCTCGTTCAGGCTCCAATGGACCCCGAGGACATGTCCCCGGCGCGCTCTGTGTAGGGAGGGGCCCCCGCGGTGAGTCCGGGCGAGCCCGCTCAGCTCTCCGCCTCGTCGCGCCTCGACCGGGTCGGCGATGATCGGCGATGGTCGGCGATGGTCGGCGATGGTCCGCGATGGTCCGCGACAGTCCGCGATCGTCACGGGGCGCCCGAGCCCGCAGCCGTCTGCGAACGACCGTCGCCTGTGGCGATGATTGTGCGATTCCGCGGCTCGCGTCAGCGCCGCTGAGAACTTTTCTCCCCTCCGTGGAAATCCTCTGTAGAGGGCGTCACGGGGCCCTCCTCGGGCCTCGCTCACGCCCCTCTCGGGTCCGCTCGGCGAGGGGGGCGGGTCGGGGGCGGTCCGGCTCGCCGCCCCCTAGGCGGAGAGGGTAAGATCCGCGCGCCATGGACAAGAAGCTGTTCTCTCTCGGAGCCTTCGTCGTTGTCTCCCTCGGCCTCCTCGTGTGGGTCGCGGTCGAGCTCGGCGCGGTGCGGGGGAGCGACTGGGCCCACTACCAGGTCCAGGTCAACGACGCCTCGGGGCTGGTCTCAGGCAACGCGGTTAAGAGCGCGGGGGTCGAGATCGGTCGGGTGAGCGACGTTGAGCTTGTGCGCGACGCGGAGGGGGGGCCGATGGCCGAGCTCTCCCTCGAGTTTCGCCCGGGGACGACGATCCTCAGCGACGCGATCGTCTCGGTCCAGCCCAAGAGCCTGCTCGGCGAGAAGTTCCTCGATCTCCGCCAGGGATCCGACCCGAGCGCGACCCCGCTGGAGCCCGGGGCGCAGCTCCAGGTCGGCGAGGACAGCGTCGACGTCGCCGATCTCTTCAACCTCGCGCGGCCGGTCATCTACAGCGAAGAGGCGCTCTACCCCCACGTCGTCGAGCTGACCAAGCGTCTAAACCACGTGCTCGGGGCCCTGGAGACCGACGACAAGGAGAAGCTCGCCGCCGAGCTGAGCAGCATCGGCGACAAGGTCGGGGCGGTCCTCGGCAACACCGAGAGGCTGACCTCGCTCGGCCGCGAGGTCATCGAGGAGAACCGCGAGGACCTGCGCTCGATCGTCGCCAGCAGCGAGGCGCTCCTGAGCAACCCCAAGCTCGGCCGGATCCTCGACCGCGGCGACCGACTCCTCGCGGTCGTCGAGGACCGGGTGCCGAAGATCAGCGACCGGATGGAGCGGGTGCTCGACAAGAGCGAGCGGATCCTCGACGCGATCGACCCGCAAAAGGTCAAGAAGGTCGTCGACGACTCGGCGGTGGTCTCGGGCAACCTGACCAAGGTCAGCGAGGACTTGAAGCCGATCGCCGACGTCTCCCGCGGGCTGGTGAAGAACCTGGCGATCATGGCCAAGCGGGGGGCGTCCCTGACCGAGAAGACCGTCCGCACCTTCCTCCAGGCGGAGGGCGTGCGGATCTTCTTCAGCAAGCCGAGCCGGGAGCTCCGCGGCAAGATCGACTCGGCGTCGACAAAGTAGGGGGATGGCGGTCAGGCTCGACCACGCGCGGGGGAGGCTCTCCCGGGTTCTCTCGCTGGCGGGGCTGCTGGCGGGGCCCGTCGCGGGCGCGTCGGCGCTGGGCGCCTGCGGGGCGGACCGGGTCGGCTACGACGTGATCCTCGACAGCACGGCGGGGCTCATCTCGGGCAATCAGGTCCGGATCGCCGGGGTCGAGGTCGGCCGGGTCGTCGACATCCGCTTCGTAGGCCAGCGGGCGACCCTGCGGATCGAGGTCGACGCCGGTGCGCCGATCTACGCCGACGCCCAGGCCTACACCGCCCCCAACAACACCTTCGGCGAGAAGCACCTGCGCCTCAGCCCCGGCGCCCCGAGCTCCAAGCCGCTGCCGCCGGGGTCGACGATCGACTCCTACGAGCCGGCGCTCGACGTGCCGATCGTTCTCAACCAGTTCAAACCGCTGGTCGACGACACGAGCGAGTCCTCGTACAGCAAGCTGATCTACGGGATCCAGGTCTGGAACGGCCTGCTGAGCCTCGCCTTCGGCGATCCGGCGGTCGACAGCCCGCCGACCTCCAAATTCCTCGGCGCCGCCGCGGCCGGGATCGACGCTTGGGACGCGAGGATACGCTCCTTCGCCGATCCCCTGCGGGCGGGGCTCGGGGAGGCCGAGCAGGCGCTGATCGACGCGGTCGCGGATCGGCTGCTCGAGCGCGCGGAGAGGCGGATGAGCGCCCTCGAGGGGGAGCTCGCGGAGACGCTGGACTCCTTTGATGAGCGCCTCGCGGAGATCGAGGCGGAGCTCGACACCTACGATCCCGCCGCGCTGGCGGAGCTCAAGGGATCGCTCGACGAGTCGGTCGCGGTCATGAGGAGCCTGCGGGCTAGCACCGACGCCTACGAGCTCTACAGCGAGGAGCTCCTGCCGATGCTCCGCGACCTCCTGCGGATCACCAACAAGCTGCGCGAGATCGACGGCAAGGCCCTCCGTCAATTCATGCAGATCGAGGGGACGAAGTCGAACTGGGACCGCACACCGGAAGATGTCCGCGGCCGGCTGAAGAAGCTCGGCGTCGGCATGCCGGGCGATGACGAGTGAGCTCGTCGGTCGGGGATCTGTGGATGAGGCGATCTGCGTGCTCGTTCTTGGGGCGTGACGCCTAGGGTTGTGAGGCGGAGGCTGTGGCGTAGGCCGGGGGAGGAGGGCCCCACTCTTTCAGACAGGTCGGAGGCGCGCACGGGCCTCCCCTCTCGGGGCGGCCCGTGCACGTCCTAGACTCATTCGCGGGGCCCTCCTCCCCCGACCCTCCTCGCCCGACCCATCGGCACGTCCTCCAGGCCGTCGGGAGTGAGCCGGCGGAGGTGGGCTGAGGCGTTTCCGTGGGGCTGATCGGTTGAGGGCTTTGTTGGGGGTCAAGAGCGAGCGTCTCGGATTGTCGTCGATTCTTCGATCGGTAGGCTCGCCGCGGCTCGTCTAGGATGTCGCCCATGGTCGACCACGATCGTCTGCTCATTTTTGTCCATGTGACCGGATACGAAGACATGGGGTGGGTCTGCGACGCCGACGCGAGGGAGCGCCTCTTTGTCGCGATCCGCCGCGCCGGCTACGAGCTCGAGCTGTGGACCGTCGACGGCGTCGAGTCCCTGCGGGGTCGCCTGGCCGAGGCACCGTCGGCGGCGCTGTGGTGGCCGAACGCCTACCTGATCCCGACCGCCGACGGCGGGACGCTCGGGCTGGTGGAGGTGCTGGAGGAGGCGGGGTGCCGGGTGGTCGGCTCAGGGGACGCCGCGCTCCAGCTCATGCGCGACAAGGCGGCCTGTCAGCAGCGCCTTGGCGAAGCGGGCGTGCCGATCCCCGCCGCCGTCGTCGTCGACCTGGACCGCCCGGAGGCGGAGGTGCTGGCGGAGCTCTCGGCGATCGACGGTCCCTTTATCCTCAAGCCGACGACAGGGCAGGGGAGCGTCGGGATCGAGCTGGCCTCGGTGGTCGACGAGCCAGGTTTGGCGATCCAGCGCGCGCGCGCTGCCGCGGCGGCGAGCAGCGGGCCTATCTTAGTGGAGCAGTTCCTCCCGGGGGCTGATCTGACCTTCGGGGTGATCGGCGAGGGGGAGGCTGCGGAGCTGATGATCACCCACTACCTCGTCGCCGACCGACCGCCGGAGAGCTCGCCGCTCGATCGCGAGGCTCGCCTCCGGCCCTGGGGGGACGGCAAGGAGATGGTGGTGGTCGACGACCCGTCGCTGCGGGACCAGGTGGAGGCGCTCGCGCCGAGGATCTGCGAGGCGATCGGGGTCCGCGATGTGACTCGGGTGGACGGGCGAGTGGACGATGAGGGGCGGCTGCGGATCTTCGACGTCAACGGGATGCCGGCGCTGGTGTTCCCTGAGGGGGTGATCGTCGCGCAGGCGCTCGCTTGCTCGCCGGAGGAGGACGCGGATACGGTCTTCGATCGGCTGGTCGGGTCGATCCTCGCGTCGGCTGAGGGGCGGAGGTCGGTCTCTCGCTCGGGGCGTGGGTCTGCGTAGCCTGCTCTCATGGGTGAGGCGCTGGTGTGGGAGCGTCCTGCTTTGGGTAGGAGGGGTGCCGAGGCGGACTTTTCCGGGGGGCGTTCTCAGGCGTGGGCTGAGGCGATGTTGCGGCGAGTTCTTGGGGGGTGACGCTTTGGGTTGTGAGGCGGAGGCTGTGGCGTAGGCCGGGAGAGGAGGGCCCCACTCTTTCAGACAGGTCGGAGGCGCGCGCGGGCCTCCCCTCTCGGGGCGGCCCGTGCACGTCCTAGACTCATTCGCGGGGCCCTCCTCCCCCGACCCATCGGCGCGTCCTCCAGGCCGTCGGGGGGGAGCCGGCGGAGGAGGGCTGAGGCGTTGGCGTGGGGCTGATCGGCCTCCGGAGCGCGGAGGGCAGGTCCTCCAGGTCGTTGGGGGGGAGCTGGCGGAGGAGGGCTGAGGCGTTGGCGCGGGGTTGATCGGCCTCCGGAGCACGGAGGGCAGGTCCTCCAGGCCGTTGGGGGGGAGCTGGCGGAGGAGGGCTGAGGCGTTGGCGTGGGGCTGATCGGCCTCTGGATCACTGAGGGATTCCACAGATCCCAAGATCCTCATACCCAGGTGGCTCCTTCCCCTCCTCGTACCAGGGGATGCACTCTTGGGTGGCGCCGGGGCACATCAGGGGTTTGCTCGTGTCACAGAAGGGGGTGCAGCACCCTGCTGCCTGGCACCCCTCGACGTACTCGGGGTTTAGGCAGTAGAGGCCCGGTTTGCAGGCGTTGGAGTGCTCGCATGGATCACCGTAGAGACCCGCATCGCCAGAGGCATCGAGGGCACATATGAAGTGCTCGCCGCTCGGGATACAGAGGTCATCGTTGGGACAGTCCTGGAGCAGCGGATCGCAGTTCTCCACACAGAAGGTCAGGACCGCGGCGGCCCAGACTTGGCAGAAGAATCCTGGGGGGCAGATACGCTCCTCGATCGACCCTCCGCAGAACTCTATGCACACCCCCTCATTGGTCTCAAAGTCAACCTCCCAGCACATCGCGCCTAGGTCACAGGAGTCGACCCCGCTGCCAACACCGTCAACCACCGTACAAGGATCCCCCACCTGGTCGGGGTCGGGATCCACGGGAACGCACTTGTGTGCGTTCCAGGCGCTGCCACCATCATCGATCCATGCATTGCATTTAAACCCCTCCGGGCAATCCTGCTCCCATTGATCACACTCATTGGCGCTGGGTGGCATGTCCCCACACAAGAGGAACTCGCACCCCTCGGTCTCCGTCATCGTCGTCGTCGATGCCGTCCCGGTCGTCGTCGTCGACGTCGTCGATGTCGTGCCCGTTGAGCTTGAGCTCGCGGTGGTGGTCGTCGCTGACGCCACGCCGGTCGTGTCCGAAGACCCCCCAGGGCAGCCGGAGACGACGAGGCCGACCCCCAGCAGCCACAGGAGGGGTTGCTTCGATACGCCCATGCTCCGAGGGTACACCGCTCGCGGCCTTCGCGAGCACCCCGGTTAGCGCCGTTCAGCGCGCGGCGCTGCTCTCGACCAAGACATCAAAGCCGCCGTACATCATCCGCCGGCCGTCAAAGGGCATCCAGTCCTTGATGTCCGCCCCCTCGGGGGGTCGCATCCGCGGATCGGCCATCGCCTTGGCGTTGCCCTGGTCACGCACCTCCTTGGAGGGCCAGACGATCCAGGAGAAGACGACCACCTCGCCGGGCTCGGCCTTGACGGCCATCGGGAAGGAGGTCACCTCACCGGCCGGGACATCGTCGCCCCAGCATTCTACAACCGCGAGCGCCCCGTACTCTCTGAAGACCTCAGCCGCGGCGGTCGCGATCCGGCGGTAGTCTTCCTTTCGATCGGCGGGGACAGGGATCAAGAATCCATCGATATAGTTCATCACACACCTCCGTTGAACGCAGCTTGTAGGGTCGGAACGTCGAATTTTGCCATCTTCATCATCGCCGCCCTGACCCGGCCGGACTGCTCGGGGGTGCCGGACCTCATCAGCTCGCCGAACTGACGGGGGACGATCTGCCAGGTCACGCCGAAGCGGTCCTCGATCCAGCCGCAGGACATGGCGCGACCGTCCTCGAGGAGCGCGGACCAGAGCCGGTCGACCTCGGCTTGGTCCTCGCAGAGCACGGCGATCGAGAAGGCGGCGCTGAGCTCCTGGTGGGGGCCGCCGTTCATCGCGGTGTAGTCATTGCCGCAGAGGGTGAAGGAGACGATGAAGGCCTCACCGTCCTCGCGCCGCTCGACGTCGGTGATCCGCGAGTCCGGCAGGAGCGATATGTAGAACTTGGCCGCCTCTTCGGCGCCCTGTGTGAACCACAGGAAGGACGATGTCTTGGGATAGTCGCGCATGGTGCTGCTCTGTGCGTCCGTGATGGTCTGCTAGGCGACGGGCTGGGCGACGGGCTGGGCGACGGGCTGGGCGATCGACTGGGCCAGCTCCTCGAGCTGATCCGCGGCGGCGCCCCACCCCTGCTCGAAGCCCATCTTGAGGTGAGCCTTGGCGTCCTCGCCCTTCCAGTGCCTGGCGCCCCAGATCATCCTGGTGCCGCCGTCGGGGGCGTCTGCGAGGCGGACGTAGCAGGTGATCGGCATGGCGACCTCGGCTGGGATGAACCCCTCAGTAAAGGCGTTGGAGAAGGTGAGGCGCTCGCGAGGGGTGATCTCGAGCCAGATCCCGGTATTCTCATGGCGCTCGCCGTTGGGGCCCTCCATGACGCAGTTGTTTCGCCCTCCGGGGACGAGCTCGAGGTCGGCGGAGGTGACCCTCCAGGGCTTCGGGCAGTACCACTGCTTGAGCAGCTCGCCCTCCGTCCAGCACCTCCAGACCGCGTCGCGGGGGGCGTTGAGGATGCGACCGATCGCGAGGTCGGTGGGGCCGTCGGTGGATACGTCAAAGGGTTGGCTCATGGTCTTGGTTCTCTTTCTGATGGTTCTGATGGTTCTGATGGTTCTGATGGTTCTGATGGTTCTGACCGTTCTGGTCATTCGGGGCGAAGAGGAGCTCGATGTAGCGGAGCAGGTGATCGACCATCGCCTCGGCGATGCTCACGTCGCCGCTCGCCTTGGCGAGGATGAACGCGCCCTGCAGGACCGCCTGGGTGTGGAGCGCGAGGCTCTCGGCGCTGAGCCGCGAGTCGACCCCGCGGGCGGACATCGCCGCGGCGATGTCCGCCTCCAAGGTCGCCGCGTGGCCGAAGATCGACGCCCTGCAGGCGTCGCGGATCGCCGGCGCCGAGGCGTACACCTCCTGCACCATCGTCCCGGCCAGGCAGGTGTACTCGGCGAGCTCGCCGGCGAGCAGCTCCCGGCGAAAGCGGACGTAGCCGACGAAGCGATCGAGCGGATCGGCGTGGTCGTGGTAGGGCGAGCGCTCGAAGAGGCCCGCGGTCATCGCCGACCAGTGCTCCGCCGCGGCGACGCCGAGGGCCTCCTTGCTGCGAAAGTGGTGGAAGAAGGCGCCCTTCGTGACGCCCGCCTCGCGGCAGAGCTCGTCGACGGTCGTCGCCGCGAACCCCTTGGTCCGCACGACCGCCAGGGCGGCGTCGAGCAGCTTGGTCCGGGCCTGGCCTGTACGTCTCGCCATCGGGTTCGTTTTCGCGCCCATAAATACCAACTGGTTGGTATGTGTCAAGCGCGAAATTGATCTCGCTTTCGAGGATCCGCGGCGGTCATCCTGGCTGCGTCATCACCCTTCGTCATCGCCGACGATCACGTCGGCCAGCTCGTGCGGTGGCACGATCGTCTGCGAGGAGCTCTCCTGTCTCCCCGACGGCCTGAGCAGCCCGCCCCGGCCTACGCCCCACAACCCTAAGTGTCGTCCTCCGAGAACGCGCACGGACATCGCCTCGGACCATGAACAACCAAGACACCCGCTCGGGGGGCCACCTGGCGGACGAGGGTTCTGCGGTGCGAATGCCCTGTGATGCGTCCCCATGTAGTCTGCGGGCGCTGTAGTCTGGGGGCATGGTCTCATCGCGCCGACCCCTCATGTGGCTCTTGGGGTTCGGCCTCGTCATCCCCGGCTGCCCTGGGGCGTCTTCGGACGCGACCAGCTCAACGTCTGCGACGACGACTATGACCACTGCCTCGAAGACGACAGCGGGGACGACAGCGGGGACGACAGCGGGGACGACAGCGGGGACGACAGCGGAGAATTCCGGGGAGGGGTCATCGACGAGCGATGATACTGAGGGATGCAGCTTCCTCCAATGCCCGCATGACTTTCAGAGTGACATGGAGTGCAGCATTTTTGCCCAAGACTGCCCTGCCGGTCAAAAGTGCATGCCGTACTCCAAGCATGGCGGCTCAGCATGGGATGCTTCGAAGTGCTCGGATGTGGCGATAAACCCGGACCTCCCAGGTGAGTCCTGTGAGGCTCTTGGAGGCGCCGTGAGCGGTCACGACACTTGCTCGGAGGGGGCCATGTGTTGGGATGTCGAGAGTGAGACGAACATCGGTGTTTGCGCCCTGTTCTGCGAGGAGCCTTGGACGTTCGACTGTCCTTATGGCTACGGATGCCTCATAAATGGCGATCTTACGATCGCGGTGTGCTTGCCAAACTGCGACCCCCTGAAGAATGACTGCCCTCGCGGTGAGACTTGTACGCCCGGCTCCCTCCTCTTCGAGTGCTTTCTGGGGGAGGGCGTGGGGGAGCACGGGGGGGAGTGCGAGATCTCCGGCGACTGCTCATACCTCGCCTGCGTTGACAAGGAGCATGTGCCTGGGTGCGCTGGCGAAAGATGCTGCACTCCATGGTGCGACCTCAACGAAGCCGCTATGTGCCCCGGTGAAGGGCAGACCTGCATCCCTTGGTTTGACGAGGACGACACCATCACTGGACTAGAGCACCTCGGACACTGTGGTATCCAGGGGTGAGTCCTGCAGAAACGCTCAGCCCACGTCCGCCGGTTCACTCCCAGCGGCCTAGATGTCTGTCTATGGCCCACAACGCAGAGAGGCGGCACATCTCTCAAACGAGCAGCCCCACGGAAACGCCTCAGCCCACCTCCGCCGGCTCACTCCCAACGGCCTGGAGGACGCGCCGATGGGTCGGGGGAGGAGGGCCCCGCGAATGAGTCTAGGACGTGTATCGACCACCCCGAGAGGGGTGTTCGATGCACGCTTCCGACCTGTCTGAAAGAGTGGGGCCCTCCTCCCCCGGCCTACGCCACAGCCTCCGCCTCACAACCCTACGCGTCGCGCTCCGAGAACGCGCACGGACATCGCCTCAGCCCACAAACGACCAAAAAACCCGGCAATCGCCCGCTCCGAGGATCGAGACCCGCTCGCTACGGCACACGCCCGAGGAAGAGCACCACCGCGCCGAAGGTCATCGGTCGGGCCTCGACCTCGGCAAGGCCCGCCTCGCGCATCATCGCCGTGAACTCGGCGGCGGGCGGGAAGGCGGCGATCGAGTCCTGGAGGTAGCGGTACTCGCGGGAGCCGGAGAGGATCGCCCCGAGGCGGGGGACGACGTGGCGGACGTGGGTCCGCGCGGCGCGGCCGAGGAGGCCGCTGTCGCGGGGCTCGGCGAGCTCGAGGATCGCCACCAGGCCCCCGGGGCGGGTGACGCGGGTGAGCTCGGCGAGGCCGAGGGCGCGGTCCTTGAAGTTGCGGATGCCGAAGGAGACACAGGCCGCGTCAAAGCGATCGTCGGCGAAGGGCAGGGAGAGGCCGTCGGCGATCTCGAGGGTGATCCGACCGTCGAGACCGGCGCCGCGGACCTTCTTCCGCCCGCGCTCGAGCATCCCTGCGCTCGGATCGACGCCGACGATCCGGAGCGAGGGCGCCTGGGCGGCGATGGTCAGGGCGACGTCGGCGGTGCCGGTGGCGACGTCGAGCACCTCGCCGCCGGTCGGGGTGACCTCGGTGATCGCCCGGGCGAGGGCCCGTCGCCAGCGGACGTCGAGCCCCATGCTCATGACCCGGTTGAGCATGTCGTAGCGCGCGGCGATCCCGTCGAACATCGCCCCGCTGCCGAGGTCACGGCCTTCGCCTCGATCGGTCTCCGGCGCGACGCTGGGCTCGTTGCTCTCGTTGCTCTCATTCATCGGTGGGTTCATCGGTGGACTCATAGGTGGATCCTTCGGTCACGTCGGGCTTGGTGAGGGTCTTCGTGGCGGTCGTCGGTGTCGCACGCACCCGTGTCGGAGCGGGCGCGGGCGCGGTGTCGTCGTGGGGCTGGACGCTGGGCCCTTGCTTGGTCCCCGTCCTTGGGCCAAGGTCGCGAGGATGCTCGATCCCCACCCCCACGTCGTCCGCTTCTCCGAGGTCGACGCCGCCGGTGTCGCCTTTTTTAGCCGCTTCTTCGAGTGGTGCCACCAGGCCTGGGAGGATGTCCTCGCCGGCGCCCTCGGGCCGTGGTTTGCGGCGATGAAGGCCGCGGGTTGGGGGTTGCCGATGGTCCACGCCGAGGCTGACTTTCGCCGGCCGGTGCGGCTCGGGGATCGCCTGCAGCTTGTGATCGACCGGGTCGTCCTCGTCCGCGGGGAGCGGGGGGGGCGGCTTCGGGTCGTCTTCGCGGTCCGCGGCGCCGATGATGTTCTTCACGCCCGGGTCGAGCATGAGCACGCGTTTATCGACCTGGCGAGCTTCCGTCCGCGCGGTGCGCCGCCGGTCTTCATCGACCAGCTGCGGGCCTTGGGGATCGAGCTCGAGGTCGAGGGTGGCGACGACCCGGGCTCGGATTGACCCGCGGCTAGAGGCGCTGATCTTGCCCGCCGCGGTGGTCGGGATGGCGCGGAGGAGGGCCCAGCGGCGCGGACGGTCGTAGCGGTGGAGGAGGCCCGCGGCGAAGGCGGCCAGGCCAATCCCGGGAGTTGCGTCGGGAGTTGCGTCGAGCGTTGCGTCGGGAGTTGCGTCGGGAGCTGAGTCGGGAGTTGCGTCGGACTCGTCGAGGGGGGCGATGGCGGCGACGAGCTGCTCGCCGAGGCCCGGGTGAGGGACGCCGAAGACCAGCGCCTGGGCGACGGCGGGGTGGCGGAGGAGGATCCGCTCGACGGCGGCGGGGTCGATGTTGCGGCCGCCGCTGATCACCAGGCGGTCGGCCCTGCCGAAGATCCGAACCTGTCCCTTAGGGCTGACCTCGCCGCGATCCTGGGTGAGGTACGGGGCCGCATCGCCGAGCTGCGGGCCGTAGACGCGGAGGCGAGCGCTGGCTGGATCCTGCTCGACGGCGGCGAAGGGGAGCGGCGGGCCGACGAGTCCATCGTCTCCGCGCCGCGGCGTCGCCGGTGAGCGGGTCGCGATCTGAGCCGCGCTCTCGGTCATCCCCCAGGTCGGGCAGACGACGGCGCCGAGCGCCTCGGCGGCGACGATGTCGGCCTCGTCCGCCGCGGCGCCGCCGAGGAGGATCCAGCGCAGGCTCGCGGGGAAGCGCCTGCCTCGTCGCTCCTGGGTGAGGCGGCGGAGCATCGCCGGGACGAGCGAGAGCTGGGTGATGGTGCCGCGGTCGATCGCGCGGCCTATCGCCGCCGGAGAGAAGCCGAGCCCGAGGTCGAGGGTCGTCTGACACCAGGCCGTGCGGAGGACGATCGCGAGGCCGCCGATGTGCCACGGAGGGAGGCAGGCGTGCCAGCAGTCGGCGAGATCGTGGCCGAGGTGAAGGGCACCGCCGACGGTCGCGAAGAGGAGCTGGGCGGTGGTCAGCGGGACCGGCTTGGGGTCGCCGGTCGATCCCGAGGTGAAGAGCAGGGCTCGCTCCTCGGCGAGGCCCCAGGGGCGGGCAGAGATGGCCCTTGGGCGCTGCGCGGGGTCGAGCGTCCGGGCCTCGATCACCTCGCCGCGGAGGTGAAGGGTGGAGTCAGGGCGCAGCACATCATCGCCCAGCCGGGGATCGAGGCGCTCGACGTCGATGACGAGGGTCCGCTGCGCCGCGGAGGTGCGGGCGCGGAGGGTCTCAGGCGGCGCGTTCGGGTCGAGGGGGACGACGCTCGCGCCGAGCCAGCCGATCGCGTGGAGGGCGATGACCCAGGCGGCGCTGCGGCGGCCGAGGAGGGCGACGCGGTGTCCCGGCTGGATCCCGGCGTCGCTGAGGCGGGCGGCGAGGGCCGCGACCGCGTCGCGGAGCTGGGCGGCGTCCAGCGGTCGGCCGACGACGCCGTCGGGGCCGCGGACGCGGAGGGCGAGGTGCACAGGACGGGCGCGGGCGAAGGCCGCGAGCGGGTGGGGGACCGCGCCGCCGAGCCACGCTTCGGGGTCTTGGTCCTGGCCTCGGACGTGGTCGAGATGCTGGTAGTCGTTCCGATCTTGTTCTTGGGCTTGGTCTTGGGCTTGGGCTTGGTCTTGGTCTGGATCGAGCTCTCGGCCTCGGTCGAGGCCGAGCTCGACGTCGAGCTCGTGGGGCGGTCGAGCGGCGCTCATCGGTGGGCTCCGATCGTCAGCGACAGGCGGGCTGCGTCGCTGGGGAGCGCTGCGGAGAGGCCGAGCCCCGCGGCTCGCGGAAGATCGATCGTCGGCGCCTCCGCCCGCAGCCACGGGGGCAGGGGGGCGCCGCTGCGGGCTGTGATCCCGACTGCGAGCTCGGGTCGGATCGCGAAGGCGAGGTGAGCGGCCGCGGCGGTGCCGATCGCCCCCTCGAGGGCGCTGGTGATCACGACCTGGAGGCCCCGCGCGCGGGCCTCGCGGACGCGGCGAAGCGCAGCGAAGAGGCCGCCGACGAAGGCTGGCTTGATCACGACGATCTGCGCCGCGGCGACCTCGAGGTGGGCGCGCCAGGCGAGCTCGTCGACTGCGGACTCGTCGACGGCGAGGCGGAGGCCGGGCCTCGCGAGGTCGCGCCAGGCGGCCGCCTCCAGCCCGGCGATCGGCTCCTCGACATACTCGGGCGAGAGGGCGGCGAGCCCCGCCAAGAGCGGCGCTGCATCCCCGGCCGGGATCGATCCGTTGCAGTCGATCCGCAGGCGCAGAGGTTCGCTGGACTCGCTGGACTCGCCGGACTCGCCGGACTCGCCGAGCGCTTGGCCGAGCGCTTGGCTGAGCGCTTGAAGATCGCGAAGCGAGCCCGGCCATGGCCCGCGCGCCTTGACCTTGAAGGTCGAAAAGCCGAGCTCCCGCAGGGCCGTGATCCGCTCGGTCCCGGCGCCCGCGTAGACCAACGCGTTGCGGGAGAGGCGAGCGGCGGGCTCGCCCAGCAGCTCCGCGACCGGCACCTCCGCGGCCTGGCCGAGGAGGTCGAGGAGGGCGCTCTCGACCGCGAAGCGCAGCGGGCTCGGCAGCGGATCGCCGTCGGTGGCACGCAGCTCAGCGCTCAGCGCTGCGGCGTCCTCGACCGAGCGCAGTGAGCGACCGACGAGCGCGCTCGGGAGGTATGTCGACGCGCTCACGAGCTCCGCGAGGGGCCGGCTAAACCCTGGGCGGGCGACCGCCTCGCCCCAGCCGACGCGCAGGCGATCGTCGACGATCCGGAGGAGGAGCTCGTCGCCGCTGGGATCCGGGAGGAGGTCGACGCTCCGCAGGGCGAGTGAGGCCGTCATCGCTCAGCCGCCGAAGAGCGCCTGCCATGCCGCCCGGAGGAGCGCCTCGACCCCGAGGCCTGCGCTGATGAGGGCGCCGTAGCGGGCGAGGAGCTTGGCGGTCGCGCCGAGGCAAGGGCCGAGCGCCGCGCCCTCGCGGGACATCACGCTGTCGTGGACCTTCCGCGCTGTCGGGAGCGAGAGGAGGCCGAGGAGCACGCCCGGGTGCCCCGCGAGCGTCGCCGGCAGGAGGGCGAGGTAGGCGACGGCGAGGCAGAGCGTGTACTCGAGGCGGGCGACCCCCGTGCCGAAGCGGACCGCCAGCGTTCGCTTGCCCGCGGCGCTGTCGCTTCGATGATCGCGGAGGTTGTTGACCGCGAGGATCGCCGTCGACAGGAGGCCGACGCCGAGCCCGAGCCACCAGGCGGCGGCGCAGGTGTGGAGCGCCTGGACGTAGTAGGTGCCGACGACCGCGGCGAAGCCGAAGAAGAGGAGGACGAAGAGATCGCCGAGGCCGACGTAGGCGAGGGGCTTGGGGCCGCCGGTGTAGCTGTAGCCGGCGGCGACGCTGGCGAGGCCGAGGGCGAGGATCGGCAGGCCGCCGCGGGCGACCAGGTAGACGCCGATCACGACCGCGGCTAGGAAGACCCCGATCGCGGCGCGGCGCACCGTCTCCGGCGCGACCCAGCCCTCGGCGGTCGCCCGCTTGGGGCCGACCCGGTCGGGACCGTCGGCGCCGCGGACATAGTCCTCGTAGTCGTTGTGGATGTTGGTCCCGATCTGGAGGGCGAGGGCGCCGGCGAGGGCGAAGATGGCCGCCCAGGGGTGAAAGGCCCCGTCGGCGACCGCAAGCGCGGTGCCGACGAGCACCGGCGCAGCGCCGGCCGCGAGGGTCCGCGGGCGGATCGCCTGCCACCAGATCGATGCGCGTCCAGGGGTCGGCTCTGTCATCGCCATGCGCTCCAGAAGGACCTTCGGGCGTCGAAGGCTGTGTCGGGGTCGAGGTGGAGCTGGATGATCGTCCGGCCGCGCTCATGGGCCAGGACGAGCGCCTTCTCCAACGCCTGCCCGGGCTCCTCCTGCGCGCCGCCGACGGCGGCGTAGCTCCAGCCCAGGGCGCCCGCGATGGCGCCGAGATCGGTCGGCGTCGGGGTGACGAAGAGCTCCTCGAAGGCGGGGTGCTCGCGGACCGGGAGCTGGCGGAAGATCTGACCGCCGCCGTTGTCGATCGCGAGGATCACGAGCGAGGTCGCCGGGGTGTGGAGGAGCGCCCCGAGATCGTGGGCGAGCGCGAGATCACCGACGACCGCGAGGAGGGGCTGCCCCAGGGCCATCGCCTCGCCGGCCGCGGTCGCGATCGTCCCGTCGATCCCGTTGACGCCGCGGTTGCACAGCGCCCGTCCGCCGGCGCCGAGGCGGCCGAAGGTGTCGAGATCGCGGATCGACGAGGAGTTGGCGATGTGGACGTGGGCGCCTGGCCAGGCCGCGAGGGCCCGCGCGAGGATCGGCCCCTCCCAGCGGCCGTGCTCGTCGGCCGTGGCGATGTGGGACTCGGCGCGGGCGACCTCGTGGGCCCAGCGCTCCCGCCATGCCGCGCTCGCGGGCGGCAGGGTGAGCGCGTCGGCGGTGTCGGCCGGCGCTGCGTCGACGGCCAAGCTGGTCTTAAAGCTAGGGTCGCGCCAGGTCCCGCCAGCGCAGATGCGGGCGACCGTGCCGGGGCAGCGGCCGATCCACCGCAGCAGCGGCGCCGAGACAGGGGCGTCGCAGAACCACAGGACCGCGTCAGGCGTCGGGCCGTCCGGGCGGCGGGCGATCACGTCGCCGGACTGGGTCGCCTGCGGGCGGCAGGTCGCGAGAATGTCGGCGATCAGGGGCCAGCCGCTGCGCTCGGCGAGGCGGCTGATCGCGTCGCCGAGCGCGGCGGCTTGACCGGCGGCCTGACGGATCATCGGCCCGGCGACGATCACCGGGCGCTCGGCCCCGTCAAAGCTCGCGGAGAGCTCCCGTACCTGCTCCGGGTCCAGACGTCGACGGCCGCGGAGCAGCCGCGGCGGGCGGGCTCCCGGCGGTGGCCTCGTCGGCGGTGTCGTCTCGGGGAGGAGCGGCTTTCGCAGCGGCAGGTTGAGGTGGACGGGCCCCCCCTCGTCGGCGGTCGCGGCCGAGATCGCCATCGCGATCCGGGCGTCCCAGGGGGTGCGCGGCAGATCCTCGTCGAGCGCGGGCGGCTCGGCGAGCTCGTCGGAGTAGACGACGAAGTCGGCGAAGATGTCGCGCTGGGGCATCGTCTGCGGCGCCCCTGCGCGCGCGAGCTCCGGCGGCCGGTCGGCGCTGAGGATCACGAGCGGGATCCGATCGCTGTGGGCCTCGCAGATCGCCGGCAGATAGTTGGCGACGGCGCTCCCCGAGGTGCAGCTCAGGATCACCGGCTCGCCGCTCGCCCGGCTGAGGCCGAGGGCGAAGAAGGCGGCGGCCCGCTCGTCGACGATCACCTCGGTCGTGATCTGCGGGTGCGCGCGGAGGGCGAGGGCGACCGGCGCGTTGCGGTAGCCGGGCGAGAGGATCGCTCGGCGAGCGCCGCCGCGGACGAGGCCGTCGACCAGGCGGGCGATAAAGTCAGCCTGGCTCAAGAGACAGAACCCCCGACAGCGCTCCCGCTCGCGGCGAGCGAGCGCTTGCAGGTCTCGAGCTTGGCGGCGGTCTCGCGCCACTCCTTCTCCGGCTCGGAGGCGCGGACGATCCCGGCGCCCGCGTAGATGTAGATCGAGTCGTCGCGCAGGAGCGCCGAGCGGAGGCCGACGACCGCGTGGCCGTCCCCGCGGGCGTTGCTCCAGCCGGTGAAGCCTGCGTACCAGCCGCGGTCGCGGGGCTCGTGGGCGGCGATGAAGTCGAGCGCCTCGGCCCTGGGGGTGCCGCCGACCGCCGCGGTCGGGTGGAGGCGGTGGGCGAGGTCGAAGAGCCCGTTACCGGGGGCGACGCGGCCGCGAAAGCGGGTCTGCCAGTGGTAGAGGTGACCGGCGCGTTTGCTCGTCGGGCCGAGCTTCTCGAGGCCGAGGCAGACCGGCCCCAGGGCGGACTCGATGCCGTCGACGACCCACTGGTGCTCGCCGCGATCCTTGGGGTTGTCGAGCCCCTCGGGGCGGGCGTGGGTGCCGGCCAGCGCCTCTGTACGCAGCCAGCCGTCGTCGAGCTCGATCAGGGTCTCCGGGGTGGCGCCGACGAACCATCCGCGATCGCCGAGCTTGATCCCGAAGGTCACCGCCTCGGGGTTGCTCTGGCGGAGGACCGGCAGGAGCGCGCTCGCGCGCTCGCTGGCCCGCGTGAGCGAGGCGACCTCGCGGCGGGCGAGGACCACCTTCTCGGCCGCGCCCGCGCCGATCGCAGCGGTCGCCGCTCGGGTCGCGTCGATCCAGACCTCGACCGGCTCGACCGGCGAGAAGGCGGTCGCCGGCAGCGCGCGCCAGGGATCGACCGCAGCCGGCGGGCGAGCGGGGCTCATGGGATCGCCGAGGCGCCAGACCTCACCGTCGCCGCGAGAGGCGTAGATCGTCCGCGGTCGCGCCCGCCAGGCGCCGGGCCAGCCCGCCCACTCGTCACGCCCTGGCTCGCCGGTGAAGGAGCGCCCGCCGACCTCGGAGGGCCACGCCTCGTCGGTCGACGCCTGCTCGGGCCCAGCGTCGCCGAGGGCGACCACCCGGAGGTCACCGCGGCTCCAGACGAACGCGGTCTCGTCGCTCTGGGCGAGGGGCAGGTAGTCCCACGCGTCGACGCCTGCGACCCGGGCGACCGGGCGCGATCGTCCTCGCGGGGATCTGTACGGCTGTGCGGCGGCGGTCATTGCTGGATTGCTGGTCGGCGGCGGGCCCTATATATGGGGCAGGCCGAGCTATCGCAATCAGCGCTCGGCCGAGGACAGGCAGGCTATGGTTTCTGAGACCTTCGATCCCCAAGCGTGGACCGAGATCACCGATCTCGGCCCTCTCCGCGACATTACGTACCACCGGCACACGGGCGGAAAGACCGTCCGGATCGCCTTCAACCGCCCGGAGGTGCGCAACGCCTTCCGGCCGGGGACCGTCGACGAGCTCTTTCGTGCTCTGGATCACGCGCGCATGCTCTCCTCGGTCGGCTGCGTGCTCCTCACCGGCAATGGGCCCTCCGCGAAGGACGGGGGCTGGGCCTTCTGCTCCGGCGGTGATCAGCGGGTCCGCGGCAAGGACGGCTACAAATACGCCGGCAGCGGGGCGCAGAGCGAAGGCGCCGAGGGGATCGATCCTGCGCGTCTCGGCCGTCTCCACATCCTCGAGGTCCAGCGCCTGATCCGCTTCATGCCCAAGGTCGTGATCGCGGTCGTCCCGGGCTGGGCGGTCGGCGGCGGTCACAGCCTCCACGTGGTGTGTGATCTCACCTTGGCCAGCGAGGAGCACGCGAAGTTCCTCCAGACCGACGCGGACGTCGCCTCCTTCGACGCCGGCTACGGCTCTGCGTATCTCGCGCGGATGGTCGGTCAGAAGCGAGCCCGCGAGATCTTCTTCGTCTCGCGCACCTACTCGGCGACCGAGGCTAAGGCGATGGGCATGGTCAACGAGGCGGTCCCCCACGCCGAGCTCGAGCGGACCGCCCTCGAGTGGGCGGCGTCGATCAACAACAAGAGCCCGACCGCGATCCGGATGCTCAAGCTCGCCTTCAACATGGTCGACGACGGCCTGGTCGGACAGCAGCTCTTCGCCGGCGAGGCGACCCGCCTGGCCTACGCGACAGATGAGGCGGCGGAGGGACGCGACGCCTTCCTAGAGAAGCGCGACGCCAACTTCCACCCCTTCCCCTGGCACTACTGACCCTCGGCGGATCACCGGCCACGCAGGGGAGCGCGCAGAGGGGCGGGCGCGGGAGAACGCGCGCCCATCCCCGCGGCTCCCCCCGCGCCGCTTGATCGGCTCTAGAGCCGCCGAGACACTGCCTCGGACGGCTGAGCGTCGAGGAGCGGTGGGTTATGCGTAGGGCGACATTGTGTGCATTCGTGGCGATCACCCTCGGGGCCTGCGGTGACGATGTCATCAGCGAGGCCACCGACACCGCAGGGTCGACGACCGACGGGAGCTCGTCGACCAGCGAGGGCTCGACGACCGCGGTCTCGACCTCGAGCTCCAGCGGTGAGTCCGAGGGGATGACCACGAGCTCCGGGACGACGACCGACGGCGAGACGACGACGACCGAGGGGACGACGACGACGGGAGTGATCACCGACTCCGGGACGACGACGACGACGACCGGTGACACGACCGGCGACACGACGACGACGACGACGACCGACGGGACGACGACGACCGGCGACGACACGACGACGACCGGCGACGACACGACGACGACCGGCGATGTCCCGCCCGATCTCGGGCCCTACGACGTCATCGACCTCGAGGCGGGCCAGGGGCATGTCTGCGCGGTGCTCTTCGGCGGCAAGGTCAAGTGCTGGGGCGGCTACAACAACAGCGGTGACCTCGGCCTCGGCAACACCGACCCCTACGGGACGACGCCCGGGACGATGGGCAACAACCTGCCCTTCGTCGACCTCGGCGCCGGCGGCCTCGCCTCGGCGATCACCTCGTACTACCAGGGCTGCGCGATCGTCGAGGGCGGCAAGCTCAAGTGTTGGGGGCAGGGGACCTTCGGCGCGCTCGGCAGCGGCAGCTCGGAGAGCCTCGGCGACGAGCCCGGGGAGATGGGCGACGCGCTGCCCTTCGTCGACCTCGGCGTCGGCCGGACCGCGGTCGCGGTCGCCAACGCGGTCTGGACGAGCTGCGCCGTCCTCGACGACGGCACCGCCAAGTGCTGGGGCTGGAACGGCAACGGCTGGCTCGGTCAGGGCGACAAGAGCAACCGCGGCGATCAGCCCGGGGAGATGGGCGACGCCCTGCCGCCGATCGACCTCGGCGACGGTCTCACGGTGACGACCATCGCGATCGACAACAGCCACGCCTGCGCGCTCCTCGACGACGCGACCGTCAAGTGCTGGGGACAGCAGGCGGAGGGCAACCTCGGCAACGGCCAGGGCGGCTTTGGTGCGGTCGGCGATCAGCCGGGAGAGATGGGCGACGCCCTGCCTCGGCTCGACTTCGGCGACGGCCACACCGTCAAGGCGCTGAGCCTCGGCGCCCGCCACGGCTGCGTCATCCTCGACGACGATGGGGTCAAGTGCTGGGGCTCGAACCAGTACGGCCAGCTCGGCCTCGGCGACGCTCAAGACCGCGGCGACGAGCCTGGAGAGATGGGCGACGCGCTGCCCTATGTAGACCTCGGCAAGGGTCGCAGCGCCGTTCAGATCGCCGCCTCCTACTTTCACTCCTGCGCGATCCTCGACGACGACTCGCTCAAGTGCTGGGGCCGCAACTTCGGCGGCGCCCTCGGCCAGGGGTCCACGGACAACCTCGGCGACGACCCGGGGGAGATGGGCGACGCTCTGCCGCCGATCGATCTCGGCGCCGGCCGGACCGCGATCAAGGCGGTGCCCGGGGCGAACTACGCCTGCGCGCTCCTCGACGATTACGGGGTCAAGTGCTGGGGCGTCGGCGGCAGTCAGGGGGCGCTCGGCTATGAGGATATGGACAATCGCGGCGACGAGCCCGGAGAGATGGGCGACGCGCTGCCCTACGTCGATCTCGGCAGCGAATAGACCGCGCTGCTAGCCCTAACATAAGCGCTGGTGTGCAACCGCCCCCCAGCTTCGCGTAGAAGTGCGTTCAACCCGGACTTTTGCCGCCCAAGTTCTCGGGCGCGGGTGACGGCTCACCTCCGGCTTGACGACGGGCGGAGCTCGGAGGCTGAAGGGGGCGGGCGAGGGGCGACGAGGCGGGTCCCTCGCGGACGCGGGTCCTCCCATGCCACGTGCTCGCCACGGGTGAGGCTGAGGTGCTTGAAGAAACAGGTACGCGTGTCTCCGCGCGAGGCACGGGGGCGAGGCGATCGGGGGCAGGAGCGAGCAATCGCAGAATATGCGCACTTGAGATCGCGCGTGGACCGAGCAGTGGGCATACCGGCGAGAGTGAGGACATCCCCTCATTCTTCGCGCCCAGCACTGACCACATGTGCATATCGTGTCACTCTTCTCCACATCGGAGGGGCGCAGGACAGGCCCTCTGGGGCCATGTTTCGGAGGCCGCCACGCGGCTTGGTCGAGCCTGGCGTAGCTTGACATTCTAGCCTCGGCTCCGACAGGCTCAAAGGGTCGGTGGGTGTGTGGATCATCGGAGGGGGGCGGATGAACATGGACAGCTCAGGTGAACCTAGCGTCGCGCTCTTTTCAGACGATGCTGCCCTCCTCGACTGGAACTCCGAGTTCGCCGTCGAGCTCGAGCAGGCGTCAGGGATGTTGGTCCGCGGCGTCGACTACCTGACCCTGGTGGAGGCTGGGCTCGGAGAGGGCGCTTTGGAGGTCACGCGCGAGGGTCTCGGTGATCCGCGACGCTACCGCTATGTCGTGGATGGCGTCGAGGTCGCAGTCCGCGAGTCGCGGACCGCAGGCGGGGCGATTCTCCGGTTGGCCGCCCCTGTGCGCGCGGAGACACGGCTGGCCGATGAGCTTCGGATCCTCAGGACGGCGACCGGGGGGCGCGAGGGGCTGGTCCCGCAGGGGTCGCCAGGTCCAGCGGGGCAAACGTCCGGGATCGCTGTGACGAGCCCCTCGCGCTTCGCCGCGACCGTCAGCCACAAGCTGCGGACGCCGATGCAAGGGGTCCTGGGGATGGCCTCGCTGCTGCTCCGGACAGAGCTCGACCACACCCAGCGCGCGTACCTCGGCGCGATCGACAGGTCAGGTCGGCTACTCATGAGCCTGATCAACGACATCATCGAGGTCGCCGAGATGGGCCAGGGAGCGGCGCTCCGGATCGCAGACCTGGATCTGGTCGACCTCGTCGAGGGGGTCGTCGGGCTCTTCGCCGTGCGAGCTCGTGACCGCGGCCTTGATCTCCGGATCGCGATCGACCCTGCGGTCCCCCGGGTGATCCGCGGTGACGGGCTCCGTCTCCGCCAGGTCCTGCTGAACATCCTCAGCAACGCGATCAAGTTCACCTCGCGCGGGTCGATCGAGGCCCGGGTCGGCGTCGACAGGAGCGGCCGAGCCGTCGGCGAGTCGTACGTCCGCTTCGAGATCGAGGACAGCGGCGCTGGCATCGACCCGGCCGCCGCCCAGGGGCTCTTCGACCGCAGCGATGGTGATGGCTTCGGCCTCACCCGATCACGAGCCTTGGTGGAGCGGATGGGCGGCCGGATCGGCGTGACCAGCGAACCCGGGGTCGGCTCCACGTTCTGGGTTGAGCTGCCGCTCGCCCGGGAGGAGGTCGCTCCGCCGCCTAGGGCCCTCACCCTCGACCTTCAGGGCCTTCAGCTCCTGCTCGTCGAGGACAACGAGGTCAACCTCGCGGTCATCGAGGCGTTCGTGGTCAGCGCGGGCGGGGCCTGTGATGTCGCGACCAGCGGCACCGCGGCGATCAAGGCCTGTGCGCGTAGGTCCTACGACGTCGTGCTCATGGACATTCACATGCAGGGGATGGACGGGCTCACGGCGAGCCAGATCATCCGGACGGCCAGGGATCCCGAGGGGCCGCCGATCAAGATCATCGCGATCACGGCCGACGCCCGGCCTGAGGTCCAGGTCCAGGCCGCTGATGTCGGTATGGACGGGTGGATCGCCAAGCCCTTCCACCGCGATCAGTTGATCCTCGCGATCCGCAGGGCGCTCGGGCGTGGCCCGACCTGAGATGGGTGGGAGCAGCCTTGGCCTCGTCGGAGCGCAGGGTCCTCGGAGCGCAGGGTCCTCGTCGTGGAGCGTGGGCTCGGAGCGGCGAGCCGAGGGATCATGTGACTCGCTATCGTGATAGCCTTTTTGTTTAGTGCTTCGTTCGCTACTGTGGAGATACGATGACGGGAGGGGATAGGGCAGTTGGGCTGGAGCGTCAGAGGAACGACGCCCTCCTGGCGGAAAATCAGCGTCTTCGGCACTTTTTTCGGCTCTACGCGACGTCATCAGCGCTGACCGCCCAGGTCGATCTCAGCGGTCGGTTTGTCGAGTTCAGCGACGCATGGTGCACCACGCTTGGTTTCCCCCGCGAGGACTTTAAGGGGCGTCGCGTCTTCGACCTCGTCCACCCCGATGATATCGAGAGGACGATCGTCGAGGCCCGACGTCTCACCGAGGAGGGCTACTTTCGCAATGTTCGCAACCGGTGCGTCTGCGCCGACGGCTCCTATGTATGGTTGAGCTGGCACGGGTACAGTGACCCAGATGGAGGCCGGCACTACTGTGTCGTCCAGAACGTCACCGAAGAGGTGCGCAAGGAGCAGCTCCTGGAGCAGACCTCTCGGATGGCCAAGATCGGCGGTTGGGAGCTCGACGTCGCCCGAGGGCGCGCGCTCTGGTCCGATGAGGTCTACCGCATACACGGCGTCCCGTTGGGCGAGACGGTCGATCTCGAGGAGGCGATCGAGTTCTATGCGCCTGAGGTCAGGGATACGATCGCCATGGCGATAGGTCGGGCGACCGAAGCGGGCGTCCCCTGGGATCTCGAGCTCCCGCTCAACAACCGGTCAGGAGAGCGCCTATGGGTGCGCGCGCAGGGGGAGGCGGAGCTCGGCGCGGAGGGGCGGGTCGTCCGCGTCTTTGGGACCTTCCAGGACATCACCACCCGCTATGTCGCCGAAGAGGCGCGTCGCCGCAGCGACGAGCACTTCCGCAGGGTCTTCGACATTCTCCCGGTCGCGACGCTCCTCCTGCCAAAAGGCGGCGAGGCCTACTGCAATGAGCGCTTCGAGCGTGAGATCGGCTGGCCCGCGACCGCCTTCGCGAGCGACGCGTGGCTCGCAGAGGCGATCGCAGACCCGAAGCTGCGGGCGAGGGCCGCCGAGACCTGGCGGGTCGCGGTCGAGGGGTCCTCGGAGGCTGGTTCGTCGGAGCTCGAGCTCGAGCTCGCGTGCGCCGACGGAAAGACCAGGACGTTCTCCCTCCTCGTCGCGAGCATCCCGGAGCTCAAGACCATCTTGTTCGAGGAGGTCGGCGAGCGCAGGCGCCTGGTCGCCGCGCTCGAGTCGCAGGGCGCTCTCCTCAGCAAGCTCCATCAGGTGAGCGCGGACGCCAACCTCCAATTGGGAGAGAAGGTCGGTCGCATGCTCTCCCTCTGCGCTGACGCCCTGGGGCTCGAGAGCGCGCTCGTCAGCCGTTGCGACGGCGACGACATCGTCATCGAGCACATCTGCGGCCCCCTCTCCGAGTCGATGGCGCCTGGGTTTCGTACGCCGCTCGTCGGGACCATCTCAGAGGAGATCCTGAAGTCGCGGGGGCTGTTGCGCCTCCAGCCGCTCAAGGGCAGCCGTTGGGCGTACGGACCATGGGTTGAGCTCGGCCTCGAGACGGTGATCGGCGCTCCCTTGCGCGTCGACGAGGCGCTGCTCGGCGCAGTGATCTTCCTCAGCGCCGAGCGGCGCGCGCCTTTTGGCGAGCGCGACCTCGACGTCGTCCAGATCTTCGCCCGCTGGCTCGCCTATGAGCTCGAGCGTCGCGAGGCCCACAGCGAGCTCGCGGCGGCGGCGGAGCGCGCTGAGGCGGCGAACCGGGCGAAGAGCACATTCCTGGCGACCATGAGCCACGAGCTGCGGACGCCGATGAACGGCGTCGTCGGGATGGCCGACGTTCTCCTCCGGGACCCAGACGCAGCTCAGGTCCGGGAGCAGCTGAGGACGATCAAGACCTCAGGCCTCGCGCTCCTCAAGGTGCTCGACCAGATCCTTGACCTGTCGAAGATCGAGGCGGGCAAGATGACGCTGGAGGAGACGGTCTTCTCACCGGTCGCCCTCATCGACGAGGTCATTCAGCTGCTCGGTCCGCAGATCCGTGAGGCTGGGCTCCGGGTTGAGACCCACACGGACTGGCCCCCGGGCGTGGGGGCTGTCGGAGATCCTCTCCGCCTCCGCCAGATCGTCCTCAACCTCATCGACAACGCGGTCAAGTTCACCCCCGCCGGGATGGTCCGGGTCGAGCTCAAGCATCGTCGCCTCCGCGAGGGTCACGTCCTCCTGCGGATCGAGGTCACAGACCAGGGACCCGGCGTCCGAGCTGAGGATCGTCAGCGACTTTTTGAGCCGTTCGAGCGGCTCCGGGGGGCGAGCGATGCCCCGCGCGGCACCGGGCTCGGCCTGTCGATCTCCCGGGAGCTCGCGGTGCGGATGGGCGGCAACATCGGCTGTGTGAGCGAGTCCAGCGCAGGCTCGACGTTCTGGCTGGAGATCCCGCTCGGCGAAGCGAAAGGGCGAGCGGTGGGCGAGGGGGGGGCTGTCGATGCCCAGCTCGCCCCTCGCCCCTCGGACCCACCGGAGCTGTCGCGGAGCCTCTCCACGTGCACGATCCTCCTGGCTGAGGATGAGCCGGTCAATCGTCTCGTCGCCGAGGCGATGCTCGCGTCGTTGGGGTGCAGCGTCGACACTGTCGGCGATGGCCGAGCCGCCGTGGAGCGGGCGGGGGCTGTGCGCTACGACGCGGTTCTCATGGACTGCCGGATGCCGGAGATGGACGGGCTCGCCGCGACTGCGGCGATCCGTCGAGCCGAGGGCGATGGTCGCCGGGTGCCGATCATCGCCTTGACCGCGAACGCGATGGAGGGTGATCGAGAGCGCTGCCTCGCCGCGGGGATGGACGACTTTATCTCGAAGCCGATGACGGTGGAGCAGATCGAGGCGGCGCTGCGACGCTTTATCTGAGGAGGACGAGCGGGCGCGCTCGATCGGGTCGAGGTTCAGCTCGACTCGTACCGGAGCACGAGGTGAGCGCTCACCCACGATCATGCGGTCAGCCTGAGCAATCCGCGTTACCTGCGGTTCTACGCGGTTCTTCGAGGACTCCTACCATCAGCGCTTATTTCACGGCTAGATCGAGCTCCGCGAGGTGCCCCGTCAGCCCCTCATCACAGTAGGTGAGGTCGTCGGCGAAGAAACATGCATCGCCCGAGTATATCCGACGGGATTCGCCCCACCTCATGTCGCTGCGCAACGCGGCGTGGACCCATCATCGCGGATAGGTACATTGGTTCGATGTCGCGCCGTCCGACGTCGGTGTGACGGGCGACACCAGCCTCAGGGGTTGCCCCTGTCCGGCGAAGGTCCTTCTGTTCTTCTCCTTGGAGGGGAGGTAGAGCGTCGTGAGGTCAGCTGAGTTCGTCGGGGGGGTCGTGAGCTTGGTCCTCGTCTCCGTGTTCTCGTGTGGCGGTGACGACGGCGGCGTCGCTAGTGAGACGGGGACGTCGAGCGGCACCGAGACGGGGACGTCGAGCGGCGCCGAGACGGGGACGTCGAGCGGCACCGAGGCGGGGACGTCGAGCGGCACTGAGGCGGGGACGTCGAGCGGCACCGAGACGGATACGTCGGGCGGAGCCGAGTGCGTCGACGACAGCGCGTGCGTCGACCTCGGCCTGGTCTGCAATGAGACCTCAGGAGCCTGCGTCGCCGCAGGCTGCGAGGGAGAGGACGACTTCACCCCGTGCGAGGTGGTGACACGCCCGGATCGCTCCTTTGACATCTGTGTGGGCGGAGCGTGCGTCTCCCCGGGCTGCGGCGAGGTGTCGTGCAACGTGCCCGCGCCCCACTTTCCCCTGGCCGACACAAACCAGCGGGAGTGTTATGACGCGACGGAGTCGAGCTCGTGCCCCTCGCCAGGTCAGCCCTTCTTCGGCCAAGACGCGCACTTTGGTTGGGACACGACCCACGCGGCGAGCGAGCGGTTCTCCCGCGATGTGGGCTTGTTCGGCGAGCCGGTGGTCACGGACAACGTCACCGCGCTCGTCTGGCAGGGCTGCACTGTCGGGCTCTCGGGCGACGACTGCGGCGCTGGCTTCGTGGCCAAGGCATCGTGGTCCGAACAGCTCGCCGCCTGCGACGCCCTGAGCTGGGGCGGCTACGACGATTGGCGGCTTCCCGATCCCTACGAGATGCAGAGCATCATCGACCAGAACACTGCGGACTCGCCGTACGTCGACGCGACCGTGTTCCCGGCGACGGCGACAGACTGGCACTGGTCGTCGTCCTCTAGCGTCGATACGACTTGGGCGTGGACGGTGAACTACGGCTTTGGAACAGTGGCCTTGGACTACAAGGAGAACGCTCGATCTGCCCGCTGTGTCCGCGGGGGGGCGCTGCAAGCTCGGCACTTCGAGCCGTCGACGATCGAGGGAGACCGGGTCGTGACAGACACCCAGGGCGGGCTGATGTGGCAGGGGTGCCCCCAGGGGACGTCAGGCGACGAGTGCGGGGCCGGGATCATCACCTGGTCGACATGGGAGGCGGCGCTCGCCTACTGCGAGGGACTATCGCTCGGGGGGCTCTCCGACTGGCGGTTGCCCGACATCAACGAGCTGCAGAGCATCGTCGACTATCGATACGAATCGTTGAGCATCGATCCCGACGTCTTCCCGGGCCCCTCGAACAGCGGCTGGACATCGACGACGCGCACGTCCTACACGGGCCACGCGTTGATCGTGAACTTCGAGGTCGGCAACACCTCCTCGATCGCCAAGGCCGACTTGGCCGGGTCCGTTCGCTGCGTGCACGATCCGTGACCGTCGTTTGTCGACTTGGACGGCGACGGATCGCCGCTGACGCGCGCTGAGGTCCTCATCGCCGTCCGCGGGCCCGGACGCTGTGAGCGTTGCCGGAGGTTCGTCGCGCTCGCGAACGTCGGCGAGCCGAGGGGTCGACAGGTCGACGAGCCTTCGGCGAGCGCACGTTCGACGACGACCGCGTAGACGTCGCTGTCGAGCCCGGTCTCCAGCTCACGCTCGGGTCCGCGGTGTCACTTCCGAGCGCCGCCATCGCCTCGTGACAGTGCCACCGGGCCCTGTGACGAAACCATGACGAAACCATGACATGAGGTGACTGAGCGGTGACAAGGGGAGGCGCGAAGGCGTCGCACCCTGGTGGGACGGGACGGCGCTCTCCCGCCGTCGCGTAGACCATGGCCACGCTCCGCCTCGACGCCCTGCCGATCCCCGAGAAGCTCCGCGACCGACCGCTGCCGGAGCTGAGCAAGCCGTACATGTGGTCGTCGCTCGGGCCCTTCGTCGTCGTCCATCTCCTCGGCTTCGGCGCGCTCTTCGTCGACGTGCCGTGGACCGCCTGGGCGCTCTGCCTGGGCGCCTTCTGGGTGCGGATGTTCGCGATCACGGCGGGCTACCACCGCTACTTCTCGCACCGGACCTTCAAGACGACGCGCACCTTCCAGTTCGTCCTCGCCTTCCTGTCGATGACCAGCTCGCAGCGCGGGGTCCTGTGGTGGGCGGCGCATCACCGCAAGCACCACAAGTTCTCGGACACCCCGTGGGACGTCCACTCGCCGACGCGCACCGGCTTCTGGCACTCGCACGTCGGCTGGATCTTCCACCCGAACTACGACGACACCGACGTCAAGCAGGTCCGCGACCTCGCCCGCTTCCCCGAGCTGGTCTGGCTCGACGAGCACTGGATGGTCCCGCCGCTCACCTTCGCGGCCTTCTGCGTCCTGGTCGAGGGCTGGGCTGGCCTCTTCCTCGGCTTCGGCCTCAGCACCGCGCTGCTCTGGCACGCGGCCTTCACGATCAACTCGCTCGCCCACGTCTACGGCAGGCGCCGCTACCCGACCACCGACACCAGCCGCAACAGCCTCCTCCTCGCCCTCCTCACCTTCGGCGAGGGCTGGCACAACAACCACCACTACTACATGGGGTCGACGCGGCAGGGCTTCTACTGGTGGGAGATCGACATCACCTACTACATCCTCAAGGCGCTCTCCTGGTTCGGGGTCGTCTGGGATCTCCGGCCGGTGCCGAAGGCGGTGCTCGTGGAGGGGCGCGGCGGCGGCGTCGTGCCGTCGGCGGAGCAGGTGATCCGCGAGGGGATCGTCACCCGCGAGATGAACGAGCTCTAGGGGGACGACGCACCGGTCAAGGACAAGCTGCCGAAGCGGGCGGTGTGAGCGGCCAGGCAGCGCAGCCGTCTTGAGAGGTGTCGCCGACGAGGCGCTCCTCTTCGTCCTGTCCCAAGGGACACGCGGGCGCAGGAGGGCCCGACCCGCTCACCGCTTCGCGCGCTTGCGCCGGAGCAGCCGCCGCAGGAGCCCGGGGGCCCGCTCGGTCGGGCGAGGCCGGCCGAGCGACTCGAGCTCGGGTCGGCAGCTCCCGCAGATCGTCCCGGCGCCGCAGCGTCGGCTGATCTCCTCGAACCCGAGCTCCGCGCCGATCATCGCCTCCGCGTCGTCGCGGGCGAGGCCGACGCAGGGGCACACGAGCCCGGCGGGCGCACGCGTCGCGGCGGTCGAGCCGGTCCAGCGAAATCGCGCCTGCTCCGCCTCGCTGAGCGCTCGGCCGGTGACCATGCGCGCGGCGAGGTGGCCGATCCCGGCCGCGTCGCCGTGGAACTCGGCGCTGACGGGCACGCCGCCGCGGAGGCGGAGCGCCCGGCTCGCGCCGTCGCTGGCGCGGTCGAACTCGAGGATCGTCTCCGCGCCCTCGCGCGGCCCGGAGACCGCGAGGATGAGCACCGCGCGATCGATGATCTGCGTGCTCATCATCGTTCGGCCGTCCGCGAGCTGGCGGACGGAGCTGACGCAGGGCCGCCCCTCATGTTCGCCGCGGTGGATCGTGACGAGGCCCCCTTGGGGGCGCTGGTACATCTGCTGCAGCGTCCCGAGCAGGCTGGCGAGCGGCGGGTGGCGCTCGTACCACCGGCGGAAGCGCTGCGCCTCGACGCGGAGAACGACGAGGGGCTCCTCGGCCTCGACCGTCGCCGAGCGCGGCGCGTTCTCTAGCACCGCCAGCTCGCCGAAGCAGTGGCCGGGGTTCAGGATCGAGAGCAGCCGCTCACCTCGGCGCACGCGCGCGCGGCCCTCGAGGATGAAGTAGCACGCGTCCCCGGGATCGCCCGCCGCGATCACGACCTCACCTGGCCCGAACGTCTGTCGGCGGACTTTGCCGACCTCCTCGGACCCCCCCTGGTCCAGGTCATGCAGCACCGCCAGCGCCTCGAGCGCGGCACGGGCCTCGTCTGCGTCGTGTTCGTCCGCCATGCGGCGCGCTCCCCAACGATCTTTCGATGGTAGCATCCACGCAGACGCGCGACAGGAGGATCGATGGACACACGGGTGCAGTACCCCGCCCCCCAAGAGAAGCTCGTAGACGAGCGGGAGCTCGAACGCGTGATGCAGGACGCGTTTGATCGGGCTGATCCCGTCGTCGGGATCTTCGGCCCGGACTCGATCAGCTGGGAGCTCTACTCGCAGAAGGCCGTGTGGTTCGGGGCCATGCGGGCGAACCTCCTGCAGGCGTCGCACCCGGGCGTCGCCGCGGCGCTCGTCAACAACTCCAAGGCGGACGTCGCCTTGCGCCTGCAGACGACGATCGCGTTCGTCGACGGCGTGATCTTCGGGACCGTCGACGAGGCGCGCGAGCTCGCGCGCCGGCTGCACGCCAAGCACGCGGCGGTCAGCGGCGTTCTCTCGCAGTCGGGCGGCGTCCACGAGCGCGGCGACCCCTACGAGGGCAACGATCTCGAGGCGCTGATCTGGGTCCTGATGACGATCATCGACACCGTCGTTCTCCTCTACGAGGAGTTCGTCGAGCCGCTCTCGCCCGCCGACAAGGATCGCGTGCTCGCGGAGCTGCCGCAGCTCGCCGCGATGTTCGGGATCCCCGGGCGCGACCTCCCGCGCGACTGGGCCGGGCACGAGGCGTACATGCGCGAGATGTACGAGGGCCCGCGGACGTGCGTCGGCGACGACGGTCGCGCGGCGGCGGCGAGCGTGCTGACGCCGACGGACCGGGCGCTCGAGCTCGACGTCCTCGGCCGGACCGTCGATCTCTCGTGGCTGCCGCGGCCGGCGGCTGGGCTCTTTCGTCGCCTCGACCCGCAGCGCGCCATGTCCTTGGCCGTGCGGACGATGACGATCGGCTGGCTGCCGCCGCACCTGCGCGAGGCCTACGGGCTCGACTGGAGCCCGCGGGTGCAGCGGCGGGCGGCGATGTTCCGCCGGCTCCTGCGGGCGGCAATGCACCTGCAGCCGCCTCGGATGCGCCGCGCCGCCGGCTACCTCGAGGCCTACCGCCGCCTCGGGCTCACACCTCGCCTCTGAACGGATCCAGGGGCTCAGGCCATGCGGATCCTCGTCGTCTACGCGCACCCCAGCCCGCAGAGCTTCTGCCGCGCGGCGCTCGAGCGCGTGCTCGCCGGGCTCGCGGTCGGCGGCCACGAGGTCGACGTCCTCGACCTCTACGCCGAGGGCTTCAACCCGGTGATCGACGAGGCCGAGTGGAGGACCTACATGAACGAGCCCGCGCGCCTCGAGGCGGTGATGAGCCGGCACATCGAGCTCGTGCGCCGAGCCGAGGGCCTCGTCTTCGTCTTCCCGACGTGGCTCTTCTCGGCGCCGGCGATGCTCAAGGGGTGGCTCGAGCGGGTGTTCATCCCCGGCGTGTCGTTCTCGCTGCCGGAGCAGGGGCAACAGGCGCCGTCGTCGCTGCTGCGCCACATCCGGCTCGTCGCCGGCGTGACCTCGACCGGGACCCCGTGGTGGTTGATGGCGGCGGCGGGCTTCCCCGGCAAGCGGCTGATCCGACGGGCGCTCCGCCTCGGCTTCGCAGTGCGCTGCCAGAACCTCTGGCTCTGCATCCACAGCATGGAGACGAACACGCACGCGCAGCGCGCTCGCCACCTCGAGCGGATCGAGCGACGCTTCGCGCGCGTCCGCTGAGGAGCCGGCGAGCGAAAGGACCAGAGCTCCCATGGCCGACTACCTCATCACTGGCGCGACCGGCTGGATCGGTCGCAACCTCGTGGACCGCCTGCTCGACCGCGACGACGCGCGGCTGTGGCTGCTCGTGCGCCCGTCGACCGTGACGCGTGAGGCGGAGCAGCTGGAGGCTTGGCGGCGGCGCGGGGACGTGCGCGTGCTCGAGGGGGACATCGTCGAGCCGTCGCTCGGGCTCTCGGCCGCGGCCGCCCGCGACGTCGCCTTCGACCACGTCCTTCACCTGGCCGCTGGGTTTGCGCTGAGGCCCGAGGGGGATGAGCTCGAGCAGATGAACGTCGGCGGCACGCGGGCGCTCGTCGCCTGGCTGCGCGACCGCGGGTTTTTGGGGGTCCTGCACTACGTGTCGTCGATCGCCGTCGCCGGCGACCACCCCGGGACCCTCGGCGAGGATGAGCTCGAGCTCGGGCAGACCCTCCATCACCCCTACCACCGCTCGAAGTACGAGGCGGAGCTGCTCGTACGTAGCCTCGAGGACATGCGCTGGCGGATCTATCGCCCGAGCTCGGTCGTCGGCGACAGCTCGAGCGGCTACATGATCCGCGCCGACGGCTCGTACTTCATGTTCGGCATGGTCCGGCGGCTGAGCGCGCGCCTCCCCGCCTGGTTCCCGCTCGTCAACCCGCGCGCCGGCGCGCTCAACATGGTGCCCGTGGACTACGTGGCCGCGGCGATCGACGCGATCGCCCACGCGCCTGGGTGGGACGGGCGCGGGTTTAACATCGTCGACCCGAGCCCGCTCTCGTCCAGCGAGGCCTTCAACGTCCTGGCCGAGCGCGCGGGCGGCCCGCGCATGCGCTGGACGCTTCGGTCACGGCGCCGGCGTCAGGCCAAGCGGCGGCGTGGCGGGCCGATCGGCGCGCTCCGTGATCGCTTGCTCGGGGCTGTCGGCGTCCCGGTGGCCGCTTGGAAGGCGATGAACCTCGACGTCACCTTCTCGACCGACAATGTCGAGACCGCGCTCGCAGGGACCGGGATCCGCTGCCCGCCGCAGCGGGACTACTTACCGCGGCTCTGGGACTACTGGGCGCTCCATCTCGATCCCGCGCGCTGATAGCGGGACTGCAGCGCGGACGCCCGCGCCCGCGCTTGCACGCCGAAGTCTCCTCGTTCAGACCCGACTCGCCATGGACCTCGCCCGCTTCCTCTCTGATGCGTCGGAGCTCCCGCTTCAGCTCCCCGAAGGCCTGCCGATCCGCGCCCGGGTCGTTCGCGCACGCGAGCCCCTGATCCGCGCCGGGGAGGCGAGCGACCACGCCTACGTCGTCTACAGAGGGCTCTTCGAGGCGCGCCCGGAGGGGCCGGAGGGGCACCGCCTCTCGTGGATGTCGCGGGGCGCGTGGATCGGCGAGCTCGGCGTTCTCATGGGCTCGCCGCGGACCGCCTCCGTCTACGCGTGGCGCGACAGCGTGGTCCTCGAGTTCGGCGCTGACGAGACGCGCGCGCTCCTGACGGGCGACGCCCGGAGCCTCGCCGCGCTCACGCGGCACCTCATGAAGCGAGGGGAGCGCAGCGTCGATCCGCGGCCGCGCCCCTTCGTTCTCGGGATCATCGCCGCCGACGGCGACGCAGCGCTCGTCCGTGAGGCGGTCGCGCGGGTCCCGAACGCGGCCCTCGTCGACGGCGAAGGCTGGGGCGACGACGACATCGCGGCGATCGAGCGCGTCGAGGCCCGCGGCGCCGACGCTCATGTGCTGTTCATGCTCGCCGCGCCGGAGGACGATGCCTGGACGCGGATGGTCGTCCGCGCGGTCGATCGCGTCGTCGTCATCGCGATCGATCCCCCTGGCGACGGGGCCCCCGGCGCGGGCGATCGACTGGCGCAGATCGAGGGGGCGTTCGGGCTGCCCGAGGGCGCCCGCGGCTACGACGTGCTCGCGCACCCCGCTCATCGGCTCACGGTGGACGGCGCGGGAGAGCGGGAGGGCGTCGGTCAGCGCGCCCGCCAGACGCTCACGCTGCGACCTGGATCGGTCGACGACCTCGCCGACTACCTCCACCTCGTGGTCGTCGAGCACGCGACGCCCGGCGACCTGCGGAGGTTCGAGCTCTTCCGCGGGCTCGACGACTCGGCGCTGACCCAGGCGCAGGAGGGCATCGAGTGGCGGATGGTCGCGCGCGGCGAGCCGCTGATCCGCGCGGGGGAGGCGTCCGACGGCCTCTACCTGATCCAATTCGGCCGTCTCCAGGCGAGCGTCACCTCGGCGAGCGGCGAGCGCGTGACGCTCTCGGAGAGCGGCGCGTACGAGGTCGTCGGCGACACGGGGCTCATCCTCGAGAGCCCGCGGACCGCCGATGTCCACGCCAAGCGCGACAGTCGGGTCGGCTTCCTCTCCGCGGCATCGTTTCAGCGCTTGCAGGCCGGCATCCCGGAGCTCGGGCGCAACGCTGCGCGCATCGCCTCGCGACGGACGCTGGTGCCGAGCGACGCGCTGACGAAGCCCGCGCCCGCGAACATCATGTTCCTGAGCCTCGATCCCTGCGAGCGCAGCGCGGCGCCGGCCCGCGCGCTCGAGGGCTTCCTCCGCGACGAGCTCGGGCGCTCAGCGATGCTCCTGACCCGCGCGGTCGTCGAGCGCCACCTCGGCCCCGGCGCGGTGGATCGCGGGCCCAGCGAGCCCGGCTACCGCCAGCTCCTCGCCTGGCTCCACCGCGTGTCGATGGACCACGAGGTGGTGATCTACGCCAGCGACGCAGCCGACCCCGGGTGGGCCCGCTGCTGCGTTCGCCAGGCCGACCGCCTCGTGCTCGTCGCCGCGGCGGAGCGCAACCCGGGGCTGCGCCGGCTCGAGCGTGAGCTCGCCGTCGGCGACACGCCGGTCGATCTCTTGCTCATGCAGCCCGCCGGGATCACGCGGGCCGCGGGCACCCGCCTGTGGCTGCGCGAGCGCGACTGCGAGTTCGTCCACCACGTCCGCGAAGGTGCGCCGGGGGACCTCGCCGCGGCCGCGCGTCGAATCATGACGCGGGCCAACGGGATCGCCTTCGCGGGCGCGGTCACCCGCGCGGCCGCGCACTGCGGGGTCGCCCGCGCCTTCGAGTCCCTCTCGATCCCGCTCGACATCGTCTCGGGCACGAGCTCGGGCTCGGTGATCGCCGGCGGCCTGGCGGCGGGGATCGACACGCGAGAGCTGCGCGAGATCATCGCCGACCTTACGCTGCGGGCGAGGATCCGCGTTCATGAGCTCCACCCGCCGATCACCGCCCTGACGAGCGGCAAGAAGATGGACGAGGTCTATCAGGGCATCTTCGGCGACGTCGATCTCGAGGACCTGCTGATCCCGTGCCGCCTCAGCTCGCTCGACCTCCTCACCCACGAGCTCCTCTACCTCGACCGCGGCCCGCTGTGGCGAGCCGCCCGCGCGAGCTGCTCGCTGCCGGTCCTCTACCCGCCGGTGACGGTCGACGGCCGCGTCCTCGTGGACGGCGGGATCGTCTCATATATCCCGGTCAACGCGATCCTGCCGAGCTGCCACCATGGCCTCGCGGTCATGTCAGACATTGGCGACCCGACCCCCTGGGAGGTGCTGCGCGAGGCCGAGCCCTACGGCACCCAGATGTCGGGCTGGTCGCACCTCGTCGATCGGCTCGTGCCCTGGCGAACGCCGAAGCCGCGGCCGAAGATCGAGGACATTCTCTTCCTCTCCATGATCACCTCGAACTCCATCGCCGAGGATCGCCTCGAGGTCGCGACCAAGCACCCCGCGGTGTGCCACGTCTACCAGCCGTTGCCCGGCTACGGGCTCTTCGACGTGACGCCGCCCGTCGCCCGCGACTTCGAGGAGAGGACCTACCGCCGCGCCTGCGCCGATCTCACGGCGTGGCTCGAGCGGCGGTCGTCCGCCTCGGGCGAATCGTGAGCGTCGCTTTCGTCGCGTCGCTCGCCGTGCGTCGCCCCTCCCGGGTCCGCCCGAAGCTCGCGGTGTTCTGACGACTGAAGCGGCGGCTGAGCGGATGCTGTTCTTTTGATAGGGCGGAGCTTGCCAAGGTTGAGGGGCGCGGATGCGACTCTGATCGCGCGGAACCTGCCTGTCCGGCCCGCGCCTCAGCGTCCTGAAATTTCAGGACCCCCCGTGATGCTCGCCCGACCGCAAGCACCACCGGCCAAAAACTAGAAATGCGATCGGTCGTTTCCAAGACACCGCGAATGTGCACCTCCTCGACGATCTCCTCTACCGACAGCTCAAGGGCGGGGAGAGCACATGGCCACCATCGTCGGTGGCGATGGTCTCGGCTCGATCCTGCTCCACGGTGAGCTTGGCGACCTCAGCCTCGGAACCTTCCTCGAGCGGTGCTCGCGGTCTTGATCTCCTGGTATCGGTCGAGCCTGCCCTTGCGACCCTTGGTGTCCTCGTCGGTCCAGCTCGCCCGCCGCGGCCTCGAGAAGGACGCACCCGTAGGCTGAACCCACCACCCGCAGGGCGCCTGAGCGCCAGGCTCACCCGGGCTCGTCGAAGTCAGCGGGCAGCCTCCCGCTGACGATCGCCTCGATGCGATCGTTGAGCGACATGAACATAAGGTGTTCATCCGTGAGCGCCGCGAACATGCTCCGGAGCACGGGCACGAACTGCGCCCGACTGATGTGATGCTGCACCCTCGTGACCGGGGCCAGGGTCTCGGGCGAGAGCTCGATCGACTGAACCCCGGTGATCTTCCCCTCGTCAACGTCGAGGCGCGCGATGTTGCACGCCCCACACTCCCGACAGTACCAAATCTCCAGAGCGGAGATGTGCCCGGGTTCGAGGTCATCTCCACGCTCGAGCGAGAGATACACATCGTCGGGCAGCGAGTGCGCTTGGACCTCGACCGCGTCTCCGACTCGATAGGCACGCCCTTCCCCATCGAACAGATGGGTCTGGAGGCTGCAGTCGTCCTCGAGCTTGCAGCTTGGGCAGGTGAAGACCGCTGGAATGAAGTCGTGCATGATGAACCCGAACGCCGGTGAGTTTAGGATAGTTGTCGCGATTTTGGTTTCAGAGTCCGCTCGCTGGCGTCGACGCCGACGCCGAGACCTTCCGGCCTTTGCGCTCCGGGTTCAGGCAGACGATCCGATGGGGTTTCCAGGCCCGACACTTTCGCCATCGTTCGGTAATAGCTCGACTCCGAGGCCACGTACTCCCCTTGATCCGCCAGCAATGGCACGATCTGCTTCGAGTACGACGTCGAAGCTACCCACGCCCATGCTGTCCAGGATACCTTTGTACTGAGTCGCGACGAGCATCGTATTGCACTCCAGCGAATTATCGCGCGCTGTCCTCGTGAAGATGGAATCCACTGCCGCAGCTGCCCCCTATCGCTCGAAGAAAGAGCCGCGCTCGCCTGCGACAAAGGCCTCCGCCATGACCGCCTTGCTATACTCCACGTCCCTCACCCCTGTGGATCCCGCGCGGACCTGCGTGAGCCCGCTGCCGATCCCGTTCGCGACTTGGCGCGGGGAGCCGCTGCTCACGTCGGTCGTGGTTTCGACGGGCGAGGACGTGGAGGTCGTGCCCGCTCCAGACTTTAAGACCGTGCTCTCGGCTTGGCACGGAGAGGCCGAGCGAAGCGGGCGGTCGTTCGCTGTGACGGGCTCGCATCGCGAGCTCGTCGGAGCCCTCGACGCCCTCTTCGACCGCTGGGGACCGCCGGTGGGGCTGAGCACCCGGCTGCGGGACGCTTCGGGCCTCGTCCGCCTCGATCTGCGGGTGGTCGACGGGCGCCCGGTGAGCAGGTACGCGCCTCCAGACGCCGAAACTTCGCTCGCCGCCGCGACCGCGGATGTCTGGCTCGTCTTCGGCGTCGCTGACATCGGGCCCTTCACACGGCACATCGCCGGACCCCCCGAGCTCTCGACCCTGCCCGAGCTCCTGACCCGCTGCGCCGCGCTGGTGACGGTCCATCGGGCGTTGGCGGAGCCCGTTCTCCAAGTCGATGTCGCCGACCCGTCCGTGTCAGCGGTCGCGAACGCGCTCCGCACGATCGCCGAGCCGGCTCGGCTCGAGGACTGGTATGCGGAGCGCTGGAGGGTCGAGACGCAACCGCGGCGGAGCACGGTCATCGACGCGAAGATCCTGCACCTTCGGGGCGAGGGGACGCTGGACCATCTGGCCTGCGCCGCGGCCGATACGGTCGAGATCGTCGGCCCCTCGGGTCGTCACTGGATCGACGTCGAGGCGCTCCAGAGGCTCCCGAACCTCCGGTCGTTGACGGCACGCCACGGGGTCGTCTGGTCCCTCGACGGCCTCGACCAGGTCGAGCATCTCTGCTTACCGACCCCCCCTCTCGCCGCCGACGCGTCCCTGAGCAGGCTCCGCCGGCTGAGGCGGTTGGAGCTGGACTTCGCGACGCCGGCCGAGCTCGCCGAGCTGAGCGCGGCTCCTGCTCTGACATCGCTCGTCGTCTACGGGACGACGGAGCCGGACGCGGCCCTCAGCGCGATCGCCACGATCGCCACCCTCCAAGCGCTGGTCCTCGACCGTCTCCCACCGAACATCGATCCCCTCGCCGACCTCCCCGCGCTGCGCCGACTGCGTGTCCTTGGCGCTTCGTCTGCGCCGGTCGACCTGCGCCCGCTCACCGAGCGCCACACCTTGCGGCATCTCGCGCTCCCCCACGCCTCGATCCTCTCCCTCGCCCCGCTCGTCGATGTGCCGCTCGAGTCGCTCGAGCTGTGCGGCCTCGACCTCGACCTCTCAGCGCTCGCGGAGCTCCCTCGCCTACGCCACGTATGTCTCCGCCTCGCCACCCTCCCCGCAGAGCTGGCACGACGTCTCGTCGCCGTCGAAGCGCTCGAGCTCGAGGGGATCGATGACGTCGATCCCTCTATTTTCGCCGAGATGCCGGCGCTGCGCCGCCTCGACTTGCGAGGTGTGACGCTCGCCGGAGCACTACCGCTGCTCCCGCATGTACAGGTCGTCCATGATGCGCATCGCCGCCGGTAGCGGCCCAAAGATGTTTGACTTCGCACTCATGAACCTCGCCCGCGACGGGGGTTGTTCCCGATCGGATATGCATCGCCAGGCGTGCGGTTAGCGTCGCTAGCGACCCGTCGGGCGCGCGTGAGTGTCCTGTACGAGGCGCTCGGCGAGTCCCCGTGAGAAGCGCCGGTGAAGCGACGCCGCGACCGACGGGCTCCTCTCCTCGATCTGACGCAGCGCCGCGCGGTCCAGGCGGCGGGCGACGACCTCGGTGCGGGCGACCACGGTCGCGGTCGCGGCCGACTGTGTGTAGTAGCTGATCTCACCGAGGATGTCCCCGGGCCCGATAGCGCGCAGCCTCGCGCTCGACCCTGCGATGACCACGTCGAGGCGACCGGACTCGACCAGGTACATACAAGGGAGGAACTCTCCTTCGCGGATGAGGGTCGTGCCTGAAGCCACCCGGTGCTCCACAAGCTCGGCCGCGAGCGCGTCGAACGCGGCGAAGTCACCGTCGGACGTGGTCGCCGACCTTCGCGTCGCCATGAGTCGATGGAAGATCAACGCGACCTGTGGGCTCTCGGCCTCGAGGCGGCGCAGGGCCTCTGCGTTGAGGACGTAGAGAGCGCAGTCCTCCCGCGCGACGGCCGTGTATACGCTCTCGATCGGGCGCATCGAAGGGCCAGCGCCCAGGAAGCCTCCTGCGCCGACCTCAACGCCCCGCGCCTCCTCCCCGTCGAGCAGGGAGAGAGCGCCGCGCCGTACAAAGTACGCGTGACGGAGTCGTTCGCCGCGCGCGAAGAGCTGACTCCCCGGCGTGAGCGTCATCTCCTCAACCCCCGCGAGCGATGCGAGCGCCCGCGCGCCCGGTACGTCGTCCCGCTGGATCGTCAGGACGCGCTCCTCGGCGCGCTCCAGCGCCCGATCGAGGTCAGGGATGAGCGACGCTCGCGGAGCGTCCAGGACCCCGACACGCCGCAGCCCGCGCTCCATCTCGGGGTTGAGGCCACACAGCGAGAGATCGATCCCGGCCCGCTCGGCGAGCGTCGCGATCTTCCCGCAGGACGCGGCGCTCGAGACGTCCATGCCCGAGACGCTGTGGAAGTCCAGGATGAGGGACTGCGGGGGCGACACCGCGACCGACGCCTCGATCGTCTGGACTAGCCGCTCACAGGTCCCAAAGAACATGTAGCCGCGAAGCTCGAAGATCTGCGTCAGGTCGCCGGCCTCGAGCAAGACGAGGCGATCGTGATCGTCCCGCGGGGCGCTGCTGGTCCGCTCCCGGCCGGTCCATGCGCGCGCGATGATGTCTACGCGGCTGTACTCGTAGAGGAACAGGCCGACCGCGGCCAGGAGCCCGGTGAGCAACGCCGCCCCGAAGCCGCTCGCGGCTTGCACGAGCACGATGAGCGCAGCTACGGCGTACTCACGGCGGGACATCTTCCGCCCCTCCGTGACCAAGGCCGACAGCAGCATGGAGATCCCGATGTAGGCGAGGACCCCCGCGACGAGCGGGACGGGCAACCACGCGAGCAGAGAAGAGCCGCCGAAGAACGCGAGCGCCACCACCGAGATGTACCCGACGAAGGCTCGCGCCGTCGTCCCGCCGAGGCGGTCAATGATCACCGACATGCTGATCGAGATGTGCGCCGGGAAGCCGCCGAGAGGTGCGACGATCATCGAGCAGACCCCGGCCCACTCCATGTCGCGCTCGGCCGAGAGCCGGAGCTTGGTGTGGACCTCGATCGCGCTGAGCATCAGCGTCGCCTTGATCGCGGTCAGGGCGGCGAGCGACGCGAGCTCCGCAGGAGCGGCCAGCAGCGCTCGCCAATCGAGGCGCTCGAGGTCGTGTACGTCGGGCAACGGGAGCCGCTGGCCGCCCGTATCCGGGACGCGCAGCAATCCGCCGCTCTCTGCCAGCTCAGAGAGCGAGTGCCCCTCGACCAGCCGCCAGATGTGGAAGCCAGCGACGAAGAGCACGAGCATGGTAGGCAGGGCCGCGCCGCGGGCTCGCGGGCTCACCAGCGGCGGCACGATCAAGAGCGCGAGCGCGAGCGCGAGGGCCAGGGATATGAATAGGGTCTGGTCGCTCGAGAGCGCAGACCACTCCCAGAGCTCGGCCACGGTGACGCCCAGCACGCGGGGTAGCCCCGCTACGAACATCCAGCCGACGACTCCGGTCATCCCGATCAAGATCGGGTACGGGACGTACCGCGAGATCGAGACCAGCCGAAAGCGACCGAGCGCGTACATGAACGCGCCCGTGATGAAGGACGAGAAGATCAACGCGCCGAGCCCGTTCACATAGATCACCTCCGGGGGCGCGTCCGCGGGCAGCTCTGCGACGGCCGCGGCCACCACGATGGCGACGATCGGGGCCACGGGGTTCGGGGTCAGGACCAGCGTGGGGATGCGGTACAGCGCGAGCCCGAGCGAGGAGACCAACAGCGCGGAGAAGAGCGCGAGGGCGATCCCCTCTGCGAGGAAGGGTCGCATCACGCCGGAGAAGACGAGGGAGGAGAAGCTCACCGTGGCGGTGACGGCCACGATCGCGGCCGTCGCTCCGGAGATCAGGTCGAGCGCGAGCGAGCCGCGCGCATGCTCGCCAGGCGCGAGCGCGTCCTCTCCTCGTGTCATGGTCACCACGTGTTGATCCGGCGGCCCGGCCAAAGCTCGTCGACGCCTACTCCGCCGCTTGATCGCGCGTAGTCGCGAAGTCCAGCTCGTGGATCACGGCGCGTCGGCGGACGATCTCCCGGGCGAGCGAGGACGCCATGCGCCCGCCCTCTGGGCCGAGCGCGCCGAGCATGTCGATCATCGCGAGGTACTCGCCGCGCCCGTCGATGATGCGCGTGTGCCCGCCGACGCCCACCACCGGACCGGTGTCGAAGGTCTCGTCGATGAGGTGACAGGAGGTCGGGACCATGCTCCTGCCAGCAGCCATCGCGCTCTCTAGCGGCGCGACGCCGCGAAACTCACCGTTCGCCAAGTTGGATGGGTGGAAATTGTACGTCCCGAAACGCGGGTAGTTGAAGACGTGGGCCGGGATCAACTGACCGAGCACGTAGACGATAATGAGATCGGGGTCCCAGTCGCGCAGGATGGACGTGAAGACCGTCGACTTGACGCTCCCGGTGAACACTGGAACACCCGAGTCGAGAGCGAGCGACTCGAGCGAAGTCTGGCAGTCGCGCTGCTGCTCTCCCGAGAGGTGCCGCCAGATCCGGCGCCGCTTGCCGATCCGCGCCCGCGGATCGATCACGTCGTCGGTGACGAGACCCTGCACCGTGACGCCGGGAGTGCTCAACACATCCCTGAACACGCGAGGGGCCAGGGGACAGCTCGTGAACAGGACTGTTCGTATGTGATCGCGCGGAGCCGCGATGGGAGGCTCAGGCGGATGGTAGTGACCCCATGGGGAGTCCCAGGACTCCGTGAACTTCGCCGGATACTGCCGATCCCTGTCGGGTGTCTCCGTTCGTGAACGCCGCTTGTACATGCCGTAATCCTTTCCGCGGTGGAGTTGGCTCGAGAGGCCCGACGCATCGACTCGATGCCGGCGCACGCGGTCTCCCGTGACCGGACGACGCGTGTTCTCTCGGCTCGGCAAGGGCGGATCGAGGAGCGCTCAGCCAAGCTTCGGCTCTGCTCGCGTGATCGTGCGAGCAGACCCAGACGCGCTCGTCCCAGGGGGGGCGCGCGACAGGGGAGGGTCGAACTCTCCGACCGGTCATCGACAAAGCCTAGCTCTGAACCCACTCGCGCGACAACGACGAAATTGATGGCCCCTGCCGACCCCCGCACGGATGACCGCCATCCTCGGCCGCGTCCACGAGGTCCTGGCCGTCGCTGGTCACGACGCCGACGACCGCGACCTCGACCCCGCGCACAAGCCGAGGCCCTTGCATGTGAAGGGGACGAGCATCTCGCAGGGAACTGAACTCTGTTCACCTCGAGCGATGAGCGTTGTCTCGGACATGTCCCATACCCTTCGGTCGCGAGGTGTCCTGACAGAGCTCCGACATGGGCGATGAAAGCCGCGCTCGGACGATGGCTTTGGGTCCTATCCCGCTGAGATTCTTCTATATCGTCGATCTCACGCGAAGGCGGCGCGCTCCTTGCTCTGAGCAAGGGCGATGCTCCTGACAACGGTAAAACTCGTAAGTGTCTCCGCTCTCCTCCTATTCGTCGGCGAGGGAGAAGGTGACTCGCCGCCCCAGATCGAGTCTGTCGATAGCGACGGCGATGGGGTTGACGATGCCGATGATCTCTGCGCCGGCAGCGATGACACGGTCGATCTTAACTCCAACGACGTCCCGGACTGTGATGAGAGCGCGGGGCCCAACCTTATGTTCGACACCGCGAGCTCGATCGGCAACGCTACGGTCCACCCCAACAGCGTCGGCACCCATGGGTCGATGGACGCGATGGGCTGGTCTGGCTCCGGAGGGCTCTGGCTCGCCTCGAGCTTGGCCAACGTCAGCGCGTCGATGTCGGTCTGTGTCAATGTGCCTGTCTTCTACGACACCTTCGAGCTGTGGTTCCAGGCGCGGACGGCTTGGACCCCCAACGCGCCGGCCTACGCCGAAGTCCGCCAGTACACCGGCAAGGGGTGCACCGGATCAAGCGGGATCAACGGCAACTACGTCAACCTCGGAAGCGGCGGGACCGCGAACGTTCCCTGGCCGACCTATAGTCACGAGGTTCCGCTGCAGGGGGGCACCCGCAGCGTTCTCATCGGCATCACGATGGGCACAGATCAGCCGTGGACGATCGACAACATCCTCCTTCTGCCGGTCATCGAAGCGCTCGGCGACGACGATCCGCCCGGCATGGACTGAGAGCGAGGGGACGCGACCGCGCCGCGCCTCGCGATCTCTGCAGAATGACTCTCGGGAGGTCGAAGAGCGATGCGAGCTCGTCCGAGATACGCCGGGCATCGGGGTCGTCGGTGCGCTCGTAGGCGAAGTGTCCGTCAGGGCGGGGCTTCACGAGGCGAGGACGTCGGGCGCACCGCCACGAACCTGTTCTCCTGGACATTTTTATTTGTTCGTCTGAGCCCCGCGCCGACGCGTCGCAGTCGGCTCCGCGCGGTCGTGGTCGCCGACGACCGCCGCACTGTCGTGCCCGTGGACATGTCCGCGAACGCGACGCCTCGGCGTGAGGGCGACTTGAGATGCACACGGACGCGGCCGCGCGGCGGCGTTCATTCGTGCTCTGTCAGATCCAGGCGCCGATAGCCAGTGGGAAGCTGGCTGCTGACCCGCGCTCACGGACCGCCGTCACTGGCACGTCGAGTAGACGTCGAGGCAGCGGTCGACGCAGGGCTCGTACGCGGCGTGCTCGTCCATGCGCTTGGAGAGGTCGGGCGGGAGGGTCGCGCCGGCGGCGATCGCCGCGAGGTCGAGGGTCTCGGTGACGCGGGCGGCCTCTGCGGCGAGCGCGTTGCCCTCGGCGAGCCACGCGGCGAAGCGCGCGCAGGTGCACTCGCAGGAGAGGGCGGCGGTGTCGACCGCCGGAGCGCCGCCGTGGGCGTCGCCGTGAGCGTGGCCGTCGGCCGCCGCGTCGCCCGTCGCCGCGCCGTCGCCCCCGTCGGCGCCGGGGCCCGGCGCCGTGTAGCGCACCGACTCGGGGTCGACGGGCGGCGCCGCGCCGAGCACATAGTACTGGCCGAAGGGCAAGCTTACGTCGGCCTCGAGCGTGCCGCGGGCTACGCAAAAGTTGGCGGCGAGCGCCGCCGGATCCGGCGACGTGCCGAGGCGATCGAGGTCGCCGAGGCACAGCGGCGCGGAGAAGCTCAGGGCGAGCCTGTCCGCGGTGAAGTCGAGCTTTACGGCCACCGGCTCGCCGTTCGGGGGTCCGACCATCTGCGGCGGCGCGCGGGTCGGGTCGATGGTGCCGACGACGTAGCCCGCCGTGACTCCGGAGAAGCCGAGCGGCACGGGCTGGCCGAAGACGACCTGGTAGACCCGCGCCGGGGTCGGCTCGCCGGGCGCGTAGGTGTACAGGGCGAGGCCGGGGAGCCCTGCGGGGGCGTCGGCGAGCGCCTCTGCGGTGACGCCGGTGGTCCCGAGGAGCTCCGGCCGGAGGAACATCGCGTCGAGCCACGCGGGCGCCGTGCCGGGGAGCGCGGCGGCGGCGATCGGCAGCGATGGGCGGGCGCCGCGGTGGGCGACGGCGGTGAGGGCCCCCGTCAGCGGACCGGCGGCGGAGGTGTGCTCGGGCGGCGACGGGGCGGGCAGCGCAGACGCGACGCGGGCGCTCCGCAGGCCGATCTTCAGGGTGATCTTGTCGGTGCGATCGAGCCACTCGCGGCGCGTGTCGTCGGGGAAGGAGGTGAGCGTCACAATCGCGGTGCCGTGCCCCTGAGCGCTGAGCTCGATCGGATCGGTGGTCCAGGTCGTAGACAGGGTGCTGCCCGTCGTCGTGACCCCCGGCACCTCGCAGTCCGTCATCGATCCCTTCGCGGCGCAGTCCCATGGGCCCGCGCCCTCGACCCGCGCGAGGCCGACGCCGAGGCCCCGTAGCACCGTCTCGGGCGCGCCCTCGGCGATGAATTCGAGCCGCGCCGTGTGTCCCGCGGGGGCCTCGATGGTCAGCGACAGGCAGCGGGCTGTCATCGCCGGGAACTCCACCTTGTGCTCGCGGATCGCGCTGGGGCTGAGCTCGAGCTCGGTGCAGCCGTCGAAGGCGTCGACGAGCCACTGTGCCGGCTGGAACTTCGCCTCTAGAGCCTTGGCGCCGCGCAGCCCGAAGCGATAGAAGCGGGTGAAGCCCCAGCTCGCGAAGTGGGGGATGAAGGCGCGGTAGACGGCGCCGAGGCTGCGCTTGGTCGCCGCTCGCGAGGCCCTGTCGAGCCACCCGACCCAGTCGGTGTTCGTCGCCGCGCGGGCGGCCGTGGGCTCCGCCAGGAGCTTGGCGAAGAAGGCCGGGTCGTCGCCGCCGTAGCGCTCCATCATGAAGGTGAAGAGGCTGCTCGTGCGGTAGTGGTCGAGCGCTTCGGTTGCGCGCTCCACCCCGGCCTTGCCGACCGTACTGTAGGACGCGTCGGTCGCCGGCAGCGGCCGCGCGTAGTTCCGGAGCATGGTCGGCGTGTAGACCAGGGTCGGATCGGCGTCGACGCGCCAATGGCCGGTCGCCTCGCGGAGGAGGCGGAGGCCGACGGCGTCGGCCATGCCCTCGGTGACCCAAAGGCGGGCCTCGCCGTGCGCGCTCGACGGGCTGTTGGCGATCGCCGGTGACCAGCGCTGCATGACGTGCGTCAGCTCGTGGGCGAGGAAGTAGTGGACCGAGTCGACCGGCCGCGTCGGGCTGAAGGCCCGGACCGTGTCGGCGTTGATGTGCGAGACGGTGTCGTCCACGCCCGTCGTCGGCGGCTTCCAGGAGTCGGCGAAGGCCGTGTTGTCGCCCTCCAGCGGGCGGACGTAGAGGCGATAGAAGGGGGCGCCGGCGGGGCCGAAGAGCGGCATGTGCGGGCGGATCCCCCAGCGATCGAAGTGATCGACCATGTCGCCGAGGCGGCGCTCGACCTCCGCGGCGCGCTCCGCCGGGACGCACGCCGTCGCTGTGGGGTCTTCGTTGCGGGCGAGCAGACTGCGGGCTTCGTTGTCGAGGTCGGTGTCGTGCTTCGCGTAGGGCGAGAGGGTGCTCTCCGCGTACTTGCCGCAGAAGATCTTGAACTGGCGGGTGGCGAAGTTGGTGCGGGCCTTCGGGTTGAGGTAGAGGTCGTTGGTCTTGGGCGCGGGCTCGGGCCCGGGCGCGGTGTCGCAGGCGCCCGCGCTCAGGGCGGCGGCGCAGGCCAGCGCAGCGAGCATGTCGGAAGGGACATGCGATGCGAGCGACCGCCCGCACAGACGACTCCTGAGGGCGCGCGCCATCACGGCATCATCTCACATGCGTCGCGCGAACGCAGCGCGTGACCTCTCCCGGCGGCCGCGCGCGTCGGCCCTCGTCTGCACCCGCAGGCTAGCCGCCGGATGCGATAACCGGCCTGGGCGAGCCGGTCACGAAACCACCGGATCGCACGATGCGGCTTCGCCGTCTGCGGCGACTTCTCGCAGGGCTCCGTGCGTAGGCGTGCTGCCGCTGCGGCGACGAGCTGCGCGTCCCCTTCCCGTGCAAGGGCCGCGGCTTCTGCCCGTCGTGCATGGGCCGGCGCATGGCCGCTTGAGCGCCTGTCCCTGAAGAGGGGCCGCGGGAACCGTCGGGCCCGCTCGCGCGTACCCGGGGAGATGATGAGTTCGACCAATACGGGATCGCTCGGCCGGACGCGCCCGGCCCTGACCACGCTCGCCGCTGTGATCGCCGCGCTCGGGTTCGCCTCCTTCGAGAGGTCCCCGCCGCTCGCCCTCCTGATCCCGATCGGGCTCCTCCTCCTCGCGGCCGGGCTCGTCTGGCGGCCGAGCCTCCCGAGCCAGCTCCTGGTGCGGGCGGCCCTCTGGTCCAACCTCCTCCTCGGCGTCCTCCTCAGCGTCAACGGCCAATCGATCGAGCAGCTCCCCGGCGGGGTGGTCGCGCTGGCCACCGGGGCCGCGCTCCTCGTCCTCGGCCGCGCGGGCCTCGACCAGCCGAGCCCCGCGTTCAGCCCGGCCGCCTTCCGCGGGTCGCTGGTGCTCGCGCTGGTGATGGCCCTCGCCGACACCCAGTCGCTCGCCCTCTTCGGCGCGCTCCAGCTCGATCGCTCGCTGAGCGCCGCTGGCCCGCTTCTCGCCTGCGCCGGGCTGATGGTGATCGCGATCGTCGGCCTCTACCGCCTCCGGGTCTGGGGGCTCGCGCTCAACATCGCCGCCAACCTCCTGATCGCCGGCCTCGCACTCAGCGGCGCCCTCGAGGTCCCACGCCTCGTCGCCTGGACCCTGGCGACGACCGCGGCACTCCAGCTCCTCCTCCCCCTGCCCCTGGTGGTGGCGATGGTCCGCGGGCGGGCGCCCGCGGCCGATCCCGCCCGGGCGTCGCGCCTACGGGCCGCCCTGATCCCCGGGGTGATCATGGTCCTGATGACGGCGGCGGCGATCGGCGCGAGCGCGGGCAGCCGCCTCATCGACATGTAGCGGCGGTCCGCGCCGGCGCGCGTGAGGACAGGCCGCGGGCGCCGCACCTACGAGGTCACCCGGACCCCGCCGTGAGGTTGTCCTCTGCGACCCCGCGGGTTGACCTCGCCTCGATGCCGCAAGGCGTTGAGCACAACTCTCCAGGATCCGCCCGCCGGGCGTCGGTGAGCGTTGACCTCGCCTCGATGCCGCAAGGCGTTGAGCACTAGTCAACCTCGACGGTGTAGCGGGTCGACGAGGGCGAGCGAATGTGCGCGGGTGTTTTGCCCCGGACTCTGCGACCACGGAGCGTCGGCTTTGGGCGGCGAGACATTACGGGGATCGGCGAGGAGAGCAGATGAGGAGAGCGGTTCCGAGGATGTCGTCACCCCAGCGCATGCTGACCTCGATCACCAGCATTAGCACACCGGGGTGAAGTACGGCAGCCACACCGGTACGACCAGAGGTACGGGCGCGGGGCGGAACACGTGGCAGACCCCATCGTCTGTGCTGAGGGGGAAGAGGCCGCGCTCGTGCAGCGCGAGCTCGGGCTCGTAGGGGTTGTCGCGGAGCGTCGGGTAGAGCGAGGCGAACATCAGGACGTCGCGGACGATGCCGGCGGCGATCCGACAGAGCATATCGACGGCTTGTCCAGTAGAGAGGATGTAGTCGCTTGTCCGGCTGTCGCGGAGGGGGCGCTGTGGTGTCGGAGAACCCCGACGGCGAGCGCCTGCCTAGACATACGGGGTGATGCAGAGCAGGCTGGTGGATGTAGAATCGAAGCGCATCATGGAGTTCCCACCGGAGAGATTCGCTCGCATAGGCGCGTTGGTGTTCACCTTCGCCGTGGGTTCTTGCAGCGGTGACTCGACCGCCACCAGCACCTCGGCGACCGAAACCTGGACGACTACATCCAAGACGACTGCGAGCACCGGCTCCGGCTCGACCTTCAACCCAACGACGAGCGCGACGACCACGAGCAACACCACTGATGCTTCGGACACGTCTTCTACGGCGAGCACGTCGAGCGGCGAGGCGTCGTCGACGACCGCTGTAGAACCCTTTTGTGGTGACGGCCACGTCGATCCCGGAGAGGGGTGCGATGACGGTGACGATGATCCTGCAGATGGTTGTCTGCCGGACTGTTCCATCGGTCCGGGCGGGCTCCTAGGCTGCTTCGATCGTCAGGGCGGCGGCGAGGAGGAGTACAATCACGCGATCGCTTGGGCGCCAGCGTCCGCTGGCTTCGCCGGATCGTTGCTCGTCGGTGGGGCGCGCGGTGAGGATGAGGGGCCTCCGAGGCGCTCCTTCGTCCGCTACATCGACTCCGAGACGGAGGGGAGCAAGGTTGAAGTTGTCGAGTCCGCCGATGCTTATCACCGTTGGACTAACGCGATAGAGTTCGGTATCGACGACCGTGTGGTAGTTGGAGGCTCAGCGGTACCGACAGACTGGGACCCAGATGCGGACGACTCGTTCGACCTCTGGTTGGGCCTCTATGCCGCGGATGGATCGATCGACAAGAGCGTCGGTTTTCCGAAGTTCGGCGCGCTCCGAAGTCTTGGAGTTTCGGGGGCGGGCCACGTCGTCACTCTGGTGTTTCACCCGTTCGATGCTCTCGTGGTGACGTTCACGCCCGAACTTGCGTACCAGTGGAGCTACTCGGTGACGGAGGTTGAGCCCCTCGGGAACAACGAATTCCGAGGTTTGGTCGTCGATCCCGCGGGGATCACCTATGTCACTGGCCAGCGCTGGGATCCCGACACCTACACAAGCGTGGTCTTGCTCGTAGCGTTCGACCCCTCCGGCTCCGTCCTTTGGAAGAAGCTCGATCCTTCGCCGACCAAGTCCGACGCCGCCGGGAGTCATGTGTTCATTGACGCCAGCGGCGATATCGTTGTTGCTGGGGGCGAGTGGGATGGGAATGACCCGATCGTCCCGTTGCTAGCCCGCTTTGGCGTCGATGGCATGGCGTTAGCGTGGTCCTCTTGGACCCCCGGTAACGACGGACAGGAGGTCGTCGTCGCTGCGGTCCGTGCCGCGCCTGACGGCGGCTGCTTCGCCTCGTTCTACAGCCCCGGTGGAGATTCGAGCTCGTACTTAGCCCGCCTTGACGAGGCCGGAGCCCCGGTATGGGTGCGCGAGTTCGAGCCCGAAACGTCTGTGATCCATAGCCTCGCATATGATCCAGCGGGTACGCTCTACGGAACTCGGAGTCATGAGATCTGTGCGTTCCTCCCGTGATTAGCTTGGCACGAAGCTGTGCTTTTCGGAGTCACCCCAGACTTGACGGCCTGCCTCCAGTTCGGCCATCCAGGCCGGGTCGGGTAGGCCACCACCGCCCGCCACGCCGACCCCCGTCGACACCCGGGCTTGCGGGGCGCCGCGGCCGCGACACGCGGGGCTCAGGGGTCGAGCTCGAGGCGACCGGACCGGCGGAGCGCGTCGAACTCTGGAGAACGCGCGAGGGCGTCGATCGTCGCCAGGTGGTAGCGCTCGTCGGCGAGGAGCGGGGCGAGGAGCTCCGCGGCGCGGTCGAGGTCGCCCTCGGCCGCCGTGCTCGCTGCGAGGTCGATGGCGAGCCAGGCTCGAGCGGTGGCGAGGGCGCCCAGGTTCGCGTCGGCGTCGCTCGTCGGATCGGCGGCCTCCTTCGGCGTGAGGGCGTCGTAGAGCGCGAGGGCCCGCTCGTGGTCGTCGCGGGCGCGCGCGCGGTAGCCGAGGAGGGCCAGCGCGTCGCCGCGGTACTGGAGGTAGCGGGCGAGGACCGGCGGCGGCGGGTCGGTCTCCTCGATGTCTGCGAGGGCCTGCGCGACGAAGTAGAGCGCCTCGCTGTCGTCGTCGACGAGCTTCGCCGACGCCTCGAGCAGGAAGTCGACGTGCTCACGCGGGCCGGCGGCGGCGCGGACGAGCGGGCCGTAGCGCTTCGGGTCGACGTGCATTAAGCCGACGAGCGCAGCACGGGTGCCGCTGGGATCGGCGTCGAAGAGCGCGCGTAGCTGATCGCGGGCCTCCTCCCAGCGCGCGAGTTCGAGGAGGGCGACGACCCGCCACAGGGACTCCTGCGCCGTCCGCTCGGGGAGTGCGTCGAGGTCCGCGAGCGCCGCTACGAAGTCGCGCTCGACGAGGCGCGCTGCGACCCCGTCCGCGGGTCGACCCGCGAGTTCGAGGTCGACGCCAGCGACGCTGACCCGTCGGATCCCCGCGGCGATCCACGGCGTCTCGCCGACCTCCTGGTTGGTGCGCAGGTCCAACCCCAGGGCGCCGCCCGTCGCCGGTGGGTCGCCGACGACGCGGAGGCGGCGGTGCTCGAGGGCGTCGCCGTTCTCGAGGACGAGGCATGTGAGCTCGCCTGTCGCGGGGTCGAGAACCCCGCGGATGACGAGATGACGCCGGACGTGGCTCCCGGCGCCCTCGCGAGGCAGCTTCCACCCCCCCATGGCGACGGATTTGGTCCAACACTGGACGCTGGTGAAGAGCTCCGCGCCCCCGCCCATGCCGCGGATCGTCAGGGCGAGGAGCGTCGGGCCGCCGTCCGCGGGCGAGAGCCGAAGCTCGAGGTCGCCGCCCCACTCGACGCGCTCGAGGTCGAGGTCGAGCTCGAGCGCGACGACCCCGACGGCGCCCCGCGCAGGGATCGCCAGGAGCCGCCCCTTGGTGACCGCGTCCACCTCGAGCCGCGGCGTCGCGGCGTCGCGGCGGAGCGCGAGGGGCTGGAGGATCTCGATGTTGGCGTCGAGCGGGGCGCGGAAGTCGAGCGTGCCGCGGAGGTCACCCTCGGCGCGTCGGGCCGCGGCCTCGCGCGCTTGGTCGAACTCGATGAGCGTGTCCGCCGACAGTCCGCCCCCCGTGAGGGCTGCGTCGAGCACCGCAGCGGCGGCCGCGAAGTCGCCGCAGCGGCGGAAGCTGCGGGCGGCGCCTCGGGTCGCCTCGACGCGGTGCGAGTGATCCTGGGCGGCGCGCCGATAGAGTTCGGCGGCCGCACGGTCGGCGCGACGCGACTCGTGGATCGCGGCGGCCGCGAGGAGGGCCTGGGCGCGGAGCGGCCCGCCGCTGGTGAGCGCGGCGAGCTCTTCAAGCGCGGCCGCGGCCTGGGGCGCCAGCCCGATCCGCTCGATCTCCTGCGCGTGCCGCCAGCGACGAGCGAGGCTCGGCGGCGCCGCGTCGAGGTCGGGGGGCGGCGCGAGGGGCTCGGCGAGGGCGATCGTCGGCGGCGTCGAGTCCCCCCCGCCGAGCGTCCAGAGCTCATCCCGATCGGTGAACTCGACGATCAATTCGGCGTCTCCGTCACCGTCGAGATCCGCGACTCCGCGGACGCGGGTCTCGCCGAGGAGGAGCGGCGGCGCCTCCGGATCGGCGCCGTAGATCGCCGTGAGGTTCGGGCCCTCGTTCTCGTCGTTGGCGAAGGACTGGATCAGCTCGTCGTCGCCGTCGCCGTCGAGATCGCCGACGTGGAGCTTGCCCATGCCGTGGGGTCGCGCAGGATCGTGGAGCGAGGGCGCGAAGGCGATGTGCTCGAGGCGGTCGCTCGCGAAGACGAAGCGGTGGAGCCCGACGTTCGCCGCAGGGTCGACGTCCGGGGGGAGCGCCGAGGGGTTGAAGCCCTCCCCGCTGACGACGGCCGCGAGCTCCGGCGGACGGCCGCGGCGGCGGACAAGCGCGACGTTGCGGGCGTTGCCGAGACGGTACCGTGTGACGAGCTTCAGGCGCCCCAGGGTCGCGTCATGACGGAGGATCATGAGCTCATAGGCGTTCCAAGCCCCCAGCGCGACGACGAGCTCGTCGCGGCCGTCGCCGTCGAGATCACCTGCGACGAGGCCGCGGACGTCGGAGCCGCGGGCGTTGACGACGGGCGCAGGGGACAGGGTCGTCCAGGCGCCGTCGTCGCCTCGCCGGAGTTCGACGAGATGGCGGGTGTAGGGGCCGGTGCCGACGTAGAGCTCGTCGCGGCCGTCGCCGTCGAGATCGCCCGCGGTCGCCGTACGGAGCGAGGTGTCAGGCCAATGAAAGAGCTCCTCGAGGTCGTCGCCCGCGCGCCGGAGCAGCGACACGGCGCTCTCCTTGCCGCGGCGCTGGCTGATGAGGTAGCCGCCCGCAAAGGCCTTGGCGTTGCCTCGGTCGTCGTGGGTCCTGACGCGGGTCAGCGCGGGGGTCCGACGCGCGAGGCCCGTAGGTCCGCGCTCGTCTGCCCCCGGCCGCCGGTGTCGCGCTGCGACGCCGGCTGCCCGTCGTTCGTGTGGCCCCGCCCTGTTCGCTCCTACGGCGTCACGGAGCCGTGGCCACGCCAGCGACGACGAGGGGTCAGTTGACGCAGAACGCCGCGAACTCTCCGTCCAGTGAGTTGATGGCGGCCTCGTTGACGCACTGGTTATGCCAGCTCCGCTCGAAGCGAAAGGTGTACAGGCCTCGGTTGGGCGGCGCGATGAACTCCTGGCTCTCGGAGCCCATCCAGTCCATGTAGTTCTTCTCTGCGGTGTCGTCATAGAAGCACTGAACTCAAGGCCGTTCCTACCGGAAATGCCGTAGGCGGAGACCGTGTGCGGCGGCGGCTCGGTGTCGGGCGCGACCGCGGCGAGGTGCGGGCCTCGCAGCGAGTGCTGGACGGAAGCCGCGAGCGCGGGGTCGAGCTCGAGGTCGTCCGCGTCGTGACCCGCGGCGGCGAGGACCTCGTGGACTCGGCCGAGGATGGCGGTCATCCGCTCGGGAGTCGGCGGCGGCGCGGCCCTGAAGGGCAGCTCGCCTGTGCACTCCTCGAAGGCGCCGTCGGTCACAAGCAGGCGGCGCCTCGACGCGCTCGAGGAACCCGGCGAGGTGCTCCCGGATGAGCACCGCGGCGTCGCAGTGGTGGGTGTCGCGGGGGACGTAAACCCCCGAGCTGGCGCACACCGGCATCGCTGCCAGCGCTGCAACACCGCGACCGCAGGCGGCTGCTCAGCAAGTACACGTGATCACATCACAAGGGCCGAGCGCGCCCGCGGTCACTCGTCGGGGTCTCAGGGCGTCGTGGACCTACATTAGGAGCAGTCTTCGCAGAGCGTCCGCCACCCACAGCCCCCTTGACCCGACCGCCCCCCGGCCCGAACAATGACGTGCGGAGGCGACCTGAAGGACCCAAGAGCACCCCAAGATCCGGAGCTGCTGCGTCGTTTGTTGCGCGCGAAGGACCGGATGACCGCTGCACCGCAGGAGGACTGGCCGGTGTCTCGGATCGCGAAGATCAGCGGGGTGTCCGAGGCTCACTTTGCCCGCTCGTTCAAGCGGGCGTTTGGCGTGCCGCCGCATCGTTACCTGCTGACCCTGCGGCTCGAGCGGGCCAAATCAATGCTCAGTCACACGGACCTTCCGATCCTGGGGGTCGCGCACGCGTGCGGCTGGGAGAGCTTGGGGACCTTTGGACGCACCTTCCGCGATGTGGTCGGAGAGAGCCCTGGCAGCTTTCGCGCGGGGCGCTCACCCAGCCCGGAAGGGCTCGCCCCGGTGCCGGTCTGCTTCTCAAGGGCCGCCGAGCGTCCTGATCTCAAGATCGCAGTTTTGGAGAAGCGAAGACGGGCCGAGGACAGCTAAGCCTTGGCCCATGGCTGCTTCCACGAGACAAGGCATCGGAGTGGTCGGCGTCTACGTCCATGACCAGGACGAGGCGCTGGCCTTTTACGTCGACAAGGTGGGCTTCGAGGTCCATACGGACCTCAAGAACGGACCCTTTCGCTGGCTCACGGTCAATTTTCCTGAGCGTCCTGAGCTCCAGCTCGGGCTCTTCGCGCCAGGGGCCCCGTTGCACGATCCTGCGACCGAGCGAGTCCTGCGCGAGCTGGTCGCGAAAGGTGCGATGCCCGGCCTCGTTCTCCACGTAGAGGATTGCCGCGCCCACTACGAGCGGATGCTCAAGGCCGGGGTGGAGTTCACGCAAGCGCCGGTCGAGCGCTTCGGCAACGTCGACGCCGGCTTCCGCGATCCCTCGGGCAATGGCTGGAAGATGATCGAGCTGGGTCGGGGTGACGAGCGATGAAAATTAGCAAGCGCATGCGGCACCTTCACCGCGGGGCGTCGATCGCCTTTTCCTTGGCCGTTGTCGCGAATTTCGCGGTGATGCCCCTCGGAGACGAGGAGATCGGCATGACCGTCGGTGGCCTGACCTTGATCCCGCTGATCGCGCTGATGATCACCGGTCTGTACCTCTTTGCGCTACCCTACCGGCGCAAGGCGACGGGCGCCGATGTGAGCCGCGCATTCCCGTAGTCGAGCATGGTCTGCTGGAATGGGGGTCGGGGCGGTGCCGAGGATGTCGACATCGTCCCCCCCCCATCCACCCTAGGAGGCCGCGAGCGCCGGGGCCACCGCTCCAGCTCCTCGTTCAGGCACGAGGTGGCCTCCATCCCCGCCATGATCGCGCGCTGGCTACGGGGGTCGACCAGGAGTCGCTTCGGCATCCCGCGCCCCGCTCTGTTTCGGTAGCTCTTCGCTCCGCCGAGGCCATCAACGAGACCGCGATGCAGTCGATCGAAGAGAGCGCAGCGATAGCCGCGGTATCATCCCTCCATGGTTCTCCCGCGTATGCCGCGACGGCTCGCTGGCGTCGGCCTCGTCGGTCTCGCCCTCGGCGGCCTCCTCCTCCTCCTGATCGACGAGGGGACTCTCCCGCGCTCGCGCGGGATGGCCCGGGTCGGCGGCCTCCTCCTCGGCGGCGGCGCGGCGGCTTCGCTCGGCGGCCTCGTCCTCTTCGTCCGGGCGCGGATCGCCGCGGCCCCGGCCGGTGCTCGGCCGCGTCTGCGCCGGCTCGCGCTCGCTCTCGCGCTCGTCGTCCCGGCCGGGCTCGCCTTCTCCATCTACAGCCTCGGCTTCTACTGGAAGGTCACCACCTCGTCGTGTTGGGAGGCCCAGTATGCGCCGACCCTCGAGGAGCGCCGCCGGGCCCTCGAGATCGGCGAGGCCCGCCTCCGCAGCCCCTTCAGCTGGCTCCCCGAGCTGGTCGGCTTCAACGTCTCCTGGAGCTGCGAGGCGGCCCGCCTCGACCTCGCGCGGGTCGACGCCGGCGAGTGCCCCTTCGAGCTGATCGCCGCGATCCCGTGCACCTGCGGGGCCGAGCGTTGGCCCGAGGACGCGCGCTGCGAGGCGCCCCGATGCCCGCAGCTCGACCCGCCGCGCCTGCGTTGCCACGACGACGACTTCTGATCGTCGGCGTCGGTGATCGGTGGCAGATTGCGGGCCGTGAACGACGTGCGCCGGACCGCGGAGATCGCCCTCCGGTCGTGGTCGCCGACGACCGCCGCACTGTCGTGCCTGCGGTGACGACGGTGCGGCCGGTCGTGACCGGCCGGCTACCCCGGGCAGAGGCCGAAGGCGTCCGCGCCGAGGTTGTTGCCGGGGTGGCAGTCGGCGATCAGATCCTCGGGATCGACGTCGACGTAGATGTTGCCAGAGCCGCCGAGCTCGGCGGTGCAGGAGACGACCTCGCAGTCGCCGGGCTTGAGCAGCTTGCTCGTCTTCGCCTCGCAGACGACGATGGCCTCGTCGACGCCTTGGTTTGGATCCATCGTCTCGAGGAAGTGGACGACGACGCCGTCGACCACCGAGTTGGTGCCGCGGTTGCAGACCTCGGCCTGGAGCTCCTTGGTCCCGCCCTCGAAGTTGCACAGCTCGCCGAGGTCCGTCAGCTCGACCGTCAGATCGGCGATCTGGAGCTTGCCGGCGTCGCCCTGGGAGTTTTGGCGGAGGTTGTTGAGATCGTCGATGAGCCAGTTCTTCTCGACGGTGTTGGCCGGCGGAACCTCGACGGTGTCGGTGATATGGGTGACCGAGTAGAGGTGCTGGTTCCAGACCGGCCGCGAGTTCGCCCAGCGGTCGAGCGGGTCGCGGTAGATGACAAAGCCGGTCCCGGTCTTGAAGGTGCCGGACTCGGGGAAGAGCGGGTCGGTCGCCGGGCAGTTGCCGTAGGGGGTGCGGGGGACGACGATCTCGGTGGAGAAGTCGCCGTCGACGTCGGCGATCGTCGGATACTCCATGCCCGTGCCTGAGGAGGCGGGGGCGGAGAAGAGCACCTCGCCGCTCTTGCCGTTGTAGACCCGGACAAAGCACTCGTCGCGGTAGACGGCCTCGGCCGCCCCGTCGCCGTTGAAGTCGAAGATCGAGGAGCCGGTGATGTTCGAGGAGAGGTCCTGCGAAGGCTGGACCCAGAGCACGCCGTCGGGGAGGTTCTTCGCCTCCTGCTCAGGGGCGCGCTCACACTTGCCGCCGGGGCGTTCGGGCGGGCTCTCGCCCATCAAGGCGGCGACGCAGTCGGGATCGTAGACCGCGTAGTGGGTCGCGCCGGCGGAGGCGATCTCGGCCTGACCGTCGCCGTCGAAGTCGGAGATCGTGATCGGGCCCCCGCGGTTGGCGGGCGGGTTGCCCTGCTGGTAGAGCGGCACCGGGCCCCAGACCGGCTGTCCGCCGTAGAGCTTCTGGATCCGGAGGCTGCCGAAGTTGTTGCCGGGAGTGGTCAGGACCGCGACCTCCGGCAGGTCATTGATGTCCTGGCCGTTGATCGCCGTGTAGAGCCCCATGTCCGCGAGGCCGAGCTGGACATAGGAGTAGCTGTTGTTGTCCGGGACAAAGCCGGGCTTGTCGACCCACTCCGTGGTGTTGTTGTCCCAGGTGGCGTAGCGGTTTTGGCTGACGAGGTCGACCTGGCCGTCGAAGTCGACGTCGTCGATGAGCGGCATGCTGTTGGTCTTGCTCGCGTCCCACTCGGTCAGGAGGCAGCCGTCGCCGTCAAAGGCCATCTCGCCCACCAGGATCTCCGGGAACTCGTCGTCGTTGAGGTCGCGGAGGACGGGCCCGTTGAGCATGTTCGCCCCGCCGAAGTTGAGCACCGTGTCGGTCTCGCAGTCGCGGCCGTACCACATCCGCTCGAGCTGCGGCTCGTCGTTCTCGAAGACGATCCGGAGGGCGTAGAGGTTGACCGGGCCCTGATCGTTGTTCGCGGTCACGCGGTGATAGGAGATCAGCTCCGGATGCCCGCCGTTCGGCACGTCGGCGTCGAGATCGGCGATCGCCCAGGGCACGGCGTAGGCGGGGCGATCGTCGTCGTTCGCCTCGTCGGCGCCGCCGGCCCGCAGCTGCTCGGCGCAGGTGCGGCCGTCGAAGACCCGCAAGGTGCCGATCCGCTTGAGGGCGCCGAGGCTCTGGAAGGTGGTGACGATGATCGACGGCTGGAGCTTGTCTGGATCCTTGTCGAGGTTGAGGTCGGCGATGATCGGCGTCGTGTAGATCAGGGTCGAGGCCTTGGTCGGATCGTCGGGATCCGTGGGGCCGCTCCACTCGCACTGCTGGACCGGGGTCACGCCCTCGGGGATGTCCTCCTTGACGCAAGCCGGGTCGTTGATGATGTCCGCCGGCACTCCGTAGGGGATGCACTCGCCGTCGACATCACAATAGGAGTCGCCGGGGCAGTCGTCGTAGGTCATGCATTCGCCGAGGTCCGGGATGCAGGTGTCGTACTTGCACTTAAAGTCCGGCGGGCAGTCGCCACAGGGCCCGCCGGTGGTCGACGTCGAGCTCTCGCCGGTGGTCAGCGGGCTCGTCGTCGAGCTCGTGCCGACGGTCGTGTCGGTCTCGCCGGCGCTGGTCGTCGACGAGGTCGACGTCGTGGCGTCGGTGCCTCCGGTGCTCGTGCCCTCGGAGGTGCTCAGCCCTGCGGTGACGGTGGTCGTCGCCGAGTTCGCGGACCCTGAGTCGTCGCCGCAGCCGAGTGCGGTGGCGAGGACAAACAATGAGGAGGCGGAGATCCGAGGGGGCAGGGGCTTCATCGCGGGAGAGCTTAGCGCGGGCGCGGCCTCTCATGAGCGACCTATGAATGTGACGTCTTCGCGAGACACCACGCGCAATCATGACCCTGGTCTCTCCGACTCAGGGGTCGTTCGGGCGGTGGAGGGCGAGGTCTCTGCCATGCGCGGGACCTCCTGTGCAGACCCATCGCGCATTCATGCGCCGTCGGCCCGGGCGTGAAGGCGCTCTCGAGACTATGCGCGCTGCGTCTTTACGCCTGAGCACGCTCGAAATGTTCACTCTTCTGCGCTCGGGGCGAACGGAGTCGACGGGCTGTTCTGCGCGCGCCCTCCAAGGGCGGATAGTCGGCGCGCAGGGTCGCCCTCATCTCTGAGAGTCAGCTCCGGCTCTCGCCCGAGCTTCCCGAGGCCTGCTCGAGAACGCGGGCCGGCGGCCGGAGGGATCAGCGCTTTCGCGTCCGGAGGAGCAGGAGGCCGAGGCCGAAGGCGAGGCTGAGGGCGCCAGGGCGGCGGTCGTCGGCCCGGCAGGCGCAGCTCCCATCGACGTCGTCGACGCCGCCGGTGGCCCCGTCGTCGGTGTCGCTGGGCGAGCTCGAGTCCGAGCCTGCGCTCGTCGACCCCGGACTGGAGTCGGTGCCGGAGTCGGTCCCGGAGTCGGTCCCAGAGTCGCTCCCGCCCGAGCCTGTCCCCGAGGTTCCCGAGTCGGAGTCGGAGTCCGTCTCGTCGACCGGGGACGGCACGTTGACGTCGCCGATCGTCGCGCAGGTGACGATCGGCGCGGAGCTGAGGTCGCGAGGATCCCAGAGGGTGCCGCGGACACAGACCTCGTCGCCCTCCCAGGTGCCGACGAGGCCGAGGTCGTCCTTGACGGTGAGCGCCTGATCAGCGGCGCCCCACCACTCGCTGGTGTGGTCGGCTCCCTCTTTGACGTCGGCCTCGGTGGCGCCGTGGCGCAGGCGACCCCGGTAGAAGCGCTCGTAGGGTCCGGTCGGCGGATCGATCGTGATGCTGACGCGCATCCGCTCTTCGACCATCGTCACCTCTTCCTTGCCACAGTCGCCGCACTCCCCGGGCTCTGGCGGCTCAACACACTTTGTGTAGACCTTCTCCCACTTGCTCAGGCTGACCGTGAAGGCCGGCGTCTCGAGCGGAGGGGTCGGCTCGGAGCCGGTGGTGAAGGTGATGAGCTGGTCTACGTTCTCGCTCGCGTTGGCGTCCTCGGTCCACAGGTGGACTGAGTACTCGTTGTCCGGATCGAGGGGGGCGTCCGGGCGCCAGAAGACCCGGCCGCCGAGGGTCGCGAGCGTGCCGGGGATGATGCCGCCGAGATCGCTGACCTCGATCTGGAGGTGCTCCGGGAGGTTGCTGCCGAAGGCTGCGACGACCGTGTCATAGGGCACCTCTGTCGCCCCGTCAGCGGGGTAGAGGTCCGAGATCGTGTGGATGAACTCTTCCCCCGTAATACAGGCAGAGGCCGTCGTAGGGGCCAGCGCGAGGCTCTGGAGGGTCGCAGCGGCGAGCGTGAGGGCGAGCGCTGAGACGTACGGGCGGGGGACGAAGCGGAGCATGGCCCGGGATCTAAGCACGATGCGTGCCGAAAGCTCCACGCCAACCTGGTTCTGGTTCTGGTTCTGGTTCTGGCTCTGGCCCTGGCCCTGGCCCTGGCCCTGGCCCGGTCGCCTAGGGCGAGATTGACCGATGTCGAGGCTCGGCGGTCTGGCGATGGGCGCGGGTGATGGGCCCCGGCGATGGGCCTGGTCACGGGCGCAGGCCGAGCCGTACCATCGGCCGGGTGTCGCTCCGCTGCCCTCGCGCTCTTCTCCTCCTCGCGCTCTTCGCCTGTGATCGCGGTGCGACCGACGTTCAACCGCTGATCGCCGAGGGGAGGGTCGCCCAGGAGCAGGCCGGGAGCACGCCCGCAGCCGCGCCGCAGGCAGCTCCCCAGGGGACCCCTGCGAGCGCGCCGCAGGTGGCCGTCGATCCGGCGGGGGAGGAGCGGGCGCTGGTCGAGAAGCCGCCGCGCTCCGCGATCCCCTTGGACCTCACGGTCGAGGCGACGGTGAAGCTCCAACCGAAGCAGGCGCGGACCTCCGCAAACCTCGTCGAAGGTACGGTCGGCGGGGTCGCGTTCCTCGGCGAACGGAGCGAGCTCTTGGTCGGCGGCGGCAACGATGATCGGATCCACGTCGCCGAGATCGCCAGCGGCCGCGAGGTGTGGGTCTCGCCAAAGCTCGGCAAGGACGTCGAGGCGGTCGCCTCCTGCGGCGGTGAGTTCTTCGCCGGCCTGACCTACCACAACCGGCTCCTGGTCTATCGCAAGCCCTTCGGCGGTCGGGTGCAGGTCGAGTCGACCTCCCACGGCGGCGGCAGCGAGTGGCTCGCCTTCACCGACGACTGCGAGCACCTGCTGATGCCGGAATTTCTCGGCCGGCTCTATCTCTATGAGCGGCGAAGCGGCGCCCTCGCGGCGGAGCTTCCCTCCGACGGGTACCGAAAATTTGGCATCAGCGATAAGCGCACGGTCTACCGCCGCGCGGGCGCCGGTCCGTCGCTGGGAGAGGCGCGCTACTGGGAGTACGCGTGGGACTCCTCCCCGGCCCGAGGGACGAGCCGCGGGCTGCCCTACAAGATCGAAGATGACGAGCTCGGCCTGCTGGTGCAGGTGCTGCCGATCCCGGGGGGAGGCTTCCTCCGCGAGTACTGTGACCGCGAGCGCTGCCGGGTGATCCTCGGGGACGGCGACAGGGTGGTCGACTTCGCGGTCGCCGGCGGGGTGTGGACATTGGCGCTCGGATCGACCCTCGCGCTCTCCCGCGGCGGCGAGTACCTGGCCTGGTACCGCGACGGTCTGCCGGTCGAGCTGGTCGAGCTCGCGACGGGCCAGCGGGCGTCGCTGCCGGCGGTGCCGCGGACGATGAGCTCCACCGTCGACTTCACGTTTGATCCGCTGGATCCGCGGCGGATCGCGGTGACGATGCACCCGGATCCGAACAAGGTGACGGTGTATCGAATCGGCGGCGAGGGCTGAGCGGCGGCGGCCGAGGTTCGGCGCGCTCGCTGGCCCTCGGCGACTCTTGGCTCCGCAGGACCGCTCGGTGTGGTCCGCGGCATTTCCTAGATGCTGAGAGCACAGGGACTTTCACATCAGCTCGCCGTGGCGAGAGCCGACGCGGTGATGGGGGCGTCGCGTGAAGTGCGCGAGAGCGCTGCGTCTTCCCTGCGCTTGCCCGCGCTCGGGGATCCCAGGGAATTCACGGCGACAGAGAACCGTGATCCCACAAGGAGCTGGCCACGGGCGCTGAGAATGTGCCCCTGGGGGCGTAGGCATGGGCAGGGGGGCCGCGTATTCTTTCGCCGTGACCGCCCCGCTCGAGCATGTCCTCGCGATCGACCTCGGCACCTCGGGACCGAAGGTCGCGCTGGTCGACCGCTCGGGGAGCGTGGTCGCGGCGGAGTTCGAGCCGGTCGAGCTCCTGCTCCTCCCCGGGGGCGGCGCGGAGCAGCGGCCCTCGGAGTGGTGGGCGGCGATCGTCAAGGCGAGCCGTCGCCTCCTCGGTCGCGGGCATATCGACCCCAAGCAGGTGGTCGCCGTGGCCTGCACGTCACAGTGGTCGGGGACGGTCGCGGTCGACGAGGCGGGGGAGCCCGTGCACAACGCGGTGATCTGGATGGACTCGCGGGGGGCCCGCTACATCCGCGAGCGGGTCGGCGGTTGGCCGAAGGTCGACGGCTACGGGCTCGCGAACCTCTACCGCTGGATCCGGAGGACGGGCGGGATCCCGGGGCTCTCGGGCAAGGATCCGATCGCCCATATCGACTGGCTCCGCCACGAGCGGCCGGAGGCCTTCGCCCGCGCCGCCCTCTTCTTGGAGCCGAAGGACTACCTCAACCTCCGCCTGACCGGGCTGGCGGCCGCCTCCTACGACTCGATCGCGCTGCACTGGGTGACCGACAACCGCGACCTCAAGAAGGTCCGCTACGACGACGACCTGCTCGCCCGCGCCGGCCTCGAGCGATCCAAGCTCCCGGAGCTGCGCGAGGCGGTGGAGCTCCTCGGCCCCCTGACGCCGCAGGTCGCGGCGGAGCTCGGCCTCGGCGAGCATGTCCAGGTGGTGATGGGCACGCCCGACGTCCAGTCGGCGGCGATAGGCTCCGGCGGGGTCCAGGACTTCGAGGCCCACGTCTACTTCGGGACCTCGTCGTGGCTGACCTGCCACGTGCCCTTCAAGAAGACCGACATCCTCCGCAACATGGCCTCTCTGCCCTCGGCGATCCCCGGGCGCTACTTCATCGCCAACGAGCAGGAGACGGCGGGGGTGTGCCTCTCCTTCCTCCGTGATCTGCTCTTTGGAACAGGAGATGACGTGCTCGGCGGGGACGGGCCGCCGCCCGACATCTACCTGCGCTTCGACGCCCTCGCGGCCCAGGTCCCGGCGGGGAGCGACGGCCTCCTCTTCCTGCCCTGGCTCAACGGCGAGCGCTCGCCGGTGGACGATCACCGCCTCCGCGGCGGCTTTCTCAACATGTCGCTGAGCACGAGCCGGGCCCACCTCGTCCGCGCCGTGCTCGAGGGGGTCGCCTACAACAGCCGCTGGCTCCTCGGCGCGGTCGAGCGCTTCTGCGGCCGCGAGCTGCCGGCGCTGCGGGTGATCGGCGGAGGGGCGAACTCCGCGCTGTGGTGCCGGATCCTCGCGGACGTGTGCGGGCGGACGATCCACCAGGTGGACCAGCCGATCGCCGCCAACGCCCGGGGGGTCGGCTTCCTCGCCCTCGTCGCCCTCGGCTACCTCACGTGGGACGACGTTGGCCAGCGGGTACAGATCGCCCATACTCACGAGCCTGAGAGCGCCGCGCATGGGGTCTACGACCGCATGTACCGCGAATTTCGCTCCGCTCACCGGGCCAACAAACCGCTCTTTCACCGGCTCAACCGCCACCTCTAGGCGGTCGCCAAAGCCTCCGAGTCAAACATCATGAAAATCAAGGACGTCGTCGAGAAGCAGCTCGGACGCCTCCCCCCGGGGATGCTCACGGGCGCCTTCAAGGTCGCCAAAAAGATCCCCTGGGTGCGCGAGCGGATCGAGCGCGAATACAGCACGATGCTCGAGGCGATGGAGACCAGCCTCCGCCCCTACCGCGGCGAGTTCCCGAGCTATACGGCGCTGCCTGCGGAGGGGACCTCGCGGACCGAGGTGCTCGAGGTGATGCGGGCGATGTCGGAGCGGGAGGAGTCGCGCTGGCGCGACGGCTACGTCTCGGGCGCCGTCTATCACGGCAATCGCGATCACATCGAGTTTCTCAGCGAGGTCTACGCCCTGCACTCGCAGGTGAACCCCCTCCACTCGGATCTCTGGCCGAGCGCGACCAAGTACGAGGCGGAGATCGTCGCGATGACGGCGGCGATGCTCGGCGGCGACGCGGTCCCGGCGGGCCCCAAGGGTGAAGACGGTGTCTGCGGGGTGGTCTCGTCCGGCGGCACCGAGAGCATCCTCCTGGCGATGAAGACCTACCGCGACCAGGCCCGCCAGCGGGGGATCAAGCACCCCGAGCTGGTCCTGCCGACGAGCGCCCACGCGGCCTTCGACAAGGCGGGGCTCTACTTCGGGATCGAGCTCGTCAAGGTCCCGGTCGGCCCCGACTTTAAGGCCGACGTCGCGGCGATGACCCAGGCGATCACCCGCAACACGATCGCCCTGGTCGGCTCGACCCCCTCGTTCCCCCACGGCGTCATCGATCCGATCGAGTCCCTCTCCGAGGTCGCCCGCGGCCACGGGATCGGCATGCACGTCGACGCCTGCCTCGGCGGCTTTGTTCTCCCTTGGGCCGAGCGCCTCGGCTACAAGGTGCCGGTCTTCGACTTCCGCCTGCCGGGCGTGACGTCGATGTCCGCCGACACCCACAAGTACGGCTACGCGGCCAAGGGCACCTCGGTGGTGCTCTATCGCGGCCACGCCCTGCGGCGCTTCCAGTACTACACGACCACGGAGTGGCCCGGCGGGATGTACTTCTCGCCGACCCTCGCGGGCTCCCGTCCTGGGGCGCTCAGCGCCGCCGCCTGGGCGGCGATGGTCTCGATCGGCGAGCGCGGATACATGGACTCGACGCGAGCGATCCTGGAGACCGCGGCGACGATCCGCGAGGGCATCGAGGCGATCCCCGGCCTCCGGGTCCTCGGCGACCCGCTCTGGGTGATCGCCTTCGCGGCCGACGACCTCGACGTCTACCGGGTGATGGAGCACATGAGCCACCAGGGGTGGAACCTCAACGGGCTTCATAAGCCCGCATGTGTCCACCTCTGTGTGACCCTTCGCCACACGCAGGACGGGATCGCGGAGCGATTTCTGGCTGACCTCCGGGAGGCTGTCTCGGTGGTCACCGCGACGCCGAGCGAGGGAGGCTCGATCGCGCCGGTGTACGGCCTCGCGGGGACAATCCCCGTCCGAGGGGTCGTCAGCGACGTTCTCGAGCGCTACATGGACCTGCTCTACAAGGTGTAGCGGCCTTTCGGGGCGACGCGCCCCGCCCGGGGAGGCGACGCGCCCCGCCCGGGGAGGCGATGTGCTGCGCCCAGGGAGGGGCCAGGCCCACCTCGAGCCGGCCGTGCGCGCGGATCCTCGCGGCGACTGCGGTCGTCCTTCGCGTCTGATCGGAGGGACCCGGGCGCGTTGACATGGGGGCGAGAGGACCCCCAAGATCGACAGCGATGAAGCGGCTCGGCAGGAGCGCCTTGGCCTGTCCTACTGGTAAGAGGAGTGTGTTTTGAATCCATTGCCCTATGGCCGCCCGGGCGATCGCCGGGCGTTTCCGCGCGTGCACTGCGCCCTCGATTGTGCGGTCTCTGAGATCGGCGCCGGTCGCCTCCTCAACCTCAGCGTCGGCGGGGCCTTCATCGCCTTCGCCGGCGAGCTCGACAAGCCGGGCGATCACGTCCACGTCCGCTTCGACCTAGGCGACGAGGAGGTGCTCGTGGTCGGCGAGGTGGTCCGCACGTCGCCGATCGTCCCCCTCGGGACCGGCTTCGGCGTCCGCTTCCTCGAGGTCGCCGAGGAGCTCGGCGATAACCTCCATCGCTTCGTCCTCGGCCGTCTCCTCACCGAGATCGCCGAGGTCATGGAGGACAACCCGGCGCCGCTCGACCCGAACTCGGTGACGGTGATCCGCGGGGTCGATCAGGTCCTGGCGGAGCTCCGCGATGGGATCTCCGACAGCGGCGGCTTCGAGGGGGCGCTCTTCCAGCGCGACGTCGCCGAGCTGGTCGACGTCTGCCTGACCCAGGCGGGGAGCCAGCGCCTGCTGGCCCAGCTCAAGTCGAGCTCGGTCACCCACCCTAGGGTCGGCGATCACGTCCACCTCAGCCTCCGCCGCGGCCACGCGAACGTCCACCTCCACACCCAGGTGCTCGATCGCACGGGCGCCTCGCTGGTGCTCGAGGTCCCCCCCTCGGTGACCCGCTTTGAGCTCCGTCGGTCGCCGCGGACCGTCCCTGGCCCTGGGACCATGTTTGTCGAGATCCCGGTGCCCTATCCGCCGGGGCGGCGGCTCCGTCGCGAGGTGCTCGACATCTCGGCGACCGGCCTCGCCTTCCGCTGTCGCACCGACGAGGTCTTCTTCCTGCCCGGGACGCCGCTGCGGGAGCTGATCATCACCGGCGTCGAGGGGGGCGGGGAGGAGCGGCGCTCGGCCCAGGTGATGCACGTGACCGCGGTCGAGGGCGAGGGCGGCCGGGTCGAGCACCTGCGGGTCGGCGTCGACTTCGGCATCTCCGACACAGCCTTCAAGCGGGGCGTCCGTCCGCGGCCCTCCGGTGAGCGCAAGGCGACCTCTTTCCTCAGCCGGATGACCTCGCTCATCGGTCAGCTCGTGCCGAGGCGCGCGGCGGCGAGCGGTCGTCGCGGCGGAGGGGGCCCGGAGATCGAGGTCGTCCGCTACGCCAACAGGCGTCGGGAGGAGATCGTCGCGATCCTAAACACGACCCCGCGCGAGGGGGGGAGGCGGCTCCGAGCGCCGGTGATCGTGATCCCGCCGGCCCACGGCAAGCGCAAGGAGTCGACCTCCGGGCTCGCGCTGACGCTGGTCGAGAACTTCGCCCGCCGCGGCCGCGACGTCGTCGTCATCCGCTACGACGGGGTCCGCAACCTCGGCGAGAGCTACAAGGATCCCGACTGTCGTGAGCACGGCCGGGAGGCGCTGCGGATGACCCTCTCCCAGGGGGTCGCGGATCTCGAGGCGACGCTCGACTATGTCGAGAGGAACGAGGTCTTCGCCGCGTCGTCGGTGATCGTCGTCTCCTTCAGCCTCCAGGCCGTGATCGGTCGGCGGGTGCTCTTCGCCGATCGCGGCCGGAGGATCCGGCACTGGGTGACCGTCAACGGGGCGCCCTACGCCCGCGATCTGATCTGCAACGCCGCCGGCGGGGTCGACTACATCGGTCAGCACCGCGGCGGGGCGCGGGTCGGGGACGCGTCGATCCTCGGGGTGGTCTCGGACGCGGACAGGTTCTGCGCCGACGCGATCAAGCACGGGCTCGCCTTCGCAGAGGACGCGGTCCGGGAGCTGCCGGCGATCGCCGCCCCGATCACCTGGATCCTCGGCCGCTATGACGCGTGGGTCGATCCCCAGGTCGTCCGTGATCTGATGGCGCTGCCCTCGGCGGCGGAGCGGACGGTGGCAGAGCTCGATTGTGGCCACATCCCCCTCAACTCTGAGGAGGCGTTGGATCTCTTCCAGACGATCACGCGGGCGATCTGGCGCTCCCTCGAGGGGGAGGAGATCGAGCCTGTGTTCCCGCCGTGGCGCGAGTTCATCAACGTCCGCAACGCGGAGTGGAAGCGAACGCCGCGCTCGCCCCTGCCCGACAAGCGGACCTACTGGGCGCAGTACCTGATGGGTGGTGGCGAGCAGAAGATCTCGTACGACGTGCTCTGCGCCTGCGACGAGTACCTCCGCTTCCTCGACCGCCAGGCTGACCTCCTCGGGATCGAGCCCGGAGACCGGGTCGCGGACATGGGCTGTGGCACGGGGAACTTCTTCGCTCGCTATTTCGCGCAGCGCGACACGAGGGGGCGAGGTGCGAGCGCGCGCGTGACCCTCGTCGACTTCGTGCCGACGGCGCTCGCAGCGGCCGAGGCCAAGCTCCGCCATGTCGGCGCTGGTCGAGACGGTCTTGCGGTCTCTGTCGACGCCCGCTGCGTTAGCCTTGAGCTGAGTCCGGCGCGGATCTTCCGGGGCTTCCTGGCAGGCGATTTTTATGGGTACGACCCGCTCAAGGGGACGATGAAGGGTCTCGGCGACTACTCGATCGAGATGTGGAAGGCGATGGACAACTGGCGCCTCCACGACGTGCTGCGCGGGCGGGTGCTCGACGACGAGGATCGCAGCTTCCTCAAGAGCAGCTTCCCCGCGGACGAGCGCGAGGTCGTCGTCGACGTCAACCGGATCTGCCGCTGGATCCAGGGTCACTGGGAGCCCTCCGATCTGACCCGCGAGGGTCGACGGCGGATCTCCTCGGGGGCTGCGCCGACCTTCACCGATCTCCGGCTCGCGCGCCTCGCGAGCCGCGACGCGGAGGCGCTGGAGCGGCTCCCCTTCGCCGACGGGTCCTTCGATCGGCTGGTCTCATCGCTGGTCCTCTCGTACCTGGAGAACCCGCTGGAGACGCTCCGCGAGTACCACCGCTGCCTCGCCCCCGGCGGTCGTCTCGTCGTCTCGTCGATGCGCCCCGACGTCGACATGAGCCGGATCTACCAGAACCTCCTGCTCAGCCTCGAGCGGGGGGATGAGGTCGCGATCCCCGACGGGATCAGCCGCCTCGAGTTCATCCGAGATCTGCGCTCATTCCTCTCGTCGGCGGCCTTCCTCCTCACCCTCGCGGAGGAGGGGCACTTCGCCTTCTTCACCCGTGACGAGCTCCGTCACCTGGTCGAGCGCGCCGGCTTTCGCCGGGTCGAGACCTTCGAAGCGTTCGGCAACCCTCCCCAGGCGTACATCACCGTAGGCTATCGATGAGCTCAGAGGGGGAGGCAGAGCGGACGGAGACGCCGGAGGAGCGTGATCGTCGTTTCGCGACCCTGATGGAGGCCGAGGTGCTCGCCGGCTATCGGCGGGCGACCTATCTCGGGATTCCCCTGGTGATGGGCTTCGGCATCCTCGATCTCGCCTCCCTCGACCGGTGGACGATCGGCCTCTTCTTCGTCCTCAGGATCGGCCTCTCGATCGCGCTGGTGGTCCTCCTCTGGCTCGCCAACCGCGACCGCCGCTGGATCGTCCCGGCCTCGATGATGGGCACCTACGTCGCCGGGACGACGATCGGCCTGATGAGCGCCTACCTCGGCCACGCGACCTTCTACTACGCCGGGATGAACGTCGTGATCCTGGCGATCGGCCTCCTGGTGCCGATGGCCCCGTGGTCGATGTTCAGCGCCTCGCTGATGGTCTACTTCAGCTTCGCCGCGCTGACCGTCGCCCTCGACCCGCTACCGCTAAGCCAGTGGAACTGGGGCCTCTTCATCAGCAACAGCGTCTTCGTCCTGACCACGGCGATCGTCGTCACCGTCGGCGCCTACGTGAACCGCCTGCTCCGAAGGACAGCCTTCGACGCGACGGCCGAGCAGGAGCGGGCGAACGCCGGCCTGCGCCGGGCGAACGACGAGATCCAGAGCAACTACGCCGAGCTCGCCGACAAGCAGCGCGAGCTCGAGGAGGCCTACCGCTTCAAGAGCCAGTTCCTCGACAACATGTCGCACGAGCTGCGGACGCCGCTGACCTGCATCATGACGCCGCTGGAGGGGCTCCTCGACGAGGAGCCGGCGGGGGAGCAGCGACAGATCTTCGAGGACATGCAGCAGGCCTCGACCCAGCTCTACGATCTGATCAACGATCTGCTCGACTACTCCCGCTACGGCGCCCGCGAGGTGCCGCTGCGCCTGGCGCCGGTCGACCTCGGCCGCCTTATCGACGACAACGTCAGGGCCTGGATGCCGACCGCCCGCCAGCGTCGGACGGAGCTGAGCTGGAGCCGCCCGGTCGAGCCCTTGGTGGCGATGGTCGACGGTCGCGAGCTCGGCAAGGTGATCCGCAACCTCCTCTCGAACGCGATCAAGTTCACGCCGACCGGAGGCTCGATCGAGGTCGACCTCTCGCGGGTCGGCGACGAGATCCAGCTCCGGGTGAGCGACAGCGGCGTCGGCATGGAGGAGGAGGTGCTGGCCAAGATCTTCCGCCCCTTCTTCCAGGTCGACGGCTCCTCGACCCGGAGCGTCGCGGGCACGGGCCTCGGGCTCGCGCTCGTGAAGACGATCGTCGAGCGGCACACGGGGTCGATCTCCGCGACGAGCACGCCAGGGGAGGGGACGTCGATGACGATGACGATCCCCTACCTCGAGGTCAGCGACGCGGAGGCGGTGGCGATCGCCCTCCCGGACGGCCCCTTCGCGCTCGCCGGCCTCAGCGGCCGGCGGATGACGCCGCAGCCGACCGCGCCGCGGCCCCGCGAGGAGACCCCTCCCGCGGCGACGGTGGCGACGGCTGCGGAGTCGGCTGCGGAGCCCGTGGCTGGGGACGCCTCGCAGGCCTCGCGCATCGAGGTCATCGGTCCGCCCGCGGGGATAGACCAGGGCGTCGTGACGGGCGACGGGGAGGCGGACGGGTCCGCGGCGAGGCTGCCCGCGTCGGCCCCCGCGTCGGCCTCCGCGTCGGCCTCCTTCCCGATCCCCGACGGGACCTTGCTCCTCGAAGAGCACCAGCAGGCGGCGAACCAGCAGCGGGCGCGGGTCCTGGTCGTCGACGATCAGCCGGAGCTGCTGCGCCTGATCTCCCGGATCCTCGGCCGCGAGCACGACGTGATCACCGCGGGGGACGGCGCCGAGGGGCTGCAGAAGGTCCACGACGAGCAGCCGGACGTCGTCATCTCCGACGTCATGATGCCGCGCCTCAACGGCTTTGAGCTGGTCGAGGCCCTGCGCAAGGACGAGGCGACCCGTCGCCTGCCGGTGCTCCTCCTGACCGCCCGAGCCGACGGCAGCGATCGGGTCCGCGGCCTCCGGCGCGGCGCCAACGACTACCTGATCAAGCCTTTCTTGCCGGAGGAGCTGAAGGCCCGGGTCCGCAACCTCCTGCGGATGCGCCGCTACGAGAGCTACCTGACGACCATCAACGAGGAGCTCGAGACCAAGAGCGGCTCCCTGGAGGGGCGCCTCCACGGCCTCTTTGTCGACACCGTGCGGACCCTGGTCGCGGCGATCGACGCCAAGGACTTCTACACGGGCGGGCACTCGGAGCGGGTCTCGCACTTCGCCGTCCGCCTCGCGGAGCAGATGAAGGTCTCGCGGCCGCTGGTGCGGACGATCGAGCTCGGCGCGCTGCTCCACGACATCGGCAAGATCGGCATCCCTGACCGGGTGCTCAACAAGCCGGGGCGTCTGACCGAGGAGGAGATCGAGGTCATCCGCCAGCACACGATCTTCGGCGGGCGGATCCTGGAAAAATCCCCCGAGCTCGCGGAGCTTCGCCGCTTCGCCCTCCACCACCACGAGCGCTGGGACGGCGCCGGCTACCCGGACGGGCTCGCCGGCGAGGAGATCCCAGCGTCGGTCCGGATCGTGTCGGTCGCGGACTGCTGGGACGCGATGATCTCGGATCGGGTCTACCGTCCCGGCATGGCCCCCAAGATCGCCGCTGAGAAGGTCGCCAAGCTCCGCGGCAATCAGTTTGACCCAGAGGTGGTCGAGGCGTTGATGGGGATCTGGCCCGATCTCGACGTCCCGCCGCACCTGCGGCCGCTGCGGGCGAGGATGGCCCCCGCTGAGCAACGTTCTGGACCGCGGGTCAGCGAGTGCGGCGAGGTCTATCACGTCCATGACTAGCGCCGCGAGGGTCGCGGGTGCGGGTCGTCCCTGCCGCGAGCGTAGGGCGGTGGGGCTCCGGCGTCGGCAGGGCGTGGGAGAGCGCGCCTCGCCGACGGGCAGAGCTGAGCGGAGGTCCACGGGGCCTCGAGCGCGCGGAGACGCCTCGACAGCGGTCGCGGGTCGGTTTAGGGTGACCTCTCGGACCTGCTGCGGGCCTGAGGAGACCGTGGTGAAAGCCTACACGTCGCCCCACCTCTTCCTTCTGCCGCACCCGTCGCCGAGGTCGATGACGGCTTCGACTGTCGGACGTTCGCGGGTCGTCTCTTCGGCGGTGGGTTTGTCGTCGGTCGTCTCTTCGTCGTCCGGTCCTTCGCCAGGCACCTCGCCGCTCGGCCCTTCAAAGCTCGGCTCATCGCCCCTTTCCCTGGTCCTGTAGTTGCTCGACCGAAATTCGATCCTCGACGAGCTGTGGGCGATCGCGCTCATGGACAACGTGGTCACCGAGGACGAGGCGGTTCTCCTGAAGACCGCCGAGGAGCAGCTCGTCGGCTTTGAGGAGCTGCTCGACGACGTCTACCTCGACAACGTCGTCGACTTCGAGGAGTTCCTCCGGCTCCGTCGAGCCCGCAAGGAGATCCTCGAGTACACGCTGCACAAGGCGCTGGCGGACGGGCTCATCACCCATGATGAGCGTCAGCTCCTGATCCGGATCATCGAGCTGCTGCCGCTGGTCCGCTGAGGTACTTCTTCCGGGGGAGAGCCTGCGCGCTCTCGTCGTCCTCTGTTCGTCCTCTGTTCGTCGCTCGTTCGTCGCTCGTTCGGCGCTCGTTCGGCGTTCGTTCTCGCGGTCGGGTCGACGAGCGCGGGGCTGGAGCGCGCAGGGCAGCTTCGACGGGCTCGTCGTGATTCGGTCGCTCCGGGGCCTGGGCGTCGGTCATACTGGAGCGGTGCGTTGGCGCTGGATGAGCTCCGCGACCTGGATTGTCGTCGCCGCTGGGGGCGGCTGCACGGCGAGCTCGTCGGCGCCGGCGGGGGCTGACGGCGCGCCGTCGACCGCGATCCAGGCCTCCGCGGCGCAAGCCTCGGCGCCGGGGTTGATCGATGGGCCTGTCAGCGGCTGCGGGGAGCCATCGACCGCGCCGACGCGCCTGCCCACTGCGCTCAGCGCAGAGCCGGAGGTGCTCGCCGACGCGGTGCTCGCCGTCGGTGAAGGGGTGACCTTCGGCGCGGCCGAGCTCGCGGTGGAGATGCGCAGGCCGCTGATGTGGATGGGCGAGGGCCCGCCCGAGCCCTCGCCTGAGCTGATCTACCGCCGCGGCGAAGCCACGCAGACGCTCCGCGGGCTCGTCCCTGGGGAGACGCGTGTGGTCGACGGGGTCCGGGTTCGACACCGCTGGTCGGAGGAGCGCGACAAGGTCTGGGTCTATGTCACGGACCTCGACTGTCCTGTAGAGCATGAGCAGATGGACATGCCTGAGCCCGGAGCGCCGCTGTGGACCTGGCTCTCCAGCCGCGCGATCGGCCAGGCTGGGTTTGGCCACCCGCACTCGACAAAGGTTGTGCTCCAGCTCAGCCGCTCGCGACGAGGTCCGTGGATCTCGCTCCAGGGGATCAGCCGCCCCAGCTACGCCAACCTGCGGGCGATGGCAGACCTGGAGGAGGGGAGGCCGCTCGTCGTCGAGCTCGGCCCCGCGAGGGTCTTCGTCGAAGAGGTGGTCGTCGAAGCGGCGCCTGTGCATCGCGGGGCCGAGGTAGGCGCAGCGCCGACGCCCGTCGTCCACGCCCGCGTCCGCTACGAGCGCGGAGAGGGGCCGCCCGCGATCCGCTTCCCGCCCGGTGAGGACAACCCCTGTGGTTCGCCGTCGCCCCTGCGCTCGGAGCCTCGGCGCCTGCTCGAGGCGCCGCCGCGGGTGGGCGCGTATCATCTCGGGGCGGGGGAGCGCGTCGCCCTCGGCGAGCTAGCGCTGACGATGGTGCTAGAGCCGCTCCCGGGGCCGAGCGTCTTTGATCATCGGCCGCCGCAGGCGCTCACGCGGCCGATCGTCCGCGCCGAGATCGACGGCGAGGAGCGCACGATCCGCAACATGCCGGCGGTCTTGCGCGCGGGCGAGACCATCGCCTGGATCACCCGAGAACCGGGAGCGGACCCGACCGTCGTCGCGGTGGAGGCCTACCGCGCCGCCTGTGATCCGATCGTGCGGGCGCCGCTGCCGGACAGGCCGACGCTCCTGTGGCTCGGGACCGCCGGGACTACTCAGGTCCGGCTCGGCGACGAGGGCGGCGATCAGGTGTTCTTCGAGCTCCTCCGCGAGGACGAGGGACCGCCGCGCGTGGCGGTCTCCTCGGTCTCGCGGGAGCACGGGAGTCGTTCGCTCATGTTTGAAGCCAACGCCGATGCGACGCCCGTCGCCGTGGACACCGGGCTGGCGACGATCGTCGGCAACTGGCAGGTCGAGCTCGGGGCCGAGGCGTCGGGGTCGACGGGGCCGCCGCGGTGGTATGCGATCGCGATCCCCTACATTCCCCACGCCGTGGATCCGACGGCGACAGACGCTCCGTAGAGATGGGTCCGATACGTCGACCTCGAGGTGCGCGATGCGGGGCCTCCGCTCAGGGGGACTGCTGACTCGCTCCGACCTCCCCCCGCGTCGGCCCGAGGTCGTGCGCGGACGGAGGCCGGGCAGGGGAGAACGAGGTCGGCCCCTCGCCCGAAGAGCGAGGGGCCGATGGAGGTGGCCCTCCTGGGGAGCCCCCTAGAGCGGCTTGTCGAGGGTCCCGAGGGGGACGAAGGCGCCGTCCTTCATGATCAGGAAGGGGCGCTCGTCGAAGCGGAGCCCGCCCTTGCCGTCGTGCTGGATGAGCTGGAGCTTGCCCATGCCGTAGCCCATCGGTCCGCGGCTGTAGTAGTGGGCCTCCATGCGGTAGGGGTAGGCCGCGGCCTTGCCGTTGATGGTGAAGCTCTCGGGACCGTAGCCGGTGGTGACGTCGGCGTAGAGCTCACCGCCGGAGGGCAGGGTGCGGGCGCCGTAGTAGGCGTGGCTGCCCTTGCCGTCGTGGACGTGGAAGTCGACGTCGTTGGCGTCGGTCTCCCAGGAGATGACGAAGTGGGTCGAGGGCCCGCTGGCGACGGTCACCCCGGCGGCCTCGGCGAGGCCGCGGACCTTCGCCGCTTCGTCCGGCTTGGCGCCGATCCAGGCGGCGGCGATCAGGCCCGCGTCGTCGTCGAAGATCTTGCTGACGCCGGCGAAGCGGCCGCTCGGGTAGTCGCGGCCCCGACCGGCGAGGATCGCCTCCCAGGCGTCGTTGTAGCGGCCAGCCTTGGTCAGGGCGATCGCGTAGAGGCGGTGGCTCGCCGGGTGATCCGGGCGCGACAGGACGGCCTTCTCGTAGGTGTCGACCGCGAGGGCGACCCCGGCCTCGCCGAGCCGATCGAGGCGGTTGCCGGCGTAGCGGCGGATGTCAGCGCGAGAGGGGAAGAGATCGATGAGCGAGCCGTAGGCCCGGGCGGCGGTCTCGAGATCTCCGGCAGCCTCAGCGGCCTCGCCCATCGCCACCAGCGCGAGCACGTCCCCGGGGTTGCCGTCGCGCCACTCGATCGCGAGGCTCATGGCGCCCTTGAGGTCGCCGTCCTTGATCAGCTTGGCGATGTCGAAGGACTTGCCGAGGTAGGGGCTCCCCTGGGTGCGCGCGAGCTCGGCGGCCTCCTCCGCCCGCTCGGCGGCCCGGCGCTTCGCCTCGGCCTCGGCCTCGATCCGCCGCCGCTCGGCCTCCTTGGCCTGGCGGACCCGCTCGGCCTCCATCGCCGCGATCTGCTCGGGGGTGAGCGGCGGCGCCTCGACGAGCGGTGGCATCGGCCCGTCGGCGGCGAGCGAGAAGGGGTAGGTCACGCGGACGATCCCGCCGCCCGGGGGTTTTGGGAACTTCCAGCGGCGCACAGAGCGGGCGATGCAGGTGCCGACGCGGGCGTCGGCGAGGGTCGACTCCTGGACCACCGCGTTCGGGACCTTGCCTGCCGGATCGATCGTGAAGTTGATCGAGATACGGCCGTTCAGCGCCGGGTTCTTGACCAGGCCCGTGTTGTAGCAGTGGCGGACCTCGTTGATATGGGCGCGGATGATCCGGCGGATGATGTCCTTGTCGAGCGAGCCCTGGACGTTCGCCTTGCCCTGACGGACCATCGGCACCCGCTTGCCGCGACCGCCGAAGCCGGCGCCGGAGCCCCGTCCGTAGCCGGAGCCCGTCCCGCCGCCGCCGCCCTTGCCGATGAGGCCGGTGTTGCCGAGGGCGATCGTCCCCTCGCCGCTCTCCTCCCGCGCGCTCTTCTTCTCGGAGCTCTCGCTCTCCTCCATTCCTACGCCGCCGCCGCCGCGGCCGGTGCCGACGAGGCTGAGGCCGCCGACGCCGTAGGCCTCACCGACCTGGCTGCCGGTGAGGCCGCCCCAGACGTCCTCGTCGTCGTTGCCGACCGCGAAGGCGCCGCCGTAGGGCGAGGCGAGGAAGTGGCCGCTGTCCTGGGCCATCGCCCCGAGCAGGCCTGCTTGGCGGGAGGCCATCTCCGGGTCGAAATTTCGCGCCATCTGCGGGATCGCGTCCCTCGGCGCCTGCTGGGCCGGGGAGTTCGTGCTCGAGCCTCCGCTCTTCTGGGCGAGCATCGGCTTGGACGTCGGCGGCGTGACGACCGGCTGCGGCGTCGGCAGGTCGGGCAGGGCGGGCGTGTCGTGCTTCGTCGTCCGCCCGTCGAGGGTGATCCCCTCCGGGCCGACGCTGAGGATGTCGACCAGCGCTGTCCGGTCGATGTTGAAGCGGCGGTAGTCCCAGTCGCTCTCGAGCACCAGGAGCGCGGTGAAGTCCGAGAGCACGCGGTGCTTGGTCGACAGCTCGATGATCGACCTCTTGAGCGCGTCGCGCATATCTCGGTCGCCCTCGGCCAGGCGCGAGCGCTGGTCCTGGAGGCGGTCGATCCGGGCCCGGACCCAGGCGCGCTCGAGGAGGGGACGCTCCGCCGGGATGGTGTCGACCGTGGACTCGATCGTGCTCTCTCCGGCGAGGACGACCTTCATCGCCTGCGCAGGGGGCAGGTCGGCGTAGACCAGCACCTCGTCGCCGGGCTGAGCCCCCTCGATCGTCTCCGGCCAGACCCACTCGGAGCCCGGGACCGAGACCTTGATCGGCGGCAGGGTCTTCGAGCTGAGCTTGTGGGCGATCGTCGGCGTGGGCAGGCGCGCGTCGATCACGACCCCGTCGTCGGGGAGGTCGGCGGTGGTCACCGCTTTCAGGGTCGAGGTGTCCTGGATGCCGCCGTCGACGACAGCGTCGGCGCGGCTAAAGCCAGCCTCCGCGAGGGCCTTCGTCGCCTCGCCCAGGCGGCTCAGCTCCCCGGAGCCGGCGGTCGTGATGCCGTCCGAGAAGACGATCAGGCGGCTGGAGCCGGCGGGATCGCTCGCCACCGTGCGCAGCGCCCTCTCGAGGTCGGAGGCGCCCAGGGCCCTGCGGGTGACGATGCTGTCGAGGTGGGCCTGGCCGAGCGCGCTCGCCTTGCCGCGGTAGACCTCGGCGCTCGCCTGGTCAAAGCAGATGATCCGCAGGTCGAAGTCGCCGCTGCGCTCGCGGAGCTCGTCGATCACCGCCTTCATCCGCCGGATCTGGCGGTCAAAGCCGAGGGCCCGCGAGGCGCTGGTGTCGAAGAGGAGCGTGACCGCCTCGACCGGCGCCGGGGGGATCTCGCCGGCGGGCGCGATCCGGGCGACGGCGAGGTTCTCGTGGCGCAGGCCGATCGTCTTGGCCCGCACAGCCTTGCTCTCGTCGGGGCTGACCGAGAGGTCGCGATCGGGGGTGTACTTGCTCTTCTTGACCTCGACGACGCGGGTGTTGGTCGCCGCGCCGCCGATGCTCGAGGCCTTCGCCGGGTCGCTCTCGCGGACCAGGATCCGGGCGTCGAGCTCGTCGAGCTCGGGGAGGCCGCGGAGCATCAGGCGGTAGGGCTCCGCCGAGCTCGGCAGCTCCTGCGAGTAGGAGACGATCAGCTCCTTGCGCTCGCGGGGGGCGATCGGGAAGACCCTGGCGCTGAAGGAGTTGCCGGCGTTGTTCTCGAGGAGCGCCGGGTCCTGCTTGCGGTGGAGGAAATCCTCGTAGGCGACGCGGGCGGCCTGGCGCTCGACGACCTCGCCCTCTTGCCAGCGGCCGTGGACCTTCATCGAGAAGCGGGAGATCGCCGCGTGCGGCGGCATCTCGATCTCGAAGCGGCCCTCGATCTGGCGGTCGGTGGGGTTCTCAAAGGTGAGGTGGAGCTCGGTGAAGGCGAGCGGCGCGTCGACGACCCCGCGGGCCTTCATCGACACCAGGCGCAGGCCGGTGCCGTCGGAGGCGGTGAGCTGGACCGGCGCGCGGGCGATCGCCTCGTCGTCGGTGAGGCGCAGGGAGATCGGCGGGAGAGAGGGCGGCTTGCCGGCGATCGACGTCCCGTCGCCGCCGCTCGTCCCCTGGTTGGGGTTGCCGATGCAGCCGAGGGCGAGGGCGAGGGGCAGGAGGACGAGCCCTCCGCCGATCCGCCCGCGGTGGGAGCGGTGGAGCAGCGGGCGGGGGGACGTGGACGGAGCGCGGCCGGGCATACAACCCCAGACAACCACAATGCGTGGGAGTTCCCGGCGATGATCTGCGGGCTCCGTCGATTTACGTTGTTCCTAGGGACGGGCGTGCGTGGGCGCGCGCAGGAGCCGGGGCTGGATCGAGCGTTGGGCCCTCGGTGGGGCGCAATCGGTCGACCTCTGGGCGAGGGGCGCCCTCGCATCGCGAGGCGTCGCCGCACGCGGTCGCACCAGCGCAACCCCGTGAGCCGAGGCGTGCCGCTAGTCCTAAAATAAGCGCTGGTGTGAAACCGACCCCCAGTTCCGTGTAGAAGTGCGCTCACGCGGACTTTTGCCGCCCGAGTGCTCGGGCGCGGGTGAAGGCTCACCTCCTGCTTGACGACGGGCGGAGCTCGGAGGCTGAAGGCGGGCGGGCGAGGGGCGACGAGGCGGGTCCCTCGCGGACGCGGGTCCTCCCATGCCACGTGCTCGCCACGGGTGAGGCTGAGGTGCTTGAAGAGACAGGTACGCGTGTCTCCGCGCGAGGCACGGGTCCTCCCGCTGCGTCCCACCCGTCGCCCCTCGCTCGCCCGAGCGAGTCTGTCGGGGCTCCGCTGGACGCTCGGCGATCGTCTCGATCGAGAGAGTGACCCTTGGTACAGATCATATGAAGTCGGGAGCAGATCTGTAGGCGCTCCGCTTGCGGGTACGTGGATCGCTTGCTCGCGTCGGTCTTCGCTCGATACGTGCTCGTCGCGACTCTCGACGATGATGAGCAACGCGCATCGTCGGCCGACCTTCGGTCCGTGTCGAAGTCCAAGCGAGCGCGAGCCTCCGAGGCCCCAGTGAGAACACCGAGCGGGACAACTCGCGCGAGTCATCTCAAGGTCGACCGTCGGCGAGAACGGAGCCCACAGGCAAGCGCTCGACCGAAGTGCAAGAGCTTCGAGCCTCCGCCGGTAGAGTTGGTCGTCGAACCGGCTCCTGTGACCCCCTTCGCTGGGCTCACGCTCGCGGCTCGATCGATCGCCTCAAGCTCCGGCGCTCGATCAACGGCCGCGTGAAGGTCTTCGAGAACAAGCGCGGCTACGACCGAAGCGACGCACGTCCTGAGCCACGTCTACAACCTCTTCCTCGGCGGCAGCTTCGTGCTCGGTGTTCTCACAGGCGTTTCGGAGGCTCTCGATCGCTCTGGCTTCGGTACGGACCGAAGCTCGACCGGCGATGCGCGTTGTTGCTCATCAGGAGCGCGAGAGACTCGACGAGCATGTGTCGAGAGAAGGGGTCTGCAACCACGAGTCCTCTACGCACCCGGTAGCGGAGCCCAGGACGACTTGCTCGGGCGAGCGAGGGGCGACGGATGGGACGCAGCGGGAGGACCCGTGCCTCGCGCGGAGACACGCGTACCCTGTCTCTTCAAGCAGATCAGCTCTACCCGTGGCGAGCACGTGGCATGGGAGGACCCGCGTCCGCGAGGGACCCGCCTCGTCGCCCCTCGCCCGCCCGCCTACAGCCTCCGAGCTCCGCCCCTCGCCAAGCACGAGGTGAACGCTCACCCACACGAATCCAGCGCGAAGCGCAAAACCCGTGTCACTGACGATTCTACGCGGGTTGTCTAGGACGCCTCACAGCAGCGCTTATTTCAGGGCTAGTGGGTCGCGCGGGCCTCGGTCGCGGGCTCCAAAAAATAGAGCGCGGCCGCGTCGGCCAGGAGCTCGACCATGGACCCATGGGGGAGGGCTGCGTTGTGGAGGAAGTCATGGCCGAAGGGGAAGCCGGTGACGACCGGGATCCCGAGGCCCTCGAGGCGCTCGACGACGACCGAGTGGGCGCTCGGGCTGCGGACCGCGCTCGACTCCGGCTCGGCGCAGCCGATGAGCTGACCGACGGCGATCCCCCGGACCCCGCGCAGGGCCCCCGCGCTCATGAGCTGGGTCAGGCAGCGGTCGATCCGGTAGGGGCGCTCGCCGATCTCCTCGATCGCGAGGATCGCCCCGCGCAGGTCGGGGAAGTAGGGGGTGCCGAGGAGCGAGCGCAGGACCTCGAGGTTGCCGCCGATGAGGCGCCCCTGGACCCGGCCGCCGTGGAGCACCGCGCCCTCCTCGGCGACGAGGGTGCGGGGCTCCTCACCGCGCAGCAGCTCCAGAAAATGATCGAGGTCCTCGTCGTCGAGGCCGCCCAGCTGGGTGATCACGGGGCCGTGGATCGACGCCATGTCGGCCTTGGTCAGGGCCCAGCACAGGAGCGCCGTGCAGTCCGAGAAGCCGACCAGGGTCTTGGGCGCCCGCCGCAGCCCGGCGGGGTCGAGGTGACCGAGGAGGCGGGTGATCCCGTAGCCGCCGCGGGCGGCGATGATCGCGTCGATCGACGGATCCGCGAGCGCCGCTTGGAGGGCCGCGAGGCGGGTCCGGTCGTCACCGGCGAAGTAGCCCTCTTCGGCCTCGAGGTTGGCCGCGAGCTCGATCTCGACGTCCGGCAGGCAGGCCTTGAGGCGGGCGAGGCCGGCGTCGAAGCGGTCGCGGGGGACGGGGCCGGAGGGGGCGGCGATGTGGATCTTGGCGCCGCGGTGGAGCGCTGGTGGGCGGACGATGGTCACGAGGGGGCCTGCGCCTTCACCGCGGTCTGGCCGCAGCGCGGGCGCCTGCGAAGGCGGAAGGCGGAGGAGGCTCGGGTGATCATCGGCGAGCAACCTATCAGGGACGTGGGTCCTCGGCGAGTTCGGGAGGGGTTCGGGAGGGGTGCGGAGAGGACGCGGCGAGGGGCTGGCGAGGGGCTGGCGAGGGGCTGGCGAGGGAGTGACGGGCGGTCGCGCAGGGCTCGACTCACAGCGGGGCCCCGTCAGCTCGGCGACAAAGAGTGATATTCCCGGCACTTCCAGCCCCTGCGGTGCGCGTGGACAGCCCTGCGCCCCCTGCGTACCCTTGCCGCGCCCGCCGTCCGGGCGGCACTCGATCATGTTCCAGTCCCTCATCAAGAAAGTCTTTGGCACCAAGCACGGCCGGCAGATGAAGCGGCTACAGCCGCTCGTCAACCAAATCGGCGGTCTCGAGCCGAAGCTCAAGGCGCTCAGCGATGCGGAGCTGCAGGGCCAGACGGCGCGCTTCCGCGAGCGTCTGAGCAACGGCGAGCCGCTCGACGACATCCTCCCGGACGCCTTCGCGACGGTCCGCGAGGCCGGCCGCCGCGTCCTCGGGATGCGCCACTACGACGTCCAGATCATCGGCGGCATCGCCATGCACCGGGGGATGATCTGCGAGATGCGGACCGGTGAGGGCAAGACCCTCTCGGCGACCACCGCCCTCTATCTCAACACCCTCGGGGGCCGCGGCGCCCACCTGATCACGGTCAACGACTACCTCGCCAGCCGCGACGCCGAGTGGATGGGCCAGATCTACCGCTTCCTCGGGATGAGCGTCGGCACGATCGTCAACGGCATGTTCCACACGGAGCGCCAGCGGTCCTACCGCTGCGACATCACCTACGGGACCAACAACGAGTTCGGCTTCGACTATCTCCGCGACAACATGAAGGAGACGATCGAGAAGTACGTCCAGCGCGAGCTGAACTTCGCGATCGTCGATGAGGTCGACTCGATCTTGATCGACGAGGCCCGAACGCCGCTCATCATCAGCGGCCAGGCCGACTCGCCGCCCGACTCCTACATCAAGATCAACAAGATCATCCCGTCGCTGCGCCGCGACCTCGACTACGTCGTCGACGAGAAGGCGCGCTCGGCTCAGCTCACCGACTCCGGCGTCGACCGGGTCGAGAAGCTGATCGGCTGCGGCAACCTCTACGCCCCCGAGAACAACGAGATCCTCCACCACGTGAACCAGGCCCTGCGGGCGCACGTGATGTACAAGAAGGACGTCAACTACCTCGTCATCGACGGCGAGGTCGTGATCATCGACGAGTTCACCGGGCGGAAGATGGAGGGGCGTCGCTGGAGCGACGGGCTCCACCAGGCGATCGAGGCCAAGGAGGGGGTCGACATCCAGCCGGAGTCGCAGACCCTGGCGACGATCACCTATCAGAACTACTTCCGGATGTACCGCAAGCTCTCCGGGATGACCGGCACGGCGGACACCGAGGCCGAGGAGTTCAAGAAGATCTACGACCTCGGCGTGATCGTCATCCCGCCGAACCGGACCATCGTCCGCGACGACCAGGACGACCTCGTCTACAAGAACGAGCGCGGCAAGTTCCGCGCGGTCGTCGAGGAGATCCGCAGGGCCCACGAGAAGGGCCAGCCGGTGCTCGTCGGCACCGTCTCGGTCGAGAAGTCGCAGGTCATCCACCAGCTCCTCGAGCGCAACAACATCCCGCACCAGGTGCTCAACGCCAAGCAGCACGCGAGCGAGGCCTTCGTCGTCGCCCAGGCCGGGCGCAAGCACGCGGTCACGGTCTCGACCAACATGGCCGGTCGCGGCACCGACATCATCCTCGGCGGCAACGCGGAGATGATGGCGAAGGTCCACTACGACCCCGACAAGGAGCCCGAGGCCTTCGAGAAGCTGCACCAGACCCTCAAGGTCCAGTGCGAGGCCGAGGCCGAGGAGGTCAAGGCGCTGGGCGGTCTCTACGTCGTCGGCACCGAGCGCCACGAGAGCCGCCGGATCGACAACCAGCTCCGCGGCCGCGCCGGTCGTCAGGGCGATCCGGGCGCCTCCCGCTTCTACCTGTCCCTCGAGGACGATCTGATGCGGATCTTCCAGGCCGACCGGATCTCCGGGCTGATGGAGCGCCTGGGCATGGAGGAGGACGTGCCGATCGAGGCGCCAATGGTCAACCGGGCGATCGCCCAGGCCCAGCAGCGCGTCGAGGCGATGCACTTCGACACGCGCAAGAACCTCTTCGAGTACGACAACGTCATGAACGACCAGCGCAAGGCGATCTACGCCCTGCGCAAGCAGATCCTGGAGGGTCGTTACCAGCCGGAGATCCTCGACGAGCAGACCCGCGAGGAGATGGCCGACAAGCTCGCGCCGCCGCCCGAGGTCTCCGGGCCGCACACGATCGCCTCGCTGACCGAGACCGTCCTGCCGAAGGTCACGCAGATCTTCGACAATCACTGCCGCGCCCTCCTGGTCGCCGCCGGCCTCGACACCGACGACAACGCCGACGGCCAGGTGCCCTTCCCGCCCGGCGGGATCGACCCGGAGAAGCTGACGCACGAGCTCTACCGCCACTACGGGGCGATGGCGGACCTCGTCGAGGTCCGCGCCGATCGGGAGCAGAGCCTCGCCGCGGCGGCCGACGTCGTCGCCCGCTCGCTCATCCAGCAGCGCGAGCGGATCCACGATCTCGCCTACAAGAAGGTCGAGGAGCTGGTCTTCCAGATCTGCCCCGACAACGTCCACCCCGACGAGTGGGACCTGCCCGCGCTCGAAGAGGGGATCATCAAGTTCTTCCGGATGAAGGTCGACCTCACCGAGGTCGAGGACAGCATCGACAAGCTCGTCGAGCGGGTCTGGAAGCAGGTCGAGGTCGGCCTCGCGGACAAGGAGAAGGAGTTCGGCCTCTACACCTTCCTCTTCTATGTTCGTCAGTTCTACCTGGCCGAGATCGACGGCCAGTGGATCGCCCACCTCAAGAACATCGAGCACCTCCGCACCGGCATCGGCCTGGTCGGCTACGCGACCCGCGATCCGAAGAACGAGTACAAGATCCGCGGCTTCAACCTCTTCAAGGACATGTGGGAGGGGATCGAGCACACCGTGCTCGACAAGGTCCTCGGCATGCGCCTGACCGCCGAGCAGCAGCGCCAGGCGGAGGAGGGCGCCGAGTACGAGACCGCGGTCACCCGCGCCAACTCCGACCGTCGCGCGGCGCGGGCCGCTGGCGGGGGCCGGAGGCAGGCGGCGTCGCAGGAGCAGCTCTCACGGCTCCAGGACGCCGCGAGGCAGGCGATGTCGAAGCTCGCGCAGACCGGCGCGACGCCGGTCGGCGAGGGGACGGCGTCGCCGACGGCCGCGTCCTCGTCCTCATCCTCCGCTGACGAGGGCGGCTCCCGTCGCCGCCGCCGCGGGCCCAAGGTCGGCAAGAACGACCCCTGCCCCTGCGGCTCCGGCAAGCTCTACCGCCGCTGTCACGGCAAGGAGGGCTGAGCCCAATAGATCGGGTTCGCCCGAGAAGAGGGCTGTCGCGCTTCCGCGAGAGCCCTCTCCTCTTTGGTTCATCGCAGGTCGACGGGGCAGGTCGACGAGGCAGGTCGACGGGGCAGGTCGACGGGGCAGGTCGACGGGGCAGGTCGACGGGGCAGGTCGACGGGGCATCGCCAAGTTGTGGTGGGCCGGGGCGTTGGTCCGATCGGGGGCGATGTATGGGTCTCGCGGGAGGTGCGCGACCGCGCCTCGTGAGGTCGCTCGCCGCTTTGAGAAGCAAGACTCGGGCCCCGGCGGTCGCGGGAACGCCGGTGAATTCAGGGCTGCCTGGCGCCTGTGTCGGCTCCTCGCGGGCGAGGGCGTCGCGCTCGCCGGGACGGTCCTAGGACGGTCCTAGGGCCGATGTCCCGGGGAGGGAATGGAACCTGGGGCGGTGGGCGTACGCGTGATAGCCTCCGACCCGTCCTATGCGCGCACTCGGCCTCGACGTCGGCTCCAAGACCATCGGCGTCGCGGTGAGCGACCCCGACCAGCTCATCGCCAGCGCCCGCGAGACCATCCGTCGCCAGGGCAACAAGGTCGACATCGCCACTGTCGCGGCGATGGTGCGCGCGGAGGAGGTCGGCGAGGTGGTCGTCGGCATGCCCCTCGAGCTCGACGGCGCCGTCGGACCCCGCGCCCGTCGGGTCCAGCGCTTCATCGGCCTCCTCGAGGACGCGATCGCCCAGGCCGGGGAGGCTCCGGGTCAGGCCCCCGTCACCGTCCTGACCTGGGACGAGCGCTTCTCGACCGCCGCCGCCGAGCGGACGTTGCTCGCGGCCGACGTCTCCCGGGCCAAACGCAAGCAGCACATCGACGCCCTCGCGGCGCAGCACATCCTCCAGGGCTGGCTCGACAGCCGCGGGAGGGCGCCGTGAGCCGCCGACGCAAGCTGGTCAAGCGGTCGCGCACCGCCCAGTACATCGCCCTCGCGATCTTCCTGATCAGCGTCGTCGTCGGCGGCCTCTGGGTCCGCGGCGAGGTCGACCGCCTGCTCGCCTACCCGGAGCGGCCGGGGCAGGGATCGTCGGCCGTGATCGACGTCGAGGTCCCGCGCGGCAGCGGCTTCTCCCAGGTTTTGGAGCAGATCGTCGAGGCCGGGGTCCTGCCCGCCGACGAGGCGCTCTTCTTCAAGCTCTTCGTCCTCCACCGCGGCGTCGCCTCGAAGATCACGGCGGGCCATCACGCGCTGCGGGCCGACATGACCCCGACCGAGATCGTCGACGAGCTCCTGCGGGCGCAGCCGGCCCAGGAGAAGCGGGTGACGATCCCCGAGGGGCGCAACCTGCTCCAGGTCGTCGACATCCTCGAGGGCGCGGGCTTCGGCGATCGCGAGGCCCTCCTCGCGGCGATGCGGGACGAGGCGCTGCTCGCCGAGCTCGGGGTCGAGGGGCCGAGCTTCGACGGCTATCTCTACCCGGACACCTATATGTTGCCGCGGGGGGCGACGCCCGAGCAGATCATCCGCCGCCTCGTCGCCCGCCACCGTCAGGTCTACAACGATCTTCGCCGTCAGCACCGCGAGGCCGCCGAGGCGCTGAACAAGGGCCTCGGCTGGGGAGACCGGGAGATCGTCATCCTCGCGTCGATCGTCGAGAAGGAGACCGCGGCCAAGCACGAGCGGCCGCTCATCGCCGGGGTCTTCCTCAACCGCCTGCGCTTTCAGTCCTTCCAGCCCAAGCGCCTGGAGACCGACCCGACGATCATCTACGGCTGCACCGTGCCGGTGGAGAAGTCGGAGGCCTGCCAGAGCTTCGAGGGGCGGATCCGGCGGGTTCACCTCCGCGATCGCGACAACCCCTACAACACGTACACCCACGAGGGGCTGCCGCCGGGGCCGATCGCCAACCCCGGCGAGGCCGCGCTCGCGGCGGTGCTCGCCCCGAAGAAGAGCCGCTTCCTCTACTTCGTCTCGCGCAACGACGGCACCCACCAGTTCTCGAAGAACATGGCGGACCACGAGCGAGCTGTCGAAAAGTACATGCGCCAAGGGGCGGTCGGTGACGGCTCTGCCGCGGGCTCGGTCGACACCACGCCCTAGCAGCCCGCGGCAGACGTCCCGGGCGCGCTCTCCGGTCCTCGTCGTCCGCCCAGCCCCGCTGAGACCCGCGGTAGAGCCCAGTGCAGCGGTGTCTCGTCGGAGCCGCGTGGGCCGACGAGCGCGGCGCGAGAGCATACGGGGCTCTCGCCTCGGTACGTTCGCCGATGACCAGGCTGTGCGCGCGCGCCCGCGACGGCCGCGAGGCCCCGCAGAGCCTCGCCATAGAGGCTGTCATGGGGCCGCCGAGGGTGGCTGCGCGGGTTTCCGAGGCGGGCATCTTCGAGCCTGGCGCGTTTCGGCGGGGCGCAGGCCGTACGCTCGTCTAGCCCGCACCGGCGGCGAAGGGGAGGTACTCTCGCGCCATGTCAGCTCGGAGTCAGGGCTCGGCCGCGACCGGCCTTGATCGTCTGCTCCATCCGCGGACGCTCGGGGCCGGCGGCGACGCCCTCCGGAGGGCCCGGATCCTCGCCGGGGTGCTCTGCATCTTCGCCGTGATCCCGCCGCTGGCGGCGACGTACCTCGCCCTCAGCGACGAGCGGTGGCCGGTCGTCATCCCGCTCTTCGTCTGGACGACCGCCCTGACGCTGCTCTTCGCCCTGCGTCGTGGCGGCCCGGCGGCGCTGCTCGGGCTCATCTTGGTGGGCGTGGTCTCGGCGGCGATCTCAGTCGCCGCCCTCGGCTTCGGCGGGCTCGCGAGCCCCGCGCTCTTCGCCCTCCAGGTGATGCCTGTGCTCGCGGTCTTCGTCGGCGGTGCTCGCCGCGGCTGGATCTTCGGGCCCGTGGTCGGGCTCGTCTACGCCGTCTTGGCGCTCTTCGCCCCGGCGGCCGGAATCACGGGGACCCACATCATCGCCGCGTTGCTCGGGCTGACGTTGCTGACGACGGTCTCTGTCGTCTTCGAGGTCGAGCGCGCGCGGGCCAACGAAGCGCTCGCGCTCGCGCTCGCGGAGGCGGAGGCGGCGAGGTCCCGCGCCGAGCAGGCGAACGCCGCCAAGAGCGATTTTCTGGCGAACATGAGCCACGAGATCCGGACGCCGATGAACGCGGTGATTGGCATGACGGGGCTCCTCTTGGAGACCGAGCTCAGCGAGCAGCAGCGGAGCTTCACCGAGCTTGTGCGGACGAGCGGCGAGACCCTCTTGGGCCTGATCAACGACGTGCTCGACTTCTCCAAGATCGAGGCCGGCGAGCTGCGGATCGAGCGGGTGCCGATGAGCGTCCGCGAGTGTGTGGAGAACTCGATCGAGGTCCTCGCCTCGGCCGCCGCGGAGAAGCAGGTCGAGCTGGCGTTTCGCGTCGACCCGTCGGTCCCGGTCGCGATCTACGGCGACGCGACCCGGCTCCAGCAGACGCTGGTGAACATCCTCGGCAACGCCGTGAAATTTACGAGCGAGGGGGAGATCTTTCTCGGGGTCGAGCTCAAGCCCTCTGCGGGCGCAGTCGCGGGCGCAGTCGCGGGCGCAGTCGCGGGCGCAGTCGCGGGCGCAGTCGCGGGCGCAGTCGATGGGTCGACGGGCGAGCGCATGCCTGGTCCTGCGAGCGGCGAGGGCGAGGGCGAGCTCGAGCTCGAGCTCGAGTTCACGGTCCGCGACACCGGCTGCGGGATCAAGCCCTCGGCCTTGCCGACGCTCTTTGACGCCTTTGTCCAAGAGGACGCGTCGACCACCCGCCGCTTCGGCGGCAGCGGCCTGGGCCTGACGATCTGCAAGCGCTTGGTCGAGGCGATGGGCGGCGAGCTCGCGGTGGAGAGCGAGCTCGGGGTCGGCAGCACCTTCCGTTTTACGATCCGCGGGGAGCGTGCCCCCTATGCCCGCCCGCGCTACCTCGGGGGTCAGCGCGAGCTCACCGGCCGACGGGCGTTGCTCGTCGATGACAACGTGACCAACCTCGAGATCCTCGAGCGTGTGCTCGCCTCGTGGGGCGTGGAGACGGTCGCGGCGAGCTCCGGCGAGGAGGCGCTCGCCTGCCTCCGGCGAGCCGGTGAGCGCTTCGACGTCGCGATCCTCGACATGCAGATGCCGGAGATGGACGGGCTGATGCTCGCCGCGGCGATCCGCGAAGAGGTCGCCGACTCGCGCCTCCCGCTGGTGATGCTGACCTCGTTGGGGCAGCGTGAGGGTCGGCCTGGGATGGAGCTCTTCCGCGCCTTCCTGACCAAGCCCGTCCGCCCCTCGCGGCTCTTCGGCGTGCTCATGTCGGTGCTCCGCCCCGAGCGCGCCGATGTGTCGGTGGCGGCCCGTCCTGCGGCGGCCGAGGTGTTGCCGACGGACATCCGCGTGCTCCTCGCGGAGGACAACCCCAACAACCAGCGCGTCGCCCACTTCTCGCTCGGGCGCCTCGGGCTGCGCGCTGACGCCGTCGCCGACGGGCAGGAGGCGGTGCGGGCGGTTCGTCGCCAGGACTACGACGTCATCCTCATGGACGTGCACATGCCAGAGCTCGACGGCCTCGCCGCGACCCGGGCGATCCGCGAGGACCCTGCCGTGCGCCGGCAGCCCTACATCATCGCCGTCACCGCGAGCGCGACCGTTCAGGACCGGCAGAGCTGCCTTGAGGCGGGGATGGACGCCTACGTCAGCAAGCCCTTTCGCCTCGCCGATCTGCGCCGGGCGCTGCTCGAGTATGTCGCCCTCCGGGGCGATCCGTCGGCGGGCGGGGTGGCGGTCGCGGCGACAGGGACGGAGACGGAGGGGGCGCCTGAGGATGCGCTCCGGGGCGGGGCTCGGGGCTCGGAGCCCTCGGTCGGATCGCCCTCGGTCGGATCGCCGCCGGTCTTGGATCGAAGCGCCCTGGACGAGCTCGCGGAGCTCTACGACGACCCTGGAGAGGTCGAGGCGTTGGTCGGCGAGTTCCTCCCCGACATCGACGCGCTCCTGGGCCGGGTCGAAGCGGCGGCACGGATCGGCGACGCCCGCGAGCTGGTGCTCGCGGCCCATACGCTCAAGTCGCACGGTCTGACCCTCGGCGGGCGAGAACTCTCGGAGCGCGCGCTCGAGCTCGAACGTCGAGGGAAGAGCGGCGATCTCGGAGGCGATCTCCTGGAGCGGGTCGCCGAGCTGAGGCGCGCGCACGGGCGCTTTGTCGCGGCGTTCGAGGCCCGCGCTAGCAGCCCGTAGTGGAGGCCCCGTGCGCTCTCGCGGCGCAATCGTGGGTCCTCTTGGCGTGGACAGAAAGACAGAGCGCCGCCGCACCGGGTTGGGCCTGCGTTCGCGGGTTCGCGGGCGTCCTGGCGATCGTGGCGCCTGGTCCCCTCGCTCCGCGCTTCGCGGTCCTACGGCGTCTCCTCGTCGGCGCCCTCGTCCGCAGGCGCCTCCGGCAGGCGAAAGTCGCGGAGCACCCAGCCTTCGTGGAGCTTGAGCGCCTCGATCTGGCGAGGACCGCGGCCACCGTCGATCAGCAGGCGGGCTCGGCGAGCGCTGAGCTCCTCGCGCGTGCGGATCTCCGGCGGGCCAGCGGCGAAGGTGTCGAGGACCCGGTAGAGCACGTCGCGCTCGAGGACGAGGGCGTCGTCGAGGTCGGCGACGAGCTCGGCGAGCGCGGCGACGCGGTCGGCCCCCGCTGCGGCGGGATCGCGGGCGGTCTTCGAGGCCGCCGCCAGCGAGGCGAGGAGGGCGTCGACCGAGTCCAGACCGCTCTCGCGGCGGAGGACCTTGTTGCCAGGGACCGCGGCGAATACGCGGAACTCCTGGAGGCCTGCTGCGGGGGGATCGTCTCGGTCGAGGCGGAGGAGCGGCTCGGGCTCACCGGTCGCGCTCATGCCCGCGGGGCCGCGGGTCGCGAAGCGCCACTGCTCGATCCTGAGGCTCGGCTCGGCGCCGCGGCGATGGACCGCGAAGACTGTGCGCGCGTCGCCGCGGATGTGGTCGATGACCTCGACCAGCGGTGTGGCCTCGACGAGGTCGCTGGCCCCGTCGCCGCGGATCCGCTCGTCGAAGGCGAACGTCGTCCGCCAGCGGGGTCCGTCGGCGTGCTCGGCTCTGCCCGCCGGCGCAGGCTCAGCCGGCGCGGCCTCTGCGGGGGCCTCGGGCTGCGGCGGCGTCTCGTCCTGGGCCGGGCGTTGGCACGCGCTCAGGACGAGCAGGGCGCCGAGCACCGTGTGCGAGCGGAATCGGCACCAGCGCTGTGATCGAGCCATCAACCAAGGCTGGGGCTGTAGTGGAGCCGCGGTCAAGCGTGATAGCCTTGCCGGCAGATGCTCGGCCGACGTGCCCTCGCCCTCGTCCTCGCCCCCGCGGTGTGGCTCGCGGGGGTACCTACAGGTGGTCTTGGCGGCGCTCCGGCGAGCGCCGAGGAGGCCGCGGGGTCTCGTCTCGCGGTCCTGCCGCTGACCGTCCAAGGCGACATGAGCCAGGCCGATCGCGATGACCTCACGCGGGCCCTGGTCACCGGCTTCGAGCGCGGCTCCTTTTCGGTCGTCGGACCGGACCAGGTTCTCTCCAAGGTCGGCGACCCTGGGGCCTGCGCCGACGCGGCCTGCATCACGGGGGTCGCGAGCAAGACCGGCGCAGCCTTCGTCGCCGTCCCCAAGGTGGAGGTCAACGATCGCGACTACTCGATCGAGGTCGCGCTCTTCAACGGTCAGACGGGCGAGCGCGCGGCGGTCAGCCAGGACTCCTGCGAGATCTGCGGGGTCGTCGACGCCACCGGCCTCCTCGACTCCGCGGCGGCGACCCTCGGCCAGAAGCTCGACGCGCTCTCCAAGGGCCCGGCGACCCTCTCGCTGACGGCGATGCCGGAAGGGGCGGTCGTCCTCGTCGACGGTGAGCTCCTCGGCACAGCTCCGCTGGAGACCCCGATCCCGCCGGGCAAGCACACCATCCGCGTCAGCCAAGAGGGGTTCATCCCCAGCGAGCGCGTGATCACCTTCGTCGAGGGCGTGCAGGAGGACCTGAACATCGAGCTCGAGAAGATGCCGAACGCCCTCCCCGGCCGGGGCTGGGGCTGGGCTTCGCTGAGCCTCGGGCTCGTCGGTCTCGGCGGCGCGGTCGGCCTCACCTACCTCCACGATCGGCCGATGCGGATCGGCGATCGCTGCTCGATCCAGGCCCCGGATCCCGACTTCAACGTCATGCCGGGGAGCGACGGCGACGAGATCTGCAAGGAGCTCTGGGACACCAAGTGGGGCGCGCTCTCGGCGGGGATCGCTGGCGCTGCGCTGACGACCCTCGGGGTCTTGGTGATCATCGATCACTTCAAGCGCTCCGACCGTAGCCGGCGCAAGGCGGTCAAGGACTCCCGCAGCGCTCGCTTTGGCGTGGGCCCGGGCAGCGTGATGATCCAGGGCCGCTTCTAGCGGCGGCGTCTCGGTCCGTGCGGCAGACCCCGGTGGTGCTTCGGCATACGCAGCGCCAGCGCTGGGTCCGGAGGACCCGACCTTCGATTATGTCCCAAGGAGCACGTCCCAGGCGCCGGCGCGGAGATCGATCGTCGACGCGCCGTGGGCGAGGATCCCGAGGCAAGGGACTCCGCTCGCGTGGGCGATGATCGCCGGGTTGGCGGCGGTCGAGGGATCCTCTTCGGAGCTGGTCGCGGAGAGGACAAAGCCCAGCGGTCGTCGACCGGCGCGCTCCAGGGTGTCGAGGGTCAGGAGGGTGTGGTTTATCGTCCCTAGCCCCAGGCGGCCGACCAGGAGGAGCGGCGCGTCGAAGGTCTCGACCCACTGCGGCAGCCAGGTCGCGCCGGGCATCGGCACATGCCAGCCGCCGGCGCCCTCGATCACCGTCAGGTCGGGGCGTAGCTCCGCCTCGAGCGCGCGCAGCTCGGCGCCTATCCGGGTGAGGAGGGCCTCGCCCCGTCGGCCGAGGGCGCTGTCCCGCGCCTGCTCGCCGACGAAGGGGCGGGGATCCTCGGCGATCCCCGGGGCGAGCGGCTCCTCGTAGCGCAGGGGGGCGATCCGGGGGAGCATCCGCTCGTCGAGGCCCGCCGCGGCGAGGAGTCGCTGGGGATCATCCCCGCCGCTCGACGCGGGCTTGAAGGGCAGGGTGCGTAGACCGCTCGTCCGGGCTCGGCGGAGGAGGGCGGCGGCGACGGTGGTCTTACCGACCCCGGTGTCGGTCCCGACGACGAAGAGGCGGCGAGTCATCGCCGGCAGAGTAGGGGATCCTCGGGGCTCGGGCGAGCGGGCAACCTCGCCGGTGGGGGCGGCTGACCGGGCGCAGGCTTCTCAGTCGCCGTCGGGGTCGTCGACCTCGAGGAGCGCTTTGCAGGGCCTGGGGTCCCCCACGCCACGGAGCGCGCTGGGGCCCGCGCGAAGCGTCCCGCCGCGGGCTGTCCGCAGCCGACGTTCGGAGGGCGACGGCGAGCGTCGGGACGTCGCCGGAGCGCTGCGCGGGCGGCCCCATGATACCCTCGGCGGTGTGTCTTGGAGGAGCCATGCGGGCGCCGAGTCGCGGGCAGGGCAGGGCTCTCGGTGGAGCGGGGAGCGCCTCTGCGTGCCCCTCGTCGGCCTGCTCATCCTCGGCTGCACATCTCTCAAGGGCGAGGCCGGCGTGAACCAGGCTGACGGCGAAGAGCCGGTCCAGGAGCCCCCGAGCCCCGACTCCAGCCTCGCCGCGAGCGTCGCCCCGGGGCGCGAGGCCACCCCCGCAGAGGACGACGACGTGCCGCTCCCCGAAGATTCGCCGCCGGGGGAGCTGCGGACCTACGAGGGCCGCTTTGACATCGACCGGCTGAGCCAGAGCAAGCGCTTTCAGGGGTCGTGGTTGGTGACCGAGGGGGGCATCTCGTACGTGCTCGGGTACCGGCCGATGCCCGAGTATTTCGCCTTTGTCGACAGGCGCGTGGTGCTCGAGGGCCGCCCCTACTCGCCGGGAGGCCAGCGGATCGGCGCAGAGCACCTCGAGGTGAGCTCGATGCGCCTCGCCGACGGCGAAGCCGAGCTCGCCGGGGAGCCGCCGAGCTCGCTGCCCGTACCGCCTCGGGTCGAGACCGGCGAGGAGCTCGGCGCCCGCGGAGGTCGTTGGGTGGAGGTCTTCGCGACCCTCATCGGAGAGCGTGAGGGGGCCGCAGACGGCGACTGGCGGACGCTCGAATTCCGCATGGACGACGGGACGATCGTCGTCACGGTCGAGGCGTCGTGGGTCGTCGACAAGACCTTCCGCGGCCACTTCGGCCAGAGAATGACGCTCCTCGGCAAGGTCTACGAGCGCGACGGAGATCTCGGGCTCGGCCCCGTCGAGGCCTGCACTGGCGAGCTCGTCGGCTGTGGGATGACCGCGAAGGGGCTCCGGCGATGAGACGAGGGCGGGCTGCGGTGTTTCGGGGGCGGGCTCGGGCGGCCGCACGCAAAGCGTTCGCGTTCCCACGGCGGGTACGCGCGCATAGAGTAGACGCGCGGCCTAGCCGCCTACGATCGGGAGAGACAAGATGAAGTGGATCGTCGGAGTGGATCTTCGCCATCGCAGCGACGGAGCGATCAAGTTCGCGGCGTGGCTCCGTGACACCAGCGCCAACGCCGAGGGGTGCGAGCTCGTCGGCGTGCACGTCGTCGAGGCCAAGGAGATGGCCGGGCTGCAGCGCTTTGACCCCAAGTCCGCGGTCCTGGAGCGGCTCAGGGTCGAGTCCAAGATGGTGATCCGCAACGCGGGCGCGGCCGAGGGGTTCGCGACGGTCGACGTGATCGAGGGTCGTCGCGCGGCGCATAGCCTCGAGTCGGCGTGCGTCTACCACCACGGCGACGGGCTCATCGTCGGGCGCAAGGCTGGCTCCGACGAGGAGGCCGTGGTCCGCCTCGGCTCGGTCGCTCGCCACCTCCTGCGCTCTCTGTCGGGGCCGACCTTCGTCGTCGCCCCCGATCTCGAGGGCGGGTCGATAGGCGAGGGGCCGATCGTCGTCGCGGTCACCCCGACGGACGCCTCGCTCAGCGCCTGCATCTTCGCCCGCGCGGTCGGCGAGCGCCTCGGGCGGGAGGTCATCTTCGTCCGCATCGTCACGGTCCCGGAGGACTACGCCCACATCTATTGGTCGAGCGACGCGCTCGAGCAGTTCCGGGTCGAGTTCGTCGACCGGGCCCGGGCGCAGCTCAAGGCGTGGCTGACCGAGCACGGCTTCGACGACTCCCGGGTCGAGCTGCGCTACGGGCCGGAGATCGCCGAGCTCGTCGCCTCCGCCAAGCTCCACGCCGCGCCCTTCATCGTCTGCGGCTCGCGCCTCCTCGGGACCTTCGAGCGGATGCTCACCACGAGCACGAGCTCCGAGCTCGCAGCCCACGCTCCGTGCCCGGTGGTGGTCGTCCCCCCCGATCACCGGGGCAAGCTCGACGCCGCCGGCTGAGGCTGACGCGTCGATCGGGCCGCTCGGCGACCCCAGGGCTCAGGTCGCGTCAGGTCGGCTCCTGCGGGGTCGATAGTGGCGCTTGGGCCTGCTCCGAGCGCTCTAGGCGAGATCTCGGCGGCGGCGGCGGAGGTCCGTCGACCATCGCCTCGGTCGGCTAGAACGCTCCTGTGGTGCGGATGGCTCGTCGTTGTCGGTGAATTGGGGTATACACCCGCGGCGATGAAGCTGCGTACGCGCCCCCTGACGCTCCTCTCCGGTTCCCTCCTCGCCCTCAGCCTCGCGGCGTGTACGGGTGAGCCGCCCGCTGTCGGCTACGGTCCCGGAAAGGCGGAGGTCGAGGCCAACGAGAAGGACAGGGCGGCCGCGGCCGCAGCCGAGCAGGCGCAGGGGGCCAAGGTGCCAGGCCATCCCGGAAGCCAGCCCGGAAGCCATCCCGGAAGCCATCCCGGGACCCCCGCCGCGCCGCTGCCGGAGCAGCCGAGCCCCGACATCAAGTACGACGCTCCCTTCGACGGGACCCCGGTCGCGACCAGCGTCGTCGACGGGATCACGGTCGAGGACTTTGTCGTCGGCGAGGGGCCCGAGGCGACGAAGGGCGCCTCTGTGGTCATCCACTACACCGGCTACCTCACCGATGGGACCGTCTTCGACACCTCGCTCAAGCGCAACCGCCCCTTCCCCTTCGACCTCGGCGCCGGTCGGGTGATCAAGGGGTGGGACGTGGGCGTGGCCGGCATGCGGGCCGGCGGCAAGCGGCGCCTGGTGATCCCCGCGGCGCTCGGCTACGGCGCCCGCGCGGCCGGCAAGATCCCCCCGAACTCGACCCTTATCTTCACCCTCGACATGGTGTCGATGAGCCCGCCGCCGCCGCCTCCGCAGCCCCTCACGGCCTTCGCCGGCGCGCCGCTCTCGACCGACAAGCGGGACAACGGGCTCATCGTCAGCGACTACAAGATCGGCACCGGCGCGGAGGCTGCTGACGGCATGGAGCTCAAGGTCCACTACCAGGGCACCCTCGAGGACGGCACCGAGTTCGACTCCTCGCACCCGCGGGCGAAGCCGATCTCCTTCGTTCTCGGCCGTGGTCGGGTGATCAAGGGCTGGGATCAGGGCATCGCCGGGATGAAGGTCGGCGGTCTGCGCAAGCTCGTGATCCCGGCGGAGCTGGCCTACGGCGAGCGCGCGCGCGGGAAGATCCCGGCCAACGCTCAGCTCACCTTCCTCGTCGAGCTGATGGAGTCCAAGCCCGCACCGGCGCCGCCTGTGCGGCCCCAGGTCAAGCCACACGGCCAACCGCACGGCCAACCACATGGTCAGCCGGGGCATGCGCACGGGCAGCCAGCGGCGAAGCCGACGACGGCCGGCACCGCGAAGGGCGCCTCGGCGGACGGTGGCCAGACCGGAACCAAGCCAGCGAAGGCCCAAGCCCTGTGAGGGTCGTGCGCGGTGGTCCCAGCCTCCGCGAGCTGCGTGTGCTGCGGATCGTCCTCGGGCTCGGCCTGTGCGCCGCCGTCGGCTGCAACTCTGCCGGCCGATCGGATCCGCCAGCGCGCCCAGCGGAGGCGGAGGCCGCGGTGAGTGACGGGGCCTCAGCCGCCCCAGCCGAGCCAGCGCCCGAGCCCGAGTCCGAGCCCGAGCCCGAGCCCGAGCCCGAGCCCGAGCCCGAGCCAGACCCGCTCCCGGTCGCCCCCGACGGGACGGTCGCCGTCGCCTGCGACGACGCGCCGGCGGGCATGTCCTGCATCCCCGGCGGGCCCTTCATCCGCGGCTCCGACGAGGCCGACAAGAACGCCGCCCCCGAGGCGAGCGTCTGGCTCCAGACCTTCTATATGGACCAAAACGAGGTCACCTACGCCGAGTACAAGGCGTGCGTGAAGGAGCGGGCCTGCCCCCGCTCAGGCCCGGCCTACACCGACTTTGACCGGCCGCAGCAGCCGATCAACGGGATCTCCTGGTTCGACGCCGTCGCCTACTGCGAGTCCAAGGGCAAGCGCCTCCCGACCGAGGCCCAATGGGAGAAGGCCGCCCGCGGGCCCGACGGCGAGCTTCACCCCTGGGGCGACGAGCCGGCGACCTGTGAGCGGGCGATCATCAAGGACGAGAGCGGCCGCGGCTGCGGCGTCCCCAAGGGCGGCGACAAGCCGGAGGTGGGTCGACCCTGGGTGGTCGGCTCGCGCCCGGCCTACCGTTATGGCCTCTACGACATGTCCGGAAACTCCTGGGAGTGGGTCGCCGACTGGTACGCCCGCAGCTACGAGAAGTGCGGCGACGACTGTCTAGGGGTCGATCCCAAGGGTCCCTGCGGAGGCGCCGAAAAGTGCCCGGGCTACGGTCGGAAGATCGTCCGCGGCGGCTCCTGGTACTGGCCCGCGGATCATGCGACGGCGATCTATCGGCGCTCTCACGTGCCGAACAATTTCCCCTTCCACCACTTCGGCTTTCGCTGTGCGGCGACGGTCGACGATGCGAAGGCGATCCGTGCGGCCCCGGCCGCCGTCGACGAGAGCGCCGGCGCGAGAGCGCCGGCACCGGCGCGGATCACCCGGGCGGCTGAGTGACGCTCTTGAGCTGGCCGCCGGTCATGTCGCTGTAGACGTAGTGATTGCCGGAGACCGGGATCTGCTGCATCGCCCCGACGTTCGCCGGGTCGATCTTCCAGGCCCAGCCGAGCTGGTCGACGAGCCAGACGTAGCCGTCGACGTCGACGCTGACGCCGATCGGCGTCGAGCATTGGGCGAGCTGATGCTTCTGGATGAGGGTGCGCGTCGCCCCGTCGATCTCGACCAGCTCACAGGGGCCGTTGGAGGCGACCCATACGTGGAAGTCGTGATCGATCGCCATGCCACGGTGGCAGGCGGCGGTCCCCGGCACTGAGAACCACTGGTTGCTGCCGACGTCGTAGGTCGAGACCGGCCCGGAGCAGCCGGCCATCCACGGGTTGCCGTTGGGGTCGACCGTCATGCCGTAGGTCTGGATGTTGCCGGGCTGGTTGAAGCGGGTGACGGTGGCGGGGTTCTGATCGGAGTTGACCCGGACGAGCTCGCCGCGCAGGCCGGTGAACCAGGGGCGGTCGTCGGGGTCGAGGGCGCCGCCGTAGGGGGCGTAGCCGCTGCCGTTCCAGCCCGGCACCGCGAGCAGCTCCTCTTGGGTCCCGGTCGCGCCGTCGAAGCGGACGAGGTGACCCTCGCCGCCGCCGCTGAGGAAGCCGAGCCAGACCTTCTGGTTGATGAAGGAGCAGGTCGCCTCGTTCCAGTCGCCGATCGTCCAGGTGATCCCGCGCGGCCCCTGCTGGGCGCTGCCGCCCCAGGTCGGGTGGACGTTTGTCCAGACCACGCACTCGTCGCTGCCCCAGGGGCGGATGTCGCCGGAGTTGAGCGAGGTGTCGATCATCCCGTTGTTGTTGGTGTCGACGCAGTCGGCGACGTTGGCCGCGACGGCGGTCGAGCGCCCTGTGCCGCGGCTGTTGACGACGACGAAGCGACCGTCGCCGGAGACCGCGGTCCGCGACGCGCTCTCCGAGCCGCCGGCCGGGCCGATCGCGTAGCGGCCGACCTCGACGAGGGTGCGGGTGTCGATCTTGGCGACCGTGCCGTCGCTGGTCCCGGGGATCCAGATGAAGCTCTCGTCGGCGATCCCGCCCATTCCGCCGTTGCAGCCGCCGCCGATGTCGGGGGTGTCACCGAGGTCGAACTTGAGCCCGCCGTCGCTGCCGTTGGAGTCCGAGGCGCCGGAGTCTGAGGCGTTCGAGTCGGAGCCCGCCGAGGCGCTCTCGCCCGTACCCGCGCCGCTGTCGGAGTCGCTGCCGTTGGAGTCGCTGTCGGAGCTCGCTGTGTCGGAGCCGCCGCTGGCGCTGGCGCTGGCGCTCGCGCTGACGGTCACCGACGCGATCGTCACGCTGCTGGCGCTCGCGGAGTCGTCCATCCCGCTCGGCGGGTCGCCGCAGCCGATGAGGGCGATAGCGGCGAAGAGCGCGGGGAGCGTGGATACGGCGCGAACGTAAGAGGTGCTCATAGCGATCAAAGTGTCGCCCGATATCGCACAGGTCCGCAAGTAGGGCCGGCCCGCCGTCTTTGCGGCATCGCGCACGGTGAGGACGTCGGCGGTGGTGCCGCGCAGCGGCGATCTTGCCCGGCGCTGGGCGCTGGGCGCTGGGATGGATCGGCGGGCCGGGGAGGGCGCCAAGGCCCAGGGGCGAGCGCCTAGGCCTGCGAAGGGGTCCTGTCTGAGACCTTGTGAGCATCGGCGGGCCCGAAGGCGGACGGTCGGGCCCTCTGGGGGCACCATGGGGCCCTCTGGGACGGTCGCCGCGGATCCTCGCGCGGGGCTGGCGCCGCCGTTTATTTCGCCGAGAGGAGCCCCAGGGCTAGGCTTGCCTCGCTGTCATGCTGGATGGTCAAACCCGCCCGCAAGCGAGCCGCATCGAGATCCCAGGGCTCGGCTCCGAGGTCCATCACGTCAAGCGATATGAGGTGCGCCGCTTCCTCGGCGAGGGCGGGATGGGCCGGGTCTATCAGGCCTACGATCCGGTGCTCCTGCGGGACGTCGCGCTCAAGGTCGTGAAGCCCGGGATCCCCGAGACCGAGCGCCGTCGCTTCCGCCGCGAGGCGATCGTCGGCGCCCGCTTTTGCTACCCGAGCATCGCCCGGATCTTCGACCTCGGCGTCGGCCAAGACAGCGAGGCCGAGTGGTTCACGATGGAGTACCTGCCGGGCACCGACATGGCGGCGGTGATCGATCGGGCCGATGCCCGCGGCGCTCACCTGCCGCTGACCGCGGTCGCCGACGTGTTTCGTCAGGTGCTCGCGGCGCTCCAGTACTGCCACGACTGTCGGATCGTCCACCGCGACGTCAAGCCGGCGAACATGTTCGTCACCCGCGATCCGAACACCCGCTTCATGACGACCAAGCTGCTCGACTTCGGCGTCGCCCTCGACCTCGACGGGCCGACGATGACCGAGGTGCTCTGCGGTGATCCCAACTACATGGCCCCGGAGCAGACCCGCTTCGGCGCCGACGTCGATCACCGGGCGGACATCTACGCCGCGGGCATGAGCCTCTACGAGGTGGTCACCGGGCGCTTGCCCTTCGAGGAGCTGGTCGACGCGCCGCTCGCCGAGCTCCTCCGCGCCCACCGTGAGTCAGAGCCGCTGCCGGTGAACCTCCTCCTGCCGCCGGGGACCCCCGCGCCGGTGGTCCACGGCCTCGGCCGCGTGCTCGCCCGGGCCTGCGCCAAGGACCCAGGCGACCGCTTTCAGAGCGCGCTCGAGATGCAAGAGGTGCTCCTCAGCGTGCTCAGCCTCGCCTGAGAGGCCGCGGCGAAGGCCCCGCGCGCGATCGCTTGTCCCCGTCGCCCCTCTCGGCTCCGTCCAGGTCCGCCCCCCACCATGCTGGTGCGACCCGAGCGGTGCTCGTCCGGCAGCACGTCCCGGTCATCCAGGTGCCACGCTCGGACGACCGTGGCCGTGTCCGCCCCGTGATGGCGCCGATGATGGTGCTCAGCCGCCGGGCGTCGACGAGGAAGCGAGCTTGTCGTCGTCGTTGTCGTCCTCATCGCGGAGCACCAGGGTCGGACGTCCCAGGCTCCGAGTGCGCGGGTGTTGGGTCGAGGCTGGGCGTGTCCGGAGGTGGGCGACGAGGGCCTCGCGGATCGAGCTGTGCTCAGGTCGCCGGCGGACGAAGCTATCCGGGCTCGCGGCGACTTGACCCAAGAGCTCCCCGTACTCGCGCATCTGCTGGATCGACGCGTCGACGACCGCCTGGAAGGTCCCGCGGATGAGCTGAGTGATGAACCTGGGCTCCTCCTGCGACCCGAGCTCCTCCTCGACGAGCACCTCTGCGGCATTCCCCAGGGAGGCTCCGAACTCGCCCCGCTCCTCCGCTGGGAGGGCTCGGTACGCGGGCGAACGGGCGAGGATCTGGCGCACCTCATCACGGATGAGGGCACGTTCGTGGGGGGAGAGCGAGGGTTTGGAGGGCACGGATCGATCGTAGCAGAGGGAGCTTCGCGCCGTCGCGACGATCGCCTCTGCTCCGACGGACCGAGCATGTCTTTAGGAGCAGCTCATGATGGGTCGAGATGGTGGGGGCTGTGGAGCCCGCCGCGGTCGGTCGTGACCGCGGGGGTCCGCCACCTCTTCGCCGTGATCTCAGCGACTTCCGCGAGGCTCGGCCTGCGGTCGCGCGGAGGCATGGGCGGGCTTCGCTGCCCCCAACCTGCCAGAGGCGGCGCTCCTACGTGCCTCGCACGGCACCATGAGTGCGACGCTGCGTCGCTCGGCCGCTCTTGGCAGAGCCGCGGCGACGATGGCATCGCCCGCGAACGGCAGCCGCTGGCGTACTCTCTCGCGGCTCGGTAGCCCTGCCGATACGCGCCCCTGTCAACGCGCCGACGCGACGCGACCGGTCGGGGTCACGAGGGCCGACGAAGGGGGCGCGAGAGCAGGGGATCTCCGCCAGCTAGCGGATCACCCTGCGGGTCGAATCGCCGTCGTCCTCGGTGTCGGTGATCACGACCTTGCCGACCTCATAGCCGGCGCCGGCGGTCGCCGTGGTCGTCAGGGTCAGGGTCCCGCTGGCGACGGTGCCCCCGCGGGCGTCGCTGAAGTCGACAGCGATCAGGAGCTCGCTCGCGTCGTTGGTGCGCAGGGTCTGGGAGACCGAGCCGGCGGCGCTCGAGCTCATGGCCTCGACGACGGCGACGTTGCGGAGAACATTGCTGCCGCCGCTTTGGGCGACAGGCTGGGCCCAGCGCCGGAGGTCGGAGGTGCTCGGGTCGCGGATCTTGTTCGCCTCGCCAGCGGCCGGCGGGTCGATGGTGGAGCGGCCGATCCGGTCGAGGGTCGCCGAGAAGTCGCCGAGCTCCTTGGTCAGGACCTTCACCTTGATCCAGCTCCGGCCGATCTCAGAGCCGGTCGCCGGGTCGCTGATGACCACCTCATGATGGGTCCGATCGCAGGCGTCGGCCGACTTGTCGGTGAAGTTGAGGGTGAGCGCGGAGTCGCTGGAGAAGCTCGCGGCAAAGTCGACCTGGAAGTCGGAGGCGGTGACTCCGGCGCTGTTGGCTGTGATCTTGATCGAGCGGTTGTCGTTTGTTGTGGGCATCGGTGGGCTCCGCAGGTGAGGGTACGTGCCCCCGCCGGCCGATCTCCAGGGTGAATGATCTGACATGATTGATTGGTCATGTTCGCTCAGGGGACACTCGGGCCCCTTGGGCGCGCGATCTCGGGCTCGCGAGCGCCCGGGCAGGACGACCAAGACGAGCGCGAGGCGGCGGAGGGCTCTCGTCGCGCGCGCTGGAGCTCCGCGTCGTGGCTGCTACGGATCGCTCGCGGAGGCTCGCTCGACCCCGCCGGGATCGCTGAGCCAAGCGTCGATCTGCGCGCATGTGGCCCTGTCGCCGAGTTCGTCGTAGTCGATCCGGGCGAGCCGGGCGAGCTCCCGTGCGCGCTCCCGTGCCTCCTCCGGCAGCGCGCGGGCGAGGGCGAAGCGGATCTCGCCGATGTCGACGGGGGGCACGTCCTTGCGGCTGCGGATCGCCAAGGCTCGCTCGAGGGGCTCGAGCGACGCTGCGTAGCGGCCGAGCTCGACCAGCGCCGAGCCGAGCCCGGCGAGCGGGTAGGCGACCTCAGGATGATCGTCGGGGTAGATCGCCGCCGTGACCTCGAGCGCCCTCCTGTAGCTGTCGACCGCCTCGGCGAAGCGACCCTCCAGATGATGGCTGACGCCGACGTTGTAGTGGAGCCTGCCGATCAGCTGCGAGTCCGGGGAGACCGAGGCGCTGAGGATCTCGAGCGCCTCGTTGTAGCGGCTGATCGCGTCGGCGTAGCTCCCCATCGCCAGGTAGAGGTTGCCGAGGTTGTTGAGCGCGGCGCCGATCTCGGGGTGGTCAGGATCGTAGGCGCCGCGGCGGATCTCGAGGACGCGGCGGTAGTCGGCGAGCGCCGCCTCATAGTCGCCCTGGCTCTTCTCGACGACGGCGATGTTGTTGAGGATCTTGGCGCTCTCCGGGTGGTCCGGCCCGACCTTGAGCTCGGCGATCTCGAGGGCGCGGCGGTAGTGGACGAGGGCGCTCTCGGGGTCGCCGCGGAGGTCGTAGACCGAGCCCATGATGTTGAGCGTCGAGAGGCGGACGAGGCTGTGCTCGCCCGGGATCTCGCCGAGCATGACGATGGCGCGCTCCAAGGTGGCGAGGGCCTCGTCGTAGCGGCCTTGGGCCGAGAGGATCGCGCCGAGGCGGCTCTCGAGAGTCGCCATGTCGAGCGGATTGGCGGCGCTCCGCTCGAAGATCGCGGCGGTGTGCCGTAGCCTCCGCTCGGCCTCCTCGGTCCGTCCGAGCGTGATCCCCTCGATCAACGCGAGGTGGCTCCAGAGCCGACCGCGGAGCTCGTCGGCGCCGGCTCGTTCGGCGAGGAGCGCGGCGTCGAAGAGGAGCTCGGCGGCCTCCTCGGAGCGGCCGAGATCATCGGTCGTGCTGGCCTTGGCCGAGAGGGCCTGGGCCTCGCCGCGCCGCGATCCGAGGGATCTGGCGAGCGTGAGCGCGAGCTCGCTGATGCCGAGGCTCGCCTCGTAGCGGCTGGCGAGCTCGAGGGCTGTGGCCTCGGCGAGGAGCTGGTCGAGGCGATCGAAGTCCGCCCGCGCCTCGGCGTCCGCGGGCGACTCCTCCCGGAGCAGCGCCTCCGTGTCGGCGCAGGCGTCGAGCGGCGGCAGGGATTCGGCGGCGCTGACGGCTCGGAGGACGACCTCGCTGTCGGCCTCGCGGAAGAGCGCTGAGATCGCGGCGAGCCGCCGCAGGTGACTGTCCAGGCAGGCCATCCGCAGGTCCAGGAGCTCGGTCGACTGCTCGTGGTAGACCTCGGTCGCCTCGCAGGTCTCGCGGCGCATCTCCACCCAGGCGGCGCTGTAACGGTCGAGGGCGCCGGCGCCGTTCTCCCAGCTGGTCCCGGCGTAGGGGCGGCCGGTGGCGGCGAAGGCCCGCTGCGCCGCCGCTCGCGACTCAGGATCCCAGATCCCCGCCAAGTGACGCTCTCCGCCCTCGCAGGAGCTGCGGGCGCGACCCAGGGCGTAGGTGGTGCCTACGGCGATGATCGCGACAAGGGCGCCCAAGAGGGCGAAGATCGCCAGGCCGCGGCGGGGCGGCGCCGGCTCGAGCGCCTCGATCATCGCCTCCATCGTCGGAAAGCGGCGATCGGGGAGGACCTCGAGCCCGCGGAGGATCGCCGCGCGGACCGTCGCCGGCACATCGCTGCGGTTCGGCGGCGCGTCGAGGTCGCCGGTCAGGACTCGACGGCGAAGGTCGAGGTAGCTCTTGCTGGCGAAGGGGTGGGCGCCGTAGAGCGCCTCGTAGAGCGCGACCGCGAAGGCGAACTGATCGCAGCGGGCGTCGACCCGGGTCCCGAGGTGCTGCTCGGGGGACATGTACGAGGGGGTCCCGACGACGGCGCCGGTCTGGGTGAGGCGGGCCGTGCTGCTCTCGGCCTCCGCGAGGTCGGCGACCATCTCCGCGACCCGCGAGGGGCCGGCGAGGGGATCCTCGTCGGCGTTGCGGGCGATCCCGAAGTCGGCGACGCGGATCCGTCCGTCGTCGCCGATGAGCACGTTGTCGGGCTTGAAGTCGCGGTGGACCAGACCGACCTGGTGGGCCGCCCCGAGACCGCGCCCCGCCTGGCGAAAGCTCTCGAGGATCTCGGCCGCGCTGCGCTCGTGGTCGCGGAGCCAGCGGCTGAGGTTCGTCCCCTCGACCAGCTCCATCGCCAGGTAGACGTGCTCGCCCAGGGTGTCGCAGTCGTGGATCGTCACCACGTTGGGGTGGTTGAGCTTCGCCAGCGCCTGGGCCTCGCGGATCAGGCGGGCGACGATCTGGGTGCCGTTGTCCTCGCGGGGGATTCGCAGGAGCTTGAGCGCGACCCGGCGGTCGAGCTTCGGATCGTAGGCGGTGTAGACGACGCCCATCGCCCCGGCGCCGAGGAGGTCGAGGATCGTGTAGCGGCCGATCGCGGCGCCGCGGTCGACGGAGACCGAGGGATCGTCGCCTTGGATCGTGCCGCCTGCGGTCTGGACCAGGGTCTCGCCGTCGGCGTAGAGCGTCGCGTCGAGAGCTGCCTCGAGCTCTGTCGCGCCGAGAGCGTCGCCTAGCCCCGTCTCCTCGCCCACCGCCGCATGGTAGCAAGCATGCCGTCACGGGCTGGAGCCTTGGGCGCTTCCGCCAGCGGTCCACGCTCTACCGGGCAGCGGACGGCCAAGCGGGGGCTGAACGCGGTCCGAAGCGGTCTCATACGGGCCCGAGGGCGGGCTGAGGGCGGAGTGAGGGCGGAGTGAGGACGGCTTGAGGACGGCTTGAGGACGGCTCGGAGGACGGCTCGGAGGATGGGCCAGGAGCTTCAGCCTCTCGCCGAGGGGCGGCTCCTCGCGCGCGGTCTTGATCGGCTTGTCATCGGGCGCGGCGCCGATCGATACTCCTGTCGGTGCGGATCGCGGCCCTCGACGATGCGCCCGTGCATGAGCTCGAGTTTCTCGAGGCGGCGCCGGGCGGAGGGACCCAGCGACGCTCGCTGCCCTTCCTCTGCGGCGAGGTCCTTGGGCTGCCGCCGCAGCTCGGCGCGCTGATCGTCACCTCCGATCTCCAGGGTCGCGCCCAGCGATCGCCGGGCGAGCCCGAGGACGCGCCTCTGCGCCTCGTCGGTGAGGCGGTCGCGGAGGAGCTCAGCGCCCTCGCGGAGCTGGGGCTTATCCCGCCGCTCGATCGCGCGGGGATCGTCGTCGCCGGTGACCTCTTCGCCGCCCCCGACGCGGCGAAGAAGGGGGCGACGGGGGACGTCCGCGCGGTCTGGCGGTCGCTCCAGCGCTGCGGCGCCCGCTGGGTCGTCGGCGTCGCCGGCAACCACGATCTCTTCGGCGGCGACGAGGGTCTCGCGGCCCTGCGCGCGGAGGCGGGGATCCATGTCCTCGACGGCGATCGTGTCCGCCTCGACGGGCTGCGGATCGCCGGCGTCGGCGGGATCACGGGGAACAGGCGCAAGCCCAACCGGCGGCCGGCGGAGGACTTCGTCGCGGCGGTCCGCGACTCCCTCGCGGGGCGCCCCGAGCTGGTGGTGCTCCACGAGGGGCCCTCCGGCGGCGAGGGGCAGCGGGGCAACGACCGTCTCCGCGAGCTCCTGCACGGCCGGTCGATCACGGCGGTCTGCGGGCACGTCCACTGGCGGCGCCCGCTCGCGGAGCTCGGGGCGGCTCAGGTGCTCAACTCCGACGGGCGGGTGGTCATCCTCCGACGCGCGGAGCCGTGAGTGAGTTACCCACCTGCTGACGCCGACCCGCGGGGATGAACGTCGGCCCCCAAGAACGGCGCCGGTGTCTGCCGGAGGGGATGTACTGGCTATTGGCGGTTGCTGCGGGCACGTCCACCGGGAGCGCCTCAGGCGGCCTTGTTCGGCCGATGGCCGCCCAGGAAGCCCACGCGTACAGGGTGCTATGAATAAAGCGCCCGAGGCGCCCTGTGGCGCTACTGCGGGATCCCGCAGATGCCGACATTCTCGTACCCCGGAGGCGCCATCCCCTCTTCGAACCAAGGGATGCACTCCTGGGTCGCGCCGGGGCACATGAGCGCTTTGTCCGTGTCGCAGAAGGGAGTGCAGCAGCCCGCCGCCTGGCAGCCCTCTACGTACTCGGGGCTTAGGCAATAGAGGCCAGGCTTGCAGGCGTTGGCGTACTCGCAGGGGTCGCCGTAGAGGCCCGCCTCGCCGGAGGCGTCGAGGACACAGATGAAGCGCTCGCCGCTGGGGATGCAAAGGTCATCGCCGGGGCAGTCCTGGAGGAGCGGATCGCACCCCGGAATGCACAGGAGCAGGACGGCCCCTTGGTCGATCCAACAGTCGAATCCGGGCTCACAGGTCGCATCCTCGTACGATGTGCCCGTGCAACGGGCGACGCAAACGCCCTCTTTGGTCTCGTGGTCGACGTCCCAGCACATCGACTGAGCGTCGCAGTTGTCGATCCCGCTGACCCCGCTCTCCGCTTTGCATACCTCGCCTGGGCCGACCGGGTCAGGGTCGAGCGGAGCACACTTGAGGGCGTTCCAGCTCGACCCGCCGTCGTTCGCCCAGGGCATGCACTTGGTGCCCTCCGGACAGTCTGGGTTCAAGATAGAGCAGTGTTCCTCGTAGTCACGGACGCAGACGAGCACCTCCGAGGAGCTAGCGTCGACGCAGTCCCAGCCGTGTTGACATTCGTCCTCGCACTCCTCTGTGCACTCCCCAGGAGTGCAATCATTGTACTCATCGGACATGCAGTAGGACTCTTCGCCGCACTCATCAGCGGCGTCGAGGCGGCAGATGTAGATCTCGTCGTCGTCGCACCCCGTCGGCCAAGGACCTCCGTCGGTCGTGGATCCGCTGGCCGTCACGGTGTCGGTGGCCGAGGTCGTCGTCGGGGCGCCTGTCGAGGTGGTGCCCGGGGCGGTGCTCGTCGACGTTTCGCTCTCCGCCCCGGCCGTCGCCGAGTCGGCAGGGAGCGGCTTGAGGCAGCCCGGGGCCAGTCCAACGAGGCATAGGCCGAGCGCGAGGGTCGCTCGCCTGTCGCTCTTTCCTGACCTGCGCTGGCTCATGCTGCGATTGTATCACGGGGGACACTTTGGCCGAGCCGATAGGGGCGCTGTCTCCCTGAACAGGTCATGTCCTCTGGGCTCGACAAACAATGCCCAAGAGCTTGGCGTACCGGCGGAGGCGTCGGGTGGTATCGTCGAGTCGATGGTTTCCAAGGGCGATCGATCGGGAGGCGAAGCTGACGCCCGGGGAGGCGGCGTCAGGGCGTCGGACGCCGTCGCTGGATCGCCTGCGAGGGCACCGTCCTACGCGTCCGCCCTCGTCGTCGCGGCGCTGGCCGGCTGCCTGGCGAGCTGCGGGTCCTACGAGGACACGACCTCGCGCCCGGGGTTTGTCATCGACGGCGCCGAAGGGGGCGACAGGGTGTCCCTGCTCGCGCTCGTCGATGTCGACGGCGACGGGCGTGATGACCTGGTGATCGAGGCGGCGAAGGGCCAGATCTATGTGGTGTTCGGCCGCGAGAGCACCGGCCCGGTCGACCTCGCCGACGTCGCCGCGGGGGAGGGCGGCTTCACGATCGAGCCTGGCGATGTCGGCGAGGTGACCTGGCGGGCGTTCGCGGATGTCGACGGTGATGGGCGGGCGGATCTCGCGGCGACCGACGACGGCGGCTGGACCTATCTCGTCTTCGGCGGGGCGCGGGGCGGGTCGGAGAGCAGCGCGGAGGAGCGCGGGCGTGTCCGCCTAGACGCGCTCGAGGACGACGAGGGCATCGTCGTCGATCACGCCGCTGGCGACGACATCAGCGGGATCCGCTTCGGCGATCTGGTCGACGTCAACGGTGATGGCTTCGCCGACCTCCTCTTCGGCGTCGCCCGCAACGGAGCCGAGGCGAACGGAAGCCTCGCGGTGATCGACGGCGGACCCGGGCTGAGCAGCGGTGCGCTGCCCGAGCTCGCCGCTGGGGCCAGCGGGCGCGCCCGCAGCTGGGAGGAGCTCTACGACATCTACAAGATCGAGGTGGTCGCCGCCGGTGACGTCGACGGCGACGGCTTTGATGATGTCCTCGTCCACTCCGTGACGTCGGGCGAGTACGTCTTCAACCCCGTCGATCTCATCCACGGCGGCCCCTCGGAGTCGTGGCCTCAGCGCGAGATGCTGGCGGTCTCGCGTCAGGACGGCTTTAGCCAGCGGGGTTTTGGCGGCGACGTCGACGTCAACGGCGACGGCCTCAGCGACGTCTATGAGCACGGATACGGCGGGCCCTGGTCTGACATCGGCCACGGTCACGGAGTGCGGGTCCACCTGACGCCCGCGCCCGACCCCGCGCCTACCACGACCTGGTCCCACAGCGGCGACCACCTCGCCGCGCGCGTGGGTGATCGCGATGACTTGGCCCCGCGAGGATTCGGCGACGTCGACGGCGACGGGATCGACGATCTCGTCGTCACCGCCGACGTCCAGGGGCAGCGCAGCACAGTGATCGTGTTCGGGGTGGACGGGTTTGTGGGCCACGACTACGGGGGCATCGATATCGGCGCCGACGTGCCGCCTGCGGACGGGGTTCGCCTCGACGTCCGCGCAGCTCAGCCGATCGGCGATATCAGCGGAGATGGGCTCGGCGAGCTTGTAGTCCTCGATCGTCGGGCGGAGGGGAGCACAGCCCGGCGCGACAAGCTCTATGTGGTGTTCGGCCACGCGGATTGGGCCGATGGTGTCGACCTGGGGGCGCTCGCCGAGGGAGAAGGGGGCTTCCTTGTCGAGGGCGAGCGCCGCGACGATGATCTTGGGGCCGAGGTCGCGGTCGGCGATATCGACGGGGATGGGATCGGCGACCTCGTCGTCGGAGCCCCGGAGGCTGACACCAACGGCGGAGCGAGCGGGCGGATCTACGTGTTCTTCGGCGGACAGGGGGGCTAGGAGGCCCCTGGTGACGGGGTCATGGGGTCTCCGGGTCTCCGGAGCGCGTACCGCCACCGTCGTCGCGGTGATGACGATGCGTCGGTGTGCCCGTCCTCGATGAGGACGCGAGGCGGGTCCTTGTGCTGAGGACGAACGATGTGACCGGCGACGGAGCTCGCGGTGCGTCGATACTGGGAGCACCGTCTTCGGCGGAGCGACCTCCGAGCGCGGTGATAGGATGCGGACATGGCCCCAGAGACACTGTCGATCCGAAGAGCCGAGGCTGCAGACGCTCCGCACTTGGCCAGCGCCCAGCGCGAGATCGCGAGGGTCCCGGGGTTTCTCGCGTCGAGGCCCGACGAGATCGACGACGACGCCGTGCGGAGGATGATCGTCGCCCTCCATGGGGGCGGTCGCGGAGCTTACCTCGTCGCCGAAGAAGCGGGCGCGATCGTCGGCCACGCGCTCCTGGACTCGCTCACGCTCGCGGTGACGTCCCACGTCGTCAGGCTGACCATCGCGGTGAACGTCGGCGCTCAGGGTCGAGGGGTCGGCAGAGCGCTGATGGAGGAGCTCCTGCTGTGGGCGCGTTCGAATCCGCGTGTCGAGAAGGTCGAGCTTCAGGTGCGCTCGTCGAACGAGCGGGCGATCGGGCTCTATCGCTCGCTCGGGTTCGTGGAGGAGGGCCGGAAGAGCAGACGGCTGAAGATAGGCCCCGGCGAGTATCTCGACGACGTGTACATGGCCCTTTGGGTCGGTCCCTAGCAGACCGTGGCAAAAAAAGTCCCGCGCACTCTCCAGCCCTCGTCGGCCCTCTCGGCCCCGCCGAAACTCGCGGTACGGCCGAGTACAGCGGCGTTTCGTCGAAGCCGAGAGGGCCGTCGATTGCGGCGCGAGAGCACACGGGGCCTTCGCCAACGGTCTGCTAGGCCTAAACTATGCGCTGCTGTGAGGCGTCCTAGACAACCCGCGTAGAATCGTCAGTGACACGGGCTCCGCGCTTCCCGCTGTATCCGTGTGGCTGAGCGCTCACCTCGTGCTTGGCGAGGGGCGGAGCTTGGGGGCTGTAGGCGGGCGGGCGAGGGGCGACGAGGCGGGTCCCTCGCGGACGCGGGTCCTCCCA
>JAUHWG010000002.1 GCA_030424595.1 Polyangia bacterium
CCGGTCTTGGGCTGAGTGCCGGCGGCGCCTCCGGTCTTGGGCTGAGTGCCGGCGGCGCCTCCGGTCTTGGGCTGAGTGCCGGCGGCGCCTCCGGTCTTAGGCTGAGTGCCGGCGGCGCCCGCTGTCGGAGCGCTGCCCCCGACCGACGGCTGCTGGATCGCGCCTGCGCTGCCCATGCTCGGGGCGCCTGCGGGAGCTGTCGTCGCAGGAGGCGTCGTTGTGGGGGACGCCGTCGCGGGAGCCGTGGTCGCGGGAGCCGTGGTCGCGGGAGCCGTCATCGCGGCCGGGACGGTCGCCGGCGCCTGGGTCTTCGCCGGCGCCTCGCCACGCCGGAGCGCGCGCTTGCGGGCCTGCTTCTCCTCGCGGGCGGCCCGACGCTTGGCCCGACGCTCCTTGCCCTTCGGGACCCAGACCATCTTCGGCTTGAGCTTGATCTTGCCGCCGACCAGCGAGAAGTAGCGCTGGCCGTTCTCGTTGCCGCCGCCGATCAGGCCGAAGAGCGCGCGCCAATGGAGCGCAGGCGTGTTCTTGTGGTTGTCCCGGGTCCACCAGCCGAGGCCCGGACCGACGACGCCGATCTCACGCTTCTTGCGGTTCTCGCGGCGGAAGAAGATGCCCGGCAGCACCTGGGTCGTGGTCCCGCGGACCTTGATGTCCCACCAGAGCGCGGCGGCGACGGTGCCCGAGTTCTTGCCGCGCTCGATGTGCCACAGCAGGGGGAACTGGACGACGTCGAAGTCCTCGCCGTTGCGCTTTTGGAAGTACAGGAAGGGGAAGATCGACGTGAACGCCTTGTCCTCGCCCATCTTGTTGTCGCGCAGATAGAAGGGCAGGAGCCAGTGCAGGCGACGCTCGGCGTAGGACTCGCTGAGGAAGAAGAGCGGGGGCAGGACCGCGGTCGAGACCTTGTGCGGCTTGCGGAAGTTCCAGAAGACCAGCCCCGCCTCGAACCATCGGCTGTCCTCGTCGCGGTGGGCGGCGAAGAGCGGCGGGGCGATGACGGTCGTGTGCTTGTTCTTGGTCCGGTGCTTGCGCCGGAAGTAGAGCGGGAAGGCGACCGTCGTCTCGTGCTTGCGGGTGACCCCGCGGCCGACCGGGCCGGCGTACCAGGTCAGCTCCTCGCCGGGGCGGACCCGGGCGCCGGCGATCGGCGTGAAGAAGCTGGTCCCGCGCTCATCCTTGTCGAAGTAGTAGAGCGAGAGGGCGCTGTGGGTGACCCGGCCCTTGCCGTCGCGGCCGTACATGAAGAGCGGGTACGAGCCGTAGAGCGTGTAGGCGCACTTCGGGTCGTCCTCCTCGCGGAAGCCGCACTTCTGGTAGCGGAACGCGAGCGGGACGACGCCGGTGAAGCGGTAGTTCTTCGCCAGGCGGAAGACGTCGACGTAGCCGGGGGCGGCGATCCCGACCCGGGTAAAGTTGAAGAGCTTCTTGTTGCCGACCGCGAAGGGGAAGGCGATCCAGGCCCGTGAACCATTGGCCCGCTTGAAGTCGAACCAGAAGGGCAGGGCGACGGTCGTCCGCGCTTTGCTCTGCTTGTCGAGGTGGTGGTAGACGACCGGCAGCGAGATGAGGCGCCGCTCCCTCTCGTCGTCGTGCCACCAGTAGAGCGGGGCGATGCCGGCGTTGAGCGAGGTCCGGCTGAGGCGGTGAAAGCCCGGGCCGACGATCAGCGTGTGGGTCTTGCGGCGCTCGTCTCGGCTGTAGAAGAAGGGCAGGCCCGCGTCCACGTCGACCCCGCCCGGCTGGCGCTGGCGGAAGTAGAAGGGGACCAGCGCCAGGTTCTTGCGCGGCTTCTCGCCGCCGACCCGCGTCCGCCACAGGAGCGGCGTGATCATGTCGAGGTCATCGCCGGGGGTCCGGCGGCCGATGTAGAACGGGAAGGCGACGGTGTGCTTGGCCTCGCCGCCGCCCTCGGCCGGGCGAACATCGCGGATAAAGAAGGGCATCAGCCCCGCGGTCTTGACGTCCCCTTGGCGCCGACCGAAGACCGGTCCGACAGCCCAGGTCCGGCCCTTGGCGGTCTTCAGCCCGCCGCCGAGGGGCGTCAGGGTCAGGACCCTGTCGCCCATCTCGCGACGGTAGTAGAGGGGGAAGAGCGCCGAGTGCCGCTCGTCCTTGCGCTTGACGTCCCAGGCCAGGCCGAGGGCGCCGATCGTCCGCGAGTCCGGGGTCTTCGAGCGGACGAAGAAGGGCGAGAGGGTGAGGCGTCGCTTCTCTTTGACGTCGGTGACGTCGCCGAAGAGGAGCGGCGGGATCACGGTGTACTTGCGCTCGGAGGTGCTGGCGCTGAAGAAGAGCGGCGGCAGTCCGGCGGCCCAGCCGTCGGCGCGCTTTTGAGCGTAGAAGGGCGGGACGACGAAGGTGTTGCGGTCCTTCGTCTTGAAGTGCCAGAAGAGCGGCGTGACCACCTGGTGGCTGCGGTCGCCCTCCTTGCCCGTGAACGTGAGGAGCGGCGGCAGGCCGAAGCGACGGCGATCGCCGACCCGGGTGCTGTAGGCGAGCGGCGGGACGATCCAGCGCTCGCTGCCCTTGCCCTCGGCCGCCTTCGGGTCCTTCAGGTGCCAGAAGAAGGGGGTGATGACCTGGTGGCTCTTGCCGCCGTTGGGGCGCTGCCGGATCGACGTGAAGAGGGGCGGGAGGGTGACCCCCCAGCCGTCCTTCTTCGAGCGAACACCGCCGCCGAGGAGGGTGTAGACGGCGGTCTTGTCGGGGCTCTTGCGGCCGATCGCGAGGGGCAGGAGGAGGCTGGTGCTGACGCCGCTCTTGCGATCCTTGAAGGACCACCAGAAGGGGGCGAGGGCGCTTATCCGCTGCTCCGGATCGGCGTAGGAGACCCAGGGTCCGGCGACCCAGGTCATGCTCCCCTTGAGCTTGTTCTCCGAGCGCCACAGGAGCGGCGTCACCGAGAGGAGATCACGCTCGGGACTGCGTGTCCGGAAGGACAGGAAGAACGGGAGGACCGACGTCTTCAGCCCGCGGGCGCGGTCGCTGCGGCCGACGTAGAAGGGCGTCCACAGCTCCTTGCGGTTGCCGAACTCGCGGCTTTGCCAGTGGAAGAAGGGGAAGAGCGTCCGGTGCTTGGTGCCCTTGAGCTTGTTCTCGCCGCCGACGTAGAGCGGCAGGCCGATGTCGACCTTCTTCACGCCCTTGTTGACGCGGACGAAGAGCGGCGCGCCGACGAAGTAGCGCAGATCGTTGAGCGGGTCGCTGTCCTCGAGGTTCTTGCGGCCGTACCAGAAGAGCAGGCCGCTCATCGCCTGATAGCTGTCGGGCGCCTTCTGGTGGTAGTGGAAGGGGACGACGACCAGGTTGCGGACGTACTTGTTGCCCCACCACCAGACCAGCGGGAACTGGCCGAAGTTGAACTTCTCGCCGGTCCGCTTGTAGCCCATCAGGAGGGCGCCGGCGGCCCACGATGAGCTCCGCTCCGAGTACGAGCCGAAGAAGAGGGGGATCGGCGAGATCCAGCGGCGACGGCCCTTCTTGGCGTTGTACCAGCCGAAGGTCAGGCTCAGGTCGGCGTGGAAGAGCTTGTCGGGGCGGGCCTCGGTGCCCTTGCGGTGGATGAAGAGCGGCGGGAGGGTGAGCGCCCGGGTTCGATGGGTCTCGTAGGTCCGATCGATCCAAAACGGCGGGACGCTGCGCTTCTTGAGGAGCTTGGGCGGGTCGAGCTGCGGCCCCGTGACGAGCTCTTCGTCGTCATCGATCGCGACGGTCGCCGCGGCGGGCGTCGCCTCGCTCCGTCGCAGCGGCGTCGTCGTCTCCGGCGCGGGGGGCTTCGCCTCGCCGGAGGTCGTCGCGTCGTCGATCTTCGGCGGCGTCAGTTTCAGACCGCCGGAGCCGCTCGCGCCTCCAGTGGGAGCGTCGCTCGGCTTCTTCGCGGCGGCGTCCTCCGTCGCATCACCGTCCTCGTCGGACTTCGCCGAACCCTTGGGGTCGAGGAGGCCGCTCGGCGCGTCCTCAGCAGGCTTCGTCTCGCCGGCGGGCTTCGTCGTCGCGCTCGGAGGTGCCGCGAGCGCGAGGGCCGGAGCGACGAAGGCAGCGGCGGGGAGGCCGAGGCCGGCGAGGACCATCGCGACCCGCAGCCAGCGGCGCGCATCCGTGGACCGGGCGCCGATTGGCCGAGAGGGCAGGCGCACTTGGAGCTCGGATGCGGTCACAGGCCGGGAGGAGATAGCCAATCCATCTTTGTAGTGTCAACCTCGAGCGTCACGACATTGACAGGGGATGTTGGCGAGGCTACCTACCCTGGGCTCGCACTCTGCACTGAGATCCGTGACCCTGTGAACCGCCATAGCCCATCGGCCGACGACGACGTCCTGGTCATCGACCTCAACCCGCTGACCCGGACCGTGCTCTCGCACACCCTCTCGCTCGAGGTCCCGCAGGCCTCGGTGCAGCGGATGCTGGATGCGACAGACGCCCGCGCAAAGGGCCCTGGGGCGCTCTCCCTGAACATTCAGTTCATCGGCGACACGACCTTGCTGGTCCGCGGCGATCTTCGGGCCGAGCTCGAAGTCCCCTGCGCTCGCTGCCTGGAGCCTGCCTCCGCGCAGTGCACCGCCGAGATTTGTGTCCAAGCGGTGCAGGGCGCTGTCGCCGCGTCTCCCTCCAAGGGTCGGAGCAAGGACGACGATGAGGAGGATGTTGAGGTGGATCTCGACGCCCCCGACACCCTCACCTACAGCGGACACACCCTCGATCTCCGCGAGCTCGTGGCTGAGCAGGTCGGCATGGCCTACCCGATGCGGATCCTCTGCTCCCTCGGCGAGGAGTGTCGCGGCCTCTGCTACACCTGCGGCCGAAACCTCAACGATCTCCAGGCGAGCGGTTGCGCGGCCTGTGGCGGTGAGGGCTCGGCCAAGACCGGGCCGGAGACCGCAAAAGCCCCCGAATCCCCCTGGCAGGCCGCTCTCAAGGCGATCCGCGAGCGTGAGGGGGACGCCTAGCGTCCCTCAGCAACTTGAGAAAACTCAGGTGGCCCGGCGTCCATTGACGCCAGCCCCGAAACAGAAGACGTTACAATCCCGCCCCCACGGTGACCCCATGGCTGTCCCCAAGAAGAAGCAATCCCCCTCCAGGCGTAACATGCGCCGCGCCAACCACGACAAGCGCACGGCCCCAGCTTTGGTGTCCTGTGCCAACTGCCAGGAGATGGTGCTCCCACACCACGTGTGCCCCTCCTGCGGCTACTACAAGGGCCGTCAGGTCGTCGCGGTCGCCCAGGACTAGAACGCGAGCTGCGGACGGTCGGGCCTGAGCGGGTCTCATCCCCGACCTCCGTCGTTGACCTGGTCTTTCACGGATTCGCCGCGGACTCCGCGGTGTAACCGCGGATGCAGAGGGAGCCCCTGGTGGACGAGCGCACGATCGCGATCGATGCTTTCGGCGCCGACACGAGCCCGGAGGTCGAGATCGCCGCTGCGGTCGCGGCCGCCCGCAAGGGCTATCGAATCGTCCTCGTCGGCGATGAGTCGCGTCTACGCCGCGGCCTCGCCCAGCACGGTAGCGTCTCCCGTCTCCCGCTGAGCATTCACCACGCACCGTCCATCATCATGATGGACGACAGCCCGGCTCGGGCGATCCGGTCCAAGCCGGACGCGTCGATGCCTGTCGCCTTCGAGCTCGTCAAACGCGGGGTCGCCCAAGCCGTCGTCTCGGCGGGCAACTCCGGGGCGATGCTCGCCTGCGGTCTATTTAAGTACGGTCGGATCAAGGGTGTCGACAGGCCGGCGATCGCCTCGTCGATCCCCGGCCCGAAGGGCTCCTGCGTCCTCCTGGACATGGGCGCCAACGTCGAGTGCAGGCCGATCAACCTGGTCCAGTTCGCGGTGATGGGGGCCGTGTTCGCGGGGGTCAGCGGCGCCCGCCAGCGGCCGGTCGTCGGCGTGCTCGCGAACGGCGCGGAGGTCAACAAGGGCACCGAGCTGACCCGGGCGACGGATCGTCTCCTCCGCGAGCATCCGAGCCCGGGCTTTCGTTACCGAGGCTATGTCGAGGGGAGCGATCTCTTCAGCGGCGAGGTCGACGTCGCGGTGACCGACGGCTTCACCGGCAACGTCGCCCTCAAGTCGATCGAGGCGACGGCGAGGGCGTTGGCCTCCCTCGTCCGCGACGAGATCACCGGCAGGAGGCTGGGCAAGCTCGGCGCGGCCCTGATGACGCCGGGGCTGCGGGCGCTCAAGCGGAGGATCGACCCCGACTCCTACGGCGGAGCGCCGCTCCTCGGGGTTGAGGGGATCGCGATCATCTGTCACGGCGGGTCGACGGCGCAGGCGATCGTCTCCGCCGTCGAGCTCGCCGCCCACTACATCGACAACGGACTCACGCCGGGGCTGCGGGAAGCGATCAGCTCCCACCGCGATCTCTTCGCCGCTGCGAAGGGCGAGGCAGAGCCCGTGAGGAAGGGTCACGAAGAGTCATGAACGCATCCAGCGAGAGCAGCATCACGTCCTCCCCCTACGCCTTTCTCTTCCCTGGCCAGGGCTCCCAGGAGGTCGGTATGGGGAAAGCGCTCGCGGAGCGCTATCCGGCCGCACGGGAGGTCTTCGCCGCGGCCGACGAGGCCCTCGGCTTCGCCCTCAGCGAACTGTGTTTCGCAGGGGAGCCGGCCGAGCTCGGGCTGACGGCGAACACTCAGCCCGCGATCTTGACCTGCTCGATCGCCGCCCTCGCGGCGCTGCGCAGCGAGCTCGGCGATGCGTTTGTCGACGGCGCGGAGGTCTGTCTCGGACACTCGCTCGGCGAGTTCTCTGCGCTGGTCGCTGCAGGTGCGATCGACTTTGCCGACGCCGTCCGCCTGGTCCGGCTGCGCGGTCAGGCGATGCAGGAGGCGGTGCCCGCCGGCGTCGGGGCGATGGCTGCGATCCTCAAGCTCGACGCGGACGTCGTCGAAGAGCTCTGCCAAGCGGCGTCGACAGGGGGCGAGGTCGTCAGCCCGGCCAACGAGAACGGGGGCGGTCAGATCGTCATCGCCGGACACGCGGGGGCGGTCGACCGCGTCGTCGCCGGGGCCAAGGCCGCCAAGGGCCGCGCCATCCCGCTCAAGGTGTCCGCGCCCTTCCATTGTTCGCTGATGACCCCGGCGGCCGAACGGCTCGCGGCGGCGCTCGAGGAGGTCTCTGTGAGCCCCCTCCGGATACCGATCATCAACAACGTCGACGCCGCGCTCAACCGCGACGCGGCCCAGGTGAAGGGCGACCTAGTGCGACAGGTCACCGAGCGTGTGCGCTGGGAAGCGTCGGTGCGAAGCGCCGTGCACATGGGCGTCGCTCGAGCTTTTGAGGTCGGACACGGGCGTGCGCTCGCGGGCCTGATCAAGCGGATCGATCGCACCCTGAGCGTCTCGTCCGTAGGTTCCCCAGCTGACATCGATGTGCTAAAGGACGGGGCCTCGTGACTGACTCCGAGAAGCCCGCGCTCCCGTCCTCTTGGCAGCTCACCGGCAAGGTCGCCCTTGTCACCGGTGGCTCTCGAGGTATCGGAAAGGCGATCGCGACGCTCCTCGCAGCCCGTGGAGCGACGGTCGCCGTCAACTATGCGCGCAGCGAAGCCGCCGCCGAAGAGGTGGTCGAGACGATCACCGCCGCCGGCGGCACCGCCCGCGCGTACGGCTTTGACGTCGCCGACACGGCGGCGGTCGACGCCTCGATCAAGGGCATCGTCAAGGATCTCGGCGGCCTTCACATCCTCGTGAACAACGCCGGAATCTCGATCGACGGGCTCCTCTTGCGGGCCAGCGTCGACGACCTCCAGAGGACCCTCGCGGTCAACCTCACCGGCGCCTTCGCCTGCTCGAAGGCCGCGGCTCGCTACCTGCTGAAGGCGCGGACCGCCGGGCGGATCATCAACATCGCCTCGGTCGTCGGCGAGCAGGGCAACGCCGGCCAGTCGATGTACGCCGCCTCGAAGGCCGGCCTCATCGGCCTGACCAAGTCCCTCGCCCGCGAACTGGCGCCGCGGGGGGTCACGGTCAACGCGGTCACCCCGGGCTTCATCGAGACCGACATGACCGCCGGAGTCTTTGACGAGGCGGCCCGCGCTGCGCTCATCGCCAGCATCCCGCTCTCGCGGGTCGGCGATGCGGCGGAGGTCGCCGAGGCGGTCGCCTACCTAGCCTCACCGGCTGCGGCCTACATCACGGGCCACGTCCTCCGGGTCAACGGCGGCCTGAACATCTAGGCTCAGCGAGCCTGTGGATTCCACTACCTAGTCTAGTCACGAGAACGAGAAATCAGAGGAGAGAAGGCCATGTCCGCGGATATTCAGGCGAAAGTCACGGAGATCATCGTCGACCAGCTCGACGTCAAAGAGAGCGATGTAGAGCCCGGTAAGAGCTTCACCGACGACCTCGGCGCAGACTCGCTGGCGATCGTCGAGCTTGTGCTCGCGCTCGAAGACAACTTCGACATCAAGATCCCCGACGAAGAGGTCGACAATATCAAGACCGTCGGCGACGCGATCGCCTACATCAAGGCCCGTCAGGGCTGATCGGCGCTGTTGTGGCCCAGCGTAGGGTAGCAGTCACAGGCCTCGGTGTTATCAGCCCGCTAGGCGTCGGGATCGAGGACAATTGGCGCAGGCTCTGCGCTGGTGACTCGGGCATCGGCCCGATCACTCGCTTCGATACGACCGACTACGCGGCGAAGATCGCCGGTGAGGTCAAGGACTTCGACACCACCCGGTGGTTCGCCAAGCGCGAGCTCCGGCAGATGGACGTCTTTATCCAGTACGCGGTCGCCTGCGCGGCGATGGCGGTGGAGCAGGCCGGTCTGGATCGGGATCCGCCGGTGCCGGAGCGCTGCGGCGTCTACGTTGGCGCCGGCCTCGGCGGGATCACGACGATCGAAGCGACGATCCACACCCTGCGCGAGAAGGGCCCCCGCCATGGCATCAGCCCGTACTTTGTCCCCGCGCTGATCATCAACCTTGCGAGCGGGCAAATCTCGATGCGCCACAACTGCAAGGGACCGAACATGGGCCACGTCTCGGCCTGTGCCACGGGGGCGCACTCCATCGGCGAGGCTGCGCGCATTATCGCCTACGGCGAGGCGGACGTGATGATCGCCGGCGGTACGGAGTCGACGGTGACCCCGGTCTCGATCGGCGGGTTCGCCTCGGCGCGAGCCCTCAGCACCCGCAACGATGATCCCCAGGGGGCCTCCAGGCCCTTCTCGGCGAGCCGTGACGGCTTCGTCCTCTCCGAGGGCGCGGGCGTCATGGTCCTCGAGGCGTGGGAGCACGCGAAGGCCCGCGGCGCGCCGATCCTCGCCGAGCTGGTCGGCTACGGCCGCAACGCCGACGCCCATCACATCACCCTGCCGTCGCCCGACGGTGAGGGCGCCCAGCGTTGCATGCGCCTCGCGCTCGCGGACGCTGGCCTCGCGCCGGAGGCGGTCGGCTACATAAACGCCCACGGGACCTCGACCGCCGCCGATGCGATCGAGACCAAGGCGATCCGCGAGGTCTTCGGCAAGCACGCCTACAACGGCCTCGCGGTCTCGTCGACGAAGTCGATGACCGGTCACCTCCTCGGCGCCGCTGGCTCCTTTGAGTCGGCGGCTTCGATCATGACCCTCCGTGAGGGCGTGATCCCGCCGACGATCAACCTCACCGATCCCGACCCGGACTGCGATCTCGACTACGTGCCCCTGGAGGCCCGCAGGATCGACGCCGAGTACGCGATGTCGAATTCCTTCGGCTTCGGCGGGACCAACGCTGCGCTGATCTTCCGGAGGGTCGCCTCGTGAAGCTCCACCTCGGCTCGGATCACGGAGGCCTCGCTCTCCGCGCTCTGCTCGCCGAGGTGCTGAGCGCCGCCGGTCACGAGATCGTCGGCGTCGCCGGGCCGACCGAGGCGGGCGTCTCGGTCGACTATCCCGACGTCGCGGTCGAGCTGTGCGCTCGGGTTCTCGCCGACGGCCCCGGGAGCTGCGGCATCCTCATCTGCGGGACCGGGCAGGGCATGGCGATGTCCGCCAACAAGATCGCCGGGATCCGAGCCGCGGTCGTCAGCGACTGCTTCAGCGCCCGGATGGCCCGCGAGCACAACGACGCGAACATCCTCTGCCTGGGTCAACGAGTGCTCGGCGACGAGCTCGCGAAGCTCATCGTCGAGACCTTTCTTGCCGCAGAGTTCGAAGGTGGTCGCCACGCCCGGCGGGTCGCCAAGCTCGACGCGGCGGGAGGGTCGTAGCCGGCGTGTTCTGTCCCGTCTGCCGCGGCCAGAGCACGAAGGTTCTCGACTCGCGCGACAGTCGGGACGGCGGAATCCGTCGCCGTCGCCAGTGTCTCGAATGCGGCCACCGCTTCACCACCCGAGAGCGGGTGGAGACCACCATGCCGGTGGTGATCAAGCGCAGCGGTGCCCGCCAGAATTTTGATCGCTTGAAGATCCTGAGCGGCCTCCAGATCGCCTGTCGCAAGCGGCCGATCGACGAGGACAAGCTCGAGGAGATCGTCCACGCGGTGGAGCTCTGGGCGGCGACCCGCGGCGAGAAGGAGATCCGCGCCGAGGAGATCGGCGGCAGGATCATGCACCACCTCTACGGGACCGATCAGGTCGCCTACGTCCGCTTTGTCTCGGTCTATCGCTCCTTCGACACGGCCTCCGAGTTCGAGCGTCTGCTGGTCGAGATGGAGAAGGCGGAGCACGTCAGCGTCGACGGTCAGCGCAACCTCTTCGAGTTCGACAAGGCGGGCAGGGCGGTCGCCGTGGCGCCTGCCGAGGAGGAGTCGGCCACGGCTGCGCCGCGACGAAAGCGCAAGCGGAGGTCCAAGGCCAAGCCGAAGTCCCAGCCGAAGGACCCATCCGCGGACCCATCCGCGGACCCATCCGCGGACCGATCCACGGACCGATCCGCGGACCGATCCGAGGCCCGATCCGAGGCCCGATCCGAGGCCCGATCCGAGGCCCGATCCGAGGACGGTCAGACATGAGCGACGATCGTCCCGAGGACGAGCGCTGGATGGGGCTCGCCCTCCGCCTCGCACGTCACGGTACGGGCTCGACGTACCCCAACCCCTGCGTCGGCGCGGTCGTCGTGAAGGGGGGGAAGCTCGTCGGTTCGGCCTGCTCCGCCGCGACCGGGGGGCCCCACGCCGAGGTTCGAGCGCTGCGCGAGGCCGGGGATGAGGCCCGCGGGGCGTCGGTCTATGTCACCTTGGAGCCCTGCTCGCACTTCGGTCGCACGCCGCCGTGCACGGGCGCGCTGATCGAGGCCGGCGTCGCCAAGGTGGTCTACGGCGTGGCGGACCCCGCCGGACACGCCAGCGGACGGGCGAAGGACACGCTCATGGCGGCCGGCGTCGAGGTCCGCGAGGGAGTGCTCGGCGAGCGCTGTCGCCGGGTCCACGGCCACTACATCCACCACGAGACGACCGGTCGGCCCTTCGTCGCGCTCAAGTCGGCGACCTCGCTCGACGGTCGGATCGCGACGGCGTCCGGCGACAGCCGCTGGATCACAGGCGAACCTGCGCGGGCCTACGTCCACCGTCTCCGGGCGCGCTACCACGGGATCGCGGTCGGCGTAGGCACCTTGCTCGCCGACGATCCGCGGCTCAACGTCCGCCTGGTCCAGGGCGTGGATCCCCTGCCTGTCCTCTTCGACACCCAGCTGCGGAGTCTCGCCGCCGATCCGAGGCCCCGCCTCCTCCGCGCCGGAACCCTGGTCATCCACGGCCCCGACGCCCCCGCGGCGCGGCGAGAGGCGCTCGCGTCGACCGGGGCCGAGGGCGTCGAGGTCGAGCTCGGCGAGAACGGATCGGTCAGCGCTCCGGCGGCGCTCGAGGCCCTCGGCGAGCGGTCGATCCGCTCGCTCCTCGTCGAAGGGGGCGGGCAGCTCCTCGCCTCGTTCGTCGCCGCTGAGGCCTGGCAGCGGTGGTTTTACTTCCAAGCGCCGCGCTTCCTCGGCGATGGGGTCCCCGTTCTCGGAGGTCTCGGCTGGCCGAGCGTCGCGCAGGCTCCGCATCCAGCCGTCGTGCGACGACGCCGCCTCGCGGACGATCTCCTGACCGTCCTGGCGCCGCGTCGCGGCTGATCGAGGCCGCGACAGCAAAGCTCACGCGACCACTCGCCTGCGGAGCGCGGGGCTTTTGTGTCATAACCCCGCCTATGTTCACGGGCCTGGTCCAGAGCGTCGGCACGATCGCGGGGATCGAGGCGCGCGCGCAGAGCAAGCGCCTGCGGATCGCCGCGCAGCTCCGACCCGAGGACCGGATCCTCGGGGCGAGCGTCGCGGTCTCCGGGGTCTGCCTGACCGTCGTCAGCGCCACCGCCGAGTCATTCGAGGTCGACGCGGCCTTCGAGACCCTCGCCAAGACCACGCTAGAGTCCTTCCGCGTGGGGACCGCGGTGAACCTCGAGCCCGCCCTCCGGGTCGGCGATGCGCTCGGGGGTCACTTGGTCTCCGGGCATGTCGACGGCGTCGGTCGGCTGCGCAGCCGCGGGCCCCGTGGTGACGCGATCCTGATGTGGTTCGACGTACCCGCGGAGCTCCGCCGCTTCATCGCCGAGAAGGGATCGATCTGCATCGACGGGATCAGCCTGACGGTGAACGAGATCGACACGTCCGGCTTCGCTGTCGGTCTTATCCCCCACACCCTGAGCGTGACGACCCTCGGCGATCGCCGGGTCGGCGATCACGTCAACCTCGAGGTGGATCTGATCGCGCGCTACGTCGAGCGGCTGGTCCGCGCCGAGAAGGATGACCCCGCAGGAGGGGTCACCTGGGCGACCCTCGCCAAGTCTGGCTTTGGCGGTCCCAAGCGCTGACTGGCCGGCCGATCCCCACCAACCAAAGAGTCGAAGGAAAGAGCATGAGCGACGCCAAACTAGCCCACGTCGAGCGCTGCATCGACATCATCCGCAAGGGCGGGATGATCATCCTCGTCGATGACGAGGACCGTGAGAACGAGGGCGACCTCGTCATCGCAGGCGAGCACTGCAACAGCGAGCACGTCAACTTCATGTGCCGCGAGGGACGGGGCCTCATCTGCCTCTCCCTGACCGCTGAGCGGGTCGCGGAGCTCGAGCTGCCGATGATGGTCAAGACCGACGCCGGCAGCATGGGCACGGCCTTCACCGTGTCGATCGAGGCGCGCCGCGGCGTGACGACCGGCATCTCCGCGGCCGATCGTGCCGAGACCATCCGCGTGGCCTCGGACGCCCGCTACGGCGCCGCGGACATCGTCTCTCCCGGCCACATCTTCCCGCTCCGGGCCCAGCCTGGCGGCGTCCTGGTCCGCTCGGGGCACACAGAGGGCTCGGTCGACCTGGCCCGTCTCGCCGGTCTTCGCCCCGCCGGGGTCATCTGCGAGATCATGCGCGATGACGGTGAGATGGCGCGGATGGACGACCTCGAGGTCTTCGCCCAGCGCCACGAGCTCGAGATCCTGTCGATCGCCGACCTCATCGCCTATCGGATGCAGCGCGAGATCCTGGTCGAGCGGGTCGCGAAGGCGCCGCTCAGCTCGGAGCTGCTCGGGCTCTCCGAGGCCGACGGCTGGACGATCCGGGTCTTCCGCTCGCGGGTCGAGCCCCGCGTCGACTATGTGACGCTGAGCAAGGGAGAGCTGGAGCAGAGCGGCGAAGGCGACGACGCGATCCTCTGCCGAGCGCAGCGGGCCAACCTGCTCGGCGACGTCTTCGGGCTCTCGTCGGACAACTCCTCGGCTCGAATGCGCGCGGCCGTGCGCCAGATCGAGGAGGCCGGTCGCGGTGTGTTCCTCTACGTGGTCGGCTCGAACGTCTCGAGCATCGACCTCAGCTCGTCCGGAGATCGACGTGAGCCGCGGCCGCTGCCGAAGCCCGCCGAGGCTGGCTTTCGCGAGTTTGGCCTCGGGGCGCAGGTGCTCAAGAGCCTCGGGATCCGTAGGATTCAGGTCATGACCAACAACCCGCGGAAGATCATCGGTCTCGAGGGCTACGGCATCGCCACCCTCGGGTCGGTCCCCTTCGGAGACAGCGCCTCGTGAGCGCGGCGCGGCCCCGGGCGATCCTCTGCGTCGCCGGAGGGATCGCCGCGTACAAGGCCCCCGCGTTGGTCCGCGCCCTCACCAAAGAGGGCTTCGAGGTCCGGGTGTTGCTCACCGACGCTGCCCGGGCCTTCGTCAGCGAGCTCTCGCTGGCCTCGGTCTCGGGCCATCCAGTTCGGAGCCGCCTCCTCGACGCGAGCGAAGAGGGGACGATAGGTCACATCGAGCTCGCGGACTGGGCCGACCTCATCATCGTCGCCCCGGGCACCGCCAACCTGATGGCCCGCGCAGCTCACGGGCTCGCGGATGACCTCGTCTCCTGTGTTCTCCTCGCGACCACGGCCCCCGTGCTCTGGGCTCCGGCGATGAACACCAACATGTGGCGGCACCCGGCGACCCAGGAGAACCTGGCGACGCTGAGGTCCCGCGGGGCGCACGTCATCGGCCCGGGCAGCGGCGATCTTGCGTGTGGCTGGGTCGGCGAGGGGAGGATGACCGATCCCCCGGAGATCGCAGCGCAGGCGCGGCAGATCCTCCAGCCGAGGAGCCTGTGGTCGGGTCGACGTGTGCTGGTCTCGGCGGGGCCGACCCGTACCTACATCGATCCCGTCCGTTTCATCGCCAACGCGTCGACCGGGGCGATGGGGTTCGCGCTCGCCGAGGCCGCGGCGGCGCTCGGCGCTGAGGTTACGCTCGTGGCGGGCCCCGTCGACAGGCCGACCCCGCCGGGGGTCACCCGCGTCGACGTCGAGACCGCGGGAGAGATGCACAAGGCGCTCTCAGAGCAGCTCGCCTCGGATCCTGTGGATCTTGTCGCGATGGTCGCCGCCGTCGGCGATCTTGAGCTCGACGGGGCGTCGGAGAAGCTGCCGAAGACCGAGCTGCTCGCTCGCCTCGGCAGAGCCCGCTGGCGTCAGGGGGTCGACATACTCGCGAGCCTCACCGCCGCTGCGGGCCCGCAGACCCGCTTCCTCGGCTTCGCCGCCCAGACCGTCGATGGCGATGGGGCGGAGGTCGAGGCGGAGCTCGTCCGTCTCGGCGAGGCCAAGCTGGCGTCCAAGGGCGCCGACGCGGTCTTCGTCAACCGTGTCGGGGTTGCGGGGCTCGGCTTCGCGAGCGCGACCAACGGTGGGACGCTGATACTCTCGGAGAAGCTCGCAGGCGCAGGCCCGCGCCTTCGGCCCTCGGGACCTCCGATTCCGAAGCCTGCGCTGGCTGTGTGGCTCTTGGGACAGCTTGGCGAGGCGCTCTGGCCGGAGGCGGAGGCGGAGAGGGATGGCTGAGGACTACCGGCGCGTCGCGAAGAGCCTCGCCGTTCACCTGGCGCACCTCCGCGAGTACCGCGGTGTCCGCTTCGCCTCGGCGCAGCCCTGGTGGAGCGGGGAGCGCGAAGAACACCAGGAGCAACAGGAGCATCAAGGGGCGCATGAGTCTCATGAGCCTCATGGGGTCGTCCCGGCGGAGCAGGCGGATGGGGTCTTCGCGGTTCCTGTCAGCGACCATCGTCGACCGAGCGGCTCTCCCGCTTCGGCCCACGACCCACCGCGCGATGCTCGTGAGATCCGTCCGACCGAAGCGGGAGCAGGGTCATCCGCGGGCACGACAGACGTCGAGCTAGCGACACCCCGTCGATCGGCGCAGCCGCTGGGGGCCGAGGAGCGAGGGCGACCAGCTTCGGCGTCTCCGGTCTCCCCCGGAAGACCGAGGCAATCACCGGCCGCCGTCCATCAGGCACCGGTCTCCCCACCTGCGGGCCGAGGTGGACGGCAAGGAGAGGCGGTCGCTCGGGAGCGAGGCCCCTCCGCCGCGCAGACCCGGCCGCCGTCGCCAACGCGAGCCCGAGAAGCCTCGGATGCAAGGGCGCACGACCAACCTCCCGCTCCGAGACGGCCGGACATGCCTGGCCCCTCGCGGTCGTCGCCTCCCTCCGTCCACAGCGAAGGGGCGCGAGCCCGGGGTGCATCTCAGCCGCCGACCTCGGTCGCTCCTCCGGTCGCCCCCGCCGTCCGAGCTCCAGCGCCGAGGACTGATCTGTCCGAGAAGACAGTCGACACGTCCTCCCTCCGGGCGAAGGCGAGCGAGTGGAGCGCAGGGAAGAAGCTCGCCTATCTCCGTGATCGGAGCATCGGCGACTGCCGTCGTTGTGCCCTCGCCCAGGGGCGGACGAACATCGTCTTTGGCGTGGGCAACCCCGAGGCTGAGCTGATGTTCGTCGGCGAGGCGCCGGGCTTCAACGAGGACCGCCAGGGGATCCCCTTCGTCGGCAGGGCCGGGGAGCGGCTCAACATCTGGCTCGACCTTCTCGGAGTCCCCCGAGGCAACGCCTACATCGCCAACGTCCTCAAGTGTCGCCCGCCGAACAACCGGGACCCACACCCGGTGGAGGTCGCCCGCTGCTCGCCCTTCCTCCACGCCCAGATACGAGCGATCCAGCCGAAGGTGTTGGTCGCCCTCGGCCGCTTCGCGGGGAACTTGCTCTCCGGCTCCGAGCAGCTCGCGCTCCACAGGATGCGGGAGAGGGTACTGACCTATCGCGAGGCGAAGCATGGGACGACGGTGCCGGTCGTCGTCACCTACCACCCCTCGTATGTTCTCCGGCAAAGCGGCGACGCTCCCCCTGGCACGAGCAAGGCGGACGAGCTCGTCCTCTCAGACCTGCGTCGGGCCGTCGGATTTTTGCGGCAGGGTCGGCCGTGAAACAATCATCGTTGACCTCGTGAAACAACCGGAGCCACGCACGCGAACGACGCGAGCGTGAGCGACGCGTGGAGCATTGTTTATGACGAACACGCGGAACACGCGGATGCTGTTCGTCGAGCATGACGCGAGGACGATCCCGTTCTCACCATGAAAGAGGTTGACGGTGACCGGACCACTTTCTAGAGTGCGAGGTCCTGCTTCGTGGGGACGTGAGAGAATGACCAAGGCCGAGCTCATCGAGAAAATTGCGAAGTCTCGTACCCTCCCGCCGGACGTCTCCAAGAAGCTAATCCAACAGATCCTCGATCTGGCCTTTGATGAGCTCGGCGGCTACTTCACGCGCGCCCGCGTGACCAAGAAGCAGAGCCCGCGCTTCACCTATCCCGGCTTCGGCACCTTCACGAAGAAGCAGCGACAGGCGCGCAAGGGGGTCAACCCGCGGACGCTCGAGCCGATGCAGATCGACGCGAGCTTCACCGTCGACTTTCGTCCGGGGGTTGAGTTCAAGCGCACCCTCAACGGTGTGCCGGCGAAGACGAAGAGCAAGGGCAAGACCAAGGCGAAGGCGAACCAGCCCCTGCCGCCGCGGCTCGAGGTCGTCGAAGAGGAGGCGCCGCTGCGTGGCCTCCGGAGCCGCGATGAGATCGAGCTCGACTCCTACGACGCCGAGTACGATCCGAGCCTCTTCGGGGCGGCGCAGCCGGTGCTCCCCGAGCCGCCGATGCAGCGCGTTCGCGGTCGTCGCGCGAAGTCCAAAGACGTGGGCTAGCAGCCCGGTCCTACGCACAGCGTCCGCGCCCCGGTTGTCGGAGCTCGCAGGGGGAGCCGCGTGGTGCACTCCTCGGCTCCCAGGCCTGTCTGGGACGGGCTCTGCGTCTGCTGAGCCGCTGACGATCTCCAATCGGCGGTAGGCCGTCGGCCGGCTCCCAGTGTCACATGAAAAGACGCCCGCAGAGCTGTCTCTGCGGGCGTCCTACGCGAAGTCGAGGTGTCTTAGTCGCGACCGACTCGCTTCGGCGCCGGCGCTGCTGTCTTGTTGCTGAGGGTTGTGCTCGAGGCGGTGCCGCTGACGGGACCGGGCTTGGGATCCGCGGGGGCATCGCGGATCGTGTTGTTCTCGGTGGGTGAGCTCACCGGCTCGTCGACGGGCTCCGGCTCCGGAGCAGCGTCGGCTGGGGCGTCGGCAGGAGCGTCGTTCTCCCCCTTGGGGATCGCCTTGGAGGTCCCCTCAGAGTTGGTGGACTTACTCGTGCCAGCCGGCTTGCCGCTCTTGTTGATCGGCTTGCCGCTACTCGTCGGAGCCTGGGTCCCTTTGGAGCCAACGCTTGAGGAGTAGGAGCATGAACAACCCGGGACAACGGCGGAGAGCGTTAGGACGATGGTTGCAGTGGCAAGTTTGGTCAGGGTGCTTGGCATGGGACCTCGGGGTGAAGGGACGGGGGGAGAATCCTATTATTCAGCCGGGGCGCCGTCGGCGTGTCAATCCGCTCGGCATCGCGGCTTTTCGCGCAGGCTCTAGGAGGCTCTAAACCGCCCCAGATGGCTCCAAAGCGCACTCGCTGCGAAACCGGCTCCCTGGCCGTCGCCCGCGACGACATCGCGCAAGTGCCGTGATTGCCGGCCATCCGGCTCAATTCCCGCGATTTTCTCGCCCCTAGACAAACCTACCGGGTGGCGGGCTAGCGTTGTTGCATTGGGGCAGTTGGATTGCGCCGGATGGGTGGGGAATAGAGATGACACGTCAGAGAACGGATGAACAACGCAAGCAGCAGATCAGGGCTGCAGCAACGCGGTGCTTTGTTCGCCGGGGGTACGCCGCAACGCGTCTCCTCGACATCGCCCGCGAAGCGGGACTTAGCAAGGGGGGAGTGTACTTCCATTACCGTGCGAAGGAGCAGCTCTTCCACGATATCTTGGACGCTCAGCTGGCGGCGTTCGAGGCTCGGTGGAGCTTTGAGCCAGTGTCGGACAGGGCGGCAGACGTCATCATGGCGAACCTTGTACGAGCACATGTCCGTACGATCGAGGACAATCCTGCGGAGACTCGGCTGACGAACCTCCTCGTGACGATGGCCGTTCAGGACGTCGAGTTCCGCGACAAGCTCTCGAAGGCCTGGGAGGTCAGCCGCAAGCTCTACGCTGGAGTGATCGCCCGTGGGATCGCCGAGGGAGTCTTCAAGGAGGCGGATCCTGAGGCGATGGCCAGGAACATCCTCTCCTTGGTCCAGGGGTACGCTGCGCAGAGCGCACTGAATGAAGATGGACATCTCGGGGTCGCCGTCGATGATGTTGTTCGCGGGGCTCTTCGGCTCCTGGGCGCAGAATTCGTCGCCCAACCGGTCGTCGAAGAGGTGAGCTGTGAGTCGGCTCCGGAGCTGGCTTCTGCGGCAGCACCCGAACAGGCTGCACCTGAACAGGCTGCACCCGCAGAGGTAGCTCCCATGGCGCCGGTAGAGGCAGCTCCCGCGGCGCCGGAGGATGCAGTTCCAGCGCCAGCGGAGGCAACGCCAGCGGAGGCTGCAGCGCCTGCAGAGGCAGCTCCCCCGGAGGCCGGAGCGCCTGCGGAGGCAGCTCCCGCGGAGGTCGCTCCCGCGGCGCCGGCTGAGGTCACCGCTGGCGCCGATCCTGGGTCGAGCGAGGGCTGAGGAAGGGCGAGCGCCCGATGGACGCGGGGGAGCGGGGTTCGCCTCGGTCCCCCGCCTTGTCGTCGCGGCGAGGCGGGATCGCTGCACGTCACCCAGGTCGAGGTCGGCGCAGCTCGACCCCGCCGAGGCCGACGAGCCCGACCTCTGCGCCGGGGGCGGTGAGCACCTCGTAGGAGGTGACCCGCCCGCGGTAGCCCACCGGCAGGAGCCGAGCGAGCGTGGTCAGGACCGCAGCGCCGCTCGGCGGGCCGAGGGTAGGATCGTCGGCGAGGCATCGTCGTTGGAGCTCGTGGAGCTGGCCGCGGACGAGGGCCTCGAGGAGCCCGCCGTCGCGCTCGGCGAGGAGCTCGACCGTCCCCTTGTCGATCGGCGGACGACCGTAGGCCGCGCCACAGTGCCCGAGCTCCGCGACGGCGATCCAGAGGACCCGCGGGTCGTCGGAGAGAGCGCCGCAGAGCGCCTGAAAGTCGTCCGCCGCAGCGCTCGCATCGCCGACGAGGAGGGCGCTGTGACCACACAGGAGCGGGAGTATCGGCGGTGTCTCATCACCGTAGAGGTAGCGGAGCAGGACAGCGGCGAGCTCGACGCTCATCGCCTCGCGGTGGCGGATCTCCTCGCGTCGGATCCAGTCGAGGCGGCGGCTGAGGGCGTCGACCCTCTGGGTGTCCGCGCAGACCGGGCCGAGGGGGGTCTCGAAGGTCTTGTCGGTCGTCGTGTACGGCGTGAGGCCGGGATGATGATCGGTCCCTAGGACCACGACGCAGTCGATGTCGGCGGCCTCCGGAAGATCTTGCAGGGTCTTGCCCAAGAGCTCTCCGCAGCGCTCAAAGGGCTGGTGCGGGAGGATGAGACCGGCCAGATCGGAGCCGGAGCGGCGACGCAGCTCCGGCGGGCCCAAGAGCGTCACCAAGAGGTCCATGAGCTCGGTGGGGGCCTCCGGGTAGAGCAGGCCGGCGAAGCGAGCGGGCCTCCGCGCTGAGTCGATGAAGCTCTCGTGCATCGCCGACCAGCGATCGCGGAAGTTGTCGTCGTCGAGGAGCCCCGCGTCGCTCAGGTCGAGGAGCAGACCCTCGACCTCGTCGCGATCGAAGGAGGTCCCGCGAAAGAGCAGGGTCTGCCGGATCTGAGCGGAGCTTCGCTCGCCGTCCAGGAGATCCAGGAGGGGCCCTGCGGCCTCGGGGAGCGCGACTGGATCGCTGACCCCCTGCGGGTCGCGGAGCACGATCAAGGCCTCGCCCTCACGTTCGAGGCGGTGTCTCTCGATCTTGCGGAGCTTCGGTCGATCCATCGCGATGGCATCGTAGACGAGGTGCTCGCCGTCGTGGTCTAGGATCCTCGGCCTCCTGCGGCGGTCGAGGAGATCCCATCGGCGCAGAGCTCGGCTATCCTCGGTCCTTGAGCTTTGAGCGCCTACCGACCGGTCGAGGGATCCGCTGCGGGGCCTGTGGAGGGAGCCTCTCCGTCGCAGAGGCGACCCACGAGCGCCTGACCCGCTGTCCCCACTGCGGCGCATCCGAGGAGCTGCCCGCGGAGATCCGCGACGAGCTGCGGACACACCAGGCTGAGGTCGGTCAGGGGATCCAGCGGATCTCCGGTGACCGCCGGAGCCAGGCCGTGCTCGAGGGGCAGCTCGCTCTCAAGCCCCGGCACTACCCGCTGCTCTTCGCGCCGCTCTTTGTGTTCACCGCGCCGACGCTCTGGACCTCGAAGATGGGGCCGGCTGTCTATGCGGTCACCCTTCTCGGGGGGTGGGTCCTCTACTTCGTCTATCTCTCCTGGATCGTGCCGCGGCTCACCAGGTCGTCGGCCCTCGGCGATACCGCTGCGACGATCGCGGGAGCGGGGATTCGCTGTCCCAGCTGCGGCGGTGAGAACGAAGTGCGGGTCGACGCTGCGATCGCCCGCTGTCGCTTCTGCGACGGCGCCCTCTATCCGGACAGCGACACCCTCGCGCGTGTCCGCGAGCGGATCCGCAGGGCCGAGGGCGCGGCGGAGCAGGAGCGGCGCGCGACGGAGTGGCGAGCCGCGGCGAAGCGCAACCGTGACATGCGGACGGATCGGATCCCGGTCGTCCTCGTCGGCTTCTTCGTCGTGCTCCTCGTGCTCGCGGGGCTGAGCGGCCTCGTCCGCGCGCTCTTCTTCGTCGACGTCGGGGAGAAGACCGCGTCACCGCAGGCTCTCGCGCTCGTCGCCGGGATCCCTGGCACTCTCTACGGGCTCTGGCTCCGCCAGCGGCGTCGCTTTGTCGCCCGGATCGACGCTGCGATCGCGAAGCTGGCGACGACGATAGGCGGCGAGGTGGAGCGCCACCCGAGGGCGCTGGCGAGATGGCTCGGCGAGCACTGGCTGGGGCCCTTCGATCCGCGTCTGGTCTGCGCAGGACGCCACTACGCCGCGCTATCCGCCGCCCAGGGCGGGGTCCCGATCATCATCTCGTCCTGCCCCTACACCGAGCAACACTCGCTCGCGCAGAGTCACCTGCGGATCCTCGTCGCGGTGCCCTCGCTACGCCCGCTGATGGAGGCCACAGACGCCGCGCGCTCGACCATCGCCCGCCTCGCCGAGCTGGGCTTTGACGCCCGGGTCTTCGCCGAGGGCTGGGTGATCGAGGCGTCCAAGGACCGCGTCGACGAGGTGCAGCGCTCACCTGAGGCGCTCGCCCGGCTGACCGAGGTCGTCGAGATGATCCCGTCCCTCACCTTGGCCTCGGTTCCCCAGGCGACCTAGCGTGTCGAGCCTGAGGTGGCGCGCCGTCATCGACCGCTGACGACGGAGGGCAGAGCGGCGGTCATGTCCGCGTGCATCGCTTGGAGCATCGGCCACGGCAACGTCGGGTACGAGGAAGACATCGGTGAGCTCGCCTCCCGTTGCTCGGCGGCTCCGATCCCTGCCTTCAGCGTCAGCTTGACCGATCCTCCGGCCGTGCGAGCGACCGCCTCGATCTAGCCCTGAGAACAGGTCGAGCCGGGAGCGATCAGGCGCAGCGTCTCGGCGACCGTGGAGCGCAGCGCGGGGAAGTCCGCCGACACCTGACACAGCGATTGGATCAACGCAGGGGTCGGATCCGCAGAGGCGCGGGCGGCCTCGACGAGGCGTCGCACCAGGCTCGGATCACCGAGGGTCTCGATCGCCTTGGCGACGGCCTTGTCGCCCTTGGGCAGGCCGATGATCAGGAGCTGCTTGGCCGCCTCGCTGCGGCGCAGGGGGGTCGAGATCTTGGTGCCCAGGGCCCGAATGAGCGCAGACTCGGCCTCCGGCGAGCCGCAGCGCCCGAGCGCCCGGAGAGCCTCGCGGGCGACCGCGTCGTCGCTCTCGCCCCTCTTCTCGGGCGGCGCGGCGCTGTTGCCGAGGCGCCTTATCTGGTCGCGAGAGCAGGGCGTGTCGACCCGACGGATCGCGGCCTTGCGGACCTCGGGCCAGGGGTGATCGAGGGCGCTCGCGAGCCACGATCCGTCGCTGGGCAGCGGGGCGACCGTGAAGGCAGCGGCGGCGATCCGAGGCTCGTCGGCCTTGAGGAGGCCGAGGCGCGAGACTAGCTGCGAAGCGTCGCTCTCGGGCAACGCTCGCAGGGCGATCCAGCCGAGGAGCTCGGAGGCTTGGTCGCTCCGCTGCGGGGCGCTGAGGTTGGCGGTCGCGAGCCGGATCAGAGCACCGCGAGCCGCCGGGGTCTCCGCTGCGGGGGCGAGGAGGCGGAGCGAGGCGACGCGGACGATGAAGGGGGCTTTAGGGCTCTCGGCGAACGAGGCGAGCCGCGCGAGGAACTCGGGGTCGAGCTCTCCGAGCGTCGCGCGAAGGCCGAGGAGCGCCGGTTTTCTCGCGTCGGGAACCTCGGTCAGGGCCCTATCGACCGACGCGAGCAGCGACGCGCGGTCGTCAGGCCTGTCGCGACCGCGGCGGATCAGCGCCTGGCGCAGGGCCTGTCGCAGTGTCGCAGGGCCGTCGCCGACCATCGCGACGAAGGCCGCGACCTGCTCGGTCGGCAAGACGTCGATAAGATCGCCGAGGAGGAGCGCGCGCGTCCCCTCGTCGAGATCGCGGTCGGCGGCGAGCTCCCCGAGGATCGGAGCTGCGCTGAGCCCTTGCGCCTTGAGGAGCTGGCGCCAGGGCTCGGCCGCGGAGAGCGCCTGACCTGGGGTCGCCGCTGCGACGTCGCGGCGGAGCTCGTCGGCGAAGGCGCGCAGGTCCTCGGGGCGACCGAACGCGCCCAAGAGCGCGAGCAGGCGTTGGCGCTCGGCGGGAGCGAGCGCGGGGCTCGTCTCCGCGAGGCGAGCGGCGACCCGCGGGGCGACCGTCGTCGGCGCGGCCTCGAGGCGGGCCCGAGCGTCGAGGTAGTCGCGCCCACGGGCCGTCAGGAGGGTCGTGAGGTCGGCCTCGACCTGCGCCGGGGAGTAGGTGCTCGGCGCAGCCGAGGAGCCCTCTGCGGGGACGTCCGAGGCGACCTCCGTGGGAGCGTCCGCGGCCGTCGTCGGTGCGATCTCGGTCGCCGCCTGCGAGGGGGCGGCGAGGGTCAGGAGCGCGATCACGGGAAACGCCGAAAACACGGCGCTACCCTGCCACAGATCGCGAACGTGCGCACCGTGTCGCCTACTCGAGGAGCATGTCCTCGATCTGGGTCGGCGAGAGCACATAGGAGATGAGCAGCGCCCGCTTGTCGGAGGCCTGGGCGAGATCGAGGCTCTTCAGCAGCTCGGCGGTCTCCTCGTCGTCTTCATCGGCGAGGAGGCGGGTCGCGAGATCGATGAGGAGCTGGACCTTGACCGGGTTGTCGGTCGGCATCCGCATGAAGACGCCGAAGTACTCGTGGACCGCTCCGGCGAGCTGAAGGCCCTCGGGGCGCGGGAGGAGGGCCTCCAGGAGCCGTCGCCGTCCGCCTTTTTGCTCGCCTAGCCCCATGTCTTGGATCGCCTCGCCGGTGGTCACGGCGAAGAAGGTCAGGTCCTTGGGGGTCGTCGTCACCAGCTTGGCGACGTCGCGGTTGAGGGTCGGCTTGCCGCGCTCGATCGTCGCCGCGAAGTCGGGCATCAGCGCTGCGGGGGCGATCGTCAGCTCGTCGAGATCGAAGCTCCCCAGCTCGACCGGGGCGTCGTTGTAGCTGTGGTCGACCAGGACCCAGCGCTTGTTCGCGACCGGGCGCAGGCGCCCTGCGGCGACCCCCTCCTCGATCTTCGCCGCGAGCCCCGGGATCATCACGATCGCGGCGGAGCGGCGGGGGTCTTTGTGGCTGAGGGCGAACGCCGCCCGTGACCAATCCTCGGCGGAGTCGCTCCCGAGCGCGAGGGCGGCAGCGCAGGTGGAGCGGGCGAAGACTGGGGCGATCTCGGGGGTGCCGGAGGTGGTCTCGCGCTGCGCTTGTCGCTCCTTGTAGCGTTCGCGCTTTTCGGCCTCTTCCTCCAGAAGCTCCGCGAGCGCCGCCTCGGTCGTGATCGACTTCTTGATCGCACGGCGCTGGGCCTGGCGGACCGTGAGGGCGTCGCCGAGGGCCGATCGGCGGACCTCGTCGCAGGTCGTCATGGCCTCCGAGAGCTCCGGCGGCAGGCGCCGTAGGAGCGGCGCCGCGAGGGCCATCTGGATGTCGACGTGGGCGATCACGTCGAGATCGCTCGGGAGGAAGCGGGCGCTGTAGGGCAGGTGACCGGTCCTATGACGGCGACCCCCGGCCTCCCAGAAGCGGCGGAGGACCACGCGCATCGCCTCGTCCATGCCCTCCTTGCGGTAGAGCTTGACGAGGCGGAGGATCGCGTCGGTGACCAGCGCACGATCGCGGGTGTTCTCGTCGATGAGCCCCTCGAAGTGCTCGATCGCGCAGGCCGAGCGCTCGATCTCCTCCATGCAGTGGAGGCCCTTGCGGTAGAGGCGCTCGGCGCTGGACTCCGGGGCTGCTTGGGCTGCGCCCGGGTCGCTCAGGAGCCCGAGGCTCAGGCTGACCCCGAGGCCGACCCCGAGCGCGCGGGGTCCGATTCGCGGTCTCCATCCCATCGGACGCGAGGATGACACCGAAGGGGAGGGCGGGCCAACCGAGCCGAGCCGAGGCGAGCCAACCACGCGGCCCAACCGAGCGAGCCAGGGGCCCGCCCTTGCCCGCGGATACGCCCCTGTGCCATAGCCACGCGGCCATGGGTCCCGAGGACTTTGACTACACGCTGCCCCCCGAGCAGATCGCACAGACGCCGGCGGTACGCCGAGGCGAGGCGCGGATGCTCGTGCTCGCGGGGACGCAGGCGCCGATCCACAGCCGCGCGAAGGCGCTCCCCGGACATCTGCCCGAAGGCGCCCTCGTCGTCGTCAACGACTCCCAGGTCGTGCCGGCGCGGCTCTACCTCCAGCGGGAGCCGGACGATCGTCGCTTTGAGCTGCTGGTCTGCGATCCGGCCCCGGGGATCGCCGCCGGGAGCTCCTTTCGCGCCTGGGTCCGCGGCGCCAAGCGGCTAAAAGAGGGGGACCGCCTCGTGGCCGGCGGGCTCTCCTGTCGCTACCGCGGCCTCGACCCCGTCGATCCGCGGGCGCGGAGCTTCGTCGTCGAGCGGGGAGAGCTCCTGCCGGTCCTCCAAGCGCAGGGGGAGATCCCGCTGCCGCCCTACATCCACCGGGAGTCCGGGCCGGACGAGGCCGATCGTCAGCGCTACCAGACCACCTACGCCCGTGATCCGGGATCGGTCGCCGCGCCGACCGCTGGCCTCCATTGGGAGCCGGAGGTGCTAGACGCCCTCGACGTCGCGCCGATCACCCTCCACGTCGGACCGGGGACCTTCTTGCCGATGGAGGCGGCCGACGTCCGGGATCATCGGGTCGGCTCGGAGCGCTACAGCATCAGCGAGGGATCCGCGGCTCGGATCCGCGCGGCGAAGGCCGCTGGGAGGCCTGTGGTCGCGGTCGGGACGACGGCGACCCGGGCCCTCGAGTCGGTCGCCAAGAGCAACGGCGGCGAGATCGTCGCCGGTTCCGGCAGCACCGATCTGGTGATCACCCCGGCACACACGTTTCGCGCGGTCGATCTCCTGATCACCAACTTCCACCTGCCGAAGAGCTCGCTGCTGATGCTGGTCTCCGCCTTCGGCGGCCACGAGCGGGTGATGGCCGCCTACCGAGCCGCCGTCGCGGAGGGCTATCGCTTCTACTCCTACGGCGACTGCATGCTGGTCGACCGCGCCCGGCCCTAGACTGCCCGTGGCAAGAGTCCGGCGCGCTCGCGCCGCAATCGTTGGTCCGCTCGGCTTGGACAGGAACGCCGCTGTACCGGGCCGTACCGCGAGTCATGGCCGAGGCGCGAGAGGGGCGGACTTGTGCCACGGGCTGCGAGGGGTCGAATCCAGGAAGACCCGCGCCCCTGCGGCCGAAGGCGTCCCGAGCGCAGGGGACGTTCGCGACGCCACGACTTCTGCGGCGAGCCCCTAGCGCTCGCTTGTGAGCCGTGGCATTCGTCGGCGGTGACCCCGGATGATCCAGCGCTTCGTCCCGATCCCTGCCGTGAGCTGAGCTGTGAGGTGCTCCCGCGTACCGCCTGGCAGCCTGCGGGCACCTTTGAGGTGCTCGCGACCGACCCGAGCTGGCCGGCTCGCGCGGGTCGCCTGTGGACCGCGCACGGGCCGATGGACACCCCGTGTTTTATGCCCGTGGGCACCTACGGGGCCGTCAAGGGGTTGGATCTGCTGGATCTGAAGGCGGTCGGCTCCCAGATCATCCTCGGCAACTCCTATCACCTCGCCCATCGCCCCGGCGCGGCCCGGGTCCGCGAGCTCGGCGGGCTCCACCGCTTCATCACCTGGGATCGACCGATCCTCACCGACAGCGGCGGCTTTCAGGTCTTCAGCCTCCGCGGGCTCCAGAAGATCGACGACGAGGGGGTCCGCTATCAGACCCACTTCGACGGATCTCGGCATCGGATGACCCCCCGCTCGGTCCTCGAGACCCAGGCCGCGCTCGGCTCCGACATCTGCATGATCCTCGACCACTGCCCGCCCGCCGACGCTCCACCGCGGAAGATCCGCGAGGCGATGGATCGGAGCAGCCGCTGGGCCCGTGAGGCCGCCGGGCTGCGCGGGGAGATCCTCGCTCCGGACCAGCTCTGCTTCGGGATCGTCCAGGGGGGTGTTGATCTCGAGCTCCGCCGGGAGCACCTCGCGACCATCGCCGAGCTGCCCTTTGACGGGGTCGCCCTCGGCGGTCTGAGCGTCGGCGAGTCGATCGAGTCGATGCACGAGACCTTCGCCGCGGTCGCCCCACAGATGCCGGCGGAGCGTCCGCGCTACGTGATGGGGATCGGCACGCCGGTCGATCTCCTGGTCGCGGTCCGCTCAGGGATCGACATGTTCGACTGCGTCATGCCGTCGAGGAACGCCAGAAACGGCCAGCTCTTCACCTTTGGCGGCCGGATCAACATCCGCCAGTCCCGCTATCGGGACGATCCGGAGCCTGTCGACGCCGCCTGTGGGTGCCGCTCCTGCGCGGCCTACTCGCGGGCCTACCTCCGCCACCTCCACGAGCAGAAGGACCCGCTCTACGGGCGCCTGGCGACGATCCACAACCTCTACTTCTTCCACCAGTGGGTGGCGGCGATGCGTTGGGGGCTGCGCGAAGGGCGCTTTGCGGAGGTAGAGAAGGCGCTCGCCGCCTGGGTCGCCGCCGACCGACACGCGAAGGGTGCAGCCGTCGCCGAGTAGCGCTCTGTGCGCAATGTCCCGCTCGCCGTTTGTCCGCCTCCTGGGTGACATCGACCTCACTTCCTGGTAGGCCAGGCCACCTCTCGTCGCCGCGCTCGCCGTCAGTCGTCAGATCTGACCGGGGGCCATGGATACTCGACGCCCAGCAGCACCACCATGCCGATTCTTAGCTCCTCCAGCCCAACCCTCGGAATCATCGCCGAGGCGGCGGCCCCGTCATTCCTGTCGGGCCCGCTGCCGATGCTCGTTCTGATGTTCGCGGTGATGTACTTCCTCATCCTGCGCCCCGCGAGCAAGAACGAGAAGGCCCGCCGCGAGCGGATCTCCGGCATCAAGAAGGGCGACGAGGTCCGCCTGAGCGGCGGCATCCTCGGGATCGTCCACAGCGTCGAGGCCGACATCGCGATGGTCGAGATCGCCGATCGCGTGCGCATCCGCGTCCTCAAGGCCGAGCTCGGCGATGTCGTCAAGGAGCCGGCGGCCAAGGCCGGCGAAGCCAAGGCAAAGGCGAGCTAGGACGATGAGACGCTTTCTAAAGCTAAAGGCGCTCTTCCTCGCGCTCCTGCTGGCCCTCAGCACCCTGATGGTGCTGCCCTCGGTCGCGGATATCGCCAAGTTCGAGCTCCCGACCTGGATCACGGAGAACTTCACCAACAAGTTCAAGCTCGGCCTCGACCTCCAGGGCGGCTTGCACCTCGAGTACTCCGTCGCCGTCGACGAGGCCCTCGAGAACAAGCTCGACCAGATCGCGTCGGAGCTCGAGGGCGCGTTCAAGGAGAAGAAGAACGTCAAGGTCTCCGCGCAGCGCGACGGCATCGACAAGATCGACATCAAGTTCGAGAACCCCGCCGACGTGGCGACGGCGACCGACGACGTGATGGGGATCGCGATGGCGGACATGGAGCGCATCGACGAGGCGGACGAGGAGCTGGGCCTCATCCACCTCAAGATGTACGAGGAGCGCCTCGCCGAGGCCCGCAAGAGCGCGGTCGGCACGGCCCTCGACACGGTCCGCCGCCGGATCGACGCGATGGGCATCGCCGAGCCCAACATCTACCCGAAGAACCGCCAGATCGTCATCGAGCTGCCGGGCCTCAGCGACACCGCCACCGAGGTCCGGGCCGCCCGCCTGGACGCCGCCGGACGGCTGACCGAGGTCCTGCGCGGCGCAGGCGCGGCGCAGGTCATCACCGGCGAGATCAAGGCGGACCCGGGGGCCTTCGTCCTCCAGCTCCCCGGCGAGAACGCCCGCGAGTTCGTCCTCAAGGCGATGGGCAAGTCGATCACCGAGGACCAGGTCATCGTCGACGACCGGATCCCCGGCGACCTCCAGATCATCGCCGAGGACCCGGGGGCGCCGCTCGACAGCGACACCCTCCACGTCGCCCTCACCGAGCAGGCCCGCGACGTCGTCCTCGCCGAGTCGAGCGACTTCCGCCGACTGCTCAAGATCATCGAGCGCTCCGCTGTCCTCGAGATGCGGATGATCGACGACGAGACCGTCTTCGGCGAGACCGGCAAGCCCTACCTCCGGGCCATCTACGAGGCCGGCCTCGTCAAGCAGGGCATGGGCATCGCCGTCAACCAGATGTCCGACTACGGCAACGACAAGGGCTACACCGTCAAGGAGCCCTACACCTTCTTCGCCAAGGACCGGGAGGTCCTGGAGCAGTTCTTCTCGAACTTGCCGGCGGAGTGGCGGTTGCCCTCGTCGCACATGATGGCCTACGGCCGGACGCCGATGATCCTCCGCCGCGGCGGGGAGCCCGAGAGCGTCTGGCAGACCTACGTGGTCAAGTCCCGCGCCGAGGTGACCGGCGAGAGCATCGTCTCCGCCAACGTCGGCTTCAGCCCGGAGACCGGCACCCCGGAGGTCAGCCTCAAGCTCGACCGCCTCGGCGCCGACCGCTTCGAGCAGATGTCCGGCGACAACATCGGTCGCAAGATGGCGATCATGATGGACGACGCGGTCACCTCCGACCCCGTCTTCAACGACCGGATCCCCGGCGGCAACGTCCGGATCACGATGGGGGAGACCCCCGGACAGTCGATCCGCGAGTCGGCCAACGACCTGGTGAAGGTGCTCAAGAGCGGCTCTCTCCCGGCCCGGATGGTCAAGGAGTTCGAGATCCGCGTCGGCGCTGACCTCGGCAAGGACTCGGTCGTCGGCGGCTTCTGGGCGATGGTCGCCGGCCTGTCGATGGTCATCGTCTTTATGGCCGTCTACTACCGCAAGGGCGGGCTCGTCTCGGTCTTCGCCCTGGTCTTCAACATGGTGCTCATCCTGGCGGCGATGGCGTTCTTCAACGCGACGCTGACCCTCCCGGGCATCGCCGGCATCGTCCTCACCATCGGTATGGCGGTCGACGCCAACGTCATCGTCTACGAGCGTATCCGCGAGTTCGTCCGCGAGGGCTACAAGGCCCGCGCGGCGATCGAGGCCGGCTACGACCGAGCCTTCACGACCATCGTCGACTCCCAGCTGACCACCGCGATCGCCGGTCTGGTCCTCTGGCAGTACGGCTCGGGGCCGATCCGCGGCTTCGCGATCACCCTCCTGATCGGCATCGCAACGTCGATCTTCACCGCGGTCTTCGCTACCCGCGTCTTCTTCGACTTCCAGGCCAACCGCCGCGGCTTCGACCGCGTGTCGCTCTAGAGGGCGCTATGCAGAAGTTCTTCGAGATTATCCCCTCGGGGACGAACATCCAGTTCGTAAAGAACTCATGGAAGTTCATCGTCCTCTCGCTCATCCTCGTGACCGTCTCGGTCGGGTCGATGATCTACAACAGCGCCGTCCGCGGCTCTGTCCTCAACTTCGGGATCGACTTCCAGGGGGGCTCCACCGTTCGCGTGGCGATCAACCCCGAGAAGCAGATCGACATCCAGGAGTTCCGCGACGCGCTCGACGAGATGGGCTACCAGGGCGCCTCGGCGCTGACGGTCCCGGACGCCGAGAACGAGGTGCTCCTCCGGGTCAAGGAGGTCCACTCGATCGACCCCGCCCAGGCCCAGGCCTGCGAGGACGCGCTCAAGAGCTACGACACCGCGAAGCTCCTGCAGTTCACCTACCCGCCGCAGGGGGCGAGCAAGATCTTCCTCAAGTTCGACGGTCAGCCGATCTACGGCGAGATCGAGCGGATCCTCGGCGAGGCCGGCTGTGAGGGCCGGGCCGACAAGGGGACCGGCAAAGAGGGCGAGTTCCCGGTCGAGGTTAGCCTCATAGGCATAGGCGCCAAGATCCAAGAGCAGATCGACGGCCACTTCGGCGCCGGTACGGTCGACCACATCGTCTCTTCGGAGACCGTGGGCTCGAAGGTCGGCGGCCAGCTCAAGCGCGACGGCATCCAGTCGTTGCTCTACGCGATCGGCTTCATCTTCCTCTACGTCATGCTGCGCTTTGACCTCCGCTACGCGCCGGGGGGCATCGTCGCCCTCTCGCACGACGCGTTTATGGTCATCGGCGCCTTCGCGCTGACCTACAAGGAGTTCAACCTCCAGACCATCGCCGCGCTGCTGACGGTCATCGGCTACTCGATCAACGACACCATCGTCGTCTTCGACCGGATCCGCGAGCGTGTCGCCCTCAACCGCGACGGCGACATCGAGGAGATCACCAACACCGCGCTCAACGAGACCCTGAGCCGGACGATCCTGACCTCGACGACGACGATGCTGGTCGTCCTCTCGATCTGGGTGCTCGGCTCCGGTCCGATCAAGGACTTCGCCTTCGCCCTGATCGTCGGCCTCGTGGTCGGCACCTACTCGTCGCTCTTCATCGCCAGCCCGCTCTTCCTCTACATCAACCGTCGCTTCTACGGCGGCGAGGGCCACCTGCTGGCGGTCGACAAGGAAGAGCGCGAGGGCACTGGGACCCTCCTCGGATCGGCCACCGGCGCTGAGGTCGACGGCATCTCGGGCAAGACCGTCGGTGAGCTCCGCGCGGAGTCCAAGGAGCCGAGCGATGGCGCGGCCCCGGCGACGATCGACGCCACCGCGACCCCGACCGGGGAGACCTCAGGCGCTCCGAAGCCCTCCGGGGATGGCGAGGGGCGGACAAGCCGCCGCCGTCGTCGCCGTCGGCCTAGCTCGTAAAGGAACGATGCGCGGGTCACGGGTCGCGTAGGGTAGGGCCATGGACGAGGCGCCACGGCTGGCTCTGCGGGACCCGAAGGCGGGCGCGAGCGAACTCAGCGAGCGTGCGGCCGCCCTGAAGGTCGCCCCCGCTGCGGTCTCGCTGCTGATGGGCCGTGGCGTTCGCGACGAGGAGGAGCAGGCGAGGTGGCTCCGACCGCGCCTCGCGGATCTGCGCCGTCCCGACGCGATGGCCGGCTTTGACGCGACCCTCGATCTGCTCACGACCGCCCTGCGCAACCGCTGGCGGATCGGCGTCTTCGGCGACTACGACGTCGACGGCGTGACGACAGCGACGATCCTGAGCTCCTACCTCGAGGCCCTCGGAGCGGAGGTTGTCTCACGGGTCGCGAATCGCGACGCGGGCTACGGCTTCGGCGTGGAGGATGCGAAGGCGCTGGCCGAGGCCGGGGTCGAGCTCGTCCTCACCGGCGACTGCGGGACCTCGGACCACGAGGCCCTCGAGTGGCTGCGCCAGCGCGGGATCCCGACGGCGGTGATCGATCATCACCAGGTCCCTGAGGTGATGCCGCCGGCGACGGCGCTGCTCAACCCTCACCAGGACGGCTGCGGCTTCCCCTTTAAGGGCCTCTGCTCGGCGGGGGTCGCCTTCTACCTCAGCGCGTCGCTGCGCAGCGTTCTCGCCAAGAGCCAGGCCCGCAGCAGCCTCCCGGATCCGCGTCATTGGCTCGACATGGTCGCGCTCGGGACGGTCTGCGACATGGTCCCGCTCGTCGACGAGAACCGGATCCTGGTCCGCCACGGCCTAGGCGTGCTCGACCAGCGCAAGCGCCCCGGGATCAAGGCGCTGCTGTCGATGGCCAAGGTCGATGAGGATGAGAAGCTCGACGAGGGCCACCTCGGCTTTCGCCTCGGGCCGCGCCTCAACGCCCCGGGACGGCTCGGTCCCGCCGACCCTGCGCTCTCGCTCCTCCGCGCGCGTTCGCTCCCCGAGGCCCGCGGGATGGCGATGAAGGTCGAGAGCTGCAACGTCCAGCGGCGCGAGCTCCAGGCCCGGATCGTCGCCGAGGCCGAGACGGCGCTGGCGGCCGATCCCAAGGCAGCCGGTCGCAGCGGCCTGGTCGTCGCCAACAGCGGCTGGCTCCACGGGATCGTCGGGATCGCGGCTTCGACGCTGGTCCAGAGCTACCGCCGGCCGGTGCTGGTTCTCGCGGTCGACCATGGGCGGGGCGAGGCTCGCGGCTCGGTCCGGACCTTCGGCGACGTCGACGTGCGCGCGGCCTTGAGCGAGTGCGCGCCGCTGCTCCGGCGCTACGGCGGTCACAAGGCCGCCGCCGGCGTGTCGATGGACCCGGCCGAGATCCCTCGCCTGATCGAGGCCTTCGACGCCGCCGTCGCCGCCCAGGTGGGGGGGCGTGAGGTCGACAGGGGGCTCGGCTACGACGGTGCCCTGACCCTCGACACGATCGATCCGGACTTTCTCACGGCGATCGAGCACCTAGGACCCTATGGGATGGGTTTTCCGGCGCCACGCTACCTCCTGGAGGAGGCCGAGGTCGACCACGCGCGGATCCTGAAGGGAGACCACCTCAAGCTCGCGCTCCGCCAGCGGGGCGTGCTCATCGACGCGATCGCCTTCGGTCAGGGCGGGGCGGGCGTGAAGGTCGGCGATCGGGTCAGCTGTCTCTATCTCCCCTCGCGCTCCTATTTCCGGGGACGCTGGCGCCTCCAGCTCCAGATCGAGTCGATCTGGAGAACCCGCCCCAGCTGACCCGCCCCCCTCTGCCAGAGGGCTGCTATCCTCCCAGGCGATGGGCTCTTCGATCCCCGGACGCCGCAGCGCTCAAGGAGGCGGCACAGGCCTCGCGAGCGCAGCCCCTCGCTGCAGACTCCTCGCTCGCGTGGGCCTCGGCGGGGCGCTCGTCCTCCTCCTCGGAGCCTGCGGCGCTCGCTCGGGCTTCACTGACGGCGGCGACTCGGACGGCCTCGGCGGTGACGACGACATGCGGGAGGGGAGCTGCGCCATGCCGATCGAGCTGCCCTTCGCGCCGACGACGGTCCGCGGTCGCTTGGTCGGCGGCGGTTCGGCCGAGGGCTGGTGCGGTGACGACGGCGATCTCGATCGCGGGCGCGAGGACACCTACCTCCTGACGACCCCCTACAGCACCGACGTGATCCTGACGATGCGCGACGGGACCGACATCCAGGCGCTGCTGCGGGTCAACCCCAGCGGTTGTGACGCGGTCGACGAGCGGCTCCCCGAGATCTGCGTCGTCCCGGACATCGACGACCCGCGGCATTTCTGGGCCGAGGCTGGCCAGGAGTACTACATCTCGGTCGACTCGCCGCCGGGCAGCGACGGTCGCTACGAGCTCGACATCGCCTTCGGCTGGCCTCCGCTAGAGGCATGTGACGTCCACCCGACGTCGATCGCCCAGGAGCCCGGGGGCTTCTTCCTCTGGGAGAACAACCTCGGCAGCGGTCAGGGGCGGGTCGACGGCGCCTGCGGGGGACCTGGTCGTGAGAACATGTTCCTCCTCGAGATCAAGGAGCCCAGCTTGATGACGGTGGTGGTCGAGTCGACCACCATCCGACCGATCATCAGCGTGCGCTCCAACTGCGCCGCGGCCTCAGAGATCAATTGTGTCGCTGACGAGGCCGGTGACCAGGGCGGGATCTTCTTGGAGCACTACTTCGAGGAGCCGGGGAACTACTACCTCGCGATCGACCAAGCGGACGTCGCCGGCGGCGACTACCTCCTCCAGGTCTCCTTCAACTAGGGGGTGGGCGCGGTGTTTCGGCCCTGGCTTCGGACCGCGCGACCGGAGGACTGGACGGGCAAGGCCGTCGAGCTGGCGATGTTCGGGGTCCTGATCCTGGGCCTCCTGATCGTCCTCCTCGTCCGCTTGCCAGAGGCCTGGCTCCCCCTCAGCTTTGGCTACGAGGAGCCGCTGCGCCTGGTGCTCCTCCTGGTCGCGCTCTATCTCTGGCGCTGGATCCGTACCATCGCCATCGCCGCGCTCCCGCGGGCGCCAGCGCTGCTCTTCGGCTATCTGTCGTTTCGCTCGGGCGGACAACGACATCGGCTCCGCGCCCGCGAGGTCATCGGCGTGGAGGTCGTCGCCAGCTCGCCGGACGATCGTGAGGTCTTCGTCATCGAGCTCAAGAACGGCGAGCGTCACACCCTTTGTCCCGTCGCCTGGCGAGGGGCGGGGCGACTCTATCGCCGCCTGCGTCGCTACGAGCGCGCAGCGACTGCCTGAGGTCGGGCGAGGCCGCTCGTCCGGGATCGCCGGATCCACCGCCCCCGGTCACGCGAGCCTCCGCGCCGCCTACCGCTCGCGCCGCTGGCGGACATGGGCCACGAGGGCTACGCCGCTCGCCAGCAAGAGGAGCAGGGCCGCGCCGCCGAGATGGCCGGGGAGGACGTGGGCGAGCCCCGTCGCAGGACAATGCCAGGTCACCAGGTTGAGGGACGCGAGGGTGACCCCGGCGGTGATCCAGTAGATCGTCGACGGCCGGCGTCGCTGGCTGAACGCGCCGCTGAGGACGCCGATGACGAGGATGATCAGACCGGCGGCCATCATCAGGCCGACGCAGCCGAGACCGTGCTCGCCCGTGAGGTGGCGGGCGAGATCGGTGAAGCCAGCGAGGCCCTGACCTGCGGCGGCGACGATCGTCGCGACCACGGCGAGCAACGTCAGGCCGAGGCGCGCGCCCTTCTTCGGGAAGATGAGCCCGAGGCCGATCGCCGGGAAGACGAGGAAGCAGAGCACCCAGAGCAGGAGCTGCAGCGCGAGCTGCCACGGCGGTTGATCGAGGAGATCCGCGCGGATCCCAAAGACCGCGAGGGAGCCGCCGACGAAGAGGACCGCGAGGAGCAGGGCGGGGAGGAAGTGACGTCGCCGCTCTCGCTGACGGTTCCGCAGATCGTCGATGATCAGGGCGCTGACGTCGATGCGTGGTTCGTCGGTCATCGGGCCCACCAGAGGAGGAAGAGGAGGGAGGGGGCGAGCCACTTGGCGAGCGCCTTGTAGGCCCGGTGCGCGCGGACGCGGACAGCACCTTCGCGGATCTCGAGACGCGCCGCGATGTCGGCCATGCTCATCCCCTGGAGCTTGTGGAGCTCGACCACCTCGCGCTGACCGGCTGGGAGGCGAGCGATGGCGGCCTGGACCCGCTCGATGATCTCGGCCTCGCGCTCACGATCGAGCCCGAGCTCCTCGACCGTCGGCCGCGTGTCTGCGAGCTTCGCCATCGGATCGAGATCATCGCCTTCGGCGGCGAATCGTTTCACCTCTCGCCGCTGTTTTCGGTAGTGCTTGCGCAGGTGGTCCATCGCCGCGTTGCGGGCGATCGCGAAGTACCAGGCCTGGACCGAGGCGTCGGGGTCGCTGTTGCGGAGGGTGAAGCGCTCGCGGGCGAGGTGGGCCTTGAGGAAGGTCACCTGGAGGATGTCGTCGACGGCCTCTCGGTTGCTGACGAGCCGGTGAAGGAAGCCCCGGAGCCGTCCCGAGAGGGCGTCGTAGACCTCGGCGTAGGCGCGCGGGTCCCCGTCGATGTAGCGCTCCATCGAGTCGTAGAGGCCGGCAAGCTGTGGGTTCGTCGACCGTTTCACGTCACACCGCGGAGGTCGATACTATCCGCACGGGGGCCGCCTGGCAGGATCTGGTGGCGAAGAATCGGGAGGCGCGCGCGGACCCCCTGGAGGACCTCACGCTCGAGGCGAGCCACGACGGTGCTGTCCCCACCGGAGGAGTGCGCGATCACCGTGCCCCAGGGGTCGACGACCATGCTGTGGCCGAAGCTCTGCCGGGTCTCGCTGTGCCGGCCGTGGAGGGCAGGGGCCAGGACGTAGCACTGGGTGTCGAGGGCACGCGCCCGCAGGAGGACCTCCCAGTGGTCGAGGCCCGTCTCGACGGTGAAGGCGGAGGGGGCCACGATGAGCTCGGCCCCAGCCTCTGCGAGGGCTCGATAGAGGCTCGGGAAGCGCAGGTCGTAGCAAATCGACAGGCCGATCGAGGCCAGCGGCGTGTGGATGACGACCGGCCGCTCGCCGCCTGCGGTGGTGGCCGACTCACGAAGGCTCACGCCGTTCGGGAGATCCGCGTCAAAGCGGTGGATTTTTCGGTAGTGGGCGACGATCCGACCGGCATGGAGGACGACGAGGGTGTTGTAAAGGAGGCCGCGCTCGGCCGCGGGGTCCCCAGACGCGGGGCGCTCCGGGAGCCCGCCCAGGAGGATCCAAGAGCCGGGGAAGGAGGCGGAGAGGGCCAAAAACGGGCTGATCAGGAGGGATTGGCCCGCTCGCGAAAGGTCGACCGCAATGCCTCGCTTGACCTCGGCCGAAGCGATCCCCCAGTAGTTCTCGGGGAGAACGACGATTTCACCGGCAGCCTCGAGAGCAGCGGCGCAGCGACCGGCGGCCGCCGTGACACAAGCCCCGATGTTCGGCCCAGCGCTGAGCTGCAAGAGGGCGACGGAGACATCACGCATGGCACGGATGCTAGCCGGAAAGCGGTCGCGGAGGAGCGCTCAGCGGCACCACCGTCGATCCCCCCGTGAACATCTCGGCTCTCGGGGCACGCTCATGGCCTCCGCTCGGCTCCCCATCCGTGAGCCTGCTCCCGAGGTTGCGGCCGACCGCCGGGCACTTTGCCGGGGTTGCTCGCCTTCGGACCCTGTGATAACTAGCTCGTCGCATTTTGCCTATCGCAAGCGAGCGGGGCGCCCGGCTCGCTTTTTTTGTCGAAAACACCATGAGAGCAAGCTCCACGAGCAGCGCAAGAACGATCGAGGTCGCCGTAGGCGAGGGCGCTTCGCGTCTGATCGAAGATGCGCTCAGCGAGATGGTGAACCTCCTCGGCTTCGACATTGTCCTCGCAGAGTGGGCCGGCAGCCGCGGCGGTCACGGTCGGGTCCTTCGGATCTATATTGATCATCCAGACGGTGTAAGTCTCGGCGCCTGTGCCAAGATGAGCCGCGTCATCGGCGACGCCTTGGACGCTGCCGAGGCCGACCCGGAGCAGCCCTCTCTCGCCGCTCTCCTCGGCGCGCCCTACACCCTCGAGGTCTCCTCGCCGGGTATCGAGCGACCTCTGGTCAAATTGAGCCATTTTTCGCGATTTCTCGGGAAGAAGGCGGTCCTCAAGATGAGCCGCGCAATCCTCCCTGGGAGCAACCAAAGGACCTTTACCGGGGTGCTCTGCGCCGCCGATGAGGACCCCGATCACCCTGGGGACGACCGTCAAGGGATCGTCGCCCTCCGCGATCCCGACTCAGGCGACGAACATCGCCTGCCGCTCGAGGCAATCCGCAGGGCCAACCTTGTCTACGAGGGCTAACCGTATGGACGACACCATCAACCTCAGCACTGTCTTGGAGCAGGTCTGCGCCGAGAAGAACATCTCTCACGATGTTCTGATCGAAACGGTCGAACAAGCGGTCGCGACCGCTGCCAAGAAGGTCTTTGAGGACCGTGAGATCGAGGCGTCTTTCGACACCGAGACCGGCAACGTAAACCTGTTCCAGGTGCTCTACGTGGTCGAGCAGGTCCAGGCGAAGGGCCGGGAGATCGCCAAGGAGGCGGCCTCCAGGGCGGGGATTGAGGCGGAGATCGGCGACGAGCTCCTCTTCCAGATCTTCTACCTCGACTCGGACAAGAAGCGCGCCGAGCAGCAGGCGAAGGACTACGCCGAGATCGACGCCCTCCAGCTCGGTCACCACAACTTCGGCCGAATCGCCGCCCAGACGGCCAAGCAGGTGATCATCCAGCGCGTCCGCGAGGCCGAGCGGGAGAACCTGTTCGACCGCTACAAGGACAAGAAGGGCGAGCTGATGACCGGTACGGTCCGTCGCTTCGAGCGCGGAAGTATCGTCGTCGAGGTCGACGACGGGCGTGCAGAGGCGATCCTGCCGCAGCGCGATCAGGTCCCCCGAGAGTCCCTCCGCCCCGGGGATCGAATTGTCGCGTACGTCAAAGACGTCGACAAGTCGGCCCGTGGCCCCCAGATCATCCTCTCACGCGGCCACCGTGGCCTCGTCGAGAAGCTCTTCGAGCACGAGGTGCCGGAGATCTTTGAGGGCATCGTCCGGATCGAAGCCTGCGCCCGTGAGCCGGGATCCAGGGCCAAGATCGCCGTGTCCTCCCGCGATCGCGACGTCGACCCGGTCGGCGCCTGCGTGGGTATGCGCGGCAGTCGAGTTCAAGCGGTAGTTCAAGAGCTCCGCGGTGAGAAGATCGATATCGTCCCATTCAATGAAGATCCTGCTCGCTTCGTCTGCAACGCGATCCAGCCCGCGACCGTCTCGCGGGTGCTGATCGACGCGGAGCGACACACCATGGAGCTCGTCGTCCCGGACGATAAGCTCTCCCTAGCCATCGGTAAGCGCGGACAGAACGTCCGCCTCGCCTCCCGCCTGACCGGCTGGCGGATCGACATCTACTCGGACTCCAAGCTCCGCGAGATGGAGCTCCGCAGCCTCGCCGAGATGGCGGCGATCCCTGGCGTCGGTGACGATGTCGCCTCCACGCTCTTCCAGATGGGCTGGCGTACGCTCCGTGATCTCGCGATCGCAGACGCGGACGAGCTGGCCCGTGTCCCCGAGATCGGCACTGCAGACCGTGCAGAGACGATCATCGAGGTCGCCAACGACGCCGCCAGCGGTCGTCTTCAGCTCGATGTCCACTACCCGGAGCCCGAAGTGGACCCCGAGGCGGACGACCAGGGAGCGGAGGTGCGGAGCGAATGAGTACGCCCGTTCGTACCTGTGTCGGCTGCCGTCAACGGCAGTCTCAGGCGAAGCTGCTTCGGCTTCGTCGTCTCGGCCACGGCGCGCTCGCGCCGGCGAGCCGGAGGGGAGCGGCCTCCACTGGCCGATCCGCATACCTTTGCCCCGATCGGGCATGCCTAGACCGCGCGGTTAAGCGCGGCGGTCTGCGCAGGGCCTTTGCCCGGGAGGGACGCGTCAACGTCTCAGCCCCGGAGCTCTGGACCGCGCTGGAAGATTCGATCCTCCGGAGGCGCGAAGAGATGGAGCGATCCGCTCAAGAGTTCGAGAGCCTTCCCGGCTATCGACAACTCCACATGATGGAGGCGGCGATGCTGACCTCACGGAGGGAGGCCTGATCCATGGCGACCAAGATCCGCGTCTATGAGCTTGCCAAAGAGCTTGGCAAGGACACGAAAGAGATGGTCAAGATCATCCGGGGCTACGGCTTCGTGATCAAGGGCTACATGAGCACTTTGACCGAGCAAGAGGCCGAGCAGGTTCGTCGGCGGATGCAGGGAGGCTCTCCAGCGGCCGCGGCGTCGTCCGCGACGGAGACCCCCAAGAAGCGTCCGGTGACGGTGATCCGTCGACGGGGCAATCGTCCGCGGCCAGCGGTGCGCGAGGCCGAGGCCCGCGAGGCTGAGCAGGTCGTCGAGGCGGAGCCCGCAGCTCGGCCGCAGCCGACCGTTCGCAGGCCGACGATCCGTCGTGAGCCGGGTGACCAGCGTCCAGCGGCGGAGCACTCCGCACGTTCGCGTCCGACCAGCGCGCCCGCAGGGCAGCAACAGGCGGCCGCGGAGTCCGAGGAGGAGCGGCCAAACCCGCCCGCCGTCGGTACGCGGATTCAGCTCCCCCAGGGGACCCGGCGACTGCCGGGCGGCATGGCCGAGCGGATGGCGACGCGACCCGTTCGCGTGCCTCGCCGTGAGCCGCCGAAGCGCGAGGCGCCGCCTCCGACCGTGGCCGCTGAGCCGGAGCCCGTTGCGGAGACCGAGACGCAGCCCCGTGAGGGGGCCCGTCGGGTCGTCCGCAACGACGCAGGCGTGATCGTGGGCGCCGCTTCGCAGCGGTCCGAGCCGAAGATCGTCGGCTTCATCAAGCTCGCCGAGCGCCGTCGTCCGCAGCAGGTGATCATCACCGACGCGAGCGAGGAGAGCCGCGGCGGTCGTGCGAGCCAGCGCAAGCAGCGTGAGGAGCGGGCGCAGGCCCAGGGTCGTCGTCGCAAGATGACGATGCGCGGTCGCGATCGCGGGCGCTCTTCGGGCCCGCGTGTGACCACGCAGGAGATGAGCGAGGCCAAGAAGCGCATCCGCGTGGACGAGGCCATCCAGATCTCCGACCTGGCGCACCAGATGTCGAAGAAGGCCAGCGCGGCCCTGCGTGTCCTCTGGGGCATGGGCCTCCGCGGTCTGACGATCAACTCGTCGATCGACGCGGAGACGGCCGAGGTCGTCGCCTCTGAGTTCGGCTACACCGTGGAGAACGTCTCGTTTGACGAGGACGACTTCTTCGAGGACCTGGACGAGGGGGAGCTCGAGCCGCGCGCTCCGGTCGTGACCATCATGGGTCACGTCGACCACGGCAAGACCTCGCTCCTCGACCGTATTCGGACGTCGACGCTCGTCGACGGCGAGTCGGGCGGGATCACCCAGCACATCGGCGCGTACAAGGTCGAGACCGACAAGGGAGACGTCGTCTTCCTCGACACCCCCGGTCATGAGGCCTTCTCGGCGATGCGCTCGCGCGGCGCCCAGGTCACCGACGTGGTGGTCCTCGTCGTCGCCGCCGATGACGGCGTCATGCCGACGACGGTGGAGGCCATCAAGCACGCCCAGGAGTCGGACACGCCGATCCTCGTCGCGATCAACAAGATTGACAAGCCGGGCGCCAACTCGGGCCGCGTCAAGCAGGCCCTCATGGAGTACCAGCTCGTCGGCGAGGAGTTCGGCGGCGAGACGATCATCTGTGAGGTGTCCGCGAAGACAGGCGAGGGCATCGACAAGCTCCTCGAGATGCTCGCGCTCCAGGCAGAGCTCCTCGATCTCCACGCCAGCCACGAGGGCAGGGCGCAGGGCGTCGTCCTCGAGGCCCGCGTCGACAAGGGCCGCGGTCCGATCGCGACCCTCCTGATCGACGCTGGTACCCTCTCGAAGGGCGACATGCTGGTCGCCAACGAGTGCAGCGGCAAGGTCCGCCTGATCTTCAACGATCGCGGCAAGAAGCTCACCGAGGTGGGTCCGAGCACCCCCATCGAGGTCGTCGGCCTCGACGGTGCGCCCCGGGCAGGCGATCGCTTCGCGGTCGTCGAGAGCGACAAGGCTGCGCGTCAGCTCATCAGCCACCGCCGCGAGGTCCGTCGGCGCAAGGAGAGCGTCCGCAGCGGCCCCTCCATCCAGGACCTGATCGCTCGGAAGAAGACTCCGACCCTCAAGGTCGTCCTTCGGGCCGACGTTCAGGGCTCGGCGGAGGCGCTCAAGCAGGCCCTCCTCGACCTCTCGACCGACAAGGTCACCGTCGAGGTCATCTTCTCGGGGGTCGGCGCGATCACCCAGACGGACGTCAAGATGGCGTCTGCGGGCGACGCCGTGATCATCGGCTTCTCGACCAAGCCTGTCGGCAAGGCCGGGCAGATCGCTGACCAGGAGAACGTCCCGATCCACGTCTACGACGTGATCTACGACGCGCTCGACAAGATCCGGGAGCTGATGGTAGGTCAGCTCGATCCGGAGTACCGCGAGAAGGAGCTCGGCGAGGCCGAGGTCCGGGCGCTCTTCCCGATTCCACGCCTCGGTGTGGTCGCTGGTTGTCGCGTCACCCGCGGGATCATCCGCCGCAACGGTGGAATCCGGGTCGTCCGCAACGGTCGAGTCCTCCACAAGGGCGCCATCCACTCCCTGCGGATCTTCAAGGATGACGTCAAGGAAGTCCGCGACGGCTTCGAGTGCGGCATCGTGGTGGACGGCTTCGGCGATGTGCAGCCGGGCGATGTCCTCCAGTGCTTTGAGATCGAGACGATCGCGCCGACGCTGTGAGCACGCGCGTTCAACGGATCGAAGAGACTCTGCGTCGGGCGATCGCCGATGTCCTCCTCTTTGGAGGGCTTCGGGATCCCCGGCTGCAGGGGGTCCAGGTCGGGGTTACCGGGGTTCGCGTGACCCCGGATCTGCTCCAGGCGCGGATCTTCGTCGACATCATGGACCCCAACCAGAGCAAGGCGATCCTCGCCGCTCTGCGCTCCGCGACGCCGGTCTTTCGAGCGGAGGTCGCGAAGAAGGTCCACCTGCGCCGGGTCCCTAGCCTCACCTTTGAGGCGGACTCTGCGATCGAGCGAGGCCTGCGGATCGAGTCCCTCCTCGCCGAGATCCGGGACGAGGACGCGGACCGTGAGTCGGGCTCGTGAGTCGGGCCCGCGAGTCTGATAGGGGAGCGCTCGTGAGGGACTTTGGGTAGGCGAGGGCGCGGCGCCGGCGGGGTCCACGGGATCCTCCTGGTGGACAAGCCCGTGGGTCCGACCTCGCACGATCTCGTCGGCTGGGTCCGGCGCTTGGTCGGCTCGCGGCGGGTCGGCCACTGCGGGACCCTGGATCCTGCGGCTTCGGGCCTCCTCGTGATCGCGGTGGGCGTGGCCACGCGCGCGGTCTCGCTCATGAGCTCCGCCGACAAGACCTACCGGGCCGACGTCATCCTCGGGCGCAAGACCGACTCTGGAGACCGCGAGGGCGCGGTGCTCGAGGAGGTCGAGGTGTCCCCGGAGATCGCCGAGGCTGCGATCCAGGCGGCGTACGAGCTCGTCGGCGAGCATAAGATCGCCCCTCCTGCCTATTCGGCGATCAAGGTCGACGGCGAGCGGGCCTACGCCCGAGTCCGCCGCGGCGAGGTCGTCGAGATGGAGCTTCGGGCGATGAACGTCCTCTCGGTCGAGAACGTCGAGGTGCACGTCGATGTCCCGGGCAAGGTCCGGGTCAGCCTCGACATGTGCGTCAGCAAGGGCACCTATGTGCGCTCGCTCGCAGAGCTCCTGGGGGAGCGCCTGGGCCTCCCCGCCTACCTCGGCGGCCTCCGTCGCCTCGCCTGCGGCGGCCTGCGGGTGGACGACCCCAGGGCCCTGCACCCGCAGGCTGAGGATCAGGGCGAGGAGGCCCGCTGGCGCTGGACGATCCGCCTCCAGCCTGGCGCCGACGGTCCGGAGAGGGCGCCGCCCGGGGCCCTGCTCCCCCTCGACGAGACCCTCGATCTGCCGACCTACGAGCTCGACGGCTCCTCGTCCCTCTTCACCCGCCTCACCCAGGGGCAGGCCCTCCGTTGCCAGCAGATCGAGATCCGAGATCGGCAGCCGGGCGAACTTGTGAGCCTGGTCGCTCGAGACCCCGCAGGGGCCCTCGTCACGCTGATCCTCGCCCGTGTTACAGAGCCTGAGCGAGCCGACGCAGAGGGTTCCAGCAATACTGACCAGGTGCTCCGCCCAGAGCGGGTCCTACACATCGACAAAGTAGTCCCTAGTGCTTGACAAGAGCGCGCAGGGCCACGATTCTCCCCGTCTCAAAGACGGAAGAGAACGCACACCACCAGCTGGGGGCATCGTGGCCCCCGATTCGAGCCGATATGCCGCTTTCCATTGATCGCAAGGCCGAGATCATCGACCAGTTCAAGACCCATCCGACCGACACCGCTTCCCCGGAAGTGCAGGTTGCGTTGCTCTCGCATCGGATCACCTATCTGACGGACCACTTCCGGAGCTTCTCCAAGGATCACCACTCCCGCCGAGGCTTGCTCAAGTTGGTCGGTCAGCGCCGTCGTCTCCTTGACTACCTCAAGGGGCGGGATGTCGATCGCTACCGCAAGCTGATCGGCGCGCTGAACATCCGCAAGTAGGCGATCAAGGGCATCCATTGGGTGCCCTTCTTCGTTCGACACGGCTCGTACGGGGCGCACGCAGTCACTTTGGCCGCGGGGCTGGACTGGATCTGTGCGCTCAGGCGAGGACCGGAATTTCGCAAATTCTGCTCCGCGGCAGGAAGCTCGCACCCATGTCCATGAATGTTGTTGTTGAACGGGCCAAGATCGGCGACGTCGAGATCTCGATCGAGACCGGCAAGCTCGCCAAGCAGACCACCGCTGTGATGATCAGCTGCGGCGGCACCTCGGTGCTGCTCTCAGCGGCGTCGAGCAAAGAGGCGAAGGACCTCCCCTTCCTCCCGCTCACCGTCGAGTACCGCGAGCCGGCCTCCGGCGCGGGCAAGATCCCCGGCGGCTACTTCAAGCGCGAGGGTCGTCCGACCTACCAGGAGATCATCAGCGCGCGCTGCATCGATCGCCCGATCCGGCCGCTCTTCCCCAAGGGCTACCGCTTCGACACCCAGATCATCAGCAACGCGGTCTCCAACGACCGCGAGCATGAGCCCGACGTCCTGGCGATCACCGCCGCGTCGGCGGCCCTGACCGTGTCGACGATCCCCTGGGCCGGCCCGATCGCCGGTATCCGCGTCGGTCGCCTAAAGGGTCGCTTCATCGCCTTCCCGACCTTCACGCAGCAGCAGGACTGCGACATCGTCCTCGTCGTCGCCGTCAGCCGCGACGCGATCGTCATGGTCGAGGGCGGCGCCAAGCAGGCGTCCGAGGACGACATGATCGACGCGCTGATGTTCGCCAAGGAGGCGGCGCAACCCCTGATCGACATGCAGGATCGTCTCCGCGCCCAGGTCGGCAAGGAGAAGCTGGAGTTCGTCCCGCCGAGCACCGACAAGGAGCTCGAGGCCGCCGTCTTCGAGCACGCCAAGGACGCCTTCGTCGAGGCCCTCGCGATCCTCCCGAAGCACGAGCGTCACGATGCGCTCCGCGCCGCGGGCCGTGCGACCCGGGCCGCCCTCGCCGAGACCTACCCCGGTCGCGAAGAGGAGCTCAAGGCCGCCGTCGGCCTGGTCGAGAAGAAGCTGGTCCGGGCGAAGGTCATCGAGAAGGGCATCCGCATCGACGGCCGCAAGCCGAGCGACATCCGCCCGATCTACATCGAGGCGGGGCCCCTCGAGCGCCCGCACGGCTCGGCGCTCTTCCAGCGCGGCGAGACCCAGGCGCTCGTGACCACGACGCTCGGCACCGAGTCCGACGTCCAGCGCCTCGACACGATCCGCGGTGACGTCTACGTCCGCTTCATGCTCCACTACAACTTCCCGCCCTTCTGTACGGGCGAGGTGAAGCCGCTGCGCGGTCAGTCCCGCCGCGAGATCGGCCACGGCACGCTCGCCCAGCGGGCCCTCAGCGAGGTCATGCCGAGCGCCGAGGACTTCCCGTACATGGTGCGGATCGTCTCCGACACCCTCGAGTCGAACGGCTCGTCGTCGATGGCGGCGGTCTGTGGCGGCTGTCTCAGCCTGATGGACGCCGGTGTCCCGATCTCCGCGCCGGTCGCCGGTATCGCCATGGGCCTGATGCAGGAGGGCGACAAGATCGCTGTCCTCTCGGACATCCTCGGCGACGAGGACCACCTCGGCGACATGGACTTCAAGGTAACAGGCACCGAGAAGGGGATCACCGCCCTGCAGATGGACATCAAGATCAGCGGGCTTACCCGCGACATCCTGAAGGCCGCGCTCTACCAGGCCCGTGACGGTCGTCTTCACATCCTCGGCAAGATGAACGAGGTCCTCGCCGCTCCGCGCGAGGACATCTCCCAGTACGCGCCGCGGATCGTCACCATCAAGGTCAGCGTCGACAAGATCCGCGACATCATCGGCCCCGGAGGCAAGACGATCCGCGCGATCCAGGAGCAGACCGGCGTCAACGTCAACGTCGACGACAGCGGTCGGGTGACCATCGCCTCGGAGAACCCGAGCTCGATCATGATGGCTCAGCGGATGATCGAGGGCCTCACCGCCGAGGCTGAGGTCGGCGCCTACTACCACGGTGTGGTCAAGCGCGTGGTCGACTTCGGCGCCTTCGTCGAGGTCCTCCCCGGCACCGACGGCCTCGTCCACATCTCGGAGCTCGAGGAGGGCCGCGTCGAGAACGTCCGCGACGTCCTCACCGAGGGCGACGAGGTCGTGGTCAAGGTGCTCAACGTCGACCAGAGCGGCAAGATCCGGCTCAGCCGACGCGCCGCCTTCGGCGTCGATCCCTCTGAGGTCATGAACATGCGAGGGTAGGGCGGGCCGATGCCCACCACCTCGTTCTTGGTGCGCCGCCTCCACCCGGGGGCGGCGCTTCCTCGTCGAATGACCCAGTTCTCGGCGGGGCTCGACCTCACCGCCTGCCTCGCCCCGCGGGACATGCTCGTGATCGCCCCTGGGGGTCGAGAATTGGTCCCGACTGGCCTCGCTCTGGCGATTCCGATAGGGTACGAGGGTCAGGTTCGGCCGCGGTCAGGTTTGGCGCTTCGCCACGGCATCACCGTCGCCAACAGCCCCGGGACGATCGATGCTGACTACCGTGGGGAGCTCAAGGTGCTCCTCGTAAACCTCGGCGCCGAACCATTCGAAGTCCTCCATGGCGAACGCATCGCTCAGCTCGTCCTTGCGCCGGTCGCTCTCCTCGAACCTCGCGAGGTCGAGCTCTTGCCGCCGGCAGAACGAGGTGATGGCGGCTTTGGCAGCACAGGGCGCTGACGCGCTCGCAAGCGACGGAGTCTAACGTGGCGCACAATCCAGGAGATCAGATCTGTGGCCGCTTCGAGCTGGTCCGCGCTGAGGCCGAGGGCACCGGCTCGCCGCTCTTCGGCGACTCATGGGCTGCGGTGGACAGTGAGAGCGGCGAGGTCGTCCGCTTGGTCCTCCTCGGGCCCGGGCTGATCCCCGGGGCCGCGGCCCGCGAGGCACTGACCTCCCGCTTGGACAGGCTCTGCTCCCGCGGGCAGGACGACATGCTCGTCCCGCTGAGCTTCGTCGGACAGGACGGAGAACACGTCGTCGCCGCCTTTGAGGGGCTCTACGCCGGCATCTCCCTCGCGGATGTGGTCGCCGATCTCGAGGTCGACGATCGCCTCCCGGAGCTCGGCCGGTTGATCGCCGATCTCGCCCTCGGCCTCGCGATCCTCCACGGCCGCGGGCTCCTCCACGGGTGCCTCGGGATCGAGACGATCTTCGTCTGGGAGCGTGGCAACGCCCTTTGGCAGCACGCTCTCGCCGGCGCCTGTGATCCGACGGCGATCGCGGCAAAGATCGCGGAGACCGGGCTCCTCGTCGCCCCCGAGGTCGCGGAGACCGGTCAGCTCAGCGCAGCGTCGGACGTCTTCGCCTGGGCCTCCGTCATCGCGACCTACGCCAGCGGGTTGCCGCCGCAGGAGGCGCTCGATGCCCTGCGGCGCGGCGAGATCCTGGGGAAGAGCGGAAAGCTGCTCCAGCTCCTCCAAGCCGCGGTCGACCCGTCGCCGAGCGCTCGTCCTGCGAACGGATCGCGGCTGATCGAGGGGCTCCAGGCCGCGTGCCTGATCGTCGTCGACGGCGAAGAGGACACCATCGACGAGGAGGCCCTGACCGCGCTGGCCGAGGCGGGGATCGATCCGGTGACCTTCGAGAGCCTGCCGCCTGAGGTCGGGGCCGCTCCAGCCGCCCCGCCGGAGCAGTCCTTGCCCGCAGCGAGCGCGAAGTCCCCTCCGCCAGAGACCCCGCCGACAGCGGCCAAGCCACTCCCCGTCACCCCGGCTCCGCCGACGGCGGCCCCTCCGACGGCGGCCCCGCCGACGGCGGCCAAGCCAGTCCCCGTCACCCCGGCTCCGCCGACGGCGGCCCCTCCGAAGTCGCCCCCTCCCAGCCTCCCATCGCTGAGCCCGCCGGCTCCGCCGGAGCTGACGGTCAAGCCGCCCGCGCGGCCGCCGATTCTCCCTCCGCGTCCTCCGGCGGCAAAGCGGGCGAACCCGCCGACGTTGCCGACAAAGCCGCCGCCGCTGCCTGGGGGCGGGGCCCCCGCTCTGCCGCCACGGCCTCCGCTCACGGCGCGGGCCGAGGAGAGCGCGATCCCTGGCATCCCGCAGGCGCCGGCAGGTCCCGCGCCGGTCGCCGCATCTCCAGCCTCGGTCGCTTCGCCTGCAGCCCCGAGCATCTCCGCATCCCCCGTAGCTCCGGATCCGACCGATGAGGTCCCATCGCCGATCGGGGACGCGGTCGCAGCCGCCCTCGGCGGGGCCCTGTCCTCCCTCGGCGACGATCTTCCGCCCTACCTCCCGCCGATCGGTGAGATTCAAGAGCCCTCGGGGGTTCGCCCCGCCGCGGTCGTCGTCAAGGGCGGCAAGGGCGACAAGGAGCCCGAGGAGGGCAAGAAGAAGATCCACCTGCTCGAGCCGAGCGGCAGCCGCTCGGTCAGCCCTCCGGGCGAGAGCAGCGGCGGCCTCAAGACGTCCGCCCTCGTCAACATGGCGCTCGCAGGCGGACGGACCGCGGGTGAGCCGTCGCAGCGGGTCGGGGTTGAGAGCTCCAGCCTCTCGGACGCGGTCTCGGCCGCGACCGCGGTCCTGGAGCCCTCTGCCGAGACCCCGCCGTCGATGCCGGATCTCCCCGAAGTGGCGGAGGGCGGACGCGATCGGCGGACACACCCGCTCGGCTGGGCCATCGAGGACATCGAGGGGCACCCGAGCACCTCCGCCCCCGAGGATAGCGGGGCGGACGACAGCGCAGCGAGCGGGCTCAACGCGGACGACAGCGTCGAGGCCCGGGCGATCGTCGAGGCGACCACCGTCGGCCAGCAGCCCGGCGCAGAGGAGAAGAAGGAGGAGGACGACTCGCGCTCCCTCCTGATCCTCCTCGCCCTCGCGGCCGCGGTCTTGGTCGGCACCATCCTCTGGGCGTCGAACTAGTCGAGGATTCCGCTGGAGCCGAGCGCCGCGCTCCACTAGCGTGTGCCCGCCATGCCCGTGACCGAGTCAAGGCTCCGCGACGCCCTCACCGCCGAGCACACGCTCGACGTCCTGCCCCCTGACTTCGACAGCCTCGGCGTCCGCTACAGCGGAAAGGTCCGCGAGAACTTCAGCGATGGGGATCGCCGGACGATCATCGTCAGCGATCGGATCTCCGCCTTCGACGTGGTCCTCGGGACGATCCCCTTCAAGGGACAGATCCTAAACGGCCTCGCCCGATACTGGTTTGAGGCGACGGAGGACGTCGCGAAGAACCACATGGTCGCGGTCCCCGATCCGCAGGCGATGCAGGTCCACGAGTGCACGCCCGTGCCGGTGGAATTCGTCGTCCGCGCGTACCTGACAGGCGTCTCCTCGACCAGCATCGGCCGGGCCTACGAGCGCGGCGAGCGGGTCTTTTGCGGGCATCCGCTCGCCGACGGGATGGTCAAGCACCAGCGCCTGCCGACGCCGCTGGTCACCCCGTCGACCAAGGCGCCGAAGGGGGAGCACGACCTCAGCGTCAGCCGGAGCTGGCTCATCGACAACGGCCACATCGACGCCGAGCGCTTCGACACCCTGGCGGCGCTCGCCCTCGCGCTCTTCGCCCGCGGTCAGGCCCTCGCCGCCGAGCGCGGGCTCCTCCTGGTCGACACCAAGTACGAGTTCGGCGTCGACCGTGACGGCGAGCTCCGCCTCATCGATGAGATCCACACCCCCGACTCCTCGCGCTACTGGTACGCCGACACCTACGAGGCGGCGATGGAGCGAGGCGAGGATCCGCGCAGCCTGGACAAGGAATTCGTCCGCCGCTGGCTGGTCGCCGAAGGCTTCACCGGTGATGGCGCACCGCCGGTCCTGCCGGACTCGCTGCGCATCGAGGCCGCGCGCCGCTACATCGAAACCTACGAGCGCCTCACCGGCACGACCTTCGAGCCCAGCACCGAGCCGCCCTTGCCGCGCCTGCGCGCGAACCTCGGCGTGCGACCCGCGGGTGACGAAGCGGGCCAGGGAGGCTAGCCTGTAGCCATGGCTGTAGGTCCGATCATCGCCTCCGCTGGCGCCTTTGCCATCGGCCTTTTCGTCATGGCGACGGTGACTCCGAACGTCGTCATCAAGGACACATGGCGCGCCTTCCAGGTCGCCTCTGTCGCGGGGATCGCTTCGGCGCTCCTGGGCAAGCTCGTGGTCGCGCTCATGAGCCTGATCTTCCTGCCGATCCTGCTCGCAGGACCGCTGGGCGTGTTCTTCCTCCACGCCCTCTTCAACGGCGCGCTCCTCTTCGGCGCGAGCCACTACTTCGACGACGGCATCCGCTTCGCCAGCCTCAAGACGCTCTCGCTCGTCGCGGCCGGGCTCACCCTGGTCCAGATGATCGTCCGCTCGGGCGTCTAGCCGCGCCGCGGTCGACCACAGGGGCCAGGCTCGACCACGTCGCCGAGGCCCGAACGCCGTGCTCGATCGCACGTCTCGCAGGTCGAGGTCGACGAGCGGCGACACCCGTGACTGCTAGGCTCCCCCGCAATGTGTGGCGTGTTCGGCATTGCCAACCACCCCGAGGCCGCGAACCTTACGTACCTCGGACTCCACGCGCTCCAGCATCGCGGTCAGGAGTCCGCGGGAGTGGTCACCAGCGAGGGGGGGACGCTCCACGCGGTCCGGAAGATGGGCCTCGTCGCGGACGTCTTCTCCAAGGAGCAGCTCGCCTCGCTGCGGGGCTCCGTCGGTATCGGTCACGTCCGCTACTCGACCGCCGGCGGCTCGCTGCCGAAGAACGTCCAGCCGCTGACCGCCGAGTACCGTCACGGCGCCGTCGCGCTCGCCCACAACGGTAACCTCGTCAACGCGGAGCTCCTCCGGACCAAGCTCGAGGCCGAGGGGGCGATCTTCTCGTCGAACTCCGACACCGAGGTGATCCTGCAGCTCATGGCCCGGTGCAACGAGACGACCCTCGCCGGTCGCCTCGCCTGGGCCCTGGAGCGGGTCCAGGGCGCCTACAGCCTGGTCATGACCTCGGAGGACCGGCTCCTGGTCGCCCGCGATCCGCACGGCTTTCGCCCGCTGATCTTGGGTCGGATGCGGACGAGCCCCCACGCCTACGTCGTCGCCTCCGAGACCTGCGCCTTCGATCTGATCGAAGCCGAGCGGATCCGGGACATCGAACCCGGCGAGGTCCTGACGATCGACGGAGCGCAGCTCGTCTCGCAGCACCTCCCGCCCGCGCCGCCGCGCTTTTGCGTGTTCGAGCACGTCTACTTCGCGCGGCCGGACTCCCGCCTCAACGACGAGGGCGTCTACGACCTTCGCGTCCGGATGGGGGCGAAGCTCGCCCAAGAGTCGCCCGTCGAGGCCGACATGGTGATCCCGGTCCCGGACTCCGGCGTCGTCGCGGCCCTCGGCTACGCGCGAGAGTCGGGGATCCCCTTCGAGCTCGGGCTCATCCGCAATCACTACGTCGGCCGGACCTTCATCGAGCCGAAAGACTCGATCCGAAACTTCGGCGTCAAGCTCAAGCTCAACCCGGTCCCCGGTCTCCTGAAGGGCAAGCGAGTGATCGTCGTCGACGACTCCATCGTCCGCGGAACCACCTCGCGCAAGATCGTCAAGATGATCCGGGACGCCGGCGCCCGCGAGGTGCACGTCCGGATCTCATCACCGCCGGTCAAGAGCCCCTGCTTCTACGGCATCGACACCCCGACCCGAGCGGAGCTGATCGCCCACAGCCACTCGCCGGCCGAGATCGCCCGCTATATCACCGCCGACTCCGCCGCCTACCTCTCCTCCAAGGGGCTCGCGGAGGCCGTCCGGGAGGGCCCCGAGCGCCGCTTCTGCGACGCGTGCTTCACTGGGGACTATCCGATCCCCTTCGACCCGCCGACCCATCGCCGTCAGCTCCGGCTTGTCGAGTTCTAGCCTGCTGTGGCAAGGAGTGTCCCGATGACCGAGACCCCAGCTCCCGACTTCATCCTCGAGCACAGCAAGATAAGCGAGCTGCTCAGCCAGCTCTCCCTTCGCCTCGGTGAGCTGCGGAGGCATCTTTGACTACGACGGCAAGCGCGACAAGCTAGAGGAGCTCGACGCTCAGATCGCCGATCCTACCTTCTGGGACGATAGCGATCGGGCGCAGGTCGTCCTGCGCGAGCAGTCCGGGATCAAGAAGGTCCTAGAGCAGCTCGACGGCGCGTCGACCCGGCACGAGGAGGCTTCGCTCCTCTACGAGCTCGCCCGCGACGAGGGCGACGAGGACTCGACGCGCGAGGTCTGGGACAACCTCCAGGAGCTCGACAAGACGGTCGCGACCCTGGAGTTCCAGCGGATGCTCTCCGGGGAGCATGATCGTGCGGACGCGCTCCTCTCGATCAACGCCGGCGCCGGCGGGGTCGACTCCCAGGACTGGGCCGAGATGCTCCTGCGCATGTACCAGCGCTGGGGCGAGCGCCAAGGCCTAAAGGTCGAGCTCCTCGACCTTCAAGAGGGGGAGCAGGCGGGGATCCGCGGGGCCGCGCTCTCGATCTCCGGCGAGTACGCCTACGGCTACCTCCGCTCCGAGATCGGCGTCCACCGCCTCGTCCGGATCTCGCCCTTCGACGCCCAAGCACGGCGGCAGACCTCGTTCGCGAGCGTCATGGTTCTCCCGGACATCGGCGACGACAACTCCGACATCGAGGTCGTCGACTCCGATCTCAAGATCGACAAGTACCGAGCCTCCGGCGCCGGCGGACAGCACGTCAACAAGACCGAGTCCGCGGTCCGCCTCACCCACATCCCGACGGGCGTCGTCGTCGCCTGTCAGATGGAGCGATCGCAGCACAAGAACATGGCGATCGCGATGCGGATGCTGAAGGCCAAGCTCTGGGAGATCGAGGAGCAGCGCCGGCTCGCCGAGCGTCACGCCCTCGAAGGGGAGAAGATGGCCAACGAGTGGGGCTCGCAGATCCGCTCCTACGTCATTCACCCCTACCAGCAGGTCACCGATCACCGCACGGACCTCAAGGTCTCCCAGGTGCAAGCGGTGCTCGACGGTGAGCTCGATCGCTTCATCGAAGCGTTCCTGCTGATGGAGGGGGAGAGCGAGGCATGAGCCGCGACGACGAACGACTCGGGGGCCAGCGGCTCCACTGGATGATCGCCTGGCGCCACCTTCGGGTCGGCGACAGCGCCCCGACGTTCGTCGTCCCGCTCATGTGCCTCTCCGCCTACCTGATCCTGATCGGCGCCGGGCTGGCCCTGGTCGCCAGCCTCGGCTCGCCGGAGCTCGTCGAGGCCGCCGAAGAGGTCGCCCCGCTGGTCCCTGAGATCACGGCGGGAGCGGCCGCAGCTCCGCCGATCGAGTCCTACTACGCGCTCATCGGCGGAGGGACGCTCTTCGTCGGCGTGATGCTCCTGATAGGCGCCGTCCTCTCCCGGATCTTCACCCTCCTGGCGACGGTCATCATCATCTCAGTGATGCTCGGCTGCATGGCCCTCGTCGTCGTGCTCAGCTTGATGACCGGCCTCGAGCATGAGCTGCGCGACAAGATCCTCGGCCAGCTCTCCCACATCCAGATCGCCCGAGAGGATCATCGCCCCTTCGGCGACTACGACGCGGTGATCCAGGAGATCGCCGAGGTCCCGGGGATCGAGGGGGTCAGCCCCTATCTCAAGGGCGAGGTGATGGTCCGCAACGGCCTCAACCGCCAGGGCGGGATCCTGACCGGGATCATCCCCGAGCGCGAGGCGACGGTCTCGTACCTGCCGACGATCCTCACCTCGGGAAAGTACGACTACCTCGATCACCCCGAGGACATCCCGGAGCCCTCCTTCTCCTTTGAGGTCGCGCGGGACGACAACGTCACGAAGGTGAAGAAGAGCGGCGTCGGCCTCGGGCTCAGCGACGCGCTGCCCAAGCCCAAGGCCGGCTCGACCCTCCCGCCGCCGGTCGAGCTGCCGATGGAGGTGCCGATGGAAGTCCCGACCGATGCCGATGATGGTTGGGAGGACCCGGAGGTCGAGCTCAAGAACCTGCGAGGGGAGGGCGCCCCGGCGAAGACCGCAGCGAAGACCGCAGCGAAGCCGAAGTCGGCGAAGCCGAAGGGCGCTGTCGACATCGACGACAGCCCGGACTCGGACGATCCCGACGACATCGGCGTTGTGATCGAGAACTACGGCCTCAAGGGTCGGCTCAAGCCGGAGGGCGTTCAGCTCGGGCTGCCGACCGGTGGGGCGCTCACCGGCGCCCAGCTCGGGAGGCCCACGGCCGATGAGGATGACGGCTGGGAGGACCCCGAGGACGAGATCCCCAAGCTTCGCGAGGCTGGAGTCCTGCCGCCGGCCCCCGAGGCCGAGGAGTCGGCAGAGCCCGCGGAGAACGGGAGCAACGCCGCGTCGCCAAAGAACGTAGAGGCGGAGCCCGAGCCGGTGACCGTCCTCGCCCCGGTGCTCATCGGCAGCGAGAAGGCGCGCGAGCTGGTCGCCAGCCTCGGCGACAGGGTTCAGCTGATCACGCCGATCGGCCGCCAGACCCCGGTCGGGCGGATGCCTGGGCGGATGGACGTGCGCGTCGCGGGGGTCTTCGACGCGAACCACTACGAGTACGACAGGTGGCTGATCTACGCCCCCTTGGAGACGGTCCAGTCCTTCTTGCGCACCGGCGATCGGATCAGCGGCATCGAGATCCGGGTCGACGATCTCGACAGGATTCGCGAGCGCAAGCGCACGCTTGAAGAGGTGATCGGTCGCCTGGGCCGCGATGACATCGTCGTCCGCGACTGGCAGGAGCTCAACGCCTCGCTCTTCTCGGCGATGGCGCTCGAGAAGATCGCGGTCTTCATCGCCCTCCTCTGCGTCATCCTCGTCGCCTCCTTCGGGATCCTCGGCTCGAACCTGATGAGCGTCCTCGAGAAGTCCAAAGAGATCGCGATCCTCAAGACGATGGGGACCTCGGACTCGCTGATCCAGCGGATCTTCATCGCTGAGGGCCTCTGCCTCGGGATCCTCGGCGCGGTCATCGGCATCGGCACCGGCATCGGCCTCTGCGTCGTCCTCGACAGCTTCGGCCTGCCGCTGAGCGGCAACCTCGGCGACTTTGAGACCCTCCCGGTCGCGGTCGATCCGGTCGAGGTGCTCCTCGTCGGGGTCTCGGCGCTCATCATCGTCTGGCTCTCGAGCCTCTACCCCGCGCGGGTCGCCTCGCGAATGCGGCCGGTCCAGGCCCTGCGGAAGGCCGAAGCCTAGGACCTCGGTCGCGGGGCTTCGGAGACAGGTCGAGCGTGCGTGAGTCCCTAGAGCTGTGGGTCGCCTGGCGTCACCTGCGATCCCGTGAGAGCCGGCGTTGGACCCGTCCGACCGCGATCATCTTCGCCTACGTCACCGCGGTCGGGGTCGGCTTCATGGTCTGGGCCCGGATCCGCGGCGGCATCGCCGAGGAGATCGCCGCAGGGCCGATGGTCGACTTCTTCGTCCCCCCGGTCGCCGACATCGCCGGCCTGATCGGCCTCGCGACCCTCGCCTTCGGACTCCTCGGCCTGACCTTCGCCCTCCTCGCCGCGCTCTTCAACCTCCTGAGCGCGATCATCATCCTCTCCGTGGCCCAGGGCTGCATGGCCCTCGTCGTGGTGCTCAGCCTGATGACCGGGCTCGAGCAGGATCTCCAGGCCAAGATCATCAAGCAGAAGGCGGAGGTCCGGATCACGCAGGTCCAGGATGAGCCCTTCGCCGACTACGAGGCTGTCACCGCGGCGATCCGCGAGCTCGACGAGGTCGCCGCTGCGAGCCCCTACGCCCAGGGCGAGGTGATGCTCCGAAGCCCCTACAACCGGCAGGGGGGGCTCCTCGTCGGGATCCAGCCGGAGAGCCACGCCCTGGTCTCGAACCTCGAGGAGCAGATCGACGCCGGGGGCTATCGCTTCCTGACCTCCCCTGAGGATGGACCCTGGGATGAACTCGACCGCCTCCAGAAGGCCCGCGAAGAGGAGTCTCAGCGCGCTCTCGCGGCTCAGGTCGCCAAGGCTCGGCCCCAAGCGGAGGATTTGCCGGTCGCAGCGCCCGACGAGATCGCCGACGGCGACGACGAGCTCGAGGACGAGCCCGGCGGCGATGAGTGGGAGGATCCCGCGGTTGAGGTTCCGAAGCTCCGCGGCGAGACCGCTGCTCCCACACCAGCGCCCGCCGACCCGCCCCCGACAGAGGCTGCGGCGGAGCTCGACGCCGAAGATGAGGGCTGGGATGAAGGTTGGGAGGATCCAGAGGTCGAGATCCCCAAGCTCCGCGCGGCAGGCGACATTCCCGCAGCTCCAGTGCCCTCGTTCGCAGTCCCTCTGCCGGAGCTCGACGTCGACCCGGGGCAGGCCGGCGAGCGCGCTCCGCTCACGAAGCCACCCGTAGACGTGGCACCCGAGCGAGAAGATCCCGCCGCCGCCGCAAATCTAGTCCCGCTGCTGATGGGCGCCGAACTCACAGAGGAGCTCGCGGTCCCGCTGGGCGGTCGTATCCAGCTGATCACGCCGATCGGGCGAATGACCCCGAGCGGGCAGATTCCCAGCTTCCTCGCGGTTCGGGTCGTAGGGATCTTCTACTCCGGGATGTACGCCTACGATCGTCAGAACGTCTACGCCCCGCTCGATCGGGTCCAGGCGCTCCTCCGCCTCGGGGACACCGCCCACGGGATCGAGGTCAAGCTCGTCGACTCGGACAGCCTCGACGCTGCGACGACGGCGATCCGCGCCCGCCTCGACGCCCTCGGCCGCGATGACCTGCGGGTCGAGAGCTGGCGCTCGCTCAACCGCAACCTCTTCTCGGCGATGTTCCTCGAGAAGATCGCGATGTTCATCGGCCTCCTCTTTGTGGTCCTCGTCGCCGCCTTCGGGATCCTCGCCACGAACCTCATGAGCGTCCTCGACAAGGCCCAGGAGATCGCGATCCTCAAGGCCATGGGGGCCAGCGATCGACGGATCTCGAGGGTCTTCATGATCGAGGGTATGGTCGTCGGCGTCGTCGGCTCGCTCCTCGGGATCGCCGCGGGGATCCTCTTCTGCTCGCTCCTCACAGGCCAGGGCCTGCCGCTCCCCTCCGAGAACTTCTACACACAACGCCTCCCCGTGGTCGTCTCCCCGCTCGAGGTCGTGATCGTCGGGGTCGCCGCGTTGGCGATCGTCTGGCTCTCCAGCGTTCACCCCGCACGCACAGCGGCCCGTCTACGGCCCCTCGACGGTCTTCGAGCGAGCGAGTGACCGGCGTTGACACGAAAAAACGCCCATCTTAGGGTAGCGCCCGCATTTCGGACCCCCCCCGATGACCGACGTCTCATCCACGCATGACACCACCAACCTTGTCCGGGTGGAGCACATGCACAAGGAGTTCACCCACGGTGCGCGGGTCCTCCACGTCCTCCGCGACGTCGGCCTGACCCTGACGCCAGGCGAGATGGTGACGATCATCGGCGCCTCCGGTGCGGGGAAGTCGACGCTCCTCCACTGCCTCGGCACCCTCGACCTGCCGACGCGGGGGCGGATCCTCTTCGGCGACACCGACATCACCCGGCTCTCGCCCCCCGATCTCGCCGCCTTCCGCAACCGGACGATCGGCTTCGTCTTCCAGTTTCACCACCTCCTGGCCGAGTTCACGGCCCTGGAGAACGCCATGATGCCGGCGCTGATCGGCCGACTGCCGCGCAAGGAGGCCCGGGATCGGGCCTCCGAGATGTTGATCGCGGTCGGCCTCGAGCATCGCCTCTCGCACCGCCCCGGCGAGCTCTCGGGCGGCGAGCAGCAGCGCGTCGCGATCGCGCGGGCCCTGGTGATGGAGCCCAAGCTGCTCCTCGCCGACGAGCCCACCGGCAACCTGGACACCAAGACCAGCGAAGAGGTCCACGACCTGATCTTCCGACTCAACGAGGAGCGGGCGATGACCGTCCTCGTCGTCACCCACAATATGGACCTGGCGCAGATGGCCCCGCGCCGGATTCGCATGTCTGACGGACGACTCGTGGATGACATCCGCGGCGATCCGACCGAGGCCCGAGCACGTCGTCGGGGATCTGAGAGTTCGTGAGCCGAACCCGCGAAAACCACTGCCGTGCGTGCGGTACGCCTCCTCACGCCCTTGGTGGCGTGCAATCGCCCATCTGCGCGCGCAGACGCCCCCGATCGCGCGCGCGTGCGCTCTTCGCTGGCCTCGCGGCTCGCTGCTCCTTGGCCGTGCTGGCCCTCGGGATCGGTCTCGGTGAGGTCCAGACGGCCGAGGCGGGCTACATCCCGCAGCTCGCCGGCGACACCGTGTTCAAGGCCCTGGTCCTCGAAGAGATCGACCCCGACCTCTACGGCCAGCCGATCGCCGAGATTCGCTTCGAGGGCAACCGTAGGGTCGAGTCCGAGGCGATGCTCCTCGAGATCGAGTCGAAGACCGGGGAGCTGGTCAAGGCCACCTCGCTCGCATCGGACCTCAAGCGTCTCTGGGGGCTCGGCAAGTTCGACGACGTCGCCGTCTACGGGGAGCTCAGCTCCGCCGGCGTCATCCTCACCTATAGGGTAGGGGAGCGCCCGACGATCCGGAAGATCATCGTCGAGGGCAACGGCAAGGTCAAACTCGACGACATCAACGAGGTTCTCGACCTGACCAAGAACTCGATCCTCGACCTCGGCGTGGTCAAGGCCAACGTCGAGAAGGTCAAGGGCGTCTACGTCGAGGGCGGCTTCTTCCTCGCCGACGTCGACTACGCGATCCGCCCGGTCGAGGGCGAGCCCGGCAAGGTCGACGTCTACCTGATCGTCAACGAGGCGAGCGAGGTCATCGTCCGCAGCGTGACCTTCGTAGGTAACCAGGCGATCGATGACGAGGACCTCCGGGCCAACATGAACACCCGCGTCGGCGGGTACCTGAGCCTGATCACCAAGCGCGCTGGCGGCGTCTTCAACCGCGAGGCCTTCGCCGCCGACTACCAGCTCCTCCGCTCGTACTACGCCGATCAGGGCTACCTCGACGCCAACTTCAAGGATCCCGAGCTCGCCCTGAGTCCGGACCGCCGCTTCGTCCATGTGACGGTCCCGGTCGAAGAGGGGCCGCAGTACAAGGTCGGCAAGATCCGGGCGAAGGAGGTTCTCCCCCGCGGCGAGGAGCCCCTCTTCGCGGAGGAGGTCCTGGAGGAGTCGATCACGCCGATCCTGGGCGAGGGCGACATCGCCTCGATGGGCAAGGTCAACACGATCGTCCAGGACATCGAGCGTCGCTACAAGGACTCGGGCTACGCCTACGTCAACGTCATCCCCGACGCCCGTCAGGATCGCGAGAAGCTCCTCCTCTACATGACCCTCGAGGTCGGCAAGGGGCCGCTCGTCTACATCGAGCGGATCAACGTCTACGGCAACGACAAGACCGCCGACAAGGTGATCCGCCGCGAGATGATCCTCAACGAAGGATCGCTCTACTCGGAGACCGGCAAGGAGCTCTCGGAGTTCAACGTTCTCCGCCTCGGCTTCTTCAACGACGTCACGATCTCGACCTCCAAGGGCAGCGACGACGACAAGATCATCCTCAACGTCGAGGTCACCGAGCGGCTGACCGGCACCTTCCAGATCGGCGCCGGCTTCTCGACGATCGAGAACTTCGTCCTCCAGGCGCAGGTCCAGTACGACAACTTCCTCGGCCGAGGCACCGCGGTGACCCTCGTCGGCCAGATGTCGAGCCTCCGCCGGCTCTTCAACCTCTCGTACTACACGCGGTACTTCCTCGACTCGCGCTGGAATTTCCAGTTCAACGTCTTCAACACCCGGAACGTCTTCCCGAGCTTCGCCCGCGACTCGACGGGGTTTCGCTTCTCCTGGGGATACCCGCTGCCGAAGGTGCCCAACCTGATCTTCTTCGCCGGTTACTCCTTTGAGTACGTCGACGTCGACTTTGGCACCTCCGCCTTCGGCAACACCGGCGGAATCTTCGCCCAGGGCAGCCTCTACAACATCCCCCAGGGCGCGCTCATCACCAACCTCTTCTCGAACGGCGTCACCTCGTCGATCGAGACCCGAGTCCGCTACGACACGACCGACAACTACCTCTTCCCGACGAGAGGCATGCGGCACGAGCTGCGGGCTCAGTTCGCGAACAAGTATCTCGGCTCGCAGAACCTCTTCAACCGCTACAACGCGGCGTTCCGCTTCTACTTCCCGATCATCAAGTCGAAGGCGGCCTTCCGCGCCTGGGTGGTCTTCAAGACGCAGCTCCAGATCGGCTACATCCACAGCCTTCAGCCCAACGGCGTGCCGATCTACGAGCGCTACTTCCCCGGCGGCATCTTCGGCGCCGGCATGATCCGCGGCTATCGTCTGCGGAGCCTCGGGCCGCGGATCCTGGTCCAGGGCTCCTCCGATCCGACCGCGGCCCTGATCGCCTACGGCATCGGCGGAAACCTCTTGGCCGCCCTCAACGCCGAGCTCGAGTTCATGATCGTCCCGCCGGCGAACATCAAGGGCGTGCTCTTCTTCGACGCCGGCAACGCCTTCAACACGGAGCGGCTCTACTGTTCGGAGCCCAACCCGGGCGAGCTGCCGAAGGCCGATCCCTGCGCCGGGTTCAACTTCCGTGATCTGCGCTACTCGATGGGGTTCGGCTTCCGCTGGCAGTCGCCGATCGGCCCGCTTCGCTTCGAGTGGGGCTTCCCGCTGGACAGGCGCGCGCCGACCGACTACCTGCCGCGCGGCGAGGATCCGGTGGTCTTCGAGTTCAACGTTGGCAACTCCTTCTAAATGGCGCTGGGGACGGATCCCGGAGCACCTCGGCTGCGATCGTCGACCCCCACGGTCGCGAGGGTCCACGGCCGGTCGAGCGACCCCCCCGGGCTCTGAGCGCCCCACCGGCCCCGCCGGTGATGTCCATCACGTCGTCTTGATAGGACAAAGGCGACTGGAGGGCCGGGATGGCGATGAATCCCCCCGGCCTGACCGCCGTCTCTGACCCCTGCTTGCCCGCTAGATTACCCACAGCTAAGGTTCGCCTCGCTATGCACCGCATCGCCAAAGTCTTCCTCTGTGCAGCCATGATGGCCGCCACGTACTCGCAAGGGACCACCGCCCGAGCGGCGCCGATCAAGCAGATCGAGAAGATCGCCGTCGTCGAGGTCCAACGTTGCATCTCCGAGACCGCAGAGGGGATCAGGGCGAAGAAGAGCCTCGAGACCGCCTTCAAGAAGAACCAGACCAAGCTGGATCGGAAGACCAAGGACCTCCAGAAGAAGGTCCAGGATCTCCAGGCCAAGGCGGCGATGCTCTCGCAGGGCGAGCTGCAGAAGCGCCAGGCTGAGCTGATCCAGCGCGAGCAGGAGCTGCAGCAGCTCTACCAGCAACTCCAGGAGGAGCTCCAGACGAAGGAGGCTCTCCTGACCGAGAAGATCTACAAGAAGGTCTCCGGAATCGTGAAGAAGATCGCCAAGGAGGAGGGCCTCCAGGTCGTCCTCGTCCGCTCCGAGATCACCGTCCTCTACGCCAACCCCAAGCTCGACCTCACCAACCGCGTGATTGTCGCCTTCGACAAGGCCCACAAGTAGGCCGGCAAGGATCCCCGCGATGACCAAGAACTACCGTACCCCCCGTCGCCTCTCCCTGGCCTTTGCGGCCGCCGCAGGAGTCCTCCTCGCCGGTGTTAGCGCTGCTCCGACAGCCACTCCAGCCTCCGCTGCGATCAAGAAGGTTCGCGGCATCGCCGTCGTCGACATGCAGCGCGTGCTGATGGAGACCAAGCAGGGCAAGTCTGCGCAGAGCAAGCTCGAGAGCAGCTCCAAGGCCAAACAGAAGAAGCTCGACAAGAAGCGCAAGAAGCTCGAGCAGGATCAGGCCAAGCTCAAGAACCTCAGCGGCGAGCAGCTGATGGCCGCGCAGGAGAAGCTCCAGCAGGAGTTCATGGAGATGCAGAACATCTACATGACCATGCAACAGGAGCTGGCCGAGCAAGAGGGCAAGATCCTCGAGGACATGTACAAGAAGTGCCAGACCCTCGTCGACAAGATGGCCCAGGAGATCGAGGTCGACCTCGTCCTGGTCCGCGACGCGTCGACGGTCCTCTACACCGATGAGTCGCTCGACATCACCGCCAAGGTGATCTCGCGCTACGACAGCAAGTACAAGTAGCCAGCGCTCGGCCGGGATACCCGGCTTTCGTAGCGTTGAGCCGGGCGATGGACTATCCTCGCCCGGCTTCGCTATGACCCTCGACGCCGTTCAGATCCAGAAGATCCTGCCTCACCGCTACCCCTTCCTCTTCATCGACAGGGTCGTGGAGGTCGAGCCCAACGACCGGATCGTCGCCGAGAAGTTGGTGTCGCAAAACGAGCCGATCCTCCAGGGACACTTTCCCGGCTTCCCGGTGCTGCCTGGCGTGGTCCAGGTCGAGGCGATGGCTCAGGCCTCGGCGATCCTGGCGAGCCTCAGCGGGGCCTTCGACTCCGCGACCCAAAACTGCCTCTTCATCGGCATCCAAGAGGCGAAATTCCGAGCCCCTGTGGTCCCGGGCGAGGTCCTCACCATCGAGGTGAAGGCGCTCCGGATCGGTCGTGTCGGCAGGTTCGAGGGCGTCGTCAAGGTTGGCGACGAGGTGAAGAGCTCGGCCAAGTTCACGGCGATCATCCAGCCGAAGGACCAGGGAGGCGATGCGTCCTGAGGAGGTGATCCCCCTCGTCATCCTCCTCGTGTGCGCCTGTGCGCCGCGGGAGCAGCGCGATCTCAACCGGGCTAGCGAGGGCTTCGCACGTGACGTTCGCCGCGCAGACCGTGCAGGGGTGCTCCAGAGGGTCTCACCGACCACCCGTGCCCGCGTCGATGTCGACCAGCTCGTTGGCGAGCCAGAGGTGAGGAGCAGCTGGGCGAAAGCCCTCGCAAAGCCGGTCGAGGTGCGGAGCGAGGCGATGCTCTTTGTCGGAGAGGACCGGCCGATCGAGATCGCTCGGAGCGAAGAGGGCTGGGTCTTTACGGAGGATCCCTTCGATCGTTGGGACCAGGGGTCGCCGAGGGCGGCGCTCCGGACTCTGGTTCGCGCGAGCGACGAGCAGCGCTGGGATGTCCTGCTAGGGCTCGCACCGCGCCGCTATCGAATCGGCCTGACCTCGGAGGACCTTCGGCAAGCGTGGACCCAAGGCGAGTATGCGGAGGCGCTCAAGGAGACCCGAGAACAGCTCCGAGACCACCTCGCGGACGCGATCCGGGCAGATAGCCACGAGGCCGCCCTCGACCTCGGGGAGGGCAAGATCGTCCGTCTTGAGCGCGAGGGGACCCGCTGGGTCGTCGTCGACTTCTAGGCCGGTCCTGACCGGGGCACAGAGTCGTCCGGCGCTCGATCCTGGGGCTTGCCAGGAGCGTCAGGAAGGCTACGCTGAAGTAGTCGTGAGAAACCAAAGAAAACCAGTCGACTTCGTGACCTTCACGACCGAGTCGACTAGTTTCAGCAGAGGCTGGGCGTTTGATACACGTCTGGCAAGTTCGCTGCAAGGCCTTTGGCGAGGCACGACATCTCAGGGGCGTGAGTTGTGCAACGAACTCCCCAACAACGGCCAACTGAAGAGAGCAGGGTAGGTGTCCCGTGCGACCAGAGCAGTCCGACAAGCACACACACATTAGCCGCCAGCCGACCGCGCCGCAGCCTGTGCTGGAGCTCCCACTGATCGCGCCGCGCGCGGATGAGGAGATCGGACGGCGCAAGGAGACGCCAAAGATCGAGCGCGGTGTTGCCGTTGTCGACTTCTACATCTAAAAACGGGCTCGTTTCGCTACATCAAGGGGGAACGCGGGGGGCGGCCGGATGGGGTCGTCCCCCGATTTTTTTGCCCGCGCGCCGATGGGCGACCGAAGGTGCTGACGACGCCCGTCCCGTCCTGGTAGCGTTACTCCGTGGCACAGGACATCGAGACGACCATCGATTCGACCGTCGTTCAGGACAATGACGACCTCCTGAGGCACGCGGGCTTCCGCCTCCTGGTGCTCTCGGGCGAACTCCGCGGTCGCGAGTTCGATGTCACCCAAGATCTCATCCGATTGGGTAAGTCACGGCAATGCAACGTGATTTTGACCGATGAGTCAGTGAGTCGAGTGCACGCGGAGGTTCGCCACGAGGGCGACGCCTATCGGGTGATCGATCAGGGCTCGACCAACGGTACCTTCATCGGCGGCGCGAGGATCACAGACGGCTTTCTCCGCCCCGGTGACGTGCTCGCCCTCGGTCGGGTTCAACTCCGCTTCATGCCGCGAGACTCTCGGGTCGAGCTCCTCCCGAGCACCTCGGAGAATTTCGGACCCGTGCGCGGCAAGAGCCTCGCCATGCGCAAGGTCTTCGGCGTGCTCGAGCGAGTCGCAGGGGCCGACGTCACGATCCTCCTGGAGGGAGAGACGGGCACCGGCAAGGACCTGCTCGCGCGGGCGATCCACGAGGTCTCACCGCGCAAGGAGCATCCGTTCGTGGTCGTCGACTGCGGCGCGTCGACGCCGAGCCAGCTCGAGGCGGAGCTCTTCGGCGTCGAAACCGGGCCCTTCTCGGGGCAGCCGCCGCGGCTCGGCGCCTTTGAGCAGGCGAACGGAGGGACGGTGTTCCTCGATGATGTGGCCGAGATCCCGCTCGACCTTCAGCCGAAGATCCTCCGCGCGCTCGAGAACCGGCGGATCCGCCGTGTCGGCGGCAGCGATGAGATCGAGGTCGAGGTCCGGGTGGTCGCCGCGACGCAGCGAGGGCTGCAAGAGCAGGTCGACGCGAGCGAGTTTCGCGACGATCTCTTCTTCATGCTCGCGGTCGTCTCCTGCACAATCCCGCCGCTGCGTGAGCGTCGCGAGGACATCCCGATGCTCATCGAGGCCTTCTCCCGCCGCCTTCCGCCGGGAATGTGGCGTGCGCCCGATCCGGAGGCGATGGCTCGCTTGGTCGGCTACGACTGGCCCGGAAATGTCCGCGAGCTTCGCAACGTCGTCGAGCGCAGCGCGTATCTCTCTCCGAACGGTGTGATCGACCTGATCACCCCGGGATCGCGCTCTGCAAGCCACGAGGCGCCCGTCGCCTTCGATCCGACGCTGACCTTCCGTGAGCAGAAGGAGCGGGCGATCGAGCTCTTCGAGGAGGCCTACCTCGCGTGGCTCCTTCAGCGGGCCGAAGGCAACATCTCACGGGCGGCTCGCGAGGCCGATATGGACCGCAAGTACCTCCACAAGCTGCTACGCCGCTACGGCATCGACGCGAAGCAGTATTCGCCACACGCGAACCGAGGAAACAACAGCTGAGCGACGAGGGTCGCCAGGGCCGTGAGGGCCGCCATGGATATCGGTCGAGATCCGTGCAAGGTGAGCGTGTCCGCGCGCCGCAGTCCAGAGTACACTCACGGAATGGGGGACAGGAGAGGGAGCCGGGCGTGGCGCCATGCGCATGGTGCCCTCGATCTCTGCACCCCGAGGGTCATGGCGATCGTTAACCTGACCCCGGACTCGTTCTTCGACGGCGGTCACCTGATGCCCGAGGACGGTGTCGGGCCGAACCTCTCGGTCGCCGCTCGTCGGGCCTTCGGACTCCTCGAGGCAGGTGCAGACATCCTCGATCTCGGCGGTGAGTCGACTCGCCCAGGGGCGTCGTTTGTCAGCCCTGAAGACGAGGCTCGACGGGTGCTCCCCGTGCTCCGGCGACTCCGCGAGAGCGGAATCTCAGCGCCGATCAGCGTCGACACTCGGCGCGCCTCGGTCGCCCGCCGAGCGCTCGCCGACGGGGCGGCGATCATCAACGATGTGAGCGGCTTAGCGGACCCGGAGATGGCCGATGTCGTCGCGGAGAGCGGCGCTGGCCTCGTGATCTCGCACCTGCGCGGCGAGCCGGCGACGATGCAGAATAGCGTCGATTTCCACGATCTCTTCGCGGAGGTCGCAGACGAGCTTTGCGAGCGTATCGCGCTGGCGCAGCGTGCCGGTGTCGCTCGCGCTCAGATCGTGGTGGACCCGGGCGTTGGCTTCGGCAAGGACGCCGAGCAGAGCGCCGCGCTCGCGGTCGGGGCGGCGCACATCGAGGCGGCGACCGGCTGCCCTGTGCTGATAGGCGCGAGCCGGAAGTCCTTTCTTGGTGTCCTCACTGGGCGGCCGGTCGAGGAGCGCAAGGAGGCGAGCGTCCTCGCGGCGGTCGCGGCGATCCAGCACGGCGCGGCGCTCGTCCGGGTCCATGATGTTCGCGAGACGGTCGAGGCGCTGCGCCTGCTCGGGGCGCTCGATCTCGCCCTCCTGCGGGCTCAGAGGGGAGCCGCGTCATGACCCCAGGGGACTTTCTCGCGGCCTTCACCTGGCGCGACGCGCTGGACTTCGGCCTCCTCTACGTCGCCTTCTACGGGACCCTGCGCCTCCTTCGCGGCACCCGGGCGGTGCCTGTGCTGCTGGCGGTCGCCTTCTTCGCGGCGATCGCCGCGGCAGCTCGCGCGCTCGACCTCGTCGCGGTCGCGGGGCTGCTCAAGTATGTCCTCGAGTACATCATCATCATCTTGATCGTCGTCTTCCATCAGGAGATCAGGCGGGTCCTCCTGCGGATCGGGCAACAGCTCCTCCCACAGGGGCGCCGCCAACAGACACGCTCCGCTGTGTCGGAGCTGGTAGTGGCGATGGAGCGGCTCCAGCGGGCGCGGATCGGCGCGCTGATCATCCTCGAGGGGGAGATCAACGTCCTCGACATCGCCAGCAACCGCGGCAGAGAGATCGACGCCTCGCTCTGCGCCGATACCATCGTCGCGCTGATGATCCCACACCCGACCAACCTCGCGCACGACGGAGCCGTCCTCATCCGCGACCTCAAGATCGAGCGCGCAGGCGTGATCTGTCCTCTCAGCCAGAGTGATGATCTCGACCCTCGCTTCGGCACGCGTCACCGCGGCGCGATCGGGGCCAGCGAAGAGACAGACGCCCTGGTGCTCGTCGTCAGCGAAGAGCGAGGCGAGATCCGAGTGGTCTCGCGGGGCGAGATCTCGCAAGCCCTTACCAAGGAGGGGCTCGAGTCGATCCTCGGCGAGTGGCTCGAGCAACCGCCGAGCGAAGAGGCTGAGGAGGGGGGGGAGTCGGTCGTCGCCCGCTCCCGTGTCGACCTGTCGGCGGCGCTGATCGAACGGACCGATCCAGGTCACCCGATCATGGAGAGCCGCACCGACCTGCTCCGCCCGCGCGTCGACGGAGGTAAGCGATGAGCCGCTTCGCGCCCGTACGCTGGGTCAGCGGGCTCGCCCTCGATCACTGGGGGACGAAGGCGACGGCGTTGATCCTGGCGCTGGTCTTCTTCATCGGCACCCGCGACGACGTCACCCGCGAGTTCATCATCCCGCTGCGGGTGATCGCGGACCCCGATCGCCTATTACTCTCGGATCTTCCAGAGACCGTGACCGTGGAGCTCCACGGGTCATGGGCGCGGATCAACCGCTTGAGCTCCAAAGACCTCGGCGAGGCGACGCTCGACCTCGAGAACGCAGAGCCAGGGCCGCTAGAGATCGATCCGGCGACGATCGTCATGCCCCAAGGCGTCCTCTTTCGGAGCGTCGCCTACGACCGAGTCGACCTTCGCTTCGACGATGTCGACGAGCGGCCCTTGCCGGTCAAACCGGTCGTCCACGTCGAGGTCCACGCCGACTACGAGCAGGTCAGCACGGTCGTCGAGCCGTCGACGGTGGTCCTACGGGGCGGCAAGCGAGATCTGCTGGGCATCGCCTCCGTCGTCACGGAGCCCGTCGAGCGTACCGGTGTGACGTCGACGCTCGAGGTGCGCAAGCGGCTGATCCTTCCTCGCGACGTCACCTTCGCCGACGGCGGCGAGGAGGCGCCAGAGGTGACCGTTCGCGTCGTCGTCCGGCCGAAGATCGGTGAGCGCCGGATCGAGACCCTCCTCCCGATCAACAGCAAGACGCTCGCGGGGATCCCCGCGAACTACCCGGTGACCATTCGCGGCCCCCTGCCTGCGCTTCGGGAGATCGACCGTTTGGCCGCGAAGGACGTGCTCGTCGCGGAGGCGAGGATGGGCGACGATGACGAGGTCGAGGCGCCCGCCTCGGTGATCTACGTCGACTTCTCCTTGACGGACGCGCTACCGGCGGAGAGCCGAGCGGAGCTCTCGCTCGAGCCAAAGACCAAGCGCTTCGTCGTCCGACCGATCCCACAGTAGGGTCTTCGTCGGGCTAGTCGCAGCCCCACATGGCGCGGTAGAAGGTGCCCCATGGCCAAGGCTCGCCACCTCTTCGGCACCGACGGGATCCGCGGTCCCGCGAACATCCACCCGATGACGCCAGAGGTCGCGCTGCGGCTCGGGATGGCGGTCGCGGCCCACTTCGGAAGGCACGGGCGGGTCGTCATCGGCAAGGACACGCGGCTGAGCGGCTACATGTTCGAGACGGCGTTGGCCGCCGGCGTCTGCTCGATGGGCGCGCAGGTGATGTTGGTCGGCCCTCTGCCGACGCCAGGCATCGCCTACATCACCCGGTCGATGCGAGCAGACGCGGGCGTCGTGATCTCAGCGAGCCACAACCCCTTCCAGGACAATGGGATCAAGCTCTTCGCCGCTGACGGCTTCAAGCTCCCTGACGAGGTCGAGGTCGAGCTCGAGGGGCAGATGGCGCCCGGAGTGCTCGATCCGCGGGTAGCCCACGGCGCTGAGATCGGCAAGGCCATCCGCATCGACGACGCGACGGGGCGCTACATCACCCACCTGAAGGAGACCTTCCCTCCGGAGCTCCGCCTCGACGGCCTGCGGATCGTCGTCGATTGTGCGCACGGGGCGGCCTACCGGGTCGCGCCGGCGGTTCTCGGAGAGCTCGGCGCCGACGTGATCGCTATCGGGGTCGGTCCCAACGGTACGAACATCAACGACCGCGTCGGGGCGATGCACCCGGAGGCGATGCGCAGGGCTGTCCTCGAGAACAGCGCGGACATCGGCGTCGCCCTGGACGGCGATGCCGATCGGGTCGTCTTCTGTGATCACCGCGGGGCGCTGGTCGACGGCGACGCGATCCTCGCGATCTGTGCTCGCGATCTCGCGAGCCGTGGCGCCCTCAGGAGCAAGGCTGTCGTCGCGACGATCATGTCGAACATGGGGCTCGATCGTTGCCTCTCGGCCGAGGGGATCAAGGTTGTCCGGACTCCGGTCGGCGATCGCTATGTTGTCGAGGAGATGGTCCGCGGCGGTCACAGCCTTGGCGGCGAGCAGTCTGGGCACGTGCTCTTCCTCGACCATGGGACCACCGGGGACGGTGTGCTGGCGACGCTGCAGGTCCTGCTGGTGATGCTCCGCAGCGGCAAGAGTCTGGAGGACCTCGCGTCGGTGATGGTGCGCTTTCCCCAGGTGGCGCGGGCTATCCCGGTGGCCAAGAAGGTGCCCTTGCAGCAGCTTCCTCAGCTCGGCGCGCTCATCCGAACGATCGAGGCGGAGCTCGGCGATGAGGGGCGCGTCGTCGTCCGCTACTCCGGCACCGAGTCGAAGCTCCGGGTGATGCTCGAGGGTCCCGAGAGGGACCGCCTCGAGGGCTATGCGGGGCGCATCGGCGAGGTCGTCAGCGCCGAGCTCGGGTCGCCAACCGCCGCGTGATGAGCTCCTCGTCGGCGCTTCGATGGTCCAGCTCTAGCGGCCTGCGCTGATAGAGTGGTGCCCATGCCAGCGCACGACGATAGTCAGGGGATCCTGCTCAGCGCAGCGGCCTGCGCCCGCGCAGATCGGCACACGATGGACACCCTCGGGATCCCGTCGTCGCTCTTGATGGAGCGGGCGGCGCTCGCCGTCTCCCACGAGATCCGCGAGCGCTTCGCGGAGGGTCGTGACGTGATCGTTCTCTGCGGCCCCGGCAACAACGGCGGGGATGGTCTCGCGGTCGCCCGTCAGCTCTGCGGGTGGGGGATCCGCGCGCGGGCGATCCTTTGTACGGCGAGGCGCAATGAGACGGTGACCGAGCAGCTCCAGCTCGCCCGCGCGCTCGGGGTCGAGCTCCTCGAAGAGCTCCCCGTGCGAGCTGCGGGCCCGGCGACGATCGTCGTCGACGCGCTCCTCGGGACGGGGGCGCGCGGTGCTCCGCGGGGGGCGATCGAGTCCGCTCTGCGCTGGCTCCAACAGGCCTCGGGCCCCAAGGTCGCGATCGATGTCCCCACCGGAGTCAACCCGGACAGCGGCGCGACCCCAGGCGTCGCGGCCCGGGTCGATCTGACCGTGACGATGCAGCGATCGAAGCCGGGCTTGCACATCACCCCGGGCCGAGACCTGTCGGGAGTGGTCGTCATCGCCGACATCGGCCTGGTCGAAGAGCCAGACGGAGGAGAGCCGGGCAGGGACGCGCCGGCGCGATTGGTGAGCCCCTGGGCTGTCGCCGAGCTGATCTACGGCGCGAGCGCGGCTCACAAGGGGGAGCGGGGACATGTCGGTGTGATCGGCGGCTCGCGCGGGACGACCGGGGCGGCGATCCTCGCGGGTGTCGCGGCGATGCGCTGCGGCGCGGGGCTCGTGACCATCACCGAGCTGGAGGCGGGCCTCGGAGACGTGATGATCAGCGGCCGGCCCGAGCTGATGATCGAGCCCGTCCGCGACGGAGCCCTGGGAGATCTTCCGCTGCCGCGGGCCGACGTATTGATCGTCGGCCCTGGCCTGACTCGGGCCCAGGATCGATGTCAGCTCGGGAGGCTCTGGGCCGAGGATCCGAGGCCTGCGATCTGGGACGCGTCGGCCCTGGAAGAGCTCCAGGTCTCCGCCCAAGGCAGCGCTCCTCCGCCGCGGATCATTACGCCCCATCCAGGGGAGGCCCGGCGCCTCCTCGGCCGCCTCGGCGGCCCCGCTGAGCGAGGGCTGGACCTCCGCGCCGACCGACGCGAGGCCGCTCGAGCCCTCGCGCAGCTCACGGGCGCGATCGTCGTGCTCAAGGGTGCAGGGACTCTGATCGATGATGGCGCACGCTTGGCGATCGCCGTCAGCGGCGGCCCTGGTCTGGCGACCGCGGGCAGCGGTGACTGCCTGACCGGCTTCATCGCCGCGCTGGTGGGCCTGGGCAACGATCTCTTCGGGGCGGCCTGCGCCGGGGTACACCTCCACGGTCTCGCTGGGGAGCTCGCCGTCGCTGAGCGGCCAGGCGCGCTCGCCCTCGACATCGCCGAGCTGGCCGGGGCTGCGAAGGCCGCGCCTCCAGGTCATCCGCGCTGGCCAAAGCGCCGTCTCGCGTGACCTCGCCGGCGCTGCAACACGCCCCGCTCAACGTCGTGTGGGTCGTGTGCAAGGTCGACGCTGCGAGACTCGCAGCCCCGGCTTGACCTCGCTTGACCCAGGAGGAGCCGGCTGAATTCCACCGCCAGCTCACGGGCTCCGGGAACCGGGGGCCTCTTCGGCTGTCAGACCCCCCATGTCCGGTGATTCAGCGCGAGAGCACGCAGTCTGTGACGAGTGGAGCAAAATGTGGCAACGTTGGCCGGTGTTCGGCCATGACAGCGCCCCGCGCGTTCGCGCTCGAGCTCCCTTCGGGGTGCTCGTGGGCCTCGTCTCATCCCTGATCGTGCCCGCCTGCGGTGCTCCTCAGGCGGACAAGCCGACGACCGAGGAGGCTGCGCCGGCGGCTGTCGTCGCGACCCCCGAGAGGGTCAGCGATGAGGTCTACGCGGAGCGCTACAACGCGGCGAAGCAGCGGATCGCCGACCTCGATCGCGACAACCCGATGGTCGTCAAAGGGGCGGTCAACGAGCTCGGCCCGGTGCTCCGAGGAATCGCCGAGGGGGCCGCAGACACGCATCTACGGGCGAACGCCAGCCTTCTCGCCGGATCGCTCTACGATCTAGCGGACGATCCGCGGTCGGCGATCGCCTTCTATCGTCAGGCCCACGGTCTCCTCCCCGACGAGATCGAGCCGGTCCGGATCCTCGCCCTGAGCCTCGGCGGTGACGGTCAGTACGCTGAGGCGGCCGCGCTCCAGGAGAAGGTCGTCGCGGACGACATGGACGATCTCGCGGCGTGGCTGCTCCTCGGCGAGCTTCAGCTCAAGGCCGGCAACACGGAGGAGGCGAAGAAGGCCTACATCCGCTACGAGATCCGCCGCAAGGGGCTCCTGGACGGCCTGACGCTGCAGAATGAGGGTGTGTTTGTCACCCCCGTCGAGGACAGGGTCGTGGTCGCGGGGGCGCTCACGCCGGCCTCCGATAACGGCACCGCGATCGCGCTCCTCTACGCCCTCAAGTACGAGCCCGAGGCCAAGGTCCGGGCTGCGATCCTCGAGACGATGGGGGTTCAGCGCCTCGCCGGCTACCAGAAGGCGATCGAAGAGCGGCTCGCGATCGAGTCCGACCCGGTCGTGAAGGAGGTCGGCCAATGGGCGCTCGACGAGATCAAACGAGACCCGCTCGACACACGCCCCGGAGCGCCGCCCGAGCTCGTCGCCGAGGGTGACGCGCCTGCGGAGGGCGATGCTCCGGCTGAGGGTGAGGCCGCGCCGGAAGGCGAAGCTGCGCCCGAGGCCGCGAAAGACGCGTTGCCAGGGGGGGAGGGCGAGACGCCCCCAGACCCGGCACCCAGTCCGTCATGACACCGCGTCCCCCCGCATCGCTCGAGATCGCGGCCCTCTCGCATCGCTACCGCGGTGCGCCGGGGTACGCCCTCGATGACGTCTCCTTCTCGGTTCGGCCCGGCGAGCGCCTCGGGCTCCTCGGCCCCAACGGCGCCGGAAAGTCGACGCTGATGCGGCTCTTCTGCGGCTACCTGGCGATCCAAGATCGCGCGGGCAGACCGCCCGGGGAGGCGAGGATCACCGTCGCCGGGATCGACGTCGCCCGCGACTCGCTGCGGGCGCGGCAACAGATAGGCTACCTCCCGGAGCAGGTGCCCCTCTACCACGAGCTTCGGGTCCGCGAGCACCTGTCCTTTCGCGCACGTGTGAAGGGGGTGCCGCGCAAGGAGCGGGACGCCGAGATCATGCGGGTCTGCGAGCTGACGGGCCTGACGTCGATGCTCGAGATCCCCGTCCATCAGCTGAGCCGCGGCTATCGCCAGCGGGTCGGGATCGCCGACTCCCTCCTCGGGGCGCCGCCGCTCCTGGTCCTCGACGAGCCGACGGTCGGCCTCGACCCAAACCAGGTCCAGGACATCCGCGGCGTGCTCAAGAGCCTCGGCGGCGCGCAGACGCTGATCTTCTCCTCGCACATCCTCGCCGAGGTCGCGGCGCTCTGCGATCGCGTCGTCATCCTCGCCCGCGGTAAGGTCGTCGCCGACGAGGCGGTCGAGCTCGCGACGCCGGCCCACAACGTCATCGCCGAGTGGGAGGTCGGGGTCGCCAAGGTCCGCGAGCTCATCGCCCAGATCGCCGGCGCTTGGCCCCCGGAGGCGCTCCACATCGCCGAGACCAAGGAGCAGGGCTCCTACACGACGATCAAGATCAGCTGCTCCGGGAGCCAGATCGCCGATGAGCTGCGGATCGCCCTCGGCCGGGCGAGCGCTCGCCAGCAGATCCCGCTGGTGCGCCTGGAGCTCGGCCGTCGCTCCCTCGAGGAGCGCTTCGCCCGGGCGACCGGTGCGGTGGAGGACACTCGCCATGCCGGGTAGGACGCTGAAGACGCTCGGCGCGGCGGTCGGTCGCTGGATCGACGGCACCTACGCCGTGACCCATCGTGAGCTCCTCTCGCTCTTCGTCACGCCGCTCGCCTATCTCGTCGGGACGCTCTTCCTCCTGAACCAGGGCTGGAACTTCGCCCTCCTGCTCAACTTCCTCAACGACCCGCTGGCCGCGCCTGGGCCGGTGATGCAGTTCTACTTCGGCGGCTCGTTCTTCATCTTTTGGCTGCCGGTGATCTTCATCTGCTCGGCCTTGAGCATGCGGCTCATCGCCGAGGAGCTGAAGCAGGGGACCCTGGAGGCGCTCCTGACGGCCCCGCTGACGCCCTCGCAGATCATCATGGGCAAGTTCTTCGGCGCCTACGGCTTCTACCTGGCGCTGTGGCTGCCGACCGGGATCTTCTATGTCCTCCTCCGCGGCGCCTCGGTCTCTCCCGAGGTGGGGCCGATCCTCTCCGGGTACCTCGGCGTGCTCCTCGTCGGCGCGACCTTCATCTCGCTGGGCCTCCTGGCAAGCGCCCTCGTCCGCTCGCAGCTCGCGGCCGCGGTGACCACGTTCGTCAGCTGCACGATCCTGCTCCTCGCCGGGCTCCTGGTCGACCAGGTCGAGAACCCCTGGGTCGCCGAGGCGCTCCAGGCGACCAGCCTCCTGTCGATGATGCAGGAGCTCGCCCAGGGGATCGTCGACTACCGCTGGATCTGGGTCCATATAGGCGCGAGCGCGGTGCTCTTGGCCTCGGCGATCGCGATCATGAACCCGCGCCGCCGCTGGGAGCACCTCCTCCAGATCGCCCTCTTCGCGGTGGTGTGCGGCCACGTCGGCACCTTCGCGAGCCGCCACATGGGCCGCGATGATTGGACCGCTGGGCGGGTCTACACCCTCAGCGAGCGCGCGGGCGATGTCCTGAGCGCCCTCGAGGTCCCGATCGACGTCACGGTCGTGGTCCCGTCGACGATCGGCGGCGGTCGACCGAACCCGCTCGCGGGCGAGCTGCGCGAGGTCCTGATGCGGATGCGGGGGGTCACCCGATTCCTCCGGATCCGCTTTCTCGACCCCGATCGCGACCGTCAGCAGGCGGAGGCGACGATCGCCGACTTCGGCCTCGGCGGACGCGAGCTGGCCGACGGCGTCGTCCTGATCCGGGCCGGGCAGGGGAGCAAGCTCCGCAAGGCCCACCTCCTCCCGGGCGACCTTGTGACCTATGCGACAGGTCCTGATGTTCAGGTCTCGGGCCCTCGGGTCAAAGAGTTTCGCGGCGAGGAGGCGCTCCTGAGCCGCTTCCTCGCGGTCGCGGATCCACGGCGTACCGTCATCTGCTACTCGCAGGGGCACGGCGAGCCCGCCTTCGACAGCCTCGAGCCCTACCGCGGCTACGCCCACCTCCGCGATCTCCTGAGCGAGGCGAACCTCGAGGTTCGGCCCGCAGACTTCGACGCGGAGGACGGCCTCGGCGAGTGCAACATCCTCCTGGTCGCCGGCCCTGAGGGGACCTTGCCCGTCGACCACGTCCGCGCGATCGAGCGCTTCACCGCGAGCGGCGGAGACATGCTCCTGCTCACCGGCGCGGTGCTCCTGCGCGGTCAGTCCGAGCTGGCGATGCACGGCCTAGAGCCCCTCACCGCGCGCTACGGGGTTCACTTCGGCGATCGCGTGGTGCTCGACCCACACCCGGTTCCCGGGGCGACGCCGCTGCTCGCCTTCACCCTCGAGGACGGTTGGGGCGATCATCCGGCGGTCCAGTCCCTGATAGGTCAGCCGGTGTCGCTGATGACCGCGCGCGAGCTGACCCTGGAGCCGAGCAAGGCGACCTTCCTCCTCCAGAGCAGCGAGCAGAGCTGGGCAGAGGCCGATATCGGCGGGCTCCAGAGCGGTGGCGTGCCCCGGCATGACGCCAGCCGCGATCGGGTCGGCCCGATCGCCGTCGCCGCGGCGGCCGAGCTCGGCGGCTCGCGCTTGGTCGTGATCGCCTCGCAGGACTTCGCCCTCAACGCGGTGCTGCGGGCGGACGTGATCTACGATCACGGCCGTGACCTGATCCTCAACGCGGTCGGCTGGTTGGCCCAGCGAGACGCGCTCCTCGGCATCCGCGCCCGGCAGCGCGAGCACGTCAAGCTGATCCTCCTCAGCGAGCAGGTCCAGCGGATGAGCCTGGTCTGCCTCGTCGGTCTTCCCGGCTTCGCGATCGCGCTCGGCTTCGTCGTCCTCTGGAGGCGTCGCCGATGAGCCTGCGCCCCGCACCGTTGACGATAGGCCTGCTGGTCGCGGCGACCGTCAGCGCGCTCCTGGTCTACGCCGATCCCTGGTACGGCGAGGAGGGGGCGCGCCTGGTCTCCAACAAGTCGGCGGCGAGGAGGCTCTTCCCGAACCTGGGAGAGCACGATCTCGTCCAGTCCAGCCTCGAGATCCAGGCGGAGAGCGGGCCGCGGATCCGCCTGGTCCCAGGGCCCGACGGGCGTCACCAGCTCTTCGTCGACGACGCTCTCCTGGGCTTCGCCGACGCCGACGCGGTGGACGGTCTTTGGAGCTCGCTGCGGATGGCGACGACCCTCCGGGCGGTGCCCGCACGGGCGAACCTCGGCGCCCCGCAGGGGACTATCGAGGTCGTTCTCGGCGACGAGCGGCTTATCCTGATCGTCGGCGAGAAGACGGCGGACGGAGCGGGGCTCTACGGCACGCTCGTCCACGAGAATGACGCCCACTGGGTGATCGAGGCGGAGCTCGGGGCGATCCTCGCACAGGAGCCAGAGGCTTGGCTGACGCGGCGCCTCCTGCCGGTCGAGCCGAGCAACGCGACCACCTTGGCCTGGCAGGAGCGGACCCTGGAGCGCGGCGAGGACGGGCTGTGGCGGGTCAGCCAAGGGCAGGCGATGCTCCTCTCGACCGCGGCGGTCGAGACCCGCCTGGACCGGCTCTTCAACGCTGAGATCGCGCCCCTCCTCCCCCGCGAGACCGTCGCCGAGAGCGAGCTGCGGCCGTGGCTCACGGTCACCGAGTTCGACGGGCGCCAGCACCCCCTCCGCCTCGCTGGCGAGTGTCCTGAGCACCCCGAGCTTCGACTCATCGATCGCGGGCCGGGTCTCCTCGGCTGCATTCGCGGCGATCTGGTCGATCCTTGGCCTCTCACCGATCCCGAGGCGGGCTTTGTCGAGCCGCAGCTGATCCCCTACGCCTACGGTCGGGTTCTCGCGGTCGAGCAGCATCGGCCCAGCGCCCGTCGTCTCCGCCGATTCGGCGGCGGCTGGCTGATCGAGGAGACCGGCGAGCCTGCGGTGGAGGTCGCCGAGGCAGAGGTCTACCGCTGGCTGACGGCCCTCTCGGGCAGCGCGGTCGCCCTCGATCCGAGGCCCTTGGTCGCCACGGTCGAGCTCGCGATTGAGAGCGACTCAGGGACGCGGATGATGCTCCGCTGTGGCGAGGTGGAGGACGCCTGGCTCTGTCAGCGCGACGAAGGGCCGACGCTCCGCCTGGTCCGCGCCGCGGCCCTCGAATTTGCGTTCGGGACGCAGACCTTCGCCGACCGGCGTCTCCTCGCGCTCGAGGCGGGAGACGCCCGCGCCGTGGAGATCCTCCCAGGGCCTGGGCTCGAGACCGTTCGCCAGAGCGCGCGCCAGGATCTCGGGGTCTGGCGGCTCGACGCGCCAGCCCACCCGGACGGCAACGGGGCGCTCGACGAGGTGCGCCTAGAGACGCTCATCGCCACCTTCGGCAGCCTCCGCGCCGACGCCTGGGTGGACGTCCCCGGCGGCGAGCTGCAGCGGACGCTCCGCGTCGAGCGCTCGCCCGATCGGGAGCAGTCCCCCGCGCTCTCGCTCGATCTCTACTCGGGCTGCGTCGCCCACGTCCCGGGCCATGCGCGCGCCGCCCGGATAAGCCCAGAGTCCTGCGCGATCCTCAGCGACGATCTGCTCTTCAACGATCCGCTTCGCTACTGGATCGGCCGGGCGAGAACGATCGAGGTCATCGACGGCGAGGAGACCACGATCCTCCGGCAAAACTCCGGCGGCAGCTGGGTCGTCGACGGCGAGGCGCCCGACGGGGCCAAGTCCCGCTGGTCCGAGGAGCTGAGCGCTTGGGACTCCTGGCGCTCGGCCTCCCTGCGGGGCGGGGCGCCGACAGAGCCCGCCCGCCTCGAGCTCCAGATCCGCAGGGTCGATGGGGTCACGGTCGCGGCGCAGCTCGGCCCTGGCTGGCTCCGCCTCAAGGGCCGCGATTGGTACTACGTGCACAACGCAGAGCTCTCGGCGGCCGAAGGGGGTCCATCCGCGGGGGATCCATCTGCGGGCGATCCATCTGCGGGCGATCCATCTGCGGGCGATCCATCTGCGGATGATCCCTCAGCGCCGGACGTTGCGACGACGGAGCCGAGCGAGCTCGGCGAGGGAGGGCTGTGATGGGATCACGACGCGATGACTTTGACGGATCCCAGGTGATCGAGACCGAGACGATGGTGCTCTTCTGGCAGCCGCCGGGCATCTTCGGTCAGTGGACCCTGTCCAACTTCACGGTCGACGGCGTCGACTACATGTGCGCCGAGCAATTCATGATGGCCGAGAAGGCCCGCCTCTTCGGCGACTCGGAGACCCGTGCCAAGATCCTCGCGAGCGACTCCCCGCGCGAGCACAAGGCCCTGGGAAGGCAGGTCCGCGGCTTTGATCAGGCGCTGTGGGAGCGCGAGCGCCTGGCTATCGTCATCCGCGGCAATATGGCGAAGTTCGGCCAGGATCCGGAGCTTCGCCGGGCCTTGCTCGCGACCGGAGACCGGCTGATGGTCGAGGCCAGCCCGCTCGACAGGATCTGGGGGGTCGGCCTGCGGGCGGACGATCCGCGGGTCCACGACCCGAAGAGCTGGCGAGGTCTCAACCTGCTCGGCGAGGCCCTGATCGCGGTCCGGGCCCAGCTCTCCGCCGAGAGCTGAGCTCTCAAGGCTGCGGTCGGCGAGCTCCAGCTCGCACGGGCACGCTCTCTAGACTAGAGGCAGCGAACGCCCTCGGGGGGCTCACAGCCCTCGGTCGAGATCGTATAGAAGCCGAGATCGTCCGCGCAGGGCTTCGCCGCCGCGCACTCGAAGAAGGACTCGCAGGCGGGGTCGACGGCCTCGCACACGGCGTAGTCATCGTCCTCGCCGGGTCCGCTGGCCTCGCCGTTGCGATCCGTGCAGGCGCGCAGGGCATCGACGAAGTCCTCGCACGCGCGCACCTCCGGGGGCGCGCACGACAAAGCCCCCATGAGGAACGCAAGCGCGAACCCGATGGGGGCTGGTCTCCGGAGCATGGGCTGCTCAGTTGCTGCGGGCGGCGGCCGCCTTGGCCGAGGCCTCGATCAGCTTCTTCTGCTCTTCCTCTTGGCGGGCGAGCTCCAGGGGGTGCCACGCGGCGCCGGGCGGATAGATCCACTCCATCTGCTCGGTCTTCGGGTTCACGTCCTTGTAGGCGATGAACTCGAGCAGGCCGCGGTCGTCGGCGAACCCCTGGTCGGAGAAGCGCTTGAAACGACCCTTGAAGGTGTACTGCTGCCCCTTGTTGAGGATGACGTTGGGGACGTCCTTCCACCGCTTGACGTCGTACTCGGGGATCGTGAAGGCGTAGCTGACGACCATCATCGCCCGCTTCTTGCCGCCCTCCTCGGCATTGTCGGTGATCCACAGGTGGGGCTGCTTGCCGGGGGGGCAGGGCTCCTCCTCGCACTCCGGTGCGGTGTAGATCTCCTGGACGTAGCCCTTGACCTCGATCTCAGTGCCGGCCTCGCCGGCCTTGATGTTCTCGTCGATCTCCTGGCGGAGGCCATAGATCGACCAAGACCCGTCCGGGTACTTCTCGTCGACCTTGCCCTCCTCGAAGTTCGGCGAGGGGGGGAGTTCGACCTTGATCGCCGACTCGCTCGCGACGTCCTCGTCCGGCTTCTTTTCTTTCTGCTCACCCTTGTCGCACGCAAACGATGATGCGGAGAGGCAGAGCAACGTCGGCAAGAGGGATCTAAGGAACAGGCGCTTCATGCTGGGGGTATCCTCCAGGCTCCGGCAGGGAGCAAAACGTGGGCTGACGGGACCTTTAGCATGCGCACCCGCGAATTTTCAAGCGCCAGGAAAGCAGGTACACCGGAGGGGATGTGGCGCACCGACAGGGGGCGAGGCTGCGCCTTCGCCGGTCAGCCGAGGACCGGGTGGCGAAGCCGCGCCCGCAGATCCGTCGGATATGGCCTCACAGCCCTCGCGCTCGCCTGCGGCGAGACAGGTCCGCGGCGGGGCGTGGGCGCAGACATGGCGGCTCTGAGCGGCTCGTCGACGGGCGCTGTGGAGGACGTGGGCGCCGAGCGGGCGCCGCTCCAGCTCACCTCGGTGGGGCCGACCGAGACCGTCGTGATCGCGCTTCGGGAGCTCCCCGAGGCGCTGGATCCCCTCGCGGACCTCGATCCTTGGGGTCAACGAGTCGTCGACGATCTCCTCTTTGAGGGCCTGGTCCGGCGCTGGCCCGAGGGCTACCCCTGGGCCGAGCCGGCCCTCGCCGATCGTTGTGCGATCGAGCCGGGAGATCGCGCGCTTCGCTGCCACCTCGCGCAGGGGCGCACCTTCCATGACGGCACGCCGGTGACCGTCGAGGACGTCGTCTACAGCCTCGAGTCCTGGCTCGGCCCGCGGGCGGCCAAGCTCCGCCGCAGCCACGGCCTCGACGGCCTCGAGAACGTCGAGGTCTTCGACGGTCCGAGCGATGAGCTCGACGCCGGGCGCTGGATCCGGATCTCCTTTGACGCGGCGGACCCGCTGATCCTGGAGCGGATCGCGGCGATGAAGATCGTCCCCAAGTCCAAGCGTCGCGGTCGCAAGCAGGCCTTCAGCAAGGAGCCGATCGGCAGCGGCCCCATGCGCCTGGCGGCTGTCGACGCCGAGAAGATGGTCTTCGAGCGGACCGACGCGGTCGATCCGGAGCGGACCGGCGCCCGTCGGATCGTCCTCCGGGCGCTGCCCGACGGCGCCCAGGCCCTGACCCTGCTCCGACGCGGCGAGGTCCACCTGGTCGCCGCGCTCTCCCCCGATCACGTGCCCAAAGAGCTCGGCAAGCCGGGGATGGCCGCGCGCTTCAACGCCTTCCTCCGGACGCCGCCGATCTACGATCTGCTCCTCTACAACCTCCGGGAGGGGGCGCAGTCGGGCCCGCGCCTGCGGGGAGCGCTCGCCGAGTCGATCCCTTGGGCTCGGGTCGATCGCGAGGTCTACGGTCGCCCGGGGCTCCGGCCGGCGGCGCCGGTCGACCTCGACCCGCCCAAGAAGCTCGATCTGCGCGCCATCGCCGAGGGCGATCTAGAGGGGCAGGGGCTCGAACCGTGGCTGCGCGCCGCGGATGATGAGGCCGACGTACGGGGCTCGGCCAGCGCCGCTGCGACGCTCGACGCCCTCGGCTGGGAGCTCGATCGCGGGGTACGTCGCCGCTCTACCGGTCAGCTCCGGCTTCCGTTGATGTGGGACGGGACCAAGGGCCTCGCGAGCGACCTCAGCGGGCTCCTCCGCGGCGCCTGGCGGGAGATCGGCGTCCAGGTGCCGAGCGTCACCGCGAATTGGGGCTACCTCATCAAGCCGCTCAGCGCCGGGACCTTCTCCTTGGCCCTGGCTCGCTACGCGGACTCGTCGCACAGCGACCTCCACACCTTCTTTCACAGCCGCGGTCGCGGCAACATCACCGGCGTCGACGACCCCGCCCTGGACGCGGCGATCGAGACCCTCCGCGAAGCTCGGACCCCGGACCTCCGTCGCGAGGCCCAGCGGACGATCGCGGACCGCCTCGGCGAGCTCCGGCCGGTGACCGTTCTCTTCGCCCCGGCGGAGATCCTCCTCTCGTCGCGCAGGATCACGGACCTCGAATTTGTCGACGATCTGCCCCGCCTCGATCGCCTCGGCCTCGGCGGAGAGGCCAGCGACGCGCTCCTCCGTTGAGCGTCCGCTCCGCCAGCTCTGCCGCCAGCGCCGTCGCCACCGGGGGACCCGCGGCTATTTTTGCCGGTGTAGGACAACCTGCTACAAGCGATCCATGGTCACCTGGATCCTCTTCCTGCACCTCCTGATGCCGTCGATGTCGCCGTCTGTCAGCGCCACGGCGGGGATGGCTGACACCGAGACTGGTCTGCGTCATCGCGGCGTCGAGCGCCTCTTCGCGAAGTTCGATCGGGAGGCTAAGGCCACCGATCGCGTCCGTGGCTAGAAGATCGGGCCTCTCCAGGACGGGCCAGGACGGGCCAGGACGGGCCAGGACGGGCCAGGACGGGCCCGGCGCCCGCCTAGAACCGGTACGCGACCCCGGCTGCGCCGATCATGTGGGTCTGAAAGACCGGTACCGGCGCGAGCCGAAGCGAGGGCTCCACGCCCTCGAAGATCGTCCCCTCGCTGCGCGTCCGCCTGCGGTCGGTGATCACACCGTAGGCCCGCAAAGAGATGACGAAGGCCAAACGGTTGAGGAGCAGCTCGATGTCGAGGCCGACGCGGAAGAGGGCCGCCCCGACCCGCTGCGTGCCCTCGCGACCGTCGCCGCGGCTGTAGCGGATCTGGTGGCCGAGACCGCCGACCCCGCCGTCGACCGCGAGGTGGCCGATCTCGCCGTGGGCGATGTAGAAGAGGGCACCGAGCTCGGCGAGGAGCAGATCTTGGGCGACGAGATCCTCGCTCTCCGCCCGCTCGACCCGGAGGGTGCCCGAGCGGACCCCCAGGTCGAGGGCGATGCGGTCGTTCGCCCGCCAGCGGCCGAAGATCCCGGCGCCGCCGAGGGTCGTGTTCTGGCCGATGTAGCGGCGATCGAAGCGGATGAGGCGGGTGTGGAGCGGCGCGGTCTGGAGGGCGACACCTTCGAGGCCGACCATGAAGCGTCGGGCCGACGTCTCGGTCCGCGGCTTGGCGTCGGCCTCGGTCTCGGCCTCGACCGCCGCCGGGCTCGCGATGACGGCCGGCGGGCGCGTCGGTCCTTCTGCCTCCGGGGAGGCGAGCGCGTCGGTCACCCCGCCGAGCATGCCGAGCATGCCGAAGAGCGCGACGAGCACGCCGGCGCCGAGGTGATGAGCGGACCGGCATGTCCCCGGTAGCGCCACCTGCGCTCCCTGTCGCGTCGCGAGGACCATCCCTTGCAGGATAGGATCGCGCCCACCCCTTGCGGTAGCCCCGAGGAAGACGATACCCAAGAACACACGTGTCAATTCGCAGCATGACCGGCTTTGGAGTGGCCAGCCGCCCGTGGGCTGAGGGGCCCGGCGGGCGGCCACATCAGCTCGTCGTCGAGCTTCGCGGCGTCAACCAGCGCTTTCGTGAGTTCAAGATCCGGCAGCCCTTCGGTCCCGCCTGGGAGCAGAAGATCCGCAAGGCGATCGAGGCTCGGGTCGGCCGAGGACGTCTCGACGTCTCGGTCGCGCTCCACCGCCAGGGCGAGGAGGCGGAGGGCTCGTCGATCGACGCCGCGCGGATCGCCGAGGTGCTGAAGACGATCGGGCAGGTGCGCGGGATAGCAGCTCAGGAGAAGGTTGAGCTCTCCCCATTTAACGCCCTCGAATTATTGACGTTTATGGAGTCTCAGGGGCGCACCTCGGGGGGCCACTCCGAGACCCCACGGGATCCTCCGGAGGACCTCCTCGAGTGCCTCGGGCAGGCGCTCGACGGCCTCACGGCGATGCGGATCACCGAGGGCGAGTCCCTGGCGACGGTCCTCCGAGGGCTCTTGGACACCTTCGAGGCCCAGGTCGAGGCGCTCCGCGCGGAGACCGAAGGGGAGGGCGAGCGCCTGGCGAGCAAGCTCTGCGAGCGGGTCGAGGCGGTCCTGAACCAGATGGGGAGCCGGGTCGGGGGGGACGCGCCCGATCCCGGCCGGATCGCCCAAGAGGTCGCGCTCCTGGTCCAAAAGGCGGACATCGCCGAGGAGCTCGACCGGATAGCCTCCCACCTCGGGCAGATGCGCGGCGTACTCGACGCGCCGGCGAAGGTCGGCGACGGCAAGACCCTCGACTTCCTGTGCCAGGAGCTTTTTCGCGAGATCACCACGATCGGCTCTAAAGTCAGCTCCCACCGCGGGAGCGGCGTCGCGGTCGAGGCCAAAGCGTCCGTCGAGCGTATCCGAGAGCAGGTTCAGAATGTCGAATGAACGCAGCGAGCGCGGTCTCTTGCTGGTCGTCTCGTCGCCCTCTGGCGCCGGCAAGACCACCCTTTGTCATCGCCTCCGCGAGGAGTTCAGCAGCCTCGAATTCAGCGTCTCGTACACGACACGGGCCCCGCGGGGCGAGGAGGTGCACGGGCGGGACTACTTCTTCGTCGAGCCCGGCGAATTCGAGTCGATGATCGCCCGGGACGAACTCGCGGAGTACGCGCTTGTCCACGGCAACAACTACGGGACCTCGTCTCCGCAGGTCCGCGAGGCGTTGACCCGGGGCCACGACCTCCTCTTTGACATCGACTTCCAGGGCGGGCGGCAGCTGCGGCAGAAATTCCCCGAGGATGTCGTCTCGGTCTTTGTTCTCCCGCCCTCGCTCGGCGAGCTCGAGCGACGCCTGCGATCGCGGGGTACCGACGCTCCCGAGGTGATCGATCGCCGGCTGCGTGTCGCGACAGAGGAGATCCGGCACTACCGCGAGTATCATTACGTGATCGTGAACGATGATCTCGATCGGGCCTACGACGCCCTCCGTGCGGTCTATGTCGCCGAGCGCAACCGGGTCTACCGCCGGCGCAGCGCCGCCGACGCAGTGATCAGCGGTCAAGGCTCCCTGCTCCCCATGGACAAGGATCGGCGATGAACACGGACGCGCCGACGGGAGCTCATGACGCCCTCGCAGCCGCCTTCGCGAGGGTGCTCGACGCGGTCCGTGAGCGCGACGCCACGGCCGATGTTGAGATCATCGGTCGGGCCTTCGAGGTCGCCGTCCGCGCCCATGAGGGGCAGGTCCGCCGCAGCGGCGAGCCCTACCTGATCCATCCGATCCGGGTCTCGGAGACGATCGCTCGCCTCGGCCTCGACACCCACAGCGTCGCCGCCGGCCTGCTCCACGACTCGGTCGAGGACAGCGAGCTCACGGTCGTCGATCTGACCGAGAGCTTTGATCGCGAGCTCGCGGGCATCGTCGACGGCGTGACCAAGCTGGGCAAGGTCCCCTACCTCTCACGGCAAGAGCAGCAGGCGGAGAGCTTCCGCAAGATGCTCCTGGCGATGAGCCAGGACATCCGCGTGCTCCTGGTGAAGCTCGCCGATCGCCTCGACAACATGCGGACGCTGGATCACATGCCGGCGGAGAAGCAGGCGCGGATCTCTCGCGAGACGATGGAGATCTACGCACCTTTGGCCAACCGCCTCGGGATCCAGTGGATCCGCGCGGAGCTGCAAAATCTCTCGTTTCGCTACCTCGAGCCCGGCACCTACGAGCGGATCCAGGGCAAGATGACGACCCTCCTAGAGGGGTCCGAGGCGACGGTGCGAGGGGCCGAGGAGCTGCTCCGGGTCGCCTTCGCCGGGGGGGACGGAGCTCCCCCCGAGGACGACGAGGAGAGCCTGGAGTGGCCGCTCGCGACCCTCGGACCGGTGGGCCTGCGCTCGTCGATCCGCACCCCCCATCAGCTCTACTTGATGGAGAGCGAGGACGGCTACGAGGTCGACACCCTGGAGGATCTCGTCGTCTATCACGTCGTCGTCCCCGACCGGGCGAGCTGCTACGCCGCGCTCGGGGTGATCCACGCCCACTTCAAGCCGGTCCCGGATCGGGTCCGCGACTACATCGCCCTGCCGCGGTCGAACCGCTATCAGGCGCTGCACACGATGGTGATCAACCGCCACGGCCGACGCATGGAGATCCAGATCCGGTCGGCGGCGATGGACGCGGTCGCGGACCGGGGGATCGTCGCCGAGTGGCAGCGAGATCACGCCGACGGCCGCGGAGCGGAGGGCTGGCGAAACCTCGACTGGCTGAGCGAGCTGATGGACTGGCAGGGCGATGTCGTCGATCCGCACGAGTTCATCGAGTCTGTGAAGGCGGATCTCTTCGCCGGCGAGGTCTACGTCTACAGCCCCCGCGGCGATGTCTTCACGTTCCGCCGCGGGGCGACGCCGATCGACTTCGCCTTCGCCATCCACACCGACGTCGGCAACACCTGCTCGGGCGCGCGGGTCAACGGCCACGTCGTCGCCCTGCGCTACCAGCTTCGTCAGGGCGACACGGTGGAGATCATCACCAGCCCGAAGACGCGACCGCGGCAGGAGTGGCTGAAGATGTGCGGATCATCGCGCGCCCGGGCGAAGATCAAGCAGCACCTGCGGACCGAGGAGAGGGCGCGACTGCGCGAAATCGGCCGCTCTCTCCTGCAGCAGAAGCTCACGAGCCGCGGCCAGCGACTCGAGGAGATGGAGGGCCTGGGGGCGATCGCCAAGCTCGGACCGGAGCTCGATCTCGGCAAGGATCTCCGCGGAGCGGACAGCATCTACGAGGCCATCGGCGCCGGTCTGATCGCCGTCGAGCGGGTCCTCGACCGCCTCGCCCCGAGCTCCGAGGATCCCCAGAACAACGACTCAAACCTCCTTCGTCGGGTCTTTCGTCGGGTCTCGGGGCGCAAGACGAGCGCCCGCGGTTGGCCGGGCCTCAGCGCCAGCGAGGGGATCGCGGGATCGCCGATCATCGTCAACCGGGAGCGTTCGGAGAGTCACGGGGCGGGGGGACCGATGATCCAGCTCGCGACCTGCTGCGGGCCCCTCCCGGGGGATGCCCTGGTCGGCTACTTCGTCCCCGGCAAGGGCATCGTCGCCCACGTCGAGGGCTGCCCCGAGTCGCTGGAGCACATCGACGAGCGCCGCGTGTACCTCGCCTGGGAGGACGGCCTGGAGATCGAGAGCGCCGTGACGATCGAGGTCCGGACGGGCAACACGGTCGGCCTCCTGGCAGATCTCAGCCGTGCTTTCTCGTATCACGGCGTCAACATCAAGCAGGCCAACTGTCGGACGGTCGACGCCGGGATGCGGGCGATCAACACCTTCTTTGCGACCGTTCGGACGCTGGCCCAGCTCAAATCGTTGATCATGACCCTTCGCGAGATCGACGGGGTGCTCGGGGTTGAGCGGGTCTTCGTCGGCGGCGGCTTCAGCAGCCGAGGTTCCTGAGGCCTCGCCCCCCCAACGCCGATGATCGCAGCGGTTGACAAGGCCGCGCTCGCCGGCTATCCATCCGCCTCCAGAGGTCCCAGATGGCATCGCACAGCTCAGAAACCAAGACCAGACGCGCACGCAGGCAGCGGAATGCCGGCCAGGACCGCAAGAAGAAGGCGGGCAAGCGCAGCACCCTCTCGGCCGCAGAGCTGTTCGCCAAGTGCGGAGAGCCAGGCAAGCCCGCACCGACCGAGTCATCGGCGAAGTGAACGATCTCGACCGGTGCGCGGCATCACGAGCGCCGGTCGACATGCTGACAAGAAGCCCGGCTACCCCTATGGGGTCAGCCGGTTTTGTCTTGTCCGCAGATCGCTCTGCGATGTTGGGCGATTGGGTAGGTTGCGGGGTCGAGCAGGCGACCACCGCAGCGCGCCTCAAAGCATCGTTCTCCGGGCAGGCCCGGGGGCCAGCCCGGAGCCTTGCAAAGCTTGATCAACCGAGCCCCTGCGCTTAGTCTCGTGCGCGACTGCACGTCCAGTGGAGAATCCATGACCAAAGCGACCACTCAGCTCGCTCCGGGAACCGTCATTGATGGGATGTACACCGTCGGAGAGAGCGTGCGCTCCCGGGTCGGTGCCGAGACCTACGCGGCGACCGACCCGAACGACAAGCAGATCGAGATCACCGTCTATCGCGCGGACTCGTTCATGAACCCGGAGTCCGTCGAGCGGAGCCTGCAGGAGCTCCGCTTGATCTCCGCGATCGACGACCCGCGGATCGTTCACGTCTTCGACTGCGGCAAGCTCGACGACGGCGGCATCTTCGAGGCCCACGAGCGCGTCGAGGGCGAGACCCTCTGCGCTTCGGAGACCCCCCCGAGCAGCGGCGAGGTCGCGACCGATCTCAAGGAGATCGCAGAGGCCCTCGTGCTGGCGGCGGATGGCGGCGTTCTCCACCGCAACCTCGGGCCGGAGGTCATCATCCGTACGGCCACGGGGATCAAGATTGGTTGGTTTGCGGTCGGAACTCCACAGGGAGGCGTCAGCTTCGGCGCGATCGAGTGCATCGCCCCTGAGCAGGTCGAGGGCAAGGAGATCAGCGAGGCGACCCTCGCCTACAACCTCGCCGCGCTCGGTCACCGCTACTTGACGGGCTCACCGCTCTTCGCCGGCGACGTCGCGACCCAGCTCCTGCAGCACGCCGCGAGCACTCCGCCCTCCGACGTCAACGAGGCCTTCGCCGCGGCCCTCTCCAAGGATCCAAAGGCTCGCCCGGGGACTATCCGCGAGCTGATGGGGGGCTTCGACAAGCTCGCCGCAGAGGAGCCCGCGCCGCCGACCAAGGCGCCCGCAGGTCTCCCAGGCTTCGGCCGTCTCGGCGTCCAGAGTCGCTCTTCGTTCTCCCCGGGAGGCGGGCCCACCCTCGCGCCGCCCCCAGGTCTTGGGGCCCCGCCGACGCTCGGCGGTCCTGTGCGCTCGCTCTTCGGGCCGCCCTCCACCAAGGCTGCGCCGGTCGCATCGCCGGTGCCCAAGGCGTCGCCGGTGCCCAAGGCGTCGCCGGTGCCCAAGGCGTCGCCGGTGCCCAAGGCGTCGCCAGTCGCGGCCCCGGTCGCGGCCCCGGTCGCGGCCCCGGTCGCGGCTCCGGTCGCGGCTCCGGTCGCGGCTCCGGTCGCGGCTCCGGTCGCGGCTCCGGTCGCGGCTCCCGCGATCCGTCCGCCGGCCGCCGGTGACTCCCCCGCTGTGGCCCAAGCAGCAGCCAGCGCCGTGGCGAAGGCCAAGAAGCCGCGGACCCGAGGCTGGACCATGTTCATGGAGGCCACCGACGACGAGCCAGCGGCGGCGACCGTGCCCGTCGGAGCTCCAGCGGCGCCGACGGCCCCCGCCGCGCCGAGCCTCGGCGCCCCCACGCTGGGGGCTCCCGCAGCCGCCCCGAGCATCCCGGTCCCTGGGATCGGCGCCCCGGGAGTCGCGGCTCCAGGTCTTCCCTCCGCTCCGGGGATCGGGGCCCCCGCCCTCGGGGCCCCCGGTGTTGGCGCCCCCGGTGTTGGCGCCCCCGGCGTCGCGCCGCCGACCTTCGGTGCACCCGCAGCAGCGGCACCCGCAGCGGCACCCGTCGAGGCCAAGCCCAGCGTTCGAGGCTGGACGATGATCATGGACGATCCGGACGAGGTCGCCGCGGCGACCCCCGAGATCCCCGCTCCAGGCGCCGCTCCGTCGTCGCCGAGCACCCGCGGCTGGACGATGCTCGAGGAGCTCAACGAGTCTCCCGAGGCGGATCCCGCAGAGGCCCAGGTCGCAGCCCCGGAGGACGGCGGAGCCGCCCCCACGTCCCGCGGCTGGACCATGTTCATGGAGGCCGAGATCGAGGGGGAGCAAGCGCAAGAGGCCCCCGCACCAGAGCCTGAGCCCGGCTTCTACGAGGGTCAGCTTACGACCGACGCAGGAACTGTCGTCGCCTTCGCCCCCGACGCACCCAAGCCGGCGCCGAAGGACGCACCGATCGCCGCAGCCCCCACTGCTCCGGCCGAGCCCATGAGCTCCTTCGCCGCCAAGCTCCGCGGCGAGGAGGAGCCTGTCAGCTCCTTCGCCTCCAAGCTCCGCGGCGAGGAAGAGGAGCCCGCCGCGGCGCCGAGCAGCGTGCTTGAGACCAGCTCTGACACGCTCGAGGAGCTCGCTCAGCAGGCGACCTCGACCCCTGCGCCGACGGAGCCCACGCCGGTCGTGCCGAGCTTCGGCCCGACCAGCGGCGGAGGCTTCGACCTCAAGCCGACCGCGCCGACGGTCGCGGAGCCGGTCGACTACGACGACGACGAGCCCAAGAAGAGCAGCACCGGGACGATCGTCGCGGTCCTGGTGATGGTCGCGATGGTCGGCGTCATCATCTACTTCCTGGCGACCTAGTCCGCCCTGGGGGAACTAGAGACGAGCCGGTGGTCTCCCGCCGGCTCTTCTCCTATGGGGCAGGGGACTGTCGGGCGAGGGGCTCGACGTTCGGTCAGGAGCGTCGATCCGAGCCACCTCGGCGAGCCACCTCGGCGCTCTCACGCCGCGATCGCGCTGCCCGGCTCGTCCGTGAGCTTCGACGGATGCTCGCGCCATGGGCTTGCGCTGCAAGTGCATCGTCGAAGCTCGGCGAGCCGATGGCTTGCTCCGCGGACAGGCTCCTTCACCGGCCGAACCGCGCCAGGGACGAGCACGCCCGTTCGTGTAGGCTCGATCAACCAATTGAAAAGAGCCGGCGCTCGCGCCGGCTCCCCCGGAGTTCGACCGTTGCCGTATCGACCCTCCGAAGGCCGAACGGCAGCCGGCGGACCTCCCCTAGAGATCGTCTTCGTCGAGCGGCTCGATCGGGAGCTGATAGATGATCGTCTGCTCCTGCGGCTCCTCGACGACCTCCTGGAGCTCGTCGAACTGGTCATCGTCTTCAAACTCCGCGACCTCGTCGACCTCATCCACGACGTGCGCCGGTGGGGACGGGGGGCTCGGCGGACCCGCGTCGCGGGTGACCACGGGGGTAGGGGCGCGGCCGGCCTTCCAATCGCCGATAGCTTGGCAGAGGACGTCGTAGTCGATCATTTCCTGGGCATCCTAGCTGGAGGCGGCGCAGCGGCGCAACCTCCTCGGAGAGCCGCGCGAGGCCCCGCCTAGCGCGGGGTCAGGCCCGCGTCGGCGCAGAGCGAGGCGATCGCGTCGGTCACCGCCTCGACGCTCAGGGAGCCATCGACGGCGGCGATCGGCCCTGGACGCTGGGCCTCCAGGGCGCGCTGATAGCCGGCGGCGAGCCGGCGCTGGAGCTCCGGCGCGTCGAAGCGCTCTTTTTCGCCCTGCCTCGCGGCGACCCTGGAGACAGCCGCCTGAAAGGGAAGGCTGACCAGCACGCAGAGGTCCGGCCACCGCGCATGTCGGTTGATCTCGGCGACCCAGGGCCCGTCGCACTCCAGCGACTGATAGACGAGCGATGAGAGGACGTAGCGATCGGAGATGACGATGACGCCGTCAGCGAGCGCTGGCTCGATCTCCCTGGCGACGTGCTCGAGACGGTCCGCGGCGAAGAGAAGGGCGAGCGCTGCCGGCTCGATCGGCGCAGAGCGAGTGCTCAAGCGCTCACGGATCATCCGGCCGATCGGCCCTCGGGAGGGCTCACAGGTCTCGAGCACACGCAAGCCCTGGGCCCGCAGACGGGCGGCCAAGAGGCGGGTCTGTGTCGAGGTCCCGCTGCCGTCGATGCCCTCGAGGGCGATGAACATGCCGCGCGGTACAGCCATCGGCGGAGGGTAGCAGGGGCCCTCCGAAATTGCGCACCCCCAGCTTGTGGCCGGTTGCTCGCGGGCGTTCGATCATCGTGGCACACTCGCCGTGTCCGTGATCCGGACAAGGAGACTCGGGTGAACCAGCCGAAGCCATCATCGTCGACGATGCCCCTGGGCAGCGATCCCTCGAGCCAGGGACAAGCGGGGCCCAGCGGAACGATCGTCAATCCGGCGGCCCAACAGGCGCCGCAGGGGTACGCGCCCAACCCCGCGGCTCAGCCTGAGTACGGGCACAACCCCGCGGCTCAGCCGGGGTACGGGCACAACCCCGCCGGACACGGTCCAGCCGGGCAGTATCCCCCGCAGCAAGGATACGGAGGGCAGCCCGGGTATGCGCCGGCGCCGACGCCTGCGCCTCCCACCTCCGGCGGCTACAGCCCCTACCCAGGGGTCGCGATGCCAGCCGGGTATCCGCCTACAACCGCGCCGCAGCAGCAGGCCGGCGGGGGCCCTCCACCGGGGGCCGCGCGGGCTGATCGCGGCGACGAGCTCGCGTCCTCGGGGCCGAGAACGGTCTATGAGTTCAGCGGCGCCGCCGCAGGGAGCTCGACCGGCGACAAGCGGACCTTCGTCGGCGGCCTCGACAGCATGTCCGACATGGGCGCGAGCGATCGCTCCGAGCGATCGAGCAACCTCAAGGGCGGAGCGTCGTCGTGGGTGCTCGTCTTCCTCGGGGTCGCCGTCGTCGGCGGCGGGCTCGCGTTCCTGTCGATGACGAAGACTGCGGAGCCCGACCCCGCGCCGACCGAAGAGCCGGCGGCTGCCGCTGAGTCGGGGACGCCTGCGCCCGCCGCTGGGACGCCGCCAGCCGCTGTGGAGACAGCGGGGGCCGCGAGCGCCGGTGAGGCAGCTCCGGCGGATCCGGCCGCTGCCAAGGCCGAGGAAGAGGCGAAGGCCAAAGCCGAGGAAGAGGCGAAGGCCAAAGCCGAGGAAGAGGCGAAGGCGAAGGCCGAGGCGAAGGCCAAAGCCGAGGAGGAGGCGAAGGCCAAGGCCGCGACCAAGAAGAAGGCGACGACCAAGAAGAAGACGGTCACAAAGCGGCCTAGCGTCCCGAAGCCCGAGCCCGAGCCCGAGCCCGACAAGCCGACGCGCTTGACCCCGAAGAAGCCGCCCCGCGACGATGGCTTCGGCGGCCTCCCCAAGCCGCCCTGATCCGACAGGACGCTCGCGCTTGTCGGAGCAACGCCGACGACGGTGAGGTCGTCGGCGTTGTTGCGTCCGGGTGTCCGCCGCGACCTGGTCCGCCGACCTGGTCCGAGCACGGAGCTCAGCTCCTAGTCCCGATCACGGCCTGTCGTAGGACACTTGAGCGGCTCGGAACCTTGGGTCATGCGGCCCCACAGAGCCGAGCGAACCGCTCGGTTCGACCCGGCGGCTCGCTCTCCGCGGCTGTCGCCAACCGCTCGCCTCTGGTTTCCCCTTGGGGATGGTCGTGGAGAGCGCGTCCATTCTCGCAGTGACTCCTGACGGAGCGTCCTGTGACACGGTCGAGCCTGGACTCGGGCGAGCTCGCGGAGCTCCGGCGTTCGATCGAACTCCCCGGGCGAGCGAACCGCTCGGCCTTGCGAGGCGACGCCACACCGCTCTAGAGCCCGTGTCGTCCCGGCGCGACGCTAGCTCTGGGGCGTGCGGCTGAGCCACGGACCGGTGCGGGACCCGGCGAGCGAGAGCATCAGCAGGGTCATCGCCAGGAGCGCGAGGCCGCCGCCGAGTCGGAGAGGCGACGGTGAGGGCGGACGAAGGCGCTGGCGGCGGATCTCAGCCACGGCGCTCTGGATCTCCATGTCGTCCGGGGCGAGGGCTTCGGCGGTGGTCAGGAGCATCGCTTGTCCCTCCGGCGAGAGGCTCTCGTTCTCCGCCTCGGCGAGCAGGGCCTGGACCGTGAGCTCGCGCTTGCCCTCGGGATCGCGATCGGCGATGAGCATCGCCGTCTTGCGCAGGAGCTGTCCCGCGCGGCTGTGGTGCCCCTCGGCGAGCGCCTCTTCGGCGCCGCGACGATAGGCGTCGATCACCCTGGCGTCCGCCATTCTCTCGGGGTTCACCACCAGCAATCGGTCGAGGGCCGCGATGGTCTCGCCGAGCTCTTCTTGGTCGAGCGCGGCGACGATCGAGGTCTCCTCCTCCTGCGCCCGGCGGGCGTCCAGGAAGGCGAGCAGCGCGTGGGTATGCCGCTCCGGCTGACGCTCGCAGATCTCATCACGCTCCCCCTCGGGGAGGATGATCCGACATGGCTCCTCGACCAGGAGGGAGGCCTCACGCTCGAGACGCTCTCGGATCGCTATCGCGGCCGCGTCGCGGTAGGTCTGCCCGGCCTTCGCCGAGCTCGTCTTGCCGCCGAGCAGGCGCAAGACCTTGCGCTCCGGCGCTGGCGCTGGACCTGTTACATAGGACAGGAACGCGTCACGAGCCGTGCGACGCACCCGCGGCAGGCCAGCGTCGACGTAGTCGAGGAGCACCTCGGCGGCGTCCGGAAAGCGGCGCTCTCCGTAGGCGCTGAGGATCGCGGTCAGGAGGTGCGGGTTCTCGATCACCGAGGCGACCGCCTTGCGGGGCTGAAGACGATCGAGGCGATCGAGCTGGTACTCGGCGTACTCAGCCTTGCGGTAGGGGTCGGAGAAGCGATCGTCCTCGCGCTCGATCGGCGGTCGCTCGGAGCTGCGGATAAGCTCCGCGAGCGCTGGATCGCCGATCGCTCGGATCGCCCGCCCGACCTCGTCGCGGAAGGTCCCCTCGTGGATGTAGGCCGCCTCGAGGAGGGTCGCGACGACCTCGTCGGCGAGCTCCGGCTGGCCCGCGCCGATCTTGGCCGCAGCCCGCAGGAGCGCCGACTCGAGCACACAGTCGCGGTAGATGGGGTGGAAGGAGCGGCCGACCTTGCTCGGGTCGAGCGCCAAGAGATCGCCAAACCAGTCCTCGGAGAGGCGGACCTCGTAGCCGTGGGCTCGCTTCCACGAGCGCTCGAAGTGCCCGTAGCGGTTGGGCACGTCGCCGCCGATCCGATCGAGGAGCGCTCGATAGTCGTTCTTGCGCCCCTTCCTCGGGGCGATGAGGCGCTCTTTGATCTGCGGCCAGAGCTCCGCGCCGGTGAGCGCGAGGTTGTTGGCAGGGATCGCCAGATCGTCGACCGGCCCCTTGCGCATCGCCGTGACCGCAGCCTCAAACTCCGCGGCCGTCTCCGGCGGTCGGGGAAGGGGCAGGGGGGTGTCGACGGCGGGTTTCTTGTTGCCCCGCTTCTTCGCCCGCGGTCCGCCGCGCTTGTCGTCGGCGGAGGGGTTCTCCTCAGCGCTGAGATCTTCGTCACCGGCGATCGCCAGCGCCGGGATCGCGCCCAGCCACTGACGGTAGGCGGACACCTCTTCGCTGAGGAGCTCTGTCGGCGGCGTGAGCTCTTCGGCCTCGCCGACCCTCATCGACACGCTCACCTCCGGATCGCTGGCGCAAGCGCTGACGAGAGCGGCGAGGATGGCGAGGCGACCGAGGCTGGACACCCTTGGAGGGGTAACGCAGAGCGCAGAAGGGCCCAAATTTCCCGCCTAAGGTGCCCCTGGCCTCAGTGTAGGCGGTCGTCGGGGACGGGCGCCCCGACCTCGGGGACGAAGCGGAGGAAGCGGAGGCCTACGCCGGTCAGTGCGCGGACCCCCTCCTGCGATCCGTAGTGGAGGAAGTAGTGGTTTTGCACACGCGCGATCGCACAGATCGCGGCCGACTCCTGGGGCAGCTGGAAGCGGACGATCACCTTGGTCCGCAGCGGCAGAGGCTCCGCCATCTCCACGAACATCCCGGTCTCCGAGATATTGCGGGCGACGAACCACTGCTCGCCGAATTCCTCGGTAGAGATCAGGACCCGGAAGATCTTATCGATTCGAGCTGACGCTCGGCGCTCGACTGTGACGGTCATGGGCGCGAGCATCGCCATGTCCGCGCATGAAATCAAATATCCTACATGTAAGACATGTAGGTCTGGGCCGTCACGGGGAGACCCTTGCGGCCCCCCATAGCGGGGTGTATTCCCGCCCCCCGTCGCAAATCCGCCGCGATCGGTCGCTCAAGAACCCCTGAGATCTACCTCTATGTCCGCTCCGAACCAGGAGGGGGCACCATTCCGCGCAGGGATGATCGCCCTCTGTGGCCGACCCAACGTCGGCAAGTCGACTCTGCTCAACGCCCTCATGGGGGCGGATCTCGCGGTGGCCTCGCGCCTACCGCAGACGACGCGCGAGCGTCTGCTGGGGCTGTGGAGCACGGATGAATTTCAGGCGGTGCTCGTCGACACCCCCGGGATCCACCGGGCGCGCTCTCCCCTTAACCGCTTCATGGTGGACGAGGCGGTCCGCGGCGCGACGGGGGTCGATCTCGTGCTCCTCCTGGCGGAGGCGCCGATGCTCACGGATATCGAGCTCGCCGAGGCGTGGGAGCCAGGGGAGGGGGCCTTGGCCGCGCTGGCGACGGTCGTCGAGACCGGCGCTCCGGTGGTCCTGGTCCTGACAAAGATCGATCGCCTCAAGCAGCGAGATCTCCTGCTCCCCGTGATCGCTCGCTGGGCCGCCCTCCACGACTTCGCCGCGGTCCTGCCGGTCTCGGCGCTCCAGGACGAGGGGCTGGCCGAGCTGCGGACGATCGTCACCGGGGCGCTCCCCGAGAGCCCCCCCCTCTACGACGTCGAGGCGCTCAGCGACCGTGACATGCGCTGGCACGCCGGAGAGCGGGTCCGGGAGGCGATCTTTCGCCACCTCAAGGACGAGCTCCCCTACAGCTGCGCCGTGACGATCGAGTCCTTCAAGGAGCAGCGCAAGCCGCCCAAGGACGTCATCCGCGCGAACGTCCACGTCGAGCGCGAGAGTCAGAAGCCGATGGTGATCGGCGCCGCGGGGCGGACGATCCGCAAGATCTCGATGGACGCGCGCAGCGCGATCGCCGAGCTGACGGGGCGGAGCTGTGATCTCTTCCTCAAGGTCACGGTGACCAAGAACTGGACCAAGGACCCCGAACTGATGGCCCGCCTCGGCTACCACCAGCCCGTGGGAGGTGAGTCATGAGTAACGCTCTCGTCGCCGTCGTCGGCCGCCCGAACGTCGGCAAGTCGACCCTCTTCAACCGCCTCATCGGCGCCCGCAAGGCGATCGTCGAGGACAACCCCGGGGTCACCCGCGATCGCCTCTACGGGATCGCCGAGTGGGACGGTCACTCCTTTATGGTCGTCGACACCGGCGGCATCGATCCCTCGCTCGACGACGGTCTGCCGGCGCACATCCGTCAGCAGGCGGAGATCGCGATGGAGGAGGCTGACCTGATCATCTTCGTCGTCGACGCGATCGAGGGGGCGACGTCGAGCGACATCGAGATCGCGACGCTGCTCCGCCGCTCGGGCCAGCCGGTGATCCTCGTCGCCAACAAGGCCGACGGACCCAAGCAGGAGCTGCATGCCCACGCGCTCCACGAGCTCGGCCTCGGCGAGGTCTACCCGGTCTCGGCCGCCCATGGTCGCCGCTTTGGCGACCTCTGCGACGTGATCGTCGCGAACATCCCGAAGGAGCTCGATCTCAGCGGGACGCTGGAGAAGCCGCAGGGCACTCGGATCGCCTTCATGGGCCGCCCTAACGCCGGCAAGTCGACCCTGATCAACGCGCTCATGCGTGAGCCGCGGGTGATCGTCGATGCCACCGCCGGGACGACCCGCGACGCGATCGATCTGCCCTTTCAGTTCAACGACAAGCCGCTCGTCTTGATCGACACGGCGGGGCTCCGCCGACGTCGGCAGGTCGCGCGGGCGCAGGAGAAGCTCGCGGCGATCAAGGCGATCCGGGCGATGGAGCGGACCCAGATCGTCGTCCTCGTCGTCGACGCCAGCGTCGGCGTCACCGATCAGGACCAGCGGCTGGCGCGGATGGCCTTCACCCGCGGCAAGGGGGTCGTCGTCGCCCTTCACAAGTGGGATCTTGTCGCCGGCGACGCCCGCAGCGGCAGGGATGTGCTGGCTCGCACAGAGGCGGACCTCGCCTTCCTCGAGCGACCGCGGATCATCAAGACCTCCGCGGTCGGTCCCGGCCGTGACGAGGGGAAGGGGCGAACCCGCAACCTCGAAGAGGTCCTCATCGCCTGTTTGAAGACCGCGCGCGGGCTGAGCAGCCACATCTCGACCTCGGATCTCAACCAAGAGCTTGCGGCTGCGGTGGCGGAGAACTCGCCGCCTATGCACAAGAGCCGACCGGTCAAGCTGCTCTACGCGACCCAGGCCGAGACCGATCCCCCCCTGATCGTGATCTCCGCCAACAAGGGCCGCTGTCTCGCGACCGCCTACGAGCGCTATCTCGTCCGTCGGTTCCGCCGGCGCTGGGATCTCCGCGGCGTCCCGATCCGCCTCGTCGTCCGCGGCCGAGGCCGTGGAAACAGCGAGCGAGCCCAGGCTCGGGCCAAGTCCTAGGGCGCTCACGGCCGGCCGGCTGCTGGCCCGGGAGCCTCGCTGCGTGCTGATGTGCGCGCTGGCGAGGACTTTACAGCGGGTGAACGCCTGTGCGATTGTTCCGGCCACACCCTCTCCAGCTCCTGCGGAGAGGCCCCCGCGACCCGTGTGTCACCGGAGGACTACATCTTGCGCACGTCCATTATCTCCCGCATCGCCCTACTCGCGGGCGCAGCCGTCGCCCTTCCGCAGCTCCTTGCCTGTCTTTCGCACCCCGTAAAGGAGGTCGAGTACGACAAGGCGCAGGAGGCCAAGAAGGGCGTCTCGATCGCTATCTCGAAGGACGTCGACATCGTCTTCGTGATCGACGACTCAGGGTCCATGGCGGAGGAGCAAGCGCTCCTCTCCGAGAACTTCGAGGCGTTCATCAACGTCCTCGAGGCCGATGACGTCAAGGCGAACTACCGCCTCGCGATCACGACCACCGACGCCGGCAATCCCCAGTGCAGCAAGGCGAGCACGACGCCGCTCAACGGCAAGTTCGAGCTCAGCTCCTGCCTCGGCCGCGTCGCCCTCGGCGACTTCACGTTCGACGGCGTCGATCCTCCGGTCGACGCGGCGCCTTCGTGCACCGACTTCTGTGACCTCGACGACACCCAGCTCGTGATCACGCCGACGACGACGGAGAAGGACGACACCCCCGCTGCTCGCCCCTGGCTGCAGAACATCGAGGGCGAGACCAACCTCCCCGAGGGCATCTCCACGGTCGACGCGTTCCAGTGCTTCGGCCCGCAGGGCGTCGCCGGTTGCGGCTTCGAGTCCCACCTCGAGAGCATGTGGAAGGCGCTCCGCGGCGCTGACACGTCCGGCGAGAAGAACTTCGGCTTCCTCCGCGAGCAGGCGATCCTCTCGGTCGTCTTCGTCACGGACGAGGCGGACTGCTCCTACAACGAGGCCTTCAAGGACGTCTTCCAGACCAACAAGGTCTTCTGGAACGACCCCGCCGATCCGAAGCCGAGCTCCGCGGTCTGCTGGCGCGCTGGCGTCACCTGTGACGGTGATCCGAGCGGCTACGATGCCTGCCGCTCGTCGAACAAAGACATCGACGGCAACGCAGGGGTCCCGGACGACCAAGCGGTCCTCCACCCGCTCAGCCGCTACACCGACCAGCTCGACACGATCGAGACGGCCAAGCGCCAGTTCGACGCGGGCGCAGAGGTCCTGGTCGCGGTCATCGGCGGTGTGCCGACGACCTACGGCGCCGGCAACACGGACATCCCGTACACCGGCCTCGGCGGCGATCCGGACACTCCGGAGCAGGAGTTCTTCGACAACTTCGGCATCGACCGCGGCTGCGTGTCTGCGGTCGGCGGCGACGCGGTCCCGCCGGTCCGTCTCCGCGAGTTCGCCGATCACTTCCGCGTCGGCGACGACCCGAACATCTTCTCGATCTGCGACCCGGACTACTCGCCCGCGCTCGCGGCGATCGCCGACAAGATCCGCGACCAGATCAAGCCGGCCTGCATGCCGGAGTGCATCAAGGACACGGACACGACGACCGAGCGCCTCGACTTCGACTGCACCCTCAAGCAGGAGAACATCGCGGCGGGGACCAGCGAGGACATCCCGGTCTGTGACAAGAGCGGCAACACCTACGTGCCGCCCGGCGACGCGAAGGTCTGCTACATCGGCCTCGTCGACCCGACCGGTGATGTGACCCCCGACAACCCCGACGACAACCTCTCGCAGGAGTGCATCGACGACGGTTGGAACCTCGAGTTCAAGGTCTTCCGTGATGGCCCGGCGCCGGTCGGCACGACCGTCAGCGCGGTCTGCCAGCTCTCCGATCTCCCCGAGATCGAGTGCCCCGGCCTCGGCGGCTAGTCCGACCGAAGGTCCGACGAGAGGCTCCTACGCGCTGCGTAGGGGCCTTCTCTGTTCTCGCTCGGTGCTCAGGGCTCGGTGCTCGGGGCTCAGTCGTCGCGAGCGACGACACTTCATCGAGCCCAACTCGCCCGCGAAGTAAGTTGCCCGCGAGCTCGCCATCACCACGGCGCCGCTGAGGATCAGAAGCGGAGGCCGAGCCGGGCGGCGCCGATCACGTAGATCGGGATCTCGAGCGGCTGAACCATCAGGGCGAAGTAGCGGATGCTCGCGCCGAGGTACCAGCGCTTGGCCAGGTGGAGATCGACCGACGCCCCGGCGTGCACCTCCGGGACCATCGCAGGTACACAGGTGCCGGCGCTGCACATCAGGCCGGTGTCACAGGTGGTGCCGTCGAGGCAGGCCATCCCGCGCTGGCCGACGAGCGCCCCCTCCGGTGTGCCGATGCGAAAGACTCCGGCGCCGACGTCGACCATCGGCATGAAGCGGCCGAGATCGATCCCGACAGCGACGCCGACTCCCGCGGTCGTCGTGTGGAGCACGCCGGCGTTGGCGGTGACCGTGATCTCCTCGGTGTCCGAATCTTGGCTCTTGCTCTCGCCTAGCGGGTGACCGCTGTAGCCCACCTGGGCTCGGAGCCAGGCGAAGGAGAGAACGCGAAGATCAGCCTCGAGGAGAACACCCGCCCCAGGGCGGCGGATGGTCTCGCGTCCGAGGAGAGGCAGCCGGAAGGACGCGTAGGCCGGCGAGAGGGTGAGCGCGAAGCGTCGATCCCCTCCATAGGCCGGCACGAGGGCAGGGGAGGACTTGATCGGGGTCGGCGCCGGCTGACCGTTCGGCGGTCGCATCATCGGCGTATCGTTGGGATCCGTCGGCGCCTCGCGGGGGGCCGGCTCGCCCGCCGACGTCTCTGTCACAGCCGCTAGACAGAGGAGCGTGGCGAGCACGCGGGTCCAGCTGCGCCGCCAGGCGGCCGGACGGGGGAGCGACGGCGCGGTCACGGTCCCAGGTTATACCGCGCTCTGGCTGGACAGGGACGCGCCGCTCGGGTAGATACGCCATCCGTGAGCGATACGCCCGAAAAGTCGGAGTCTGCGCCTAAGGAGGCGCCCGAGCAGCGGATGGAGCTGCCGACCTGGAGCCGTGCGCGGACCAAGAAGAGGGGCGATGGTGGCGATGCTGCGCCGCCGAAGGACGACGCGTTCCAGACCGCGGTGCGCAGCGCTGGGCGCGGTGCGGCCAACCGGGGGCGTTGGGTCGTCGTCGGGATCATCGCGATCGCCCTCGGGATCGGCGGCGTCGTTCTCTACCGGGTCAAGGCGAAGACCCACTCGGCGCAGGCGACTCAGCTCTTAGGGACCGCCACGGCCCTCGAGGCTCGAGCTCGGATAGGCGACGTGGAGAGCCTCGTCGGCCCGACCAACGACCCTCCATACCCGATCGTGCCGGACGAGAGCGCGCGTGAGGCCGCGATCGCCAAGGCGCTCGAGGATCTCAAGGCCTCCAGCGCCGGCAGCGGACCGGAGACCGCGGCAAAGCTGATGATCGGCGCGGATCACCTGCGCGACGGCGACTTCGAGGCTGCGGAGTCGGCCTACCGCGAGATCGTCCGGATCGAAGATCACCCGCTCGGGTTCATGGCCCGTGAGGGCGTCGCCCTGGCCTTGGAGGGCAAGGGAGACATCGACGGGGCGCTCCGCGAGCTGGTCATCCTCGCCGGTGACAAGGGGGCCATCTACCGCGAGGCCGCCCTCTACCACCGCGCCCGGATCCTCGCCGCGAACGATCGCAAGGACGAGGCCGTCGAGGCGCTCAAAGCCTACATCGAGGAGTACCCGCTGCGCGAGTTCTCGTTGATGGGAGACGACGTCCGCAAGCTGGTCGAGGTCGTCGATCCGAGCCTGCTCGTGGGCGTCGAGGATGCCCCCTCGCCGGTCGAGATCACCGACAACGCAGCTCCGCCCGAGGAGTAATCCATGGGCCTCCTTCACCGTCAACGACTCGGCCGCGGGCTCCGCTCGGGCATCTCGCGCCGCCTGCTCCTCTGCGCCGGTCTGGGCTGGGGCTGGGGCTTGGGCTGCGGCCCCTCCGAGCCGACGGTGCTCGTCTATCCGGCGGAGACCGACGCGGCTCGGGCCGTCCTCGAGGTCGACTTCCACAAGCCGATCACGATCTCCGAGATGGCGATCCTGCGGCCCGACGAGCGGGCGATCGTCACCTCCGACTTTGAGCGTCATCAGCTCTACGTCGGCAGTCGAGACGGCAGCCTCCTGGTCCTGAACGCCGACGACGGCGAGCTCCTCTGGGAGTACGACATGGGCGGCGCGATCGCCTCGGCGCCGCTCCTCGTCGAAGGGGAGCCGGTTCTCCTCGTCGGCTCCGACAACGGTGTGATGCTCGCGCTCGACCTCGACACCCGCGAGCCTCGCTGGACCTACGAGACCCAGGGCACCGTCCGGGGCCGGCCCTTGCTCGACGACAACGTCGTCTACTTCGCGAACTCGCGGGACCAGGTCTTCGCCCTCGACGCTCGCAGCGGCGCCTGGCGTTGGCAGTACGAGCAGCCCTTCCAGGGCGAGTTCACGATCCACGGCCAAGCCGGCCTCACCCATGTAGGCGACGGCGATCCCTCCGTCCCCGAGGGAGGCGTCATCTTCACAGGCTTCGGCAACGGCCGGGTCGTCGCGATCGGGGCAGGATCGGGGGAGGCGCTGTGGCAGGCGAACGTCGCGCCCCCTGAGGGCGGCGACTTCGTCGACTCCGACAGCACCCCGCTGGTCGACCTCGCGAGCGGCGAGGTGGTCGTCAGCGGTCAGGAGACCGGCGTCCACGGCCTGTCGATGGCCGATGGTTCGCAGCGATGGTTCCGCCCGGTCCGCGGCGCAGGGACCGTCGTCGACGCCGGAGACGGCGGGCTCGTCTTCGCCTCCTCCCTCGAAGGGATCTTCACCGTCGAGCGGGGAGGGCGACTCCGTTGGCGGAGACAGCAGGATCCCGGGGTCCTCTCGACGCCGGTCGTGATCGGCTCGACGGTGCTCGTCGGACACTCGGAGACCGGCCTCCTCGCCCTCGACCGGGTCTCTGGCGAGCTCCTCGCCAACCTCAACGTCGGCTCGGGGATCAGCGCGGAGCCCTCATACGATCCGCTCTTCGGCCGGGTCTACGCGATCAGCAACCGCGGCGTCCTGATCGCGCTGCGGGTCGAGAGCGAGGCCCTCCAAGGGCCTGTCCTCGAGCCGCTACCGGCGGTCGCAGGGCGCTGAGTTCGTCCCGGAGGCGTCGTACGTCGGCCGGGTCTACGCGATCCGCGATCGACGTGCCCTGATGTCTTTGGGCCGCGACCGGCGGTCGCCGAGCAGACCTCGTCCTGGAGCCGTCGCTCGTCGGCTCGGCGGTCCCACCTCCAAGCGCTGCAGCGCGTCGGCTCGGAGCGCCACGACCCGCCACGACCCGCGAGCCGCTCCGCAGCGTCATGGCTCCGCCCCTACTGCCGAGCGTCCACCGACGCGGTCAGCGATCGGCGAGCGACCTCCCCCCCGCCGCTGGCGATGACCGCCTCTGCGCCCTCGAGGGCCACGTCGAGCTCCGGGAACGCATCGCCGACGAGCGGCAGGCGGATGACCGTGCGGTGGAGCTCGTAGTCCTTGGTCCGGATCAGCAGGAGGAAGAGCGCGTCGTCGCCGGCGGTCGCCGCTCGGATCGCGTGGACCCGCGGGAGGCCTGCGGGCGCCCGGACCCAGCCGTCGATCGTCGCTACCTGGGCCGCCGGCAGATAGCCGCCGCGCCAACGCCCGTGACCGTGCACCAGCACCTGCGCCCAACGCAGGCAGCGACGGAGACCGCTCGTCGCCTCGCAGCGATCGACGACCCCGAGGAGGTAGACGTCATCGCTGCGGACGACCGTGTCGTGGGACTCCGCGAAGGGCGGGAGGATCGGCGCTGGGGCGGCGAAGAGCGGCGCCCGTTGGCTCATCACCGCCGCCGGCACCCAGCGCTCGGGGAGCTCGGGGGCGGGCTTGGGCCAACCAAAGCCGCGGGTGCCTCCGTCCTCGTCCACCTCGTCGATCACCAGCGCCTGGAGGAAGGTGCCGAAGCTCGAGACCAGCTCGCCGCCGGGGACCGGCGCGGGTCCAAGGCTGAGCTCGTGGACATCGTGGGTCGGGAGCGGCGCGCCGGAGAAGGCCCACCGATCGACCCACGCGAGGGCTGCGGGGAGATCCGCGACCTTGCCGACGACGTGCCCGGCGAGGGGAGGTGGCGTGTCTGGGCTCTCTGCGCCGGGAGGCGACATCGCCACGACCGCCGCGCTTCGGGTGTTCGCGGCGCCTTCGATCTCCGCGGAGAGCCAGTACTCGCCGGCCCTCGCCGGTGTGACGCCGAGGGCGAGGCCCGCCGCGAGGCCGACGGAGACGAGGCGCGCGTCCAGCTTCACCCCGCACCCCCTAACAGCCGTTGGCGAAAGTCCAGCGTGCTCTCGCGCCGCAACCGTCGGCCCTCTCGGCGTCGACGAAACGCCGCTGTACGGGGTCGTACCGCAAGTATCGGCGGGGGCGAGAGAGGCGACGAGGGCAAGCGAGAGCGCCGTGACGCTCGGCCGATCGATCCGTACATGGTTTTCCGGCCATATGAGGCGAGCCGCGGAGACTCTGAGCGCGACGAGCGGACCCAGGCGAGCGTCGACCGTCGCATTCCTGCCGCCAGGATCCCTCGAATCTTCGGCCACCTCCTCGCCGCCCTCACCACAAGCCGCAGGCCCCTCGCGAGAGGCCTCTGGGGCACGTCTAGCGGCCCGCGGAGGATGTCTCGCGTGCTCCCGCGCGGCGATCGTAGCGCCCCGCGGCGTCGACGAGGCGGAGCTGCGCAGGGCTCAGGTGCAGGTGTGGGCGGGGACAGGGCAGACGAGGGCACACGCGAGCGCGCGGGAGCTTCGCCACGGGCAGCGAGGGTCGGGGAGGTCTTCGGGGTGCGAAGGGTCATGGCGGCGCGGCCCATCGTGCAGGGCAAACCCGGCGAGGTGCCGCCAGTCTACGGTTCTCGCTCGCCGCGGCAAGGAGCGGTGCTCAGCGCTTTACAAGCACCTGCAGGCCTCGCTAAAGTCAGCGACACCTCAGGGCAGGACTATCGGATGAGCAGAACTTTGCGTCTTGAAGTTGGGACAATTATCGCCGCCTTTGCCATCTGCGCGACCGGATGCGGCGAGCACCGCTCGATCGAAGAGTCGTTGAAGACCAACGCCGACGAAGAGTTCCTCAAAAACGAGTACAAGCCGAGCCCGAAGAAGCGGCCGCCGGACGGACTCCCGCCGCCCACCGACGCCGAGCTCAAGGCCTGGGACCGCAAGGATCCCGAGGGAGAGAAGCACCTCTACAAGTTCGACAAGGCGAACCTAAAGAAGATGCTCAACTACTGGGAGGAGCTCGAGTGTCACCGGGAGAAGGTCAAGGAGGAGGGCGAGAAGGTCTTCGGCGTCGAGCCTGGGACCCCTGAGGACGAGCAGTGGCACCAGTTCAAGCAGGTCTTCATCCCGCAGATCAACACTTGGCAGCAGCGCCTCTTCGCCAACGAGCCCCGGATCCTCGAGAAGTCCAAGCTCATCGGCCACTTCCTCGAGGGCCATGAGCTGGTCATGCACGGCTACCCCAAGGCCTACAACGAGAGTGATCGTACCGAGGTCCAGAAGGCCGACGCCCACTGGACGATCATCGAGAACAAGATCACCAAGTACCTGAAGAACATCGGCGGTGAGCTACCGCCGAAGCCGGACCTCGACAATCCGAAGGAAAAAGAGGCCCACGAGAAGTTCTGCTACAAGGCCCTGCACCCGCCCAAGAACACCGGCAAGGCCAAGAAGGTCAAGGGCCGCGGCGGCAAGCGCAAGGCCAAGAAGATCGACATGTAGCCCCTGACCGGGTCCGCTCGGTCGCCGCGCAGCTCCACAAGCCCATGCAATCTCCGACGCAGAGCCCCTCGCCGGAGGCGCAAGAGCTCGTCCTCGAGCTCAGCCACGACCTGATGTCGCCCTACTGTCCGGGGCGGACGATCGCGACCTGTCCGTCCCCCCAGGCCCGCAAGCTCGAGAACGAGATGCTGGTCAAGGCTGAGGCCGGGATGGATCGCGAGCAGATCGAGGCGGAGCTGGTCGCCCGCTTCCCCGACATTCAGGGGTACGTCGGCCGCCCCGAGCTCCTGTGGGGGTCTGCGATCCTCGCGGTGCTCGCGATCGTCTCGATCGCCTGGGCTGCCCGTCGCTGGATCCGACAGGGGCAGGAGACGCTCGGAGGTGGAGGGATCGGCGATCCGCTGGGACCTGCGAGCGCTCGGGAGGCGTCGCTGAGCGAAATCGACGCGCTCGAGGATGCGCTCGACGGGGTCGACGACTTCTAGCGGCCCGCGGTCCACCGCCAGGCTGTCGAGAATGGGGTCCCCAGACCTCTAGGCGCACCTGAGCGCCCCCCCCACGGCGCGCCCTTGAACGGCTCGGGTGAGGCGTCACCGAGCGCCACGGATCCGTCGTCGCGAGGTCATCAACCCCGTCTTCGGCTTGTCGTCCATCGGCCGTTCGCGGTACTCCAGTGGGGTGATTACGGTAGTGGTTCATGAGAAAGGGGGGCAGACCCAGCGATTCGCCTTCGAGGGGGATAACTTCTCGGTCGGTCGTGAGGACGACAATGATCTGGTCCTCGATCGGGTGAACGTCTCGAAGCACCACCTCCGTCTTCGCCGGCACGAGGGCAAGATCGAGTGCCTCGATCTCGACAGCACCAACGGGACCTACATCAACGGCCGTCGGGTCAGCGCCTCGCGGGTGGTCCGGCGGACCGATCGGGTCTACGTCGGCGACTACATCCTGATGCTCGAGGGCGATGATCCCAGCATCAGCGCACCGGAGCCGCCAAAGCCGCCGCCGGACTCCAAGAAGGCTCGCCGCCGTGACGATGTCGCCGCCGAGGTCCTGCCGGACTTCGTCGAGCTCGTCGACGACACCAGCGGCGTCTTCACCTCCGCCCAGCGTGTCCCCGCGGCCGGCGTCGAGAGCACCTACCTCGACCGCATCGCCAACCAGATCGTCACCTCCGTGCTCCACTCCGTGCCGCGCCTGGATCCCGCCAAGTCGAGCGACATCTACGACGATGACCGCGAGCAGGCCCTGACCGAGATCGACGCGATGATCGCGGATCTCCGCGACTCGCTCCAGCTCGACGCCAACGTCGACGTCGCGCCGCTCCGCGAGCGCATCGCCCTCGAGCTGATGGAGTACGGTCCGCTCGGCGAGCTGATGCGGGATCCCGAGGTCCGCGAGCTCCAGGTCGTCGGCTCCGGTCCGATCCACGTGATTCGAGAGACAGGTCCGGCCCAGCGCCTGGACCTGCGCTTCACCAGCGAGAACTCGCTCCAGCTCGCGATCCGCCGGATCGCCCGCAAGCGCGGCCTCCTGGTGGAGGGCGGCCAGATCATCGAGGGGATCGTCGAGAGCGGCTTCTACCTCTACGCGGTCCTTCCGCCGCACGCGGCCAAGACCTCGGTGCTGAGCCTCCGACGGATCCGGACCGACGCCAACAGCCTCGCCGCGCTGGTCCAGGAGCAGGTGCTCAGCCCCGACATGCGCGAGCTTTTGGGGCTGATGCTCCGGGCCTGTCGCCGGGTCGTCGTCTGCGCCTCGGGTGGGGTCAACCTCGATCGCTTCATGCGGGCCGTGGTCAACGAGGTGCCCGAGGATCTGCGGGTCGCCTGCATCTCCGACACGGGACGTCTGAGCCACGGGCGCCGCGGCTGGATCCAGGTCCGACGGATCAAGGATCCCGCGGACACGGTCGATCTTTCGAGCGTCCTCGGCGTGCTCCTGCGCGGCGGCCTGGACCTCCTCATCAGCCAGCAGTGCGGTCAGCAGGACGCCGGCGCGGTGATCGACGCGATCGCCGGGGCGAGCCGCGGCGCGGTGGTCTCGCTGTGGGGGATCAACGGGGCCCACGCCCTCGCGCGCCTGGCCGCCCTCGGGTCGACGATGGCCGGCGGCGCTATCCAACCCTTGACCGTCTCGGTCGCCCACGCGATCGACATCATCATCCGCCTCAACAGCGGCGTGAACGCCGAGGCGATGCAGGTGCTCGAGATCATCGAGCCCCACGTCCACGCCGACGGCACCATCGAGTACCGACCGCTCTTCACGGCCGGGAAGGCGAGCGACGGGTCGACGGAGTTCAAGGCGACCCTCTCGTTCAACCGCTATCTCCGGAGCTTGCGCGAGCAGGGGATCGACCTGCCGCCGCGCTTCCAGCGGGCCTAGCGCCCCGGCGCGGACGACGGCCGCCTCTCGCAGCGCCCGTGTTGTCCTTGCCCCGCCTCGGTCAAGACGACCGACGTGCGCTGCGAGCGGAGTGGTCGTCCCTTCGTCGTGGCTTCGTCGCGCGACGTCAAGGCCCACGCCGTCCGACGAGCGGGGCCCGTCGGCATGGTGCTGGCGCCCGGCCGTGCGAGGTCCGTGGGTAAAGTCCCGCGTCGTCGCCTGGCCGCGGTCCATCGTCGGCGCCCGCAGGGCTCTGCGCTCGCCGATCGAGGCTTCGCCGGAGGGCAGGGGGCGTCCGGGACCTTTTGACTCTGCAGCCAGGAGCCGGGACACTCCGCCCCGCCCATGGACGACTCGACGGCCCCGACACCACGCCTCAAGCCCAGCGCTCGCCGCTCGGTCGAGCTCATCCTCGACCGGATCGAGGATCGACTCCAGGACGCGGACGACGGCTTGCATCGAGTCGGCGCGCCCGCGTCCCGGGCTGCGCTCGACGCCTCCGGGCTCCCGCTCGCGGCGCAGCTCCTCTGGGAGCGATGGGACGGCCTCGAGTTCGCCTGCGCCGAAGCGCTGATCCTCCCGCTCGACGATCTGGCCGAAGCGACAGCTTCAGCGCTGAGCGAGGGACGGATCTCCGAGGGCGATCGGGTGATCGGCGAGCGCGGGAGGGACCTCTTCGTTCTCGCCGCCGATCCCTTCGCCGAGGGCGCAGACGTGATCCTCGTCGGCGAGGACGGCGGCCGCGTACCCCACTCATCGACGGTCGAACGGCTCGTGCTGGCGCTCCTCGGCGAGGTCACGATCCTCTACGACGAGGAGGGAGAGTTCCGCGACGATCTCTTCGGCGATGACGGCGAGCTCCTGCCGGCGATCGAGCGGCGCCTGCTCAGGCGGCACCTCGACCTCGATCCAGACGCTCCCTTCGCGCGCTTTCGCCTGGCGCTCTCGCTGCGCCGGCACAACGAGCTGCGGGCCGCGGCCGCGGAGCTCAAGCAGCTCGATCGCCGGGCCCCGGACTTCGCCTGGGGAAACCACGAGCGCGGTCGGGTCGCCCTGCTCCTCGGGGATCGACGCGGCGCCAAGCGGGCCTTCGCCAAGGCGGTCGAGCTCGCCGCGATACCGCCGATCGAGCCGGAGCTCCGGACCTACTTTCAGGCCTGGGAGGCGCTCGCCTCGGAGGGCGAAGAGCGGGCGAGGATCGCAGCCGCGGTCCTGGGGGCGATGCCCTCCTTCGCCGCGGCCCAGGAGGCCGGGATCCGTGAGGCGATCGAGGACGGCAACGCCGAGGCCGCGCAGGAGCAGCTCGATCTAGGCCTGGCGATCGTCCCGAGCCACCTCGGCCTGCTCAGCCTCAAGGCCGCCGTCCAAGAGCTCAGCCCGGCTCTGCGGACGCCTCTTCTGGAGGGGTCGACTCCGGAGCTTCCTCCGCGTCGCCCTCTGGAGCCTCAGCGTCCAGCTCCACGGGGGGGAGGAGGGGAGCGTCGTCGTCGTCCTCATCGTCAAGGGAAGGTTCCTCGATGAACTCCTCCTTGGCGGCGGCGGGGGCGACGTAGGGGGCGGGGACCGCAGCGATGGTCTCCTTGCCCTCGGCGCCGCCCGGTAGGGTCAGCTCCCAGAGCAGCGGATCACCGCCGGCGTAGCGACCGCGGAGCACCAGGACGGCGCGCTCGGCCTCGGCGGTCTTCGGCAGATCGCCGACTAGATTGTCCTCGCCGGGGAGGAGCTTGACCTTGCGGCGGACCGTCCGGCGGCCGGCTCCGTCCTGGTGGAGGAGGAGCAGCTCCGGCTCGACGATCGACGCGTCGAGGACGAAGCCTATCGTCCGCGCGGCGGGGTCGTAGTGGAGCGCCGGCCAGCCGGGGAAGACGAAGTCGAGCAACGAGCGGGTCGTCGCGGCGGCCTTCGGCAGGAGCACCTGCATCTGGTTGTCGGCGACCGCGTTGTCGATGAAGGCGCGAATTCTGCCCTCCGCGTCGGTGTCGAAGGCGGCGAGCGGGCGGCCCGTCGCGGACAGGAGGTATCCGCTCTCGGCCGGCCAGGGGCTCAGGCGAGCGCCCTTGGCCTCGATCGGATCGATCAGCGCCTCGCCGATGAGCGCACGGGCGGCCTCCTCGGGGTCCGTCTCGGGCTCGATGTAGGCGGGGGAGGGGACCGAAGACTCCGAGAAGAAGCGGCCGGCGGTGAAGACCCCGAGGCCCTCTTCCTGACCACCCTTGCCCGAGGCGCCGACGAGGTGAGCGACGAGGCTCTCGGCGAGGAGCTTGCCCCGGGCCTCGCCGATCATCTGCGGGTCATCACTGATCGGCAGATCGCTGCGGCCATAGCGGACCTTGGCGAGCTCCTGGAGGGGCAGGCCGCGATCGCCGGGGGCCGACGAGAGGGCGCTGAGGAACGCCCCCGCGTCCGCGCGTGCGTGGGCCGGCACCGAGAGGTCCTGGGCCACGTGGAGGAGCGCGCCGACGCAGACCAGCGCCATCGCCAGGTGGTGGGCGCGGGCCGCCGCGTCCCCCTCGAGGTACGCGCGCTCCAGGTGAGCGTAGAGCCTCGGCGGGGCGATCACGTCGGAGGAGTCCCTGAGCCAGGCCACCGCCGAAGCGCCGTGTCCGTCGAAGTTCGTCCGGTTGACGGAGCCCGCCAGCGGGGCGCCGTTGCGACGGGCGAGGCGCAGGCGCAGGATCCAGCGCGGCAGCTCCGGGTCGCTCCAGGAGTCGGCGCCGGGATCCTTGGGATCGATGAAGTGATGGACCTCGCGGGCGGAGGGCGAGAGCTCCGCGAGCACGCCCAGCTCGATCCAGGCCATGGCGCTCATCTGCCAATGCTCGTCCTCAACGCAGTAGCGCTGGGAGACCGCGGGGGCCTCATCGCCGGGGCAGCTCCCGGGACCGCCGAGGGGACGCGAGCCGGTCGCGTCGCTCGCCCGCAGGATCGCCGCCTGGAGGAAGCGGCGCTCCCCCGGGGTGAGACGCTCTGGATCGATCCGCAGCGGCGTAAACACGCCGCGGGTCAGCTCTGAGCTGGCCATCCACCGCAGGTGCACGGCGCTCCGGCGCAGCGCCGTGTCGACGAGCCCAAGGTGGGTCTGGGACGGATCCCAAGCGCCGGCGGTCTGCGGCGAGCCGACGCCGGCGAAGAGCGCACCGGCGAGGGCGAGCGCCCTCATCCACGGAGAGCGCCGTGAGCCGCGTCGCCGGCCCTCCGCCGGGTCAAGACGGTCTGCGAGCGCCTGCGGCCGTAGGGTGGTGCTCTTCGCGATCATCGTCCGCCCTCCTGGCTCTGCGACTGCTCGGATGCGTCGTCGTCGTCGTCGTCGTCGTCGCTCGGGAGATCAAACTCTTCGGCGGGCTCCTCGTCGGGGACCTCGGTCTTGGAGCCGACCGGAGCGCTGCTGAGCCTGGTGCTGAGGTTGCGCTGGAGCTCCGACGCCATCACCAGCGCGGTCGCAAGATCGGCGCATTGCATGTCGCCGCAGGTCAGGAGCACGCCGGCCTGGTTCTCGGCGTCGATGAACGCGACGGCGTAGACCCCCTCCGTCTCGAGGGTCCAGGTCTGCTCGGTGATCTCGTCGCCCTTGATCGCGCCGACCATCGTCGTCTCGATGGTCTCGATCACCGGGGCCATGCCGCCGGGCGGCGCTTGCCAGACGCGGATGGCGATGTCGTAGGGCTCTCCGCGCTCGCGGGCTTGGTAGTGAACGCCATGGTAGAAGCTCGTCCGCTCGAGATCGGTCAGCTCGCTGACGTCGAAGCGATCCTGGGTCCGGGTCCGCTGGCGGATCTCGTCGGGGGTCATCAGCTGGCTCGCGTCGAGCCAGCCGTCCCCGCCGCGCGCTTCGACCGCGCCCTCGTCGTTCGAGCCGCCGGCTCCGGCGGCCGCAGGGGCATCCCCGCCGAGCTCCCGGTAGAGGTCCAGGTTCGCGAGCTCCGTCTCCCAGGCGCTGAGGGACTGGATCGTCCGCGGCGGCGCGAGGTAGGCGAGGTGCTCCGCGTGGGAGTCGCTCTCCCGCCACTTGCGCAGGCTCACCTTGTTCTGCCGGACCGTGAAGTCGGTCCGAGGCGCGCCATCCGGGGTGCTCTCGGAGCGGTAGCCGACGTAGCCGCGCTTGTAGATCACCAGCGAGAAGGCGACGAGGCGGACGGTCCGACCGCGGACCTTCAGCGGCGCCTTCGGGATGCGATATCGCCCCGCAGCGTCGGTCTCGGTCTCGTAGACCTCGGACCCGTTGGGGCCGATGAAGCCGTCCCCACGGTCGTAGGACCAGATCGCGACGACGGAGGCGTTGTCGACCGCCTCGCCGTTGGACTCGTCCAGGACCTGGCCGTCAAAGGGGCCGACCAGGGTGGCGTCTGTGACCTGATCGCGGGCGCCTACGAAGGTCGCCGGGCGCACCAAAGGAGCGCAGGCGGCGAGCGAAAGGGTGACGAGCGCGACCCGGAGCCCGACGAGCGGGAACAGGTGGGGGTGCTTTGCGGGAGGGGCGCTCAATTGACGCTCTGCCAGGGGGCCGATACCCTGACGTTCCGTGAGAGCGCGGGTCTATCCCACGCCGTCGACGCTGGCAAGCCTCCGAGGTCACGGTCTCGACACAGGCGCAGACGCTTGAGAACAATTGTCGGAGTCGATGCCATGCCCAGCCTGCGGCAGCCCAATCGGGGCAACGGGGACCGATTGCGGCATCTGCGGCTACGATCTCACGCAGGGAGAACCCCCTAGCGCAGAGAAGTGTTCCCGCTGCGGATCGCAGCTGGGCGAAGAATTTCAGTTCTGCCAGGTCTGCGGCCTCGCGATCGGTCTGCGGGCGCCGCGGCCCCAGACCCAGCGCCTCAAGGTCCTGACGACCGAGGTTCGAAAGCTGCGCAAGCAGGCGACCGGGGAGCATGCCGCCCAGTCCGGAGAATTTCCGATCGGCGCGGCGGCGAAGCCAACCCCGCGTCGGGGCCCGCGTCGCGCCCGCGCAGGCGCTCGGGGCCCGCGCAGCGAGATGACGCCGGCCCTCACGCCGAAGCCCGCATCGCCCGGGGCCTGGAACGCTCGGCAGCTGTCCGCGGAGAAGGCGCCTCCCCCCGAGCCTGCGCCTGCTCCTGAGGAGGATCGCTTCGCCAAGCTCGGCGCCTCGCCCCTGCGTCTCGTCCTCGTCAACCGCGACGGCAGCGACGGCGAGAGCTTCTTCTTCCCAGACTCGCTCCTGACCCTCGGCCGCGAGGGCAGCGATCTTGTCTTCGCCGACGATGACTTTCTCTCGCCTCGCCACGCCCGCCTGGAGCTCCGCGACGACGGGGTCTGGATCGTCGACCTCGAGAGCCTCAACGGCGTCTTCCTCCGGATCTCGGAGACCGTGCCGGTCTTCCCCGGCGACACGATCCTCCTCGGGCATCAGCTCCTTCGCCTCGACAATGTCCCCGACCCCCCCCCGGAGCTCGATCTAGAGACCCACGGCGCGCGCCTCTTCGGCACGCCGCTGGACCCGGCCTGGGCCTGCCTGACGCGGATCGGCTACGGCGGCGCCGAGGCGGAGTCGTACTTTCTCCGCTCTGCGGTCGTCGTCTTCGGCCGCGAGCAGGGGGACATCGTCTTCGGCGACGACGCCTTTATCAGCCGCCAACACGCGCAGCTCGGGGTCACGGTGAGCCGATCGGGGATGGCGGTCAGCCTCGCGGATCTCGGCTCCGCCAACGGCACGTACATCCGGATCCGCGGGAGCGCACGGATCGCCGTCGACGGCATGTTCCGGATAGGTGATCAGATCTTTCGATTGAGGACGGACTAACCCTTGGCTCAGATCGAGATCTTCGCGCGTACGGAGGTCGGCTGCGTCCGCAGCCGCAACGAGGATCGTTTCCTCGTGGTCAACCTCGGCAACGGTGACAGGTCCCTGCAGCCCCGCTCCCGGATCCACCCGCTCGGCCCCCAGGGGACCCTGCTCGCGGTCTGTGACGGGATGGGGGGCGCGGCCGGCGGTGACGTGGCCTCGCAGCTCGCGGCCGACGCCTTCGCCAAGGCCGTCCGCCCGCACTCCCCCTTTGACTCGCTGGAGGCGGTCCAAGACGCGCTCCTCCAGGGGACGAGGCTGGCGAACACGTCGATCCTCGACCACGCCAACCGCGACGCGGCGCTCCGCGGCATGGGGACGACGGTGACCGCCGCGCTCCTCTACGGCCCGGAGCTCGCGCTCGTGCACGTCGGCGACTCGCGGGCCTACCTCCGCCGCGGGCGCTCGCTCCACCAGCTGACGACCGATCACAGCGTCGTCGGCCAGATGGTCGCGGCCGGCCGGATCAGCGCCGAAGAGGCGCGCAACCTCGAGAACCGCAACGTCCTCCTCCAGGCGCTCGGGGTCATGTCGACGATCGGCCCGGAGCTCGTGACCACCACCCTCCGCGCCGGAGACATCCTCCTCCTGTGCAGCGACGGCCTGAACACGCCGCTGCCCGACGAGGCGATCCTCGACACCCTCCTCCGCTATGAGGACCCGATGCGCTGCTGCCGGGCCCTCACCGAGGCCGCCTGTGCGGCGGGGGGGCCCGACAACGTCACCGTCATCGTCGCCCGCTTCACCGGCGACGGGCTCGAGATCCCCCGCGGTCGCGAGCCGGTCAACCTGACCCGACGGCAGGTCACGATAGGCTGACATGACCCCTTGGACGATCCTCACCGGCGGCGCCGGCTTCATCGGCTCGCACCTCGTCGACGCGCTCCTCGCCGACAACCGCCCGGTGATCGTCATCGATCGCCGCGCCGTCAACGACCGGGGGAACCTGGCCGCCCACCTCGGCGATCCTCGCCTGCGCTTCGTCAGCGCCGATATCCGGGCTCCCCTGGCCGAGCCCCTCGCCAGCGCCTTCGCCGACGTCGAGAGCGTCTCGGCGGTGATCCACCTCGCCGCTCAGATCGACGTCGCCCGCTCCCTCCGCGACCCGATAGGCGACGCTCAGGACAATCTGGTCGGCACTCTGGAGGTCGCACGGCTCGCCCGTGACCTCGACGCACGCCTGGTCTTCGCCTCGTCGGCGGCGGTCTACGGGGTCAGCGAAGCGCTCCCGGTCGTCGAAGAGGACGCCGGCTGGCCGCCGTCTCCCTACGGGATCCACAAGCTCGCCGCCGAGATGCACCTGCGGGTCCAGGCTCGCCTCCCGGGCAAGCCGCTCTCCGCGGTGAGCCTCCGCTTCTTCAACGTCTACGGCTCGCGCCAGGATCCGCGGAGCCACTACGCCGGGGTGATCGCCCGCTTCGTCGAGCGGGCCCTCGCCGGCCTCCCGCTCGAGATCTACGGCGATGGTCAACAGACCCGCGACTTCATCCACGTCACCGACGTCGTCCAGGCGGTTCTCGCCGCCTGTGAGCGAGGTCCCAGCGATGGCACGCCGATCAACGTCGGCGGCGGCCAGGAGATCTCGATCCGAGAGCTCGCCGAGCGGGTCGTCGCCCTCACCGGCAGCGATAGCCCGATCGTCCACCTGCCGGCCCGGGGCGGGGAGGTCCGCCGCTCTCGCGCCTCGGTGGAGCGGAGCACGACCCATCTCGGCGTCCGGCCGACGATCCCGCTCGACCGGGGGCTCCGCGAGTTCGCCGCCTGGTTCGCGGGCCTCGGCGCGTCGGCGTCCGCGTCGACCGCGACCTGAGCTGGTCGCCGCGGCCTGGAGTGTCTGGGCCTCCAAAGACCGGCCTCGCATGCGCAGACCGGACGCACCTTTACGAGATCACCCGCGGAGGCCGCTCGCAGGCCGCCCCTTCGCGGTACAACCCCGCCGATGTTTGACCTCTTCGCTACCGCGGCGCCCGGCCTCGAGGAGCTCGTCGCCGCAGAGCTCGGCGAGCTCGGCGGCGAGTCGATCCGCCTGACCAAGGCCGGCGTTCGCTTTCAGGGCGACCTCCGGATCGCCTACCGCTGCTGCCTCTGGTCCCGCCTCGCGAGCCGCATCCTCCTGCGCATCGACGAGCTGGAGATCGCCGACGAAGAGGCCCTCTATCGCGCGATCCGAGCGATCCCCTGGGAGGAGCATATGACCGTCGACGGCACCTTCGTCGTCGACTTCGTCGGCGGCGGGTCCGGGATCGACAACAGTCACTTCGGCGCGCTCCGGGTCAAGGACGCGATCGTCGATCGCTTCATGGCCCAGTCCCGCCGACGACCGGACGTCGAGCGCGAGCAGCCGGACCTGCGGATCCACGTCCACCTCCGGCGGGGGATCCTCAGCGTCGCGATCGACCTCGCCGGCGAGAGCCTGCACCGCCGCGGCTACCGGGCGACCGGCGTGATGGCGCCGCTCAAGGAGAGCCTGGCCGCGGCCCTGCTCATCCGCGCGGGCTGGCCGGAGCTGGCCGCCGCGGGCGCGCCGCTCGTCGATCCGCTCTGCGGATCCGGCACCTTGCCGATCGAGGCGGCGTGGATCGCAGGCGACCGGGCGCCGGGGCTCACCCGGAGCTACTTCGGCTTTCAGGGGTGGCTTCAGCATCAGCCCGCGATCTGGGAGGAGCTCTGCGCCGAGGCCCAAGCGCGCTGGGAGATCGGCCGTCGCAAGATCCCGACGATCGTCGGCTTCGATCACCAGCACTCTGCGATCCGGAGCGCCCAAGCCAACCTCGAGCGGGCAGACCTGCGCGGCCTCGTCGACGTACGCGTCGCCGAGGTCGAGCAGCTCCGTCGCGATCCTGCCTGGGGAGGCCCGGGGCTGGTCATCACCAACCCCCCCTACGGCGAGCGGATCGGCCACGATCAGGACTTGCCGGCCCTCTACGCGACGATCGGCGAGCGACTCGTCGCCGAGTTCGACGGCTGGAGCGCGGCGATCCTCACCTCCGAGACGGAGCTCGGCATGGCGACCAAGCTCCGCGCCCGCAAGATCTACAAGCTCCGCAACGGGGCTATCGAGGTCAGCCTCCTCCTCGTCGATGTCGCCGAGTCGAACGTCCGCCAGCCCTGGAAGCCCATGCCGCGGGGGGAGGGCGCGCTCTCCTTGGTCAACCGGCTCAAGAAGAACCAGCGGGCCCTCGCGTCCTGGCTAAAGCGCGACAAGATCAGCTGCTACCGCCTCTATGACTCGGACATCCCCGAGTACGCGGTCGCGGTCGATCTCTACGGCACCGACGAGGGACACTACGCGGTCCTCCAAGAGTACGCGCCGCCGGCGACGATCGACGAGCGGGTCGCCGCCCGCCGCCTCCGGGAGGCCCATGAGATCGTCGCCGAGCACTTCGGCGTCGACCAGGAGCGGGTGATCGTCAAGCAGCGCCGCCGACAAAAGCGCGGCGACCAGTACACACGGCAGGCCTCGAGCGGCGAGCTCCACGTCGTCCACGAGGGCAGGGCGAGCTTCCTCGTCAACCTCCACGACTACCTCGACACGGGCCTCTACCTCGATCACCGGCCCGTCCGGGCGATGATCGCCGACTCCTCCAGGGGCCGGGACGTGCTCAACCTCTTCTGCTACACGGCGACGGCGACGGTCCACGCGGCCCTCGGCGGGGCGACGAGCACGACCTCTGTCGACCTCTCCCGGCGCTACCTGAGCTGGGCCGAGCGCAACCTCGAGCACAACCGCCTCGACCGCGGCAGGCACACGCTGATCGGCGCTGACGTCCGCGACTTCCTCCGCGACGACCGGCGGCGCTACGATCTCATCTATGTCGACCCGCCGACCTTCTCGAACTCCAAGCGGGCCCGCGACTTCGACGTCCAGCGCGAGCACGTCGAGCTGATCAAGTCGGCGGCGGATCACCTCCAGCCCGGCGGCGAGCTGATCTTCTCGACCCACCACCGACGCTTTCGCCTGGACGCGGACGCGCTGACCTCCTTCGCGATCGAGGACCTCAGCCGGGCGACGATCCCCCGCGACTTTCAGCGCAACCAGCGGATCCACAACTGTTTTCGTCTGCGCTGGATCTAGGGGCTGTGGAGAGAGTCCGCTGCGCTCTCGCGCCGTGATCGTCGGCCCCCTTGGCTTCGACGAAGCGCCGCCGTACCGGGCTTTGCTACGATCTTCGGCGGATCCGAGTGGACCGGCGAGGGCCCGCTGGAGCGCGCCCGATCATTCTCGCAGCGGCCTCCGAGGCCTGAACTAGGCGCAGGCCGAGGGCCGCACAGGGCGTCTCCCGCAGCCTTGGCCAACGTGCGAGAGCCCCGAGCGCGGCGAGGCGTGAGGCCGATCAGCGCTGGGACGAGGAGCGCGCGTTCGAGCGCGCCGCGACCTCTCTCGTGGGGCCGCCGCTCGCCTCTGCGCAGGGGGAGAGCGGCCCGCTCGCGACCGCCCCTTCGCCCGCCGCGACCTCTCCGGGAAGGAGAGGAGAAAACCAGGTACGCTGGCGGTGGAGACACGTACGTGCCCCTGAACGCAGAGCAAGAATGGACCCTCGTTTCCTGCGGCCTCTTGGCGCTCGCCGACCGCGTGCTCACCGGTGGCGAGGCCGCCCGGCTGCTCTCCCTCGTCGAGGCCTACCTCGACCCTGAGGAGCAGGACCTGTGGATGGATCTAGTCTGCGACAAGGGGGCCCTCGAGGCTCACTTCGACCACATGCGGGCGCCGCCTCAGGAGGCCGGGCTGCGCCTCCTCGAGACCGTCTGGAACACAGCGCTCGCCGACGGTGACGCGTCGCTCTCCGAGATCCGCGTCTTCGAGCGGATCGGTGAGCGCCTCTCGATCGAGAAGTCCCAGCTCACGGTCCACCGCAAGACCTGGACCTACGCGGCGATGGAGCGCGCCGAGGTGATCGCCGGCTTTGTCGCCAACCTGCTCCATCGCGGCGCCCGACCGACAGACGAGGATCGTACGGCGTACGAGTCGCTGGTCGCACGCCTGCCCCTCAGCAAGACCCGCCGCGAGCGGATGCTGAAGAGCATCGACGCACCGCCGACCGTCGAGGCGATCGTCGAATTCCTGCGCCGCTTTGATCGTCAGCACCAGATGGAGACCCTGCGGACGATCGCCCAGGAGCTCATCCGGACCGATCGACGGGCGGCAGCGCGGGAGCAGATGACCGAGGTCCTCGCCGCTGCCAGCCTGCCGCAGAGCATCCTCGGCGATCTTCCAGGGTTCGCGAAGAGCAGCGACGCGGCCTCCTGACCGCGCGGCAGCTCCGAGCTCAGCGCCCGGCGAAGGCGCGGTGGAAGGTCAGGAGGGCGTCGTTGCCGAAGGCCCGCGCGATCTCCTCGATCGTCGCGCGCTCCTCCGGGTCGACGCTCTCGCCGATCCCGAAGAGACCGCCGCTCGCCTCGGCGACGCCGATGCAAAGCTCGACCAGGGAGGCGCCCTCTTTGCCGTCGAGCGTCTGCTTGAGGATCCCCATGGTCTCGTCCATGAAGGCCTTCGAGGGCTGCTCCTCGAGCATGCTCTCGACCATCTGGAACGCGTCGCTACCGGGGGCGATGTCGCGGCTCTTGACGACCTTGAGGATCGTCGAGCGCTCCTTGCGGCTGACGCTCCCGTCGGCCCAGGCGATGTGCACCATCGGCATCAGGTCGAAGATCTTCTTCCGGTTGCCGGTGAAGCCGAGGGCCTCGACGGCGTCGGCCAGCTCGAGCTTGCGAGCCTCCCGCTGGACCCGCTTGGCGTCCTCGTCCATCTTGGCGCGGAGCTTGGCGCGGGCCTCCATGTCCTGCTCCTTGAAGTATGCGTCTTCCTCGATCTCGGGCTTTATCGGCATGATGTTCGTCCTCGCGGGGCCGGACGGTAGCAGGCGCTCGGAGCCTGTCAATCCTCGAGTCCGGCGGAGCCAGCCGCCGCGGCCGTCGTGACGGTCTCGAGGCGTCGATCGGCTCTCAGCCGAGCTACACGCAAAAGCCGCAATGGCGGAGAGGGCCGCAGGAGACCCACTGCGGACCCCTAGCTGGGGATCGTCTGCGGCTTTCCGCTCGGCTCGCAGCCCCACTGGAAGTTGTCGAGGAACGCGTAGCTGTCGAGGATCCCGTCGCTGACGTCGAAGATCGAGAAGACGACCGTGATCTGCTCCCCCGGCGTCACGCCGACGGTGCTCGTCAACCAGTTGGTGCCGGCGTGCTGGCGCATGCAGGTGCCGGTGAACTCCGGGAGGTTGGCGCCGCCGTCCTGGAAGTCGAGGAAGCCCGCGTTGAGCGAGATCGGGTTGCCCATCTGGTCGAAGGAGATGTTCCCGGTCCACTGCTCCGACTCGAGCCAGCCGATGTACATGTCGTTGAACTGCGAGCCGTAGTACTGCGGCCACTCGGTGGAGAAGAAGGCGAAGTCGTAGGAGAACGAGGTGACGTCGACGGGGACGTCGAGGACGAAGCGAAGCTCGGTGTAGTCGTTGGCCGAGCCGCCCTGGTCGAACTGCCCCTGGATCGTCCCCGAGCAGTCGCCCGTGCCGATGAGCCCGGGGTTTTGCGTACAGTCTCCGCCGACCGCGTTGGGCTTGATCGGCGGCGGCAGGTTCTTGCCGAGGCCGATGCCGAGGCCGTCGTTGCAGAAGGTGGGCGAGCCGTTGCTGTCGCCGCCGGGGGTCTGCTGGCCGAGCTCCGAGACGAGGCCCGACCCGATCACCGCGTAGCTGGTGCCCTCGCGGGGGTTGAAGGTCGCGTTGGCGCCGAAGCTAGTGCGGACGCCGATCGCCGCAGGGGAGCCCATCGTCGACGGGCTGACCGCCAGCTCTCCGGGACAGTTGAGCCCCATCGCGTTGAAGGGATCGCTGGTCCCGGCGTCGCAGGGGACGTGGTCGGGGATCGTGCAGACGCAGTCGTCGCCGGTGTCTTCGCAGGGATCCTCGCCGGTCGGCATCGCGTCCGGGTCGGGGAAGCCGACGTCGTACTTGAAGGGGCTCGAGTCGCCCGCGCTGCCGGAGCCCGCGCTCTCGGAGCCGGCGCTCGACTCCGTATCGGAGTCGGCGTCCGTGTCGGAGTCGCCGGAGTCTGACGCGGATCCCGAGGCGGACGCCGTCACCGTGATGCTCGCGATGCCGCTCCCGCTCACGCTGTCCTCGGGGTCATCGTTTGCCGGGTCGCCGCAGGCGGAGAGGGCGAGGCCGATCGCGGCCGCACAGACGGTGAGGGAGGCTCGCATGAGCCCACGCTACCGAGGACCCGGGGCCGGTGAAAGGTCGAATTCACGCAGAGGTCTGCATCTGGGTCGTCTCTCTGCGAAGCTGGGTCGTGACGAGCCCTCTCCGCGCCTTCGCTCGCTGATGTCCCTGTGGACTGCGGCGGGGCCTGTCCTGTGAGGGCCACACCTTCTATTCTCGGGCTATGCCTGAGAAGCACGATCGAGCGCCGCTCGCCGGTGTCGTCTTCGATCTCGACGGCACGCTCTACGACAAGCGCGCGCTAGAGCGCTTCATGATCGGCCGCATGCTGTGGTCGATCCCTCGCCTCCACCGCTACACCACGATCCGCAGCTCGCTCGCCGGCGTCGATATGGGCAGCGCTGCGGCGCTGCGCGAGGAGACGCTCGCTCGCCTCTCCCGCAGCCCGAGGGGCCGAGAGCGTTGGCAGCGGTGGATCGACGGCGCCTACGATCCGATGGTCCGCCAGGGGATGATCCGCGCGGTCGATCCCTATCCGGGGGTCCGCACGTTGTTGGCGGAGCTCCGCGCCGCCGGTCTCCGCCTCGGCCTGGTCTCCGACTACCGCGGGATCGAAGCGCGCCTGTGGGCGCTCGGCCTCGACCTCGAGGCCTTTGACGTCGCGATCGTCACCGAGGAGCGGGGAGCGATGAAGCCCGCGCCGAGGATCGTCGAGCAGACCCTCGGAGAGATGGGCCTCCCGGGCGGGTCGATGGTGATGGTCGGCGACCGTGCCTTCACCGATCTCGCCTTCGCCGAGGCGGCGGGGATGGACTTTGTCGGGATCCTCCCGGAGGAGACCGCGACCCCGGTCGAGGATCCTCGCTGGCGCACTTGGCCGAACGCTCGGGCCCACCTGCTCCACCTCGCGCTCACAGGCGAGCGTTCGCCGTAGAGGCGGCGGCGCTCGCAGATCGCGGGCGTCGTCCCACGGATCATCGACGACGGCCGCTCAGCGGCCCCTTGACGAGGAGAGAAGAGGAGAAGGAGAAGAGCTCAGCAGGCCGAGCGCTCGCGGAGCTGAGCCGTCGCCTCCCAGAGCGCGTCGGCGATCACGTGGACGATCCCCTCCTTGCTCCGCTGGATCCGACCGCTGACCCCGAGGATCGCCGCCGTCTTGGCGACCGCCGCGTAGCGCTCGAAGACCTGGGCCCAGACGACGACGTTGACGAAGCCGGTCTCGTCCTCGAGCGTGTAGAAGGTCACCCCGTTGGCGGTACCGGGCCGTTGACGGCAGATCGCGAGGCCCACGACCTCGACGCTGGCGCCGTCGCGGAGCTCTCGGACCTCGCTGGCGTCGGGGATCCGAAGGCGGCGGAGCTTCGGCCGGAGAACGCTGAGCGGGTGGCCGAGGGTGCTGTGTCCGCTCCGCTTGTAGTCCCAAAGGACAGACTCGTGCTGGCCTAGCTCAGCGAAGAGCGGGAGGTCGCTGACGTCCTCCAGATCGAGCCTGTCGCTGGCCTGGGCCGCGAGACCTCGCGCCCGCCAGATCGCCTCGCGCCGCGAGAAGCCGAGCGCCGAGAAACCACCGGCCTCGGCGATCGCGTGGAGGGCGTCGCGGCCGAGGCCGGTCCGGCGGACAAAGTCGTCGAGGCTCGCGTACGGGGGCGGGTTGTTCTCGAGGGCGATCCGATCGTCGACGTGGAGGCCGCGGACATAGGAGAGCCCCATCCGCAACGCCCAACGCAGCCCCTTCGAGGCGCCTTTGCGCTCCTCTAGCGTGCACTCCCAGGAGGATCGTTGGACGTCGATCGGCCGCAGCTCGACCCCGTGTCGGCGAGCGTCGTCGATGATCGTCGCCGGCGCATAAAAACCCATCGGCTGGGCGTTGAGGAGGCCGCAGACGAAGGCGGGCAGGTAGTGCCGGCGGAGCCAGGCGCTGGCATAGGCGATCAGGGCGAAGGAGGCCGCATGGCTCTCCGGGAAGCCGTACTCGCCGAAGCCGCGGATCTGGGCGAAGATCCGCTCAGCGAACTCGGGCGCGACACCACGCTCCGCCATCCGCCCGAGGATCCGCGCCCGATGCTCCTCGATCCGCCCCGGCGAGCGGAAGGCGCCCATGTCCTTGCGCAGCTGATCCGCCTCGCCGGGGGAGTAGTTCGCGAGCGTGATCGCCAGGCGCATCACCTGCTCCTGGAAGAGCGGCACCCCGAGGGTCTTGCCGAGGATCCGTTCGACGTCGGGATGCGGCATCGTCACCGCCTCCTCGCCGCAGCGCCGGCGCAGGTAGGGGTGGACCATGTCCCCCTGGATCGGCCCCGGGCGGACGAGGGCGACCTCGATGACCAGATCGTAGAAGGTCTCCGGGCGCAGGCGCGGGAGCATCGACATCTGCGCCCGGCTCTCGACCTGGAAGACGCCGACGGTGTCCGCCCGCTGCAGCATCGCGTAGGTCTCGGGATCCTCCGCGGGGATCGTCGCCATCGTCAGGGTCTGGCCGTAGGTGTCGCGGATCAGATCGAGGGTCCGGTGGAGATGGGAGAGGGCGCCGAGCCCGAGGAGATCGACCTTAAAGAGGCGGAGCGCCTCGATGTCGTTCTTGTCCCACTGGATCAGCGTCCGCCCGGGCATCGCCCCGGCCTCGATCGGCACCAGGGTGTCGATCGGCTCGTCGCCCAAGAGAAAGCCGCAGGGGTGGGTCGCGAGGTGACGGGGCGCGTTTAGGAGCGCGCTGCCGAGGCTGTGCAGGTGGGCGCCGAGCGGGCTTTCGGGGTCGAGGCCAGCTCCGCGGAGGACCTCGACGTCGAGCTTTTGGGCGAAGTGATCGTGGAGCTTGGCCGCACGATCGAGCGCCGCAGCGGGCAGTCCGAGCACCTTGCCGACCTCGCGGATCGCCGAGCGGGGACGGTAGCGGGTGATGCTCGCGACCATCGCCGCATAGCGACGGCCGTAGCGGCTGTAGACGTACTGGATGACCTCCTCGCGGCGCTCGTGCTCGATGTCGAGATCGATGTCGGGAGGCTCGGCGCGCTCGCGGCTGAGGAAGCGCTCGAAGAGCAGGTCCATCCGCAGCGGATCGATCGCCGTGATCCCGAGGCAGTAGCAGACTAGAGAATTCGCGGCGCTACCCCGCCCCTGGCAGAGGATCTCCCGCTCGCCGCAGAAGCGGACGATGTCCCACATCGTCAGGAAGTAGCCGCCGAAGTCGAGCTCATGGATAAGCTCGAGCTCGCGGCTGAGCTGAGCATCGACCTCGGCCGGGACGGTCCCGCCGTAGCGAACCCGCGCCCCTGCGAAGGTCCGCTCGCGGAGAACGTCGGCCTCGCTGCTGCCGTCCGGCAGCTCACCGCTCGGGTAGCGGTAGGAGAGCCCGGCGAGGCTAAAGGTGCAGCGCTCGGCGATCGCACGGGTCTGCGCGAGCATCTCCGGGGCGTCGGCGAAGAGCGCCTCCATCTTCGCCGCAGGCTTGAGATCGTGCTCGGCGTTGGCCCGGGTGCACCCGCCGGCGTCGCTCAGGCTTCGACCGCGGCGAATGCAGGTGACCACGTCCTGCAGGGGACGCCGCGAGCGATCGTGATAGAGCACCTCGACAGCGGCAGCCAGGGGGATGCCGAGCGTCTCCGCCCGCGCCCGGAGCACCGCCTCGTGGCGACGCTCGCCGCTGTGGTGGTGGCGGGCGCAGAGACCGTAGAGACGGTCGGCGAAGATCGGGGCCAAGCTCCCGAGGAGCCAAGGGCTGGCGCTGAGGATCAGCACCGGGGCGTCGCCTAGCTCCTGGAGGGCCTCGACTGTCAGCGCCGGCTCGCCCCGCGGATGATCGAGGTGCGCCCGCGAGAGGAGCTGGCACATCGCCGACCAGCCCTGTCGATCGATCGCCAAGATGATCGCCGTCGCGGCTTGCTCAGGATCTGCAGGATCCGCGACCTCATCTGTCGGGCCAAACTCCGGCGGCAGCGGTGGTCTGAGGACCGTCACCTCGGCCCCGTGGAGGAGCTTGATCCCGAGCTGGGTCGCGCGTGTGTGCGCGCGGACGGACCCGTAGACGCCGAAACGATCGGTCAGGGCGATCGCCGAGAGGCCGAGCCTGTCTGCCTCTTCGACCAGCTCCTCGGGCTCCGAGACGCCGACTAAAAAGGAGAGGTTGCTCTTCACCCAGAGGGCCGCGTAGCTCATCCGCGCACCACCTCAGTCGACCACGCCGTGGAGAAACCAGCGTCGCCGTGGCCGGTCGTAGAAGAGCCAGAGGAGCTCATCGCCGGTGGTCTCGGCGTAGTAGTAGTCGCGCTCGACAGGTCGCACCCACCAGCCGCCGCTGATCCGATGGGGACCGTGGAGGCGACGGATAGCCCCGCAGGTCGGCGGCATGACACCGGCGAGCGAGGGCAAACATCTGGGCTCATCGGCCTCCTGGAAGCGCTCCTCGCTGGGCGAGGCGGCGAGCGGGATCGGCCGGCGAAGGAGACGACGGACCAGGCAGGATGAGGCGCCCGAGAGGTTCGCCGCGAGCTCCTTGGTCCGCGGCTGACGGACCGAGTCGGTCGGCTCCCAGACGAAGCTGGCCTCCGGGAGGTGGGCCTCCCGGAGGCTCGCGCGGGTCACCGAAGCCTCACCGTAGGCCGCTCGGATCCTGTCGAGCGCTCGCTCGGCGAGCCGAGGATCCCGACGCTCGCGCTCGGCCAAGAGATCGATCTGCGGCCGAGAGGGGCGCGTCCCCTCGAGGGTCAGCCCGAGCTCGACGACGGCAGCGGGCAAGGGGAGGGCGGAGAGGCGGAGGCGGAGAAGATCGACGATCTGGAGGAGATCGGTGGTCGGGGTCGCGATCTCGACCCGAAGGTCGATCGCCTCGGCATCGCCGAGATCGAGGTGAAGGAGCAGGGCGCGGGCTCGCTCCCCGGCCTCGTCGAGACGAGCGAGGAGCTGGGGCAGGGCGCCCTTCATCGCGAAGAGGAGCCGCTCTTCGACCTCCTCCGGTGGGTCGAAGGCGATCGACGCGACGATCGGCTCTCGGCGCAGTCGCGGCCGGAGCGGGTCCCAGCGCGCTCCGCTGGCGTCGACGTGGAGCTTTGCGATCTCCGCGCCAAAGCGAGAGCGGAGCTCCGCCGCCGGCAGTCGGAGGAGATCGCCGAGGGTGTCGACCTCGATGCTCGCGAGCGCCGAGACCCGACGCTTCGGCAGATCGAGGCCGCGAAGCGGGACCTCGGAGGCGGCCGCGACCTCGTCCTCGGGACGCTCGAAGATCCGAACCTCCGCCGAGAACTCCGCCAACGCCCGGGTGAGGAAGCGGCGAAAGCCGACGACGACGGTCGAGCGCCAGCCGATCTCCGCGAGGTGATCGAGGATCGCCTCAGCCCAGACCGCAGGGGGTCCGTAGAGGCGGGCCATCCCAGCCGGGTCGATCCAGAACGCGCCGCTCCCCGGGGGGCCCGGCTCGACCTGCGGGGAGAAGCGATCGAGCGCCTCGCAGAGCATCTCGCCCGCGGACTCGAGCTCCTCATCCTCGAGGACGATCACCTGAAGCTCAGCGCAGAGGCCGAGGGCGGCGCCGATACGAAGGCCGCTCCGAACCCCAGCCCGCCGAGCCGCCAGCGTGGAGGAGGTGACTCGACCCTGGGGCCCTGGACGATCGGCGAGGACCAGCGTCTCATCGGCGGATCGTCCAGGACGCCGAAGCGCGACCTGGAGCCCGAAGTCAGGGATGCTGACGCAGGCTAGGCGGGATCGTTCGCCCATCCAGCTCTCACCCCTCGAGGCCGAGCGGCGTCCGCCAGCTCTCGGGGAGAACCCGGAGCGGCCCGCCAGACTTGTTCCTTAGGACATCTACGTTGAGGCTGCACTGCCCCGCGAGCGGCGGCGAGCGATGACCCGCGATCCGGAGGCCGACCAGCGGTCCGAGCGAGGACTGATGGGCTTGCGTGTCGGTGATCAAGATCAGCCGAACCTCGTGCTCCCGCGCGAGCGCGACGAGGCGAGCGCACCACGCCTGACCGCGGGGCGGGCGGATGCCGCTGAGGTCGACGACGATCACGCCATAGGCGCCTGAGCGGAGCAGCCACTCCGTGGCGCGCAGGAGATCACGGGCGCCTTGATCCGTGGGCAGGTGAAGGACCACCAAGGCCTCGAGATCGATCCCGGCAGCCGCGAGATCCGGCGGGTAGAGAGCCCCTTGCTCGGCCTGGATCCAAGCGCTCGTCTCCCCCTCCACCTGGGCCCGTCGGAGGAGGCTCGTCGCCGTGCTCAGGCGGGCGTTCGCCCCGCGCCCAGAGATCTCGATCAGGCGTCCTGGTCTCGCCAGATCCGCCACCGAAACCTGCTCTAAACCGCGAGATTTCGCCTCTAAGGACCCGTTCGTCATGCTTTGCCAGCATACTGAACACAGAATCAGCATCAAGAAAAATGAGTTACCAAACCATCAAAAAGATCACGACTGCGAAGGCGGCAGAGAGAGCGGGCTCGATGTCGCGCCACCGCAGCGCGAGAGCGCGCAACACGGGCGAACGGGCGCCTCACTCGGGCACCGCGGACCGCCCCCATATGACCTGACCAAGAAGACATGTAGATCGTGGGTCGGGCGGGGCGCGGCGGACAAAAAGAGCGAGAGCTCGCCCCCGACGAGGGGACGAGCTCTCGATCGCGATCGCGGCGCGATCAATCGTCGCTGAAGACCAGACGCTCGGCGAAGTCGCTGTCGACCAGGCGAGCCGCTGCCTCCGCGAGAACCGCGATCCGATCCGCGCTCGAATCGTCGAGGTCTCCCGAGGAGGCCGCGTGGATCTGATCGAGGAGCCGCGTGTAGCTGGCCAAGAGGGCCAATCGGGCATCCCCGCGCGGGTCTGCGATGACCTGCTCATCGTCTGCTTCGGCGGGCGCTGCTTCCTCGGCCACTTCCTCTTCAGGAGCGGCCTCCTCCGCGGGAGCGGCTTCCTCGGCGGGAGCTGCTTCCTCAGCGGCTGCTTCCTCGGCGGGAGCTGCTTCCTCCTCAGGAGCTGCTTCCTCCGCGGGAGCTGCCTCCTCCTCAGGAGCTGCTTCCTCGGCGGGCGCGGCCTCCTCAGCAGGAGCTGCTTCCTCAGCAGGAGCTGCTTCCTCAGCAGGAGCTGCTTCCTCAGCAGGAGCTGCTTCCTCAGCAGGAGCTGCTTCCTCAGCGGCTGCATCCTCGGCGGGAGCTGCTTCCTCGGCGGGAGCTGCTTCCTCGGCGGGAGCTGCTTCCTCAGCGGGAGCTGCTTCCTCAGCGGGAGCTGCTTCCTCAGCGGGAGCTGCTTCCTCAGCGGGAGCAGCTTCCTCAACGGGAGCTGCTTCCTCAGCGGGAGCTGCTTCCTCAGCGGGAGCAGCTTCCTCAGCGGGAGCGGCTTCCTCAACGGGAGCGGCTTCCTCAGCGGCTGCTTCCTCGGCGGGAGCTGCCTCCTCCTCAGGAGCTGCTTCCTCGGCGGCTGCTTCCTCGGCAGGAGCTGCTTCCTCCTCAGGAGCTGCTTCCTCGGCGGGCGCTGCCTCCTCGGCGGGCGCTGCCTCCTCGGCAGGAGCTGCTTCCTCGGCGGGCGCTGCCTCCTCCTCAGGAGCTGCTTCCTCCTCAGCAGCTGCTTCCTCCTCAGCAGCAGCTTCCTCCTCAGGAGCTGCCTCCTCGGCGGGAGCAGCTTCCTCGGCGGGCGCTGCCTCCTCCTCAGGAGCTGCCTCCTCCTCAGGAGCTGCCTCCTCGGCAGGAGCTGCCTCCTCGGCCGGAGCTGCCTCCTCGGCCGGAGCCGCCTCCTCCTCGGGAGCTGCTTCCTCGGCAGGAGCTGCCTCCTCGGCGGGAGCTGCTTCCTCGGCGGGCGCTGCCTCCTCCTCAGGAGCTGCTTCCTCGGCAGGAGCTGCCTCCTCGGCCGGAGCTGCTTCCTCGGCGGGCGCTGCTTCCTCGGCAGGAGCTGCCTCCTCGGCAGGAGCTGCTTCCTCGGCGGGCGCGGCCTCCTCGGCAGGAGCGGCTTCCTCGGCAGGAGCTGCCTCCTCGGCCGGAGCCGCCTCCTCCTCGGCAGCTGCTTCCTCGGCAGGAGCTGCCTCCTCGGCGGGAGCTGCTTCCTCGGCGGGAGCTGCTTCCTCGGCGGGAGCTGCTTCCTCGGCGGGCGCTGCCTCCTCCTCAGGAGCTGCCTCCTCGACAGGAGCTGCTTCCTCGGCAGGAGCTGCTTCCTCGGCAGGAGCTGCCTCCTCGGCGGGAGCTGCTTCCTCGGCGGGCGCTGCCTCCTCCTCAGGAGCTGCCTCCTCGGCGGGAGCTGCCTCCTCAGCGGGAGCTGCCTCCTCAGCCGAGACTACGTCATCAGTGTCACTATCGCCCGCTGCGGCTTCCGCATCGCCGCCGTCACTATCGCCACTGGCACTTTCGCTAGCGGCGTCTTCGCCCTGGCCGCTATTGCCCTCGTCACTCGGCTCTACAGCCGCCTCCTCCGCTCCATTGCCGCCATCTCCGCTCGCATCCGCCGCCTCCGAGGCAACATCTTCCAAGGCGGCGTCACTATCGTGTGCGCTCTCGTCCACCATCATCGAACTCCTTCTCCACGTTCCCGTGCTCGACACAACCACTAGATTTTCAGCCCTTCTATCTTTCGGATCTTCACCGCGAGAAGTCAACGGTTTCCGACGTGGATCAATCAACATTCTCAGGCCGCGAAGAGTCGAACAAATACCTGTTCAATGAGACATGTTGATGTCCGATTGTGCATCGCGATCACGACCCCACAGCTGAGCCTCGATCAGGATCGGAGCGATCGATCGGGGCGGGCAATGTTGACCTCATCGAGCCGCGAGGATCGAGCCCCTGTTCTCAGCACGACGTGCCGCGACAAGGTCGACCCCGCTCCGCCCCACTGGCGCCCGGAAGACCCCCCCCTAGCGAGATATCACCGGGTTCTCGGGGAGGGCGCCTCGCGCTCGTCACCGATCCCGAAGGGGACGAGCGCTCCTCGATCACCTACGTGCAAGGTCGTCCCGCTGAGCGCGAGGCCCCGGGCGACCGAGGCAATTCCGGCGCACGTCTAGCGGCCTGAGATCTCGCGGTCGAGGCGTCTCTCGATCGCCTCGAGCTCTCGCATCTTCTTCTCGAAGTCGTCATCGCCGGAAGTCAGCTGCTGATGCGACTTTGACTCGTCGGATCCCAGCGCCTTGTTCTTCGCGACCATTCGATAGCCGAGGTATCCGGCGCCACCGAGAACGCCGATCACAATGACGTACTTCAGCAGCCAGAGCGCGATCCCGAACGCCGCGAAGCCGCCGAGCCCGAGCAGAATCCCTTTAACCAGGGTCGACGTACCGCCGGAGCCCGAGCTCCCGCTGGTCGAGCGCTTCATGATCGCCCTTGGAATCGATTTCCTCGCCAAGCGCGGATCATAGGCGAGCCCGGCGTGCCATGCAATCGCGCGCGCTTCGGGGCGGTCCCTGGGCGCGCGGTCCCCCTCGACCCTTGCTCATGCAAGGTTCATGAACGCGCACCTGCAGCCCCGAATTCCACCTCTGAGCCCCCGGTCTACGCCGACTTTCAGGCATAATCGGGCTCCACTGCGAAGCTAGGTACGTGACACGTGGCGAGCGACGACAAGAAGTCAGGATCCAAGAAGCCACCCCGTCTCCCCCCTCGGGGCGGCAAGATCGACCCCTCTGGGGACGGGGTCCCCTCGTCGCCGCCCTTGGGCCTGCCCCGGCTGCCAGGTCGGTCCCCCGGCTCCTCGCTCTTCGGGGGTCTCCCCCCGTTGCCGTCGAGGCCAGGGTCGACAGGCAAGGACGAGGCGAGCTCGATGTCAAAGCCGCCGCCGGTCGAGCGCAGGGAGGACAAGGACCAAGACAGGCCGAAAGAGAAGCACAAGCGGCCGCCGTCCCTCGCGAGCGCCCTGAGCCGGGGACTGCCGCGTCTCGGGGGAGCGGAGCCCGAGAAGAAGGCGGAGCCCACGCCTCCGGCGGCGCCTGACTTCCCGAAGCGACAAGCTCCTCGGGCGGAGGCGGAGGCCAAGCCCTCCGACCCGAAGCCCAACCCGCTCACGGGGTTGAGCGAGCTGGTGCGACCGCAGCGACTTCCGCCTGGTGTCACCGCGACCCAGCCGATCGATCTCGACAACCTGGACTTCGAGATCGAGGATACGGAGGCGCCTGAGGAGGTCAGCGCCGACGTCGACGTCGACGTCGACGTCGACATGGACGTGGACGTCGATCTGGAGATCGATCTCGCGGATGAGCCAGCTCCGGCGCCAGCTCCACCTGCGCCGACGATGATCGCCGCGCCGGTCCCCTCGCCGTCACCTCCGCGACCGCCCCCCAAGCCGGCCGTATCTCCGGCGCCCCCGCCCAGCCCGAGGGCTGGCGACTCGGGCATACGCGGAGCACCACCGCCGGCGCCCGCTCTATCCTCTGGTTCGACCGGTCCCGGGCGGACCCGGCTCAGCGTTCGACCGAGCCCCGCAGCCCCCGCGGCGCCATCGGCCCCGCCCTTCGCCGCGAGCAGCCCGCGGGTGAAGCCACGACCGAGCGAGACCTTGCGGACCAGCGAGGGGACGCCCGCACCGCTGGTCGACTACAGCGCGGCGACCGGAGCAGAGCCCTTCGTCGAGCAGGCGAGGCTCCTCATCCGCGACTGGGAGGGCGAGCTCGGGGGCAAGCCTGATCTCTTCCGCGCTGCCCGGCTCCACTATGAGATCGGCCGCCTCTGCGAGCACCCGATCGCGGATCTCGCCAAGGCCGCGACCGCCTACCAGAAGAGCCTCGGACTGAGCGCCGATCACCTCCCGAGCCTGGTCGGCGCACGCCGGGTTCTCCTGGCCCAGCGGGACTACGCCAAGGCCCTCCCGCTCTTCGACGCAGAGGTCAAGCTCAGCGCGGATCCAAGCCACAAGGCGGCGTTGATCTACGCGAAGGGGCGGGTGCTCGAGGACTCGATGGGCAAGGAGCCGGAGGCTCGCAGCGCCTACGCTGAGGCGCTCGACCTCTCGCCCGCGAACGCCTCCGTCCTCAAGGCGCTGGAGCGGATCGATCACCGGACGAGCAATTGGGGCGGCCTAGAGAAGGTCTACGGAAGGGTCGCCTCGTCTGTCGAGCTCGACCCGCGCCATCGCGCGGCCATTATCATCCGCCGCGCACATCTCCTCGAGACGCGGACCGGCGACGCAGAGATGGCGGTCGAGCTCTACGAGACCGCGCTCGACCTCGACGAGCGGGCCGTCGGCGCCTACGCGGCGCTCAAGCGGCTCCACCACGGTAAGGCCCGCTGGCGCGAGCTTATCCACGTTCTCGAGCGCGAAGCGAAGCAGACGGAGGACCGCGAGGTCCGAGCGATGGCCCACTACCGCGTCGCCCGGCTCCACTCCGAGCGGCTCGGCAATCGCGACCTCGCGATCACCTCGCTCGAGCGCTCTGTTAAAGAAGTTCCGGAGAACCGCCTCGCGCTCGAGGAGCTCGTCGAGCTCTATCGTTCAGCTCAGCGCTTCGACGCGATGGCGGCGACGCTCGATCGGATGGTCCAGCGGGTCGAGAGCGCGAGCGAGCGGATCTCCCTCCTCTATCGTCTGGGCGAGCTCCACGAGGGGCCGCTCGACGATGAAGAGACCGCGATCGGCTGGTACGAGGCCTCGCTCGCGGCGGAGCCGGCCTACCTCCCCGGCCTCCGCGCGCTGTCGAAGCTCTACACCAAGCGCGAGGCCTGGGACGCGCTCATCGCGATGAACCTCGCGGAGGCTGAGGCCATCCAAGACAGCCTGCGCAAGGCCGGCGCCTTCCTCCGCGTCGCTGAGATCTTCGAGCTCCACAAGGGCGATCCTCGGACCGCGATCGAGCACCACGCGAGGGCGCTCTCGCTGGATCCGAGCCTCGCCGCCTCCTTCAAGGCGCTGGTCCGCCTCTACACCGACTCGAAGCAGTACCGCGAGCTCATCGAGCTCTACGAGCGCGGGATCGATGGCGCCGAGAACGACGCGATTCGCGTCGCCTACCTCTTCCGGATCGGCGACATCTACATCGACAACCTGCGCGATCCCGTGCAGGCGATGCACAGCTACCGGCGCATCCTTAAAATAGATGCGAACCACCTCGGGGCCATCCACGCCCTGCAGCGGGCTGCGGACCAGGCCGGCCGCACCAAGGACCTCGTCGAGGCGCTCGAGCTCGAGGCCAGCAAGACCCGCGAAGAGTCGCGGGTGATCGTCCTCTTGCACCGCGCGGCAGAGCTGCTCGACTCCGAGCTCGACGATCGGGACGGAGCGCTCGCACGCCTGCGGCGCATCCTCGAGATCGATAGCTCCTACCAACCGGCGCTGGCCAGCGCCGGTCGCCTCTACTTCCGCTCCGGCCGCTGGGAGGACCTCTACCGGACCTACGAGCAGGAGCTCGCGATCACCGAGCCGGGCAGGGCGACCGTCGCCCTCCTCCACACCATGGGCGCCCTCGCCGAAGAGAAGCTCGGCCGGGTCGAGCAGGCGATCGAGTGCTACCGGCGGGCGAGCAAGGCCGATCCCAAGCACGGACCCTCGCTCGAGGCGCTCGCCCGGATCCTCTCCGAGGGCGAGCGTTGGCGCGAGCTTATCGCGGTCCTGAACACTCAGCTGCGGGGGCTCGTGGATCCGCGCGCCCGCGCGGCGACGGCCTATCGCATCGGCCGGATCTACGAGGAGCGGCAGAGCTCGCTCGACAAGGCGCTCGCGGCCTACCAGCGGGCGATCGAGTCAAAGCCGGACTTCCGCCCCGCGCTCGACGGGGTCGCCCGCGTCCGCGCGCTCCAGGAGAGCTGGCCGGGGGTCGTCGACGACCTCGCCCGCGAGGCCTCGACCGCCGCCGACAAGGCGCTCTCGATCGCCGCGCTCCTCCGGGCCGGCGAAGTCTGGAGCGAGCATCTTCAGCAGCCGGAGCGCGCGATCGCCAGCTATGAGTCGGTGCTCGAGCTCGACCCGGAGAACCTCGCGGCGCTCTTCGCCCTGGAGTCTCTCTACCGCGAGAAGTCGGCGTGGAACATGCTCGCCGACGTCTACGCCCGCCAAGCGCGGATCCTCCGGGATGATGGCGCTAGGATCGCTGCGCTGCGGGAGCTCGCCCGAATTCAGAGCAGCCAGGGCGGTGGGATCGACGCAGCCCTCGACACCTTCGCGGGGATCCTCGACGTCGATCCCAACGACTATCACGCGCTCGTCGCGACCGAGCGCACCGCCCTAAACGTCGTCGACGACGAGCTCCTCAGCTTCGTCGACACGCGCCTGGTCGAGGCGCGGAGCGATCGCTCGCTCCTCGGCGCCTACCAGACCCGGCTCGGAGAGAGCCAGGAGCGCCTCGGCCAGCTTCGCGTCGCGCTCGCGGCCTACGAGGCGGCGCTCGGGCACGACTCCGAGTCGCTCGCTGCGATGTACGGGATGATCCGCGTGGCGACGACGCTCGACGAGCCGCGCGCGCTGGTCTTCGCCAAGACGCGCCTCGCGAAGGTGGAGCGCGACGGCAAGGTCGCCGCCGAGCTCCTCACCGACATCGCCAAGCTCCGCCTGCAGCGCCTCGACGACGTCGAGGGGACCGTCCATGCGCTCGAAGAGGCGCTCGACCGCTGGCCCGACCACGTTACGGCTGCGGGCCTGCTGGACGAGATTCTCCTCGCCAACAATCAGGCAGAGACCCTCATCGAGCGCCTCGGTCACGCGGCCGAGTCGGCGCGCTCCGAAGCGCGCGCCTCGGAGCTGTGGGCGCGGGTCGCCGAGCTCTACGCGGAGCACCTCGACAACCTCCCGGGCTCCATCGCCGTTCTCCGCCGCTCGCTCCGAGACCGGCCCGACCACACCCAGAGTCATCTCCTCCTCGGCGACCTCTTCGGCCGCAACACCCAGTGGAGCGAGTCGGCCGACGAGTACCGCAAGGTCCTCGCGGGCAACGCCAACGCGGAGACGATCTGCTACGCCAACACTCGCTTGGCGGTCTGCCTCGCCGAACACCTCGACGACCTCGCCGGCGCCCGCGAGGCGATGGCCAAGGTGCTCGCGATCATGCCCGACGATCGGGACACGCTCCTCCTGCTCACCGACTATCACGCGCGAGCCCGGGACGTTGAGGCGGCGACCGAGGGGGCGCGCCAGCTCCTGCGGGTGTCGACGAGCCGCGAGGACCGGATCGACGCGATCATCCACCTCTTCCGCGTCGAGCTGACCCTCGGCCGTCGTGAGCAGGCGCGCGAGGTTCTCCTCAACGCTGTTATGCTCGAAGGGCCAGGCGGTATCGCATCTCGCGAGTACGCAGGCTTCGTCCGCAACGAGGCGGACTGGGAGCGCTACGAGGAGGCCCTGCTCAAGTTCCTCCGCCAATCGGAGCAGGAGGGTGCTCCCGTCGTCCCGACCTACCTCGCGATCGCAGAGGTTCAGGCGGAGCGGCTCGGCACCATCGGTCGAGCGATCGGCACCCTAGAGCAGGGCTTGGCCAACGTCGGCGAGAGCGAAGCCCTGCGGGTGGAGCTCGCGCGATGGCTCCGCGCCGACGGCCGCCTGCCCGAGGCGATCCGCGCCTATCAGCATCTCCTCCAGCGGCACCCCGCATCCTCCCCCGGCTGGCGAGGTCTCTTCGACAGCTACACCTCCGCGAAGCGGGCCCAAGAGGCGACCTTCACCCTCGCGCCGCTCTGCATCCTCGGCGAGGTCAGCGAGCACGAAGCGCGGGTCATGCAGTCCTCCGTCCCGCGGCCCCCGGTCGGCAACCCGGGGATCCTCCACCCGGACAACTACCGTCCGCTGGTCGATCGCAGCGACCACGGTGCGATCGCAGAGCGGCTCCTCGCGATCATCGACTACAGCCTCGCGCGGCTCTACCCGATCGATCTCGAGGCCTACGGAGTCTCGAGCCGCGACAAGATCACAAGCCGCTCTAACGACCCGCTGCGCGCCCTCGCCGATCGGGTCGCGCAGATCTTCGCGATCCCAGACTTCGAGATGTACATGATCCGCTCCCAAGGGACGCGGATCAGCCTCGACTTTGGCGCCGCCCCGGCGCTCCTGATCCCGGCCTCTGTGCTCCGGCTCAACGAGACCCAGCAGGTCTTCGTCCTCGCCCGCGCCCTCGCAGACGTCGCCCGCGGCCTCCACCCGCTCAGCAAGTTCAAGGCCCAGGACTTGATGCTGATCCTCGCCGCCGCCGCGCGAGCCTCCAACCACAACTACGGATCGACCCTGGCCGACGGGAGCGCTCTCAACGAGCTCAACCGGCGGATCATCAAGGCGCTCCCGCGCAAGGATCGCAAGGCCTGCGAAGACGTCGCCGCCGCCTACGCCTCAGCTCCGCCGATCGACTTTGGCGCGTGGGTCCACGACAACGTCTTCGCCGCGACCCGCGTCGCGTCCCTCGTCGCCGGCGACCTCGTCCTCTGCGTCGAAGTCCTCCGCCAGGAGGATCCCGCGCTCGCCTACCTCGAGGGCGAGGACATGGTCGGCACATCCGAAGTCATCGCCGACCTCATGCGCTACTGGTGCAGCGATGCCGCGCTCGAGCTGCGGCGGCGCCTCGGCAAGCGAGGGTAGGGGCCTGTCGCGGTAGGACCTCACAGAAGAGAGCCTACCGCTCTTGCGCCCTTCACGGCCGATGTCAGCCCAGAGCCCGCGGCAGTGCCGAGGCCGAGGCCGAAGAGGAAGTCACCGGCGCCGCCGGGCACGAACATCCCGCCGACCGGCGCCGCCGGGCACGAACATCCCGCCGACCGCCGCCGCGACGCAACTCTACTTGAGGGCGCTCTTCGGCAACAGTTTGGCATGCTGCTCGCGCAGATGGCGCATCGCATCGTCGGCCTGAATCTCGACATCCAGTTGCTGGCGGAAGAACTCATGTCGGCTCTGGGCTCGTCGGAGAAGCGTCCCCCAGTCCATTGCCCACACTTCGAGGTTTTCCTGCTCAAACACCAAGCCAGGTGGCCGATGCTTCTGGCTCGTCATCATCTTGGCGTAGTCATCAAGTTCGTTACTCACGGCCCAGAAAGTCCAGCGGGTGTCTGTACTTACAAACCTTTCATGCGATGCAATCGCACGCGCGTACTTCATGCACTGAGAGATAGCCTCTCCGTCGATCTTGACCGTAGGACGCTTCAGTTCCACCACAAGGAACTCACGACCCTCGCCACCCCAGTGGTTTTTCGCCCTGCCGAACATGAGATCGACGATTCCTGAGCCACCTGTATGTGTCCGCACAGGGTCCAGAACGCCAACTTCTATGCTCAACTTCTCCATAACTGCCCGTAAGGCAACGGTTAGCCCCTGGTCGTCGACCATCAGGTGGAATTCTTCCCCGAAAAGCCACGTGTGTGCTGCCAGGATACGATGAAGCTGTGTCCTCTCCTTGAAGCTCTTCTTATGCTCGGGATCAAAGAGCAACTCACCCAGGCCAGTGAGGATCGAGAGGCGATCGGTGACCACTTTGCTCGCGTTGATGATGGAGGAGAGAGACGTTCTCTTGAGCAGCTTGGCGAAGTCCTGCCGTTCCTTCTCAGGAAGTTCGAGCACCTCGGTCAGGATGGTGGCCAGGGCCTCAGGGCTCTCCTCAAGAGCCTGTCGTACAAGACGAAACGTCAGCCTGCGCCCGCGGACATCCCTCTCAGAGAAGTCAGGTAGGTGGCGATCGATGCGCACTGCAACGACATCGAAGACCTGTCGCTCCGCGCCCTCAACGGGGCTCTTCGCGTCTCCCTCATAGGGGTAGACGTCCTCCTCTTTCCATCGTTGCAGTAGCTGTTCAGCCGCTTGGGCTTCGCGCTGAGCGAAGTGCTCTCGCAATGCAACCTTTGCCTCACCAATCAGCTTGCTGAGCCCAGGGTGCAGTTCGGGCGTCTCCAGCAGATTTTCGGCCTCGAGGTGTCGGACATAGTTGGAACGCAAGTAGGCCGTGAAGTTCCTGCCTGGCGCTTGGATCCCGGGGGAGATTTCGTTCAGCGTGCAGCCCTCTGCATCGCAGAGGTACAGGCGGCGTGAGGTCACATTCCGCCACTCGATCACGGAGAGTTCAGCGCTATGGAGGCCTTCATCGGTTTCAACCGGGCCAATCTCATAGTCCTCGCGACAGATCTGTGCTTCGCTCGGATTCAGGCTCTGCCCTTCGTAGATGACCTCTACGCCTGGGTACGCTTCCAGATAGACCGCAACAGCTTCCGCGACATCGAGTCGCGCACGGGTTCCACTGAGCGAGATCCAGTCCTTGTGGGGATTCGTGATCTGAACCTCAGTACCAGTCCGTGCGCCTGGGCGAATCTCGACCTCGGTGAGCTCAAACCGCTTGAGATCCGAGTGCTGGCCTATGATGGAGAAGCACTTGACGCCGCCGTCGTCTGCAAATCGCGACATCCACTCGACACGGGACCCGAGCCCAAATGCCTTGAAACGCCCCTTTCCAAGGCTCCCGTGGAGTGCTCGCCCGTTTTTGTCCGTCTTGCATTTCGACTTCTTCCAAGATCCGCCTAGATTCCCGAAGAAACCTTCGACGCGCGCGGGGTCTATTCCGTGACCGTCGTCTTTCACCGAGATGCGTTCAAGGCCCTCGATGGGGTTCCGCGTGAGCGTTACCGTCACGCGGTTGGCATCTGCATCAAGAGCATTCCATATCAGCTCTAGGATGCCGTTGAGGGGCTTGCCTCCAACGGAGGCCAGCCGCTTGATGTGATCGGGCTTGACGTGCACTGCGACAGACTTGGAACTCATTGCCGTGGGCCTCACCGCGCAGGCTCGCACACGGCCTCAGTGGCAGCAAGCTTACTGGCCCGCGCCCCTCGCGCTGCACGTCCACCACGATGGACGCCCCTGCTGATGAAGGGCCGATCCCTGCAACGGTTGCTTGACTATGAGGTGCCCATCTTTCTGATGAGCGCATCCGCGAACTTCATCACGAGCGGCGACTCGGCCGCAGAGCCTAGGCGATCGCAGGTCTTGTTGAATAGGCGCTCCGCGGTCGTCCCTTCGAGCGCTGCCGCCGCGGCCCGGGTGCACTCCTCGACCTGCGCCGTCCGCTCCGCCCGCTCCTGGAGGGTCGTGAGCAGGGTCGTATCCGCGTCCTGGATCCGCGCGTTGATCGACCGGGTGATCTCCTCCTCGGCCTCCAGCGCCGCCATCGTCCGGGCGTGAAGCTTCTGCGCCTCGCGAGCGTGCTCCGCGCGCGCCTCGGCGAGGAGCTCGCGCTGCGCGGCTAGCGAGGCGTCGAGCGACCGCTCCTCGTTGAGCTGGTGCTCGCGGATCTGCGAGTAGGAGACCTGGAGCGTCTCGAGCTGCGCCTCGAGGCGGATGCACTCCTGCCGCAGGTGGGCGCGGCGCGTCTCGAGGTCCTGGATGTTGGCGTCGTCGAGGAGGTCGATCTCGCTGCCGCCGCCCTCCTCCGAGGCGGTGCGCGGCGCGATCGAGCGGCCGTCGATGACGACGACCACGTTCGGCATGTGCGGCGTCCGGTACTGCCGGGCCTGCCGCCACCAGACCTCGCACTCGCGCGGCTGCAAGAAGGTGAGCTTCTTGACCCCGTGCGGGTCGGATCCCTTCGGCCCCGGGCGCCGGTAGTAGAGCGTCACCTCGACCAGATCCTGCGCCTCCACGGTGTCATCCTGTTGCATTCCGAATCTAATATCATCGGGCCTAATGCAATGGTTTGAGCGCCTTGGCGTGCCCTCTACGGCCTCTCGCGATCAGATAAAGAAGCGATTCCGGCAGCTCACCGCCGAGCTCCACCCCGATGTGAAGCCCGGCGGCGAGGAGCTGTATCGCCGGATCGTCGAGGCGTACACAGCCGGCCTCGCCGCGGCGCGCGGACAGGCACCGCCGTCGAGTCGGCGCCCGAACGTGGCGCCCGGCGGGAACCTCTGGCGACAGGTCGTCGTCCCGCTCCGGACCTCGATCGTCGGCGGCGTCGTCGAGGTCGAGACGCGAGGCCAGCGCGTCAACGTCCGCGTGCCGGCGGGAGTCGCCCAGGGCGTGAGGCTCCGGGTCACCGGCCACGGCGAGCTCGGCGACCCGCCCGGCGACCTCATCCTCGAGGTCGTCCACGGCGACCACCCGTCATGGATGCGGAACGATCCGGACGTCCTCTGCTCCGCCCGGGTCACCTGGCTCGAGGCTTACAGGGGCGATGCGGTCCAGATTGAGACCCCCTGGGGGCCTCGCTGGATCACGCTGCCGAGTGGGACGAGGGAGGGGGACCGGATGACCCTCACCGGCCACGGCCTGCGGAACGGCCAACGTCACGGCGATCTGCGCGTCGCCGTCCGGCTCATCCCCCCGGTGCCCGGCTCACGCGCTCTCGAGGAGGCTCTAGCGGGCGCCACATTCCGCAACTAGGCCGGATAAGAGACTGTGCGCAATCATTGCTTTGGAGTAGGCGGCACCAAGGCGCTCACCCAACCAGAGGCCTCGCGGGTTCCTACTTCAAGAGGCGGGCGGGATCAAGGACGCCCATCTTGATGAATGCAGATATGATCTTTCCTGCAGCAGCGGGGTTTTTGCGGAGCCCAGCGATCATGGGGAGAAGCACCGGGGGGATATCGGTTCGGTCACCGAGTGAAGATAGAAGAGCGTCGATCAGTTCATCGGACTCAATTATTGCCTCGATCAGATCCTTGATGCCTTCTTCACGGCGTAGGGTCGTTTCCTCGCCGAACTGAGGGAAGTTGAACTTGCTGTTCTTTGCATGTTCGAGGAGGTGATTGTCAGTCGTTGGCGCTGTTGCATACCAGGTGAGGCGTTCACTGAGTTGGCCCGCAAGAGACTTCAGCCCCGAGGGGGTGTTGTCGTAGCTGATGTATCTCTGATGTGAGACATCGAAGGGGGCGTAGACGGCGGCAGAGTTGTCGCGCAGGATTATGGTGCCACTTCTACAAGCATGGCGGATGCCTAACTCATAGAACACATTGGGGTTTGCGTATGTAATGTCAGCGACAACGATATCGGCGTGCATTAGTCGTGTCAGAATGTCCGTCGTAATGGTGCCCTGAGCTGCGACCTCGTCAGCACGGATGATCTCAAGGCTCGGATCTGCCCGCAATAGGGCAACCTTAATAAGGTCCTCGTAGATCTTACGCAGGTCATGCTCGGAGACTGTTGTGTCTCCTATGGTTTGATCTCCGATGGCCATGACTACAAAGCATGTTCTCGACATTACGGCTCTCCCTGGGTGGTGAGGCTACGCGCCGCGTGAGCAGTGACCGGGGTTATCTCGCATTCTCTGGAGACTTGGAAGACCGATCCGCCCGAACCTCCAGCATCTCCCGGCGAGACTTCGCGAGACATCCGACCGGGAGCACGGGAGTTCTCCGGCGAGTCACGCTCCCGAGCGGCACGCAGGAGGGCGATCGGATGACTCTCGCGGGCCACGGACTCCACGTCGGCCCGCGCCACGGTGACCTGCGCGTCGCCGTCCGCCTCGTGCCGCCGGTGCCGGGCTCGAGGACCCTCGAGGAGGCCCTCGCGGGGGCGACGTTCAGGACGTAGAGCGCCGTACATGCGTCCTCGCCACCAAGTAGGAGCGGCCCGCACCCCACGGAATTACGGGGCCGGGCCGTTGTCAGTCTTGAGGGTGTGCACCCCTGACGAGAACAACCATGATCGAAATTCCCTTGACGTCAAGCCGGCCGGTAGGTCACGGTTTTGACGTCGCGAGAACGCGACCAGGAGTCAGTCTTGACTGAGCAAAATTTTGAAGCCGCTTCCCGGAGTCGAACCGAGGACCTGCTGGTTACGAATCAGCTGCTCTACCAACTGAGCTAAAGCGGCGAGGGCCGGCTTTGTACGCCAGCTCTGAGGGCGCGTCAAGTACCGGTTCGGCGGGCCGAAGGCTGGGGCTAGGGGCGCCAGAGGAAGCCGCGGGAGTGGGGGTCGATATCGTCGGGGACGTGGGCGCTGCCGCCGAGGCGGAGGACGATTTCTCCTTGGATCTGGTCGCGGTCGATGAAACCAAGCGCGCGTGAGTCGCAGCAGGCCCCGTCGTCGCGGTTGTCGGCGAGGATCAAGTAGCCGTCGGCGACGAGCTCAAGGGGCCCAGGATCGTTCGGGAGGTCCATCCCAGGCCAGCCGACGGCCTGTCCTGGGGTCGAGAGCACGCGATAGCGTCGTCCCTCGATCATCTCAAAGGCGGAACCCCGAGCCCGGGGGCGCTCGATCTCGGCCGGAGTCTCGGAGGGATCCGGCCGACCTCGCACGGTCAGCTCGATCACCCCCGAGGGCTTGTGCTCGACCTCGACGCCGTTGACGGCGAGGCCGTCACGACCGTTGAATGTGACGAGGTCTCCAGGGCGAGCCAGGATCCGCCCGACCCGGAGCGCCTGTCGCGGCTGCGGCGTCTGGTCGAGACCGCTACGGCGCTGGACCTTCGCCCACTCCTGATCGAGGTCGAGGTCATCGACGTCGATGACCGCGGTGTTGCGGAGGGCCTCAGCGTTGCCCCTTCGCGCGTCGTAGGAGCGCGCGGAGGGGGAGTCCTGGCCCTCGAGGCTGGGCTCTGCGGAGACGTTGACGAGCTCCGGCTCAACCTTGGGCTCGGGCTGGTAGATGACGATGTCGCCAGCGTCGAGGCCCCAAGCCCCTCGGGCGAGGACGACATGGTCGCCGTCGAGGAGGGTGGGGGCCATGCCGTCGCCGTGGATCTCGAGCACGGTCGCGAAGCTCGCCCGAAGGAGGAGCAGAGTCGCGCCGACGATGAGCACGAGCCAGGCTAGCCGCGTCGAGAGGCTGCGGTCCGAGCGGCGCGGCCGGTCGTAGTCATCATCGTTGCGGAAGAGGCCGAACATCTCGCAGGTGGCGGTCGACGATCTGGACCACGCTCGCGACATCTTCACCAACCCGCGCAGGATCGCCAAAGAAGAGGCCGATCCCCGCGAGGCCCCAGGCGCCCGCGGCAAGACAGGACTCCGCGGTCGTCGGGCCGACCCCGCCGAGGGCGAAGATCCGCGCCTGCGGTCCTGAGGACCAGGCGCGGAGCACCCCGAGACCGGCGGCGGTCTTGAGGCGACCGGCCTGTACCGTCGTAGGGGGGAAGACCGGCGCGACGCAGGTGTAGTCGACCGGCCCGTGTGCCGTCGGAGCGCCATGGCAGGAGCGGCCCAGCCATCCAGGCCCCAAGGAGCGCCGCAGCTCCTGGAGCTGCGCAGACGTAGGATCGCCCCGGAGCTGTACGCCGCAGATCGGGGCGCCCGTGCGCTGGCGAAGACCCGCAGCTCCGCCGATCCGTGCGAGGTGACCGAGCTCTGCGGGCCCGAGGGAGAGGAGCAGGGGGATACGCTCCGCGGTGCAGCGCTCCGCGACGCCGCGAAGACGCCCCTCGCGGATCATCGACGCGAGCTCGCGGAGCGGAGCCCCGGGGTGGCGGAGGAGCACGGCGACGCCGTAGGCCGAGGCGGAGGCCCACGCGTCGACGATCGACGGGTTGATCGCGCCCTCTGGCGGGGTGATCGCCAAGAGGCGAAAGGGGGGCTCGACCAACGACCGACGCCTACTCGATGAGCCCGCCGGTGGGGCTCGACGCGTTGGCGTAGGCGCGGATCGGCATCCTGCCTGCCTGGTAGGCCAGGCGACCGGCGATGACCCCGAGGCGCATCGCCTCCGCCATCATGATCGGGTCGTCCGCCTTGGCGATCGCAGTGTTCATCAGCACTCCGTCGCAGCCGAGCTCCATCGCCACGGTCGCATCGCTCGCGGTCCCGACCCCAGCGTCGACGATCACCGGCACGTTCGCCTGCTCGATGATCAGGCGGATGTTGTGGCGGTTGCGGATCCCGAGGCCGCTGCCGATCGGAGCCGCGAGGGGCATGACCGCAGCGCACCCGAGCGCCTCGAGCTTGCGGCAGACGACCGGGTCGTCGGTGCAATAGGGCAAGACGGTGAAGCCCTCGTGGAGGAGGATCTTCGCCGCCTTGAGGGTCTCCTCGTTGTCGGGGAAGAGGGTCTTCGGGTCGCCGATGACCTCGAGCTTGACGATGTCCGCGATCCCGAGCTCCCGGGCGAGGCGGAGGGTCCGCACCGCATCGTCCGCCGAGTAGCAGCCGGCGGTGTTCGGCAGGAGGGTGTAGCGATCGCGATCGATCCAGCTGAGGAGGTTGTCCTTCGCCTTGAGGTCGACGCGGCGCAGAGCGACCGTGACGATCTCAGCTCCGCTCGCGTCGAGCGCGGCTTTGGTCTCCTCCGCGTCCGCGTACTTGCCAGTGCCGACGATCAGGCGCGAACGAAGGGTACGACCGGCCAGGGTCCAGGTATCGGTGTGTGCGTTCAAGACTAGCCTCCGCCCACGAAGGTGACGATCTCGAGACGATCGCCATCATCGACGAGCGCCTCTCCATGCTCGGCGCGGGGGACGATCTCACGGTTTCGCTCGACCGCGACCAAGCGCGCCTCGAGACCTAGTTCAGAGATCAACTCGGCGACCGTCATCGGCGCGCGGAGTTGACGGGGCTCGCCGTTGAGCACGATCGTGGGCACGGGGCGCACCCTACACAATCGCCGCCCGCGGCTAAAGCCGGGGTGAGGAGGGGCGGAGCTGGCCAGAGGGTGCCCGGGCGCACAGTTTATCGAGCGCATTTTCCGCGCGTGAAGCCTGGATCACACCGTTGTCATTCCTCGTCAGGTGTTGGCTTTGTGCAACAGGGCCCTAGAGGCGGCCCAAGGGTCACCTAACGACCACAATTCAATGATTTCATGACCATTGGTGATCGCGAGCACATTATCGAGTTTGGCACGGTCCCTGCTTGTGTATGCAGACATGGCTTCATCTGACACCCGTCGTCCCACGATTCCCCTTGAGCGCATGGAGACCACGGAGGTCCTGAGCTGTGTTGAGCCCTTCGTCGCCGCTCGACCCCCAGAGATCGAAGTGCTCGCCGCGGCGGCGGTCCGACTCCGCAAGCCCGCCGGCGCGCCCGTCCTGAGCGAGGGGCAAGCCTCCGACGCGATCTACATCGTCCTCCGCGGTCGCGTGAACCTCGTCCGCGTCGCCGACGGCGGTCGCGATCTGATCCTCAGCGCCCTAGGCCCTGGCGACGCCTTCGGCGAGGTCTGTGCGTACGGCGGATCCGCCATGTCGACCTCAGCGATCGCCGCGGTCCACACCGAGCTGCTGCGGGTCCCCGCGGAGAATGTCATCGAGCACCTCCGCCGCGAGCCCGAGACGATGATGCGGATGATGCGGCTTCAGCACGAGCGTCTCCGGGAGATCGAGTCGGTCGCCAGCGGCCTCGCCCTCTGCGACGTCGAGGAGCGCCTCCGTCGGACACTCGCCCGACTCGCGACCCGTCAGGGCCGCCGCGTCAGCGCCTCGGACGGCTGGATCCTCGCCCCCGTGCCGACCCAATCAGAGCTCGCCCGCATGGTCGGCTCCTGCCGCGAGACGGTCTCGCGGACCCTCAGCGCGATGGCCCGCAGCGGCCTCGTCACCGCCAGCGGTCGGCGGATGATCCTCACCGACGATCTGATCAGCCAGTACAGCTGAGACTTCAGCGAAGCCGACCTCGCGAGGCAGGTGCCGGCCATCGGAATCGATGGGCCGGCATCGCCGTTCTCGCCGCATGGATCCCCAGAGCGCCCGTGCTAAGGTCCGGCCGATGCGCTACTCCGGCCACGAACGCCGCAGCGGTGACCGGCGACAGCAGGCCCTCAGCATCTCGGTTCGGCCGACCTACGCCCGGATCGACACCTCCTCCCTGGTCCACAACCTCAAGGTCGTCCGTGAGCTCGTCGGCGACCGCGTACGCGTCCTCGCGGTCGTCAAGGCGAACGGGTACGGTCACGGCGCGATCCAGGCCGCGCAGGCCTTCGTCGAGGCAGGGGCGTGGGGCCTCGCGGTCTCCCTCGTCGAGGAGGGGGTCGAGCTCCGCCAGGGGGGGATCACAGCGCCGGTGCTCGTCCTGGGCGGAGTGCACCCCGGCTCGGAGGACGTGATCGTCCATCGCAGCTTGACGCCGGTCGTCTGGGCCCGGGAGCACCTCCAGCGGCTGGCCTCCGCGGTTCACCGTAGCGGGGCGTTGCCCCTCGGCGTCCACCTCAAGGTCGACACCGGCATGTCACGCCTCGGCCTCCTGGTCGACGAGCTCCCGGCGCTGATGGACTTCTTTTGCGGTGAGGAGGGAGCGCACCTCCAGATCGAGGGGTGCATGACCCACCTCGCCTGCGCCGATGAGGCCGACGATCAGACCAGCCCCACGCAGCTCCGGATCTTCCGCGAGGCCCTCGGGACCCTCTCCGGGCGCGGGTTCCACCCGGAGCTCAAGCACGTCTGCAACAGCGCTGGTGTGTTCCGCTACCCCGACGCGCACTTCGACATGGTCCGCCCTGGGATCGCGATCTACGGCGCAGCGTCCAGCCGCGAGGTCCAACTGCAGGGCCTCAAGATGGCGATGAGCGTGCACAGCCGGATCCTCGGGATCCGTGAGCTACCGGCCGGCGCCCGCGTCTCCTACGGTCATACCGAGGAGCTTGTCCGACCCTCCCGCCTGGGTATTGTGCCGGTCGGCTATGCCGACGGATATCCGCGGCGGATGAGCGGTCGAGCGGAGGTCTTGGTCCGAGGCCATCGCTGTCGGGTGATCGGCAACATCACGATGGACACGTCGATGATCGACGTGACGGACCTCCCGGACGCGCGTGAGGGGGAGCGGGTGACGCTCCTCGGGACCCAGGGGCGACAGGTCTTGACGACCCATGAGCTCGCAGAGTGGGCCGCCCAGATCCCCTACGAGATCATGTGCGGCATCTCCAAGCGGATCCCGCGACGCTGAGGCCGGACCCGCTAGTCCGCGGCGCTCGCAGCCTCGCCCTCAGCTCCAGCCTCGCCCTCCGCAGCTCCGCTCTCGCCCTCCGCAGCGGGAGTGCAGTCATCGGGGCCGACGTAGTCCGGATCGCAGGGATCGCTGATCGACTGGACCTCGTCCGCCGCCACGCAGTCCTCCGCGCCGACGTAGTCCGGATCGCAGGGATCGTTGATCGATTGGACCTGGCGGTCGTCACCCGCAGGGCTGACTGCGAGGCGCTCCCCCTTGGTCCAGTCGACGTTGATCTTGATGAAGGTGGTCGAGTTGCCGGTGTCGAACTCGGTGATCTCCCCCTTGGTGCTGACGAGGTACGAGCCGCTCGTGGAGAAGAGCGAGGTGGCCTTGCTCTCCTTCTTGTTCTCGTGGCTGCCCTCCTTGGTCGTCGTGACGGAGCGCTCCTTCTCGGTGATCTCGAGCTTGGCTATCTCCTCCTCCTGCTCGTTGCGGAAGAAGCCCGCGACCTTGGTGTTCACAGTCCCTGTGGTGTAGACGCCGAGCTTGCCCTCACGGCCGCGCTTCTTCTCGTCGTCCCAGGTCTCGCCGATCTTGAGCGGCCGCTCTGGAACCGTCAGGAACGCGGTCTCGAGGACGTCGAGCACGCCGGTGAGAACGATCCGCAGCTCCATCGGGATCGAGTCGGGGATCGGCGGACGGTAGAGGACCTTCCCGTCGTTGCCGACGTGGAAGTCGACCTCGAGCCCCTGGAGCGCCGCCGTCGCGGACTGCGTGAACTCGTTCAGGCTGAAGGGCGTGCCGGCCGGGAGCGACCACTTGAGGTCGATGTTCTTGAAGCGGGCGATGACCTTGTTGCCCCCGCCCTCAGCGGGGCCGGCGACGGTGAGGTCAACGTCAAAGGCGAGCGAGCGGGTCATGCTCGATCCGCTGAGCGCGTCGCGGACCGTCTCGCTGCGGCGCACATGCCCGGCGTAGGTCTGCCCAGCCTGCAGATCGTAGCTGAGTCGGATCCCCTCCGCAGGGGCCTCGATCTTCGTCATCTTCGGGCCTGAGGAGCAGGCTCCGCCCGCGATACCGGCGAGGGCGAGGGCGACGAGGGCAGCTCGGAGCGGTCGGACAAGACGCGACATGGCGGGAGGGTACGCAAAGCCGCCGTGGTCGACAAGATGATCGGCTTCGCCGACACGCGGTCTCCCGAGAGCCAGTCCGAGAGCCAGTCCGAGAGCCAGAGAGCCCGAGCCAGTCCGAGAGCCAGTCCGAGAGCCAGTCCGAGAGTCCGAGAGCCAGTCCGAGAGCTAGTCCGGGAGTTCGACCTCGGGATCGATCATCGACTCCGGATCCAGGGAGTCAGCGGGCTGAATCGGCGCGTCAGCGTCCGGTGCATGGGCGAGGGCTGCCTCGCCCGACGAGTCGTTCGCCTCAGAGCTCCGGGCCTTCTCACGCCGGGCCTCGGCCTCCTCCAGCTTGCGCCGCTCAGCCTCTCGATCGGGGGGCCCCACCGGCCGCTCCTGGATGAACGCCTCGTTCTCCGGGAGCCCCGAGTCACGGACATGGACCGTCACGCTCCGATCCAGATCCCCCGGGAGGTAGCCGGTCCAACCCTCGGGGAGGGGCGGAGAGACCCAGTCGAAGACCCAGCGGGCGTCCTTCGGCGCCAGGTTGACACAGCCGTGGCTCCGCCGCTGACCGAAGCGATCGTGCCAATAGGCGCCGTGGATCGCGTTGTGCCCCTGGAAGAGGAGCACCCAGGGGACGTGCTCGACCATGTAGGGGTTGTCCTCGTAACCCTGGTTGCCCATGGTCATGCTCGCGACCTTGGCCCAGATCGGGTAATTGCCGCGGGGGGTCGGCGAGCCTCGACCGCTCGAGACCATCGTCGCGAAGACCGGCGTATCGCCCCTGTAGGCGACCAGGACCTGCTCCCCGACGTCGACGTCGATCCACTGATCGTTGCCGCGGGCGCGCTGCTCCGGGCGGATAACGTCGGACGGAGGGGCGAGGATGATGACCGCGTTGACCCGCGATGCCTCGACCCAACGGTCCTCCCCGATCGGCCACCAGCGGCCCTCGTCGTTGGTCAAGGCTTCGCCTGTCAGGGCGACTCGTCGCCGGTAGGGGAGCTTCTCCAGGGGCTCGACGCTCTCCTTGGTCGGGCCGGCGTAGACCGGGGTCTTGTCGCGGCCGATCCAGCCGAAGGCTGGCCCGGGTCCGACCTCTCCGGTGATCGCCACGCCCGACCACTGCGACCCCTTGCCCATCCAGCCGAGGTGCTCCTTGGGTACGAGCTTGCCGTCGACCGTCTCGAGATAGGCCACCCCGTCGATGTCCTTGGTGCGCCCGGCGGCGAGGCTCATCCCCGAGGTCAGCGTCCGACTCGGGCTCGCGCTCCGGACCTCCTCGTCGTTGCCGTACATCGGCACGCCGTCTTCGCGGACGAGCACGTAGTCGTAGGGGAGGGTGCGCTCACCCTCGACCTGGAGGGCGCGGCCGGTCCCGGGGGGCTCACGGCTGGGCTTGACGTGACGCGAGCAGACGAAGCCGTAGGGATGAACGGCGTACCAGGGCTTGCCCTCACAGCCGGCCTTGTCGCGGCTCTCGACGGTCCCGCGGACGACGAGCCGAGTGCCGGAGCCGAGCGTCGCCAGACGTCCACGCGGGACCCAGGGCCGCGAACGGATCACCGTCTCCGACCAGCGCGTCTCGATGAACTTCACATCGGTCGGCTCGATCGTGATCGTCGCGGCGTCCTCACCGAGGGGCTCAAGCTGTCCTAAGGAACCTAGAGCAGCGATGAGAGAGAGTGCAGCAGAGAGCGACACGGGGACCTACCGTAGCAAAGCGCGAAAGGGGTTCACAGCCACCAACGCGGGAGGGCAGCGCCTTCTTCCCGGAGGCGTCCTTCGGGCTCACCCAGCTCAGCCCAGAGCAGAGCAGACCCGAGCAGACCAGACCAGACTAGACTAGACTAGATCGCCGGCGAAGCGCCGTAGACCGGCAAGCGCGGCTGAATCGCCTTGCCCCGTCGGCGAGCACGGGTCTCCTCGTCGCCGAAGCGGAGCGTACGCGGAGTATGCGGCGTCTCCTTGAAGGCACGGATCCAGTCGGCGTAGCGTCCTCCGGCGTGAACCGCCTTCAGCGCCGCGTGACCGGCCTCAGGGCCCCACTGGGCGAGGAAGTACTCGATGTACGCCCATCGCGGCGACTGCGGACGAATCTCGACCTTGCCGCGGAGGCCGCGACGGATCTGCTGGAGACGCGCCTCCGCCTCTTTGACCCCGAGGAACGCCTGGCCGTCGAGGGGCGTGTTGCGCTTCGCGACGAAGGTCGAGAAGGTCAGGGTGAGCCGCTGGATCTTCGAGAGTTCGAGGGCAAAGCGGATGAGCTCGTCGACGTCCTCCTCGGTCTCGCCCGGGGCGCCGATCATCTCGTAGACCTTCATCTTGTGAAAACCTGCGGCGCTGATCTTGGTCGCCGCCTGGATGAGATCCTCCTCCGACACCTTGCGATCGAGCGCCAGCCGCATCCGCTCGCTGATCCCGTCGGAGGCGACGGTGATCGTCCGGTAGCCCCCGCGCTTGAGATCGTAGAGGAAGCGCGGGGTCAGCCGATCAGCGCGGAGGCTCGAGATCGCGACGCCTCGCCCGGAGTCGACGATGTCTGAGACGAGCGACTCCAAGTGCGGAAGATCGGTCACCGCGGCGCCGACCAGACCGACCCGCTTGGCCTCCGAAGGCAGCACGTCGAGCGGCCGCTCCTTGGGCAAGATCCGCATGCCTCCGGCCGCAGTCCCGCCGCGCATCACACAGAAGGTGCAACGCCGCGAACAGCCGCGCTCCGGCTCGACGAGGAACATGTCGGCGAGCTCGGTGTCGGGCGTGAGGATCGCGGAGTGGGCCGGTAGCAGGCCCTTGGGCGCCCGCGCGGGGGTCGGCAGCGGCTCAAAGCGGCCTCTATCGATCTCGCCGACGATCACGTTGTCGAGCTTTCCGGCCGCCTCGATCGCGTCTCTTCTACCTGGCGTCGACTCGAGGATCTCGAGCACTTGCGGTAGACGCTCTTCGCCCTCGCCGACGATCAGGAGGTCGACGAAGGGGATCGCGACGTTCGGGTTGGAGAAGGTGAGCGGGCCGCCGCCGATGATGATCGGATCACGCTCGCCGCGGCTGGCCGCGAGGACAGGAATACCTGCGCCCTCGAGGAGACGGATCACGCCGCCGATCTCGAGCTCGTAGGCGATCGAGAGGCCGATCCGCGGGTAGCTCGAGAGCGGGCGCTCCGCCTCGTAGCTGACGATCGCCTGCTTCGGCTGCGGCCAGGGGAGGGCGAGCGCCTCCCAGGCGTCCGGGAGGAAGACGCGGTGGGTGCCTACGCCTGCCTCGTTGAGCTGGCGATAGAGGCTCTGAAAGCCGAGGCTCGACATCCCAGCCCGGTAGGGGCTGGGGTACGCGAGCGCGAAGGAGGCGTCCTGCGGAGCCTCCATAAGCACGATCTCACGGGAGCGGCGCTCCCGGATCGCGGCGCGCTCATCACTGCGCCGGGGAACGCTCCGCATGATTCACCGTCCCGCTAGAAGCGGAAGGTCATCGACGCCGTGCCGCCGCCGGTGCGCAGCGGGGTCGCGCCCATGCCAGCGAGGTGGAAGCCGTCCCGCTTGGCGTACGCGCCCTTGCCCTTCTTCTTGTTGCCGAGATCGAGGACGATCATCACAACACCGCCGACGAGGAGAGCACCGCCTGCGCCGATCAGCACCGGACCGATGGTGCCGAAGGACTTCGCCTGATCCGCGGCGTCCTTGTCGTAGAAGCCTTGGGGAAAGCCCGTCGAGTTGCTCGTGGAGCTCGCCTCCGTGATTCCGTCGAACTTCTTCTTGCCGGCCAAGGTCAGGGCGACACCACCACCGGCAGCGCCGAGGCCGAGGACGGAGAGGAGCACGCCGCCGATCATCAGGCCGGAGACCTTCTTCTTCGCGGGGCCGGAGTCGGTCGGGCCCGTGCCCTCATCGGGCCGATCGAGGCCTGGGGCGGCCTCCGTGTCCTCGATCGGCGCTCCGGAGCCTTCGGACTCCGATCCGCCTGAGGAGGATCCACCACCGCCGCCGCCACCACCACCCGCCTGGGTGACGCACTCGGGGTTCGACTCCGCCTCGTCGAGGATCCGCTTCGCGTCCTTGCGCAGATCATCATTGTCAGTGTCGTTGACCATGAAGAGCTGCATGTAGTGCTTGACGCGCGCGCAGTCCTTCAGCTCCCAGGCGTCGATGCCGAGGTTGTAGGCGAAGAGGTGCTTGTCCGGGGCGTACGTGTAGGCCTGCTCGTACTTGATCACCGAGCAGTAGTAGTTGCTGGCGTCATGAAAGCCCTTGGCCTCGATGTAGAGCTTCTTGGCCCATTCGAGCTTCTCTTCGTCGGAGAGGCCGGCGACGTCCGGCAATTCATCCGGCTGGATCGCGCCTTCACATCCGTCGGAGGCGACCATCGCTCCGAGGGCGACAGAGGGGTGAGCGAGCGAGCCGCAAAGGGCGAGCGAGAGCGCGGTGCGGAGGAGACTCATGAGCGTGTTCTCTACGGATTAGGCGGGATGGTCTGGCTATGCGGCTAGCCGAAGGGGTCGACCGCGGCGGGCTTCTTTTTGGTCGGCGAAGACTTGCTGCCCTTGGTCGTGCCGTCGGACTTCTTCTTGACCGTCTTCTTCTTCGCCTTGGCCTTCTTCTTGACCGGCGTCGGCTCGCCAGTCGTACCGCCGGTCGTATCACCGCCGGTCGTGTCGCCGCCGGTCGTGCCGCCGGCCGTCGCGTCGGCGGGCGGAGTACCGGCCGTCGCAGCGGGGGTCGCACCTGCGGTCGCCGCAGGTGGAGTACCGGCGGTCGCCGCCGGCACTGGGGGCTGCGGTGGTTGGACGACCACGGGGGCGGGCGTCGGTGCGGGGGCGGGCGGAGGAGGCGGCTCCTTGAGCAACATCACCGCTGCGATCGCGATACCGGCGACGGCGATGCCGCCTCCGATGGCGATAGCCAAGGTGTTGCTCTTGGGCGGCGGCATCATCTCCGCCGCGTACTCTGGACTCTGAACGACGACCGGCTCGGGCTCGGGCTCGGGCTCAGGCTCGGGCTCGGGCTCAGGCTCCATCGTCGGAGTCATGGCAAGCTCGTCGACCAGCTGCCCCAGCAGGTCGTCGAACGCATCGGCGTTTTCGCGTTGATTGCTCACTGACTACGGTTCCTTTGGGTTCGAGGGGCCGAGTGTGATCTGGCGGGATTCTAGCCCTGGAGCGTCCGGCTGGACAAGGGAGTCGCCGCGAGGTTGCACAGACGCTGTTGAGGGCGTCGGGGAGTTGAGGCCTGGCGATGATAGCGGAGTCTCGGCGGCTCCGGCCCGGTGATCGAGCATCACCTGCGCGAGCGAACGCAGCAAGTGATCCAGTCGCGCCAGGAGAAGATCGAGGCGTCTGCGCCTGTGCGTGAGCAAGCGCGCACGCGATCGCTCATCGGTCGCCGATGTGGAGGGGGCCCAGACCTGAAAGCTGGCCTCATCCATATAGAGCGATCGGTTCACCTCGACCTGCAACGCATGGATCCCCTCCTCAGGTCTACCGAAGGTGCGGACAAGATTTCCGCCGCGGTAGGGGTCGTTGAGGCGGACATCCAGGCCGCGTCCTGTCTTGGGATCCTTCGCGCGCAGGCGATCGAGCGCGAGCTGCTCGACGGCCGCCGAGCAGGAGCCCCCTTCGAGCGTTCCGAGGATGATGTCGCCCGGCACCGAGCTCGGCATGCTGTGGGCTTCGAGCAGGATCGCGTAGCCAAAGCGCTGGCGTCGCCGCTCCAAGAGCAGCCGAAGCGCGCTGTAGTAGGGCTCGTAGTAGCGCCGAAGACGGAGACCGAGCTCGGCGAAGGTGACCGGCGCGGTTAGGATCGGGATGTTTCCGACCGCCGTGTCCCAGAGGACTCCGCGGTTTGGGATCTTGCCGAGGGTGCCAGGGACGCCCGTGCCGGGGCGAGGACGGGGCGCAGGGTGGTCGGGGACCAGCTCAGGGCTGACATCATCCGCGGCTCGGTTCAGGTCGACGAGCAGGCGGCTGTAGATCGCCCGGAGGGTCGCCGCGCCGGAGAGCTTCGCGCCAGGGTAGAGGCGGTGGACCTCGTAGTCGGCGTTGCGGCCGAAGTGGACCTGCGGCGCCGGCCGAAGAAGGTCCGTCGGCCAACGCAGGCCGACGTGGGGGCAGGAGATCACCAGCGGTGACCACGAGTCGGCCGGAGAGAAGCAAAAGGGGATCTCATCGCCGGCGAGATCGACCTCCTCTGCACGGATCGCCTCCACGCTCGGCTCTGCCGCCCCCTTCCGCCTGGTTCCCGCCAATGACATCGCCTTCGCGCGCGCCAGAGAGTATCAGCCCCCACGGCCCATGCGTGAAAATGCGCCCAAAAAGGTCCGCACAGCCAACGTAACCCGAGCCGCTCCCGGTGTCTAAAAGGACGTGCATGGTGAAGGGATCTCTCGCCAGGCTCGCGCGCCCCAGCTCGACATGCTCGTCCTGGGTGGGTCGCCGATGGATCCCAAGCCCCTCCGCACTCTCTAGCGAGCGTCACGAGGCCGCAGCACCCGGGGACGGGTGCTGCGGCTCCGTCTTGCCCGGCGCCCGAGCCGCCCTGGGCGCGCGCAGAAATCGGGCAAAAAAAAGAGCCCCCTCGAAGAATCGAGGGGGCTCGTGCATGACCCCACCGGGAATTGAACCCGGGATTTCGGCGTGAGAGGCCAACGTCCTAACCGCTAGACCATGGGGCCATACGCTGCTGTAGAGATAAGTCAGATAAGGGAGAGTTTTTCGGGGACAAGGACTCGAACCTTGATAGGCAGAACCAGAATCTGCTGTCCTACCATTAGACGATCCCCGACCAGGGGCGCCCGTTGGTGGTGTCCCGAGGTGCGCGAGAGATTGAAGCAAGCTCCTCCGTGTGTCAAGCGGAAAAGCGAAGTCGCTCAGATCGGCGGAACAGCGTCCATGAAGAGCCGTCTGCCACGACTCTCGGAGGAGCGCCCCAAGCGTTGTACGCTCACGACGATGCGCGTTCGGTCAGCAGTCCGTAGGCAACCTCTCCTATTCTCGCCGCTGGCGCTCCTCCTCTCGCTCCCGCTGGCGCTCGCCGGCTGCCGCGGAGCTGGCGGGTCCGCTCCGGGCGAGGAGATCTCGAACGAGAAGCCCGCCGCTGCTGCTCAGGCGACGCCCAGCGCGGCGAAGCAGGGGAGCCCCGGCCTCGCCGTCGGTCGGAGCGGAGCTGTCGCGAGCGCGGAGGCGAACGCGAGCGAGATCGGCGTCGAGGTCCTGCAACGGGGCGGCAACGCGATCGACGCTGCGGTCGCGGTGGGCTTCGCCCTCGCCGTGACCCATCCCTCCGCCGGAAACCTCGGCGGCGGCGGCTTCATGGTCCTCCGGACCGCAGACGGCACGACAGCGGCGATCGACTACCGCGAACGGGCGCCCAAGGCCTCCCACCGCGACATGTACTTGGACGCGAAGGGGGAGGTGACGCGCGAGAGCCTCGACGGGGCCAAAGCCGCCGGGATCCCTGGGACGGTCGCCGGGCTCGCGCTCGCCCATGAGCGCTACGGGAGCCTCCCGTGGGGAGATCTCGTCGCTCCTGCGATCCGTCTCGCGAAGGAGGGCCACCGTCTCGACTCGTTCCACACCGAGGACCTCGAGAGCGCTGTCTCGCGGATGGAGAAGCTCGGCTTCACGGCGAGCGCCGACCACTACCGCAAGGCCGACAAGACCCTCTACGCGGAGGGGGATCTCTGGATCCAGCCCGAGCTCGGCGCGAGCCTCGAGCTCGTCGCGGCCGACCCGCGAGCGTTCTACGCCGGCCCCCTGGCGGAGCGCCTGGTCAGCGGCGTGAGGGCCCAGGGGGGCATCTGGACGATGGACGATCTCGCCGACTACCGGGCGATCATCCGCGATCCGATCCTCTTCGACTACCGCGGACACCAGGTGATCACGATGCCGCCCCCCTCCGCCGGAGGTGTTGTCATCCGCCAGCTCCTCGCGGCGAGCGAAGAGCTCGAGATAGGCAAGTACCCCTGGCACAGCGTCGACGAGGTCCACCTCTATATCGAGGCCGCGCGCCGGACCTACGCCGACCGCAACCTCCTCTTGGGGGACCCTGACTTCGTCGAGATCCCCATGGAGCGCCTGCTCTCGGCGAGCTACATGAAGGATCGGCTCGCCGACGTGAACATCGCCAAGGCGACCCCTTCGTCGGAGGTCGGCGTGGGGATCCCTGCGCCGGCGGAGTCGATGGAGACCACCCACTTCTCGATCGTCGACAGCGCGGGGAACGCGGTCTCGAACACCTACACGCTGAACACCTCCTTCGGCTCGAAGGCCGTGGTGGAGGGCACAGGGATCCTCCTCAACAACGAGATGGACGACTTCGCGGTCAAGCCGGGGACGGCCAACACCTACGGGCTCGTCCAGGGCGAGACCAACCGGATCGAGCCCGGCAAGCGGATGCTCTCGTCGATGACGCCGACGATCATCACCAAGGATGGCGCCCTACGTGCGGTCGTCGGCAGCCCCGGCGGTTCGACGATCACCACCACCGTCACCCAGATCGTCCGCGCACTGATCGACTACGGCCAGCCGCTGGAGCTCGCGGTCCAGGCACCGAGGCTGCACCACCAGTGGCTGCCCGATCGGATCCTCGCGGAGGCTGGCGCAGGCGAGGAGCTCTTCCAGGCGCTCCGCGACCGCGGACACGAGATCGCGGTGCTCGGCACCGGAGATTGGCACTGGCGGACCATCGGTCACGCCAACTGCATCGAGGTGGATCCGACCTCGGGGGAGCTGCGAGCGGTCGCCGACGTCGCCCGCGACGGGGGCAAGGCTGCCGCCTACTAGGCGCTGTACGACCTCGCTACGCAGCCGTCGCCGACCAGGATCGCCTGGATCCCGCGCAGGGCTCGGAGGTCAAAGCACGACGCGGCCCTGCGCGAACCTCCAGCGCCGAGCTCTCTGGCGCTGGAGGAGCCTGACCAGAGGCCCTCGAGGCCCTCGCCAGGCCGTCTGATGCAGAAAGGGCCCTGCGCCGAGGCGAGGGCCCTTGGTTTCGCTCCAGCGATGATGATCGCTGGTGCCAGCGAAGCTCGGTCAGCCAGCCTTCGAACCGCCGAGACACGGCGGTGAGGGTCGCACTTCGCCGCCACGGGCGATCCACTGCGCGGGGGTCAGCGCCTCGATCGAGAGGGCGTGGACCCCCGCGGCGAACTCCTCCGCGAGCACCTCGTTCACCCGCCGGTGACGGGCCACCAAGCGCATCTCCGCGAAGGCATCCGCGACGACGACGACCTTGAAGTGGGTCTCTGTGCCGGAGCCGCTGTGCATGTGGCTCTGGTTGATGACCTCGAGGTGCGAGGGCTCCAGAGCGCGACCGAGCTTGGCCTCGATCGCGGTGAAGATCGGCCCGCTCACGCCTGCGCCTCGGCGCTCTTGGTCGCGGGCAGGCCCGCGGCGATCACCTGGGCGATGTCCATGACCTCGATCGCCTCGTCCTTGCCGAGCGCCTTGAGGCCGTCCGAGACCATCGTGTTGCAGAAGGGGCAGGCCACGGCGACCGTGGTCGCGCCGCTCTCGGCGATCTCCTTGGAGCGGTTGATGTTGACCCGCTTCTCCGGCTCCTCCTCCATCCACATCCGACCACCGCCGGCGCCGCAGCAAAAGCCGTGCTCGCGGTTGCGATCGAGCTCGCGGAAGGAGCCCTTGTCGCCTACAGCCGCCTTCAGGGCGTCCCGCGGCGCGTCGTAGACGTCGTTCCAACGGCCCATGTAGCAGGAGTCGTGATAGGTCACGTCCTTCTCCAACGGACCGCCGAGCTTGAGCTTCCCGGCGCTCAGGAGGTGGGCGATGACCTCGCTGTGGTGGAGGACCTCGTACTCCCCGCCGAAGTGCGGGTAGTCGTTCTTGATCGTGTTGAAGCAGTGGGGGCAGGAGGCGATCACCTTGGTGACCTTGGCCTCGTTGAACTGATCGACGTTCTCCTGCGCCATCATCTGGAAGTCCATCTCGGCGCCGACGCGGCGGATCGGATCGCCGGTGCACTTCTCGGCCTTGCCGAGGACGGCGAAGGAGACCCCGGCGGCGTTGAGGATCTCGACGAGAGCGCGGGTGGTCTTCTTGGCGTTGTCGTCGAAGGCGCCAGCGCAGCCGACGAAGAGCAGGTACTCGGCGTTCGGGTTCTCCTCGATCGTCTTCACGTCGAGGCCCTCGGCCCACTTCATCCGGTCGCTGTTCGACAGGCTCCAGGGGTTGCCCGAGCCGGTCACGTTTGAGATCAGGCGGGTGACCTCGCCGGGAGTGCGGCCGGTCTCGTCGTTGAGGACGATGTGCTGGCGCATCTGGACGATCTTGAGGGGGTGGTCGATGAAGACCGGGCAGACCTCCTGGCAGGCGCCGCAGGTGGTGCAGGCCCAGAGGGTCTCGTCCTTGACCCGGCCGCCGACGAGATCGGGCATCCCCGAGAGCTCGGCGCGGATCTTCTCGATCAGGTCCTTGTCGGCGCCCTCGGGCAGCTCGGCCTCCTCGTCGGTGCTGCCGCCGGCCTTCTTGAGCTTGAGGAGGAGCTTGCCGCGATCCTTCATCTCATCCTTGAGGTCGTGGATGAGGTGCATCGGCGAGAGCGGCTTCTCGGTCGCGAACGCCGGGCAGTAGGTCGTGCAGCGGGCGCACTCGGTGCAGGAGTAGTTGTCGAGCAGGCTCTTCCAGCTAAACGCCTCGATCTGGCCGACGCCCCAGTTGTCGAAGAGGGGCTCGGCGTCCGGATCATCGGCGTCGCCGTCGAAGAGCTTCGCCTTGGGGATCGCGCTGCGCCGGCCGCGATCGCGGATCCTAAAGAAGATGTTCGGCCCCGAGCCGAGCACGTGGATGTGCTTCGAGAAGGGGAGGTAGTTGAGGAACGCCAGCAGGATCCCCATGTGGACCCACCAGAAGAGCTCGGAGACCAGGTGCCCCGTGTCCGAGCTGACGTTGACCACGAGGGGGTCTGCCCCTGAGTGAAGGCCGAGGAGCTTGCCGAAGACCGCCGAGACCGGGTTCGACCCGAGGTAGGTGCCGACCGCGGCCATGTGCGCGCCGTGGTGCCCGAAGTGGCTGATCACCAGGAGCATGATCGCCCCGAGGATCAGCATCGCGTCGAGGTTCAGGGGGACGAACGCCGGCCGGATGAAGCGGCGGATTATCGCGAAGGTGATCGCCCCGAGAACGATCAGGTTCGCGACGTCGATCACCCACTTCACGTAGTAGTAGATCGTGTCGCCGAGGATGACCCCGAGGTTGAACCACTCGCCGAGCAGACCCGTGAGGATCATGTCGAGGCTGGCGATCGAGAGGACGAGAAAGCCCCAGTAGATCAGCAGGTGGTGGTAGCTTCGCTTCTCCTCCATCACCTTTCGCTGACCGAAGAAGAACTTCATCAGCGAGGCGACCCGCTCGCCCCAGGTCTCCTTCAGATCCGCCGGTTGCCCGAGGAGGGCGATCTTGGCGAAGTGAGCGACGTTGTAGGTGAAGAGGCCGAAGGCGAAGGCTGCGACGGCGATGAATGCGAGCTGTTTCATGGTGGTCGTCGGCCCGCGTGAGACCCCCGTAGGAGGGCGTACAAGGCCAAGGCAGGCTATACCATAGGCTCGGGTGCGACCGTCCGGATCAAAGCGCGCGGGTGTTGGAGAAAGCTCCGGTGCACCGCTCTCCGCGTCCTCATCCCCGGCTTCGCCCGCGGTGGGGCCGGGGCCTCAGCGCGACATGCTGCTGATCAGCGACCTCCACCTCGGCTCGCACCTAAAGCCGCGGATGCGAGGGGAGTATGTCCACCTCGCGGCCCGTATCGACGACGTCCTCCCGCGGTTCCTCGAGCACTACGCCCGCATCGGCCCCTGGCAGCTGATCATCAACGGCGACTTCATCGACTTCTGGAACATCGAGCTGTCTGGCGAGGGCGCGCGCGAAGGCGAGCCTCTGGCCATACGCCGCCTCCACGCCGCCTTTGACGCCTATCCAGGGGTCGAGGACGCGCTCATCCGCTTCCTCGAGGCCGGCAACACGATCGTCTTTGTCACCGGCAACCACGACGCCGAGCTCCTCTATCCGGGGGTCCGGGCTGCGATCCAAGAGCGCCTCGAGGGGGGCATGGCGGCCGCGGCGAGCACCGAGCCGGTGACCGCGACCGGCACCTTCCTCCTCGGCGACGTCCTGCCGGGTCGGGTCCACTTCGTCTCCTGGTTCCTCCACGAGCCGGAGGGGGTGTGGATCGAGCACGGTCACCTCTTCGACGCCGCCTGCACGACGACCGATCAGCTCTCGCCGACCCGTCAGGGGAGCCTGGTCAAGACCGTCGCCGAGGTGGCGACGCGGTCCTTCGCCAACCTGATGCCGGAGATCGACTACGACGCGCCGGACCGCTACACGGCGATGGACTACGCCCGCTGGATGGCCGCCCGCGGCCTTCGCTTTGTCCTCCTGGTCCTGCTCCTCTACCTGCGGACCGCCGGTCGGATGCTCGGGCTGTGGATCCGCGGCGGCCGGGTCGATCGCGAGGGCAGGGCGGAGCACCAAGAGCGCCTCGAGCGGGTCGCAATCAACGCCGGGCTGCAGATGAGCACCCTGACAGCGCTACAGGAGATGGCGCCGCCGCCGAGCTCCGCGACCGTCGGCGGCGTCCTGACGGTGACGGCGCTCGACGTCCTCCTGACGCTGATCTCGCTGCTCGCCGCCGGGATCCTCGCCGCCTCAGCCCTCGGTCTGCCGAAGAGCCTCGGCGCCCTCGTCGGCGTCGCCCTCGGAGCGCTCGCCGTTCGCGGCATCCTCAGACGCCGACGCAAGCGCGCCGTCGCCGAGGACATGCGCGAGGTCGCGGTCGACGTCGGCCGCCTGACCGAGGTGCCGCTCGTGCTCATGGGACACAGCCACCGCGGCTCGATCGACGTCCACGAGGGGGTGGTCTACGGCAACAGCGGCTGCTGGCTCGACGGGTCGCACCTCGTGGTCCGCCGCGATCCGGTCAGCGGCCGGCCTGCTGAGGTCGAGCTGCGAAGGTGGCGAAACGGCGGCGTAGCGGTGATCCAGCGGGAGGCGGTTCACCGGCCTAGCCACCTCCCGAGGAGCCCCGCGGCGGAGGTGCCATCCTCCGCGGCCACCGCGTAGGCGACGGCCACCGCGTAGGCGACGGCCCTCGCGTCCTGGGCACGCGTCGACTCTTCGCCAGACTCGGCAAGTTCCCGCGGCTTCTCGCCCACGATGACGGGGCTGGCGCAGCCTCTCACACGACCCGGCGATCCGCTCCAGCGATCCCCCGACGAGCAGACCGAGCCCGAGGGGGCGGCCGTTCTCGGCAATGCCGAGCAGAGGTCAGCGGCCGAAGATCCGCGGCCGACCGCGGCCACGCAGCGGCGCGGCGATCGAGCCCGCGACCGCCAGCGCGGTCGCCAGCTCCCCCTCGAGGCCGAGCCCCGGGAGGGTCAGGCGAGAGGCATGGTAGAGGTTTCGCAGCTCCGTCGCGTGCGGGTAAAGGCCGACCCCCAAGACCGGCTCGCCGCCCCTGCGGAGCACGATCGACTCCATCGGAGTCGGCCGGAGATCAGGCGCCCGCTCGCTGATCTCACGGCCCCGTCGATCGAGGACGCCGCGCCCGTCGTGCGCCGAGTAGCTCCAGTTGACGTGCGGCCCGACGAAGGGGAGCACGCCGGCGATGTCGAGCTCGTCCAGCACCCGCTCGCGGAGGTCCTCGAGCGGCTCCCGCGGATCGATGATCCGGGTCAGAACCAGCCGCCGCGCGTCGTTGACGACAGTGGGATCGATCCGTAGGTAGGAGGTGCCGATCCCGTGGCGGGCGACCCAGCCCTCGGTCTTGCCGAGGTGGACGACGATCCCGTCGAGCGCCGGGGAGACGCCAGCGGCGTCGATGTCGAGGTGGAGGACGTAGCGCTGGGCGGCGAGCTCGACGTTCGCGGGCGAGAGGCCGAAGACCCCCTGGAGCCCGCTGGTCGGGATGACCTCCCGCAGGAGGTAGTGAGGATCGTCGGCGAGGATCAGGTGCTCGCAGCCGTAGGCGCCGCGCTTGCCGAAGAAGGCAACGCCGCTGACCCGGCCGCGGTGGATCATCAGCTCCGCGACCCGGAGCGATGGTTTCACCTCGCCGGCGTGGGTGGTCAAGCGGTCCAGGAGAAAGCCGCGCATCCGCGGCATGCCGCCGGCGAAGTCCTCGGGTCCGGCGTCCCAGAGGGCGGCGAGGCGGAGCGCCGCGGCGGGCCCGAGCTGGCTCGGGGCCAGGTTCGCGAGCCACGGCAGCATCACTTGGCCGAGCAGCCGCATCGGGTGATCCTCGGCGAGCGGGGCCATGTCGTCGAGGTCGTAGCCGGGGAGCTGTCCGGCGATCTTCGACAGCGCCCGCCGGTCGAAGAAACCGTCGCTCGAGACCGCGAGATCGCTGGCGAGGATCTCCTCCCAAAGCTCGTGGCAGCCGCTGCTGAGCCGTTGATGCTCCGCCCAGGCCTGCAGACCCCGGGCGCCCGGCCACTCGCGATCGAGCTCCGCCCGGAGGTTGCGAAACCCCGACGAGAGATCGAGGCGATGATCGGGCAGGGCGAGGTGGAGGCGACCGCGGATCGGCGCCCGCTCACGGCGGACCTGCTGCCACACGCCGAGCTCGTCGAAGACCCGGCGGATCGGCGGCGACTCGCCGAAGACGATCGGCGTCGGCTCCGAGACGACAGGCTCCGGCCCTCCGGTGTCGACGCCGTCGATCGGCGCCAGCGGGATCACGAGCACTCGCTTGCCGCGACGGGCGACCAAGGCCGCCGCCGCCAGCCCCGCGAGATCGGAGCCGAGGACGATCAGATCGTAGAAGTTGGAGGTCGAGACCACGGCGTCAGCCAGCGTCGGAGAAGAGATCGGTCCCGGAGATCAGGACTTGGGGTGCATCTCCCCGCCGCGGCACCACCTCGCCGAGGGTCATCACATCCTCGCCGCGATCGAGGAGCCCCGCCCGGAGATCGCTGACGCGTGAGGGATCGACGTAAAGCAGCATTCCGACTCCGCAGTTGAAGGTGCGCAACATTTCGTCGTTGCTCACCCCCTGGGCGGCGATCGCCGCGAAGACCGGCGGAGGGCGAAGCTCGGCGAGGTCGAGGTGGACGGCGAGCTCGTCGGCGACAGCCCGCTGCGGGTTCTCCCAGAGGCCGCCCCCCGTGATGTGGGCCGCCCCGTGCAGCGGCGAGCCGGGGAAGTCGCGGGCGAAGGTGACAGCGTCGACGTAGATCCGCGTCGGCCGGAGCAGGGCGTCGGCGACGGTCTCGCCGTCGCCCCCGGGCAGCGCGTCGTCGAGGCCGAGGCCCGCGTACTCGGGGTCCAGGAGGGCCTTGCGCGCGAGGCTGTAACCGTTCGAGTGCAGGCCCGAGGAGGGGAGGCCGAGGACGACATCGCCGGCGCGGACCTTGCCGGGGCCGAGGAGCGCCGGCCGGTCGACGACGCCGACCGCGAACGCGGCGAGATCATAGTGCCCGTCGGCGTACATCCCAGGAAGCTCGGCAGTCTCGCCGCCGAGGAGCGCGCAGTGCGACTGCTTGCACCCCTCGACGATCCCGGCGACCAGGGTCTCGACCTGACCGGGGTCCAGGCGACCGCAGGCGATGTAGTCGAGCACGAAGAGCGGGCGTGCTCCGCTGACGATCAGATCGTTGACGCTCATCGCCACGAGGTCGATGCCGACCGTGTCATGTCGTTCACATGTGATCGCGACGAGCAGCTTGGTCCCGACCCCGTCGGTGCAGGCGACCATCACCGGATCCTGGAGGCCGGACGGCAGGCCGAAGAGCCCCGCGAAACCGCCTAGATCGCCGATCTGCTCCGGCTGTCGGGTGCTCGCGACGAGCGAGCGGATCCTTTGAACGGCGAGGTTTCCGGCGTCGATGTCGACCCCTGCGTCTCGGTACGTCAGCTCGGTCGTCGACCGACCCGCCTGATCACCCTGGAGCTTGCTCACGGCAAGGCGATAGCAGGGCGGCGCGCCGGGGGCAACGGCCTTGCCTAACCAACAACTCAGAGCGATGATTCGCGGCCATGGCATGGTGGCGACGCAAAAAAGAACCGCTCGACCGGGCGACGACCGATCAAAAGGTCTCGCTCCCGAAGGGCCTGTGGAGCAAGTGCGACGCCTGCGGTGAGATTACCTACACCGACGAGCTCATCGCCAACCTCCGCGTGTGCCCTGTCTGCAGCCACCACCACCCGATGCCGACACGCGAGCGGATCGCGGCGATGACCGACGAGGGCACCTGGGAGGAGCTGGACACGGAGCTGCGCTCGGGCGACCCGCTCAGCTTCCGCGACCGTGCGGCCTACCGCGACCGGATCACCAAGGCGATCAAGAACGCAGGGCCCGGCGACGCCTTCGCCTCCGGTCTCGGCGAGATCGACGGTGTGCCGGTCAGCGCCGGCTTCTTCGTCTTTGAGTTCATGGGCGGCTCGATGGGATCGGTCGTCGGCGAGAAGGTCACGCGGGTCTTCGAGCGGGCCTACGAGAAGAAGATCCCCGCCATCGTCTTCTCCGCCTCGGGCGGCGCCCGCATGCAGGAGGGGATCCTCTCCCTGATGCAGATGGCGAAGACCTCGGCCGCCCGCAACCGCCTCCGCGACGCCGGTATCCCCTACATCTCGGTCTGCCTCCAGCCGACCACCGGCGGCGTCGCGGCCTCCTTCGCGATGCTCGGCGACATCATCCTCACCGAGCCCGGCGCCCTCGTCGGCTTCGCCGGTCCGCGCGTCATCCAGCAGACGATCGGCCAGGAGCTGCCCGAGGGCTTTCAGCGGGCGGAGTTCCTCCTGGAGCACGGCATGATCGATCAGATCGTCGACCGTCTGGTGCTCCGCGAGCACCTCGGCAGCCTCTTCCGGATGCTGCAGAAGATGCCCGCCAAGCCGCGGCCCTCGGAGTCGATGCGGGCCTCGATCGCAGCGGCAGCCGGGACGAACGAAGGAGCGCCGGCGACGAGCGCTCCCTCCTCGGAGGCTTGATGACGAGCGCTGCGCCGGCCTGGCAGCGTGAGCTCTTCGAGCGGCGGACGATCGGCGTCCACCTCGGCCTGGATGTCATCCGCGCCGCCTACAGGCACCTCGGCGAGCCGGCGGCGAAGCTGCCCGCGGTCCACGTCGTCGGCACCAACGGCAAGGGGTCGACCTCGGCGATGGTCGCCCACGGTCTGCGACGCGCAGGTCGTCGGGTGGGCCTCTTCACGAGCCCGCACCTCCACCGGATCGCCGAGCGGATCCGGATCGACGGAGAGCCTGTCGAGGACCGGGTCCTCGAGCGGTGGATCGGCGAGGTGCTCGCCGTCGAGCGGGCGGGAGACCTCGGGGGGGCGCTCTCCTTCTTCGAGATCCTGACCCTCGCCGGCCTCCTCGCCTTCGTCGACGCGAAGGTCGACGTCGCCGTCGTCGAGTGCGGGCTCGGAGGGCGCCTCGACGCGACCCGGATCGCCAGCTCGGCGCTGACCCTGATCACCCCGATCGCCCTCGATCATCAGCGTTGGCTCGGGCCCGACCTCAAGGCCATCGCCGGCGAGAAGGCTGCGGTCATGGAGAACCGAGCGCCGACCATCTCCGCCGCCCAAGACCCGCTCGCCGCCGCGGTGATCGAACGGGCGGCAGAGCGTTGGCAGACCTCGCTGCGTTGGGCAGATCTCGCGCCGAGGGCCCCACGAGGGCTCCCCGGGGAGCATCAGCGGCAAAACGCAGGGCTCGCGCAGGCGGCCCTCCAGCACCTCCTCGGCGAGGCGCCGCTCACCCTGCTCGACGGTGTTCGCTGGCCGGGCAGGCTCGAGTCGATCGAGGTCGGCGGCGGGCGGATGCTCTTCGACGTCGCCCACAACCCCCACGGCATCGCCGCTCTTCGCCGCTACCTCGCGAGCACCCCCGCGATCGGCGGACGGCTGATCGTCTTCGGGGCGATGCTCGGCAAGGAGGCGCCGGCGATGGTCCGCGATCTCGCGTCCCTCGGATCGCCGATGCTCCTCGTCCCGCCCGCCGATCGTGATGGCTGGGCGCCGTCTGAGCTGGCAGCGGCGCTCGACGCCGAGCTGCCGGTGGCGACGGCGAGCGCGCTCGACTCCCCGGAGGCCACAGGTCCGATCCAGGCTCACCTGGCCCGCGGCGGCGAGGTCGTGGTCTGCGGCTCCTGCTACCTCGTCGGGGCGATCCGCGGCCAGGTGACAGGCGAGCAGGCGGACGGAGTCCTCCTCGCCGATCCGATGCCCCGCAAGTAGGGACGCCATCGCGACCCTAAGAGCTCGGCGAGCAGGCGGACGGCATCTCCTCGCCGATCCGATGCTACGCGGCTAGCGTAGGGTAGGGCAGCGCAGCGCGATGGGGAGGGGGGCCGGGCGCCCAGGGCACCCCGCACCAGCACTGCGATCGAGGGCCGCTTCAGCCTCTAGCGGGAAAGTCCAGAGCGACGCGCTTCGGCTATCCAGCGGAGAGCGCCAGCGAGGCGCGCTGGAGCTTGGCCAGCTTCCAGCTCGCGATCACGGTCGCCAGCGCCGCGACGACGACGGAGAAGAGCGGCGCGCCGTAGAGCGGCCCGAGGAGCGCCAGCGCGAGCATCACGGGCAGCCAACCGTAGTCGAGCAGGCGATCGATCTTGGCGGTCCGGGCGAGGTCTCGCATGACGATGGCGAGCTGGGCCTCGTCCTCCGGGGCGAGGGCGATCGCCTGTCGCCGCGCCGGCAAGAGGTGGAGGTTCCACCACTGGAGCTGCGTCGCGAGCTGATAGAGCCGCGCGAGCTCGCTGTGGATCCGCGGCTCGCTCGACATCACCACCGCGGGCGAGTAGGTGCGGATCGACGGGATGTGGACCCTCGCGGTCCCGAGGGCCAAAGCCGCCTCTAGGAGTGAAGCTCGCGCCTGGGCGGCCTGCGACTCCAGCGAGTCCTCGGAGCACTCGCTCGTGTCCCCTGTCAGGTTGAGGAGGGCGAGGTGGAGCGCCTCGCCAGCGGCCGCCAGGTGGGGTCGGACAAGCTCAGCCACCCCGCGCTCACCCGCCGCATCAGCGCGGTAGAAGGAGAGCGAGCGAGGAGGCGAGAGGGACCGCATTGGCCTGAGCTCAAGCCTAGGCGACGATCCCCGCCCGGGCCACCTCGTCGTCCAGAGTCCTCCGACGAGGCCTCCGGCACGCCTCTCCTGGCCTCTCCTGGCCTCTCCGGACTGCACTGCGCCGATCGCCCCAGCGGTCTCATGATGGAGCGCGCTGGAGGAACGTAGCCGCCGCCGTCTCGCTCACCCGCCAGCGGCTGCGAGGACCGCCGCCGTCTCCGTCCACCCCTTCTCATCGGCGATCTGAGCCGGAGTCCGCTCGTCATACTCGCGGATCGCGGTCGCCGACCAGCCTGCCTCTAGGAGCAGACCGACGATCTTGGCCGCCTCCGCGTCGCTCTCGGAGAAGCGCACGGCCTCCCAGACGGCAGCCTCTCCGTTGGAGCAGCTCTCGGGGCCGACGCCGTGATCGAGCGCCATCTTGATGAACTCGTAGCTCTCGCCGACGAGCGCACAGCGGCGAAGCTCCGGCGGGCTGCTCTCGTCGCGCATGTCGGCGCCCGCCTCTAGGAGCAGCTCCAAGGCGGCGACGTTGTCGTACTGGGCCGCGCGCGAGACCGCGTTGTCGAGCGCCTCCCGGTCTGGCCCCTTGGCCAGCTCAGCCCGGACGTCGTCGAGATCACCGTCGGTCGCGTAGTAGGCGAGCATGCTCCCGTAGGTGCTGACGAGCGCGAGGATCTGGAGGCCGCGGCCGATCACGGCGAGGAAGACGAGGGCGAGGGCGACGATCCCGAGGCGGGTCAGGGGCTTGCCCTTCGCCGCCGCGAACTTACCGGCGACGAAGCTGCCGAAGAGGGAGAGGGCGATGATCAGCAGGCCGACGACCCCGAGGCCGATGACCGCGTCCCAGGTCTTCGGGAGGGGAGTGCTGGAGCCGGAGACCGAGAGGGCGAGGCTCAGATCGAAGGCCGTGTTGAAGACGCTGACGAGGGCGATGAGCAGGCAGCCGCCGCCGACAAAGAGGCCGATGATGGCCAGAATCCCCCGCTCGGACGTGTTCTCTGACATGGGCTAGTCTCCGCCGCCCTTGTCCCACGCAGTGCCAGGGATGAAAAGCGCTAAGTCGCCCAGCGCCGAGGAGAGGCTGCCCCCCTAGCTGCCCGTGGCGAAGGTCCCGTGTGCTCTCGCGCCGCGATCGTTGGCCCTCTTGGGTTCGACGAAACGCCGCTGAACAGGGCCGTACCGCGAGTTTCGGCGGGGCCGAGAGGGGCGACGAGGGCTGGAGAGCGCGCGGGGCTCTTGCCACGGTCTGCTAGGCGCTCCCCAGCCCCTTGGCGCGAGCCTCGTTCCACCAGCCGTCCAGGCGCTCAAGCCCCGCCTTGGCCGGATCGACGCCCTCTTCGTGGGCGCGCTGCATCATGTGGGCGAAGCGAGCCTCGAACTTCGCGTTGGCGCTGCGCAGGGCGTCCTCGGCCGTGATCCCGAGCTTGCTGCCGTAGCGCACCAGGACGAAGAGCAGGTCGCCGTACTCGTCGAGGATCCGCCTGCGGTCACCGCCGATGATCGCCTCCTCCATCTCGACCCACTCCTCTAGCACCTTCGCCCGCGGGCCCTCGGTGTCGGGCCAGTCAAAGCCGATGCTCGCTGCCTTCTCCTGCAGTCGCCACGAGCGCTGCATCGGCGGCAGCGCCCGCGGGACTCCAGCTAAGGGATCCGCGGGCCCTTCGATCTCGCGCTCGGCGGCCCGCTCGGCGGCCTTGATCTGCGCCCACTGGCGCTCGACCTCCTCGGGCGAGGAGCCGCCCTGGCTGTCGCCGAAGACGTGCGGGTGACGGCGGATCATCTTGGAGCGGATCGCCTCGATGACGTCGTCGAGATCGAACGCGTGCTCGCGCTCGCGCAGCGCCGCTTGGAAGACGATCTGAAAGAGGAGATCGCCGAGCTCGCGCCGATGCTCCTCGGGATCCTGGAGGGACTCCGCGACCTCGTAGGCCTCCTCGATCACATAGGGGCGGAGCGTCTCTAAAGTTTGCGCGCGATCCCACGGGCAACCGTCGGGTCCGAGGAGGCGGGCGACGAGGTCGCGCAGACCCTCAAGACCGTCACGCAGACCGTGCTGACGATGGTCTTCAGGCGACGCGGAAGGTGCGCATTTCGGGGGATCGGGGGCATCACTCACGGCGTTCTCGGTCGTACCACAGGGCGCACGCACGCGCCGTGCGCGGAGGTCGTGCTTGCCAACAAGTCTCCACGCTCTACGATCGAGGGACCGCGAAGCCTTCGCCCCTCGAACAGACGGAGAACTTTGACCGCTGCACCAGTGAAGCTCACCTTCGACGACCATGTCCCCCTTCAGCGTGTCCTCGGATCGGTCGGTGAAGGCACCGCCGCGGAGGACATCGCCCGAAGCACCGGCGTAGCGCTGCACCTGCGAGGGTCGGAGGTCACGCTCGACGGCGAGGCCGACGAGGTCGCCCTGGTCGAACGCTTGCTCCGCCAGATGTACGCGCTCGCGAAGGCCGGAACCCCGCTCTCTCCGGCAGACCTCAGCCGCGGTATCGACGTGCTCCGCCGCGATCCCTCGGCGGAGCTCAAGGTCGTCTTTGAAGATGTGATCCTCGCGAAGACCGGCACCCGCCGGCCGATCGCGCCGCGAAGCCTCGCCCAGAAGCACTACGTCGACAGCATTCGTCGCTATGACCTGTCCTTTGGGGTAGGTCCTGCCGGGACCGGGAAGACCTACCTCGCGGTGGCGATGGCGATCCGCAACCTGCTGGACAAGCGGGTCCGTCGGATCATCCTCGCGCGCCCGGCGATCGAGGCCGGCGAGAGCCTGGGCTTCCTCCCCGGGACGATGGAGGAGAAGGTCAGCCCCTACATGCGGCCGCTCTACGACGCCCTCAACGACATGCTCGCGCCGGACAAGGTCCTGCGGATGATGGAGCAGCGGGTGATCGAGATCGCGCCCTTGGCCTACATGCGCGGGCGGACCCTGAGCGACACCTTTGTCATCCTCGACGAGGCCCAGAACACGACCATCGAGCAGATGAAGATGTTCCTGACCCGGATCGGCGTCGGCACCAAGGCCGTCGTCACCGGCGATCCGAGCCAGATCGATCTGCCGAACGGCCAGCGCTCCGGCCTCGCCCACGCGATCAAGATCCTGCGCAACGTCGACGGGGTGGCGATCGCCCCCTTCACCGCCGCCGACGTCATGCGTCACGCGCTGGTCCAGCGGATCATCCTCGCCTACGACCACGACCAGCAGCGGCGCGCTCGCTCGGGCGGCGGCCGTGAGCGACACCGGCGGGCCGAGACCGGCCCCAACGGCGCCGACGACTCCGACGACTCCGACGTCCACTGACGCCCACTGACGCCCACTGACGCCCACTGACGCGTTGTCCGGGGGAGGTTCCCCGAAGAACGTGACGATCCCTTGCGTCGCGGCCGCGGACCCTCCAATCTCCTCCGCCATGCCGCGCACAAGCTCCGTCCCAGACTCCGACACGCTCCTCGACGTCATGCGCCGTGAGCTTCGGCGGTCGATGCAGGGCCTCCGGGTCCCGGGCGCGCCGCGGCCCTACCACATGCTCTACGCGCTGCGGCGCACCCACTCGCTCGAGCTCTCCTCCGCCTACGGGGCGCTGCTCGCCGCCCGCGGCTCGACCAAGGGGCGGCTCTACGCGTCGATCCGCGTCGGCAACCACAACTTCGACAATGTCATCGACGGCGGCCTCGACGACGACGCCGAGGAGCTCGAGAGCGCGGAGTGGGTCGACGCGCCCCACGATCTCGACCCGCTCGGGCTGCAGATCGCCCTGTGGAAGCTGACCCAGGTGAAGTTCGACGAGGCGGTGGAGGACTACTGGGACCACCGCAAGGCGATGGTCTCCGAGTACTTGCGCGATGAGGTCGGCGCTCTCAGCCGCGACAAGCCGGCCAAGCACCGCGAGCCGATGAGCGAGACCACCTTCCCACGCGCGGAGTGGGAGGCGATGCTCTGCTCGCTCTCACGCCGCTTCCTCGAGCACCCCGAGATCTACGATCCGGGCGTCGAGCTCTACGCCGAGCGGGTCCAGCGATGGACCGTCACCAGCGACGGAGGCGAGGTCTGCACCGAGGACACCTACATCGGCCTCGCGATCGAGGGGTGGGTGCTCACCGAGAACGACGGCGTCTATGTCCACGGCGCCCGCGAGCTCTACTTCCGCGCGGTCGACGAGGTGCCGACCGAGGAGGCCCTCGCCACGCTGGTGCAGGAGGTCATCGACGAGCTCCGGGATCTCCGCAAGGCGCCGAGCCCTGGCGCCTACATCGGCCCTGCGCTGCTCAGCGGACAATCGGCGAGCACGCTCTTTCATGAGGCGCTGGGCCACCGCCTGGAGGGCGAGCGTCTGGTCGCCCGCGGCGAGAGCAAGACCTTCGCCCACAAGCGCGGAGAGAAGATCCTCCCGGCGGGCCTCGACGTCTACGACGACCCGACGATCGAGCGCTTCGCCGGCCACGCCCTCTGGGGCAGCTACCGCGTCGACGACGAGGGAATCCCGGCCACCCGGGCCAACCTCGTCACCGACGGTGTGCTCCGCGGCTTTCTCCAGAGCAGGGCGCCGATCCCCGGATCCGCGACCTCCAACGGCCACGCCCGCCACGACGGCTTCCAGCGACCGATGGCCCGGATGGGCACCCTCGTCGTCGAGGCCCGCGGCGGCTCGGTGAGCTGGGCGGTGCTGGTCAATCAGCTCATCGACCTGGCCAAGGCCCAAGGGCGCAAGCAGGGCGTGATCATCACCCGCGTCCGCGCCGGCGAGACCTCGACCAGCGACTACGACTTCCAGGCCTTCAAGGGGGAACTCTCGGAGGTCTACCTGATCGACGTCGAGACCCGCGCCATGACCCGGATCCGCGACGTCGAGCTCATCGGAACCCCGCTCTCCGCTCTCCAGCGGATCGTCGGCCACGGCGGCGAGGTCGGCGTCGATCAAGGGCACTGCTACGCTGAGAGCGGCTCTGTGCCGGTCTCCGGGATCGCCCCGGCGATCCTCCTCTCGGAGCTCGAGCTGCAGCAAAAGAGCACGACCGGCTACCACGAGCCGCTCCTCCCGCCTCCCTTCGCCGACGATGGATCCCGAGGCCGTCGCGGAAAGCTGCGAGAGCGGGGCCGCCGGCGCCCAAAGACCGGCTAGCAGCCTTTGGGGGAGCGCGACGCGGTCCGTCTGAGCGCCTCCAGAGGGTCCACCGCGACGTCCGAGAGCGGCAGTCGCCCGGTGTCAGCGCGGCGAAGGCCGACGCGCTGAGGACCGAACGCGACCTGCCGGCCGTTCTTGGGAGGTCGCGCAAAAGCCAGGTTTCGGGGGAGGGCCGGCGCTATACTGCCCATCCATGACGGGAGACCAGCTGGCGACGATCGAGGCGGTGTTTGGTGGCCTCACGCAGCTCGCCGCGCGGGACTGGCGGACCAAGTTCGCGACCCAGAAGGGCGGCGCCGGGCTCCTCACCCGCGGCCGGGCGAAGATCGGAGTCCTCGGACCTGGCGCTCTCCCGGTGCTGGACGCAGACATCACGATCGCCTTCGCCCCCGCGGGCGAGCTGCCAGCGCTGGTCAACCGCCTGCCGAGCGATCGGGTGCTCTCCCATGAGCTGCCGATCGCCGCCGACAGGCTCCATCGGGTGGTCGGCGAGGCCCTCCAGCTCGCGGTCGCGGTCGGCCAGGCGCGCCTCGCCGATCAGCTCCTCGAGATCGGCCTCGCGCTCAACCATGAGCGGGACCCGCAGCGGGTGCTCGCGCTCCTGCTCAGCCACGCGCGGTCGATGACCTCAGCCGACGCCGGCTCGATCTACGTCGTCAACCAGAGCGACCAGACGCTGCGCTTTCACACCGCGCAAAACGAGTCCCTCCACGCGGACCTCTGCGCCGCGACCCTGTCGATCACCGAGTCCTCGATCGTCGGCGCCTGCGTTCTCTCCGGGCAGATCATCAACCTCCCAGACCTGTACTCTGAGGCAGGTCGTTCTGCGCTCGGGAGGACCTTCAACCACGACCGCTCCTTCGACGCCCAGACCGGGTACCAGACCCGGTCGATGCTCACGGTGCCGATGACCTCGCCCGACGGCACGGTGCTCGGCGCGTTTCAGCTGATCAACGCCAAGCGGGATCGTCGATCGCTGCGCTCACCGGAGGACTTCGAGCGGCGGGTCAAACCATTCTCGAGCGAGGACGAGCGGCTCTGCGCCTCGCTCTCCGCCCAGGGCGCGGTCGCCCTGGAGAACGCCAACCTCTACGCGGAGATCCAGGGCCTCTTTGAGGGCTTTGTCCGGGCCAGCGTCAAGGCGATCGAGCAGCGCGACCCGACCACCAGCGGTCACTCCCAGCGCGTCGCGAGCCTGACGGTCCGCTTCGCGGAGGTCGTCGACGGCCTCCGCGACGGACCCTACGCCGACACTCGCTTCAGCCGCGATGATCTCCAGGAGCTGGAGTACGCCGGGCTCCTCCATGACTTCGGCAAGGTCGGCGTCCGCGAGCAGGTGCTGGTGAAGCCGAAGAAGCTCCACGCCCACCAGCTCGATCTGATCCACAGCCGCTTCGATCAGATGAAGCTCCTCGCCCGGATCGAGCTGCTGGAGGCGCTCCTCGTCGACGCCCGGGAGCAGCGGCTGGATCCTGCGCGAGAGGCGGCGCTGAAGGCCGCCTACGCTGCGCTGGTCGCCGATCTCGAGGACTCACGGGAGGTCGTTCTCACCGCCAACGAGCCCTCGCTGCTCCGCGAAGAGGTCTCCGAGCGCGTTCGCGAGGTCGGCGCGCGGATCTTCACCGACGGCGACGGCCGCCGGATTCGCCTCCTCGCCGACGAAGAGGTCGCGGCGCTGCTGATCACGCGCGGGAGCCTGACCCACGCCGAGCGCCTCGAGGTCCAGAGCCACGTCACCCACACCTACGACTTTCTCCGGCAGATCCCGTGGGGGAGGGCCCTGGCCAGGATCCCGGAGATCGCCGGCAAGCACCACGAGTACCTCAACGGCACCGGCTACCCGTCAAACCTGGGCGCCCCCGCGATCCCGCTCCAGGCCCGGATGATGACGATCACCGACATCTTCGACGCCCTCACCGCGTCCGATCGCCCGTACAAAAAGGCCGTGCCGATCGAGCGCTCCTTCGACATCCTCCACGCGGAGGCCAGGGCGGGGAAGATCAAGCCCGACCTCCTCGAGATCTTCATCGAGAGCGGCGTCTTCAGGGTGATCGAGGGGCTCGGATGAGCCGGCGTGGGCCTCGGATCTCCGCCGCCACGGGTCTCCCGCCTTGGGTCCGTGTGCAGCTCCCGCGGGAGCTCGGCCGCCGTATCTGCCGCGCGGGTCGCCGTCTCCGGCTGCCGCCGCAGGAGCTCGCCAGCGCCGCGATCCACCTCGTCGACGACCGGACGATCGCCCGCCTCAACCACCAGCACATGGGCAAGCGCGGGCCCACGGACGTGCTCTCCTTCCCGAGCGCAGCCGCGGGCTTCGTGACCAGCGAAGAGCCGTGGTTCGCCCCACCAGCGCCGGCGCTCGGCGACATCGTCATCTCGTGGCCGGCGATCACCCGCCAGGCCGCCGGCAGCACCGACGCGGCCTACCTCGACGAGGCGACAGTCCTGGCGATCCACGGGCTTGTCCACCTCCTCGGCCACGATCACCGTCAGCGCGGCGAGGGCAGGGCGATGCACGTCTTGGAGCTGCGAGCCCTCGCCGCCGCGAGGGTCGCCGATATCGCGCGCCCCTACGGTCTGCGCCCGACAGGTCACGGTCGATAGCGGCGAGCCAGGCGAGACACAGGAGACAAGCGACAAGCGACAAGCGACAGGTCATGGCGATGCGGGGACCACCTACACTGCTCGTCCACGGCGGGGCGGGGACGATCTCAGAGGCGCTGCGGGAGGACGTTCGCGCCGGGATCCACGCGGCGACGATCCGCGGCCAAGAGCTGCTCCGCAGCGGAGCCTCTGCGGTCGACATCGCCGTCGCGGTCGTCCGGATCCTCGAGGATGATCCGGCCTTCAACGCGGGGCGCGGCGCCTGCTTGACCGAGGCCGGGGAGGTCGAGGTCGACGCCGGGATCATGCGCTCCTACGACCGACGCTCGGGCGCGATCGCTGGGGTCAAGAGCTGCCTGGATCCGATCCTGATCGCCCGCGCGGTGATGGAGACGACCCGCCATGCGCTCCTCGTCGGTCCTGGCGCGGAGGCGTTCGCCCGCGCCCGTGGTGTCGGCTCCTTCGGCAGCGCCGAGGTCGAGACCGTCAAGTCGCGCGAGCGCTGGCGACGGGCGCTCGCGGGCGAGATCTCGATCGACAACCGGGCTGACACGGTCGGCGCCGTAGTTCTCGACAGGCGAGGCCACCTCTGCGCCGCAGGTTCGACCGGCGGCGTGCTGCTCAAGCTCCCCGGGCGGGCGGGCGACACCCCGCTCGTCGGCGCCGGGTTCTTCGCCGATCCTGTCCTCGGGGCCTGCTGCTGCACCGGCGTCGGCGAGGCCATCATGGCCAAGGTGCTCGCCTACGAGGCCCTTCGACAGGTCGCCGCCGCCCCCGCTCGAGCCCATGAGATCGCCGCAGCGCTCTGCAAGCTCGCCTCGTCGGAGCACGGGGGTGCCGCGGTCGGCCTCATCCTCCTCCGTCCAGAGGGGACCGCGGTGATCGTCCATGAGAGCGAACATATGAGCTGGGGCCTCGCCCGCGCCGAAGGCGACGCAGCCTCTGGCCTCCAGCGGAGCGTCTAGCGGCGGCCCCTCGCGCGGGCAGACGCGCACCCGGGCTGCTCGCTACTTTACGGCGGACCACAGGCCGCCTATAAACGGGCTGTGATCGTCGCTAGCTTGGCCGCGCTTCTATGCTTCGCCCCGGCGAGCGCCCCAGCGAGCGCTCCTGCGACGGGCTCTGCGACCGCGCCGTCCGCTCCTGAGGCGAGCGACGGCAACCTGATCCTGAGCAGCAGCAGCGACACCTCGGTGACCGTCCGCGACAAGGACGGCCGGATCGCCGCCAGCTTGCTCCTCGCCGGCGGCCAGACGACATCGTTGACCCTGCCGCCGGGGGAGTACTCCGTGAGCGGCGACTACGGCTCCCCCTTCCTCGTGACCGTCGCGGAGCGAGGCGAGGTCCGCCTCGACATGCCGAAGCCCCCCCCGGTGCAGACGCCGATGGCCACGTCGCCTGCGCGGGCGCCCGCGCCTCCGGCCAGCGAGGCGCCCGAAGAGGTGCGGACCTGCGGCGGCGGACCCTGCCGCAAGTGGAAGCGGATCGCGGCGCCGCTGATGTCCGCGGCGCTCCCCGGCAGCGGCCAGATCGTCAACAACGAGCCAGGCAAGGGGATCGGCATGTTCCTCGGTACGCTCGTCTTAGGCGGCGGCGCGGCGGCGCTCCACTTCACCCGCGACCCGTTGGACGCCTCATCGCCGGGTCTCGGAGGCACGACCTTCGGCTCGGAGGCGGTCAACGGCGCCGGCTTCGGCATGCTCACCGGCGGTCTGGCGATGCTCTACGCCGCCCAGATCATGGACGCCTACGCCAGCGCCGCTGGCAAAGAGACGCCGAGCCCCGCGAAGGACCACCGCGTCGGCTTCCAGCTCACACGGATGGCGACCGTCGGGTTTCGCGCGGGCGACCCCGCGGCGGCCTTCTACGCCGACTGGAACCTCAACTTCATGGTCCAGGTGCGGCGTCGCCTGAGCGTGGGCCTGACCGACATCGGCCTCAAGTACGGGGTCGGTCGGACCACCTTTCAGACCGGCGCTCGGATCCACTATCGCTTCTACGATCGCGGCCGCCTCTGGATCGGAGCTGGCCTCGGGACCATCCTCCAGGGGACGCTCGGTCGCCAGCGCCGGACGATCGGCGAGATCGAGCCGCCGGAGGTGCAGACCAACGCCTTCGCCGCGATCCCCTACGGCCAGCTCGACCTCCGCCTCTTCCTCCTCGATCGCTGGTCGCTCGACCTGATCCCGAGGGTCAGCGTCCCCCTCGGGACCCGCTTTTATCGCGACGAGCTCGCGCTCCCGACCCACTCGGTCACCTTTGAGCTCGGCACCGGCGTAGGGGTGTACTTCTGATGCGAATCCGCGCGAACTCCAGGGCCTCCACGCCTCTCCACCGCGGCCTCACGGCGGCCCTCACGACCGTCGTCGCCACCATCTTCGGCGCAGGGCTGAGCCTCGCCTGCGCCCTCGGCTTCCGCGGCGCGACCGAGGTCGACGCCGAGTACTCGCTCGATGAGATCGACGCGGTCCGGATCAGCCTCCCGGACACGCCGATCTCGGTTCTCGGTGACCCGGTCGGCGTCAGCCTAGAGGTCGAGGGCGTCTGGTACTCGGTCGGCGGATCGAGCCGCGCGGCCGCCGATCACTCGACCGCGCCGAGCCTCTTCTTCGCCCGTGAGGGTCGCTTTGGCGAGCTCTCCGCGGTGATCCCGACCGCCAGCCGCGATCTCGTCGACCTCGAGCTCGGCGAGGTCCGGATCCCCAGCGACCGCGACCTCGAGCTGCGCACAGGTCTCGGCGACGTCGACATCTCCCAGGTCGAGGGCAACCTCTCCGTCGACGTCGACGCCGGTCGAGTCACCATCTTCGGCGGCGCAGACGGTATCGGCGTCCGCACCGGGGTTGGCGACATCGAGATCGAGACCACCGGCAACACCACCGCATCGACCGGCCGCGGAGACGTCGTCATCTCGCAGCTCGGGGCCGGCGGCAACGACCTGATCATCAGCACCTCCTACGGCTCGATCGACGCGGTTCTCCGCTCGGACTCGAACCTCGACCTGAAGCTCGAGGCGAGCGGTGATATCCGCGTCCAGACCCGGACCGTGTCGACGGTGACCACGGGCTCCTTCGTCCGCACGATCGGCAACGGCAGCGTCACCGTCGAGCTCCGCGCGCTCGGGGGGGACATCAACGTCCGCCTCGACGAGAGCCTCTAGGGCCCGTCGCCCAAGCCGAGCGCAGAGCTTCGGCGCTGGCGCTTCGGCTGCGGTGGCCGACCGGCCTCAAGCCCGTGCACCGAGCCCCGCCCCCTGCGGCCACGACCGCGACCGCAAGAGTTGCAGGGCTCCGGCGCACGTCGTGGGGCCAGCCCTCTGGATCCACGCACAGGGCGCACCTGCCTCGCGGGCAGGGGGCCCGCAGAGCGCTTGCCCGGGCTGGGGCGACCGTGCTAATCGCTCCTAGCCCGCCAGAGTGGTGGAATTGGTAGACACAGCGGACTCAAAATCCGCCGAGGTTTCCTCTTGTCGGTTCGAGTCCGACCTCTGGTACACCCGCCGACCCCGTGACCTGGACAGCGATCCTCGTCGCGGGGTCGACCTCATTCAAGCCCAGCCGACGCGTCCTTCCCCGGACATCGCAGATCTGGCAACCTGAGACTGCTCGTGCATGAGTCCAGCGATATCGGCGTGACGACCTCGCTCACCCGCCACCTCCTCTGCGCGGTCCCTCAGCTCGTCGATCCCAACTTCGTCCGCTCCGTCGTCCTCGTCGTCGAGCACAACGACGAGGGGGCCTTCGGCCTGGTGCTCAACAACACCCTGCCGACCCGGGTCTCCGAGGTCACCGAGTCCCTAGGCCTGGAGTGGCGCGGCCCCGAGGATCAGCAGGTCCGCCTCGGCGGCCCGGTCGAGCCCGTCCGCGGCTTTGTCCTCCACGACTCGCTCAACTGGGATCCGCTCGCAGAGCCGGTCTGTGAGGGTCTCCTCCTGACCGCGACCCTCGACGCGATCAGCCCCGAGGTGGGGATCGGCGGCGAAGGCAGGATCCTCTTCACGCTCGGCTACGCAGGGTGGGGCAAGGGCCAGATCGAGGAGGAGATGACCTCGGGCAGCTGGGTCGCGGTGCCGATCTGCGAGGACGGCGTCGGCGTGTCGGCCCAGTGGGTCCTCGAGGCCTCGCCCGAGTCCATGTGGCAAGAGGCGCTCGCCGCGATCGGGATCGATCCCGCGCGCCTGGTCGGCCACCGAGGGATCGGCGAGCCGGTCGCCAAAGCGTAATCAAAACTACAACATTTGAAGGTGTGGAGGGTGCAGCAAGCCGCCACATTTCTCGTATGGTCCGGTACTCTCGCGCCCTCTAGAAGCTTTGTTTCTTTTGCGACCGGACCCCATTGATGTCACGCACTCCGTCGATCCGACCCTCCTCTCTCTCGATCGCCCTGCCGCTCGTCGGCCTCGGAATGACCCTCCTCGCGACCCCCGCGATCGCAGCGGAGCAGGGCGAGGCGGTCCATCCGGAGGTCCCCTGGGCTGTCGTCGTCGATGACGGCGAACCTTCGCTCCTCGAGCGGGCGACCGGCGTCAACGTCCCCCCCGAGGATCGGATCGAGCCCTATTTCATCGACGGCATGCTCTACGACGCCGACAGCCTGAACGTCGACAGCCTGACGGCCATGGGCCTCCCGCCGCAGACGGCGGTCGACTTCGACCCGACGCCAGGAGTGCTCTACGTCGAGATGAACGGGGTCACCCTGGAGCCGGACTGCGACGGTCCGCAGGCGGCCAACGGCGCCCTCAACTGCTCGCCGCTGGTCAAACAGAAGACGGTCTTCCCCGCCTACGGCACTTCGCAGAGCAAGGCGGCCGTCTTCCAGAAGCTCAGCAACTACTACAACGCCTTCAACCTCGTCCTGTCGACGAACCGGCCGCCTGCCTACCTCCCGTACACGATGGCGGTGATCGGCGGCACCTCGGGCAACGCCGGGCTCGGCAACGGCACCTGCGGGGTCGCCAACGTCGCCTGCGACGGCGCCAAGCGAAACCATGTGTCGCTCTCGTTCCCCGACTCCTGCGGCGGCAGCGTCGCGGAGATCGCCGCCCAGGAGACCGCCCACAACTGGGGCCTCGAGCACACAGTCGTCAAGACCGACCTCATGTACCCGTTCGTCACCGGGGGCACCGGCTCCTTCCGCGACGAGTGCATGGACATCTCGCACGCGACCGGCAACGGCGTCACTCAGTGCACCTACGTCCACAAGTCCTACTGCCCGGGCGGCGGCGGCGAAGCGCAAAACTCCTACGCGGAGCTCCTCGGCGTCTTCGGGGCGCGGCAGGCCGACGACGAGGCGCCGCAGATCCTCGCGATCGAGCCGGCAGACGGCGCGGTCTTCAGCACGGAGGACACCTTCGGCGTCAACGTCGACCTGGCCGACAACTCGAACTTCTTGGGTGTCCGCTGGACCTGGTCCGAGGGGGTCCCGGAGGAGCTCGGCGGCAAGACCTACACCCGCTGCACCAACCAGGTCTGCGACGCTGACTACAAGGCTTGGAAGTCGGTCGACTCCGGCTGGGAGTTCCTCGTCCTGACCAAGCCGCCGGCAGGGGCCTACACCTTCACGATCGAGGCGATGGACGCCTACGGCAACTCTGTCAGCCAGACGGTCAGCGTCGACGTTGTCGAGGCGGAGACCACCAGCGGCGGCTCCGACAGCGACGGCAGCGACAGCGACAGCGATAGCGGCTCCACGGGTGGCACCTCCGGAGACGGGAGCACCGGCGGCAGCTCCGACGGCAGCACCGGCGGGACCTCGGACGGCAGCGGTGACGGCAGCGGCGACCCCAGCGGCGACCCCACCCTCAGCGGCGGCGATGATGCGACCGCGAGCGCGACGACGGGGAGCATGGACGACGACAGCGGCTGCCGCATCGGCGATCCTCCGCCCTTCGCAGCCCTGGGTCTGCTCGCGCTCGGCTTCGTCCGTCGACGCCGCCGCTCCTAGCGCTAGACCTCCGGCGCGCGCTCGGCCCCGCCAGTCGGCGCGACTGAGCGCTGCTCGGGTGGTGCACGCCTCGATCGTCCCAGCGTTGTCCGCGAGCAGCAGCCCGCCACACGCCCCTCATCAACGGGACCTATGGGACCGCGAGGGGGACTCTCGTCGCAAGCGGAGCTCGGCGAGGCCCCGCCAGTCGTCGATGGGGCAGAGAGCCCCGCTCGGAGCGATCACGCCGAGCGTCCGCAGACCCATGCCCAGCGCCCATGCCCGCCCATGCCCAGCGCCCATGGGAGCCGGTGAGCGGACCTGCGAGGGGGCCTCAACGGCGGCTCTGAAAGCCCTCGATCGCCACCGTGAGCCAGCCTCCGATGAGGCAGAGCCCCCCGATCGGCGTGATCGCGCCGAGCATCCGCGGGCCGATGCCCAGCGCCAGCGGGTAGAGCGAGCCGGCGAAGATCAAGATGCCGACGGTGAAGAGCGAGATCGCCAGCCGTCGGAGGCGACGCTCCTCCTGCATGGCCCAGAGGGCGACCGCGAGGAGAACGGCGGCGTGCACCTGCTGGTAGTGGGCTGCGGTCTGCCAGATCTCGAGGCTACGCCCGTCGATCGTCCCGCGGAGGGCGTGGGCGCCGAAGGCCCCCGCCGCGACCCCGAGAGCGCCGAGGATCCCGGCTACGAGTGCACCATGTCGTCCGTTCATCGCTTCTCTCCGTTCGTCGTCGCCGCCCGGGACGACGATCTCAGGGGGCCTTCGGCATCGTCCTCGGCCCGCGCATCGGCGTCGGAACGCTCCGCCGGCTCCTCGGCGGTCAGCGTCCGACTCGCGATCTGTCGCGTGAGCCATGGGGTCAGCTCCTCGTTCACACCGTCGGGGCGGCGGACCTGGTAGCTCTCGCGGTTCATGAAGGAGCCGCTGGCGATCTCTTCGATCCACAGATCCAAGTCTTCGATCCCGCGGCCGAGCCAGATCGTCTTGGTCGTCAGCATCGCCGCGAAGTTGAAGCCGGAGTAGATCCGGTCCTTCTTCTTGTCCTTCTTGACGATGAAGACCGCGTCGCTCTCCGCGATCAGGTCCAAGGCGGCGACGATCGGCGGAGGGAGCCCGGTGCGGCCGTGGCTCGCCTTCGCCGCTTCGCGGGCGGCCTGACGCTCACCCCGGCCGCTCTGCCGCATGATCGCCTGCTGCAGTCGCTCCTGGAGGTTCTCGGCGTCGCAGGCGAAGCTCGTCCCCAGGAGGAGGAAGCCCGCCACCGAGAGACCGGATCGGAGCGCCCTCAGGGGCCATGAGCGGACCCTCCGATCCAGCCTTACGCCGCTCGAGATCTGCGCCTGCGAGCGTCGCTCTCGGCCGCGAGATGCAGCCGGGTCCGCCGGTGAGGAGCGGATCTCTGCGGGACACTTCGCGGCGGGAGCAGTCTCCGCGGGACAAGCCTCCGCGGGCGATACCCCGAAGGGGCGATAGGGGTGCGCGATGCTCTTGCCACGGCCTGCGAAGCCGGTGTGGCGCCTGATCGCCACTCGATCGCGCATGGCTGCTAGGCTACCACGGATCGTGAGCGCGCACCCCGACGACGACCTCTTCGACCGGGCCTGGAAGCAGGACAAGAGCCAGGTCCCGCTCGCCGAGCGGATGCGACCGAGGAGCCTCGACGAGGTGGTCGGCCAGGAGCATATCCTCGGGGCCGGTCGCCTCTTCGAGCGCCTGCTCGGCCGCCGCAGGATCCCGAGCATGATCCTCTGGGGGCCGCCAGGGGTCGGCAAGACGACCCTGGCTCGGCTCCTCGCCGCCCAGGCCAAGGCCACCTTTGTCACCCTCTCGGCGACCTCGTCCGGGGTCCGCGACATCCGTGAGGCGGTCGACAAGGCCGCCAAGCGCAGATCCTACGAGGGGCGGGCGACGCTCCTCTTCATCGACGAAATCCACCGCTTCAACAAGGCCCAGCAGGACGCGCTCCTGCCCCACGTCGAGGCCGGGGTGATCGCCCTCATCGGCGCGACCACCGAGAACCCGAGCTTCGAGGTCAACGCCGCGCTCCTCTCCCGAGCGCGGGTCGTCCAGCTGCGAGAGATCGGCGTCGAGTCGATGGTCGGGCTCCTCCGACGGGCGCTCACCGACGAGGATCGAGGCCTCGGCGAGCGCGGTCTCGAGGCCCCCGACGGGCTCCTCGCGGCGATCGGCGGCGCGGCCCAAGGAGATGCGAGGCGGGCCCTCGGCACCCTCGAGATCGCGGCTGACCTCGTCCCTACAGACAACACCGAGCTCCTCGCCGCCCACGTCGCCGAGGCGCTCGGACAGCGGACGATCCGCTACGACAAGGACGGCGAAGAGCACTACAACGTCGTCTCCGCCTTCATCAAGAGCATGCGCGCCAGCGATCCAGACGCGTCCGTCTACTGGCTCGCGCGGATGCTCGAGGCGGGCGAAGACCCGCTCTTCCCGGCGCGACGGATGATCATCTTCGCCAGCGAGGACATCGGCAACGCCGACCCCAACGCCCTGACGGTCGCGACCTCGGCAGCGGCGGCCGCTCATCAGGTGGGCATGCCCGAGGCTGTCCTTCCGCTCACCCAAGCCGCCGTCTACCTGGCCCTCGCGCGCAAGAGCAACAGCGTCCTCAAGGCCTACGCCGCCGCCCGCAAGGACGTCCGCCGCCACGGTGCGCTGCCCATACCGCTGGTCGTCCGCAACGCCGTCACTGACCTGATGAAGGACGTCCGCTACGGCGTCGGCTATCGCTACCCGCACGACTTTAAGGGCGGCATCGTCCCCGGCGACGCCAGCTACCTCCCCGAGCGGCTAAACGCGCAACGCTACGTCGAGACCGCCGCACAGGGCTGGGAGCACGAGGCGCTGATGAGGGTCCGAAGCGCGCAGACGGGGGAGAGCGAGGCGCCATCCTCCAACGGCGGGGATGACCCGCCGTAGCCTCGCGAACCCTGCAGCGTGACCCCGCACACCGCCCGTGACGACTCGAGGTGGCCCTTGGTATAGCCGTTGCCATGGTGCGCCTCAGCGTCAACGTCAACAAGGTCGCCACCCTGCGCAACTCCAGGGGGGGGGCCGAGCCAGACATGGTGAAGGCCGTCGAGACCTGTATCGCCGCCGGAGCTCCGGGGATCACGGTCCATCCCCGCGCCGATCGACGACATATCCGCCCGGACGACGTGCAGAGGATCTCGAAGCTCCTCGCGCCCCTCCGCGATCGCGTCGAGTTCAACATCGAGGGGGATCCTCGACCTGACCTTATCGACATGGTCTTAGAGACTAGGCCGCACCAGTGCACGCTCGTCCCGGTCGTCCCCGGAGAGATCACCAGCCAGGCCGGCTGGCGCCCCGACGCCGCCGAGCAGCTCCGTCCAGTCCTCGCCAAGCTCCACGAGCGAGAGATCCGGGTCTCGCTCTTCGTCGACGCTGACAGCTCCGCCGTCGACTGGGCCGCACAGCTCGGCGCCGATCGAATCGAGCTCTACACAGAGCCCTTCGCTCGCGCCTTTGAGGCCGGTCCGGAGCGAGCCGCGGAGAGCTTCGCCCGCTTCGTCGCCGCCGCGGAGAGGGCGGCCCAGCTGGGGCTCGGGATCAACGCGGGCCATGATCTGGATCTGGCGAACCTCGTCCTCTTCCGGACCTTGCCGCGCCTCGACGAGGTCTCGATCGGCCACGCGCTGATCTCTAGGGCGCTCTTTCGCGGCCTCGAAGCGGTGGTCCGCGAGTACCTCGAAGTGCTCGCGCAGGCGCCGGGACGAGCGTCCTAGCCGGGGCGCCGCTCCTGGCTCCGATCACTCAGGAGCGTCGTCCGCGGCCTCCTCCGAGACGTTCTCGCCCAGCTCTTCGAGCAGCCCTCGCACCCGCTCCTGATCGCGCAGGCGGCCAGGGACCAGCTCCAGATAGCGACGATAGTGTTCGCGGGCAGCGTCAGGGTTGTCGAGCTCGCGCTCGATGTCGCCGAGGAGCCGGTGGAGCTCGCCGACGTCGGGCGCCAGCGCCAGCGCTAGCTTCGCCGAGGCGAGCGCCTTCTCGGGGAGGTCCGCCGCGAGCAGGCTCTTCGCGTGGTCGACCGCGTCCAGGGCCTGCTGAAAGTCGCTGAATTCCTCGCTGTGCAGCAGCCTGTCCGCCGGGAAGTCGTCGAGCGGGGCGGGCCGTGAGCCCTGGCGCATCAGGAGGTAGCGGAGGTCGAAGGCGCGAAATCGCCCGAGCGCGGAGGGTCCCTCCGCGACCCACATGATCATCGCGCTGGCATCGATCACGACCGCGTGGGTCAGGCCGAGATCCTCGAGCGCGTTGTGGTTGCCGAGGCCGAGCTCCTCCCCGCCCTTGCCTTGGCGATCGCGGAGGACGTCGACCGCCTTCTCCGGATCCAAGGGGCTGAGCTGGCCGAGACGCTCCTCCAGACGATCATAACGGTATCCACTGGCCGTATAGCGGCGGATCCGGTCGTTCTGGGCGTCGCGATCGAAGGGCTCGTGGTTGAGGTGGTCGGTCGCCCAGACGAGCGAGGTCGACTCGCCGCGGATCTGCCGGCGCTCCTCCTTGTTGCGCGGCGAGAGCTCGACGACGACGGCCTTGCGCTGGATCCCGTCGCCGACCAGCACGGCCCCCGAGGAGCGCAGCGGCGCCTGCTTGAGCAGCTCCAGCGCCTGCTCGAGCGTGTCAGCCTCCTCGAGCACCTGGCGGAGCACGATCGCCAGCGGCGCGCCGTCCTCGGGCGGATCATCGGTCCGCGTCGGGTTGAGGGCGACGAAGACGCCGCGGGCGTTGATCCCGGTGACCACGCCGATGAGCCCGGGCCAGCCGATCGAGACGAAGGGGTACTTGCCGTCGGGGTAGTAGAAGGTGACGACGCGATCGACCTCGACCTCACGGCCGAGATCGACGGCGAAGGACCGACCGAGGATCAGGTTGCCGTTCGAGCTGGTCGAGGTCTTGCTACGCGGGATCGCGGCGAAGGCGACCCCCTCGATCAAGACATCCTCGATCCGCGCACCGAGCTCCTGGAAGCACTGGTAGAGGAAGAGCCGGTGATAGGCGCCCAAGTGCTCGCCGGCGGCCTCCGGGAGCGCCCCCGCGAGGGCGGCGAGCTCGGTGGCGGCGGCCTCCGGGAGCACCTCATCCGCCTGGCGAAAATCCCAGCGGACCCCGAGGAGGGCCGACCAACCGTCCATCCAGGTCGGGTAGCGAAGCTCGACGAGCTCGCGGATGTCCGCGTCAAGGCGGTGGAAGAGGCGGGCGACGAGCTGACCGTGGGCGTCGCCGATCGCCGCCGGCGAGCCGACGAGGTGCATCTCCCACAGCCCGCCCTGGCGCGCGAGCCATGACTCCCCGTAGGTGATCCGCCGGCCGGTCCGGTCGACCTCGAGCGTCGCCTCGGCCGGCGGCGGCGGCGATACGGAGAGATCCGTGAACTTGAGGTACCCCGAGTAGAGGATCACAAGGACGATCGCCATCACCACCCCCAAGACCACGAGGGCCTGGAGGAGCGAGAGGAGCATGCGCCCCTCGCTCGCCGGTGGTTTGGGTGCAAAGCGCGCCATGTTGCTCGATGGCCAGTCTTTATACTCTCCGAGACGCCATGACACGAACGCGAACCGATTTGATCTGCACCGCTCTGATCCTCGTCTTCGCAGCTACGGCCGCCTGCGGTCCCGAGAAGCCCCCCGCACCGGAGGCTGAAGCGCAAGCCCGACCGGCGATCGGCGCCCCTGATGCCACAGCCAGCGCCGCGACCGCGGTGCTCCCCGCCACCCCCGAGAAGGTCGTGCTGACCTACGCCGGACCGAGAGGTGTCTTCAAGGACGCAGCTGCGCCTGAGGCTGTCACCGACGAAGCTCGCGGGATGGTCCGGGTCACCTTCCTCGACGGGCCAGCGCCGCCGCCGGGGAGCGTCTGGGTCGCCAACCTCCGAACCCCGGCAGCGGACGGATCATGGTCGCTGTCGACGGTCGCCCGCGATCTCTTCGAGGAGCTCGCCGTCGGTCAGGGGCTCTCCTCCCAGGTCGAGATCCCGCCGGGCATCGAGCCCCCCGAGGCGAAGCCCGCCGAGGGCGTCATCGTCTACAAGACCGAGTGGTGCGGCGTGTGCACCAAGCTCCTCGCGTACCTCGATCGCAAGGGGGTCGACTATGTCGCCAAGGACATCGAGAAGGATCCTGAGGCCGCCGGTGAGCTCCAGGCCAAGTCGCGCGAGAAGGGGCTGAAGACGGGGAGCGTCCCTGTGATCGACGTCGGCGGAGAGCTGATGGTCGGCTTCGATCGCGCTCGTCTCGAGAAGCTGCTCTAGCGCCCGAGCTCGGGCGAAGGAGCGCGCCCGCAACGGCCTCAGCAGAGCGGTCGGCGAGGCGATGAGGATCATCCTGAGCGTTCGGCGGGCGTTCGGCGGGCGTTCGGCGGGCGGTCGGCGGGCGTTCGGTGGGCGCCCGTCGTCCCCCGAGGCGCAGACCCCCATTGAGAAAGGCCGCCCCGCGAACGGAGCGGCCCTCTTTCAGAGCGCCCGACCCAAGCGCCTACTGGACGGCCTGGAGCTGGGGAAGCAGCTCCGGCGGCAGCGTCAGGACGCGGAGGTCGATCTCTGGATCCGGCGCAGCTTTGCCCGCCCGCAGGTCCTCGAAGTGCGCGCTCAGACGGGCGTTCGATCCGTAGACCACGACCCCCGGCAGGCTGCCGTCGACGAGCGAGTTGAAGAGCGCTTGCTGCTCATCGCTCGGATCGGTGACGTCGATCTTGAGGCGGAAAAAGCGGCTCTCCAGCTCCCCCTTGATGTCGGCGTCGGAGAAGGTCTGGACCTCCATCTCCTTGCAGGGCGTGCACCACTCGGCGCCAAAGTCGATGAGGTAGGGACGGCCGGCCTCCTCGGCCTCGAGGATGACCGCCTCGAAGTCGCTGACCGTCTCGACCTTCCGCCAGTCGCCGAGATCGACGTAGAGGATGTTGTTGAGGACGAGCTGGGCGCCGACGACGACGACGGCGATAGCGGCCGCCTTGCGCAGCTTCTCGGCCACGCCTCCGTAGAAGCTGAGGTGGATCGCCCCGAGGGCGACACCCACAAGGGCGACGCCGATCCCGGCGTAGAGGCCCCAGCTCGGGTCGAGGACAAAGTCGCGGAGGCCCGGCACGACCGGCGCCAGGAACCACAACGACATGACGATGAGGCCGATCCCGAAGAAGCTCTTGACGTACTCCATCCAGCGTCCGGGCCGGAAGAGGCTCGCGCCGAGGGCGACGACGAAGAAGAGCGAGCCCATCCCGAGCGCGTAGACGAAGAGCAGCGACCCTCCGTAGGCGACGCTATGACCCTCCGCAGAGGACTTGGCGATGTAGGCCAGGAGCGAGAGGAGCACCGGCCCCGTACATGGCGCAGAGATGAAGCCGCTGACGAGGCCCATCAAGAAGGCGCCGAGGAGGCCGGCGCCGCCGACCGAGTTGAGGCGGGTCTGGACCGACGCTGGGAGCTGGAGATCGAAGGCGCCGAACATGCTCGCGGCCAGCGCCAGGAGCAAGGCAGTGATCGGGAAGACGACGAAGGGCGACGCCAGCCAGGCGCCGAACTGCCCGCCGGTGAGGGCGACGAGCACACCCAGCGACGTGTAGAGCACCGCCATGCCGAGCACGTACGCGGTCGCGAGGAGCAGCGCCCGCGGCTTTGAGACCCCCTTGGCGCCAAAGACCGCGACCGTGATCGGGATCAGCGGGTACACACAGGGGGTCAGATCGACGAGCACGCCCTGACCGAAGGCGGCGAGATAGGGCCAGACGCCGCCGGCCTCAAAGATCGGGACACTAGGGGCTGCGATGAGCGAAAAGGGCATGGCGAAGGCCTCGGTGGAGGGTGTCCCGGACGGCGCGGTTGGGCAAGCGGCGACGGGGTCGAGGTCGCGACTTCGCGAAGATCGCGCCCAAAGGATCCCCGTTCAGCTCGGGAGAACGCCCGCAGGACGCCATGGTTACTCGCAGGGGCTCTCGGGACAGGGCTCCTCGCGGCTCTCGGCCTTCGCTCGGCAGTTCAGCTCGCGACGGGCCCCGTCAGAGAGCGCGGAGCAACACCCGTAAAGCCCGAGATCTCCGATCATCTCGACGACCAGGTCTTCCGGGAGCCCGTGGCAGCAGCTCGCGGCCACGTCCCCGCTCGCGACCGTGCAGGAGGGCAGGGCGAGGCAGGTCCCGCGCCCCGGCTCGTTGCACGAGACCCGCACACCGGGGGTCTCGTCGGTGTAGTCGAGGATCGTGTCGGTGTTGTAGAGGAGCGCGGTTCCGACCAAGCCGTCCGGCTGCAGCGCCTCTGGGACGACGTCGCGCCGGATCGACACCGCCATCGGATGCTCGGCCGGGACCACGTAGGCGCGGATCCACGCGGTCGGGTTCGGCCCCAGCTCGGCGTTGCGGACCGAGACCTCGCCCAAGACCAGCGCCGACGTGCTCGCTGCGTCGGCGCAGACGCTCGCGCGTGCATAGGGGAGCTGTTCGCGGAGCACCTCGTCACACTGGGCCTTGAGCCCGGCGACCCGCCGCTCCAGGCGCTGGCAGGGGGTGATCCCGCTGGTCTCGGTCAGGCCCGGCAGGAGGGCGAGGCTGCGGACTCGGATCCGGGTCAGCGGAGCGCTCGGCGATCCAGCGACCGGCCACCCTGGCGCGTAGAGCTGGGACTCTTGGCTGTCGAGACATGCTGGCACCTCGAGGCCAAACCCCCCGAGCGATCCCTCTTGGTCCGGCGCACAGGGGGGGAGCGCCGCGAGATCACCGAAGAAGCGGCGGGCGCTGTCCTCAAAGAGCACCATCCCAGGGATCCCGGTCGCGACGACGAACGAGGCCGAGAGGCCACCGCGGGCCTTCTGGCTGTCGCTCAGGATGAGCGGCGTCGAGCGACAGAGCGGAGCCCCCTGACGACCGGTCGGCGAGACGTAGGTGTCCGTGCCGTAGCCCGGGCCGCGCGTGACCTCGCAACGACGCTGCCCCGAGTCGTAGAAGACCGCACCCGGCGGCGCCGTGAGGCAGGCATCGACGACCATCTGCGTCGGCTGCACCAGGCTCTGGACCCGATCCTGATCGTACTGGAGCCCGAGAAAATCGCAGCTCCCGTCGTCCACGGCGCAGAAGTCGGTGATCTCCTTGCCCAGCAGATCGCCGGGAAACTGGAGCGAGATGTAGGCGCGCCCCTGATTTGCGAGAGCGACGTCGCTGCCGGGAAACTCGCGGTAGAAGGTGACCGTGTAGTCCTCGTTGCGCTGGTGGACGAATCGGACGGCCATCTGGTGGAGCAGGTTGCCCCCCAGGATCCCGGCGACATGACCGTTGCTCGACTCATCGCCGATCCGCCAGCCCCACACGGAGTCGTCGCCGGGCACCCGCGCCATCGGCAATTCGCTGAAGCGAAAGCGAGCGACGGCGGCGGCCAACGACTCTGAGCTCGGCGCCGGGACGAGGACGTCTTCTGCCGAGCGAACCTCGACACAGCCGCGCTCCGAGGTGGTGATGTCGCTGTCGGAGGCGATCGCCGTCACCGACGCGGCGCTGTCGATGACGATCGGGATGCAGGACCCCTCGGGGCATCGAGAGGGCAGATCGTCGCAGATCACCTCGCACCCGCCGGCGCTGCCCGGGCACGCCTCGCGCTTCATCAGCAGCCGCGGCACCAGGAGCGGATCCCCGGAGGCGAGAGGGATCGCCTGTCCGAGCTGACCCTCGATCACCGTCGTGTCCTCAGCGCAGGAGAGGGCGACCGCCACCGCGATCAGAGGCCGCCAACGACGAAGGACGAGGCGCCCGTTCATCGGCGCTCTCGTCCCTGTCCTGCGCAGTCCAGCCACGCCGCGGATCATTGCCCAGATCAGTCCTTCTTGGCCAGCTCCGTCAGCTTGGTGTCGAGCCGGAGGATCAGCTCGTCGATCCCCTTCTCCTTGAGGATCTTGTTGAACTCGTACTTGTAGTTCTTCGCGAGGCTGACGCCCTCGGTGATGATGTCGATGACCTTCCAGTCATCGCCGACCCGGTGCATAACGTAGACGACCTCGACGACCTCTTCTTTGCCGTTCTTGGTGTGCTTGACCTGAGTGATGACGCGGCTCTGACGGGGGCGCTTCTCCTCGCCTGCGTAGGTCAGCGAGTACTCCTTGTCGGTCCGGATCCGGCGGAGGTAGTTCTCGCGGATGAGCCTGGTCAGGAGCGCCTCGAACTCGTCGCAGCGGGGCTCGCACTTGCCGGCGAAACGGCGAGGGCCGCCGAGGGAGGACTCGGCGAGCGCATGGTAGTCGAGGAGGTTGTCGACCTCGGCCTGCAGCTTGGCGGCCTCAGCCTTGCTCTTCACCAGCTCGATGACCGCGCTGTGGCGGGTCTTGAAGGCGTCGATAGCACCAGGGCCCCCCTCTGCATGGGCGTCGCCGACGGGCCCCAGCAACGTGAGGGAGGAGAGAACAAGGCCGGCGATGATCGAACGGAAGAAGCTCATAGTTCCTCTTGGGTCGGCGCTCAGACGGGGGGTCGGCGACGCGTATTCATCAATCCGCGACGAGCGGGGTCCCGACCGCGCGGGAGAGGTCGGCGAGCGCGACATTGTGCTGCATGATCGCCTGGAAGTGCTTGAAGCGCCACTCCGCCCAGGTGGTCAGCGCCCGCTGAAGCTCTCGTAGATCGCCGCCCCCGACGGTCTCTTTGACCTGTAGATCGACGACCAGCTGACGGGCCTTTTTGCTCGCCTGCGCCGTCAGGTCGATCGCGCGCTGGGCCTGGACAAGCCCGCGGTGGGCCTTGTCGACCTCCAGGCCGAGGAGCAAGAGAGCTGCCTCACGCTTGTGCTCCGCGGAGCGCCGCTCGGCACGTGCCTTACGCAGACGAAAGACGTTGTTGTGGAAGTCGAGGTTCCAGGTGACGCCGAGCGCCACCAGGATCCGCGAGTAGTTGTAGCGATCATTGTAGTAGAGCGCCGACATGCTGGCGTCAGCGCTGCTCGAGAAGGCGTAGCCCGCGGAGATCAGAAGACCGATGTCGGGGAGGAAGTTCGCCCGCTGCAGGCGCTCGACGGCCTTCCGGATCTCGACAGCGCCTCCGGCCATCTTCGCCTCCGGTCGCTCTCGAACGGCGAGGTCCCGGTAGTACTCGCCGGTTCGCATGCCGCCGGCCACCTGATCCGGGAGGAGCTCCCTCTCCTTGATGTCGAAACCAGGAGGAGCAGCCTCTCCGCCGAGGGCCCAGAGCGCGGCGAGCGAGAGCGACTCGATCTTGCGGGCCTCGAGCAGCCGCTCTTCGATCTCCAGCTCACCGAGCTCGATCCGCATGAGGTCCGCGGGATCGCGATCGAGGTTCTCCTCCTCGTCGGGATCCTCGCCCATGCCGAGATCCTTCTCGACGCCGATGCGAGCCTCTTGGATGACCTTCCAGGCCTCTTCGAGGATCGTGATGCTTTCGCGGGCGAGGAGGAGCGTCGCGTAGGCCTGATAGACCCGCAGCGTGGTCTCCTGCCGCATACGCTCGCGGTTGAGCACAGCCAGGGCCTTGCCCGCGGTCGCGATCGCCTTGGCGCTCTTGAGCTTGCCGAAGGTGTAGATCGGAACGACGGCCTCGGCGCTCAGACGCACAGTCACCCCCGCAGCGGAGATCTGATCGAAGTAGCCGCGGACGGTGTCGATGTCGACGCCGTTGCGCGGCCGACAGTACTGAAAGTCCTCCATCCGGCTCGAATTGTTCGTCGGGTTGGTGACCTGGATCTGGAGGTCCTCGCAAGAGGTCGCGACCCCAGGAGCGACCAACGTCGTCGTGCGGATCGTCGGCACCCAGGCGAAGCGAGCCTGCTGGAGCGTCGCGTCCATCGCCTCGATCTCGTCGGACGCAGAGGCGATGAGCGGATTCTCGAGGGAGAACGCGAGCACTTGAGCGCGGGAGAGCTGAGGCACGCCTGGCGGCCGCGGACCGTAGGGGTCGAGGCGATCCGCAGGTGGCAGGCCGAAGACGTCAGGCTGGGCCCGCGGATCCTCGACGGCGCTCGCGACAGGCGTCTTCACCGGCGTCGCGGTCGCGGAGGTCGTCGCGGGACCCGAGTCCGCGATCTTGCCCGCCTCGCTCGAGCCCCCGGGAGCCGAGGGAGCATCCGCTCCCGCTGAGGGCTCGGCATCCGCGGCGCCGACCTCCTCGACACCGGCGCCGACAGTAGCCGGGGCCGCGGAGGCAGGACCCGAGGCCAACACCGCGAAGAGCATGGACGAGCATGCGAGGGTCCATCGATCCACGGAGATACCCCTACCGTGGCGGAGACGCTGCGATCAAGCGCCGAAAGCTCGCTTGCCGCCGGCTCGCGGCCTTGTCATTGTTTCCCGCGTGCAAAGCTCCACCGCCCTCCATGTCGATCTCGCCGACCTTCCGGGCCAAGCGCGCGCCCTCCTCCGCCTGCGCGGACCGGACACCGAGCGCTTTCTCCAGGGGCTCCTCTCCGCCGACATCTCGACGATGAAGCCGGGGCAGTCGACCCCAGGGGCGCTCCTGACGGTGAAGGGCAAGATTATCAGCGAGGTGATCGTTCTCCGCGACGAGGAAGGCTTCGCCCTCGCGCTCCCGGCGGCGATCCACGAGGCCGTCACGGGCGATCTCGATCGTCACATCATCATGGACGACGTGACCCTCCACCCCTCCTCCGAGGACGGCTTCTCCTTGGCCTGGGGCGCCACGGGCGAGCTGCCGACATCCGCCGGGGTGACCGTGTTCACGACGATCCACCCAGCGCCGGGCCTCCTCGTGGTCGGCGGCGCCGAAGAGCGGCGCGCGGTCCTCCGCGAGATTCCCGCGGGGGACACCAACGCCTTTACGCGACACCGGGTCGCGACGGGGACCCCCGCGTGGGGACAGGAGATCCGCCCCGACTTCTTCCCCCCCGAGGTCGGCTTTGTCGCCGCCGTCAGCTACGACAAGGGCTGCTACCGCGGTCAGGAGCCCCTCTCGCGGATTCACTCCCGCGGCCAGGTCAACCGCGTGATGGCGAGGGTTCGAGCAAACGCTGCGCCGACGGAGCCCGCCCTCAGCGCGGAGTCACGGGCGAACGCAGGCACCTGGACCTCGTGGGCGCCGGGCGAGGGCGGCGGGGTCGAGGGGCTCGCGATCCTCCATCGCAGCGTCGCCGCCCCCGGTCAGCTCCTCCGCGCCGGTGAGCTCGCGGTCGAGGTGATGAGCGGCCCGCTCGGTGATGATCCCGGCATCAAGACCGCGGGCGGGTCGGCGACGGCGACAGTGAAGCTCGGCGGCCGACGCTAGAGCGAGTCGGGTGGATCGCAGACTTCGGCTGCTCCGGCGGCGATGACGCTCAGCCGACGGTCGGTGCAGCCTCTCCCAGGGATCGATCGTGTCTCGCCTGCGTCGGCCGGCCCCGACGTAGAGCCGGCGCTAGAGCTTCGGCCGAGGCGATCGTCTCGATCTCCGCAGATCCCAGATCCCTGACGGGACCGCGGCGAGCTGCGCTCGGCTCAGCATGACCCCGGACGTCTCGCGGACGCGGAGCGCTCGATCGCGAGCTACGCTCGTCGCTCGAGGACCGCAGCGGCTGACTCGTGACCGCTCTGGACCGCAGACTCGATCGTCGCAGGGAGGCCAGTACGAACCCAGTCACCGGCCATGTAGAGACCACCGATCGGGGCGATGATCTCCGGCCGCCACTGGTAGCTCCCGGCAGCGTGGGAGATGGTCGCCCGCTTCTCCTTGATCACGCGGAAGTGACGGACCTTGTACCTGTGGTCGGGGAAGTAGCGGGCCATCTCGCCGTGGAAGAGCTCCAGCAGGCTCTCTGGGGAGTCCGCGACCGCCGACCTAGCCGCTGAGATCGTGCAGTTCAGCAGGGTGTCGCCGCCGCTCTCACCGTCGATGAGCGAGCGGTTGAAGAGCCAGTGGATCGGCCCGTTGACCATCCCGAGGAAGGGCGTGTCGGTGAAGGGGGCCCTGTCGACGACGACCCAGAAGTTGACGATCGGCGAGCTGCGAAGGCGAGCGATGTCCTGGTAGATCGGGTGTGAGGCCCAGGACTCCGGGAGGAGGTCGAGGAAGGCGCGAGGGGGGACCGCCGAGATGACCTGGTCCGCCTCCAGGATCTCGCCTGATCGTAGCTCGACGCCCGTCACCGCGTTGTCCAGGACCTGTAGTTGACGTGCGGGCGTGCCCAAGCGGATGTCGACGTCGCGCTGGCGGAGGAACGAGAGCGCTTGGTCGACGTAGAGGCGGCTCAGGGGGACTCGCGGGACGCCGAGCCGCGACGCGTCGCGGGTGCTCATGAAGCCCCGCTCGAGCACCGCCATCAGCATCGCCGCAGAGGCCACGAGGGGATCGTCGTTGAGCACGCCCCAGATCAGCGGATCCCAGAAGACGTGGCGGATCCCGGCGGTCTGGCCGAGCCGGCTAAGCCACACGTCGCAGGTCTCGTTGTCATCGGGGCGCTTGACCTCGCCGCGGAGGAGAAGACCAGCGCGGAGGGCCGCGGCCTTGTGCAGGAGCCCGACCCCGCGCATGCCGAGGAGCCCGGTCGCGAGGTGGAGCGGCGCCGGCAGGGGAGGGCAGCGCAGCGCGACCCGGCCACCGCCCGGGCGGACGAGATCGACCTGGAGGTTGCGTTGAAAGTAGAGCCCGTCGTCGCTGCCGATCGTCCGGAGAAAGGCCAGCGTCTCGCGGTAGCAGGACATCAGGAGGTGCTGGCCGTTGTCGTACTCGCGCCCGGAGGCGCCGTCGACGAAGGAGCGGGCCCGACCACCGCCGGCCTTGGTCGCCTCGAGCAGGGTGACCTTCTCGCCAGCCTCCGCGAGCCTGACCGCAGCGGCCATTCCGGCCAAGCCGGCGCCGATAATCAATGTGCGCGACACGTAGTCCTCCTGGAAGACGGTCTTCGCCTAGAACCCGGCGAATGTGCTCCGCGCGAGGGCGAGGGCCGCGACCTTGAGCTTGTCGCGACGCCGCAAGGAAGCCCGGCGGGTGAAGACGTTGAAGTTGCGAGCCCGGATCTCCTGCAGGATCTCGTAGTAGGTGCGACCCATGATCTCGGCAGGCAGGAGCGCCTGTCGCTTGGTCTGGGGCAGGAGCTTCCAGGCAGCCTGGTACTCACGCTCCGCCGCCGCCGCGAAGTCCGTCGCGATCGCGACGAAGCGGCCGTCGTAGCGGTAGTCGAAGATGTCCTGAATGCTCGCTCCGTGGCGGCTGAGCAGGTCCTCAGGGATGTAGCAGCGCCCGCGCTGAGCGTCCTCGGCGATGTCCCGGAGGATGTTGGTGTACTGGAGCGCGAGCCCGAGGTGGATCGCGTAGTCGCGGGCCGCTTCGCTCTGATCGCCGAAGATCGCGATGCAGAGGAGGCCGACGCAGGATGCGACGCGGTAGCAGTAGAGGCGCAGGGCCTCGGCGTCCTCGTAGGTGGAGCGCTCGAGATCCATCGCGACGCCGGCGATGATCTCGTCAAAGGCCTCGCGCGGGTAGTCGAAGAGCTTGTGGGTCTCGGCGAGACCGCGGCCGAGGGCGGTGTGCGGCGGGTCCTCGCTGACGTAGGGATCGTCGTACACCCGCGCGATCTCGCGGCTCCACTCGGAGAGCGCCGCGCTGGCCTTGGCCGCCCCCTCGGGCGTCGGTTCGCGCTCGTCGACGATATCGTCGACCACTCGGCAGAACTCGTAGACCTGCTGCAGCGCCTCGCGCTGCTCTGCGCCGAGGAAGAGAAACGCGAACTTGAAGTTCGAGGAGGAGCGCTTGGTCAGCCGCGTCCAAAGGGCAGCGCCCCGCTGAGGGATCGCGCTCACACGCTCGAAGGGGCCCATCGCCGCGGCCATCTCAGACCTCACCCCGCAGGAGCCTGCGGCCGAAGGAGAAGAGCGAGCGGACCGCGATCCCGGCGACGTCCCGGCGCTCCAGCGTCGGCCGGAAGCGGAGCACCTCGTAGTCGAGCTCTTCGATCCGATCGAGGATCGCCATGCCGCCGCGCCAGGTCGCCTCGAGCTCCATCGACAGGCCCGGGGTGACCTGACGGATCAGCGGACGACCGCGGAGGAAGAGGCCGCGGGTGCGGGCGACGGAGAAGGCCATCAGCTCCTTGTAGGCCCGGGTGTGACGGCCGGCGAGGAGATCCTCGCGCTCGACGCCAAAGTGGATGAGGTCCTCCTCGGGCAGGTAGCAGCGCCCGCGGGGGCTGTCGACGCTGAGGTCCTGGAGGAAGTTGGCGATCTGCAGCGCGGTGCAGATCTCATCGCTGTAGCGGTGGAGGTTCGCCTCGTGATGACCGTGGACGTAGAGCACGAGGCGACCGATGGGGTTCGCCGAGTGGACGCAGTAGTGACGCAGCTCGGAGAAGGTCGAGTAGCGCCGCTTGGTCAGATCCATGCGGAAGGCGGTCAGGAGGGCCTTGAAGAGGCTGATCGGGATGTTGTGCTGGCGCACCGCGTCGCGCAGGGCGACAAAGACCGGATGCTGGACCTCGCGGTGGTAGGAGGCCTCGAGCAGCTCCTCCCAGACGTCGAGCGCCTCGACCCTGCGCCCCTCAAAGCGGGGCTCGTCGGCGAAGTCGTCGGCGGTCCGGGCGAAGGCGTAGATCGCCATCACGTGCGGCCGCAGGTGGGCCGGGAGGAAGCGCGACGCGACCGGAAAGTTCTCGTAGTGGGTGGTCGCCATCCGCTCGCAGTAGCGGTAGGCGCTCTCGGTCGTCCACGGACCTGCGGGGGCGCCGTCGGGCGCCGGCTGGAGCTCGCTCGTCTCGTACGCGGAGCTCGGGACAGCGTAGAGGCGGGGTTCGGTTGCACTGACCATGGATCACTCCTCAAGCCGCACGCTTAGGCCTGCGCGGCGCTCTTCTCGGTCTTTCGAAGCTCTCGTAGGATCGCCGTTGCGCGCTCCTGTTTGATCTCGCCGCTGTCGATGAGGAGGGCGCTTAGAGCTTCGATCTCGGGGCCGACAGCCCCCGCGCCGACCGCTAGTGTACGCGCATGCAGCGACATATGCCCGCGCTGGATGCCCTCTGTCGCGAGCGCACGCAGGGCCGCGAGGTTCGACGCGAGCCCCACGGCGGCCATGACCTGGCCGAGCTCGGCGCTCGATCGACAGCCGAGGATCTCGATCGCCAGGCGTGCCACCGGGTGTACGTGGGTCGCGCCACCCACCATGCCGATCGCCATCGGCACTGAGATCTGCCCCTCTAGCCAGCCATCGGCGCCTTTGCGCCAGATCGCGAGCGGGCGGTAGCGGCCGTCCTGCGCCGCGTAGGCGTGCGCTCCAGCCTCCATCGCCCGCCAGTCGTTGCCCGTGGCCAGGACCACGGCGTCAATGCCGTTCATGATCCCCTTGTTGTGGGTCGCCGCGCGATAGGGATCGAGCTCGGCGAAGCGCGAGGCCGAGACGATCCCGTCGACGACCTTCGATCCATCCCAGCCACGGCTCGCGAGGGCTGATGGCGGGATTCGCGCTGTGACATGTGTCCGGCGCCGGTCGGCGAGGTTGCTGAGGATCCGCAGGCCGACGGTCCAGCCGCTGAGCGCCTGCAGGCGGGGCGCGAGGGTCTCGGCGATCGTGTTGAGGAGGTTTGCGCCCATCGCGTCGCGACAGTCGACGACCACGTGAACGGCGAGCATGTCCTCGGAGAGAACGCGGACCTCGATCGCCCGCGGGCCGCCGCCTCGGGCGACGAGCCGCGGATGAACGACCTCCGCCAGCTGCAGGAGGTTTCCGCGCTCAGCCTCGATTTGACCGACCGCAGCCGCCGCATCATGGGGGGAGTCCCCGCGCGTGAGCTGGATCTGGGCGATCATCCACGGCGGATCCGAGTGGGCGACAAAGCCCCCGCCGGCGCGGATCATCTTCGCCGCGTTCGAGGCGGCCGCGACCACCGAGGCCTCCTCCACCGACATCGGCACCAGATAGTCGACGCCGTTGACCCGGAAGTTCGTCGCCACCCCGATCGGCAGCTCGAGCACACCGATCACGTTCTCGATCAGGTGCTCGGCCTGCTCCAGGCCCAGCGCGCCCGAGTCGAGGACGTCAAAGCCGGCGATGTCGAGGTCGCAGGCGGCCGCGACGGCGCGCCGCCGATCCGCCAGGGGGAGGCGGAAGAGGCCGGCGATACGCGAACACCGGGGCGCATGACGCTCGAGGCGAAGGCCGTCGGCCCCGGCCTTGAGGGCCGCCAAGAGATCGATCCCGTGGTCGCGGCGGAGCCGATCGCCGAGCACGTCGAGCGCGGCCTGAGAGCGGCTGAAGACGACGACAAGATCGCCCCCTCCGGCGCCGCTCGGCTTCGCCGCGAGGCCCACCTCGGCCGCGACGGCGATGATCCGCTCGATCGTCGGGGTCAGGATCGGCGCCCCCGAGAGGTTCTGGAGCGATCGCAGGCCCCGGTTGTGCCGCTCCACGGCGCGCCCGAGGAGGGCGAACGACTCGCTCGGGCCGTCGCCGCCGAGGGCCGCGAGAAAGTCCTCGCTCGCCCCCCGAAGGTCGGCCATCGCCTGGGCGTAGGGATCGGGATCCGTGACCGCGGCCTCGCGGACCAGCCGCACAAAGGAGGCGGTCGAGGCCGGCGCACCCGCGTCGACAAAGCCGATCCGGAGCCACTGGGGGAGGGTTGCCGGGCTCACCTCGCCGTCCGCGAAGCGGAGGGTCCCGCCGAACACCGAGGTCGCGACGTCGGCCCCGCTGCCGCCGCCCTGGGCCCGCCGATGGGCCTCGCGGGCGAGGCCGTAGGCGACCTTGCGCCCGTCGACGCCGCCGATCTCGACGCCCGCCTGCGCCAGGAGGAAGCCGACGACCGTCGCCGCGACGGCGGCGCTCGATCCCAGGCCGATCTTGCGTGAGCCGAGGCGAAAGCCGCCGGTGTCGACGGTCGGGACCGGGCCAGGGGAGGGCAGACCGCGGTCCTTGAGGTAGGCAGAGACCGACGCATGGGCGGCCTCGACCACCTCTGTGACGTGCGAGGGGCGCGAGGGGCTCCGCTGGGCGTGGGCGCGACAGTCGACCGCGGTGACGACCGCGGTCGCCCCTTCGAGCACCGCGTATTCGCCGATGAGAAACGCCTTGCCCGGCGCTGAGACGAGGGGGCCGCTCATGGCGACACCTCCACCTGCGCGTCGGGGCCGGGCCGAACCGTGTCGACCGCCAAGACCCCGGGGACGCCGCGGAGGAGGGCCTCTAGCTTGGGCGCGGTCTCGCTGGCGCAGAGCACCTTGACGTGAGGACCGGCGTCGCTGGTCCCGTAGCCCTCGATCCCGGCCTGGCGCGCCTCCCAAAGGGCGCGGAGCACCTCCAGCGTCACCCCGTTCCAGTAGAGGATCGGCGGCCGCGTGGCCAGCATGCAGGCGTGCATCTTGAACATGCTCTGCTCCATGACGGCGCCCAGCGTCGCCAGGTCGCGGGCGGCGAGCGCGGCCTCCCCAGCGGCGAGATCCGCCTCCGAGGTCGCGACCCAAGCGTCGAAGTACGGCGAGGTCGCCCGGCTCTCCTCCATACCCGCCGTGGAGCCGACCGCCTTCTTGCCCCGCGCGGTGTGGACGACGAGCAAGCGGACGTCCCAGTAGTCGGCCGGGAAGAGCTGGCGGGCGACACAGTCGCTGCCGTCCGCCAGCTCGCCGCGATCGAGGCGGACAAAACCGCCCCAGAGCGAGCGCGAGGCGGAGCCTGAGCCGCGGCGGGCGAGGGCGGAGAGCGTCGCCGTCGACGCCTCCAGCTCCAGGGCCCCTGCGCCGGCGAGGGTCAGCGCGGCAAACCCCGAGGCCGAGCTCGCGAGACCGGCCGATGTCGGCAAGTGGTTGATCGAGTCGACCGCACAGGGCGGACGAGCGCCCTTCTCGCCGCGGGCCGTCCAGATCCGGTCGAGGTGGCGGAAGACCTTGGTCGCCATCCCGCCCTCGATCGCCTCTCCGTTGAGGGTGAAGACGTCAGCAGGGCTGGGCCCGACCTGAGTCTCGGAGCGCAGCGAGTCGAGGGTCATCGACAGCGATCCGACCGCCGGCAGGTTGAGGTCGTCCGTCTGACCGGCGACCGCAGCGCGCTTCCCCCAGTACTTGACCAGGGCGATGTTGGAGTGGGCGATCGCGCGCGCGCTTCTCATCGGACAACCTCAACTTCGAGGGGGACAACGCCGAGCTCGGCGCAGGCCTGACGCAACCCCGAGGGGTCGGTCGGGGGGAGGGCGATCACGCAGCCACCGCCACCGGCGCCGGTGAGCTTCGCCCCGGCGGATCCGTGGGCGAGAGCCTGCGAGACCAGCTGATCGAGCTTGGGGGCGCCGACGCCGAGCCCCGACACAAGCTCATGTGAAACCTTCATAACCTCACCCAAGAGCATGAGATCATTGGATATTAATGCGTCGACTCCGAGATCAACTGCGACCCCGAGGGCGTCGAGCACCGGGGTCATCAGGCGCGGAAGACGGTCGTGGCGAGCGCGGACCTTCGCGACCTCGACCGCGGTCGAGCGAGGCATTCCGCTCGGGAGGATCCACAGCGGGAATCCCGCGCTCATCGCGATCTCCTGGACCGCTTCGCCGCGGACAAAGCGCAGCACACCGCCTCGCGCGGCGACAGCGCTGTCGAGGCCCGAGGGCTCTCCGTGAAAGACTCGCTCGCCGACGATCGACGCGTCGATGATCGCGTCGACCGGCGCCTCGGGCGCGACGAGACGGGCGAGAGCGACTGTCAGCGCCGCCGACGAGCCCAGCCCAGCCCGTGAGGGTAGGTGGGTCTCACCGACAATTCGCCAGCCCGTCCGCGGTCCGTCGAAGACATCCAGGACCGCCAGCGCGGCTTGCGCCACAGGGTGCTCGCTGCCTGGCGTGAGCGCCAGCTCGAGCTCCCAGGCGGGGATTGAGAGGCTGATCGCCTCGGCCGAATTCGGCGATCGCCTCGCCTCGAGGCGGAGCCCCTGCGGCAACCCTGCGGCCAGCGCGGGGTGGCCATAGACCACCGAGTGCTCCCCGAGGAGGATCACCTTGCCGAAGGCTTCGGCGGATGGGGCGAGGTCTGAACGCATCGGCGGAGTCGTAGGTTGGATAGACACGGGGCTAGGCGCGCCAGCGATCGAGCTCCGGCCCGAGGATCCGCTCCGCCTGCTGAAGCTCCGCGACCGTCCGTGAGCCGGTCAGGAGCATCAGACTGCGCACGGTGGCGATGACCTGCTGAAGGAAGGTGCGCGCGCCGTCGATCCCGCCCGCGCGATGAGCCTTGAGCACCGGCGCCGCCAGGCCGCCAGCGGTCGCTCCGAGCGCGACAGCGCGGGCCACGTCCGAGCCCCGACGGAGCCCGCCGGTGGCGATGATCTGGAGGCCGAGCCCCTGAAGCTGGAGCACCGAAGCCCCGGTAGGGATCCCCCAATCCCAGAGTTCCTCAGCGAGCGCCTTCGCCTCTGGAGTCACCGCGCGGTGGGCCTCGACGGCGACCCAGGAGGTCCCGCCCGCGCCGCTGACGTCGACATGGCGGACCCCGGCGGCGACGAGCTGCTCGCCGACGGCCCGCGAGAGGCCACAGCCGGTCTCCTTGGCGATCACCGGCACCGAGAGTTCGGCGACCAGACGACGAAACACGTCGAGCCCCCCCGAGAAGTCCCGATCCCCGCCGGGCTGGACGATCTCCATCGCCGGGTTGAGGTGGACGCAGAGCGCGTCGGCGCCGACGTCACCGCAGAGGTCCTCGATCTGCGCGCTGGTCATCTGCCGCGCCTGCACGAGCCCGAGGTTGCCGAAGAGGAGCACGTTGGGCGCCTGCTCCCGCACCTTGAAGGTCCAGGCGGTCTCGGGCCGCTCAAACATAGCCCGCTGGGAGCCGAGCCCGATCGCGAGGCCGAGCTCATCGGCGACCTGCGCCAGCTCTTGGTTGATCTTCGCCGCCTCCTCCGTGCCGCCGGTCATCGCCGAGATAACGACCGGCGCGGTCAGGGTCTTCCCGAGGAGCTTCACGGACGAGTCGACGTCGTCGGCGTGCATCTCCGGGAGGGCGTTGTGGACGAGCTGCACCTGGTGCAGCAGGGTGGTCTTCTCGCGAAAGCCGACGTTGTCGCCCGCGCACAGGGCGATGTGGTCTTTCTTGCGCTGAGAGATGTCAAAACGGTCGGCCATGGCGCGGGAGACTACTCCTCGGGGTCGCGCTTGCCATGTTCACGCAGCCGCCGCAAGCCGTCGGCGAGCCCCCGCGGGGGGATGACCAAGCGTGAGGATGTGACATCTGAGCACCCCTTAGGTGCTCCTAGGACCCATTTTGCCTAGGTGATCCATCGCACAAGACCGCTCCCACCGCGACGTGTGGGACGCGGATCACGGCGATCCTCAGCGTCTCGCGCCGCGACGCCTGTGAAATCCGTGCTCCGCGCGCTCGCCTTCGCACGACTTCTCGGACCTGCACACGCGGACCCGCGATACACTCCGGCTGTGCCCACGGAGCCGCCGAGTCCAGAACCCGACCCCCCGCCAACGCTGAACGAGCGCCTCGAGGACGTCTGTTCGATCGACGCGATCATCAACGCCGTCTACGAGTCGGTCTCCTTCACCGGAGAAGGAGGACCGGACGCGGCGCGGCTGCGCTCGCTCGTCGCCGCAGAGGTGCGCCTGCAGAAGGTCGTCGAGGGGGGCAACACCCTCGTCGGCGACATCGACTCCTATCTCGCAGGTGTTGAGACTCAGATCGCCGACGGCGTGCTCCTCGGCTTTCAGGAGCGCGAGCTCTTCCGCCGCACCGAGGTCTACGGCGGCATCGCCCAGGTCTTCACCACCTACGAGGCCGTCCTCAGCACCACCGACGGCGACCGCACGGTCCGCGGGATCAACAGCGTCCAACTGCGCAACGATGGCCGTCGTTGGTGGGTCCTGTCGATCCTCTGGACCGACGAAGAGGAGGGCGAGCCGCTGCCCTCCGCCTACCTGCCGCGAAGCTGACCCGCCTTGAGCGTCCCAAGCTCGCACCGCGGGCGCTACGCCCCGAGCCCCACCGGTCGCCTCCACCTCGGCAACGCCCGCTCCGCGCTCCTCGCATGGTTGGAGACGCGGCGGGCCGGCGGCGTGTTTGTCATGCGGATCGAGGACGTCGATCATCAGCGCTCACGCCCCGAATTCGAGGAGCGGCTGCTCACGGATCTGCGCTGGCTCGGCCTCGACTGGGACGAGGGTCCGGACGTCGGCGGCGCCTACGGGCCCTATCGTCAGTCCGAGCGAGACGAGCGCTACGCCGCCGCGATCGAGGCGCTCGACGTCTTCCCCTGCTCCTGTTCGCGCCGCGAGCTCCGCGAAGAGGCGTCGATGGGGGAGGGCGATGAGCCTATCTATCCCGGCACCTGCGCTGCCGGCCCTCGCCACCCAGAGCGGCCGCTGGCCCTGCGCTGGCGGACCCCCGCCGGCATCGTCGAGGTCGAGGACAGGATCGCAGGGACGCTCCGGCAGGACGTCCGCGCCGAGGTCGGCGACATCCTCCTCCGCCGCCGGGACGCCGCCTGGGCCTACCAGCTCGCGGTGGTCGTCGACGACGCGGCGATGGGGATCACCGACGTCGTCCGCGGCGCCGACCTGCTGATGAGCACGCCCCGGCAGGTGCTCCTCCACCGGGCCCTCGACGCGACGCCCCCCCGCTTCGCCCATGTCCCGCTGATCCTCGGAGAGGACGGCCACAAGCTCAGCAAGCGCCACGGCGCCCCGGATCTCAGCGCTCTGCGTGAGGGAGGGATCGCGCCGGAGCGAGTGGTCGCCCTCCTGGCCCGCTCTGTCGGCCTCGTAGGACCCTCTAGAACGATGATTCAGGCCCAGGAGCTGCTCGCCGAGTTTGACCTCTCGCGGATCCGGCCGGTCGCCGTCGACTGGCGCAGCCTCGCGTGATCTTGAGCCTCGTTTGCAGAGCGAGTACAAGGGCGGGGAATGCCCCGCACATCGACCCTGACCGTCGTCGCTCTCCCCCTCTTCGCCCTCCTCCTCGGCTGTCCGCCGAAGGAGCCGACGGTCTTGCCTGAGCCGGCGCCGGTCGTCGAGGCGCGCTTTACCTACCCCGACAGCGCGAAGGGAGACGTCGTCGACGACTACCACGGCACCGAGGTCGCCGACCCCTACCGCTGGCTCGAGGATCCCGACTCGCCGGAGACCAGGGCCTGGGTCGAGGCGCAAAACAAGCTCACCTTCGGCTACCTCGAGGGTCTGGCTGCGCGGAAGGTGATCACCGATCGCCTGACCGAGCTGTGGAACTACGAGCGCTACGGCGTCCCGTACCGCAAGGGCAAGCGCTACTTCTACTCGCGCAACGACGGCCTGCAAAACCAGAGCGTGGTCTACACCGCGCCGTCGCTCGACGCGGAGCCGACCGTCGTCCTCGATCCGAACAAGCTCTCCGCCGACGGCACTGTCGCCCTCTCGGGGATGTCCGTCAGCCCCGACGGCAAGCTGGTCGCCTACGGCCTCGCCAGCTCCGGATCGGACTGGCAGGAGTACCACGTCCGCGAGATCGACTCGGGCACCGACCGCGAGGACACGCTCAAGTGGATCAAGTTCTCCGGGGTCTCCTGGACCAAGGACAGCAAGGGCTTCTTCTACTCGCGCTACGCCGAGCCCACCGAGGAAGAGGCGCTCAGCGGGACGAACCTCAACCAAAAGCTCTACTACCACCGCCTCGGCGCTCCGCAGGCGGAGGACGTGCTGATCTACGAGAACACCGAGCACCCCAAGTGGGGCTACAACGCCAACGTCAGCGATGACGGCAAGTACCTCGTCGTCGAGGTCTGGGAGGGCTCCGCCGAGAAGAACGCGATCCTCGTCAAGGAGCTCAAGGGCAAGGCGGCGACCGCCCCCGGCGGGATGATCGAGCTGATGCCGGCGTTCGACGCCAAGTACGAGTTCATCGACAACAAGGGCGGCGACCTCTGGTTTCTCAGCAACAAGGACGCGCCGCGGGGCAAGGTCATCAGCGTCAACCTCAAGAAGCCGGATCCCGAGAAGTGGACGACGGTCATCCCCGAGTCCGAGGAGACGCTGCGCGGCGCCAACGTCATCGGCGACAAGTTCTTCGCCAACTACCTCAAGGACGCCCACTCGCAGGTCAAGATCTTCGACCTCAAGGGCGCCGAGAAGGGGGAGCTCGCGCTCCCGGGCATCGGCACGGTCTACGGCCTCGGCGGGGAGCGCAAGGACAAGGAGACCTTCTACATGTTCACCGGCTACACCCAGCCGGGGAGCATCTTCCGCTACGACGTCAAGAAGGGCGAGAGCACGCTCTTCCGCGAGCCCAAGGTCGACTTCAACCCGGCGGACTACGTCACCGAGCAGGTCTTCTACACCAGCAAGGACGGCACCAAGGTGCCGATGTTCCTGACCCATAAGACAGGCTTGGACAAGAACGGGCAAAACCCGACCTACCTCTACGGCTACGGCGGCTTCAACATCGCGATCACGCCCTCCTTCTCGGTCGCGAACCTGGCCTGGATGGAGATGGGCGGGGTGCTCGCGGTCGCCAACCTCCGCGGCGGCGGCGAGTACGGCGAGGCCTGGCATGAGGCGGGGACCAAGCTCAACAAGCAGAACGTCTTCGACGACTTCATCGGCGCCGCCGAGTGGCTGATCGCCGAGAAGTACACCTCGCCCGAGAAGCTCGCGATCGGCGGGCGCTCCAACGGCGGTCTCCTCGTCGGCGCGGCGATGACCCAGCGTCCAGACCTCTTCAAGGTCGCGCTCCCGGGCGTCGGCGTGCTCGACATGCTCCGCTTCCACAAGTTCACGATCGGCTGGGCGTGGATCTCGGACTACGGCTCCTCGGACGACGCCGAGCAGTTCAAGGCGCTCCTCGCCTACTCGCCGCTGCACAACCTCAAGCCGGAGACCGAGTACCCGGCGACGATGGTCCACACCGCCGATCACGACGATCGCGTCGTCCCGGGGCACTCGTTTAAGTTCACGGCCGCCCTCCAGGCCGCGCACGTCGGCGACAACCCGGTGATGATCCGGATCGAGACCAAGGCGGGTCACGGCGCAGGGAAGCCGACGAGCAAGAAGATCGAAGAGGCCGCGGATCTCTGGACCTTCGTCGTCGACAACCTCGGGATGAAGGTCGGCGGGAGTGATGCAGCGCCCGCTGCAGCGCCCGAGGCCGGCACCGCCGAGGCGGACGCTGCCGCGGACGCTGCCGCGGACGACGGTGCTGCCAAGGCCGAGGCTCCTGCCGCGGCGCAGTAGACGTCGAAGCTCCGCCGGCTGAGCCTGGTCGGCGGAAGCGCAGTGATGATCCGTGCCCCGAGGCCTCGGCGCACGGAGCATCATGAAGCCGCGGGGCTACCCCCGCGGCTTCGCTACGTCTTCGCAGCGGTCACACAGCCACCCGCTCCGGCTCGGCTATTTCTTCGCAGCGTTCACGGAGCGCAGCGATGACGCTTCGTCTCTCGCAGCGGTCACGCTCTGCAGCCACTCGACGTAGGGCTGCGCGCTCGCGCTCGCGTCTAGGGCGACGACCTTGGGGACGTCGTAGGGGTGAAGCTCGGGCGCGCGGACGAGGAGCGCGGGGAGCCGCTCGCTCGTGGTCTCCATGATCACCAGGGACTCTGCATCGGCGCACAGCTCCCCCTCCCACCAGTAGAGCGAGCGGACAGCCGGGAGGATGTTGCCGCAGCCGACCAGCCGCTCCTCCAGGAGCTGTCGCAGCAGCGCCTCCGCCGACTCTTCGGGACAGGTCATGAGAACGACGTGCAGCGCCGGCGAGGGCAGGGGAGCAGGATCGACCATCGTCGGCAATCCTAGAGGATCACAGCCGCGCTCGCCGGCCACGAAGACCCCGCAGAGATCGCGTCGTTCACTGCACATGTGAAAGATCTTCCGCACTTGCGGGCCCATCGGGGGCTCCTATCCTGGTCCTGGATGCAAAGGCGAACTCTCATCGGTGGCTTCTCTGCGGTCGCCCTCGCGGCGGGATGCCGCGCGAGGGTCAGCGCCGAGGCCCCGGTCTCCCGCCCGTCGTCGACGCTGCGGGTGATGACCCTGAACCTCGCCCACGGCCGCGGGCGAGCGCCGAGCCAATCGTGGATCCGCGATCCGGCGGACTTCCGCCGCAACCTCGACGCGATCGCCACGCTCCTCCGACGCGAGAGCCCGGATATCGTCGCCCTCCAAGAGGCCGAACTCGGATCGAGCTGGGCCGGCGACTTCGATCACGTCGGCTACCTCGCCGAGCGAGCGGGCTACGGCCATGTCATCGCCACGGCGCACATGCGCGAGGAGGGCCGCTTTCGCTACGGCACCGCGGTCATCAGCCGGCACAGGATGAGCGAAGGCCAGGGCGGAGACTTCCAGGCCCAGAGCCGCTGGCGCAAGGGATTCACCCGAGCGATCGTCGACCTCGGCGGTAGCGATCCGTTGGCGGTCTTGACGGTCCACCTCGACTTCGCCAGCGCCCGCCGGCGTCGCGCTCAGCTCGAGGAGCTCGCCGGGATCGTCGGCACGACCCGCCGGCCGCTGGTCGTGATGGGTGACTTCAACACCTCCTGGACAGAGCGTGATCGCAGCGGCCTCGCCGAGTTCGCCGACAAGCTCGGCCTGCGCCCCTGGTGCCCAGAGCTCCGCGCCCACCGGGACGGGGTCAGGACGTTCCGCGGGATGCCTCGCCGGCTCGACTGGATCCTGGTCTCCAAGGGGCTGGAGTTCGCAAACTACGCGACCCTCGGCGGCGACAAGGTCTCCGACCACATCCCCGTCCTCGCCGATCTCCGGGTGACGACGCCCAAGCCGCGTCACCTCTCGCTGATCCACGGCCACAGCGCGCACGTCTAGCGTGCTCGTCCTCGGCGCTAGCTCGCGCAAACTATCGCGATCTACGGCTTGGACATTTCCGTCGTGACGCGGTGGCAACCCGTCGGCCCTCAACTCGCTCGCGGAGAGGCGCAGCGAGCAGAAGCAACAGCGGCGAGCTCGCGGCCCCCACCGTGGACCCATGAGACGGCCTGCAAGCCCGCACATCGCCGAAGGAGCGCCCGTCGGCCCCTTTGCTCGCTAGCGGAGAAACGCACTGCTCAACAGCAACAGCTCGCGACGTTGTGGGAGACCCTCCCAATCGCGGAATTCGCAGCTCGCTAGCGGAGAAGCGCAGCGATGATCAGCAGCAGCGGCGGCAGCCCGCCGAGGACGAGGGTCCCCCTAGCCAACGCTCCGCTCCGACCGCGGGCGCCCAGCGGGAGCGCGCCGAGGAGCTGCTGACGACGCCCCTTTTCTCGGTGGAGCGCGACGAAGGGGCCGAGCCAGAGGCTCAGCGCGATCAGCCCGGCGGCGAGCTCCGGAGCCGAGGCCTGCTCTGCGCTCATGATCCATGCGGCGGCCGCTAACACGGCGGCTAGCCGAACCCAGAGGAGCGAGCGCAGGCGTAGGAGCTGGAGCAGATCGAGCCGAAGCGGCCCCGGCAGCGCGACGATCCAGCTCGGCGCAGCGGGCGGTCGCGGGGGGCCGGTGAGCGTTCGGCTGATCTCGTGGAGCCGCGGGGTCGCCTCCCACAGGCCGACGCCGTAGAGCCGCGGCGCGAGGAGCCGAAGGCCGACGCCGATCGCCAAGGGGAGCGCGAGGAAGGGCAGGGTGTTGCGGGTCGGACCGCGGAGCTCCATCGCCAACTGGCCCGGCATCGCCAGGGCGAGCGCGAGGGCGATGCCCAGCGCGGGGACGTAGAGGTGAACCGCGGCCTCGGGCGCGGTCCAGCCGGAGGCGAGCGTCCGCTGCAGCTCGGAGGCGGTGCTCCCCTCGTCAAACCTACGACCGAGCCAGGCCGCAAGACCTGCGCTCACGGGCTCGACCAGCGCCGCGAAGAGGAGCACCCAGGCGAGATCCCCGAGCAGGCTGAGGGTGGTCGAGAGCGGGGCCACAGGCGCCGCCGCGAGGAGGATCGCCAAGGCCCCGAAGAGGACGACCCAAGCAAAACCGCGGCGATGTCGACCTCGGGCCAGGCGCCAATGCTCGTCGCCGCTGATCGGCCGCGGGAGGAGGGCCAGACGCTGACGAGAGTGGAGATATCCCGACGTCCGCGCGTGGAGCCCGGCGAGCAGCAAGAAGGGCGCTCCGGCGAAGACCAGCGAGCGCAGGCCCTCGGGCGCACCTCGTGCGCCGTCGCCGAGGACCAGCGCCCAGGCGAGCGCGACGGCGGCCGTCGCCACGCCCCCCTCGCCAAGCCCTCGCCAGCGGAGCCCAGCAATGGCACGATCCCGCGACACGGCGCTGTGGCTCGCGCTACCCGCGCTCAGGCCTTCTTCGACGTCCACGGCGGCAGTATGCCGGAGCTGTCCGTTTGCGGTCACATTCCAGCGGACAGCGGACACTCCACGGCGCAGGACCGGATCCTCGCGACGCCAAGACAACGCGCTCAGCATGCCGACCACGGGCTCTCGCTTGCGTCCCGCCGCGGCCGCCCTCATGTCCCTCCTGCCCCCCCGCGTTTCGTCGCTCCTATGGCTACCCAGAACATCATCGTCATCGGCTCCGGCCTTGGAGGCCTCGCCTCCGCCATCCGCCTCCGGGCGATGGGCTACGCAGTCACGATCCTCGAGGCTCGTGACCAACCTGGCGGTCGCGCCGGGGTCTTCGAGCGCGACGGCTACACCTTTGACGCGGGGCCTACGGTGGTCACCGCCAGCTATCTCTTCGACGAGCTCTTCGCCCTCGTCGGCCGCGATCGCGAGGACTACGTCAGCTTCGGCCCGGTCGACCCCTTCTACCGGGTCGTCTTCCCCGACGGCGAACGCTTCGACTACGTCGGCGACGAGGACCGGCTCCTCTCCCAGATCAAGGAGTTCAACCCGAAGGACGTCGACGGCTACCGAGCCTTCGCCGCCCACGCCAAGAAGATCTTCGACGTCGGCTACACCCAGCTCGCAGACAAGCCCTTTGATAGAGCCGGGGCGATGATGAAGATCGTCCCGGATCTAATCCGTCTCGGCTGCTATCGCTCGGTCTACGGCCTCGTCAGCCAGTACATCCAGGACGAGCGCCTGCGCCAGGTCCTGACCTTTGAGCCGCTCCTCGTCGGCGGCAACCCCTTCCGCGTCCCAGCGATCTACGCCCTCATCCACACCCTCGAGAAGAAGTGGGGGATCGAGTACGCGAAGGGGGGGACGACGGCGATCGTCAGCGCGATGTGCCGGCTCCTCGCCGAGCTCGACGTCGACATCCGCCTCAACACTCCGGTCGTCGAGATCGAGGTCGAGGGCCGACGTGCGGTCGCCGTCCGCACCGGCGACGGCGAGCGGATCGAGTGCGCCGCGGTGGTCTCGAACGCCGATCCCTCCTTCGTGTACACGCGGATGGTCGCGGCCAAGCACCGCCGGGTGAACCGTGACTGGCTGATCAAGCGCAAGAAGCAGTCGATGAGCCTCTTCGTCGGCTACTTCGGCGCGCGCAAGACCTGGCCCAAGCTCGCACACCACACGATCATCCTCGGACGCCGCTACCGCGAGCTGTTGGAGGACATCTTCGAGCGCAAGGTGCTCGCCGACGACTTCTCGCTCTACCTCCACGCGCCGACGCGCAGCGATCCCGACATGGCCCCGCCTGGCTGCGAGGCCTTCTACGTCCTCTCGCCGGTGCCCAACAACCGCAGCGGCGTCGACTGGGAGGCCCGCGGCCAGTCCTACTTCGACGGGATCCTCGACTTCCTGGACGAGGATCATGTGCCTGGCCTGCGCGACAACCTCGACGTCAACTTCTTCGTCACGCCGAACTACTTCGAGCGCGACCTTCGCTCGGTCCACGGCAACGCCTTCGGCCTGGAGCCGCGCCTCAGCCAGTCCGCGTTCTTCCGCTACCACAACCGCTCCGAGGACGTGGGCGGGCTCTACTTCGTCGGCGCAGGCACGCATCCGGGGGCCGGCATGCCCGGTGTCCTGACCTCAGCCAAGGTGTTGGAGCGCCTGATCCCCGCCCCCTCGCCAGGGGACGCGCTCCCGCTCCCGCGAACCCCTGCGCCGAGAGTCGCGTCGTGACCGAGCGGGAGGATCCTGTCGTCGCGGCGAGCCGGGCAGTCCTCGCTGAGCACGCGCGGACCTTCAACCTCGCCGGCGCCTTCCTGCCGCCCGAGCGCCTCGACGAGGCCGCGGTCATCTACGCCTTCTGTCGTCTCGTCGACGACACGGTCGACGAGGCCCCGTCCGCGGAGGTCGGAGTGCGCGAGCTCGCGGAGATCGAGGCGGAGCTCCGCCAGGAGAGCGCGCCGCGACCGCTCCTCGCCGGACTCCTCGAGATCGCAGAGCGACGACGGATCGACCTCCGGGTCTTCGAAGAGCTGATCATCGGCGTCCGCTCCGACTCCGACGAGGTCCGTATCGCCGACGATGAGGCTCTGCTGCGCTACTGCTACCGCGTCGCCGGCACGGTCGGCCTCATGATGTGCGGGGCCATCGGCGTTGAGTCCCAGACTGCGCTCCCCTTCGCCCTTGATCTTGGCCTCGGCATGCAGATCACCAACATCTGCCGAGACGTCGCGGAGGACGCGAAGCGCGGCCGGATCTATATTCCCGAGAGCCGCCTGCGTCGGGTCGGGATCGCCCCCGAGACCATCCTCGACGGTACGGTCGACCGCCGCCTCCTGAGCATGGTCATCGAAGATCTGCTGAAGCTCGCAGAGCGCTACTACGAGAGCGCCGATCACGGGATGAGCTTCATCCCAGCGCGCTCCCGCGTCGCCATCCTGGTCGCGAGCCGGGTCTACCGAGCGATCGGCCGGCGACTGCTCGCCCACGGCAGCGATCCGATGGTCGGTCGCACCATCGTCCCGCGGCGGGGCAAGGCGCGCTGGCTGAGCTCGGCCCTCTTCACCTTCGCGACTCGCCGAGGCCAGGAGAGGAGCGTCCCTCACGACCCCTGGCTCCACCGCGGACTGGCGGGATTCCCCGGCGCAGATCCCCTCGCGGCTCGCCTCTGCGATCGCTTCGTCGCCGATCCGCGGTCCACCTCGACGCCCTGATACACTCCCGTCGTGGCCGAGCTCGGCAGCATCTACGAGGCGGACACGCGCGAGGGCGCCCGCGGTCGAGACCTCCGCGTCGAGGTCCGCTACCCCGCCTACGCCCTCGGCGACGGCGACGGGGTCTGGATCCCCATCCCCGAGCGTCTGCCGGTCGAGGGCGAGCTGGTCGCCCGGACACCTTCAGCCTTTGATCGCGAGGGCAAGGTGCTCCTCCGCCTGCCGGAGAACTTCCCGAAAGGCGGCGCCCTGAGGCTGCGCGGGCAGGGCGAGACACCCGCTGGCGGCGGTCCTGCCGGCGATCTCTTCGTCCAAGTTGTGATCGACGAGCAGGCGTCGCCGATGACCGCTCTGCGCGGGCTCGGAGCTGGGATGCCAGCCTTACCGGCCGGTCCCTCGACGCCGGTGCTCATCGCCCTCGCCCTCGGCGGCGCCGCGACCCTCTACTGGGTCGCGACGACGATCTAGCGCCCGACGCCCCTCCTAAAGAGCCCCCGGTCTGTGCCACGGCCGCCTAGCAGGCCGTGGCGACGGTCCCGCGCACTCTCGCTCGCCCTCGTCGTCCTCTCGGCCCCGCCGAAACTTGCGGTACGGCCCAGTACAGCGGCGTTTCGTCGAAGCTGAGAGAACCAACGATTGCGGCGCGAGAGCACCCGGGACTCTCCAAACGCGATTCTCATCGAGAGGCGATGCGGTCCTGCCCCGCATGAGGGTCTGCTAGGAGGCCGGCTCGTCGAAGGTCACGACGCTACGGATCGACTTGCCGTCGTGCATCAGGTCGAAGGCCTCGCTGATCCGCTCGACCGGCATCACGTGGGTGATCAAATCGTCGATGTTGATCCGCCCCTCCATGTACCAGTCGACGATCTTCGGCACGTCGCGCCGTCCCTTCGCGCCGCCGAAGGCCGAGCCCTTCCAGACCCGACCGGTGACCAGCTGGAAGGGGCGGGTCGCGATCTCCTGGCCCGCACCGGCGACGCCGATGATCACAGAGGTACCCCAACCCTTGTGGCAGCACTCGAGGGCGTCGCGCATCACCTGGACGCTGCCGACGCACTCAAAGGAGAAGTCCGCGCCGCCCGAGGTGAGGTTGACGAGATAGGGGACGAGCTCCCCGCCGACCTCCTTGGGGTTGACGAAGTGGGTCATCCCGAACTTCTCGGCGATCGCCCGCCGCTCGGGGTTGAGGTCGACGCCGACGATCATGTTGGCGCCGGACATCCGCGCCCCCTGGATCACGTTGAGGCCGATCCCGCCGAGGCCGAAGACGATCACGTTGTCGCCGGGCGCGACCTTGGCGGTGTTGATCACCGCGCCGATGCCGGTCGTCACGCCGCAGCCGATGTAGCAGACCTTCTCGAAGGGAGCGTCCTCGCGGATCTTGGCGACCGCGATCTCGGGCAGCACCGTGTAGTTGCTAAACGTCGAGGTCCCCATGTAGTGGAAGAGCTTCTCGCCGCCGATCGAGAAGCGACTGGTGCCGTCCGGCATCACCCCTGCGCCCTGGGTCGAGCGGATCGCCTGGCAGAGGTTCGTCTTCTCCGAGAGGCAGAACTTGCACTGGCGACACTCCGGCGTATAGAGCGGGATCACGTGATCGCCGGGCTTGAGCGACGTGACGCCAGCGCCGACCTCGACGACAACACCGGCGCCCTCGTGGCCGAGGATCGCCGGAAAGAGCCCCTCGGGGTCCGCCCCTGAGAGCGTGTACGCGTCGGTGTGGCATACGCCCGTCGCTTTGATCTCGATCAGCACCTCGCCCGCGCGCGGGCCCTCGAGATCGACCGTCTCCACGGTCAGGGGAGCGTTCGGACGGTGGGCGACAGCTGCTTTGACCTTCACAGACGGTCAACCTAGTAGCCGAGGCCCGATCCCGTCAACCTGGAGGATCAACCTCCGGCTAGGGATGTGCCCGCTCCCGCGACCGACTGCCGTTGGGGAGGTGTTGGAGGAGACTCGCCAGGAGTCGCGGGAGCGGGCGGGGGAGGGGAGGAGACGAGATGGAGAGGGCTCAGAGCTTGGGCACAGAGTTGACGACAGGTTGTCGACCGATCACCACCGCCGACGTACAGAAGCCGCAGTGGCAGGTCCTCGTGACCTCGACGAGCTAGGGCCGACCGTCGGACACTGCCGGGCAGATCAGCTCATCGATGGGCTCGCAGCCGACGACCCATGCCTCCGGGTCGAGGCACTCGGCGTTGAAGGAGACCATGCAATTCTCGAAGAAGTCGCGCCCCTGCAGCTCGCAGAGCATCGGCGGGTTGATCCACTCGCCGACCCCCTCTGTGACCCCGTAGGACTGCCGGAGCGCCTCTTGCGGGCCGACGATGGCAAAGTCGAGGTTCGCGACCGAGGAGTCGAAGGTCATCACGGTTTGGACCAGCCTCGGCTCCGCGGCGGTCAGCGCCGCGAGCACGCAGAGGCCGTCCCCGCTGTAGCTCGCCTGCGGGGCGACGCCCGCGTCACCGGCCGGATCGCCGCCGCTCGGCAGGTCGACCGCGTCACAGGCGGGCTCGAGGCTGCAGCCGAGGAGGAGGACGCCTGCATCGTCATCGTCTCCTCCGTCGTCTTCGGCCTCGTCGACCTCACCGATGTTCTCGGCGGTCTCGGAGTCGATCTCCGCGTCGATCGTGTCGCCGTCACAGGCGGAGGTGAGGGCGAGGAGAGCGACGAGTGCGAGCGAGTGACGGTTGCGGAGCATGGGCAGCTTCCTTGCCCGCTGAGAGATGCAGAGACCGACCCAGCCCTCCTCCTCTAATTTTTCTGTTTGATCTCAAGCTGTTCGCTCACGGCGGGACTTGGCGCTCGACACGGGGCGGGACATTTTGGCCCGGTGGGCAGAGCACCATGACAGCGCTGTCGCGGAGCCAAGGGCGCAACAGGGCGCTCACGGGGCCGAAGGGCCCTCTCATGCACATCCGCAGCGTCGCTCCCCAGGACCTAGGGCTCCCACGCCGCCGTCGCGGCCTCGATCTCGCGGGCTCCCTGCCACCGAGCCCCCGCCTCGCGATCGTCGGCGCCCGCGCGGCCAGGCGACGCTGGGCCGAGCTCGTGCCGACGATCGTCGGCGTCGCGGCGAGGCGAGGCTTCTCGGTGATCTCGGGTGGCGCCCTGGGGATCGACACCGCGGTCCACAAAGCGGCGCTCGAGCTCGATGTCCCCCAGCTCGCGATCCTCCCGGCGGCCGTCGACCGGCCCTATCCCCCCGGCAACGCGGCTCTCTTCGCCGCCATCGCATCCCATCCGGGATCCGGTGTCGCCTACGTCCTCAGACCCGGCGAGTCGCCGAGCCGCGGCCTCTTCTCCGGTCGCAACAGCTTCGTCGTCGCGCTCTCGGCCGCCGTCGTCGTCGTCCAAGCTGCGCTCCGTTCGGGATCGATCGGCAGCGGCCGCCTCGCGCTCAAGCAGCGGCGACCCCTAGCGGCGCTGCTCGGAACGCCGGGGTGCGCGGCGCTCATCGGCGAGGGCGCGCGGGCGATCGCGACGACCTCGGCTGCGGACGTCGCCGCCTCGATCGACGCTTGGCTCGCCGATCCAGCAGCGCCTCCCGCCCAGGACCCTTGGCCGCCGCACCTCCGCGATCTCGCCGCGGCGCTGGGACGAGCGGGGGAGCGAGGCCTCGCGATCGATGACCTCGACGACCCCCTGCGGGGCCTTGTCGCCCTGACCGAGGCCGAGTCGCTAGAGCTCGTCGTCGAGGTCGGCGGCGGCCGCTACATACGCCGTGATCGACCGCTCTGACGACCCGCGGAGCATCGCCGGGCTCCGCCGAGTGAGCCTAGGTCGACCCCGCATCGGCACGATCCGCCCCCTAGACATGCGTCAGGCCCCGCCGGCGACACCGACGGCCCGGCCTCGGAGGGGCCGTCTGCAGCTGCGCAGGGACATCACCTTATGCGACACTGCGCGCGCGCTGCCGTGCGCAATAAGCCCTGTCCCGCAGAAGGAGTCGAGGTCCGGATGATCCCCGTCAAGCCCCACATCGCCAAGCGTGCCCATGTCCACTCGCTCGCCCACTACGAGGGCCTCTACCGCGAGAGCATCGCCAACCCCGCGGGGTTTTGGAGCACCCAGGCCGAGGCCCTGACCTGGTTTCACCCGCCGGAGAGCGTCCACCAGGCCCGGATCGAAGAGGGGGAGATCGCGTGGTTTAGCGGGGGCAAGCTCAACGCTTGCTACAACTGCGTCGACCGCCACGCCGAGACCCAGCCAGACAAGGTGGCGATCGTCTGGGCCGCCAACGAGCCGGGGGAGTACCGCAAGATCACCTACGCAGAGCTCGCCCGCGAGGTCGGGCGGATGGCGAACGTGCTCAAGAGCCACGGTGTCCGCCGCGGGGACAGGGTCGCGATCTACCTGCCGATGATCCCCGAGGTCGCCTTCGCGATGCTCGCCTGCGCGAGGATCGGCGCGGTCCACTCCGTCGTCTTCGCCGGCTTCTCCGCCGAGGCGCTCCGCGAGCGGATCCTCGACGCCGACTGTGCGGTGGTCCTGACCGCCGACGAGGGCCTGCGCGGGCCGAAGCGGATCCCGCTCAAGGAGACCGTCGACGACGCCGTCGAGGGCCTCAGCGTCGTCCGCTCGGTGCTCGTCGCCAAGCGCACCGGCGCCGAGGTGGCGATGACCCCCGGCCGCGACTACTGGCTCGCCGAGGAGCTGGCCAAGGAGCGCGCGACCTGTCCGGTCGAGTGGATGGACGCCGAAGACCCGCTCTTTGTCCTCTACACCTCGGGATCCACCGGCAAGCCGAAGGGGGTGCTCCACACCACCGGCGGCTACATGGTCTACACTGCCTTCACCCACAGGCACGTCTTCGACATCCACGACGACGACGTCTACTTCTGCGCCGCCGATGCCGGATGGATCACCGGCCACAGCTACATCGTCTACGGCCCCCTCGCCAACGGCACGACGACGGTGATGTTTGAGTCGGTGCCCAATTACCCGGACTGCGGCCGCTACTGGCAGGTCGTCGACGATCTCGAGGTCAGCGTCTTCTACACCGCGCCGACGGCGATCCGAGCGGTGATGCGGGCGGGCGACGAGTTTGTCACCCGCGCGAGCCGCAAGAGCCTGCGGATCCTCGGCACCGTCGGCGAGCCGATCAACCCCGAGGTCTGGACCTGGTACCACGACGTCGTCGGCAACGGCCAAGCTGCCGTGATCGACACCTGGTGGCAGACCGAGACCGGCGGGATCATGATCGCGCCGCTCCCCGGCGCGACCCCGGCCAAGCCAGGCTCGGCGACCCTGCCGATGTTCGGGATTCGGCCGGTCTTGGTCGACGACGAGGGCACGGAGATCAAGGGCAACGGCGTCAGCGGCAACCTCTGCCTGGCTGGCTCCTGGCCGGGGCAGTCGCGGACGATCCTCGGCGATCACCAGCGCTTCCGGAGCACCTACTTCACCCGCTTCCCCGGCTACTACTTCACCGGGGACGGCTGTCGCCGCGACGAGGACGGCTACTACTGGATCACCGGCCGGGTCGACGACGTCATCAACGTCGCCGGTCACCGCCTCGGGACGGCCGAGATCGAGAGCGCTCTGGTCGCCCACGAGGCCGCAGCCGAGGCCGCCGTCGTCGGCTTCCCGCACGAGATCAAGGGCACCGGCATCTACGCCTTTGTCATCATCCGCGATGACTTCAGCGCTGAGGATCCGAAGGCGCTGGTCGGCGCGCTCCGGGATCAGGTCCGGCGGGTCATCTCGCCGATCGCGACGCCGGACGCGATCCAGATCGTCAGCGGCCTGCCGAAGACCCGCTCGGGCAAGATCATGCGGCGAATCCTCCGCCAGATCGCCGCCGGCAAGACCGACGACTTCGGCGACATCTCGACCCTCGCCGACCCGACGATCGTCGAGGCGCTGATCGCCTCGAGCGAGCGATAGCCGAGCGCAGCGCCGACGTCCTCGTCACCTCAGGGCGTACGCCCGCGGTCTTCCCCGCGGGCGCGTGTTCGCGCTACGCTCAGCCCATGCTCCGCCACGCGACCTGCCGCCTCGCTAGCTCCACCCTCCTCGCAGGCGCGCTCTCCCTCAGCGGCTGTGGCGACTCCGGCGAGGCGACGGAGTCAGCGGGGGAGGCGAGCACGGACTCGAGCACGAGCTCCGGCACAGGCACAGGCACAGAGACCGACACCGACACCGAAGCGGGCGAGCCCCAAAGCGGCACCATCACGGTGCTCTCCTACAACGTCGCCGGGCTTCCCCAAGGGATCTCAGGCAGCAACCCCGAGGTCAACATGCCGCTGATCTCGCCGCTCCTGAACAACTACGATCTGGCCCTGGTTCAGGAGGACTTCTACTACCACGAGGAGCTGATCGCGGACGCCGAGCACCCCTACCAGTCCGAGCGCAGCGGCGACGGTGTGAACGATCTGGGCGACGGCCTCAACCGCTTCTCGCAGAGCCTCTTCGGCCCGCACACCCGCGTCAAGTGGGAGGCCTGCTACGGGCAGATCACCAACGGCAGCGACTGCCTCGCGCCGAAGGGCTTCGCGGTCGCCGAGCACGAGCTGGCGCCGGGGGTCTTCGTCGACGTCTACAACCTCCACATGGACGCAGGCCGCGATCCCGAGGATGTCGCCGCGCGGGCCGAGCAGGCGATCCAGCTCGCGGAGACCCTAGCCGACCGCTCCGCCGGCAAGGCCGTGATCATCGGCGGTGACACCAACATGAAGGCGGAGGACGAGGCGAACCTGCAGGGGCTGATCGACGCGGCGGGCTTGACCGACACCTGCCGCGCCCTGGGCTGCGGCGAGGAGCTGCGGATCGATCGGGTCCTCTTTCGCTCGAGCAACGACGTCGCCTTCGAGGTCCAAAGCTGGGCCCTGGATCGGAGCTTCGTCGACGGCGACGGCGTCGACCTCTCGGACCACGAGGCGGTCGCCGTCGAGCTGACCTGGACCTCACCACCGGCGTCCTGATTCGGCGCGGGGTCCCTCAGCAGCGCCGAGGGCAGGGCGCCGCTCGCATCCGCGAAGCTGGGCCAGCCCTAGGCAGGGCGCTGCCCGGGGTGGCGGCTGAGCGGGGGATGCCTCATGATGGCGGCCCGTGCCCAGCCGCCTCCACCGCTGGATCCCGGCGCTCGTCCTCGGACTCGCGCCGCCCTTCGCCAGCGCCGCACCGCCCACCGCCGAGCCTGCGCCGGCCCCCTCTAGCCGCATCCAGGAGCAGGGCGATCTCTTCACGCCGGGCGTGCGAGACCCCGCCGCCGGCCTGAGCGGCCGTTGGGAGCGAGAGATCGACCGACGGGCGACGATCCTCCGCTCCCGCCGCGGGCCCTCGGCGATCCTCGGGCTCGTCGGTCTCCTGACCGAGGTCGGCGGCGAGATCCGCTCAGACCGACTGGTCGCGCTCCTGGACCAGGTCGTCGCCGATCGCCGTCACGATCCGCTGGTCAAGGCGCACGCGGCCTTCCAGCTCGGCAAGATCGCCGAGGCCGAGGGGGATCGGAAGGGCGCCCGCGCCCGCTATGAGTCCGCCGGCTTCCTCCTCGACTGGCAGATCGTCGGCCCCTTCGACAATCAGAGCAGGGCCGGGCACGACCAGGTCTACCCGCCGGAGACCGAGCCCTTTGACCCGTCGCAGGGCTTCGCCGGCAAGCTCCCCGGTGAGCCGCTGAGCTGGCAGCGCCTGACCTACAGCGAGATCCCACGCGGGGCCTACGTCGCCCTCGACGATCGCCTCCACCCCAACAGCCAGGCGACCGGCTACGCGACCCTCTGGATCAAGGCGCCGAAGGCGATGACCGCGGCGCTGCACATGGGGACCTCCGGGGCCCACAAGGTCTGGATTAACGGCGAAGAGATCGCCGAGGGACGCACCTACCGCGCCGCCAACCCGCTCCAGGAGAGCTACGGCCTGCGCCTGGCCCCCGGGCTCAACCGGGTGTTGGTCAAGATCAGCTGTGATGACGGGATGTGGGGCTTCTACGCCCGGGTCAGCGATCCCAAGGGTGCGCCGCTTCAGGGTATCGAGGTCCTCACCGAGCGCCCCCGGGAGCTCGCCGAGGCCGTCAGCCTCGACAAGAGCCAGCCCGAGGCAGGGGCAGGGACGAAGACCGCCACCAAGCAGGCCCGGACCGGCAAGAGCGCGGAGCCGCCGAAGGTCCGCTCGCTCCGCGCCCTCCTGCGAACCCAGGCGGAGCGGCCGCGGGCCAAGGGCGCCGACAAGGTCGATCTCGTCGCCTTCGAGCGCTGGATCCACCCCTACACCGCCGGCGACCGGACCGCGGTCGAGCAGGCCCGGGACGCCGACGATGCGGTCGGTTCGGCCTACTCGGCGTGGCTGCTCTCGGTCGCCGACCCCGATCCGGGCGGCAGCCGCAGCGCGCTCCTCAAGGGGATCGAGCGCGCCCGCCAGGCTATCGGCGACGGCGCCGGCAAGCGGTCGCCGAAGAGGCGCAAGGACCCCCTCGGCGCCCCCTCGGAGCGCGATCTCCTGGCGACGATGCTCGTCGATCTGGGCTGGCGGGACCGCGCCCTCGGGCTCGACCGGCGCTTTCGCTCGCGGATCACAGAGGCCCGGGCGATCGTCCCCGACGATCCGGAGATCGAGCTCATCGCCGCCGCTGGCCTCGCCGACGATGGTTTCCCCCTGACGACCCTCGCGTGGGTCGACGACATGATCGCCCGCTACCCCGACTCGACGCTGCTCAAGCGTGAGAAGGCGGAGCGCCTGCTCGACCTCGGCCGGACCAAGGAGGGCCTCGCGCTCCTCGACGCGCTCCGCAGCGGCCCCCGCAGCGACACCGGGGTGACCATGCGGATGATCGACGGTCACCTCCGCCTCGGCGACGTCGCCAGGGCCCGCGAGCTCGGCCGCGCCCGCGTCGCCGCGGCCCCCGGCCTCCCGGAGGCCCACCGCCTCCTCGCCAGGATCGAAGAGGCGGGCGGCGACATCGAGGCCGCCAAGGTCGCGCTCCTCGAGGCTGTGCGCCTCTCGCCGCAGGACGCGGAGGTTCACACCAGCCTCGGCCGGATCCTCGCCCGAGCGGGCGACACCCAGGGGGCGCTCCGCTCCCTCCGCCGCTCGCTCGAGCTCAAGCCGCAGCAGCCGGAGATCCGCGATCTGGTCTCGACCCTCGAGCCGAGCGCCGGAGATGACCTCTTCGCCCGCAACGACGTCGACCTGGAGGCTATCGCGAGCAAGCCCACGCCGAAGTCCTGGGCCGGCAAGAGCTCGGCCTACCTCCACCGACGGATCGCGGTCCGGGTCCTCCCTAACGGCCTCAGCGAGCGCCTCGACCACCGGATCATCAAGATCCTCGACGATCGAGGGATCCGCACCCAGGCGGTCCAGGCGGTCGCCTTTGATCCCGACGAGAGCTACGTCGACATCCGCCGCGCCCGGGTCCGCCGCGCTGACGGGACCATCGCCGAGATCGGCGCTGCGAGCATGGTCTCGCTGACCGAGGCCGGCTACCGGATGTACTACGACCAGCGGGCGCAGCGGATCGAGCTGCGCGGGCTCCAGGTCGGCGACGTGCTCGAGGTGGCCTTCCTCCGCCGCGACGTCGCCGCCCGCAACAAGTTCGACGACTACTTCGGCGACATGGTCGAGGTCGACAAGGTCGAGCCCCAGCGCTACCTCGACATCGTCTACGAGACGCCCGCCTCACGGCCGCTGCACTTCAACCGCGAGGTGAAGAAGACGGTCTCGAAGGACAAGAAGACCCTCACCTATCGCTACACCGCGAAAAAACGCCCGGGGATCCGCCGCGAGGCCAACATGCCCGGTTGGACGGAGGTCGCCGGCTACCTCCACGTCTCGACCTACGCCGACTGGGACGCGGTCGGCCGCTGGTATTGGGGCCTGGTCAAGGAGCAGCTCACCGTCGACGCGAAGATCCGCGAGGGCGTCGCCGCAGCCTTGCGCACCGTCCCCGCCTCCGCGAGCGAGGCGGACAAGGTCGCCGCGATCTACCGCCACGTGATCACCACGACCCGCTACGTCGGCCTCGAGTTCGGGATCCACGGCTACAAGCCCTACCGGACCACCGACGTCTACGACCGCCGCTTCGGCGACTGCAAGGACAAGGCGAGCCTGCTCAAGGTCATGCTCGCCGAGGCCGGGATCGACTCGAAGCTGGTTCTCGTGCGGACCCGCGATCAGGGGACGATAGGGCCGGCCCCCGCGAGCCTGGCCGCCTTCAACCACGCGATCGTCTACGTCCCGAGCCTCGACACCTACCTCGACGGGACGGCGGAATTCTCGGGCCCGAGCGAGCTGCCCTACGGCGACCAGGGGGCGACCGCGCTGATCATCCAGGACGGCGAGGGGGAGAGCGCCGGCGCCGAGCTGCGGACGATCCCGGTCTCGAGCGCCGAGGCGAACCTCCAGGTCACCGAGCAGAGGATCACCCTCGCCGCCGACGGCTCGGCGACGATCCTGCAAAAGCAGCGGGTCGAGGGCGCCCAGTCCTCCCGCTGGCGCCAGAGCCTGCAGGCGGAGAAGCGCCGCAGCGAGCAGCTGGCGAACGTCTGGGGCCAGACCTACCCCCGCGTCGAGGTGAAGAAGCTCGCCCTCCCGGGGATCGAGAGCGTGCTCCAGCCCGTCCAGATCGAGGCCACCCTCGAGGTCCCCGAGCTGGCCCAAACGCAAGGTGACCGCCTCCGCCTGCCGGTGCTCGGCTACCGCGGCGCGATCGTCCGGGGGCTCGCGCCGCAGGCCAAGCGCGAGCACGATCTCCTGATGACATCGCCGGCGATCGAGGAGCACTCGATCGAGCTCAAGCTGCCGCCGGGCTACAAATTCTCCGAGGTCCCGCCGGCCTCCTCGCGCACCGGCAAGCACGGCAGCTACTCCCTCGAGATCGACGCCCGCGACGATGGGGCGACGATCCGCTACCGCCTCGAATACTCGACGATCCGGATCCCCGCGGAGGAGTACAGCGACTTCCGCGAGTTCCTCCGCGAGGTCGACGCCAGCCTCGAGGGCACCTTTGAGATCGTTCGCCGATAGCGGGCCGCTGACCCTCTGACCACAGCCCCAGCACGCCAGGATCCGATGTCCGCCGCACCGATCGCCCGATTTCGTCGTCGCCTCCGCCAGCTCAGCCTGGGCCTGGCCCTGGCCGCCGCGCCAGCCCTCGCCGCGACGTCTCTCAGCGCCTGCAAGCCGGCGCAGCCCCCCCGCGGCCCCCTCGACGAGGACAAGGTCGACGCCAAGATCGAGGCGCTCCAGGCCTTCCTGGAGAAGAACCCCGAGGATCGGGTCGCACGCCGCGATCTGGCCCACCTCTACTGGCTCCACCGGGCGGACGCCAGCGCCGCCAAGCCGCTCCTGGAGCCCCTCGCGGAGGACGGCGACCTGATCGCCCAGGCGTCGCTGATGTTGATCGCCGAGGCGCGCCTCGACGACAAGAGCGCCCGCAAGTGGGCTCAAGCCCTGATCCTGGCGACCGCCGAGCTCAACGCCGACGGGGCAGGGGAGGACGATCCGCCGAGCCGAGCCGAGCGCAAGGCGGCGCGTCGACGGCGACGGGGCGGGATCCACAGCGCCGACGCGATCGATCCCAAGGTCGCCAACGGCCTCGCCGAGGTCGCCGCGCGCCTCCTCGATGAGCAACACGGCGCCCTCGAGGACGACGACGAGAGCTTCATCGCCTTCTTCGAGCGCGTCGACCGAGCCCACCTCCCGGTCGAGGTCACGCGGCCGCTGCTCAGCCAGAGGGCCTCGATCGCCCGCCGCGCTGAGGACCCGAAGTATCGCGACTACTACGACGCGGAGGGCTGTGTCCGGGCCTGGACCGTCGGCGCGATCGAGGGGACCCACGGCGAGCTCGAGCTCCGCGAGACGCCGACCGGGGCGCTCGAGGTCGACCCCGAGGCGGTGCTGACGGAGCTCTCCTGTGTGGTCCGGATCTGGAACCCCCGGCCGCACGCCGGGGCTCGCCGCATCGCCACCTCGCTCGAGGTCCCGAGCGGGGATCTCCGCCTCGAGCTCTCGGCGCAACAGCCCTTCCGGGCCTACCTCGACGGCGCCCTGATCTACCGCAGCGACCGCAACGACCGTTGGCCTGCGCGGCGGGTGCTCCTCGACGCAGACGTCACGCCGGGGTCGCACCGGCTCGAGCTCCACGTCGCCCTGCCGAGCAACAAGGCCTGGGTCCTGACCCGCGCCACCGACGGGGAGGGGAGGCCGCTCAAGGCGAAGGCGGCGGGTCCGGCCCCGAGCAAGGCCCCGAGCAAGGCCAAGGGCGAGCCTAGAGTCCGGGTCTCCGTCGCCCCCTTCGGCGACGACGTGCCCAACCTCGACCCGCAGGTCTACGGCCCCTGGAGCCGCCTCCTCGCGGTCGCCGACGCCCTCGCCGACGGCGACAGCGACAGGGCCGAGCGCTGGCTGCGACAGCTCGATCGCTACGGGCCCCGCTTCGCCGAGGCCAAGGTGATGAGCGCTCGCTTTGAGGGCAACGATCCCACCCGCGACAGCACGACCTCGGCCGCCCGCGAGCGCCAAGCCCTGGAGGCCAGCCTCGAGCTCGACCCGAGCGTGGAGGCGGCGAGGGTTCGCCTCCTTGAGCTCGGCCTCAACCGCGGCGAGATCACAGAGGTGCTAAACGCCCTCCAGGAGCGCCCCAAGGGGACCTTGGAGCATGTCCCTGGCGACCTCTTGCGCTTTCGCGCCTACCTCGCCCGGAGCAGCGAGTCCCTCGCCGAGGCCGCCCTCGACGACGCGCAGCGGCGAAACCCACGCTCCTGCGAGATGCTGAAGCTGCGCCGTCAGCTCGCCCAGGGCCGCGGCGATGTGGCCCAAGAGCGCGAGCTCCTGGCCGCCAGCGACCACTGCCCGGGGACGCTCTCCGTCCGCGCTGGCCTCGCGGAGCGCAGCGGTGATCACCAAGAGGCCATACGGATCCTCGAGATCGCCCTCGCTCGGGCGCCCGACGACGTCGATCTGCTCCAGGGGCTCGCGGGGGTCGCGATCGCAGCGGAGGACTACGCCCGGGCCCGGAGCGCCTACGAGCGGCTCCTCAAGCTCAACCCCTTCTCGGCCAAGGCGCGGATCGGCCTCGCCGATCTCAGCGCCCGCGCCGACGATCCTGAGCGCGCGCGGGCCAACCTGCGGGCCTCGGTCGAGGCCTACCCCTCGAGCTCCGCCCTGCACGAGATCGCCAGCCACCTGGGCATCGCCGACGACATCGAAGAGCTGCGGATCGACGGCGCGCCGCTGATCACGACCTACGTCGCGGCCGACCTGCAAAGCGGGGACGACGACATCTACGAGGGGGCCAGCGAGGTCCTGGTGCTCGACCGCTCCGCCGCCCGGATCTACAGCGACGGCAGCGCCCGCCAGCTCGTGCACACGATCGCCGAGGTCCGGACCAAGGAGGCGATCGATCGCTACGGCGAGATGCAGATCCCCGAGGGAGCGCGCCTGCTCACCTTCCACAGCGTCAAGCCGAGCGGCGAGATCATCGAGCCCGAGTCGATCAGCGGCAAGGCCGGGCTGAGCCTGCGCGGCCTCGAGATCGGCGACTTCGTCGAGTTCGAGCTGCTCATCGACGAGGAGCCCCACGGCTACCTGCCGGGCTATGTCGACCTCTCGGTCTTCCGCTTCCAGTCCTACAACATCCCCTTCCACCGCTCAGAGCTCGTCGTCATGCATCCGGCCAAGATGCCGATCAAGATCGAGTCCCGCGGCGGCGCCCCGAAGGCGACCCGCGACGCCCGCGGCGATCGTGTGATCCAGACCTGGCGGGTCGATCGATCGCAGCGCCGCGGCGTCGAGCCGGGCGCCCGCGACTCCCTCGACGAGCTGCCCTCGGTCCGCGTCTACACCGAGCTCGATCTCCCGGCCTGGCTCGACGCGCTGGCCCTGCGGGTCGTCCACGGCCAGCGCAGCAACCCCGAGCTGCGACGCCTCGCCCACGCGCAGACCAAGAAGATCACGACCAAGGGCCCCAAGGGCGAGGCCGCCAAGCTCCGCCGCCTCTGGCGCTGGGTGATGGAGAACGTCGAGGAGGCCGGCGATATCACGGTCACCGCGACCCAGACCCTCGCCGCCCGCAAGGGTAACCGGCTGATGCTCCTGCGCTCGCTGCTCCGCGAGCTGGGGATCCGCGCGGAGGTCTGGGTCGGCCGCGATCGCTTCGGCCCGAGCCTGGTCGAGGGCGGCCACCCGATGCCGGAGAGCTACGCTGCGCCGCTCCTGATGGTCTGGATCGACGGCGAGCCGACGCCCGTCCTGACCAACTCCAAGGTCGTCCCGCTGGGCTACCTGCCGGTCAACCTGGCCGAGAGCCCGGCGCTGCGGCTGCGGCTCGCCGACGACGAGCCGCCCTCCGGCCTGACGACCACCCCCGCGGTCGCGAAGTCCCTCCAGGATCTCCGACGCTACGATCTCGAGCTCGAGCTCGACGCCGAGGGGGACGGCGTCATCCGCGGGACGATCACGCTGCGCGGGATGGAGGCGATCGCCTGGCGCGAGGGGCTGCGGGCGCTCGACCGGGATCGCCTCGAAGAGGCCTTTGAGCAGGCCGAGCTCGGGGTCCTCGCCCAGGGGGCGTCGCTCGATCTGCGGAGCCTCGAGATCGAGAACGAGCGCGCCCTGAGCAAGCCGTTGGTGCTCCGCTTCGAGGCCGCGGCGCGCGGGCTCGGGGTCCGCCAGGGCGGCGACCTGCTCCTTCGAGCAGCCCTCGTGCCGATGAACCTCGGCCTCGGCTTCGCCGGCCTCCCCGAGCGGAAGACCGGCCTCGTCATCCCCTATGCGCCGATCCAAGAGGCCGTGGTCAAGCTGAAGCTCGACGGCGTCAGCCTCAAGGCGCTGCCCGAGGCCGCGTCGATCACCACGGACGCCGGCGGCTACACCCGAGCGATCGACGGCGGCCCCGGCGACAGCGTGGTCACGGTGCGGACTCGGTCACGCCTGAGGCCCGGGATCCTCGAGGTCGAGGACTACAGCGAGCTCGTCGAGCTCACGCGCTCGATCCGAGCCGCCGAGGATGAGCTCCTCCGCGCCCGCTAGCCGCCGGTCGCGAGGTTCGCTCGACCCTCACGACCAGGCTGGGTCCGTCTGCGCGTCTTCGCGCGCGCGAACGGAGCCCATCGATTATCAAGAAAGGACGAACAATCGACCTCATCAAAGACTGATTCTCTTTCCTCTGGACCTCTCCCATGCTTGACGAGCGGCCAGTCGTATCGGTCGTAGGGAGAGCTTCATGTCGAGCACACACGAGATCCACCGTCGCGCTTTGTCCGCAGCGATCGCCGTCGTCGGCCGCCACCGTCACCGCGCAGGGGTCGCGGCGATGGCAGCCGTGCTGGGGAGCGGTCTCGCCTGCCTGCCGGACAAGGATGACCTCGGCGAGAGCACGGAGACCGCCAGCGAGGCGACGACCGAGGACTCCGAGAGCACGATCGATGACACCGCGCTCAGCGACGCGACCGCGATGACCGACACCGAGGCCGACACCGAGTCGATGACCGGCACCGGCACTGGCACTGGCGGCGAGGGCAGCACCGGCACCGACGGCACCGGCGACTCCGCGACAGGGGAGGGGAGCAGCTCCTCGACCTCCTCGACCTCGTCGACCTCGACCGGCGACGACAGCTCGTCGTCGTCGTCGTCGTCGTCGTCGTCGTCGTCGTCGACCGAGGGCGAGACGGGCCTCAGCGATTGCAAGGACGGCGACGGCAATACCGACTGGGAGTGCTGCGAGGCGCAGGACTGGGAGCCCGCCGAGCACTGCACCCCCTGGGGTCCGCCGGCGCCGCCCCGCTTCGTCCAACGCGACCCCTCGCCGAGGCTCGTCTAATGCCCGTCCTCGACCTCCGCAAGCAAGCGGCCGCCGCCGGCTTTGAGCTCGGCGAAGCGGTCGATCTCAGCGACCTCGACCGCGCCTCGGCGATCGCCACATGGAAGGCGCGCATGGTCAACGAGCACATCTCCGCCCGCGTCTTCGCGGCCCTGATCCCGCAGATGATGCGGGCTGAGATCGACGCTGATCACCAAGCGGCGGTCGCCGAGATGATCAGCGACGAGCTCCGCCACGCCCGCCTCTGCGCCGCCGCGGCGCTCTCCCTCGGCGGCGATCCGCAGGCCGAGCTGCCGCCGCTGCCCCCGGTCCCAGAGCACGAGGACGCGCCCCCCCTGGAGGCGGTCCTGCGCAACGTGATCAGCATCTCCTGCCTCAGCGAGACCGTCGCGGTCGCGCTGATCGACGGCGAGCGCCTGCGGGCCGGACCGCCTGCGCTCGCGGATCTGCTGAAGAAGATCCTCGCCGATGAGGTCCAGCACGCGCGCTTCGGCTGGCGCCTCCTCGACGAGATCGAGCCGCGGATCGACGACGCGCTCCGGGCTCGGCTCGGCGAGTACCTCGTCGACGCCTTCGCCCACCTGCGGCAGCACGAGCTCGCCCACATCCCGCCCCGTCCAGCCCCTTCGGCGACGGCCGAGTCGGTCGGCGTCTGCGACGGCAACGACGCCCGCGCGTTGCTCTTTCAGACCATCGAGGAGGTCATCCTCCCGGGCCTGACCGCGCACGGTCTGCCGGCGAAGGCGGCCTGGGAGCGCAGCCTCGCGATCGCGGTCTAGGAGGCCGTTGCGGCAGGATCTTGCGACCTCTCGCGGCGCTCATCGGCGCCGAGCACGGGCCCGATTCGGACGAGAACGGCACTGCCGGTTCAGGCGACGGCTTGGCCGGGGCCAAGAGCAGACCAGCTGGCGATGACCGTGCTCGCGCTGCAGCCCGCCAAGGCCGGTCGGCCGCGGTCGGCCGCGGTCGGCCGCGGTCGATCTTCTTCGCGAGCCCTGCGGCGGCCCCCCTGCGCGCTCGCTGAGCGCACCATCTCGGCTAGCGCTTGCGCTGCGGTGATCGGACGCCGTGATGTCGCGGCCCGCACATCCGCGCGTAGCGTCGCGGCGTGGTCCCGAGGATCCCGCGGAAGGCCCGGCGAAAGCTCCGCAGATCGCCAAACCCGGCGTTCTCGGCGGCGGCCTCGATCGTGCGACCGCGGCGCAGATCGGTCGCCGCCTCGCCGATCCGGAGGTTGCGGAGATAGGCCGCCGGGGTCATCCCAAGCTCGGCCGCGAAGGAGCGGATGAAGTGGTACTTCGAGAGTCCGGCGACCGCCGCGAGGCTGTCGAGATCGATCGGCCCCCGACGTGCGCGGGCGTAGTCGACGACCGCCCGCAGGCGCCGACGGGGTCGGGCCCGAGCGCGAACGTCTCGAAGGTCGGCGTAGGTCCCGAGGGCCCGGCAATACAGGCGGATCGCCGCCTCTTCGCGGGCGAGCTGCGCGGTCAGCTCGGGGGGGGCCTCGGGCCCCTGGCTGTAGCTGCTCCACAGGCGCTGGAGCCCGCCGATGAGCCCCGACGCCCGCTCCACCTGCACCCGGCGAAAGCACGGCGGACGACGACCGCCGAGCTCACGGGCCAGCCCCTCGACCCAGTCCCGCTCGCCGTAGAGGCTGAGGTACTCGATCGGCTCTTGGGCGTCGGCGTGACCGGTGTGGACCTGCTCGGGGTTGAGGAGCATGAGATCACCGGCCTGCAGGTGATGCGTGCGCCCGTCGATCGCGCAGGCCTCATGCCCGCGCAGCTGGGCGCAGAGCAGGTACTCGGCGTGAAAGTGGGGCGAGAGGGGAGACGCGGCCGGCGTCGCCCGAGCGCGCTGGAGAACGAAGCCCGGACCGGCGACGAGTGCGAGCTGCGCGGCGGCCATCGGCGGAGGGTAGCAGATCGTACCGAGCACCATCCTCTGGCGATGTCGGCCACCTAGGCCGCTGATAGAATGGCACCGTGAACGCCGACACCCCGAACCGCGATCTCGACGCCGTCCTCACCGAACTCGAGACCAAGCAGCGCGAAGAAGCGCCGCGCCCTGGCGCCGTCTTCGAGCGCGAGACCAGGCGCGTGCGGATCCCCGAAGGGGGCGCGCTGCCCCGCTCCGCAGAGCTCCTCGAGCGGATGTACGCCGGTGACTTCATCCCCCGCGAGAAGAAGCCCTTGGTGGTCGACACGCGGCGGAGCTGCGGGCCCTACATGGTCTCTGTCGATCCCGATCCGCTGGTCCTCCTCGACGCGTGCTCCCAGATAGCGACGCTGACCCACGGCTTCGCCCACCCCCAGATCCTCCGCGACCTCTATGACGGTCGCTTCGACGACTGCCTCTGGAGCAACCCCGACACGACGATCCACCACACGCCTGAGCTCCAGGCCTACGCCGAGGCGCTGCGCCGGCTCGCCCCGCCGGCCCTCGACCACATCGCCTTCACCTGCGCCGGCGGGGCCGAGGCCAACGAGAAGGCCCTGCGGATCGCCCGTCTCCACGCCCCGCCGGCCGTCGAGGGGCGCCCGCGAAACCGCGTGCTCGCGTTCAAGCACGGCTTCCACGGCCGGACCTTCGCCTCCTTGATGGCGACCTGGAACCCGGCCAAGCGCGGCCCCTTCGAGCTCGCCGGCTTTGAGGCGGTCTTCGCCGAGACCACCCTGGAGTCGGTCGAGAAGGTCCTAGACGAGCATATCGCGGAGATCTACGCGATCATCATCGAGCCGATGATGGCGGAGGGCGGCGACGTCTACCTGAACCGCGAGTTCATGCTCGGGCTGCTGAAGGCGGCGAGGGCCCGCAAGATCCCGCTGATCATCGACGAGGTCCAGACCGGCTTCGCCACCGGCGGCCCCTTCTTCTGGTGGCAGCGCCTCGGCCTCGGCGGCGATCGACAGACCAGCCCCGATCTGATCACCTTCGCCAAGAAGGCCAACCTCGGGGTCGTGCTCTCTCGCTGGGAGGATCCGGAGGCCAACCAGGTCGCCGTCTCGTCGGCGCTGCGCGGCCTCATCCAGGTCGAGTCCGCCTACGAGCAGGCGAGCGTCGAGCCTCTCCTCCGCAAGAACCTCAAGAAGCTCGCCGCGGAGTTCCCCGAGCTCGGCTCGCCGCGGGTCGCCGGCACCACCTTCGCCTTTGATCTCGCGAGCCCTGACCAGCAGAAGGCCTTCATCGCCCAGCGCTTCCAGCGGGGCTTTATGACCTACGGGGCAGGCACGAGGACGGTCCGCTTCCGCCTCAGCGCGGGCTGGCATGCCAGCCATATCAAGGCGCTCTTCGGCCGGATCGCCGAGACCCTGCGCCGGCTCGACGATCCCGAGGCCCTGGAGTGGATCCCTGAGGGCGGGAAGAGGCAGCGCCAGGGCTTTGTCATCCGCGAGATCAAGGAGAACGACTGGCCGGCGATCCTGGCGATCGAGAACGCCAGCTACGAGGCCGCCCGCCGCGACTCGATCGATTATCTTCGCGGCGCTGCCGAGGCCGGCGTCGGCCTCTGCGCCGTCGACACCGCCAGCAAGGAGATCCTCGGTTTCTGCCTGGGAAGCTCTCTAGAGCACTTTAGCGGGGTCTCTGGCCCCGATCAGGATGACCGCTTCGGCTCTCGCGACACCTTCTACTCCGCCGACGTTACGGTGGGGCCCGAGGCGCGCAACCGCGGCACCGGACGCGCCCTCAAGCGGGCCCAGATCCGTTGGGCCCGCGAGCACGGCTACCGCTTCGTCACCGGTCGCAACCGCGTCGGCGCGACCCTGAGCATGGCCGCGCTCAACCAGTCCTTCGGCGCGTACAAGGTCGTCCGCCTGAACCGTCAGTACGAGGGCAACGGCCAGGCGGACTACTACCGGATCCCGCTCGGGGCCCCCCAGGATCCGCCGGCCCAGCCCCCCGCGACCGCGCAGCGGATCGACCTCGCGAGCGGCATCCAGCAGCCCTTCGGAGCGCGCCCCGAGTTTATGGCGACCCGCGAGCTCACAGGTCCGCTGAGCTCGCGGCTGAACCTGTCGAACTACGCGACTGTCGACACCGTCCACTACGTCGAGCACCTCCGCGCCATCGCCCCGCGCGGGACCTCGCACATGTACTTCACCTCGTCGCGCGATGAGCTCGTCGACAAGTCCCTGCGCTGCCTCCGGCTCTCCAGGCCGCAGGCTCAGATCGCGGTCGGCTTCGACGGCGGCTACCTCGGCCATGTCACGGCCGCCGCCCGCTCTCTCTCCGATCCGACGGGCTTCGGCCCCGACCTCGGCCTCTTCGACTGGCCGCGGCTGCCCCATCCCGCAGATGTCGGCGCGGAGGCGACGATCGCCGCGCTCGACGCTCTCGTCGCCAAGGTCGGCGCAGAGGCCCTCTTCGGCGTCTACATCGAGCTCGTCGGCGAGCGCTCCGGCCTCGTCCTCGACGGCGCGAGCGCGGAGGCCTTGGCCGCCGCCTGTCGCCGCCACGATCTCCCGCTCGTCCTCGTCGAGACCGCCAGCGGCGGCTATCGCTGCGCTGCGGGGGCTTGGGGCGTCGACGCTCTCCCCGCGAGCTGCGTCCCCGACATGGTGCTCTGGTATCCCGGCGGCCAGCTCGGGCACATCTTCGTCGGCGATCGCTACTACATCGACAAGCCGCTGACGCTGATCTCCACCTGGGACGGCGACGAGCTCTCTATCATCCGCACCCATGAGCACCTCCGGGCCGCGCACCGACTGGAGACCATGGAGCCCGCCGCCACCGCGCTCCGCGAGCTCCTCCAGCACCTCTTCGTCGATCGCTTCCCCGGGGCCTCCCTCGGCGGCGCAGGCCTCTATCAGACCGTCCGCTTCAGCGCCCCCGCGACCGCCGCGGCGATCGTCCAGGTCAGCAGCCACAAGGGGGTCTTCTTCGGCTCCGGCCGCCCCGGCACGATCATCGCCGCGCCGCCCCTCGACATCGAGGCGCACGTGATCGCGACGGTCCTGCGCCGGACGCTCGAGCCGCTGATCGACAACCTCCTCGGCGGGGGGAGCCTATGATCGCGGTCGACGACACGGAGGCGGTCCTCCTCGATCAGGATGATCCCGGGGAGCGGGGCGAGGCCCAGGGGGAGATGTGGCGCGACGAGATCCGCGAGCTCGCCGCGATCCGCCTTGAGCTGACCCTGAGCAAGAGCGAGGTCAAGGACGAGGGCGAGCTCCTCGAGATCGCCCGGCGCCACATCCCCGTCTTGGACGCCTACCACCCCGAGCTCGCGGCCGAGTTCGCCGGGATCACCCGGGGAGCGGCGATCGATCCGGCGCTGCTGGTCGTGCTCAACCACTACACCGATCTGCGAGACATCCCGCGCCGCGCCCTCGGGCCGGGCTACGAGCGGGCAGGGGAGCCGGCCGAGCCCGACGACGGCGGCTGCACGGCGGTCTACATCCCCGGCCTCGCGACGCCCACCCTCGGCCAGACCTGGGACATGCACCGCACCGCCTCGCCCTTCGTCCGCCTCCTCCGGGTAAGGCCGAAGAGCGGCGACGGCGAGCTGCTCTTCTTTACCCTCGTCGGCTGCCTGGCGATGACCGGGATCAACGAGCACGGCGTCGCGGTGACGATCAACAACCTGACCTCGACGGACGCTCAGATCGGCGTTCTCTGGCCCGCGCTGGTCCGGGCGATGCTCGCCGAGACGACCGCCACGGCCGCCTACGAGCGGCTGATGGCGGCGACCCTCTCCAGCGGTCATCACTACATGATCGCCGACGGCCGCGACTTCTACGGCGTTGAGAGCAGCGGTCAGCGCAAGGTCCTGACCCAGGTCGGCGCCCGGGCGGCGCACATCCACACCAACCACTGCTTTGATCCGGTCCTGCGCAAGGTCGAGCGGGTCTCGCCGGTGAGCACGACCTTCCGGCGGATGGACCTCGCGACGACCCTCTACGTCCAGGCCCGGCCGCAGACGCCCGCCCAGCTCTGGGACTTCCTGTGCTCCCACGACGGCTACCCGAAGAGCATCTGCGCCCACGCCCCGCCGGACAACCCCGACCCCCACGCCTCGGAGACCTGCGGCCGCCTGGTCATGGACCTCAGCTCCGGCGACGTTCTCGCGAGCCGCGGCTGCGGCCAGGAGAACCCGCCCGTCGCCTACACCCTCGATCGATGGCGCCAGGGTGCGCCGCCAGCCTCCTGATCGGATCGTTTCCCGATGACCCAGGCAAGCTCTAGCGACCTCTTCGATCGTCAACGCGATCACCTCTTCTTCACCTGGAGCGTGCAGTCGAAGGTCGGCCCGCTCGAGATCATCGACGCCGCCGGCGCCCGCTTCAAGACCGCCGCCCACGGCTGGCTCTGGGACCTCGAGAGCCAGGTCTACAACGTCAGCGCAGGCCACCGCAGGCAGCACATCCAGGAGCGGATGATCGAGCAGATCCGAACGCTGCCGGCCGCGGCTCCCAACGCCGCTCTGCCGATCCGCGCCGAGCTGGGCGAGCTCCTCCGCAGGCACACCGGCCTCCACCGCGCCTTCCTCACCACCGGCGGATCCGAGGCCAACGAGAACGCGGTCAAGATCGCCCGCCTCGTCACCGGTCGGAGCAAGATCATCACCCGCCGCGCCTCCTATCACGGCGCCACCTTGGCGATCCTCGGGATCAGCGGCGACGCCCGCAAGGCGCCCTTCGCCGCCGATCTAGCCCCTGCGTTCCACATCGACGATCCCTACCCAGCGCCCCCGCAGGCGGCGGGCGAGGCCTCCGCCTGGGTCCGCAGCCTCGAGGCCCTCCTAGAGCGCGAGGGCCCCGAGACCGTCGCCGCCATCCTCCTCGAGGGCTTCACCGGCGCCAACGGCATGCAGATCCCGCCGCCGGACTTCTGGCCCCGCGTACGCGAGCTCTGCGACGCCCACGGCATCCTCCTCATCGACGACGAGATCTTCTCAGGCTTTGGCCGCACGGGGCGGTGGTTCGCCTGTGATCGCTGGGGAGTCCGCCCGGACATCATGACCTTGGGCAAGGCCCTGACCTCGGGCTACGCCCCCCTCGCCGGGGTCTGCGTCTCCGAGCCCATCGCCGCCCACTTCGACGACGAGAAGCTCTGGTGCGGCCTCACCACCTACGCCCACCCCGTCTCCTGTGCAGCCGCCGTCGGCGCCATCGAGCTCTACGAGCGCGACGACCTCCCGGGCAACGCCGACCGCGTCGGCGACCTCCTCGGCGATCACCTCGAAGCCCTCCGCCGGCGCCCAGCCCTCGCCGGCCTCATCCGCGACCATCGCGGCTTCGGCCTCATGCGCCTCCTCGAGCTCGACCGCCCCACCACCGGCCTCGCCGCCCTAGGCCTCGCCCACGGCCTCTACATCCCCACCACCGCCCACGCCGTCCTCCTCTGCCCCCCGCTCTGCCTAAGCGCCGACGAAGCCGCCACCATCGCCGAGCGCCTCGGCCAAGTCCTCGAAGCCTTCGCCAAAGACTCCAAGCCAGGCCGCTAGAGCGCCCTCCGCCTCACGTCCGTCGACCTCGCCAAGCACCTCTGCCCGCGTCCGTCGACGACCCCCGAACCGCCCCCGACCCGGTACCCGCCCGCCGAGCACCTCTGCCTACGTACCCCCGGCTTCCCTCATCAGGAGGACGCGCTGGGGGACAACCGCCCCCCGCCAAGCACCTCTGCCCGCGTCCGTCGACGACCCCCGAACCGACCGACCCGGTACCCGCCCGCCGAGCACCTCTGCCTACGTACCCCCGGCTTCCCTCATCAGGAGGACGCGCTGGGGGACGGGCGAGGGGGGCAGCGCGAACGAGTCTAGGACGCGCATCGACCCCTTCAGGGGTCGACGCGCGCTCCGACCTGTCTGAGAGAGTGCTGCCCCCCTCGACCGGCCCACGCCTCAGCCTCCCCCCACCTAGCGGCCCACATCTACCCCAGGTGCCCCGCCAAGCACCCGCACCCCGAGAACAAAAACAAAAAACAAAAAAGGCCGCCCCCCCGGACATCCAAGGGGACGGGCTCATCAACTCCAGCTCACGGGGAGGAAGACCCCCCCGGAGCGCAGCTCACGACTGCGAGACGACCTCCGCCGAGATGCAGTCCTCGACCGAGCCGTTGATCACGACCTCGACGCAGGTGCTCCCGACCCCGACCCCGACGAGGACAAAGGACCACTCCTCCGGACCTGGCTCAACGTTCATAACGCCCCGGTCCTTCGACGTCAGCTCGACGCTATCGGTCTCGATGTAGTCGTTGCGGTTGTCGCTGACCGGGGTGACGTTGATCAGGACGGAGATCCCGACCGGCACCTGAAAGTCGCGGCTGTGGATGCTCACCGGCACGGGTGGCGATGACGCCACGTCGACCTCGATCGAGCCGTAGTCGGGCTGGCATGCGGCGCCCAGCAGGAGCGCCATCGCGAAGCCGGTGAACCGTGAAATGTGTCGTTGCTTCGCCATGGTTCAACCCCCCGTGGTCCCGGTGGTCCCGTCGGTGGTCCCGTCGGTGGTCCCGTCGGTGGTCCCGTCCGTGGTCCCGTCCGTGGTCCCGTCCGTGTCGCCGGTCGTGTCGCCCGTCGTCCCGTCGGTCGTCCCGTCCGTGTCGCCCGTCGTCGTCCCGTCGCTATCACTGTCGCCCGTCGTCGCCGTCGTCGACGACGGCACCACGACGACCATGACCTCGAGGGCGAGGTCGCCGACCGCGACCGTCACCGTTGTGCTCCCCTCGCTGACCCCCTCGATCACCGCCAGATCGTCGTCGCCCGCGCCTGCGACCGCCGCGACCTCGGAGCTCGCCGTGCTCCAGACGTACTCGAGATCACCGCCGAGGAGCTCGTCCTGCGCGCCGTAGGGGGCGGCCGTCAGGGAGAGCTGGGAGCCGACCTCGACCTCGACCGAGGCGCCGATCTTGAGCTGGTCCTCGCTCACCGTGAGGTGATCGATCGCCGCCACCCGGAGGTGTTTGACATCGACGACCTCGCTGGCCCCGGAGACCCCGTTGATCGCCGTGTAGCCGGTGGCGAGCGCCTTGAAGATCCCGTCTGTGCTCGAGATCCGATCGGGGACCGAGCTCTTCAAGATCGGCGGCGGGTCCCCCTCGTAGTCGCTGTTGTAGGCGTACTCGAGGCTGAAGCGGCCGCCGAGCGCGATCGCCTGCGGGAACGACGTCGCCGTCGCCGACCCGGCCGGGCAGAGCGCGTCGCTGTCTCCTGAGCAGCGGTAGGTGAACTCGCCGCGACCGAGCTCTCCGTCTGCGGTCGGAGGGGGCTCGTAGTCGTAGGAGCAGGCGAGCGTCAGGAGAGCCGCGACGCCCCACGGGATCGTCGAGGAGGCCCCATAGGGGCCGTGGATTCTATGAAATAAGGAGAAAAGCATAAGTGAACCAATGAATGAGGCGACGCTAGCACCGATCCCCCGGCGCGACAATTGCCGCGCGCCTTCGCGCCCCTACCGGCCCTGAGAGGGCCGTGGGCGCTCTCTGGCGCGACCTGTGCGGACGACGCAGGACCACGACATCGGTGTCGTCGCTCCGCCAGAGAACACGCAACTTCGTCGCGGCTCATCACGCCACCGAAGGCGCTCGCGCGCGGACGGCTACGTCAGTCGCTCGGTCGACGGAGCTCCGACCTGCGGGCCGAGGACCGTCGGATCGCTCGCAGATACAGGCAGCGCGTGCCGCAGCTCCGACGCCGTCTGAAAGCGCATCGTCGGCGACTTCTCGAGGAGCCGCATCAGCAGCGCCTCCCAAGCCGGCGTGAGGCTCGGCGTGAGCGTCCGCGGCGACGGAACCGGATCGGTGACGTGGGCGAGCGAGACAGCGATCGGCGTCTCCCGGACGAAGGGCGCCTGACCGGTCAGGGCGACGTAGGCGATCACGCCGATCGCGTAGAGGTCCGCACGCCCGTCGACCGCTCCGCCGCGCACCTGCTCTGGGGCCATGTACTCCGCGGTCCCGAGCACCATCCCGGTCGCCGTCATCCCGTCGACATGGGCCATCCTGGCGATCCCGAAGTCGATGAGCTTGACGTTGCCGTTGCGGTCGATGAGGACGTTCGCCGGCTTGAGGTCGCGGTGGATCACCCCCGCGTCATGGGCGACCGCGAGCCCGTCGCAGAGCTGGGCGAGGAGCGGGCGCAGCTCCTCGGCGGTCATCGGCCGGCCGAGGCGAGTCAGGCGCTGGTGGAGGCTCTCGCCGTCGACGAACTCCATCGACAGGAAGAGGAGCCCGCCTTCCTCGCCGATGTCATGGAGGCGGACGACGTTGACGTGGCTGATCCGCCGAGCCGCCGCCGCCTCTCGGCGCAGTCGCTCCGCCGCCCCAGGATCCGTGAGGCCGAGGCCGGCGACGACCTTGAGCGCGACCTCCTCGCCGAGGTTCTGATCGCGGGCGAGGTAGACCGCTCCCATCCCGCCGGTGCCGAGGAGGCGGATGATCTCGAAGCGGTTGGCGACGAGCTGGCCCGGCCGCACCGTGCCCCGCAAGACCCGCTCGGTCTCCGCCGCGATCCCCTCGCTCGCCGCCGCGAGATCACCGCCTGCGGGCAGGGCTGCCTCGAGCGCCAGGTGGCGGGTCGAGAGGCGGTTGAGCTTGGCGTTGAGCTCGTAGTCGACGTTGGTGACGATCGACTCTAGGTGGCGCAGCCGCACCTCGAGCTCCGACTTCGCCGCCTCGAGGGCGAGCACTTCGCCGCCGCGGCTAGCTCCGGTCTCGAGCTCGCGCATCCGCTCGATGTGTCGGTACTTGAGCAGCCTGCTGACGACGATCGAGCCGAAGATCGAGCCGAAGACGATAAGGATGACTAGCGCCTCCATGGGTCCTACTCGGCGATGAGTGAGTGGCCTGTGCTCCCGGCGATCTTCACCCGCACGAGGTCTCCTGGGAGCGCCCGATCGAGGGGGAGGAGAACGCTCTGGAAGCGGCCGGTGCGGCCGACCATGCGATCGCCGCGGCGCGAGGTGATGCCGACGAGCACCTCCTCGGTGTGGCCGATCCGCGAGGCGAAGGACGCCCGCGTGTGCTCCTCCTGGAGCGCGATGACCTCCTGCAGGCGCCGCTTCTTGGTCGCCGGGTCGACGTCGTCCTCGAGCTTCTTCGACGCGTAGGTGATCCCGCGGTCGCTGTAGCTGAACATGAAGGCGGTGTCGAAGCGGACCGCTCGCATCAGCGAGAGGGTCTCCGCGTGGTCCTCTTCGGTCTCGCCGCAAAACCCGACCATGATGTCGGTGCTGAGCGCGAGGTCGGGGATCGCCGCGCGCAGGCGCTCGACCAGGTCGAGGAATTCGCCCCGGCTGTAGCCGCGGCGCATCGCCGTCAACATCCGGTCCGAGCCCGACTGGACCGGCAGGTGAATCTGGGGGCAGACGTTGTCCAGCTCCGCCATCGCCGCGATCACCTCGTCGGTGAAGTCGACGGGGTAGGGGCTGGTGAAACGGATCCGCTCGACCCCCTCGATCGCCGCGACCGCCCGCACAAGCGCGGCGAAGCTCACGTCCTCGTAGCGGTACGAGTTGACGGTCTGGCCGAGGAGGACAACCTCTTTATAGCCGCGCTCCACCAGTCGACGGGCGTTGCGGAGCACCTCACGGGGCGGCACGCCGCGCTCACGACCGCGGGTGAAGGGGACCACGCAGAAGGTGCAGAATTTGTCGCAACCGCGCTGGATCACGACCTGACCGCTGACGCCGTCATCGTCGGCGACCCCGTCGAGACCCTCGTAGACCTCGCTCTTGTCGAGCTCCACGTCGAGCACCGACTCGCCCTCCCGGGCCCGGTCGACCAGATCGCCGATCGAGCGATAGGCGTCCGGACCGACGACGAGGCTGATGTGGGGCGCGCGCTCGGCAACCTTTCCGCGCAGGTGCTCCGCCATGCAGCCGGTGATCCCGAAGACCAGGTTCGGCCGCTCGCGGCGGTGCTGGAGGAGCTGGCTCGTGCGGCCGTAGACCCGCTCCTCGGCCTTCTCGCGGACGGCGCAGGTGTTGAGGAGGACGACGTCGGCCTCAGCCGGATCGCGGACCTGGACGTAGCCGCGCTGCGTGAGCTGGCCGAGGATGAGCGCCGAGTCGGCCACGTTCATCTGGCAACCCAGCGTCTCGAGGTAGACGCGCGGGGCGTCAGGGTCGACGGAGACGGGCTGCCGCGGCTCGGAGGGCTCCCCCCCAGGCGTCCGGATCTGCACGAGCTGTGTCATCTGCGGCCGCGAATGTACGCCAAATTGCCGAGCCGCGCGCGACCCCAGCCATCGACGACGATCCCGCTGTAGCTTGCACGTGGACGGCCGAGCGGCGAGCGGCTATGTTCGCGCCGGGTTCGGATCTGCGAGGTCACCACGGCCGTTCATCAGGCCCTCGTCGCGAAGGCGCCTACTGCGCACCTGGCTCAGGATCCCAATCCTTTGCCCTACGACCCTGAGAGGCTCTAGACTCGCTCGCTGAGCCTCCGCACCGACCGCAAATCGGCCCCTGGAGAACCTATGCATCGCATTGCTTCGCTCCTCGTCACCGCACTCTGCCTCAGCGCCTGTAACGGAGGCGCCCCTCCGCCGCAAAAGGCAGACCCCAAGGACCTCGAGAAGATCGCCCCCCAGGAGGGTGCGAAGGCTGTCGAGAAGGACTCTAGCGACATCCCGGATCCGGTCGCGACGATCAACGGCAAGGCGGTCTCCGCCGCCGACTTCCGCTCGATCTACGACCTCAAGGTGAAGAAGTACGCCGACCGCGATCGTGAGATTCCGCCGTCCGCCGACCGCCGCTACCGCAAGTCGATCACCGAGCGCCTGATCTACCAAGAGGTCTTGCGCCAGGAGGCCGCCGCCCGCGGAGTCGAGCACGACGCGGCCGAGCTGACCGAGCGCGAGGAGCAGCAGCGCCGCGGCATCAAGGACTGGGAGAAGCACCTCCAGCGCCGCGGCGAGACCGAGGAGAGCCTGCGCAACATGTACATCGCCGAGCTCGTCGAGCTGAAGCTCCTCGAGGTCGACGGCAAGCTCACCGTCACCGATCAAGAGGTCGACGAGGAGTACGAGAAGGTCAAGCCGAACTACCACTCGGACAAGGACCGGGTCCACGCGGCCCACATCCTGATCCCGGTGGGGCCGCAGCCCGCCAACCCCCACGAGCCCGCGAGCGAGCCCGACGAGGCCGAGAAGGCGAAGTGGAAGGAGGAGGCGATGGCCAAGGCGGAGGAGATCTACCGCCTCGCCTCGGCCCCCGGCGCCGACTTCGAGGCGCTCGCCAAGGAGCACTCGATCGGCCCCAGCGCCGACAAGGGCGGCGATCTCGGCATCTTCACCAAGGACCGGATGGTCGAGGAGTTCAGCGCCGCGGCGTTCAAGCTCAAGACCGGCGAGGTGTCGAAGCCCGTCGAGACCAAGTTCGGCATCCACATCATCAAGTGCGTGGGCAAGTACGAGCCGGGCGACCTGCCCAAGGCCGCGCTCGTCGACCAGCTCCGCGAGCGCCTTCGCCAGCGCAAGCTCCACCAGGGGCGCCGCGAGCTCAAGGAGAGCCTGCTCGAGAAGTACAGCGTCGAGAACAAGATGGAGGAGACGCTCGGGCCCGATCCCCGCGCGCGCCGTCGTCCTCCCCGCAAGCGCCCCGACAAGGGCGGCGACGCCTCGAAGACCGCCACGCCGCCGCCCGCCGCCGATGGCAGCGCGGCGCCGACGCCCGCCAAGGGCGCAGAGGCGGCTGCTCCTGCCAAGGCTCCCGCGAAGCCTGCCGACGATTCAGCCGCTGCCGACAAGGCCGCGAAGGCTGCCGCTGAGGCTGCCGAGGGGTCGGCCGCTGCCGGCAAGACCGGAAAGTCCGCCGACGGTTCGCCTGCGGGAGCCGCTCCGAGCGGCCCGATGGCACCGACGCCCGACCGCTAGATCGGCGCATACTCGACACAAGCGACAGGGTCATCTCCCCACGGAGGTGGCCTTGTCCTGTTTGCGGTCGTCGGGCCCAGAGCAGCTCCAGCGGCGCGTCTTTGACACAGGACAAGGCCATCTCCCAAGGAGGTGGCCTTGTCCTGCTTGTGGTCGTACGTAGGGTCCCCGAAGACCCCTAATCGATCCGCTGACGAGCTCACACGCGGCCGTCGCTCCGAACCGACCCGGCGCCCGCGGCCTACTCGCCGGTGTACTGCTTGACCTTGATCGAGGTCCGGTTGTTCTTCGCCCGGCCCGACGCGGTCAGGTTCACCGCCACCGGGTTGCGATCGCCGTAGCCCTTGGCCGTCACCCGATCGGGGCTGACGCCCTGGCCCAAGAGGTAGGTTCGGACGCTCTCAGCGCGGGCGCTGCTGCGCTTGCTCGGGTTACCGCGGTCGTCGGTGTGGACGCCGATCTCGATCTCGACGAACTCCGGGTGAGCCCTGAGGAAGACGGCGAGCTCGTCGAGGATCGCGTGGCTCGAGTCGTTGACCTCGTCGCCGTTGTAGCGGATCCCCTTCTTCAGGTTGATCGAGCGGCTGCTCCCCTTCACGTTGGGGGTCTCGACCGGCGTCGCCCGCGTGAGGACAGCCTTGACCGGGACCATGTCGTCGCCGGCGAGGACGGTGAAGCTCACCCGCGCGTCCTCAAAGCCCTCGGCCCTGGCGATGCCTGAGTAGTCTCCGGCGGGCAGCTCGATGCGGATGAGCCCGTCCTCCGTCGAGGAGAAGGGCTCGTCGATCCCCTGTCCGGTCACCTGGAAGCTGACGAGCACGGGCTGACCCTGCTCGTCGGCGAAGGAGCCGTCCAGGATCCCGTACTCGGTCGCACCTGCGGCCTCTTCGCCGATCGTGATCGTCAGCGGCGTGTCCTCGTCGGCCCTCACGCTCGCGGTGGCCTCCTGCGTCGCGCCGTTGGCCAGGGTGACGATGAGCGTGACCTCGCCCTCAGGAAAGCGGAAGCTCGTGAACATCCCGCTCGCGTCGGTGAGCACCGAGGTCGAGGTCAAGCCGGGGAAGGAGACGACGGCCCCAGCGATCGGTGATCCTGCGCCGTCGACCACCTCGCCCTGGATTCGACCGTCCGTGACCGCGGGGGGCAGGGAGCTGACGTCGTTCTCGGCGGCGACCTCCTTGATCACCGGCCTCGGGTCAAAGGACCAGCCGAGGCCGAAGAGGAGCTGCCAGGGCGGAACCGGCGGGCCGTACTCAAAGGCGGGAGAGCGCATGCCGATGTCGAGGGCAGCGTCGAGGTGGAGCCCGTAGATGATGTTCGCCCGGACGCCGAGCGTGGTCCACAGGCTCGACCGCGGGATCCCCACTGGATCCGCGCCCATCTGCCCGAAGAGCTCCTCGTCGCCGAAGGTCGAGACGTCCCAGGCGAGCTCGGCGATCGGATCGATGCCGAATTGCCGCTCCTTGCCGAGACGGATCGGGAAGTCGACGCCGTAGCGCATCCGCACCCGGCTGTGGTTGACGCCGAGGGCGAAGCGGGTGACCTCGCGGCTGGTCGTGTCGCTGATCTGGCCGAAGTCGATCACCTTCAGCGAGTTGTCGAGGATCCAGCCGATGTTGGTGGTGAAGCGGAAGGGGAAGGCCTTCGCGGTCAGGTAGCGGAGGTCGAGGGTGAAGAGGCCGTCGATCGCGAAATTGACCCGCTCCGAGGTCAGCCGCGAGGCGCCGGAGAGGAGGCCGAGCGCCATCTGTCCGCCGAGACCGATCGCGCCGCCGCGGTAGAAGCGATGCGCCCCCTTGATGCCGAGGTCGATGTCGCCGAGGGCGAAGTTCGTCTCGCTGTCCTGGCGCCCCGGCTGCTCGCGGAGGTTGCGGTTGGCCTGGCTCGAGATCGAGAGGAAGACCTCGCCCCAGGGGAGGGGGCTGTAGCCGATGTTCACCGTCCCGCGAAAGCGCGAGTTGGTGTCGGTCCCGTTCGCCATCGAGTCGTAGATGAAGCCGCTGCGGCGGAAGAGATCGGTGTGGAGGCCGAAGCGGATGCTGTGTCGACCGCCGACGTCGGCGAGCGTCGTGCCGAAGAGGCCCACGCCGCCGCGGACGGTGTTCATGGACGGCTCTCGGCGGCCCTGGATCATCGCCGGATCGCTGTCGCGGTCGCTCTTCCCAGCGCCGGTGCCTGGACCGGCGTCATCGTCTGCGTCTCCGGAACCGCTCAGAGCGAGGACATCCGCGTCTCCGGAACCTCCGAGACCATCCGCCGATCCGTCTGCCGATCCGTCTGCCGATCCGTCTGCCGATCCGTCTGCCGATCCGTCGCCACCTCCGTCCGCCTCTGCGTCGACCCCATCCTCGTCGCCGCCGACCGACGCTTCAAGGCTGATCTGCCCGTCTGCGCTAGCATCCTCCCCGTCCTCCGAGTCCGTCGGTCCCGGAGGTTCGACCGATCCCGAGCGAGCGTCAGGCAACGCCGGTGGCGCCGCGATCGCGAGCGAAGGAAACATGCCAACGCTGGCGAGGAGGGCGACCCCCCACCAAGGACGCCGACCGCAGCGACGGATGGGGGCTCCTCGAGCGGTGGGCGATCCAGTCATCTCCAGCGAGCGTCCACCGAAGGGCAGGGGGCTGTCAAACCTCTGGAGAAGCCGGACGCGCGCGGATGCGCAGGCCCGGGCTGCGACGGATGGCTGGGCTCGGGACAAACGGCGCGCCACGCCGATCCTCGGCTCGATATCCGGGACAACCCCGACCTGCGAGTTCTAGGGCACAGGCTCGAGCCTGTGCTCTAGAAGGCGCCGCGACTCCGGGCCTTCGCGCAGACTCTGGCCGCTCCGAGGGGCTCGACCAGGGCTGCCAACAGACAGTGGCGATAGTCCCGGGGCTGCTAGCCGCCCGAGGAGCCCAAGCAGCTGGAGACAGCCTCCTCCAGGCGAGGCCTGGCGAGCTCCAGGACCTGGAGACTCTCGATGCAAGCGGCCGAGTCCTGCTGCGCTGCGCTGCGCTCCATGTCCTCACAGAGCCCAGCGAAGCGCGCTGCGCCGATCTGCGCCGAGGCTCCCCGGAGGGTGTGAGCTACACGCCTCGCGTCGTCCCAGCGAGCACCGTCTATCGCGCTGTGCAAGACCCCCATCTGCGTTGAGAGGCAGGCGACATAGAGATCGAGGACGCGGCTGAGGATCCCAAGCCCCCCGAGCCGCTCGACGATCTGCGGGTCGAGCTCCGGGACTATCTCGGGCTCGGGCACCGGCTCGAGGTCGGGCTGGTCGTCGACCCCCGCGCCCCCGCCAAACCACCGATCGAGGAGCGCTCCGAGCTGGGCCGCACGAAAAGGTTTTGCCAAGTAGTCGTCCATCCCCGCCGCGAGGCAGCGCGCGCGCTCCCCGACCATCCCGTGGGCTGTCACCGCGATGACGATCGTTCGTCGGTCCTTCGCCTCGGCCTCGCGGATCCTCTGGGTCGTCTCGTACCCGTCGAGCACCGGCATCTGGCAGTCCATCAAGACCGCGTCGAAGCGCTGCTTGGTCATTCGAGCGAGCGCCTCATGACCCCCGCTGACCGACTCCGCGACGAGGCCGAGGCTCTCGAGCTGACTCACCATGATCCGCTTGTTGATCACGTTGTCGTCTACGACGAGGACAGTGCGTCTTGATCCGGGCATCGGCGGGAAGGGGAGGGGGGGCAAAGCCACCTCCTCGATCGATCATCCACGCAACCAGACTAGCGGCCGTATTGGCGTCGGGCAACCGATCTGGCGAGGCTGAGACAACAAAGACCTGAGTTTAAGGACAGGCTTGTCGGGGCGCAAGCGAGCCAGCACCCCCGGCTCACTCGAACAGGTTCGCCGCGAACCTTGGCCGGCGACAGGAGGCTGCGAGAGGTCCGCGGGACTCCCAAGCCGCACGCGCGCTCACGGCGACGACGGACTATGGAGAAGTGGTCGTGTCCTCTCGAATGGACCCCCGGACCTCGTGGGCGGTCGTGAACGACGATATCGACGCCTCGATCGGGATGATCCCGACCTCGACAGCGCTCCGCCGACCGACGGCGCCCAGACAGACCCACATGCGGGGCAGGCCCGCACCGCCTCTCGATGACAATCGCGTTCGGAGATCGACTTCGTCGGCAACCATGGGCCAATTTTCATGACTGCCCGTGGCACAGCCCCGTGTGCTCTCGCGCCGCAATCGTCGGCGCTCGTGGGTTCGACGAAACGCCGCTGTACCGGGCTCTACCGCAGGTTTCGGCGGGGCCGAGAGGGACGAATCGGGCTGGAGCGCGCAGGACTTTCGCCACGGGCTGCTAGGGCGCGATGCAAAGCCCGCCGAAACAGGCCTCCCCGGGCGGGCAGTCGCCGTTGCCGAGGCACTGGATCCCGCCTGAGCAGAAGCCGAGCACGCAGAGCTGGCCGACGCCGCAGTCGCTGTTGATCTCGCAGCTCTGCGGGGCGATGCAGGCACCGTCGACGCAGGTCTCGCCCAGGCCGCAGTCGAGGTCGACAAAGCACTCCGGCGGACCCTCGCACGAGTTCATCACGCAGGTCTGTCCAGGCGCACACTGGGCGTCGACGAAGCACTCGCCGACGAAGACGCAGGCACCTGCGAGACAGATCGACTTGTCGCCACAGTCGCTGTTGACCACGCACTCCGGCGGCTCCGGCACGCAGCTCCCGCCCTGGCACACCTCGCCCGGTCCGCAGTCCACGTCGTTCACGCACTCCGGCGGCTCCGGCACGCAGCTCCCGCCCTGGCACACCTCGCCCGGTCCGCAGTCCACGTCGTCCACGCACTCCGGCGGCTCCGGGATGCATACGCCCGCGTCGCAGACCTCTCCCGGTCCGCAGTCCACGTCGTCCACGCACTCCGGCGGCTCCGGGATGCATACGCCCGCGTCGCAGACCTCTCCCGGTCCGCAGTCCACGTCGTCCACGCACATCGGCGGCTGGGGGATGCACAGGCCCTCGATGCACAGCTCACCCGGTCCGCAGTCCACGTCGTCCACGCACATCGGCGGCTGGGGGATGCACATCCCGGCGATGCACAGCTCGCCCGGCGCACAGTCTCCGTCGCCGACGCACATCATCGGCCCGGGGACGCAGAGCCCACCGTCGCAGATCTCGCCCGGACCGCAGTCGACGTCGAAGATGCACTCGGGGATCCCCATGCAGACGCCGCCGACACAGGCCTCGCCCGGCGGACAGTCGATGTCGTCAAAACACTCCGGCGGCCCCGGTACGCACTCGTTGTCGATGCAGGTCTCGCCCGGCGGACAGTCGAAGTCCTCGAGGCAGACGAAGCCCTCGCACTCGCCGTCGATGCAGAGCTGGTCGAAGCCGCACTGCCAGTCCTCCGTGCAGCCGACCTCGAAGCAGTAGCCGTCGAAGCACTCCGAGCCCGGCGGGCAGTCACTGTTGTCGAAGCACTCGGGGTTTTGGTCGCAAAAGCCGTCGATGCACTCCCAGCCCGGGCCGCACTCCCAGTCCTCGTTGCACATGAAGCCGGGGACGCAGATGTTGCCCTCGCAGGAGAAGCCCTCAGGGCAGTCCCAGTTCTCGAGACACTCGAAGTAGCCGATGCACTCGCCGTCGATGCAGATCAGCTCGTCGGGGCAGTCCGCGTCATTCTGACAGCCCGAGGGGTAGCAGACGTCATTCTCGCAGTACTCACCGGGACCGCAGGCGGGGTTACAGCCCCCAGGATCGGCGCTGCAGGTGCCGACGTCTTCACCCTCGGGGATCACACAGGTCTGTCCCGCAGGACAGGAAAGGTCATCGTCGCAGGACTGCGCTGGGCTGCACTCGTAGTTGAGGCAGCGCTCATCTTCAGCGCAGTCGCTGTCGAAGCTGCACTCGGTATCGACCACCGCACATGCGCCGTCGACACAGGTTGCCCCTTCACCGCAGTCCTCGTTGACCTGACAGGGTTCAGCGTCGGTCCGACCGCAGCCGAGCGCGATCACCCCGCCGAGCGCGAGCCCTGTGAGCCAATCGCGGAGATAGTGGCGGAGCGGGTGGATCTTCAGGTCGAACGAGCGCATAGGTCTATCCTTAAAGGGACGCTGGTGATCCCGACGGCTCTCGGCGACGATCGTTGAGGAGAGGCCGGCGGCGGGCACAGGCGGCCTCTCACTGTAGCGAGCGCTGCTACGGGCGAGCAAGGGGCATCGCGTGAGATGCGCGAAAAGGACGGTCGCGCGTCCGTGGGATGAACCGTCCCGCGTGCCGGCCGCGGCGACGGGCGTCGAGGACGCGGCGCGTGCGGCCATCAGACAGCGTTCGCCGGTCTTGACGCCTGCCGCGGGTGGATGCGCGGAATGTACGGCGAGCGGCCCGTCGATACCCGTCGCCCATGGGGCGGCGCGCGGGCCCTATCGAACACTCCGAAGCCTGCAAGGCCTGAGCAGGGGACTTTCGCCGCAGGCTGCTAGGCCAAGACGGGGGACCTGCGGCACACTCGCCCGGTTGGCGGCGAGGCGAGGACTGGGCGCGAGACAAGAGCGACGCTGGGGGGTCCTGGCGGCCGCTGGCCTCATCGCCCTAGGCATCGGCGGCCCCGCGACCGCCGAGCCGCCCAGCGGGCGCGAGTACAGCGGCCCAGAGGCCTCATGGGTGGCCCCAGACGTTGTTCCGGAGGGGAGAGGAGCCGCTGACGGATCGTCCGCTGCCGCCGCGGCCAAGACCGACGAGAGCGCAGGGCAGGGGGCTACGCATGCGGCCGACGATCCTGCTCCCCGAGCGGAGCTGGGAGTCGCGTCGGTCTCGGTCAAGCTCCGGGTCTTCCGCGGCGGTGATCGCCTGCCAGGCGGCGAGAGGCTCCGACGCAGCCGCGGCGCCGTCGATGGCGAGGCCCACTACACCCTCGCGCGCCCGGCCAAGGCGGGAGAGACGATCCATCTCCTGAACTTCGCCGAGACCCTCCGCGAGGAGCCCGAGGGGCTCGACACGATCACCCTCTCGACCTACCTCGACGGCCCCTTTGACCGCGGGCGCATGGAGGTCGAGGCCGACGCAGGCGTCCAGGCGCTGACCTACAGCCCTGACCGCGAGCTCCTCACCGTCTCCCTGGAGCCCGGGGCGACGCGCTTCGTCGTCCGCTACCGGGTGAAGGTCCCGCACCGCTACTGGCCCTTCGGCTGCGCCCGCCGTCGCTGCTCCCTGAGCGGAGCCGTCGCGCCCCTGCCCGCGACGCCGGCGAAGGGGGGGCGCTATCTCCCCGAGGGCGGCTGGGTGATCGCGCCGGCGCGCTGGAGCGTCGACGACGTCCGCTTCGCCGAGGTCCCGACCTGGAAGCCCGGAGCCGAGCCGACGCCGGCGGAGGCTGAGGCCCTGCGCGGTCAGGAGATCGTCGTCGCCGACGCGCCGCTGAGCGGCCGCGGCCTCGCGTCCTACCCCTCGGTCTTCTGGGGGCCGAAGTGGCGACGGACCGCCGAGATCCACAACGGCGTCCGCCTGGAGTTCCTCCACACGCTCTGGCGACCCCGCGATCATGTGCCGGACGAGCGCCGAGCCCAGCTCTACCGCGACGTCCCCGGACACATCATCGAGGCGCTCAAGGACGCGCTCGACGTCGCCGCCACGACCGCGATCGAGCCGCCGCCGGACAGCCGGATGCTCGTCGTCCAGGGGCCGCTGCGCTCGACCTTGGCGGAGGCGCACCCGACCACGCTCCTCATCAGCGATCAGATCTTCCAGATCTTCCCGGTCGAGCGCTTCCTGGAGTTCCACTCGGAGATCGTCGCCCGCAGCGGCTTCGACGTCCTCACCCACGCCTTCTTCGCCGGGCGCCACGAAGCATCGGTCGACCTCTGGCTCCAAGGGGCGCTCGCCATGGCCCTCTTGGATCTCTGGCGGGCCCGTCGTGCGCACCGCGACGAGTTCGCCAGCGATCTGCTCGGGCGTCTGACCTTCGTCCCCGCCGTGGACAACTTCCTCTACGCGGGCCAGGCCGAGTTCACGGCCGCCTACTTCCGCGGCAGCGAAGACACCTTCGCGATCCGCAACCATCCTTGGCTCGCCTTCAACGCCCTGCCGACCGGGCGCCGGATCTACGAGAAGCTCCGCGATCTCCTGCCGGCGAGCGCGACCGCCGAGCTCTACGCGAGCCTGACGCAACGACCGGACGGGGATCCCGTGCGCGCCGCGGAGGAGGCCTACGGCCGCACCCTGGGCTGGTTCTTCGACCAGTGGCTCGGGCCCTACCCGGAGGTCGACTACCGGATCTCCGCGGTCGAGAGCAGCCCCGTCGGCGACGGCTGGCGCCACCGGATCACGATCCGCCGCGACAGCGATGTCCCGCTCGTCGAGCCGGTCCAGGTGCTCGCGACCGACCGCGCCGGCGAGAACTACTTTCTCGTCTGGAACGGCGAGGCTGACGGGCACGGGGCGGGGCAAGGCGAGGGTCTCGACGCCGAGCCAGCCTCAGGCGAGCACACCTTTGTCATCGAGACCAAGGCCCGGATCGCGGCTGTCACCGTCGATCCGCGCAGCCGCCTGCACGAGGTCGCCCGGCCGCCGGTCGACAACGTCGATCCTCTCTTCAACAACCGCAGGCCCGCCGCCGCCCGCTTCCTCTACACCGGCTTCGGGCTCAACCTCGCGATCTCCGAGTTCCTCAGCGCGACCTCGCCGGCATCACGCCTAGGCGCGGTCTCCGGCTTCGCCTTCTTCGAGGCCAGCCGCCGCCGCGACATGCGCGCGACGGGGCACTTCATGATCTACCGCGACCGCGAGACAGCCGCCGGTCTCGGCGCCGGCACCAACATCTGGGTCGGCCGCAAGAAGAACCGCAAGCGCCGGGTCGGCCGGGTCCGCCTCTTCTCGAACCTCGAGCTCCTCACCGACGAGGGGCTCGATCCGCGCGGTGGGCTGCGGATCTCCGAGCTCGTCGCCTACGTCCACGACACCCGGCGCTTCTCGCTCTGGCCCGATCGCGGCCGACGGATCTACGGGCTCATCGGCTCCTCGCAGGTGCTCCGGCTGGACGGCGTCGGCGACGACAACCGCTACGCCATCTCGGCCGAGGCCGGCTGGGTCGAGCTGTGGCCGCTCGCCCACCGCCACGTGCTCGCCTCCCGCCTGGAGGCTTCGGCGATGCTCCCGATCGGCTCCGAGCCGGAGTTTCGCAGCCTCCTCCGCGCCGGCGGGATCGGCGAGCTCGGCGGCTACAGCGGCAACGAGATCTTTGGCCGGGCGATCGCCAAGGCCCAGCTCGAGTACCGCCACACCTTCTACGACAACCTCAACGTCAACCTCGGCCACCTTGCCTGGCTGCGCGGGGTGGGGGGGACCCTCTTCGCCGGGACCGCGAGCGTCTCGAGCTGCGACGACTACAGCGGCATGTTCGGCCGGGAGAGCTGGTACGGGCAGGTCGGCTACGGCGTCACCGCCTTCCTCCGAGTTCTCGGCGTCACCCCCCAGTTCTTCCGCGTCGATCTGACGGTGCCGCTGGTCCGTCGGCGCACCCTCTGCCTCGGCAACGCGCTCCCGGACTATCTCGCCGAGCAGCAAGGCCTCGCCGACCCCGAGGTGCTCCTGCCGCCGGTGAGCGTCAACGTGACCTTCCTGCAGCCCTTCTAGGGGGCTGTGGTGAACGTCCCGTGGGCTCTCCTCGATCGCTGGCCTCCAGCCTTCGACGGGATCCCGACGTACGCCCGCCGTACCCCATGTTCCGGCCGCCGCTGCGGGCTACGAGGGCCAAGAGAGGGCGCGTGGCTTCGCGCTCTGACATCGATGTCAGGGGGGCGATTGCGCTAGAGGTCCGCGCCGGACACGGATGTCAGGCCGGCCGTCGAGCTGAGTCCAACCCGCGACGAGAATCGTTACATTTCAAGGTCTTACAAAGACGGCCCCAACTCTGCATCACTAGGCGGCATCTGAGCTAGTCGGTCAAACACAGTGCTTCGAGACCTTCGTCGATCCCCGCCCCATAACTCCGAACTCCGGTGGGCTCGACACGCACCGAAACTCCTTATCGCGTTCTTCCTCGGCATCTTTCTCGGCGCGCTCTTCTGTCTCTGGCTCTCCTCCAACGCTCTCTTTCCTACGTTGGCTTAACCTCTTCATTCGTAACCCGCTGGACTCTGCCAGCGGATTAATCTCTAGACTTAACCTGCCTTGGCCTAGCCGCTTATCCTACGAGTTCACGCGCCGTCGCCAACTCTTCCTAACCTAAACGACGGTCCGAGCGCTCCCTTAGCTTCCTATCCCTAAGACCCTGACGAACACATAGCCTAGCTTAGCTTGCTGTCCCGCTTACCTTATCCGAGCGCGCCGCCATACCCATTACCTCGGCGTCTCGACCCCCACTCTCGTAGTCCTTACCTAAACTAACCTAGCAGCGCCACCCTAACTTACCTACGGTGCGTCATTACCTAACCTACGCGGTCCATCAGCAGCCGCCCGTGACCTAACACTGACCTTAGCCGGCGCGCACTCTTTGCACGCCTCGCTGCGTCCCAGGACGCGAGCCCCGATGACGAGCGGCTGCGACCGGAACGGCACCCCTGCCGCCCGGTCGCAGCCGCCCGTTTTCCAGGGGGGAATCTCGCGCTAGGCTCCTCGGGACCCGTCTGCGGCGACCTCCCGCTCCGAATCGGACGAAACCGCCGATGAGCCCGCCGCGGCGCTCCCCGGCCATCCTTCACCGACCAGGCAATGCTCCCTCGTCTCCCCAAGCTCGCCCTCGTATTCACGTCCTCAGCGCTCCTCCTCGCCTGTCCTGGACCCGAGCCTGAGCCCGAGTGGGAGACGAGCCTCAACCTCGACGCCGACGTCGGCGCGCTCCTGTCGATCTGGGGCAGCAGCCCCTCCGAGGTCTACGCCGTCGGCGGCAACCCGGACGCCGGCGTCATCTATCGCTTTGACGGCGCCGAATGGGCGCCCGAGAGCCTCCCGCCGGAGACTCCGCTGCTCAATTGGATCGACGGCCAGAGCGGCGATGTCTGGGTCGTAGGCAACGAAGGGGTCGCCCTCCGCCAGACCACCGACGGCTGGGAACGCCTCGACACCGGCCTCGATGTTCCGCTCTGGGGCGTCTGGGGGGCGAAACAGGACGATCTATGGGCTGTCGGCGGCGACGCAGGCGCGACCGGAGATCCACCGCCGACCCCGGTCATCGCCCACTTCGACGGCGCCGCCTGGTCGGAGGTGCCGATGCCCGCTCTAGACCGACCGAGCCGGGCCCTCTTCAAGGTCTGGGGCACCTCCAGCGATCACGTCTTCGCGATCGGCCAGGGCGGGATCATCCTCTACTACGACGGCGCCGCCTGGGCCCAGGTGCCCTCCGGCACGACCAAGGATCTCATCAGCCTCTGGGGCACCGGCCCCGACGAGATCGTCGCGGTCGGCGGCCGCAGCAACGGCGTCATCGCCCGCTGGGACGGCGCGGAGTGGACGACCTCCGTGATCGGCGAGTCCCCGGGTCTCAACGGCATCTGGCTGAGCCCCGCCGGCGAAGCCTGGGTCTGCGGAGTGCTCGGGGTCACCGGGGTTGTGAGCGCCGGCGACGACACCTTCGCGCCGGAGACCGTCACCGGTTTCACCCTCCACGCATCGTTCGGCTTCGACGACGGCCCGAACTTCGCGGTCGGCGGCACGCTCGATCGCTCCCCCCCCTGGCAAGGCGTCGTCATGAGCCGTGGAGTGACACCATGAGGAAGACAACGACACCTTCGCGGCGAACCCTCCAAGCCCTCGCGCTCCTCGGTGTTGTCGGCCTCGCCAGCTGCACCGGCGACGACATGCCCCCCCTCGCGGAGGACGTGTACGGCCCCCTCGGCAGCATCCGCCCCGACGCCACCGCTGAGCAGAAAGAGACCTTTGACCGCGGCGAGGCCGTCGCCAAGCGCCGCTTCACCCCGGAGGAGGGGCTCGGACCGCTGGTCAACGTGACCTTCTGCGGCGCTTGCCACGAAAAGCCGGTCTTTGGCGGATCTGCGGGGCATTACCGCGACTTCTACCTGACGGCGACCGAGCTCCCCGACGGAGGCGTCCTGGCCGGGGCCCACGGCGGAGTCCTGACGGCCTACGACCTGGCCGGCGAGTCGCCGCGCCCCGGGCTGCAGGAGGGGGTCAACGTGATCACCCACCGCAACCCGATCCCCTTCTTCGGGATCGGCCTCCTCGCGGAGCTCCCGGAGTCGTCGATCCTCGCCTACGCGGACCCCGACGACGAGGACGGGGACGGCATCTCCGGCCGGCCGAACTACGACCGCGGCTTCGTCGGTCGCTTCGGTCGCAAGGCCCAGACCGTGAGCATCGAGGGGTTCATCCGCGGCCCTCTCAACAACCACCTCGGGATCACCAGCAACCCGCTCACCGAGGAGGAGAAGGCTCGCCTCCCGGTCCGCTCCGACACCGCCTCGGCGACCCAGACCCGGCAAGCGGCGGCGCCGGACGAGCCCCTCACCGACAAGGACGACGCCCCCGACCCGGAGCTCAAGTCGGACGAGCTCTTCGACCTCGTGAGCTGGGCGATGCTCCTCGCCGCGCCCGAGCCTGCCCCCTTGACCCCGGCGGCCAAGGCCGGGCGCGACAGCTTTGAGGCCACCGGCTGCGCCGACTGTCATGTACCGGCCCTCGAAGGCCCGCGCGGCATGATCCCCGCCTACAGCGACCTCCTCCTCCACGACATGGGCGAGGAGCTCGCCGACCGCCTGGAGATGGGCGTCGCGACCGGCAGCGAGTTCCGGACGACGCCCCTGTGGGGGATCAGCGCCGTCGGCCCCTACCTCCACGACGGTCGCGCCGACACGCTCGACCAGGCGATCACGATGCACGCCGGGGAGGGCGAGAAGAGCCGCCAAGCCTACCTCGCCCTGAGCGACGCAGAGCGCGGCGATCTCCTCGAATTCCTCGACGCCCTGGGCGGCCTCGACCAACGGACCGAGGGTCTGCTCCCGCCGAACTCACCGATCCCGGCGCACGGCGAGCCCGGAGCGCCCTTCGGCCTCACGACCGACGAGGAGCGCGCCCTCTGGCTCCGCGGACGCGCCTTCTTCGACCGCGACATCCCGATCGGCGACGGCCTCGGGCCCTACTTCAACGGCGACAGCTGCCGCGCCTGCCACTTTGATCCGGTGATCGGCGGCTCCGGGCCGATGGACGTCAACGTCATGCGTCACGGCACCCGCGACGCCAACGACGACTTCCAGGCTCCCCTCTACGGGACGATCCTGGCCAAGCTCTCGACCCCCGGGCTGCCGCGCCGCGAGGCGACCTCGGCCCACAACACCTTTGAGCCCAGGCAGACGCCGACGACCTTCGGCATCGGCCTTATCGAGACGATCGCCGACGACGACATCAAGGCGCTCGCCGACCCTGACGACCTCAACGACGACGGGATCCGCGGCATCGCTTCTATGCTCGGCGACGGCCGCCTCGGGCGCTTCAGCTGGAAGGGCGGGATCCCGAGCGTCGCGGAGTTCGCCCGCGACGCCCTCTCCAACGAGATCGGTCTGACCGTCCCCCCCGTCGACGGCCTGACCTTCGGCTTCGTCAGCGATGACGATGAGACAGCCGACCCAGAGGTCAGCCGCGACGATCACGACGCGCTGATCTTCTACCTCGAGCACCTGGAGGCGCCCGCGCCGTCCCACGAGGTCCCCGGCGGCCTCGAGCTCTTCGAAGAGATCGGCTGCGACTCGTGCCATATCCCGGAGCTGCCGGGATCCCAGGGCCTCGTGCCGCTCTTCAGCGACCTCCTGCTCCACGACGTCGCGGCCGACGACTACTTCGGCGTCCCCGACGGCATCGCCGACGCGCGCATGTTCAGGACGCCGCCCCTGTGGGGGATCCGCAGCACGGGGCCCTTCATGCACGACGGTGCGGCGGAGACGATCGAGGCGGCGATCCTCGCCCACGACGGTGAGGCAGCCGCTGTCCGCGACGCCTTCGAGGACCTGCCGGCGGTCGACCGCGAGCTCCTGCTCGAATTCCTCGGGTCGCTCTAGGTGGACACCAGGAAGCCTGTGACACCCGCGAGGCGATCTCCCCCTGCGCTGATCCTGGACCGCCGCTGCACGGCCAGGGGGAGGCTTCTTGGGCCCGCGCAGAGCTCTGGCCTCAGGCGAAGGTCCCTCACTCACCGCTCGCCGCCCCCGCTCCGACTCGCGGCGCACCTCGGGCTCATGTCCGTGAACCCCCGCAGAGCTCTCGCCTCAGGCGAAGGTCCCGGCTCGCTCGCCGCTCGCCGCTCGCCCGCGCCTTGGCTCCGACTCGCGGCGCTGCTCGGGCTCGGGCTCGGGCTCGCAAACCTCGCGACGGCCTGCGATGGCGGGAGCTGCGAGGAGGACATCCGCGCCCAGGTGCTCGACGCCCGCGCCACGATCGAGATCGGCGATCAGCAGCTCAACGCCGAGGTCGCGACGACCGAGGTCGAGCGCGAGCGCGGCTGGAAGCACCGCCGCTGCGCGCTCGAGGGGCTCGCGCTCATCGCCCCCGAGGACGGCGAGCTGAGCCTCTGGGGCTGCGGTCTGCGCGAGGCGGTCGACGTCCACTGGATCCGCGACGGCCAGGTCCTCGGCACGCATGGCCCCCTGGAGCCCTGCGCGGAGCCCTGTGGCGCCTGTCCGATCGTCGAAGCCGGAGCGCCCGTCGACGCGGCTATCGAGGTCCCGCACGGCGCCCTCGAGGTCCGCGCCGGGGACACGGTCACCGGCCTCGCGCAGTGGCTCCCTGGCGCGCCCTAGCGGCCCGCCGCAGAGCATCCCGCACGCTCTCGCGCCGCAATCGTTGGCCCTCTTGGCTTCGACGAAACGCCGCTGTACTGGGCCGTACCGCAAGTTTCGGCGGGGCCGAGAGGGGCGACGATTGCGGCGCGAGAGCGCGGGACTTTTGCCACGGGCTGCTAGCAGCCCGCCGCAGAGCATCCCGCACGCTCTCGCACCGCAATCGTCGGCCCCCCTTGGCGTCGACGAGACGCCGCTGTGCCGGCCTCGACAGCACGTCTTGGCGGACGGCCGACGAGGTCTGGAGAGCGCGCAGATCTCTCGCCGCGAGCAGCTGACGACAGCGCCCCTCGCAGCGGACCCACATGCGGGCAGGTCCACATGCGGGCCCACACGCAGGACCGCTAGAGACCTGCGCGACGGAGCAGCTCGGCGTGGACGGGGGTCGCTATCCTGTGCTCGCCCGCCGCGTCGACGAACCACCCGTTGCGCCAGCGCCACTCCTTGACCGCCCCCTGGTAGTCCGCGATCGACCGCGAGTAGGCGCAGAGCCGCTCCACGAGCGGATCGAGATCGAGCTCGGCGCCCATCGCCACGGCGCCGACTCGGGCCATCTCTGCGACCAGCGACCGCAGCTCCTCTCCGTGGAGAGCGACGATCTCGCCGACCGGCGCGTCATGGACCTGGCAGAGGAGGCCGAAGGCGCAGTTCCAGATCAGCTTCTCCAGCTCGAGCTCCGCGAAGCGCGACGAGGTGACGACCTCTGCCGGGAGATCGAGCGCGCTCAGCCAAGCGACCACGGCGGCCGCATGGGGGCCGGTGAAGGGGCTGACGCCGCCTGGATCGACCGGCGCGCCGCGCTTTGGCACGGCGAAGAAGAGGAGCCCGCGGGTCGCCTCGTCGAGGCCTCGCTCCGCGATCCAGGGCCGCAGCATCCCGTTTTGCACGAGCACGAGATCCGGACGGCGATGCTCCGGAGTCCGCTCAAACACAGCGGCGAGATCATCGTTGCGAACAGCGACGAGGATCGGCGCCCCGGCTTCGACATCGAGCGCCTCCCAGCCGCGCTCGCGTGTGATCAGGGGACAGGGCGCTCCCTGCTCCGCGCTCCGCGAGGCGAGCGCCCCTCCAACTCGGCCGGCACCGATGATCGCGATCGTCATGGTCGCCTCCTAGCACATGTTCTGTCGACGAGCGTCGTGCCCCGCAGCTCGAAGGACGCTGTCGTGAAAGTCCCGGTGTGCTGACGCGCCGCGACCGTTGGCCTTCCTTGGCCTCGACGAGACACCGCCGGGGGCCAGGCCCGGCCAGCGCGAGCACGACTCCTGCCGCGGGCTGCTAGCTGCAGTCGACGAACTCGACCTCGTAGGTGATCGGCGGCTGAACGCCGGTCAGCTCCACCTTGTAGATCTTGCCGGCCTCGCTCTGCCACCCCTGCGGGATCATCGAGATCGCGTAGGCAGAGCCGTAGTTGGCGAGGAGCGTCGTCACCTTCATGGGCTTGTCCATCCCGCCGGAGGTGACCTTCACCGTCGCGTTGCCGAGGTTTATCGAGTCGCTCTGGACGGTCCAACCCGTGCTGTCGACCTTGGCCGCGATCGGGAAGGGCCCCGGCGCAGGCCAAGCCGTGAACGAGCTCATCCCCTGACCGCCGCCGCCGATCACCCACATGCACGAGTAGTTGCTCGTCGAGCCGATGCCGACCGAGCCGAGGCTGTTCGAGAGGATCCAACGGCGGTGACCGATGGTCGTCGGGTTGCCCGGATCGAGCATGTAGAGGCCGACCGAGGCGGTCCCTGCGGTGGTCGCGATGTTGCTCTTGCCCGCCGCCGCCGCGCCGTCGGCCGTGTAGCACTTCCACGACATCGGCGGGCTGTGGCTGAGCGTGCCGTTGGCGTGCATCATCAGCGCGCACTCCTGGGCCTTCGCGCTGTTGGCCTGGTTGAGGGGCACCGGCGGCAGGTCGGCCAACCACCGATAGAGGTTGACCAGGGTCGTCGAGCTCGACTTGCCGCCGCCGACGTAGTCGCCCGCGTCGCAGCCCGCGACCGAGCCCGTCCAGCTCCCTGGGGTCGTCGTCGACAGGTCGTAGTTCCAGCGCATGCACACGCCCTCGGGGGTCGTGTTGTCGTCGCCACCGCCGGAGTCGCCGCCCGTCGTGTCATCGCCCGTGGTCCCGTCGCCGGTCGTGGTCCCGTCGCCGGTCGTCCCGTCGCCGGTCGTCGTCGTCCCGTCGCCGGTCGTCGTCGCGTCGCCCGTGCTCCCGTCGCCCGTGCTCCCGTCGCTCGCGCTCCCGTCGCTGATGCTGCTCTCGCCGCTCGTCCCGGTCGAGCCCGCGCTGAGCCCTGAGTCCGAGCCCGAGTCCGAGTCCGAGTCTGAGTCCGAGCTGCCCCCGGACTCCGTCGCGCCCGAGCTCGCAGTCCCCGGTCCGCTCGCCGTCGACGCGCTCGCGCTCGCTGACGAGGTTTGCTCCGCGGTCTCGCTGGCGCCGGTCGAGAGGCCGTCTCCGTCCACGCCGACATAACAAGCAGCGCAGACCAGCGCCGCGATGAGGGGCAGGTCGCGCAGGCGGGGGAGGGGGGAGCTCGAGATACTTGTCACAGCAACGATTCGGCACAGCCCTCCGATCGCTGTCAAGGGTCGCCGGCCCCCAAGCCCCCTGCGGCGACGGTCGCGACCCGGCGCTCGTAGATCCCGTCGGCCGCTTGTCCTCGTCCTCGGGTCGTCGATCGCCGGGTCGCCGATCGCCGGCTCGTCAGCAGCGCCGAGAGGGCCGCGTCGCGGCGGTCGTCGGCCTCGAGATCGCCGAGCCGACGAGCGGCGCTCGCCTCGAGGCGGCGGTGAGCGCCAGTCGACGATGTGGGGCGGCCGGTCGAAGCGGGGCCTCCACAGCATCGCGGGATCGGAGAACGCAGGGGCGCCAGCGTCGCGGACGACAACGTCGACAGGCTCCGGCAAGGGTGAGCTTCCGCTCGTCCCCAAACGTCGACGCCGGCCCGCTGCGGGGTTCTCCGAGGGCTCGCGGCATCACCTAGGTCGGTCGGCCCTCGCGGGGGCTCGATCGTCGGAGATTCGCCGCACAGGGCCTCGCTTGACGGTGCCCGCGGGACGCTGTCACACAGCTGTCACACTCTGCCCCATCGCCCGATGCGAGCCCGATGAGCGCCTCTCAGCGGGAGGATCCTCGACCTACGAACGCCCCGGGCAACGCCCGAGCCGCGCCCGAGCGACGCTTCCCCGACCACCGCAGGGTTGACGCTTCTGCCGACCTCTGCGGAGGCCCTGCACACCGCGGCGAGTGTCTCGTGTGCTCAGCGCCGCAGTCGTGGGTCTCGCGGCTTGGCTTCGACGAAACGCCGCTGAACCGGGCTGTGCCGCGAGTTTGGGCGGGGCCGAGAGAGCCTACGAAGGCAGGAGAGCCCGCGGGACTTTTGCCACGGTCTGCTAGGGGGTCGCAGACGGGCTTTGGCGGCTTGACAGCCCCCCCCCGGTGCATCACTGTCTGCGCGCCCGCGCCCCCCGCGGTCACTGGAGAACACGGCTATGACTAAGACCAAGCATTGGATTGACGCCCTGATCGTAGTGCCAGTCATCACTGGCGCCCTCGCGTGCAGCATCACGAGCGGCACGACCGACTCTGACTCGGCGACCGACAGCAACGGTACCGACTCCGAGAGCAGCACCGGCGCCGACGGTGACGGCGTCACGATCTACGAGATCCAGCAGGGGATGGTCCCGGTCGACTCGATCGTCCAGGTCAACAACGTCGTCGTCACCACCCCGGTGCAGGCGGATGAGTCCGCGGTGTTCGTCCAGGAGATGGCCGGCGGCGAGTTCTCGGGCATCTACCTCTACATGTACGACGAGGTGATCATGGGCCTCGACCTCGCGCCCGGCGATGTCATCAACCTCAAGGGCGAGTACACCGAGTTCTACGACTTCTCCGAGATCACGGTGAAGAACCCAGGCGACATCGAGATCGTCTCCTCCGGCGCCCCGCCGGCCCCCGCGGTCGTCAGCGCCGCTGACGTCGCCACCGGCGGCGCCAAGGCTGAGGCCTACGAGAGCGTCCTGGTCGCCGTCGACAACGTCACGGTCTCCAACGGCGACGCCGGCTTCGGCCAGTTCGAGGTCGACTCGACCCTCCTGGTCACCGACTTCTTCTTCAAGATGAACGGGCCGAAGTTCCAAAACGGCGCGTCGATCGATCGGATCACCGGGGCGATGATGTACGGGTTCAACGAGTTCAAGCTCGCCCCGCGCAGCGTCGACGACATCGAGGGCGGCTCCGTCTCGACCACCGACACGGCGACCGCGACCGACACCGCCACCGACACCGCCACCGACACCGACACCGGCGGCGACACGGTCACCATCTACGACCTCCAGCAGGACAAGGTCTCCTGGAACACCCCGGTCGAGGTCGTCGACGTCGTCGTCACCACCGGCCTCACCTACAAGGGCGACGTCTTCTTCGTCGAGGAGATGGCCGGCGGCGAGTACTCCGGGATCGCGGTCTACGTCAAGGACCCGACCGGGCTCTCGGTCGTCCCCGGTGACATCGTCACCCTCACCGGCGTCTACGACGAGTTCTACGACAACTCGCAGATCGAGCTGGCCGACACCTCGGGGATCGAGATCACCGGCTCCGGCACGGTGCCGCTGCCGGAGCTCGTCAACAGCGGCGACATCGCCACGGGCGGCCCCAAGGCGGAGGCCTACGAGGGCGTGCTGGTCGAGATCGAGGACGTCGAGGTGACCAACCCCGACCTCATGAACGGCGAGTTCGAGGTCACGGGCGGGCTCCGCCTCGACGATCTCTTCTTCACCAACATGGACTGGCCGACCGTGGCGATGGGCGACACCTTCTCGTCGGTCATCGGCGTCATCGACTACTCCTTCGACAATCACAAGCTCGCGCCGCGGAGCGCGAACGACCTGACCAACTAGACAGGTATGATCGACACCGCCGCTCGCGGCGGAGAGCTCCTGCGCGGCCGCGCTCACCTCGGTGGGCGCGGCCGTGCGCACGTTCAGCGGACGAGCTCGCGCCGAGCTTTCGGATCCACGCCTGAATTCCTGCGCGGCCGCGCTCTGCCGCGGCGCGTCTGCGCTCTGCTCCCGCGCACAAGCGCACTCGGAGCGGCGGCGTCAGAGTCCGCACAAAGCGGAATAGATGGGCCTCAAGCGTTGTTCCGTCGTGAAATCGTCACATTGATGACCGTTGCGCCCTGTGATCGATTCCGGTCATAATGGGCCGTGGCCGATCGCCCCTGCAAACGTAGACCTCGCGCACACGCCGGAGGAATCCGGCGCTCGCTCTTGACCGCGCTCGCCGGCTTCGCGGTCGCAGCTCTCTGCCTCTCGCCGTCGGGCGATACCGAGGCAGGCGAGGCCCGCTCCAAGGTGTTCCTCGACGGTCAGCCCGTCGCGGTCCACTTCAACGACGGTGACTCGTTCCGGGTCGTCAACGGCTCGGCCAACGGCACCAAGGCGCGGCTGATGGGCTTCAACACCCTCGAGTCCTACGGCCCTGTGCACCAGTGGGGCACCTGGACCGCGAAAGAGATGTTCGTCCTCGCGAAGATGGCGACGCTCAACGCCCGCCGCGGGGTGTGGACCTGCGAGAACACCGGCGAGGTCGACACCTACAACCGGGCCCTGATCTACTGCCCGGGGCTCGCCGAGGACCAGATCCGCAAGGGCCTCGCCCACGTCATGAGCGTCGACGACGAGCCCGGCATCCCCGAGCTGGTCGCCGCACAGCAGGACGCGATCGCCAACCGCCGCGGCATCTGGGCCCACGGCGTCCCCGAGTACGTGATGACCTCGCTGCACTCGATCGACGAGAGCATCGACCGCAAGCAGCGGGAGCGGAACTACAACCGCCTGGTCTCCTCGGCCGACGGCCACTCGGTGAAGTGGAAGCACCAGGACGTCTACAACGAGTGCCAGAAGGTCTGTCACCAGGTCTACGAGGTCGACGAGGCGCGCGTCGACGAGGTCTCCCGCGAGGTCCAGGCCGACCCCAAGCTGACGGCGCTCTTCTCCGGGCTGAGCCCGGAGCAGATCCGCAAGGTCGTCCGCGACTTCGCCCGTGACCGCCACATCAACCGCTCGATCCCCGAGGACGAGCGGGCCGGCCTCAAGGCGCACCTCCAGGCGCTGGTCGACAAGGGGAGCTTCGGGCCGAAGGCGACCGTCGGCAGCGACTCGACCTGCGTGATCCATGCGCCCTTCAAGCGGCGCTACGGCGGCGGGAAAGCGGCGTGCCTCAAGTGACCCGGCGGCTGGTCATGGCCTCTTCAGCCTGGGTCGTCGCCCTCGGGACCTCCCTCCTCGTCGGCCTGAGCTGTCGCTACAACGCGCCCGAGTACCCGGTCTACGGCCACGAGAACAACGATCAGGCCTGCGCCGACGGCTTCGACAACGACAACGACGGCCTCTACGACTGCGACGATCAGGACTGCCTCGTCCTCTCGCACATCTGCGGCGAGCACATCCCGGTGGATCCGCCCTACGAGCGCGAGGACTCCTACCTCCTCTGCATCGACAAGGTCGACAACGACAACGACGGCCAGTGGGACTGCGGCGACCGCAAGTGTCAGGGCATCCGTGAGGTCTGCTGTTCGCGCGAGAACACCAACGAGACCTGCTCCGACGGCATCGACAACGACGGCAACGGCTACATCGACTGCGGCGACTTCGCCTGCCGCAACAGCCCCTATGTGACCTTCTGCGACGGTCGCGAAGACTCCGAGCTGACCTGCGACGACGAGCTCGACAACGACGGCGACGGCGACGTCGACTGCGACGACGACGAGTGCGTCGGCATCGGCCCCTGCAGCGCCCCCGAAGAGGGGTTGGAGGCCTGCTCCAACCAGGTCGACGACGACGGCAACGGCTTCACCGACTGCAACGACTTCGCCTGCGCCAACAGCATGGACCCGCAGGTGATCGAGTACTGCGCCAACGTCCCGACCGAGGACACGCTGGAGACCTGCTCCAACAAGATCGACGACGACGGCAACGGCTTCACCGACTGCGAGGACTTCTCCTGCTCGGACAGCATGGACCAGGCGATCCTCGACTACTGCGCCAGCCTCCCCGGTGAGGACACGCTGGAGACCTGCTCCAACAAGATCGACGACGACGGCAACGGCTTCACCGACTGCGAGGACTTCTCCTGCACCGGCAGCATGGATCAGGAGGTCGTCGACTACTGCGACTCGATCCTGGAGACGAGCCTGGAGAAGTGCTCGGACGGCGTCGACAACGACGAGAACGGCTTCGCCGACTGCGCTGACTTCTCCTGCAGCGAGAGCTTTGACCCCGAGGTCGCCGAGTACTGCGAGGCGTTCTCCGAGGCGACCGCAGAGAAGTGCTCCGACGGGATCGACAACGACGGCAACGGCTTCATCGACTGCGCCGACTTCTCCTGCACCCAGTCGACGGACATCGAGGTGCTCGGCGTCTGCTACGAGAGCCTCGGCCTCGCCAACCCCGCCCTCGTCGACGAGCGCTGCTCCGACGGCAAGGACAACGACGGTGACGGCTTTGTCGACTGCGAAGACTGGGACTGCCGCCACAACCCTGAAGCGACGGTCTGCGACGACGCACCGCTTATCTGCGACGCCTGGATCTGAGCCCTCTCAGCTCTCCGCCCCTCAGACCCCCCCTCCGCTAGCGTTCCACCGCGTTCTCTACGCTCACCCGAAGGCACTGAGTGATGACCCACAAGGGCTCTGTCTCCTCGCGCTCTGCGACCTCGATCACGGCGATCGCCGCCGCTGCGCTGCTCGCTCTCCTCTCACCGGACGCCGCTGCGGCGGCGATCCAGCCGACCGATCGCAGCGCCGACACCACCGTGGTCGAGTCCCCGGCTCAGCCTGCGGCCGCGTCAAGCGCTGCGAGCTCCGCGAGCGCGACCAGCTCGGCGACCTCCACGGGCGCCACGACCGAGACGGTCTGCGACGACGGGATCGACGATGACGGCGACACCGTCGTCGACTGCGCCGACCACGACTGCGCGGCGTCCCCCGCCTGTCGCCCGGACGGCCAGATCGAGTCGACCGAGGCTCGCTGCTCGGACTGGGTCGACAACGACAGCAACGGCTTCTCCGACTGCGACGACACCAACTGCGACGGCACCAAGGTCTGCATGGGCTCCTGGGACCTCCAGGCCGCGGGCGAGCCCGTCGAGTCGGGTGAGCCGTCGATGGGCGCGGGGACGACCACCTCCGGCGCCCAGCGGATCATCCTCAAGCCGGGCGAGAACCCCGACGATCTCCTCAACCGCGACGGCCTCGACGCCGGCGGCGAGCGGACCAACCTCTTCTGCTCGGACGGCATCGACAACGACGGCGACGGCCTCACCGACTGCGAGGACATCGGCTGTCGTCTCAGCTCCGAGGTCTCGGTCTGTCAGCCCACCGGCAACATCCGCTTCTCCGTGGTCGCCCGCGTCGGCCACAACATGGAGATGCCGAGCAACGTCAACGCCAAGGCGTTCAACCAGAACACCTCGTTTGACGCCCTCCAGCTCCGCGCCCTCGGCCAGCTGCCCTTCATCCAGAACTCGTTCTTCCTCCTCTCGACGCGCTTCGAGAAGTCACCGCGAATGACCTTCGCGATGTTCCAGATCCCGATCAAGAACGGGCACTACTTCAACGTCAACAGCGGCGGCGGCGGCCTCTCCCTGGAGCTGGTCCGCTCGGTCCACAAGCGCCTCCTCGTCGACCCGGCGTACTACGTCTACAACGCCTTTGAGCAGGGCAACGGCGCCGCGCTCGAGTTCGGCGGGCCGCTCGACAAGCAGAGCAAGTTCCTCTACCGGACCTACTTCGCCGGCGGCAGCGGTCGCTACGCGGGTAACGTCGGCGGCAACTTCTTCCCCGACAACAACCGCAACTTCACCTACTCGGCCGGCGCCCAGATCCACATGAACCTGCTGGGCTACTACAGCCGGTTCGACTCGCCGATGCTCTACACGCCGGTGCCGCTGACCCTGACGCTGACCGCGGGCGGCAAGTTCGACCAGCGCGCGGCGGAGCGCTACCCCGCGGTCAACATCCAGTCGGTCTTCCGCTGGAAGCGCTTCCAGGTCATGGGCGAGATCTACGGTAAGCGCGAGCTGGTCTTCAAGAACTGGCAGATGGCCTACAACATCCAGGTCGGGGTCTTGGCGATCAAGCGTCGCCTCCTCCTCGCCGCCGACTTCGGCCAGTACCTGGCGACCGACTTCGAGAACCCGCCGGACCCGGGCAACCTCCCCTACGATCTCCGCCGCCAGACCCAGGAGATGCAGTACCGGATCGCCGCGCACGTCTACCTCTGGCGCGACATCTGGCTCCTCCAGCTCGCCTGGCAGGATCGCCGGGTCGAGAACACCATCGGCAGCGTGACCAACACGTTCACCGGCGAGCGGATCGAGCTCGACACGATGGAGAACCCCACCTTCAACTACCAGACCCTCCGGCTCCTCTTCCTCTACCGCTTCTAGCGGGGTGGGGCAGGGCCGCTCATCGGCAAGACGCCCGCAGCCGCTCCCTGGAGCAGCTCGCGGGCGTTCTCTGTGGTCGGCATAGCGCAGCCGAACGCCGTCCTAGGGTCCCCTCGAGTCCACGTCGAAGGCGGGAGGGCGAGCGCCTCAGCGAAGGCTCCGTTGCGCCTCTTCGAGCTCTAAGTCCGCGTCGATCCCCTGCTCCCGGCAGGCCGCGAGGATCTGCTCGGTGAGGTCGTCCTGGACCAGGCTCGCCGACTCCGGCAGCTGGAGAACGATCCGCGGCCGCTTGGCCTCGATCGCGGCCATCCGCTCCTTGTGGGCGAGGAGTCGGTTCACGAGGGCGACAAAGAACCCCCCGAGAATCGCGACGATGGCGATGAGGAACGGCATGGTGGTCAGAGAATAACGCGAAGCGCGGGCCGGCGCCTCCGCCGAGCCCGCGTCGGAGCGTCGCCTCAGCTCGCGGCCGAGCGACGGCCGAGGAGACGGGCGAGTTGGCTCGCGCCGCCCTGGATCGCCGTCCGCTGCATGTAGAGGTCGAGGCCGAAGGTGCCCCCGAGCTCAGCGCCGCAGCCAGCCCGACCGGGCCCGCCGTGGTTGCCCTGCGGGAAGACGCAGCCGGGGCTAAAGGCGCCTCCAGCGTTCTTCTCGTCGTTGATCACCAGGCGCCCCAGGTGGGGCGAGAGCTCGGCGACCGCGGCCGCTGTGAACTTGCGGTCGTCGCTGTAGACGGTCGAGACCAGCGAGCCCTCGCCGGCGCGGATGATCGCCGCCGCGGCGCCGATGCTGCCGTCGTAGGGGAGGAGCGTCGCGACCGGGGCGAAGACCTCGACCCGGTGGAAGGCGGCGTCCGCACGGAGCGCAGCCTCGCTCGTCGCCTCCAGGAGGATGGGCTCCAGGAAGTAGCCCTTGCCCTCGGAGACCCCCTCGAAGCCCTCGCGGGCCGGATCGCCCTGGACGATCGTGGCGTCGGCTTGGAGGGCCCGGATCCCCTCGCGGGCGTCCGCGAGCTGCTGCGCGCTCGCCAGCGGGCCCATCTTCACGCCCTTGACCGTCGGGTCGCCCGTGACGCTCGCGCGGCGGGCGAGACCCTCGCCGATCGCCTCGCGGACCCCCTCCAGGAGCCCCTCAGGGACGAGGATCCGTCGGGTCGCCGTGCATTTCTGCCCTGTCTTTTGGGTCAGCTCGGTGATCGCGTCGCGGATCGCCAGGTCGAAGAGCTCCGTCCCCCGCTCGAGATCCGGGCCGAGAACCACCGCGTTCAGCGAGTCGGCCTCGATGTTGACGCGGACGTTGTTGGCGAGGACCGCCGCGTGACCGCGGATCTTCGCCCCGGTCGCCGCCGAGCCGGTGAAGGCGATGACGTCCTGGGGACCGACGTGGTCGAGCAGGTCCCCCGCAGAGCCGGCGAGGAACTGGAAGGCGCCCTCGGGGAGGATCTTGGCGTCGACGATGATCTCGGCGATCCGGTGGGCGAGCAGGCAGGTGCTGGTCGCCGGCTTCGAGATCACCGGCATGCCGGCGAGGAGGGCGACGGCGGCCTTGCCGATCATCCCCCAGGCGGGGAAGTTAAAGGCGTTGATGTGGACGGCGATCCCGTGCCGCGGCAGGGAGACGTGCTGCACCCGGACCTTCGAGGTGCGGAAGACCGAGGCCGGCTCGTCGTCGATGATCCAGGGCTGCTCGCCGAGGCCCTCCGCGACCTGGGCGTAGGCCGCGAGCACGCCCATCGCCCCGTCGACGTCGAACTTCGCGTCACCGCGGGTGCAGCCGCCGCTGACCATCGCCAGGTCGAGGAGCTCCTCGCGATGGGCGTAGAGCACCTTCGAGAGGCCGCTCAGGAGCTCGCCGCGGGCCTTGAACGAGAGCGCGCGGAGGGCAGGACCGCCGACCTCACGCCCGTAGGCGACCGCTTTGCCGAGGTCGCTCGCCCGCGAGACGTTCGCGAGCGGCTCCTCCGTGGCCGGGTTGACGAGGGTTGCCGAGGGCGCGCCGGCGGGCTGCCAGGCGCCGAGGAGGTGGCTCGTAAGCGTCCGCATGAGTGTGGACGAAGCTACGCCGCCGTGGGCTGAGCGACAAGGTCGCCCGGGGTGAGGCTACGACGAGCGCGGACCGGCGACGGGCGACGGCGGGGCGCAGCCGTCCCCGCTCACCGCCCGACCCGAAGGGCAGGCCCTCTGCACCGGCGGCTGCGAGCCCGACGTCGTCTTCGGCACAGACGGCTCCAGACCGCGGAAGGGATCCTTGAGCTCCTCGCTGAGGCGGGGGGGAGGGCGCCCGCTCGGCGTCACGGCAAAGGGATCCACCAGCGCTCGCCGAGGCGCCGGCTCCAGCGTCGACGAGGCCCGCTGGGCCTGCGCCCGCTCGCGCTCGGGGGGCTGGGCGCCGAAGGGATCTTTGAGCCCGGTCGCCCTCGCGGTCCGCGGGCTCGCGCGGGGCCCCGCGCTCGCGCCTGCCCCGGTCTCTGCGCCGGTCGTCGTGTCCGTCCTCGCGAAGGGATCGCGAAGGTCCGAGTGTGGGACGTACGAGCTCCCGTCTGTCGCCGCGCTCGCCCGCCGCTTGGGGGCGGGGCGAAGCACCACCGGCGGCGCCGGTGAGGCCGGGCCGCTGATCGCGAGCAGCAATGACCACGCGAGGATCATCACGGAATACTCTACACGATCCCAAGCCTCGGCCCCACCGTGATGGGGACGGCCCGCGAGCTGTCAGCTCGCGGGGACGGCCTTCTCCAGCGTGCGCGGGTCGACGAGCTTGCCGCTGACCGCAGACGCCGCAGCGACCGCCGGCGACACCAGGTACACCGGCCCCGGCGCGCCCATCCGCCGATCGAAGTTGCGGTTCGTCGTGCTCGCCGTGGTCTCTCCCTCGAGGGGGATCCCCGGCCCGTTGCCGATGCAGGAGCCACAGCCCGGATCGGTGACGACCGCCCCGAGCCCGCGGAAGAGCTCCAGCAGCCCCTCCTTGGAGGCCGCCTCGGCGACATCGTGGCTGGAGGGGGTGACCGTCACACGCACACCCTCGTGGATCGTCCGGCCGCGGAGGACGTCCGCGGCGGCCCGGAGATCCGCCAGGGATCCGCCGGTGCAGGAGGCGATGACGACGTTGTCGATCTTCGTCCCAGCGGCCTCGTCGAGCGACTGCCGGTTGCGCGAGTCGCCGGGCGTCGCGACCGTCAGCGGCACCTCGTCGAGGTTCACCTCGATGGTCCGGACGTAGGTCGCGTCGGGATCCGGGTGGACCATCAAGGGGCTCGCGTCGATGTCACGGCGCTCCCTGAGGAAGTCGAGGATCGGCTGGCAAGGCTCGACGATCCCGGTCATCAGGCCGCCCTCGACGGTCATGTTGGTGAGGACGCTGAGCTCGTCGACGTTCCACTGATCGAGCCCCGCCCCGCCGAACTGGATCACGCAGGTGTCCGTCGGCGACTCGCGCCACTGCTCCTCGCGGAAGTAGGGATCGCCGATGAGGTGGAGGATCAGATCCTTCGGCGAGACGATCTTGCGGGCGTCGCCGGTGACGACGACGCGGACCGTCTTCGGCACGGTCACCGGGATGAGGCCGGTGCGCAGGGCGAAGGACATCGCCGTCGAGCCGACGCCAAACGCGAAGGCGTTGAGCACTCCCGCGGTCGGGGTGTGGGAGTCGGTGAGAACGATGATCGTCCCCGGCAGGGCGTAGCCCTCGACGACGAGGCGATGGCAGACGCCGGGGGGGAAGGGGCGCCCCGGCCCGTGCAGGCGGATGCCGTTCTTCTCGCAGACCTCGACCATCTCCGAGGTCAGCTTGCGGGCGGGCGCGAGGCGCTGGTTTTTGACCCGCAGGGGGACGGTGTCACGGTCGATGAGGACGAAGTGATCCTCGAAGGCGGCGACCAGCTCGGGGTTGTGGACCGGCGCCTGGCCCCACTCCTGGGCGTAGAGCGCCATCACCATGCCGGCGGTGTACTCGTGCATCCCGCGGAAGCCCGCGGCGCAGAGCACCTGCTCGCCCGGCGCGACCGCGGCGATCCCGTCGACCTGATCACAGGCGCCGCCGGTCCAGGCCTGGCGGGCGATGATCTTCTCGACGCAGTTGAGCGGCCGCGGGGCGACCTCGGTCGCGTAGGTCGGCGAGACCTCCCCGGCGAGCAGCTTGGTCCCGTAGCGGAGGAGCCCGCCGCTGGCGGCGACGGCCCGGAAGAAGGGCGGGAGGCGCTCCGCGAGCGCGGCGATGTCGACGTCCTCGCCCGCTTTCAGACGGTCGACGACGGTGAAATCGGTGGTGAAGGGAAGCCCAGCGTAGACCGTGTTCTCCTGGAAGATCCGCTGCAGCGAGCGGGCGACCACGAGCTCGACCCCTGCGCCCTGGTGGGCGACCACGGCGACCTCACGGCTCGATCCAGATCCGTAGGCATCCCCGCCGACGACCACCTGAAAGCCGCCCTCCTTGACGCTGTCCTTGCGGACCTGGTCCTTGAAGTTCTCGAGGAAGTAGGGCCCCAAGATCTCACCGGTGTAGCCGAGCGTGCAGGCTGCGCCGCTGATCATCGCGTCGGTGTTGACCGCAAAGTGGAGCGGCGGGGCCTCAGCAGCGCTGGCGTCGAGGTCGGCGCCGTGGAGCTGCTGACGGAGCTGCTCAGGATCTTCGGTGAGCCAAAGGATGCGGCCGGTGAGCTTCATGAGCACCGCTCTAGCACCTGCGCCATATGCCCACAAGATGACCGCAGGGGCGCGCTATGCTGCCTTTCGTGAGTTCGATGCGGATGCCTGACTTCACGGCGACCGATGCTATGGTCTGCGCGCTCATGACCACGTCCCGCGCCCCTCGACTCACCCGTCTGCCCATCCTCACGCTCTCCCTCGCGCTGCCCTTTGCGTTGGCCTGTGCGCCGAAGCCGGTGCCGACCGAGACCCCGGAGGAGCCCGCCGCCGCCCCAGAGGCTGAGGCCAGCGCAGACGCCCCGGTCGGGGGCTCGATCGAGGCGGCGCTCGCCGGCGCGCACCGCTCCGAGGGGAACCGCGCCCGTGACGGACAGCGCCACCCGATGGAGACCCTCACCTTCTTCGGCCTCACGCCCGAGATGACCGTCGTCGAGCTCTGGCCGGGAGGCGGCTGGTACACCCAGGTCCTCGCGGGCACCGTCTACGGCTCAGGCAAGCTGATCACCACCAACTTCGACGTCAACGCCTCGACCGATCCGCAGGACTACCGGGTCCGGGTCGGCACAGCGTTCGCGGAGATGCTCAAGAGCAGCCCGATCTACGAGGGGGTCGAGACCGTCGTCGTCAGCGACCCGAACAACCTCACGCTCGCTCCGGAGGGGACCGTCGACATGGTCCTCACCTTCCGCAACAGCCACGGCTGGATCGAGGACGGCACCGCGACGGCGATCTACACCGCGGCATTCACGGCGCTCCGCCCCGGCGGCGTCCTGGGCGTCGTCCAGCACCGGGCCAAGGCGGACGACGATCGGGACCCCAAGGTCATCGCCGACAGCGGCTACGTCCGCGAGGACTACCTCATCGAGACCATCGAGGCCGTCGGCTTCAAGCTCGAGGAGAAGTCGGAGATCAACGCCAACCCGAACGACACCAAGGACTACGAGAAGGGCGTGTGGACCCTCCCGCCGAACTACCGCCTCAAGGACGTCGACCGCGGGAAGTACGAGGCGATCGGCGAGAGCGATCGGATGACGCTCCGCTTCGTCAAGCCGGCCGCCGGCTGAGCGAGCGTCTCGTCGGCACTCCTCCGCGAGAGGTCCTCACCCGGTCGTTCAGCCCTCCGGCGTCGGCGTGCCCGCAGAGGAGCCCTCGCCGGTCGCTGGCGAGGCCGCCGACTCCGAGGGGGCCGCCTCTGAATCGGCGCCGCGGCGGGGAGCTGCGCCCTGCGGCGGCGTCAGCGGTGGTGCCTCTCCCCGCAGCCGCTGGTCGAGCGGCAACCACACGGTCAGCCCGTCGATCTTCCCCACCTGTTTGGGCGTGATCTCGAAGCGTTGGCGGACGAGAACGTTGCCGTCGTCGTCGTGCACGCTGATCATGTAGTCGCCCTCTTGGAAGGCCCCGGAGAGGCGGTAGCCGCCCTGTGCGTCGGTCTTCGCCCGCGAGATGTCCGCCTCGCCCTCGACGCCCAAGCGCTGGATCCGAAGCTCGACCTCGGGGACGCCGATCCCTGGGCCGACCTCCTGCTCGAGCATGACCTTGCCGGAGATGTGGACCACCGCGGCCCCGAGCGCGTCGTCGTAGGAGCAGCGGACCGCGTCCGGCGAGGTGCCGCCGTCGGGGGTCTCCGGGAGCCGCGTCTCCGGACAGGTGAGGGGTGTCCCGTAGGCCGGTCGACGGGGTTGACTGACGCACCCAGACACCGACGGGAGCGCCCCGCAGAGGACCAGCGCGCCGCCGATACGGAGGAGAGGGGGGAGCTGTGCGAGGAGAGCCTGGCGAGCCATGCGAGCGCGCAGCCTACCACCGGCGAGCGCACCGCTCTCCGAAGGTCGGCAAAGCCGCTGCGAAACCCTTGCCGGGGTGCCCATGCCCCGCTCCCCGCGCCGCTCTACAAACAGTGACAAAGCCTAATTTGAGAACACACGATCGGCGCCCAATCGTGCGTCTCCGGAGCCGATATCGTGACATCTCATGCGCCTCGCTTGCGCGCGCGGTAATGCGCGTGCAATCGTCATCTCCCATGGTGCGCTCCGCAGCTCCGCTCCTCGCTCTCCTCCGGCCCTTCGCGAACATCCCCGCCATGATCATCCCCACGATGATCGTCCCCGTGGCGAGCCTCTCTGTGGTGATGATGGCCGTGGTGACGATGGGCTGCGATCAGGCGGACCCAAGCCAGGCTCCAAGCGCCGCCCGAGCCGGCCTCGAGGAGCCTGCCTTGGAGGGATCTCCGAGCCCCGCCGAGGCTTCGCTCGTCGACGGCGAGCTCCGCGGCCAGCCCCTCCTTCGCGCCCGCGACGGGCTCGACCTGGCGATCCCCGGGACACCGCCGACCGCGGTCACCGCAGCGCCGCTCCCCGCCGCCTATTGCTCGATCGACGTCAACGGCGTCGCCCATGACACCGAGACCGACTACATCGCCCACGTCGTCACCTGCGAGAACGGGGGCGCGAAGCTCGAAGCGCTGAAGGCCCAGGCGATCGCCGCCCGATCGGTCGCCTACTACGCGATGGCCGAGAACGGGACGATCTGCGACGGTCAGGGCTGTCAGGTCTACACCTGCAACGCCGAGCCCAAGGCGATCCACTACCAGGCCGCGGCCGAGACCGCCGGGCAGTACCTCTCCTTTGACAACCCGAACAAGGGGAGGGTGCTGACCTACGCGTTCTACGTCGCCGGCGACAACGACCAGACCGCGTCGTGCAAGGCGGTCGACCCCAACGCGGGCACCGAGAAGTTCGTCACCTACAACGCCGGCAAGAGCTGGACCGACGTCGAGGAGACGACCCTCGGGTTCCAGTTCAAGGACCCGAACAACTACGGCTACGGGCAAAATCGCGGGTGCATGGGCCAGTGGTCCGCGCGCTGCCTCGAAAACGACCTAGGCTACGACCACGTCGAGATCCTCCGCTACTTCTACGGCGAGGACATCGACATCCTCAAGGCTGAGGGGCCCTGCGTCGGGTCGAGCAATGAAGCGCCCGAGGGGGTCCTGGAGAGCGCAGGCTGCGAGGGCGTCGTCGGCTGGGCCTACGATCCCGACGTCGGCGAGGACGCGATCAACGTGACCCTGAGCTTCGGCGGCGCGATCGACGATCCAGAGGCCGTCAGCGCCGAGCTTCCCGCCGGTGTCGCCCGGCCCGACCTCTGCGACGAGCTCGGCTCCTGCGATCACGGGTTCGCGATCTCCGGCCCGCGCTCGCTGCGGGACGGCAAGCTCCACCCGGTCCACGCCTACGGCCACGACGACGCCGAGGATGACCTCGTCGAGCTCGGCCAGAGCCCGACCAATTTCGCCTGCGCCCCGCCGCAGCTGCCGGAGGGCGTGCGCCGAGCGGTCGCTCCGCCGACGATCGAGGCCTGGGACTTTGATCCCTTCTGGCAGATGGCGGTCGTCCCGGACGCGGTCGTCGACGGCTACGACGAGTGGCTGCCCCTCGGCGACGAACCCCAGCTGATCCGCGCCGACGGCTCCGACGAGGTGTGGCTGGTCGACGTGGGCTACCGTCGCCTGATCCCGTCACCGGAGGTCGCGGTGGCCTGGAGCTTCGACCTCGACCAAGCCGCCCTGTGGCCGACAGAGATGGTCGAGGCCCTCCCCGAGGGCACGCCGGTGCGCTCGCAGGTCTTCCTCCTGCGGGGCGAGGCCGCGACGATCTATGTCATCGACGATCCCCAATGTCCCGAGGGCGGGATCCCTGGCGATCCGCTCTGCCCCCAAGCGGGCGACACGGAGGGGGCGACGGACTCCGGCGACACCGACACCACCGATCCGACCGGCGCGAGCGGCTCGGGCAGCGACGGCTCCGCGACCCAGGGCAGCGACTCCGGCAGCGACTCCAGCGGCGACGCCAGCGGCGACTCTGCGACGGGTACGGAGACCGGCGAGCCAGGCAGCATGCCCGGGTTGCCGCCCGGCTACGGCGTCGAGAACGACGAAGACGAGGGCTGCGCATGCTCCACGGCGGCCCCGAGGGCTCCGCTCGGCCAGACGCTCTTCGGGATCGGCCTGCTCTTCGGCCTCAGGCGCTACCGCCGATGATCCGCTCGCCGACATGACCTCGCCCCGGCGGACTCCACCACGTCCCTCGTCCGGATCCGGCGAGTCTTCCTGGGCGACCCGTCGCGCGCCCTTCATCGAAGCCGAGAACTGGACGATCGCGCCCGCCTCAGCCGGCGGCCGCTCCAGCCGCCGAGAGGGCGACCACGGCGAGGCCTCGGAACGTTCGTGTGGGCGGCTAGTTGCCGAGGCGGGGGCTTGAGGGCGCCCGCAGGCACGAAGGCAGGCTGACCATCACCTCGTGGTGCGAGGTCTGAAACTGGATCGCCTCCGCCGTGCCCGCCGAGACGCTTGAGCGCGCCAGAGGGAGCCCGCGGCCGACCTGCTCGACGAGCCCGAGACCCCGCGAGACGGCGGCGAGGAGCGGGTTTCGCGGCAGCGAGAGACCTCCCCGCTGGGCGAGCTCGGCGAGGGGGAGCGGCGCCGGCGGTCCGCCGGGGCTGCTGACCTCTAGGCGGTCGTTGAAGATCCGCAGACCGACACGACCCGGGAGCCGCAGATCGCGATGGACGAGGGCGTTGACGAGGATCTCGCGGACCGCCGCGATCGGGAACTCTTCCCGGCTCGTGCTCGGGCCGAGGAGCTCGGGGACGCTCTGGCTGTGACTTTGGACGAAGTCCAGGCCCTGCTGGAGGAGGGAGGCGACGCTCCCCTCGAAGTCCTCGTGGGCGATCACCGGATCGGCGATGCTGAGCCCCTGGACGCGGATGGCGCTCAGGCCCCACTCCGGGCGGAAGAGCTGGGGGCAGAGGCCGAACGAGAGGAGCCCGGCGACGGTCGGCGCGATCGCGCCGCCGGAGACCTGGGCGAGGAGGCCCATCCGGACCGCGAAGGCCTCGACGCCGAGGTTGGCCGCGAAGGCCGGGGAGCGCCGGCGCAGGTAGTCCGCGAGGGACCCCATATCGAGGTCCTCAACCGTGACCCCGAGCACGGAGGAGCGCTCAAAACCGACGGGAGCCGGCGCTACCACAGACCTTGCCCCACAGCGAGCGCCCCGCGGCGAAGGTCCCCGGTCCCGCGCACCCGTCGGCCCTCTCCTCCACGCGCCGCTGGCCTGGGCTCGATCGCAGGTCTTGGCGGGTCCGAGAGCGCTGGACCGTCGCCACAGGCTTTGAGGGGAGACACACGGGCACGATTCACGGCTGCATACTATCAAGGCTGCCTTCGCCGATCCGTGGGCCCGTGAGGCGGGGTAGGCGGGGCCATCTGCCCCCATGGAGCCCTCCAGCGACGGCGCAGCACTCGGATCCGCCCGCTGAGAAAAATGTGTTAGGGTGGCGGCCCTCTAAGGAAGAGATCGATGCGCTCCATGCTCCGGATACTCCCCCTAGTCGTCCTCTCCATGTCCCTCGGCGCGTGCGCGAAGAACAAGTCGAAGGACAGCGCGATGGCTCCATGCGAGGACGGGTACGTCCTCCAGGAGAAGCGCTGTGTCCTCGAGAGCGTCGTCGCCTACAACCAGTGCATCGCGGAGAAGGGCGTCAGCCAGGACAGCTCGGATCAGATCGCCGGGCGCCTCGGTCTCCACTTCTACGGTCCCAACATGGGCCTCCGCCCCGACACCCGCGAGAAGGCCAAGACCTTCTCCTCGCTCTACCCCGACCAGTGCAGCAACCTGCAGGGCGTCTGGGGCTGCTACCAGCAGGCCACGCGCTCGGCGGATCCGTCCACCGAACCGCTCTGCCAGTAGTCTCGTCGGTCTACCGCGGGTAGACGCAGTCTCTCAAGCAAGACTCCCGAAGGGCTCTGCCCTCGGGAGTCTTTTGCGTGGTTGCGGGGCCTCAGCGACGACGCGAGGGATGCCCGACGTGCGAGGGCGAGCCTGCGTCGATGGTCGGTCCGCTCGGCGAGCTATCGCTCACGCCAAGCCGAAGCGTGCTGTCCGAGCTGGGCTCGGGGAGGCTGGGATCAAGCTCCGCGAGCTGTACATCGACAGCGGCGAGCTCGCCTGTCAGGTGTCGAGGTCTTCCGAGCTGCGGGTACATCAGCAGACACCGGCGAACCCGCCTGTCAGGCGTCGAGGTCTTCCGAGCTGCGGGTGCGGAGGCAGTACAGCCCGTCGAGGCCGGTGCGGGCGACGGGCTCGGAGGTCCGCGCCAACGAGAGTCGCCGGCTCTCGCGGCAGCTCCCGCCGACCAACGTCGGCCCCGAGGGACCGACCGCAGACCTTGGTGTGTCGAAGCGGCGGCGCTATTCGACCTGGACGCAGTAGACGCGGGCGGTCGAGGTGCAGGGCACGAGGCTGTTGCTGTCGGTCCAGCGGGCGTCCTTGTACTTCGACGAGCCGTAGGCCCCGGAGTCCTCGGGATCCGCCGAGGACCACCCTGCACAGTCAAACGACCCCTTCGAGGAGCCCGTCTTGGTCGTGTTGGTCCAGACCAGCGAGATGGCCAGGTCCTCGCCGGTCTCGCTCGTCCGGATCTCGCTCAGGAGTTCGCCGCTCGTCAGATCTGCCCAGCTCTCGGCGACCACGACGCCGTTCGAGAGCTCGTAGCGACCCAAGAAGCCCTCGTCCACGCCGAAGCGGTTCTTCGGCGCAGTCTCCCCTTGGCTCAGCCAGGCCATAAAGAGTCCCGACAGATCCGCGTCGTCTGCGAGGAGCTGACACTGAGCGTCCGCCTGCTGGACCCCCTCGAATTGGCCGATCTTCGGCGAGAAGTCGCCGGAGAAGCTCACGCTGCTGAGGAAGACACGACGAACCTCGCGCTCACACTTGCTCGTGCAACCGTCACCGTCGTCGAGGTTGCCGTCGTCGCACTCCTCGGTCCCGCCGTTCTCGGTCGAGTAGAGGAAGCCGTCGCCGCAGACGTTGAGATCGCAGGTCGCGGTGCACGCGTCATCGTCGTCGGCGTTGCCGTCATCGCATTGTTCGCCGAGCGCGTCGACCGAGCCGTCTCCGTCACAATCGGTCGCAGGGCAGTCCGAGGGGCACGCGAAGGGGTTCTCGAAGGCGCCATCGCAGACCCCGTCCGGCTCACAGCCGCCGCAGTCGTGGAGGCAATCGGCGACGTGCTCGTCATCGTCGCAGACCCCGTCGTAGTCGCAGATCGGGTCCTCTGTCGTCGACGTGTCGCTGTCGCCCGTCGTCGTGTCCGTGTCGGAGCCGGTCGTCGAGCTGACCTCGCTGGTCGTCAGCGGCTCCGTTGTCACCGTCGAGGTGGTCGTCCCTAGCGTCGTCGGCGCGGTGTCGTCGGTGGTCGCCTCGGAGTCGGAGTCCGAGTCCGTGAGCACCGTCGTCATGTCATCGGTAGTCTCGCCGCTCCGCGGCACGCAACCCGAGGAGATCGATGCGACGGCGACAAGAAACGCGGGGACGAGGAGCTGAGAGGGAGAGATCGTTGCTTGCATGGGCGTCCACGCCGAGGTCGCTTGAGAACCCGCGGCGATCCTTCGATACCAACCGAAGAGGTCAACGCAGAGGTCGTCATGACTCGACGTGCCAATCCTGCTGCAAGGGCCCTGGATCATCAAGCCCGAGCGCCTTCCGCTTCGATCTACGAGTGTATTCGGGAAAGTAACTGCCCTCAACTAAACCCTTCGAAACAGGGCAATTTCAGAATACACATTTTTCAGAAGACCAGCTCATTCAGGGGGCAAACACCCCACACTCTGGGGGTGCAGACCCCATCATCTGTCCACTCCGCAGGCCAGACCCCCGGGGCCAGCGGCGCCCTTCGTAGCCGTTGATGCGTGGCCCTGAGAGATCTTCTGCCTCGCCACGGTTGACCTCGCCAGCTCACGACCTCGACCGAGCGCCCCGCCGACGACTCGCCAGGCAGAGAGCCTGTCTCTTAGGTCACCCACACTGGAGCGAGCGTACGATCGAGAGAAGATGGTCATGGGGACAGGTCCGCCTCCTCGCCGTGCTCCGATCGCGATCGACCCGCTGCGGAGCACGGACGAACCCCGCCTCGACGAGGCCTCATCGCCGCCGCAACATTGGGCCGCGACCGCCGAACCAGCTCGGCATGCGCCACGTCCAGGGCAGATCCTCATCCCCCGAGGGGGCTCATGCTCCGATCTTTGGCCAGGCGAGAGGTCTGATGCCCGTGAACCCCGGAGCGACCTCCGCTGGCCCTCGCCTCCGCGCGAGCTCGGCGACAGGGGCGACGCCGTCCCTCGACCCCGGTCGGCGTAGGGGCCACGGCCTCCGCACCGGCGACGACGACCCCGCCCGCGACAGGCCATGGGAGACTTCGCCGCCCGCTGGGGGTGACCGCCGCTTGGCAACGATCGACGCTTTGATTACCATCCCGTCGCTGGGGTAAGCCTGGCCGAAGGATCTACCGCCGTGACGAGCCCTGTCCTTAGCGTGCTGCTGTCCACTCTAGTGAGCACTGCTCCGATCGCCGGACCCGCGGACGCCGCAGCGAAGCCCTCCACCGCCGCGGTCGGCACCTCCGCGCGTGGAGCCCAGGCGACCCGCGAGGAGCAGGCCTTTCAGCTCTACCAAGCCGGCCGCTTCGCCGAGGCGGCGATCGAGTTCGAGGCGCTCTGGGCCGACTTCGCCGACCCTCGCTACCTCTACAACGCCGCCTCGAGCCGCTTCGCGGTCGGCCACTTCGCCCACGCCGCAGACTACCTCGCGCGCTACCTCGAGACCCCAGGCCTCGCCGCCGATGATCGTGGCGACGCCAGCGGCCAGCTCGCGGCGGCCCGAGGTCACCTGGTCGAGCTCCTGATCACGGTCCAGGGACCCGCCGAGGGCGCCTCCCTCACGGTCGAGCATGTCCCGGAGCTCGCCTCCGATCTGCGCCCCCCCTTGGCGCTAAGGACCGCCTTCGGCGAGACCGGGGGCGAGGGCAATACCGCGCTCGACCCCGGCCAGTGGCGGGTCCGCCTCTCCGCCCCCGACGGTCGGGAGGTCACCCAAGAGATCGCGATCCGCAGCGGCCCCTCCCAGGAGCTCCGCCTCGATCTCCCAGAGGCGGAGGCGACCCCCGAGGATCCCCCGTCGATGCGCCCCTACGCCCTCGGCTTCGGAGTCGGCGGGGGCGGCGTGGCGCTCGTCGGCCTCGGCATGACGATCGGCACCTCGGTCCGCGCCAACCGCCTCCTCACGGGCGACGAGGCCTGCACGATGGAGGCGGCGACCTGCCGTCAGCGCGTCGTCCGCAACCTCAACGCCCGCGCCTGGGGGACCGGACTCCTGGGCCTCGGCCTGGGCTCGGCGGCGGGGGGCCTCACAGGCCTGATCTCCGACTCCAAGCAGCGCCGAACGGTCTGGATCGCCGAGGCCGCGACCGGCGGTGCGCTCGTGATCGCCGGCACCGCGAGCGTCTTCCTCGGCGCCAGGATCAGCCGCGGCGTGACATCGCCGAGCGACGCGACCTGGAACGACTTTGCGGCCTGGTCCGCGGCCTTCACCGACGAGGGCGCCGGAGGAGCGAGCCTCCACTCGGTCGGCGGCCTCCTGCTCGGACTCGGCGCAGGGCTGACGACGAGCTCCGTCACCGCGCTCCTGCTCCAACGCTCCGGCGAAGGTCGGTCGCGCAGGTCGACGTCGAAGGCTCGGCTCGACGTCGGCGCCTCGCTGAGCGGCATCGTCCTCAGCGGCTCTTTCTAGCGGCGTCGCCTCCGGCCCGTGACTGGAGACGCGTGTGTGCTCGACAGGGGAGATGACGCGGGCCTGCCCCGCATGTGGGTCTGCTAGGGCTTGAGCCGCGGCACGCACGACCAGCGCTCATCCGCCGCCGCTCGACAGTCCATCGAGCTTGCGCACCCGCAGTCGCGACAGCAGCTGTTGGAGTCCTCGCCGCCCTCACAGCGACCGTCGCCACAGCGGACCCCGTCGCCCTGCGCCGCCGGGGTCGCGACCTCAGGCGCACCGCGCAGCTTGGGGATACACCGCCCGTCGGCCGTACAGCGCGCACAGTGGGCAGGGCAGGGGGCCTGCGGGGGATCCGGGACCTCGACGAGATCGGGCGTGTCTGAGACCCACGGGGTGACGTCCCCGGCGGGCGCCGCGACGGTCGGACGCTCGCCGCAGTCGACCACACAGCGGTCCCCGGCGCTCTCCTCCCCGGCCTCGCAGCGGCCATTGCCGCACCACTCCCGCTGGCAACGGGCGTCTGGGCCCTCATCGGTGAGCTCGGCCCGGAGGAGCTCGAGGTGCCGCTCGAGATCGCGGATGTCGCCGTCGACGAGGCGCTCGAACTTCGCCCAGCGGACCCGCCGGTTGCAGTCGAGCACCAGCGTCACCGGAAGCTCATCAAAGAAGAGCGGCTGCTGCCCCGGTCGCCCTCGGAGCGCCTGGAGGAAGGGCGCCCCCTGACCGCGATCGGAGAGCCGGATCGTCTCGGCCGGCAGGCTCTCTGCCCAGTCTTCGTAGGCGATCTTCGGCGCGCTGAGATCGTTGACCTGCACCGCGACAAAACGAACGCTCTCGCCCCAGTCCTCAGCATGTTCGGCGAAGAGGCGCTGAAAGTCCGGCATCTCCTCCTTACAGGCGCCGCACCAGACCGCCCAGAGGTTGACGACGTGGATCGTCGACGGCGGGAGGATCTTGCGGTCCCCGACCCGTGCGCTGCGCAGCTCCGCGCCGGCGTCCAGGTGCTGGAGCTCGACCCCCATCGCCGACGAGATGTCGATCCCCTCGTCCCCGAGGTAGGTCCGATCGCGCTGGACGCGATCCTCGGGCGGCGCCGCCCGAGGGGGCTCGCCGACGCTCGCCGGCGCGGCGCCGGTGCAGGCCAGGGATCGCTCCGTGGTCCACGCGATGTCCCGCTCTGTCCGCGCGATCTCCTGCCAGAGCACCAGCGAGAGCACGACCGAGCTCGCGGCGATCAGAAGGCAGAGGAACGCGCTGAGAACCAGCGGCCTCGACTCAGGGTCGACGGCCATCCGCCTCTCCTCGCTGGGCGCTCGGCTCGTCGACACAACAGGGGCAGTGGGCCTTCGCGAGCGCAGCCAGATCGCGCGCGTCGAGCAGACGCCACGCGAGCACCACCGCCAAGAGGACGCTGCACACGGCGATCATCGCCGCAGCGATCGCGACCGAGCGAAGCATCGCCTGGCTCGTCGGCTGCGGGGCCTGCGTCTGGACGCTCATCCCCGGTCCCCCTGGAAGCTCGACATCTCCGCCGGATCCCACTCGGTGCCGTCGCAGGGGATCGGGATCACGAGCACCACCCGATTGATCGTCCCGTAGAGCCAGCGCCAGTCGTCGATATGCCGGGGATCCAGCTCGCGATCGAGGAGCGCGGCGAGGCGAGCGTCATCCTTCGCGCTGTGGGTGATCGACGCCCGGGAGTAGAAATTGCGGTAGCGAGAGGGGGTCAGCGGGCTCTCGCTCGCCAGGCTCCAGGCCCGCAGCGGAACGTCGAGCGGAGCGCCTCCCTCGCCCTCCGCGCTGGCCTCTCGGAGGAGCTCGGTGACGACGTCGATCCGCCGCAGCGCGAGCTCGTAATTGGCGTCGGGATCTCCGTCCGGGCTCGACCGGCCGATGATCAAGACCTGCTTGGCCCCGACCAGCGCCCTCCGGTGCGCCCGGATAGCCTCGATGTAGTGAGCGCGGTGGGCCGCGCTGAGCGGCGCCGAGCCCCGCGGCGATCCGGTCGCGAAGTGGATCGAGAGGCGATCGGGGAAGGCCGCGAGGATCGTGTCGAGCTTGTCCGGATCGATCGCGAGCTTCTTCCAGTCGTCGGCGGAGCAGGAGAGCGTCGACAGGATCGCGTCGCGATCATCGCCAGCGCGGCTGCACTCGCGGGCGAGGTAGGTCATCGACTCGTGGACGGTCGGCTGCAGGCAGACGTCGCTCGGCGGCGGCGGCTCCCGTCGACACCGGTGGAGGTAGCAGACGAGCTCGCCCTCGCAGGTGCAGGCGTCACAGATCTCGCCTTCGCCGCAGATCCGCGGCGCCTCGTCGAGCTCGCAGAGACCGCCGACACAGATCTGTCCCGGCGGACATTGATCCAGCTCGAAGGAGAGCGGATCGCAGCTCACCGGCGTGACCGCGGCGCCGACGCTAGCCGCGGGGATCTCCCCCTCAGGCGCCCCCGGACCGGCGGTTGCGACGACGGGCGCCGGTCCTCGGACAAGCGCGACGTAGGCGACGGCGGCGACGACCAGACCCATCAGACAGGTCAGCCCGAGGAGGATCCGGGCTGTGGGATCGGACCCGCCGCTCATCGCGAGCCTCCTGCGCCTGTGGGCTCGGCTGGTCGCTCAGCTCGTGGCTCCGAGGGCGGCTCCGAGGGCGAAGCTGCGGCGAACTCCTCGACCGTCTCGACGCCGGCGGCGCTCGCCAGCTTGCGGTCGCGGGTCGTCGGCGATGGATCTCCGCGGAACGCCTCGACCCGCGCCGGATCCAGGCGACCCTCACGGACGCCGACGAAGAAGCCGTGGGGCGTCTCGTCGACCCCGTGACGCTCCGCAAATTCGACGTGCGCGAGGACCCTGCGGTGGATCATCGCGTTGTTCGAAACACAGCGCAAGAGGCTGCTTTGCGGGTCGTCGACGTCGATCGGCAGGCCGACATCGTAGGCCGCCTGGGCGACCACGGGGGTCGTTATCGAGGGATCCGGCGCGCGCTGCCGATCGAAGAGCTCGCCGGCCATCCGGATCCCGAGCCCAGGCGCCAACAGCTCGACGCACTCGACCGCCGCCGCCCCGAGACAGGCGCCCTCATCGAGCCGGAGCTGCGGGCGCTCACCGCCTGCGACAGCGCAGCCCTCGGCGACCCGCGGGTAGTGATAGAAGCGGAGCTGGGCCCCGTCCGAGAGCGGCTGAGAGCCGAGCGCCCCGGTGAGTTCGCGGAATTCCTCGCGGCAGGGCTCCGAGGTCAGATCGAGGAAGTAGGCGGCGATCGCCTTCGGCTTCGCCGCTCCGAAGAGGACGCTCGCCGCCGGCAGATCGAGGATCGCGGGGCGCTCCTTGGGGACGCTCGACGCCCCCCCACGGCTGTGCTGATAGCCGAGCGCCGAGGCGCCAGCGAGCGCGATAGCGAGGGCCGACGCGACAAAGAGGGTGTCCACGCGGGACGCCGGACGACGCCGGACGACCGTCCGCCAGCGACCCTGGCGCATCCCCGGGGAGACCAGGAGGAGCGCCGCACAGGCGAGCCCGCACGCGAGCAGATCGACGGCTCTGCTGGCGGGGCAGGGCGTCTGCCCGCTGAGATCCGCGAGCCCGACGAGAGCGCCCAAGACCGCGAGAGTGAGGGCCCCGAGGGGCGCAAGCCCGCCGAGCCCGCGCGCCCGCAGTCCCGACCCGAGGGCCAGCAACGCTGAGGCGCCGGCCGAGCCGATGATGATCGTCGCCGACGGGAGGCCGGCGTACTCCTGCAGAGCCGTGCTCCCGAGGAGCTCGCGGAGGGCGAAGAGCGCGGTGAAGGATCCGATCCCGACGACCAGCCACGCCCCCCCCGCGTGTCGGAGCGCCTCGGCCTCTCGCCGAGCGCCGGAAGTATGATCGGCTCCCTGGACGAGGCTCATCTCGAAGACCCTCCGAGCGGCAGGAAAGCCGGCATCTCGATCGCGAGATCAAAGGATCCGCCGCCCGCGCTGGCGGGGTAGTCGACCTTCGCCAGGACCCCCCGGAGGCACGCGACGAGGCCAGAGCTGGCGCCCGCAGGACGTTTGACCGCGACCTGAGCCAGCTCCCCCCCAGCCCCGACGCTGGCGCTCAGCTTGATCACCCCGGCGACGGAGTGCTTGTCGGCGCACTTGCGCAGGGCCCCGATCTTGCGGCGCGCTCGCTTCGCCGCGTCGCGGCGACCAAAGGGCGCGGGCTCCTCTGCGGCCGCGGGCTGTGGAGCTGGCGCCGGTGGCAGCTCCTGCGCTCTCTTGTCGGCCGGGTTTTCAGCTGGGTTCTCAGCCGGGTTCTCAGCCGGGTTCTCGACCTGGGCCACGACCGGGTTGTCGGCCTGGTCCGCGGACCCCGGAGGATCTGCGAGCTCCGCCGCCCCTGCCGGCGGGTCACCCCCCCTCACGGCCCCCGCGAGCTCGGGCGGGGCGTCTGCGGCGGCGACCTCCGGAAGATCGAGGCCGCCGCCGCGGCGGGGCAGGGGGCGCAAGGGCGCCGGCGCGGTCACCCACACACCGTCCGCGGGGGGCTCTGCAGCGCCGTCCGCCAGGACCGTGTCGGGTCGCATCATCCCCCAGCCGATCGCGAAGAGCCCGATCATCGCGACGAGCACCACTCCGCGCAGCGCGATCGCAGAGACCGGCAGGGGGGCCTCCCTGCCGCGTCGCCCGGCGTAGGGGGCGACAGACATCCCTGGCGTCGCCGCGGTCATCGTCGTCGCGAAGGGCATCGGCGTGCCGTCGCTCAGCTCAAAGCCGTGCCCGGGCGTCTCCTCCGCGTAGTCTCCGCTCGCCTCCGGACCCGCCTGGTCCCGCTCGCGAGTCTCGTAGTCCTCGACCAGGAGCGCGGGCGCCGAGGTCACGGTCTCGATGTCCGAGCTCGACGCGCTCGCCGTCGCCGCTGCGCCCTCGAGCGGAGCGCTAGACTCGGCTGTCCGCCTCGGGTTCTTGCGGACCTCGAGCGGCGGAGGACGCTCGCCGGTGGGTACGAGCGCGTCGAGGGCCCGGACCACGTCCGCCATCGACTGGAAGCGCGCCTCGGGGCGCTTCTCCATCGCCCGCATGACGAGGGCCTCGAGCTCCGCCGGGACCTCCGCGGCACCTCGCTGGCTCGGCGGGATGAGCGGGGTGTAGCTGTGGTGATAGTAGTAGTCGACGAGGGTCTCGCCGGCGAAGGGCAGCGCCCCGGTCAAGAGCTGATAGAGGGTCGCGCCAAAGCTGTAGATGTCGCTCGTGATCTCAGGGTGTCCGGTCGCGGTCAGCTCCGGAGCCATGTACGCCGGAGTCCCGAGCACAGCGCCCTCTGCGGTCAGGGTCGGGAAGCGCGCGTCGACGTTCTTCGAGATCCCAAAGTCGAGCAGCTTGATGAAGTCCGGGTCCTCATCGCGAGTGACCCGCATGCAGTTGCCGGGCTTGATGTCCCGATGGATCAGCCCCTCGGCGTGGGTCGCCGCCACAGCCTCCGCGATCTGACGCCCGAGGCGGACCGCACGGGGCCAGGGCAGGGCGCCCTCCCGCTCGAGCGTCGCCGAGAGGCTCTCCCCGGCGAGATACTCCATGGCGATGTAGACGTTGCGGGAGGGGAGGATCCCGTGACCGAACGCCTCGACCACGTGGGGGTTGGAGACCAACGCCATCGCCTCCGCCTCGCGCAGGCAACGCTTGGCGACCTCATCACGCGCCGCGTGGAGGATCTTGACCGCACAGGTGCTGCCGTCGGAGGTGTCCTCAGCCCGGTACACCACCGAGATGTCCGTCGCCGCGATCCGCCGCTCCAGCCGATACCGGCCGGCGATCACGCTGCCGAGCAGGGGATCCGTACGCGGCTCCATCATCGCAGGCGAAGGAGAATACAACAGCGAGGCGAGGAGTGAGCTCATCGACTGCACCTCTCCCGCCGCCCCCCCCGGATTGGACGTCCCGGTCCGACCCGCCCGAGGGCGCCTGAACCTCCGTGGGGCGCATGCCATGGCCGCCGACGAACGAGAGGGTCGTCGCCCCCTCTCGGCTCCGCCCAAGCCCGCCAGGCAGGCAGCGGCGCCTCCGCGGGGGCGACCGTGACGACAGCGCGAGAGCACCCGAGGCGGGCCTCGAGGTGTCCAGTTTTGCCGACACGCCGACAGGACGTCAGAGCGATACGCGCAGAGTTCAGGGTCATAGGCCGTGCCAGCTCTCCCATCCGGCAGCGCGTGGTCGGCCGCACTTGGCGGTCGTTGCGTTTGCCGATGAGGAGCTGAACGTCCCGATGCCCACAGCAGGAATCGAACCTGCGACCTACGGTTTAGGAAACCGTCGCTCTATCCGACTGAGCTATGCGAGCGCGGCCGCGTTTGTACTGCCGACCCGAACCCCGGCGCAAGTGGGCGCAACGACCGGTGTTTGCGGCCGAAAGGACAGGACCACCGCGCTCCCAGAGGAGCGTTCTCGCCCTTTGTCCTTGACACGGGCTCGAAAACGCGCAGATTCTAAGGCATGTCGTTCTTTGAGGATTTGCTTCGCGGGGCGGTTGTCGTCGCGCTCTTCGCGGGCTGTGACTCGGGATCGGCGACGGAACGATCCGCGGCTCACGCCCCAACGCCGACCGCCGCGGACGAGACCGCGAAGGCTGTCCAAGACTCGGCGACACCCGCGACACCAATAAAGTCGGGCGAGGTGGCCGGGCACTTGCAGCGCGGCAAGCTGCTCGGCGGTGAGCCGGTGGAGCGCACGCCTGTGTGGCCAGCCGCGGGGGACCCCGACACGGCAGACCCCGACACGGCGGCCGGGATGGATCTCTCTGCCGCCACACGACAGGCGATCCAGGTGAGCTCGGTGCCTGTGCTCCTGCCGCTCGGCGACCCATGGTCGGAGGCGCTCCGCGTCATCCCGCTCGGAGACGACGGCTACTCCCTGCACACCCGGGCAGAGCGGAGCAAGCTCGTCCTCCAGGCCTCAGGCGTCGCTCGGCTCTACGAAGGCCTTCCCGGGGATCGGGGCCGCTCGCAGATCCGCGGGCTGCCGGGTCATCTGACGGAGAACGAGGGGATCCTCAGCGCTTCCTGGATCGAGCGCGGCACCTCCTACACCGCAGATCTCGAGTGCGGAGATGTCGAGGCTGACGAGTGCAGCGCCGAGGGATTTCTCCGGCTCCTCGACACCCTCGTCTTCGTCGAGGCGCCCCAGGGCAACAGCGACGCTCAGGACCAAGGAATCGGACAATGACGCGCGACTATCCAAGCCTTGGCCTCGCCCTCTGCGTGCTCCTCCCTGTCGGCGTCGTGGGCCTGCAGCCGACCAACGCAGCGGCCGACGACTCTTTCTACGAGCCCCCAGGCGCGCTCGTCCCCAAGTCCGGCACCGGCCGGGTCGACGAGAAGGTCTACGAGCCGGGGATGCGCTTCCCCCTGGAGGCCGGGCCGGCCTATCCCAACTCCCAAGTCTACGGCGTCGGCGGCTACAAGGGTCCGCCTGGGTCGCAGTGTGACGCCAAGAATTACGACTACCCCTGGCATGACAACTACTGCGAGACGCGGAGCTGGGACATGCCGCTATGCCCCGCAGGACAGGGCCACCAGGGACAGGACATCCGCGCCGCGACCTGCGAGAAGGGCGTCCACTGGACCGTCGCCGCGGGGGCAGGGACGGTCACCAACATCCCCGAGAACGCCGACGAGTACGCCACCTACATCGCCGGCGCCAACGGCACTCGCTACGACTATCTCCACGGCACCGGCACGCAGCTCGGCCTCGGCCAGAAGGTCGCCCGCGGCGACAAGGTCGACCGCGTCTCCAACGAATTCGGCAACACGTCGACGAGCATCCACACCCACTTCAACCTCAAGCAGGACGTCGGCGGCTACGGCTTCGTCTATGTCCCGCCGTACATGTCCTTGGTCGAGTCCTACAAGGAGCTGATGGATCTCGGCGGCGAGGCGCCGATCGGATCCCTGGAGCAGAGCGGCTGCGAGGCGCTGATCGGCTGGGCCCAGGATCCCGACGAGCCCGAGCTCTCAGTGACAGCCCAGCTCTTCTTTGACGGACAGCCGAGCGATCCCGACAACATCGGCCTTGAGGTCAGCGCCGACATCTACCGCGACGATCTGTGCGAGAGCCTCGGCTCGTGCTCCCACGGCTTCGCCGTCGAGATGCCGCGAAGCCTCCGAGACGGCCTCGAGCACACGATCTACGCCTACGCAGAGGATGACGGCAATGGACCGACGGCCGAGCTAGAGGCCTCTCCGCAGAGCTTCACCTGCGGCCCGCCGATGATCCCCGAGGGCGTCCGGCGCTGGATCCCAGATCCTGAGACCCTCGCAGCCTGGCACCTCTCGCCGTTCTGGGACATGGCCAAGGTCGGCGACGACCAGCTCGCGGCGATCCCCGCCGGCGAGCTGCTCAACTCTGCGCCGCAGCTGATCCAGGCCGATGACGGCAGCCCGGAGGTGTTCCTCGTCGACTTTGGTTACCGTCGACATGTCCCAACCCCGGAGATCGCCGCCCGCTGGGGCCTGGATCTCGGCGCTGTTGAAATCTTGCCCCCAGGACAGGTTTACTCGCTAGAGCTAGGACCGCCGTTGCGCAGCGAGCCCTTCATGGTCAAGGGCTCTGGACCGTGGATCTACCTGATCGACGATCCGTTCTGGACGCCGATCGAGCCGGACACCGACACGGGGTCGACGGGCGGAACCTCAGACTCAGGAGCAGGCGGAACCTCGGGCAGCGGAAGCGGCGGCCCGGGCTCCGGCGCCGCCAGCGACGCAGACTCCAGCGATCAGGCGACAGGCTCCTCGGGGACCGGCGGGGCTGGGGCCGATGGCCTGGACGAGGATGGCTGTGGCTGTGTCTCCGGCGAGCGAGACCCCGCACCGGGGAGCCTCGTCTTGGCCGGGCTCGTCCTCGTCGGGCTGCGACGACGTCGCTAGCTGGTGTTCAGGCCGTGGATTCTCCGGCCACGGCGAGTGCTGCGCAGAATCGCGCAGCAAGACGCGCGAGGCTTGGGCGTAATCGGAGCAGGCCGCGACGCCGGGACTCAGGGCACGGGACGACGCAGGGACGGCGCCGACATCCCGTGCTGACGCTCGGGCGGCCGCGACGCCGGGGCTCAGGGCGCGCGGGGCGACGCAGGACGGCGCAGACATCACGTGCTGACGCTCGGGCAGCCGCGACGCCGGGACTCAGGGCGCGGGGCGACGCAGTCCGGTGCTGACGCTCGGACGCCCGGGCTGAACCTCCACGCGGGCGCAGCGGTCTCAGGGCGACTCAATCTCGTCGCTCAGCGGCCCGGGATCAGCGATCTAGTCAGGCACAGCGTCAGGAAGTGGCCTCTACGGCCTCAAAACGACCCATCGCCTCAACTTGACATAACATACATTATCGGCAAAATCGCGGTGACAGCGCAGGCCCCTGGCCTCGACGAACCGAGCGATCCCTCGGCAGCGACTCGGCAGCGACTCGGCCTTGGTCGATGCGAGCGATCCCTCGGTCAGCGACTCAGCGAATCGGCAGCCAGAACCGCCGACTCAGCGAACTGGCAGCCAGAACCGACTCAGCGAATTGGCAGCCAGAACCGCCGAAACGGCAGCCAGATCCGATCCGCGCGGCCCTTCACATTGCCGCGCGGGACGAACGGGCTCGGTCGCTCCGCCGACGGATCGACGAAATTCGAGCTGTCCAAGGCCTTCTCGGCCATCCTGCGCGCGATCGACGCGGCCTCCTCGCGGCTCTCGCAGAGCCCGCTTCGACACTCCACCTGGATCACGACGTCGGTCTTGGGCACGCCGAACACCAGCGCGTGGCCGGTCGTGGTCAAGGCGTAGAAACCACCGTCGGCGACGGTGTCGTCCGGCTCGGCGCCCTCATAGGCTGCGGCGAGCTCCGCCGTCGCGGCGGCGAGACCCTGCGCAGGTCGGAGCCAGGTCCAGACCGCCGCGCTGTAGTCGGAGCTCCGCGTGGTCCCCTCGAGGCGGATCCGGTCGTACTCGTAGCGCGACCGCGGCGGCGCAGGCTCGCTCTCGTCCCAGCCGTCGCCCACGTCGCTCCCGACGATCATCTCGCTGAGCGCTCGCCGGTCCCGCGCAGCCTCCGGGACCCGATCGATGATCGACTTCGCCAAGGTCAGCGCGTCCGAGTCCGCGACGCAGCGTCGACGACCGCACTCGAGGACGAAGACCACCCCGCTCGGATCGGCGTAGACCACCCCGGCGACCTCGTCGTCGCTGGTCAGCCAGGCGTCGCTCCCGAGATCGGGAGACGCCGCGGCCTCGCTCGGGTCCGCGATCAACGCCCGGATCGCGGCGTCGCGGACCAGGCCTTCGCCCTCGTCCGGCTGACGCCAGACCCGGATCCGCACCGTATCGGCGCGGCTCTCCGGGTCGCCCTTGGTCCGCGTGTAGCTCCGCTCAAAGAAGCGCTCGGGGCTCCGGCTCGTCCAGTGCTGCGAGTATCGCAGCGCTCGATCCCCCTCGAGGAGCTGGCGTGCGTCCTGCTCGCGGTTGTGGCCGAAGGCGTCGAGCACCCGGCCCAAACGCTCGACGACGTCGACCTTCTGGCGACAGGCCGCGGCGCCGCAGCGCATCCGCAGCACCGCGTCGGCCTCGGCGAGGTGGACCACCGCGGTCAGCCCGAGGTCATCCTTCGCCAGGGTCATCGCCGTGACGGACTCTCCGGCGCGGAGCAGCCGCTCGCGCCGCTCTCCCTTGTTCTTCTCCTTGTGGTAGCGCTTCGATCGCTCGACGACGTCGGCGAAGGTCCGCTCTTCCCGCTCGCCGCCGAGGGCCGCCACGGCGCCACCGTAGATCGCCGCCGAGCCGAGCGCCGGTTGCCGCCAGACCTCGAGCTCGAGGTCCAAGCTCGGCGAGCGATGGTCCGCCTTGTAGACCACGTGGTCGTAGCTAGGATCCTCGAGCAGGCTGCTCTCGGGGCGCACCAGCGAGAAGAGCCGCTCGCTGGTCAGATCCCGGAGATCCTTGATCGTCAGGAGGCCGTCGGCGTTGACCGCCTCGACCGTCCGCGTCCAGGCCAGGCTGTCATGGCTCTGGTTGCGGTTGTCGCCCATCACCAGCAGATGGCCCTCAGGGACCGTCCACTCGCCCTTTCGCCGCTGCACGCCGAGGCGCGCGTCGCCGGTCATGTAGCGGACGACGTGGACCCGACCGTCGAGCGTCTCTTCGTAGAGCGCGCAGTTCGGGACCACCCGCTCGCCGGTCTCGTCGTAGCAGGACTCCGCGAGCTTGTTGCGCTCCAGGACCTCGAACTCGTCCTCCCCCGCCCGCTTGATCGACACCTTGTCGCCGTCGACCGCGATCGTGTCGCCCTCGAGGCCCATCACCCGCTTGATGAAGTCCTCGCGCTCGTCGATCGGGTAGCGGAAGACCATCACGTCGCCGCGCTCGATCTCGCCGAGGCTCTCGCCCACCACCGTGTTGGTGAAGGGGATCTGGATCCCGTAGACGAACTTGTTGACGAAGATGTGATCCCCGGCGCGCAGCGTCGGCATCATCGATCCGCTCGGGATCTTGAAGGGCTCGTAGACGCAGGAGCGGAGGCCTAGGGCGACGAGCACCGCGACCGTGATGTTCTCAAAGGTCTCCCGCAGCGCGCTCTTGCGGGCGAAGGAGGCGTGGGTGTGCAGGAGCTCGTCGAGCTCCTCGGTCGCCCCCTCGAGCGGGCCCCACTCCTTCGCTTCGCGGAGCCGCTCGACCTCTGCGAGCGAGCTATGGATCGCCTCCGCGGGCGCCTTGGCGATCCGAGACGCGTGCTTCTTCAGGATCCGCCGGGCCTCCTTGCTCAGGATGGCCGCAGCCGCCCGTACCTGCCGCTGGTTGCGCGGACGCTCCGCGGAGCGCTCCTTGGCCGGGTCTTGGTCCTGCTCCTGCTCGTCGGCCACGCGCTACCCCTGAATTCCCTTGCGGCCCATCAGTCGAGCTTGAGGATCGCATGGAACGCGCCCTGCGGGATCTCGACGTTGCCGACCGCTTTTAGACGCTTCTTGCCGCGCTTCTGTTTCTCGAGGAGCTTGCGCTTGCGGGAGATATCGCCGCCGTAGCACTTCGCGAGGACGTTCTTGCGCAGCGCCTTGACCGTCGTCCGAGCGATGATCTTGGCGCCGATCGCCGCCTGGATCGCGACCTCAAACTGCTGCTGCGGGATCTCTTCCTTCATCTTGACGCAGAGATCGCGACCGCGGGCGAAGGAATTGCCCCGGTGGGTGATGAGCGAGAGCGCGTCGACCCGCTCGCCGTTGACCAGGAGGTCGACCCGGACGAGGTCCGCTCGCTCGAGCTCGCCCATCTCGTAGTCGAGGCTGGCGTAGCCGCGCGAGATGCTCTTGAGCTGGTCGTAGAAGCCGAAGACGATCTCGCCGAGCGGCATCTTGTAGGTGATGTAGACCCGCTTCGGGCTCGGGTACTTGAGATCTGTCTGGACCCCGCGCCGATCCTGGCAGAGCTTCATGACCACCCCGAGGTGCTCCTCGGGGAGCTGGATCCGCGCCGACACGGTCGGCTCCTCGATGTAGTCGATCGCGCCCGGCTCCGGCATCTTCGCCGGGTTGTCGATGATCAGGACCTCGCCGTCCTTGGTCTTCACCCGGTACTTCACGCTCGGCGCGGTGGTGATGATGTCGAGGTCGTACTCCCGCTCGATCCGCTCCTGGATGATCTCCATGTGGAGGAGGCCGAGGAAGCCGAGGCGAAAGCCGAAGCCCAGCGCGACCGATGACTCGGGCTCCCAGGTCAGGCTCGCGTCGCTCAGCGAGAGCTTGATCAGCGCCTCGCGCAGCGCCGGATAGTCGCCGTTGTCGGAGGAGAAGACCCCGGCGAAGACCATCGGCTGGACGACCTTGAACCCCGGCAGACGCTCGACCTTGACCGCCGCGGGGGCGATCGTGTCGCCGACCTTGGAGTCCGCGACCTCCTTGATGTTGGCCGTGAGGTAGCCGACCTCGCCAGCCGCCAGCTCCGGGTACGAGACCGCGTCTGGGGCGAAGGCGCCGACGTCGAGCACCTCGTAGGTCTTGTCGGTCGCCATCATCCGGATCCGGTCGCCGACCCTCATCCGCCCGTCCATGACCCGGATGATCGAGATGACCCCGCGGTAGGCGTCCCACCAGGAGTCGACGATCAACGCCCGCAGGGGCGCGTCGCGATCGCCCTTCGACGCCGGGATCCGATCGACGATCGCGTCGAGCAGCGCGCTGACGCCGATCCCCGTCTTCGCCGAGACCAGGAGCGCATCCTGGGTGTCGAGGCCGATCGTCTCCTCGATGTCCTCGCAGACCTTGAGCACGTCTGCGCTCGGCAGATCGATCTTGTTGATCACGGGGATGATCTCGAGGTTGGCGTCGAGCGCCATGTAGACGTTCGCGAGGGTCTGGGCCTCCACCCCCTGGGTCGCGTCGACCACCAGGAGGGCGCCCTCACAGGCGGCGAGCGAGCGCGAGACCTCGTAGCCGAAGTCGACGTGCCCGGGCGTATCGATCAGGTTGAGCTGATACTCGATCCCGTCCTTGGTGTAGGTCATGCGGACGGCTTGCGCCTTGATCGTGATCCCACGCTCGCGCTCGATGTCCATCCGGTCGAGGTACTGGGCGGTCTTGTCGCGCTCGCCGAGGAGACCTGTCTCCTCCATCAGGCGATCGGCGAGGGTGCTCTTCCCGTGATCGATGTGGGCGATGATGCAGAAGGAGCGAGTTCTCTCCTGCGGAGGGGACACGGACTCGGTCTTTGACTTCTGGCTCATGGCGTCGATCTGGCGTCTCTTCGCGAGCGCGGCCGCGGGGGCCTGGGCGCTGGCGCGAATGCCTACCACAAGCGCGAGCCAGGTCGAAACTCCGCCGACGGCGACAGGCGGAGCCCGCGGCGACGGCCCCAAAGCCCGGCGAGCTCCAGGTCGTGGATACAGGGCGGCTTGTGCGCGTTCTCGCGCGATCCCCCTCCCCTACCTTTGCCAGAGAGGCAATGGAGCGGAGATGGAGAGCTGGTAGAGTCCTCCTGTGACCCGAACCGTCGCGCTCGTCGCCACCGTGCTCCTGGCCCTGCCGGGCTGCGCCGCGAAGAAGAAGCCTCCTCCCCCGAGCGAGCCCGAGCCCTCCGATCTCGCGAAGTTGACCCAGCCCCCGGGCGCCAAGAACCCGGCGATGCGGCTCCTCGCGGTCGACGCCACCCGCTGCGACCCGAGCGGAAAGCACACCCAGCAGGAGGATCTCAACCACGACGGCCGAGCCGACATGATCACGTTGACGATCAAGGGGAGCGGGACCGACAGCGGCAAGGTCAGCTGCAAACAGGGCGACCTCAACCACGACGGCCTGCTCGACGCCTACATCCACTACAGCACCCGCGGCGACGTCGTCCGCGAGCAGTTCGACCTCGACCACGACGGTCGCCTCGATCTGGGGCGCTACTACGAAGAGGGGTCGCTCGTCCTCGACGAGCAGGATCTCAACCACGACGGCTATGTCGACGCCTGGCGCCGCTACGACAAGGGCAGGCTCATCCGCGTCGACGTCGATCGCGACCACGACGGTCGCCCGGATCAGTTCTCCTTCTTCGTCGCCGGGAGCATCGATCGCGTCGGCTACGACACCAGCGGCGACGGCAAGGTCGACCGCTGGGACCAGGACATCGCCCGCCGGACCAAGGACGCGCTCGAGGCCCGGCGCCAGCTCTCCAAGGCCGACGAGGCCGAGTACGTCGATGAGGTGGAGGGTGAGAAGACCGACGAGCCCAGCGAGGACTCCGAGGCCGCCTCCAGCAAGGCTGGCAAGACCGGCAAGTCCGCCAAGGACAAGCCCGCCAAGGGCAAGTCCGGCAAGGACAAGCCCGCCCAGGACAAGCCCGCCAAGGGCAAGTCCGGCAAGGATCCAGGCGAAACGGCCAAATCCGGGGCCAAGAAGCCCGCAGCGCCCAAGGACGACAGCGCGAGCGCGCCCTCAGGGGCCGACAAGGCGCCGAAGGGCGCAGACGCGGACACCCCGGTCGCCAAGCCCAAGGGGAAGTAGCGCCCGCAGGTGACGTGCGCGAACGGACGTGCGAGCTCCCCCGCCTCGGGCCACCTCAGAGCTTGGGCGCCCGCCCCGCTCTACGCTACCCTGGGCCGATGAAAGCCGAGGACCAGATCGACGAGGCTGAAACGGTGCTCCCGGGCGGCGAGCCGAGCGTCGTCGACTTTGACGACTACGGCCCTCCCTTTGAGGGCCGCTCCTTCGGCGGCGAATTCGTCTGGGCCGACGCTCCCGGCTTCACCGCCAAGATCCTGCGGGTCCGCCCCGGCGAGATCGTCATCGTCTCGACCCGCGGTCGGACCGACATGGTCGCGATGCTCACCGGAGGTCGTGGCGCCCTCGAGATCCGCGACGGCGACAACATCGATCGCGTCGAGCTGATGCCCGCTTCGCCGGTGAAGATCGAGCCGGGGCCGGACTATCGGCTGATCGCGCTCACCGACGTCGAGCTGATGACGATCTACAGCCGCGCCACGTAGCGTCCCCGGCGAGTTCATCGTCAGCGAGGTCGGACATCTGCGGACGGTGCAGACAGGGCCTTCTAGACAGGTCCTTTTGGGCAGGGTCTTTTAGACAGGACCTTCTAGACAGGGCCTTCTAGACAGGGCCTTCTAGACAGACCATCTACTCTGCCTTGGCTCCGATCTGTCAGAGCGAACGGTGTCCCCTGGGACGCCGCCCCTCGGCTCAGCATTCGCGCCCTGGGCCGCCGCCAGAGTGCGCGCGGGACCTCTCGCGACGGCCTCCTAGAGGCAGTCGTTGCGCGGGTCCCCCGGAGCATGGCACTTAAGACAGACTCGGTGGTTACGGGCCGCGAGCGCCTGACATCGGACGGAGCCGCCAAAGCCGACCCCATGAGGGCTCGACCCGAGCCCCGGCCGCGGCCCCGCGGTCGTCGCGTGGCAGGCCAGGCAGGAGTCCTCGGTGTGGCAGCTCGCGCAGGCCGTGATGTTGCGCTGGGCCGCGAAAGCGTGGGTCTGCGGGGTCCCTGGCGGGCCCGCGAAGTCGGCCGGGTGAAAGCGCATCGACGAGCCGACGCCGCCGCTGGCGTCCGGGCCCTCGCCCAGGCCTAGGCGCTGATGGCAGGCCATGCACTCGGTCTGGACCCGGTGACAGCTCTGGCAGTCCTGGGTCCCGGCGCGGGCGTCGAGCCCGTGGGTCGTCATGTAGTCGGCTGCGTGGATCCGCATCGGCCTCACCGCGCCGGTGTGGCAGTCGAGGCACTCGCTCTGGGTGTGGCACTGGGCGCAGAGGCTCGGGTTCGCCTTGGCGATCCCGCGGTGGTCCTCGACGAAGTTGAGGTCGTGCGCAGCCCCCCATGAGCTCGGCCCCTTGGGCACGAGCATCGGCGAGGTGCGGTCGATGTGATCGCGGGTCAGGAGGCGGCCGTCGCTCTGCGCCGGATGACAGGTGGCGCAGCGGTTGGAGGCCTTGACCCCGTCATGGCAGGTCAGGCAGCTCGCCTCGCTCGGGAGCTGGAGCACGGTCGCGAGGCGGACCCGGCTCATGTCTCCATGGCAGGAGGTGCAGGTCGCCCCGCGGGCGAGGTGCGCCTTGTGGTCAAAGTGGAGGTTGGGCCGCGGGGCCTGGAGCGTCGCCGTCACCCGACCCTCGGCCGCGCGGGTGTGGCACAGCTCGCACTGGGCGATCGAGCCGGTCGCCCGCGGGTGCTGAGCCCCGTGGCAGCCGTCGCAGCTGACCCCGCGCGGGAAATTGTTGTCGGCGCTCTTGGTGCTCTCGCGGATCCCCGTGTGGCAGCGCTCGCAGGCGATCTTCGCGGCGATGTGCTTGCTGTGCTGAAAGCTCAGCGGGATCTCCTGCTTGGGGTAGACCGCGGAGCCGAGCGAGCGCGGACCGAAGACCCCCAGCGTCGCGGTCAGCTCATGACCGTCGGCCTGGGCCTCGGCGCCGACAAGATCAGCCAGCGCCCCGAAGCCGCCGAAGAGGCCGCCACCGACGAGCCCGCCTGCGATCCCGACGACGACGAGGAGCACCGCGAGAACGATCCCTACGCCGCTCCCGACACCGCTCCCTGGCGGTCGCCCGGGCGCTCCCGGCGTGGCGTTGGCTCGGCGCTCGCTCATCGTTGCATGCTCGTCCGCAGGGACCAGTCGACGGTTAGGCTCGCGAGGAGCCGCAGCGCCGAGGTGTAGTAGTTGGTGATCAGCTCTTCGCCGAGGAGGTTGAGGTGGATCCCCCGCCACAGTTGCACATTCAGCCCCGCCTGGAGGGCGAAGGAGTACCCCCGGCGGGCGTGGGAGATCTCGTCCTGAAAGTAGACGCCGTAGACGCGGCCGTCGATCGCCAGGCGGTTCCAGGCGACCATCGTCCGGGTGTCGAGGCTGCCGCCCGTGCGTAGCCCGCCCTCACCGCCGAGGGCGTAGCCGTCCGCGCGGAGGGCGAAGCGCGGGAGTCGATACGCCGCGGTCACGCCGCCGCCGACGCCGACCCGCACCGCGCGGGGCGGCTCTGTCCCGAGCTCGGAGGTCAACGAGTCGCGGAAGATCCGATTTTGCGAGCGCGCCGCGAGGATCCAGCGCTGGTTCGGCCGCGACTCAAAGACGACCCGGACGTCCTCAAACGCCTCGTTGGTGAAGACGTTGAAGATCGAGTCCAGATCAAACGCGGGGATCGTCCGGATGTAGAGGGCGCGGACGCTCTGCCGCGGGCCCATCGCCAGGTGGAGGCCTGCGCTCACATCGTCGAGGCGAGCGGTGCCGAGGTTGTAGCGGAGCGCGGTGTAGGGGGTGATCTGGCCCTTTGCCAGGCGGGCCGCGGCGCTCAGCGAGAGGATCTCCTGATCGACCGCGCTCGCCAGCCCCTCGCCGCCGTCGTCGTCGGTCGTCTGGCGGTTGAGGCCGTGCGGCGTCCAGGTCCGACGGTAGGCCGCGCGGGCGTCGAGCCAGGAGATCCGATCGAGCGAGATGCCGGCGCCGATCATCGGCGAGAAGGCCCGGTCGCGGGCGGTGCCCGAGGTCCCGTCGGTCTCGAAGGTCGGGAAGCCGAAGAGCTGCGCTCCGTCGACCATCAGCCCGCCGAAGGCCTCGACCGCGAGGGGCACGACCGGCAGGTGGATCTTGGTCCAGGCGCCGTCGAAGGCGTAGAAGTCGAGGCCGCTCATCTCGAACTGACGACCGACGCGGACATCCGCGACGCCGCCGAGGTTCTGTCCCTCGAGATAGGCGAAGAGCACGTCGACTTGGCGGCCGTCGACGCTCTGCAGGCGCTGCGCCGCCGGGTCCTCCCCCTCGCGGAGGTAGGTGCCGAAGTCGTGGCGCAGGCGCATCGACGTCACCAGGTGGAGCTGGCCCTCCTCGAACGCTCGGTGGGCGTCGGTCGGCCGCTTCGGCGGCAGGAGGTTGTAGGCGCCGAGGTTGACGTACTGGACCAGGCGACGCCGGCTCAAGAGATCCGCGGAGTTCGGCACCCGGACCATGTAGGCCTCTCCGTAGGTCCGGCTCGTCACCCGAATCTCGGCGGCGGCAGACTCGTCCGCGACGAGAGAGACCCCCGCCCCCAAGCTCAACGCGCAGACCCATCGCGCGGCGCGGGAGAGCGCGGACCGGTCGGGTCGACACGAGCAAACCGAAGGAGTCCAAGCTGAAGAGGTCGCCCGCTCCGGGGCGAGACTGTCCAGACGCTCTCGCGCGCTCTCCCCTGCCCTCGTCGGCCTCTCGCGCGCCGCCCGGTGCAGCGCGTCGTCGCGACCTCGCATGACGATCGCGCGAGGGCACACGGGGCGTTCGCCACCGCCTGCGAGGGGCTCAGCTGCGGTAGCTGCTCCTGCGCCCGACCGAGAACCGGCCGGGGGGCGAACGATTGCACCTGCGGGCATGAGCCGGCACCATGCTATTCGATCTGCGGCCGACGATCGCCCTGCTCGGGAACTTCGTCGCCACCCCGCTGTCCCTCTCCGACGTGCCCGTCGTCTCCGCCGCGCAGCCCCCCCCGACCCCGGCTTCGGCCGCCCACGCACACCGCGCGCACCGTCGCCAGCGGCCCCTCTCGGGCACCTTTGCGGCGCTGGCCTGCGCCGCGGCGCTCCTCGGCGCCTGTGCACACCGCGGTCAGGGGACGGCCCCTCCCCCCGAAGAGCCGACGGCGCGCTTCATCGACGCGCCCCTCCTCGGCGCCCAGGGTGCCCCCGTTCTCGACCCCGAAGGGGGAGCCAGCGCCCGGATCGCCCGCCTCGATCGCCTCCTGGATCTCTTCGACGCGGCCCGCTTTGCCGGGGACCAAGGCGCGCGAGAGAGCCTCTGGGAGGGGCTCGGCGGCGCGTCGATGGGTCGCGGGCAGGAGGCCAGCCGCGAAGCCCTCGCCCGCCTCCTCGACGAGGCGCTGGCCCTCGAAGACCTCCCAGAGCTCAGCGAAGACGACCGCGAGTTCGTCGCCTCCGCCCTCCTCCTCCTGACCTCCGATCTCCACCGGCCGACCGTCGCGGAGGATCTCTCGATCCAGACCGCGGCCTACCGCGAGCTGGTCCAAAACGGCCACCCGCGGATCGCCGACAACGCTCGCTGGAGGGTCTACGACCATATCCGCGGCTGCCTCGAGGGCGCGATCTCAGCCCCCCCCGAGCGGCGGCCGGAGATCGCGGTCCACAGCCTCTACACCGCCGAGGAGTCGATCGAGGGTCACCTCGACGACAAGCGATCGACCCACGCCAAGCCGAGCCTGCCGCCGCCCGCCGAGCTCTGGGCGCTGCTCGACGCGGAGCGCCAGGCCCTCACGTCGATCGCTCGCTGGGCGCCTGTCGTCCAGCGCCGCGCGGCCGACGACGAAGAGCTCCGCAGCACGACCCTCGCCGCCCTGCCGGCGCCGCGCGACCCCGCCTGGGAGATCGCGGCGATGCCCGCCGGGACCGGCCGCGCCGAGAGCCTCGCGCCGGTGATCCGCGTCGAGGGCGAGCTCCTGATCATCGACGAGGGCCGCCCGCAGGAGCGCCGCGAGCAGCTCGGCTCCCCGGAGGCCGCTCGCGCCCTGGAGGGCGCTCTTATCGAGGACGGCCGCGGGATCGTTCTCTTCGTCGCGCCGACGATGCTCCCCTCCCCCACCCTCCGGACCGCCCTCCGCGCTCTGCTGAGCGCCCGGGTGGCGACCGTCGAGTTCGCGATCCACGAGCCCCGCCTCGGCGACGACGCCGGCGATGTCGTCCTCGCCCTCCCGCTCGAGGTCTTCCGCGAGAGCGATCGCGGCCCCGCCTCCGTCGCCCTGCGCGAGGCCCGGATCCACGTCCACCTCGACGGTCGGGGACCTCGCCTCGCGATCGACGGCCGGTGGATGGACACCCGCCCGAACGGCGAGCGTGAGCTCGGCGATCTCCTCGAGCGCCTCGACAGGGCCTTCCCGCGGGAGCGGCTGATCACCCTGACGATCGGCCCCGACGTCCTCCTCCAGCAGCTCCTCGACCTCATGCGCATGCTGGTCGGCGGCACCAGCCGTCGCTACGACGTCGCCGCCTGGAGCGTCGACCGCGACCCCGCGAGCCTCGCCACGCCGAGCCCCAAGGACGCCGAAGACCGCCGCGTCGACAGGCGGGCCGCCCTCTACAGCAGCACCGCCAACGCCACGCTCGACCAGCCCTTTCCCCTGCCCAAGGGGGACCAGCAGCGCCTCGAGACCCTCGCTCGCCAGCTCACCCGCTGCATCCCCGAGGTCGAGGCACCCCTCCCCGCCGCCGGCCTCCGCCTCGACCTCTCCTTTGAGGAGGGCAAGATCCGCGAGGTCAAGGTCAGCGGCAAGCGCAAGCGCAAGGCCAAGGGCGACGCCGAGCCCTCCGGCGTCGAGGCCTGCGTCGACGCCGAGTCCCGCGGCTTTCGTCTCCGCGAGCAGCGCGATCCGATCCGCATCGGCGTCGTCCTCAAGCCCTCATAGCTGGGCTGGCTTCACGGCCCAGGGATCCTCCCCGCGGTCGTCCATCACTGAGCCCGCAGGCCCGCTGTGCCGCTGTACTGCGAGTCTCGGCGGGCCGAGAGGGGCGACGAGGGCTGGAGCGCGCGAGACCCTTGCCACGGGCTGCTAGTGCGTGCCCGGAGCGCCCCGTTGGAGGCAGTCCGGGCACTCCCCCCGCAGCTGGACCATCGCCTTCTTCAGCGAGAGGGACCAGGGGCCCTCCATCGACATCGACGCGGTCAGCTCGGCGGGTAGACATTCGAGGCGTCCGCAGTCCTCACAGACAAAGTGCGGGTGGCGGTGACCGTCTCCGTAGGCGGGGTCGAGCACGTAGCGATTGACCCCCTCCGCGCGGCTCACGACAGAGGCGAGACCGGCCTCCCGCAGCTTGATCAGGTTTCGGTAGATCGTCGCCGGATCCCAGTGGTTGTCCCCGAGGCGCCCGCTCACCTCGCTGTTGGAGAGCGGGCTCGTCGCCTCCGAGAGCACGCGAAGGACCGCCAGCCTCGGGGGCGTCGCCCGCAGACCCTTCGTCCGCAGCACGCTGCGCGCCTCGTCCTCGGTGATGCTCATGTCAGCTCTCTGGCTCAGGCGATGCCCAGCCGGATCCTAGGGTATTGAATAAGGGATCGCAGACGCAAGCGGCCTGCGTCTATGCACCTCCCCAGACGCTCCGAGGCCGACCCCGTGGGTGATGGGACCCCCTCTGAGCGCCCGCTGTCGCCACGTCTGGCCCGACCAGCTTGACAATCCGAGCGCCATCGTCGATGTTCCGCCACATGCAAATGAGTTGCGTTAGCGCACTGCGCGCCACCCCTCGCATCGCGAAAATCGCCCTCCTGGCCCTCCTCGTCTCCTGCGCCGGCGACGATCACGGCGACGACCACGGCGACGACCACAATCACGACAACGAGATCATCTCGCGGGTCGTCCTCACGTTCACCCCCGAGGGCGGCGGTGAGGCCCTCTCCTTCAGCTTTGACGATCCGGACGGCGACGGCGGAGCCTCCGGGGTCTCCGAGCAGATCGAGCTGACCGAGGGCAGCACCTACGCCCTCGCGCTCACGTTCGAGAACGCGCTCACCGATCCGACCGAGGACATCACCGCCGACATCGAGGCCGAGGCCGAGGCTCACTTCATCCTCCTCACGGGGGACCTCAGCGGTCCCGCCTCGACGCCGACGACGTCGCTTCTCAGCCAGGCCTACGCCGACCTCGAGTCCGACTACGGGGCCAACGCGGTCGGCGAGGATCTGCCGCTCGGGATCCGACACACGATCACGGCGACCACCGCGGGCAGCGGCTCCCTGAGGGTCATGCTCCGCCACCTGCCAGAGGTCAACGGCCAGCCGCAGAAGACCGCGTCCCTCCCCGCCGATCTCGCCGCGGGGCTGGACCTGCCCGGCTCCGTCGACGTCGACCTCACGTTCGACTTGGTGGTATCGAGCCCCTGACCTGACCTGACCTGACCTGACCTGGGCCTTGCCCGAGGCCGATCGCGCCGCCTCGGACAACGCCCGCCACACCTGGCCCGCGCCGCCGCCGTGCACCTCGCAGCACTCCTCACCTGGGCGCTCAACGCCGAAGCCGCTCCGCCTCCCCCCCCTGACGCCGCCGAGTGCGTCGGGAGCTGGGAGGCCTCGGTCGTCGAGGTCGGCACCGGCGAGCCGCTGCCCGGGGTCCGCGTCGAGCTCACCCGCGCCGGCGTCCGCGGGGTGCTCACCGCCCGGACAGACGCCGAGGGTCAGGTCCGGATCGAGGCCCTCTGCCCCGGCGACGTGCGGATCACCGTCAACGACGAGGAGCACGCCGAGGCGCGGCTCAAGGTCACTCTAGACGGAGGGGAGACGACGACCGAGATCGCGCTCGATCCCCTGCACGCCCGCCACGGACCGCTGGTCCGGCAGGTGGTGATCGGCGGGCACGGGGGGCACCAGACCGGCTCCTCTGCGAGCGAGTCCCTCGCCGGCGACGCCCTCGCCCGCACCCGCGGCAAGGGCCTCGCGGACACGCTCTCGGAGATGGCCGGGGTCTCGACCCTGCGCGGGAGCGCTGGCGGGATGGGCAAGCCGATGATCCGCGGGCATCAGGGGAGGCGGACGATGATCCTCGTCGACGGGATCCGTCACGAGGGCCAGGACTGGGGGATCGACCACGCACCGGAGGTCGATCCCCAAGCGGCGGATCGACTGACCGTGATCAAGGGGGCCGGGACCACCCGCTTCGGCGCCAAGGCGCTCGGCGGCGTGGTCATGCTCCAGTCCAGGCCCCTGCCCCAGCGCCCGAGCGTCCGCTCCGAGGTCAGCACCTTCGGCGGCTCCAACCCCCTCGGCGGCGGCGGAGCGGCCCGCGTCGAGATCGCGCCGCCCCGCGCCCGCGGCTTCGCGATCCGGGTCGAGGGCAACGTCAACCGGCACCGGGCGATCGTCACGCCGACCTACGCCCTCGACAATACGGGCAGCCTGACCTGGAACGCGGGGACGCTCCTCGGCTACAGCAGCGACGCCTTCGATCTCGGGGTCGGCTATCGCCTCATGCGCTCCAAGGGGGGGATCTGCGCCTGCTTGCGGATCTCGACCCCCGAGGAGTTCGAGCAGAGCGTCGCTCGCGGTCGGCCCGTCGACGCCGACGCCTATCGGGCTGACTTCGCGATCGAGCGGCCCCGCCAGGAGATCTGGCACCACCTCGCCTATCTCAACACCAGGGTGCGGCTCGGCCGGCTCGGCGAGCTCCACGGGATCTACTCGTTCCAGTACAACGACCGCGAGGAGTACGGGGTCGTCCGCGAGACCGTCGTCGGCCCCCAGCTCACCTTCGGGCTCGCGACCCACGCCGTCGATCTACGGCTCGAGCACGCCCGCCTCGAGGTCGGGCGTTGGTCGCAGTTCGGCACCCTGGGCGCGAACTTCAACCACCAGAGCAATGACTTTGAGGCTGCGAGCACCCTCATCCCCGACTATAAGCATAACAGCTGGGCTCTCTACAATGTCGAGCGCCTGACCCGAGACCGCGTCGAGCTCGAGATCGGCGTCCGCTACGAAGGCATGGTCCGCGACACCACGTTGAGCGAGCGCGACTACCTCGGCCAGGTCGCCAGCGATCGGCTCGACACCGAGGCCTGCGCCGCCGAAGGATCCGGCGGCGCCTGTCAGCACCCCTTCCACGCGGTCTCAGGGACCTTAGGCGCGCTCCTGTGGCCCTCTGTGCGCCTGCCCGAGATGACCTGGCGCTCGCAGCTCCACTCGTCGGCCCGGATCCCGTCGATCGACGAGCAGTTCATGAACGGAGCCGCGCCCTCCTTCCCGATCCTCGGCGTCGGCTCCTCGACGATCGGCATTGAGCGCTCGTGGGGCGGCGAGTCGACGCTCGCCTACGACGGCGACTGGCTCTTCCTCGAGGCCGCCGGCTACGCCTCCTTCATCGACGACTACATCTATTTCGTGCCGCAGCCGCAGCAGGGCCAATGTGCGCCCCTCAGCTGTACGACGCGCGGCCCCCTGCCCGTCTTCGCCTTCACCCCGACCGACGCGCTCTTCGGCGGCGGTGAGCTGCGCTTTGACGTCAAGGCCCCGCGCCTGCCGCTCAGCATCGCCGGCAGCGCCTCCTGGGTCCGCGGCCAGAACCTCGTCGACCGGGAGCCGCTCGCGCTGGTGCCCGCCGATCGCTATGTCGCGACCGGCCGCTATCACCTCCCGGAGTCGCGGGTGTCGAGCCGCGCCTACCTCGAGCTCGGCGGCACCCTCGTCGCCCGCCAGCGCCGGACCCCCCTCGAGATCGAGTTCGCCCCGCCGCCGCCCCTCTACTTCCTCCTCGGCGCCGGCGCGGGGGCAGAGTTCGCGACCGAGCGCCGCGTCGTCCGCCTCAGCGTCGTGGGCAACAACCTCCTCAACCAGCGCTACCGCGACTACACCAGCCTCCTCCGCTACTTCGCCGACGAGGCCGGCTGGAGCGTCCAGCTCCGCCTCTCCATCGACCTCGACGTCGAGCTCGGGGAGAGCTCCGGGGAGGTCGCTCAGCGTCGCCGACGGGGCCGACTTGGGTCGTCGCGACAGCGCGGGTGAGGGCGGCGCCTCGCCAGCGCAGCTCCCGACTTTTGCCTTGGTCGCGGCTCGCTTGATGGCCCATCCTTGGGGACGATGCACCGGCTCCTGGAAACGCCCGCCCGCGAGCAGATCCAGGGGACCGTACAGGCGATCGAGGGGTCGACCTGCGCCGAGGTCATCGTCGCCGTCGAGCGTCGAGCGGGGACCTATGCCACCCCGCGGGTGCTCCTCGGGGTCTCGCTGGCGGTCCTCTGCCAGCTCTTCCTCCTCTTCGCCGAGGTCGAGTTTCCCCTCGACTGGTTTGTCGTCATGCCGCTGGTGGCGGGCCTCGTCGGCGCCCTGCTCGGCTCGACAGGCGCGCTCCAGCGCCATCTCACGCCCGCGCCGCTGCGACGACAGCGGGTGTTGCAGGCGGCCCAAGCGGCCTTCTATCGCCATCGCGTCGGCCACACCCGGGAGCACATCGGCGTGCTCGTCTACTTCGCGTTGACCGAGGGCCAGGTCGAGGTCGTCGCCGACACTGGGGTGCTCAAGGCGCGGCCGTTGGCGGCCTGGGAGCAGGCGAGCGCGTCGATCGACCGAGCGCTGGCGAGCGGGGGGGATCCCGAGCGGATCGCGGCCGCGCTCTCGGAGCTGGGGCAGGTCCTCGCCCTCTGTCTCCCGGCCACCGAGGACGATGTCGACGAGCTCAACGACGAGGTGATCTTCGGATGAGGTGGCGACGTCGATGCTCACGGGCGCTCTCCTCGGTCGCCTCGCTCTCGCTTGTCGGCGGACTCCTGGTCGCCGGGAGCGTCGCCGAGGCGCGGCCAGGCGGAGGACACTCGTTCTCGAGCAGCCGCCCGTCGTCATCGTCATCGTCGTTCTCGTCGTCGTCGTCGTCGTCATCGTCCTTCAGCTCGTTCGGGTCGTCGTCGAGCTCATCGGGTTCATCGTCCTGGTCGAGCCCCTCGGTCCCCCGCAAGAACTGGATCTTCAACGCAGAGACGCCCTATTGGGACGCCGCGATCATCAGTATCTTCGCGACCTTTGCGCTCATTCTCTTCGGTTTTTGGGCCTTCAAGGCGATCCGCCGCGCTCGCCATGAGAGCGCCGCAGCTCGCCATATGGGGAGCTACGCGGCGTCCGAGATGATGCGCGCAGGGGGCCTTGGGGTCGCGCTCTCAGGCTGGAGCGCCCGGCCGCGCGGTGCGTCGGCGGAGGCTGGCAAGACGACGCGAGGGGGCGGCGGCAGGAGCCGTCGACGTCGCCCGCAGCGGCTCGAAGAGGCTGATCCCGACTTCTCGCGGATCGCCTTTGAGGACCTCGCCTATCGGATCTACGCGGCCTCCTATCGACAGAGCTCCCGTGACGGAGACCTCAGCGCGCTCGCCCCCTACTTGACGCCTGAGATCAGCGAGTGGCTCTTCCAGACCAACCGCAAGGAGGCGATGCTCGGCGGCGTGGTCGTCGGCTCCGCGGCGATCGAGCGGATCCGCCACCGCGCAGACTACACCTATATCGACGTTCTCTATACGAGCAATGTCTCCTATACCGACATCGACCGCCCCTACACCCTCTACCTGCGCGAGCGCTGGACCTTTCGCCGGCAGGTCGGCGCGACCACCAAGCCGCCCGAGGAGACCCAAGGGCTCGGCTGCCCGTCCTGCGGCGCGCCCTTTCGCTCGGTCGATCTCCGGCGCTGTGGGCATTGCGACAACGTCGTCGCCGACGCCCGCTTTCAGTGGCAAGTCTGCCAACGTGAGCGCCTGGAGCGGCTGAAGAGGCCGCCGACGCTCGGACACTCGGTGGTCGAGGTCGGCACAGATGATCCGACGATCGTCCAGCGCGGGCTCAAAGAACGTCTCGCCGAGGCCGCGGACGAGTCGCCTGCGCTGGACCTCGCGGCCGTCACCCGGCGAACCCGGGCGATCTTCAACGACCTGACGACGGCCTGGAACGAGGACGACCTCCTGGGGATGCGGCCCCTCCTCAGCGACGCGCTCTTTGACTACATGCGCTACTGGCTCGACGCCTACGCGGTGCAGGGCCTGCGCAACCGGCTCGACAAGGCTCGCCTCCTCCGCGCCGAGCCAGCCAAGCTCCTCCGCGACAGCTATTTCCAGGCGATCACGCTCCGGATCTTCGCCGACGGCCTCGACTACACCCAGGACTCCTCAGGCGTGATCATCAGCGGCAGCCGGAGCGAGCGGCGGGTCTACTCCGAATACTGGACGTTGATCCGCAGCACCGCCCTCCCGAGCGAGAGCCGCGGCGACACGTGCCCGAGCTGCGCTGGCCCTTTGTCGCTGACGATGGCCGGCAATTGTGACCATTGCGGGGTTCACCTGACCCTCGGCGCGTTCGACTGGGTCCTGTCAAAGATCGAGCAGGACGAGGTCTATCGCGGCTGAGACCGAGCGCGAGCGCGGGCGCTCCGAAGTGGACGCTCTGATCCGCGCTCCGATCTGTGCTCCGATCTGTGCTCCGATCTGTGCTTCGACCTGTGCTTCGACCTGTCTCTTCGATTTATCTCTTCGACCTGTCTCTTCGATTTATCTCTTCGACCTGTCTCTTCGATCTGTCTCTTCGATCTGCGCGCACAACCGGTGCTATCCTCGGCGCCCGAATGCGATCCATGACGCGCCCAGGCCCTACTCCAACCGTGCTCATGGGGCCGCGACCCTGCGGAGGCCGTCGTGCGTGAGCTGAGCTGCCGCGCCTGCGGGGCCGCGCTCGACGGGGAGCAGCTCGATCGTCGCCTGGCGATTATCATCTGCTCGCACTGCGGCGCGATCTTTGACCTCGCGCGGCGCGACATGGGGGGCGTCGCGCCCGAGACTCCGCCGAGCGCCTCGCCCTCGCAAGGCGACCTCGCGCGCCCCCCCAAGGGCGCACCCGAGCGCGCGCCCGTGGCGATGCCGAGCCGATTCCGGGTCGAACGCGGGCCCAGCCGCCTCGCTGTCCGGTGGCGCTGGTTCCAGTGGAGCGACGTGCTCCTGCTCTTCTTCGCGATCATGTGGGACTCGTTCGTCGTCGGCTTCTACGGGATGGCCGTTGTGGCGAACGCCCCCGGCCCGGTCCGCGTGTTCATGTTCGTGCTCCCGATCGCCCACCTCGCCGTCGGCGTCGGGATCACCTACCGAGCCTTCGCCGGGCTGCTCAACACGACCTCGCTGGTCGTCGAAGACCACACGCTGAGCGTCCGCCACTCGCCGCTGCCGTGGAGGCCCGCGCCGACGATCCAGGTCGACTCGCTGGAGCAGCTCTACACCAGCAAGGCGGTCCAACACGGCAAGAAGAAGACCGCGGTGACCTACGAGCTCCGCGCTGTCACTCGAGACCATCAGGGGCTCCTCTTGCTCCGCGGCCTGCACTCGCTCGACCAGGCACTCTGGCTCGAGCAAGAGATCGAGCTGCTCCTGGACATCCGCGATCGCCCGGTCGCGGGCGAGCTCAAGAGCGACGACGCGCAGCTCTGACCCCCACGGCGCGGACCATGATCGGTCCTACGCGCGCTCTCCCGCCCTCGTGTCCGAGGCGCTCGCGCTGAGAGAGAAGCGGGTACCCTCAGTCCATGCGCCGGTCGCCTCCTTATCGCTCCGACTCCCCTGTGAAGCTGCTCATCCTCGCCGGCACCGTCGGCATCGGCATCGGCGGATGCGCCGGCGACGACTCCGGCTCGACCACTTCGTCGACCTCCGCGACGACCGCGACCACAGCCTCGACCGGCACCTCCTCAGGAGGAGAGACCTCCTCAAGCGGTGTCACAGCCTCGACCTCCACGAGCACCACCGACGACCCGACATCGACGACCACCGACGCGACCACCACTGGCACGACGGGCACCACCACGACTACGACCACCATGGGGACTACGACCACCATGGGGACCACGACCACCATGGGGACCACGACAGGCGGGCTATGCCTCGACGAGCTTCCGAACCCCGCCGGAGACATGGCGATCCTCGCGGAGGAGTATGTCGGCACCTATGTCCCCTACGATCTCGGCGCTGTCCCGAAGGAGGGCGGCGGCCTCCTCCCGCGGCTCGGAGGGCTGGTGATCTCGCCTGAGGATCCGGACATCATGCTCATCATCGGCCCCTCTGAGGTCCCCGAGGCGGAGCTGCATCAGATCATGGTCGAGCGCGGACCGTGCGGCCACATCGTCGGCTTCGCCGGGACCGCGACCAAGGTCCTCACCGCGCCCTACCTCGACCTCATGAGCAACGGCCCCAAGGGCCTCGTCTTCATCTCGCACTACCCGACCAAACAGCTCTCGCAGCACATTCCCGGGACGATGGAGCTCGTCGACAGCGTCGACCTCGCGCCGCTCGCCGCCAACCACTCCCCCGGCGGCCTGAACTTCGTCCCCCCGGGCTACGCCGACGCCGGGATGCTGCGGGTCATGGGCTTCCCGACCGACCACGTCGACCCCGGCGGTTGGTATCGCTCGACGATCACCTACGATCAGGACCACTACACCATAGGCCCGCTGACCAAGACCGCGGACATCAGCTACGGACCGGGCGGGTTCGCCTATATCCCGGCTGGCTCGCCGCTCTTCCCCAAACAGCGGATCATGGTCACCGAGTGGCTCTCCGACCCGCGCGGCGTCTCGAGCTACGAGGTGGACGACGAGGGGGACCCGAAAGCCGAGACCCGAAAGCCCTTCTTCGAGAGCTTCGTCAAGCCGTGGGGCTCCTATTTCGAGCCCGAGACCGGTGACTACATGTTCCTCCAGTGGGAGGCCCAGCCGGACCATATCTTCATCGTCCAGGGCTTCGTCCCGCCACCGCCGATCCCAGGCTGACCTCCGCGCGGAAGATCGCGCGGTCTTGGTCGGGCCCGGTGAGCGAGGCTGCACGACGTCCCTCTCTCCTGCTCACGAAGAATGGCGACGAGCGAGCGCTCGAAAACACGCCCCTCCATCTGCTCAATTATCGTGAATTCCCAAAGCCGCCCTATGATGCCGGCGATGCGCGCCTCTGCCCCCATCATGTCGCTGTTGCTCCTCAGCTCGTGCACAGAGCCCAACCCCTACCTCGGGGTCTGCGGCAACAACATCGTCGAGCCCGACTTCGATGAGGAGTGTGACGACGGCTCCGGCAACGGAGGGTCCACGTGCTCATCCGAGTGCCGCCTCCCGGCCTGCGGAGACGGGATCGTCCAGGCCGGCGAAGAGTGCGACCTCGGCGGACAGAACAGCGACGACGGCGAGTGTTCGGCGACCTGCACCCAGCCCTCCTGCGGTGATGGGATCCTCCAGCCCGGCGAGGTCTGCGATGACGGCGCTGACAACCGCGCCGCGGACGGCGAGCCTGGCTGCTCGACCCAGTGCGAGCCCCTCCCCTACTGCGGCGACGGCGAGGCCCAGGCCGACCTCGGCGAGACCTGCGACGACGGCAACGACGTCGACGACGACGCCTGCTCCAACACCTGCACCAGCGCGAGCTGTGGCGATGGTGTGATCCAGCCGGGCGAGGAGTGCGACGACGGCAACGACGATGACAGCGACGCCTGCACCAGCGAATGCAAGGGCGCCTTCTGTGGCGACGGCATCGTCCTGGAGGGGATCGAGGATTGCGATGACGGCAACGAGAGCAACGCCGACAGCTGCTTGAGCACCTGCTTCGCCGCGACCTGTGGCGACGGAGTCCTCTGGGACGGCGTCGAGGAGTGTGACGACGGCAACGCTGATCCCAGCGACGGCTGCACACCGCAGTGTGCCCTCAACCGGACGGTCTTCGTCGCAGAGGCCGAGCTCACCGCCGACTTCGGCGGGTTTACTGCCGCCGACGCGCTGTGCCAGACCGAAGCCGCGGCGGCCGGCCTCGCCAACGCCGACCGCTACAAGGCCTGGCTCAGCGACTCGCTCCTCTCGCCCGAGGACCGCTTTGAGGTGCGCAACGCCGCCTATCAAACCCCCTCAGGAGCGCTCATCGCCGACAACTGGGAGGACCTGACCGACGGCGAGCTCGCGAGCCCGATCGCCGAGAACGCCAGCGGCGGGGCGATGGTAAACCTAGCCGTCTGGACAGGTACACTTCCGACAGGCCTCGCCCAAGGAGAAGGCCTCTACTGCGACGACTGGACGATCAGCGCCGGGCAACCGACCTATACCGGCCTCACCTCGTCCGTCGACGGCTCCTGGACCTACCTCCCGGTCCAGACGAGCTGCGACGACGCCGCGCGCGTCTACTGCTTCGAGGACTAGCGAACGCCATCCACGGCGAGCACCCGCTCGACTCCGTTCTCCTCGGGGGTGACAACGCCGACAACGCCCAGGAGAACGAGCTCGGATGGTTCCCGGCTGAAACCGCAAACCTCCGCGCCATCAGCGCTTCTGCCTCCACGGGGCTCTGTGTGCCTAAACTCCCGGTTGGTGCCGCTTGAATGCTCCGCGGATCGTGGCGCAACAGCGGGCCAAGGCGGCCGACCCCCGGGCATGAGTCTGCCCCACGCGCTTGACAGTCCTCGGCCGCGCTCGCCAACCTGCGGGCTAGCAGTGCAGCAACTGGGGAACTACGAGCTTCTGCGGCGTCTTGGGAGCGGCGGCATGGCCGAGGTCTGGATGGCCAGGATGCTGGCCGGGGATCGGATCACCAAGGCGGTCGCGCTCAAGCTCCTGACGGCGCCGCGGGTCGATGACGAGCGCTATCGGCGGATGTTCGTCGAGGAGGCGAGGCTGAGCATGCTCCTCGGCCACTCGAACATCGTCCAGGTCTTCGACGCGGGGTCGCAGCAGGGGGTCGCCTATCTCGCGATGGAGTGGGTCGACGGTCTCAACCTCGATCAGCTGGGGAGGCTAGCACGGGAGCGTCGCTTGCCGATCACGACGGAGCTCGCCGCCCATATCGTCGGCGAGATCCTCCAAGCCTTGGCCTACGCGCACACCGTGACCCGTGATGGTGAGCCGCTCGGTCTCATCCATCGTGATGTGTCGCCGCAGAACGTCCTCGTAAGCGTCTCCGGCGAGGTCAAGCTCGCCGACTTCGGGATCGCCCGCTTGGCGAGAGAGGAGACCTCCGGCCTCTTTCTCAAGGGCAAGCTTCGCTATATGCCACCGGAGCAGATCTGCGGCGTAAGCAACGCGCCGACGGTCGATCTCTACGCCGTCGGAGCGATCTTCCACGAGCTCCTCGACGGAGTTCGCTTCCGCGATGGCGACGACGATCCGGCGATCTACGCCCAGATCCAGAACTGCGGGATCCCGGATCTGCGTCGTCGGAACGTCCCGCCAGTGCTCGATGCGCTGCGCAAGCGACTCCTAGAGCCCGATCCGGAGCGACGCCTCGGCTCCGCGATCGAGGGGCTGGAGCTGCTGCGGACCTGGCTGGGCTACCGCAACGAGACCCTGGCGCTCGCTCGGCTCTGCCGTCTCTGCCTCGGGGTGACAGCGCCGCGTTCGGGCGTCGAGGACCAGGTCGAGAGCGCCGTCCCTGCGCCGCTCATCGGCAGCGCGGCGCACTCGGATCTGGAGGTTCAGAGGGGACGCCGCCTGTGGCCGATCGCGCTCTTGGGGGGGATGGTCGCGGCCCTCGGTCTCGGCGGGGCTGCCATGCTGGTGGGTGAGGATGAGCCGGTGGTGACCGCCGCACCGCTCCCCGTCGACCTACCTGGCGAAGGCGACAAAAAAGCGAGCGGGGCGGGTCTTCCGGCCCCTGCGGAGACCCCCGCAGGGACCCGCGATGACGTCGACGCGCCGGAACCGACGCGAGCCTCACCAGCTCTAGCGACCCCAAACGCCGACCGCGAGACGGAGGAGAGGCCCGCAGATCTGGTTGCGCGAGCCAAGGAGACCAAGCCCCGGCCGAGCCGCAAGGTCGCCCGTCAGCCAGCCCGGGTCCGCTTCCTCGCCGGTGATGCAGGGGGCCTCAACCACTTTGTGTACGTCCGGATTCAGGGGGGAGACGAAAGTCGGGAGTTCGTCCTCGAGCCCGTGAAGTCGATCGAGCTCCCGCCAGGGCGCTATCGCGTCGAGTACCGGGTCGAGAGGTCCGATCCGTGGAGCGATGCCGGCCAGATCAGGCTCCAGGCCGGTCTGAGCTACGATGCGAGGATGTCGAAGAGCGGCGTCAGCCTGAGCCAGAGCTGAGCGACCTGAGCATCGCGGACACCCCGACACTCATCGACGTCGACGCGGTCGAGACCTCGGGGACGCCGAGCCGCTCGGGTGAAGCCGCCACCCGGATGGGGACGAGACCCTGAACCTTCTCCCCATCGGCATGCAACTATACGCGCAACTCGCAACGCGCCCCCAGCCCCCTTCCGGACGCCCGCTCTCCGGGACTACGATGCCCCCGATGCGCCTGTGCGATCCGCGTTACCTGCGGCTCTACGCGGGTTTGCGAGGGCGCCCTACATCAGCGCTTATTCAGGGCTAGCTCCTGGCGCAGGGATCCGTGAGCCGGCGAGCGACGCTCGAGTCGGGATAATCGCGGCGCAGCGCGGCCGCCTCTCCCCTCGCCTCGCGGACCCGACCCAGGACGCAGAGGCTCTCGATCCGCAGGGCGCTTCGGGCCTCCCGGAGGGACCCGTCGGGGAAGCTCAGGGTATGGTCGCGGAGGTGTGCGAGCGCCTGCTCCGGCGAGCCGGCGTTGAGCGCCTCCTTCGCCCGAGCGAGGAGACGCGCCTCGCGGCCGAGATCCGACGGGGCTCCTTCGAGCTCGCCTTCGATCTCGCCTTGGATCTCGCCTTCCATCTGGCCTTTGATCTCGGCGGAGCTCTCAGCGGAGCCCCCATCCTCTTCGGCTCCGCCGGCGACGGGCCCCGGCGCTGAGGTGAAGGCCTTCCCCCGCGGCCGCTGCGGAGCGAGGCTCGCAGACGTCTCATCCGCGCTCGTCGGGGTCGCCGGCGGAGGGGGCTCGATCGCCGCGACATCCGCCGTCGTGTCGTCGGCGGAGCCCACGCCCGCGCTCACCCCTCCTTCGCCGCGACCCCGCCTGACCTGCTCGCTCGACCTACTCAGGGCCGCCGAGTCCTCCCTGGGCGAGCGGACCTCGTCGACGACGAGGGCCGTCGCGGTGACGGTCGCGAGCCCCGCGATCGCCGCGCCCGCCTTCGCCTTCGCTGACCATGCGCCGATCCACGCCAGCGCCCCGCCGCCCCCCTTGATCTGCGGCAGGAGCAGGGCGAAGGCCGGGCGGGCCTCGGCCCGGGTCGCCGGCGGCTCGTCGAGGGCGACAAACACCCGCATCATCGCCGCCCTCGCCGAGCGCAGGCGCGAGTAGGCGGCCTCGAGGTGGATGCCGAGCTCCGACGCGATCTCAGGGCCGGTCCGCCCCTCCAGCTCGCCGAGGATGAAGACCTCACGGCGCGGCGGATCCAGGTGCTCGATCACCTTCTCCAGGAGCAGCCGCGCCTCGATCTTGCCGCGGGGATCGTTGTTGTTGCGGAGGTCTCGCTCCGACCCGAGCTCGGAGAGCTTCCGTCGCTGACGCTGCTGGCTGCGTCGATAGCGAAACGCGACCTTGCGGGCGATCCCGACCAGCCACGGCTTGATCGGCCGCCCCGCCTCAAAGCTGTCGCGACGGCGATAGCAGGTGATGAACACCTCCTGGTGCGCGTCATCGATCAGGGCGTCGGGGACCCCCAGGTTCGCCAGCACCGTCCACACGTAGCGGTAGTACAGACGATGCACCCGCTCAAAGCCGCGGAGGCTGTAGAGGTCAGGGGATGGGGTCGCGGTCTCCACTCGAGGGGGGATTCTCCGGCTTTCGCCGGATCTGGTTCGGGATCCGAAATTCAACCCCCAACCCCGCGCGGACAGGCACACGCGCGGTCTCATAGAGTACATCGTCGGCGAACACGTAGCGGCTACGAGCGAAGGGCGCGGCGATCTCGAGATCGGCGAAGAGCACCACCTGCGACGTCAGCTCGATCATCAGGGACGGACCTGCGGCCGCGCCGAGCCAGAGATCCAAAGCGCGGCGGTCGCCCGCGACCCCGAAGCCTGCGGCCCGGAGCGCGCCGACCTCGACGCTGGCGCAGATCGGCGCCTCGACCCGGCCGCGCCCGAGGCGGACGCAGGCGCCCAGACGGCCGTAGCCGAGCTCAATGCGACCGTTTCGGGCGTAGCTCGCGGCGCTCCCGGTCCGCCGCGGCGGCAGGTAGCGCCCGCCGAGGACCAGGCGAAATCGCTCCGTCAAGGCGACCACGCCGAGCCCGAGGCCCCCGGCGACCCCCGCGAGCGATCCGTAGTCGATCCCACCGCCGACCTGGAGGGCGAGCCCCTTGGCCCGAGGTCGTCGGGCCTCGCGGGGCGCGACCAAGGGCGCTCCGCTCGTGTCAGGGTCGCGCCCGAGCGGCTCCGACGTGTCCGGTGGCAGAGCCTCGACCTCCGGCTCCGGCTCGCGCTCCGGCTCACGCTCACGCTCACGCTCCGGCGTCGCCTCGGTCGCAGCGATAGCACTACCGTCCTCTGGCTCCCCGACGCGGTCCACGACCACGGGAGGCGCCCCCTCGACCACCGGAGGGTCTCCCCCGGCCCCAGCAGCCCCAGCCTCATCCTCGGCGAGGAGCGCGAGGAGGAGCACCGCCGCGTCCGCGAGGCCGTCGCAGGTCGCCGCCTCCAGGACCCGCGCCTCATCGTGGTCGCGCCAACGAACCGCGAGATCGAGCCGCCAGCTCGCCCCGCCGCCGCTCACCCGCGCCTGCGCCGACCCGGAGAAGGTGCCCTCACCGAGCAGCTTGGCGAGACGGCCCCGCACCTGAGCGGCGTTAGGACAGCCCGCAGGCGCCTCCCAGCCCAGCGACGGCTCCCCGCTCTCCGCCGAACCGGAGACCCCGAGGGTCCAAACAAGCGCGCTGATGAGGCCGACCATGATGCCGCTGGAGGCGACGATGGTAGCTCAGCTGCCCGTTCAGATGCAGTCGAGCCGCATCATCCGGGTGTCTATGGTGTCTTCCTCGTTCTTCTCCTCCCAGGCCAGCAGCAGGCCGCGCGGGTGTGCCAGCGGAGCAACGCCGGGGTAGGCCGCTTCGTAGGACGTGAGGTTGATGTACATCGCCTCGCCCAGCGGCTGAAATTCGAAGTCGAAGTGCTGGATCTTGAACGCGTAGACCGAGACCAGCTCGTCCGGCTCGAGGAGGATCGTGCGATGGAGCGTGGTGATCCCAAATTCCGTGACATGTGTGACCGGCCAGCTGTTCATGACCTGGTCGGCGACGTAGGAGATAGGCGTCGTCGTCATCGCCCCAGGGGGCCACGGGAGCGGGTCGCCTCCGGCGTCGAGCACCTGGGCGCGCAAGGTTCGGTGCGGGTCAGAGGCGCCCGTGCCCTCACTCTCGTGCCATAGGAGCCAGGTCAGTCCGAACTTGTCGATCGCCCATGGCCTCGACACCGGACCGGTGCTCGCCAGCCCGTCGATGACGTGGGTCGGCGCGAAGTCGTCGACCGCGGTCCCGTCCTCGTCGGGGTTGGTGGGCTCCGCGAGCACGACGGCGTGGGGGGTGCACAGCGGGCTCGACTCGTCACATTCGTTCTGAGCGATCGCTACAGCGAGGCGATCGCCCGCCCAAAATGTCCGCACTCCTCCGCCCGGGTACGGGCCTTCCTCGGTCAGCGGAGCCGGGCCCGCGAGCGGAGCACCGCTGGCGTCGAGGATGCCGAGCGAGAACCCGCTGGCGATGCCCGGCAGTATCTTGTCGTACTCACTCGTCGTGTAGGTCGCCACAAACCGCCCCCCAGAGGGGGCCAGCAGCAGATCGACGAAGCTCGCGTTCGTGTTTGACTGAACCTCGACCTCGTCTGTGATCGCCCACGCGTCGACGTCGAGCACCGAGAAGAAGGTGTCGTAGTCGTTGTAACCGTCCGGGTCGCCCGTCCACAGGTAGGCGAAGCGATGGCCGTCTCCGGGGAGCAGGGCCATGCGAGAGCGGTAGTGTCCGTTGTCCGTGAGTCGCAGGGGCGACGCCACCTGCTTGACGTCATCGGGCCAATCGCCTCCGAGCTCAAAGGTGCGGGCCCTCATCTCCGAGTGCGGGGAGCCGTTCGACTCGAGTCGCACGCCCATGACACGCGCCGCCGTATTGGCCTCAGCGTCTCCAGGGTCGAGCACGATCAGCGACTGGGGCAGCGCAAAGGAGAGCTGTTGCGGGAGCCAAGCCTCGCCGTCCACCACGGCGAGCTCGCAGGGGATCGGGAGTGCGGGCTCCGAGGGCCCCGTCGCCTCGCTGGTCGAGGACGTGTCATCGCCGGTGGAGCTCGATCCTGTGGTCGTCGTGCCCGACCCGCCGCTCGCCTCGGACTCGGCCTCGGCCTCGGCCTCCGAGGTGCCGCCCGTCTCGGTGGCACCGCTCGTGCCAGGAGCCGCAGGCGCGCAGGCGAGGCTAACGAGCCCCAGAGTAGGCAAGAGATAGCGGACCACCAGGGCACGATGCCCGAGCCCGAACGGCGGCACAAGCCCGCACGAGGGCGCTCGTCGGAGCGCGACGGGAGATCGGGGCGCCATGACCACCGACGCCGGTGAGCCCGTATGAGGCAGCAAACATGGACGTATGGACATGTCCGGGAGTCCTGCATCGAGCCTCCTGAAGGAGCGAATCTGTGGACACGTCGCAGGTATACCCACACGTTCAAGTCGAGCAATCGGTCGGCCTGGAGGCCGTAGAACACGCGGGCCCTCTCCGGGGTACCATCCAGAACGATGCCACGAATGATCGGCCCCCTAATTGTGAGCATCGGCCTCGCGGCATGTCCCGGGCCCGATCAGGGGGACGACGGCAGCGCGACCCACTCAACCCCCACAACGACCGGAGACGCCCAGACCACCGGATCGAGCGGGGACGAGGCCACCGGGAGCAGCGACAGCACCACCGGGAACACCTCCACCACCGGAGCGGCCTCCACTGCAGCCGGCAGCGACTCGGACGATCCCACCGGGGCCCCGGTGGACTGCTACCCCGGTAATCTTTGGGCCTCTGGGGATGAGCTCGACGCCGTGATCGCCGAGTTCAAGGGGGTCGAGTGCATCGCCGGATATGTCTCGATCAGCGGGTCGGATCGCCCGAACCTCCACGGGCTCGAGTCGCTCCGCCACATCGGCGGGAGGCTCGAGATCTCCCACAGTCAACTGACGTCCCTCGAAGGCCTGGAGAACCTCGACAGCGTAGGCGGCCCCCTGATCCTCCAGTTCGACGACGAGCTCGCTGACATCAGCCCGCTCTTTGGGCTCACAAAGCTCGGCGGGATCCGCCTGGGTGGCCTCCCCGGGGTCGAAGCCCTCGACCTCCCGGCGATCACGTCGCTCAAGGGCGATCTGTCGATCTCCAAGACCGGGATCAAGCACGTCGGCCTGGAGGCCGTCGAGAGCGTGGGCGGGCGCGTCTACGTTGAGAGCAACAAGAGTCTGGCCACCCTGGGGCTCGACGCGCTGACGACGATCGCGGAGGGTCTGAGCATCGCCGGAAATGACGCGCTTGTCTCGCTTCCGAGCCTCGAGTCCGTGGAGACCCTCGGCGGCGAGCTCCAGATCTACGCGAACAAGTCGATAACCTCGCTCGCCCCGCTTGCGGGGCTCCACACAGTCGCCGGTCCGATCTCGATCGGCTCGAATGACTCACTGACCTCCCTCGCAGGGCTTGGGTCCGTGGTCACGGCGCCCTCCCTCCGGATCTCCAACAACGGACTCCTCGACTGCAGCGGCCTTGACAGCTTGACGAGCCTCGGCGAGCTGAGGGTCGACGGCAACCCGGCGATGACCTCCCTCGCCGGCCTCGACGCCTTGGCCCAGGTCGAGACCATCACGATCGACGGCAACCCGGCGATGACCTCCCTCGCCGGCCTCGACGCCTTGGCCCAGGTCGAGACCATCACGATCGACGGCAACCCGGCGATGACCTCCCTCGCCGGTCTCGACGCCTTGACCCAGGTCGAGACCATCACGCTCGACGGCAACTCGAGCCTCGCCGCGCTCGACGGCCTCGCCTCCCTCGCGCACGTAGGCACCCTCGAGATCACAGGGTCCCCTCAGCTCGCGTCCTTGGCGGGCTTGGTGCTCGAGTCCGCCGACATCCTCCGGATCAGCGGCGGTTCGATGCCCGACCTCAAGGGTCTAGAGTCCCTCGCTCATGTGGGCAAGCTGGAGCTCCAGGGGATCGGGGGACTCCTCGACCTCGACGGCCTCGAGTCGCTGTCGACCGTCACCTCCGCCGAGATCGAGCTAAACCCCTCCCTCGCGAGCCTCGACGGGTTGCAAGGCCTCACAAGCGCGGGTGCGATCATCGTCCAGGAGAACCCAACCCTGCAATCCGTCGACGCCCTCGTCGCCAGCAAGGGCAGCGCCCTTATCGAGGTCGGCTACGTAAGCATCACGGACAACCTATCTCTGCCCACGTGCGACGCCCGGGCGGTCTACGACGAGCTGCTAGAGCAGCCGCTCAGCTATTGCTTCACGGGCAACGCAGAGGATGCGTGCTCTGGGGATCCCGAGCTCTGTCCTTTCATCGATCCCTGACCCGTCTGGGACACCGCATGCTGTCACGTGGACGACGACGACGCCCCGCCGATGCTGGCGCCGGGTCGAGGTCACTTCGCGGGGTTCATCGGCAAGAGCAGGGACGAGGCAGAACGAGGTCCGAGCTGCTCGGGGGGGGAACAGAGGTCGAGGAGCAGGTATCCACTGCGCTCGATCCAGATCGCGGCCGACCGGTCGGGGCGGGACGTGCAGATTAGAGGGCGAAGAGGGGTGTCTTCTCCGATGCTCGGACACCATCTGCGCCTCTCCTGTCGAGCGCTGTCATAGGCGATCCGGCCGACCCCCGCGCTCGTCCGTGCGGCGCCGCGGGTACACCTCCGTCCGCGACGAAAGAGCGTGAAAGCGGCTGAAAGAGACGTTCTCGGCGAACTCCGTCAAGGTCTCCTTGTCGATGCCAACAAACCTCATCGACGCACAAAGGAGAGACATCATGAACATCCTAGACATCACGGGCCAGGCAGAGATCGAGACCCTCATCAACGCGATTCACTCGGGAGACACGACGGTCGAGGGCGAGAGCGAGCGCGAGTTCGCGTCCGCGAGCGCGAGCGCCTCGTGGGGACCGACGGGCGGGAACATGCACGGCTGGCTGACCTACGCCGGCGCAAAGGTCTACTTTGAGGCGACCTCGACCCACTCGCGCAGCGGGCTCTTCTACGCGGGCGGCGGGATCTTTCACCGCAACGCTGCGCTCAAGGCCGCCCTTCTTGACGGCAAGGTCGGGACCTTCGAGATCGAGACCGTCAGCGGCGGTCGTCCCGGCGAACGACGAATGTACTTCCAGATGTTCGTCGACGGGAAGCCGGTCCTAGAGCCGCGCCTTCTCTTCCTCGGAGTCGGGGATGGCGACGCGATGAAGGGCTCGGTCAAGTTCACGCTCTACCGCTGATCCGAGCCTAGGAGCGCCGGCGGGGGTCCGCGGACCCCCGTCGCCGGGACGCTCCACAGCTCCAACGATCTGAGGGGGCGGGCCTGTGCGTAGGCGCAGGCCCGCCTCGTTCCCCCCGCCGCGACCGCCCATCGAGCTCCCGCCCCACAATCACGCCATCGCCCGCAGCCGCTGCTGCGCGTATGCGTATCCCAGCGCCACCGCCTCGTCGAAGCGATGACGCGCCAGACAGCCGATATCGGCGACTGGCGGGTCGAAGATCATATCGCCAGAGTCGAGATCGAGCTCCGTCGTCACGGCCCCGTCGACCGCCGCCGCGATCACTCGATTGATCAGCGTGGGGATGGTCAGGGTGGGCTCGCCCTGGACCAGCCGGCGCACCCGCTCCAGGGGTCGAAGGCTCGGGCGATAATCCCTCCAGATCGACGACTCGGGCCCCGGTGAGGCGACCGCGTGGGCCTTCACGGCGATGACCCGACCGCCGCCTGCGAGCGCCCTGGCCCGCGACACCGGGAGGCTGCCGAGCACCGCCCCGTCGACCAAGACTGCGTCCCCCTCGCGGACAGGCGGTCCCAGGCCCGGGATCGTCCCGCTCGCCTTGCAGGCCCGCCAGAGGATCCCAAGACGATGGGTATACGGTCGCATGGTCGCGAGGTCGGTCGAGAAGCAGGCGAAGCCGAGCGGCAGGTCTTCGATCCTCCGCTCTCCGTGACAGGCGCGGAGCCCCTCCTCCAAGTGGCGGGCCCCGAGGGCCGAGAGCACTGGGAGCTGAGGATCGAAGAGGCGCGGCCTGTCGACGTAGAGCGCCCGCAGGTGATCGCGGATCGTATCGGTCCCGAGCCCGCGGGCGATGAGCGCACCCACCACCCCTCCCATGCTGGTCCCCGCCACGTAGTCGATCGCAACGCCGGCCTCGACGAGCGCTCGGTAGACCCCGAGGTGAGCGAAGCCGCGACAGCCTCCGGCGCCGAGCACCAAGGTCGTCGCCCTCCCTGTCACCCGCCGGACGAGGCGCTCCCAGTCTGCGGGAGCCTGGACATGATGGTGGCTGTGCGAGGCGCGTAGGTAGGCGCCCCAGCGTCGGAGGCCGGCGGCGCCCCTCGGTCGCTGGCGCAAGGGTCGACGGTGCTGGACGACGAGCGCGAGGTGACCGGAGATCGCGAGCAGCTCGGCCGGGGGCACGTGCGACGCCCCGTCGACGTCGACGATGAGCGCGACGATATCCGACCCTCGAGGGGGCTCCTGGGAGCTCCCGACCTGGACCCGACCGCGGGTCCCGCTGGCGACGAGCGCGGACTCGATCGAGTCGCAGGCCGCTTCAAGATCGACGCCTGGTGATCCGGCGCGGACGTGTATCCGCGGCCCCTCGGAGCTCGCTCGCCCCCGTCGTCGGAGCATGCTCAACACCTCCTCTTCGACCGCGCTGCGGGCGACCTCGTCGAGGTCATCCAAGCGGAGCTCGCGGAGGATCATGGCTGTCCCGGCGATCACGGACGCAGGCTCCGGCGCGCCAAAGAGGGCCCCCAGCGCGCCCAGGGGCTCGCCAGGGCCGACCCGCCCGACCCGGTGACCGTCGACCTCCCGCTCGGCGTAGCCCGCCTCGACCCAGCGGAGCCTCCGACACGCTCGACCCCGCGCGCACAGCCTCTCGCCAGGCTCGACGATCACCCGAGCAGAGCCCAGATCGAGCGCGCTCAGCAGACCATCGCTCGATGGCGTCGCGGCGAATCCTACGTCGATCATCGGGCCCATCATCCGCCCCTAGATGTCGATGCAGGTCGCCATCTGCGCTGGGTCAAGCGCGGTGTAGGGTCGAAATCTCTGGCGGTTGCGCTCTTCGATCCTGGCGCTGACGCTCGCCAGGCGGGCCTGAAATCCCCCCAGGCAGCGGTCGTAGAGGGAGTCGCCCCCAGAGCGCGGCCACCGTGTCAGCGGGCGCTCCACCGGCCTCGCCAGGATGTACGCGGCGCCGAGCTGGCTAAGCGCCGGTCCGTGCGGCGGGAGCATCTCAAAGAACGAGCTCTCCGACGCTTCGCCGAGCCCGGTCATCGGCGGCGTGTAGAGCCCTGCCGGGGTCGCCGGGGCGAAGCCGTACGCCTCGTGCTGACCGTGCTGCATGGCGTTGTGCTGCGCGGTTACCTTGAACATCACCTCCGTCGCGAAGTCTACGAGCTCCGCCAACGTGCGTATCGTCGGTACGCCGCTCACCATGCCGCAGTCCGGGTCGATGAGCTCTGCGCGCCACGCCTGCACCTCGGGGTCCTGAGCGACCTCCTGATCGGCGAGGTAGCTGCCGCGGACAACCTCGTCGACGAACGCGCGCATCTCTCCGTGGACGCTCCTCGCGTCGTCGCGGTACGGAAACACCTGCACCGACGCGCTGCTGGCGACACCGCGACGCTCCAGATCCGCGCCCAGCGTATGATCCGACCAACGCCAGCCGGGCCAGCTCCCCTCGATAAGGGCGATGAGGCCCGCCCCTCCCGCGGACATCGACCGGTCGACGAGGCCCCCGGCGCCCAAGAGGAGCCCGCGAGCCCGCTCGTTGATCCCGACGCACTCCCGCAGGTGCGGCTCCAAGAGCTGATAGAGCGGATGCTCCGGCGCGAGGTTGCGGCGCATCGTCACGCTCAGCACCTCGCCGACGAAGTGGGTCCCCAGCAGGTGATGCACGGCCTGATGGACGTGGTTGTTGGCGCTGTTTAGCCATCCCCGCGCGCTCATCCAGTCCCAGGGCCCGTCGAGCGGCGTCACCGTCAGGCACGAGCGCTCCGAGCCCAGCGCGATCGCCAGCGGACGGAGAACCTGCGCGTCATCGATGACGAAGAGCGCACGGGCGGCGGTGAGGTAGCGACCGCGAAGACAGGAAAGCCCGCCCACTTCGCTGAGGTCGACGAGGAACACTCGGCCAGAGCGCAGCGCCTCCTCGAGCGTCATCCCCCCGGGCAGGAGCGCGGAGACCCGACCGTCCCCCAGCTCGAAGCCAGCGGGCACCTCCTCGCATGCCCGAAGCGACATCGGGTTAACCCCAGCGATGAAGCTCCAGGCGAAATAGCGGTCATCTCGCCACGATCCGCGCGCCTCCTCCGGCACGGAGATCAGCGGTCCCAGCTCTTCATAGCGGGAGAGGCGACGCGGCGTCGTCGACCGGACCCGAGACGCTCCGAGCGAGAGGACGCGGTTGAGCGCCGCGCGGCGCAGACGGCCCTTGAGGTAGCGCTCCGATCCAGGCGAGAGGAGTAGCTCGGGCGCCGCCTCCTGGGCATCGATGAGCCGCGGTGGCAAGCGAGGCTCCCGCACCAGGCGCAGCCGGTGACGCGCCTCCAAGAGGCTGCGCTCCCGCGCTGCACGCTCGGTACCGCTCGCACGCTGAGGAATGTGGACAGGCCGATTCATCACACCGTCACTCCCTCGGCGACCCTCAGGGGATCGAGCTCGTTGTAGGCGTATTCGTCGGTGCGAGCGCGGGCCTGGATCGTCGACTGGATCTCGAGCAGTTCGCGGGTCAAGGTCGCCCGCGCGGTCAACCCCGCCGCAGCTCCTCGCCACTGTCCGGGCTTCGGAGAGAGGAGGGTGTAGAGCGGATCGCTCCCCGCGGCGTAGGTCGCGGCGACCTGCTCGACCGCGTGTCGGCGGGTGACCGCCGAGGTCAGCCAAGCCTCGTCCACCTCGCCTCGACGCTCCGGTGGAGGTCGATAGAGGCCGTGCGGCATGTTGATGACGTGGGCGTAGGCCTCGAACTGACCGTTGCTCAACGCCGCGTGCCAAGCCGTCGCGCGGAAGATCAGCTCGACACAGACCGCCGATAGCTGCTCTCGACCCTCGAAGGCGCCGCCCCCTGGCAGCCCGCAGACCCGCCCAGCCTCGGGAGAGACGAGCTCCGCCGCCCAAGCCTGGAGCTCGTCGTCCTCGGCGAGCATCCAAGGCTCCGGATAGACTCGGCGGAGGATCGCCTCCACGTAGCGCTCGATCGCCCCGTGGAGCGCGAGCGCGTCATCACGAAACCAGTACCCGGGCAGCACGTCGCGGTCGAGCACCCCTCGATCCGCGAGCGTGCAGCGAAAGGTGCGCTCTGCGAAGGGCTGGCGATGGACGCGGCGCATGAGCACATCGCCGCCGATCATCCCGGTCGACTTCATCCGCCCGAAGGTCCCGTGATCGCTGGCGGCCTGATCGCGAGCGATCGCGTTGACGGCGAAGAGCCAGCGAAAGTGCGGCGCGAGGAGCTCGGCCAGCGGATGCTCGTCCGCGAGCTGGCGCCGCGCCGCGATGACAAAGGCCTCGAGCTCGTAGTGACACCGGAGCAGGTGGCCGACGAACTGATGGTGGTGAGCGTCCGCGCTTTGCAGGAAGGTACGCGCCGCCAGCCAGTCGAGCGGTGCGTCGAGCGGGCTGAAGACCGGCGTCTTCCCAGGCGACTGCGTCAGCTGGATCACCACGGGCGCGAGGACTCCATCGCGGCGGAGATAGAAGAGCGCGACCGGGGCCGCCATGTACCGGCCCTCGACGCAGGGGATCTGGTCGAGCTCGGAGTAGTCGCAGAGGAACATCCGAGCCTCCGCGAGGGCCTGGTCGAAGCTCATCTCGCCGATCACCCGATCCACGAGCGCTCGGAGCCCCGCCCGCTCTCGGCTACCGCCGAGCTTCTCGGGGAATTCCCGGCATCGCTCGATCACCGTCGGGTTGATCCCCGTGAGGCGCTGGCGGGCGAACCACGCGTCGCTGCGCCAGGCCGCGCGCGCACGCGGCTCTGGCCCGAGCGGGACGAAGCGATCGTAGGCCGCCAGCGAGCCCCAACGGGACGCCAAGACCCGCGGGGCGGCGAGGCTCACGTGAAGCGCCGCCCTGGCAAAACCCGCCGCGAAGACGGCCTTCTTGCGGACCGAGAAGCGCTCCGCCTTCGGCATCGTTCGGATCGCCGACGGGAGCCCCGGCTCAATCCGCCACTCGTAGTCCGCCCGTCGTCGCTCGAGGCCACGCCGTCGCCGCGCCCGCTCCCCAGGCGTCGCCCTGTCCGCCCGGCAGAAGTGACCAAACCCCTCCATCATCGCGCCCCCACGTCCCCGAGAGATCCGATCGCTCGCCGGCCCGTCCGACGCGACATCGTCCTCCTCTAGGCCCGAAACACTAGAGAGGCCGCGCCACGGAGACCATGACATCGACCTTACACCGAGGCGGGCGCCGGTCCGCCCTGTCCTCCGCGACACCCGCGCGGGGTCGCCTCACTCGCGCCGAGGACCGCCCGACCGAGCCCGGCCGAGCTCACCGCCCACGGAGGCCCCCGGATCGCCTGTCCACCACGACGGCGAGAACCATCCCCAGAGGAAGTAGCCGGCGATGAGCGGCCTGCCCTCCTGGTTCATCGCGAGGACGTCGCTCTTGCCGACCTCGCGCTCCTCCGTCGATCCCCAGAAATTCCACGCGCCTGCGAGGGCCTCGCCATCGCTGTCAAAGCGGAACATCGCCGAGCTTATCGTGTGGATGATCCCGTCACCGTCGACGGCGATGGAGTCGACCGCCTCGACCCCTACGGGGACCTCCCAGACCCTGGCCCCGCTGGTCTCATAGCGCGCCAGCGCCCCCTTGGGCGACTCCCAACCGCTCTTGATCCCGCCGATCAGCGCGTCGCCGTCCGGCAGCGCCGCGATCGCGTGGGCCCCCCTCCAGGATGGGTCCGGGCGGCCGAAGTCGTCGACCCACAGGACCTGCCCCGCGGGATCGAGGAGCGCGACGAGGGCGCCGTCAAAATACCAATCGCTGGCTATCCCCTCGCTAATGCTCTGTGCGGACCACCCTGGTGAGAGATACGAGGACTCGCCCCAACCGCCCGCGACCCAGATGCTCCCCTCGGGGCCGACCGCGACCGCGACCCCCGCGGACGACGGCGTAAGCTCAGGATCAAGGTCGAGGTACGACGTCCAGCGCTCCGAACCATCGCTGTTGAGCTTGAGCACCCACAGCTCATCCGCCTCTCCGTTGTCGACCGTACCGACGACGACGATGTCCCCCTCAGGGCTGATCGCGAGCCCGCTGGCGTAGCCGCCGAGCTCGATCGTGTTCTCCCACAGGAGGGTCCCCTCTGCGTCGTAGCGGGTGATCCAGGGCGAGTAGGGATAGTCCACGGCAGACTGCCCCGCGACCACGACACCGCCGTCCATCGTCGCCACCAGCGCCCGGAGCGTGAATTCCTCGGCCACGAAGCTTCGCAGCCAGCCGTCGGCATAGCCCGACGTGAGCTGCCGGAGCCACATCGCCGTCCGGCACTGCGGAGAGCTGTCCTCTTCGTCACAGTTCCGCGTCTGCGGCGAGAGCCCGAGGAGGTAGATCGAGCCGTCAGGGCCGACGTCCATGTCCGTCACGAGGTTGGAGTCGCAGGGCTCCTGCGGGACCGTCCAGCGCGGCGTCTCCACCTCGTCGGTCGGCTCGCGGATCCAACCTTCGCCGACGATAAGAGGGGCCTCCGTACCCCACGTGAAGTCGGCGCAGGGATACATCTGCGTCGTCCCCTCGGTGGCAAACCCCGTGGTCGTCCCGCCGTCCGTGGTCGTCCCGCCGTCCGTGGTCGTCCCCGCGCTGTCCCATTCGATGCTGACGCCGCCGCACCCGGAGAGCGTCGCCGCGAGCAGAAGCGCCCCCCCGCCGAACGCCGATAGCCTATCCATCCGCCGAGGGTATCACGCATCTGCGCACTGCGTGCCAGCCCGGAGAACACGCAGTGCCAGGACAACCGGCGACGCCCTACCCCGGCCTGCGCCGCCGTAGCGACGAAGCGGGGCGAAGACCAGGCTCGCTAGCCGCAGGCAAACGCAAGATGTGCGACGGTCGGACGACGAGCAAGACGACCGCCGCTCCGAAGGACAGCGAGCGCAGAGAAGGCCCTCGCCACCGACGGCGAGGACCCCCTCCGAACAGGTCGCGACCCCTACCACTCGATCCAGGCTTGGTCGCCGAGGTCGGCGACCGCCGAGGCCTTGAGGCCCTGATCCGAGACGGTGTAGAGGAGGTCGCCGATGACCAGCGAGCGCCGGAGGCTCGGGTCGCCGTCCGTCCACGGGTCGTTCGGATCGGTCATATGCGTGATCGTCCCACGCAGCTCGATCCCGGTCTCGGGGTCGATCGTATAGCCCGCAGCGCCGAGGAACCAAGACTCCGTATTGGTCTCCTCGTCCCACATGTACGAGGAGACAGGGAAGACCGTGAGCGACTCCTTCTCCCAGTTGAGGAAGGCCTTATGGTCAAAGGCCACCTCGGTCCAGCCGAAGTCCCCGAGCGCCTCCGAGTCCGTGCGAAGCGGCGCGTTGACGTCGGAGACGTCGAAGAGCGAGACCTGGACGCCGAGGAGCTGCCCCTCGTCGGTCCCGTCGAAGCCGACCCCGATCAGGTGGTTCTCGCCGAGCGGGTGGAGATAGGCCGAGTAGCCGTTGATCTTGAGCTCGCCCGCGACCTTCGGAGCGGCGTGGTCGCTCAGATCGATCGTGTAGAGCGGATCCGTCTGGCGGAAGGTGACCACATAGCCGACATCGCCGATGTAACGCACCGACTTGATCTCCTCGCCCTTGCCGAGCTCGCCCACCTGTCCCACTTCGGCGAGCTCGCCCTCGTCCTCGCGGAGAACGGTGACAAAGCTCTCCGAGGTCTCCGTGTCCCAGCCCGCCTGGTCGGTGGTCGCGACCCGCAGATCACCGCGGTGCTCGTGCATCGCCCACTGGCTCAGGAGGCGACCACGGACCTCCCCGGAGGCGGTGTAGATCGCCTTCTCACCGGCAGGGAGCGCGAACTTGTGGAGGTACGAGGTGAGCCCCGCCTCCTCGCTCGCCCTGAATGAGGCCTGCTGCGGCTCCACGGCCGGGGCCGGATCAGGCTCGCTCGGCGCGGCCGAGGTCGCGGACGGTGGGACGTCGACCCCATCGTCGACGTCGGTCTCCCAGCCGGGCTCAGCCCAGCCCTCACCGCCGACCCACGCGGAGGTCGAGATGTAGAGATTGTCGGTCGACGCATAGACGATCGCGGAGTCGGCGAAGAGGCCGACGCCGCCCTTCGGCGAGAGCCCCTTCTCGAGGTCGACGGTGAGCACAGAGGTCATCATCAGCCCGGAGTAGACCCCAGGGTGCATGGTATCGACGCAGTCGAGGAGCAGCCCCTCGCTGATCTCACCGCCGGCCTCCTCAAAGACGTAGTGGGGGACCCAATTGTCGAGGGTCGATCCCTGGATCTGCTCGGCGTTGTGCTCCTTGGCCTGCTCGGTGAACTTCTCCCAGAGCGCCTGCCAAGCCTCCTCGCTCTCGGGGTACTCCTGGCCCTCGATCTCGTCGTAGAAGTCCCACGGAGACTTGAACTGGAGCCCGATCGGCATCGACCGGAGGACGACGCGGGAGACCCCCTCGACCCGCCTGGCGCTCAGGTAGTCGCCGCTGACGTAGAGCTTGGCGGCGATGACGAGCTCGTTCGGGTTCGAGATGTCGATCTCCGTGATCCGGGTGATCGGCGCCCACGTGCCCTCCGACCACTTCTGGACCGCCTCTGGGAGCTCTAGCGGCTGCGCCTGGTCCTCCTCGTCGATCCCCGGCTCCTGCGGAGCGCCGTAGTAGCCGTCGATGCGCTGGAAGAGGAGGACCCGATCCTCGTAGAGGAACATCTCCGCGCCGTGGGTGTCGCCGTCGATCTCGAGCGACGCGGTCAGCAGCGGCGCCCCCTCGCTGGCGACGTGGTGCAGCTTGCCGCCCGCGAGGGCGAGGATCCGGTCACCGTCGGTCTTGACGAGATCGGGCTCGTCGACGCCCGCCTCCTGAATGTTGGTCTCGGAGTAGTCGACCCCGCCGCCGCCGCCCTCTTCGTCCTGGCTCGGCTCGCCGCCGTCGCTGGCCAGATCCTCGCCCCAGCCCTGCCCGGAGTAGAGGGCGCCGTACTCCTCGAGGGAGTCCATGGCGTTCTTCTTCGCGTAGGCGAGCAGGTCCTCGCAGGAGTCGAAATTGTAGAGAACCCGCGGTACCGGGTCGGCCTGTGGCTCCTCGCTCGGAGCGCAGCCTGTGGACAACGGGGCGCCTAGGAGCATGAGGACCGGGAGGGAGAGGAGATGAAGCTTCTTGGAGATCATGGTGAATCGTGATGGTTAAGAGCGCGCTACACGCACAAGCCGCTGAGCGCTGCTCGGGGGTAGTCGTCGCCCGAACCTAGCGGTTCACGGCCCCATGAACTTTTCTCTGAAGGGTCGCTGACCGACAGCGAAGGGCCCCGAGCAGAGCCCCGGATGGTGTCGGCCGCAGCCGAGCGGAGTCGCTCGCGACTGGAGCGGCGACGAGCGGGTGCAGGAGCCCGATGGCCGTACCCTGCGTCGACTCGCACGCGGCTGCTAGAGAGCCCGATAGACGTCGACCCGCGGCGGCCACCCGCTGGGGCGTGTGACAACATCGGCGCGCCCGTCTCCGTCGACGTCCCCTGCGACGATGTGGTCAAAGTTCGCCCCGTCGTGGACCACCGCGGGCGCGAACCCACCGTCACCGAGACCGCGGAGGAGCTGCAGGCGCCAGGCGTTGCCGGGGACGTCCGTGATCGCGTCGCCGATGCCATCACCGTCGATATCGCCGACCACGAGGGTCGTGAAGGTGAAGACGCTGCTCTCGATCGCCTCTCCGAGCTCGCCGGCGCCGTCGCCCGGCCAGGCCCAGATCCGCGGGAAGTTGTCGCCTGTCCCGGTCAGCACGTCGCCATCGCCGTCGCCGTCGACGTCCCCGGCCGCGATCGCGCCGTAGCTCCACACGGTCGCCTCACCCAAGGGAGAGAAGCTCAAGTCGGCTCCGCCGGCGTGGAGAGAGAGGGTCGGCGGAGCGCCGCCGTCGTTGTCGAGGACGAGGTCGGCGCGACCATCGACGTTGAGGTCCGTGACCACCATCCGCTGCGGATCGAACGACCACACCTGGGTCATCACCCCTGCCCCGACCCCGAGCTCGCCCGGCGTCGCGCGGTGGACCACGACCCGCGGCGGCTGGCCGCTCGCCGCGACGATGACGTCGGCCGCACCGTCGCCGTCGACGTCACCCGCGGCGAGGCCGACGAAGGTCGAGAGGTCGGTGGTCACCCCGGCGCCGAAGTGGCCGTCTGCCAGGCCCGGATAGATCGTCACCCGCGGCGGCGCGCCGGTCCCCTGGAGGATGAGGTCCGCGCGACCGTCCGCGTTGACGTCCGCGAGCGCCATCTCGAGGAAGTCGTAGACCTCCGTGGTCACCGCGTCGGCGAGCGGTGAACCGTCGAACGCCCCGGTCTCCCCCTCCCCTGTGCTCTCTCCACCGCTGGAGCCGGTCACACTCTCGGTCGCTGTCCCTGTCGGGGCCGCGGTCATCGTCGCGGTCGCGGTCGTCGTCGCGGTCGCGGTCGCGGTCGTCGTCGCGGTCGTCGTCGCGGTCGTCGAGGCCTCCCCGCTTGTCGACGACGCCGAGCCCCCGCTGCCCTCGCTCACGGCCCCAGTCGCGGGGTTCGTGCTGCTCACCGCGGGCCCGCCGGGGCTAGGCCCCTCGCCCTCGCTCTCCCCGTCGACGAGCGACGCGCAGGACGTGACGAGCGAGACGAGCCCGATCATCGTGAGCGTTTGCGAGGCTGACACTGCGGGGCAAGCATGGGACATCAGGGCGACCGCGGCCAGCCGCTCATCCCACGTCGGCAGGAGGCCCCGTACGGGGGAGCGTCGCCCGTCCAGTGTCGCGGCGCGCGGTCGGATCCCGAGCGACGCGGCCTCTCTGGCCAGCGTCGATCCCGAGGGAGAAGTCGCCGGCCTCCCTCTCAGGCCTCCCTCTCAGGCCCCCCTCACGGCGTCGTCCTCCAGCCGCCGCCCAGCGCCTGGTAGATCGAGACGAGGGCCAGCATCTGATCGCGCCTGGCGTCGACCAGCTCGATCTCAGCCTCCAGCGAGTCGCGGGTCGTCATCAGGACCTCGTAGTAGTCCGCCTGCGCCGATCGATAGAGCGCCTTCGAGATCTCGATCGCCGCCTCGAACGTGGCCACCTGCTCAGAGGCCAGCTCATAGCGCCGCCGGTAGTTCTCGATGGCCATCATCTGGTTGTACACGTCGGTGTACGCCTGGAGGATCGCCTGCTCGTACTCGAGCACCGCCTGCACCTGGCGGGCGTTCGCCGAGCGGTAGTCCGCCTTGATCGCCACCCGGTTCAGGAGCGGCGCGGTCAGACCTCCCGCCAGGTTGAAGACCAGCGACTCGGGGGTCGTGAGGAGGTGAGCCGCACGGAAGGACTCAAACCCGACCCCAGCGTCGAGCCGCAACGACGGGTAGAAGCGCGCCTTGGCGCTCTTGGTGTCGAACTCCGCCGCCTCCAGGCGCAGCTCCGCGGCCTTCACGTCAGGGCGGTTGTCCAGGAGGTCTGCGGGGAGACCCGTGGTCACGGCCTCGGGCGTGGCTGACATCAGCCTCTCCGCGCTCCGCTTGACCGGCTGGGGAAAGCGCCCGACCAGGAAGTTCAGCCGGTTCTCGGCGATGACCCGCTGCTGCTCGAACGCAGCCCTGCGCCCCTGGTTCTTCAGCACCTCCGCCCTGAAGCGCTGAACGCCGAGCTCGGTCCCCCGCGCGGCGGCCTTCTTGAGCTTGACGATCTCGAGCGCGTCCTCCTGAAAGGCGATGTTCCGGTCGAGGATCTCGATCTGGATGTCGAGGGCGACGAGCTCGTAATAGGAGCGAGCGACCTCGGCGACGAGCTCGGTGACGAGGAAGTTCCGCTCCTGCGCCGTCGCCTCGTAGCGAGCGCCAGCGGCCTTCCGGGCGTTTCGCAGCGCCCCCGCGATGTCGGTCTCCCACGAGGCGACGAGGCCGAAGCCGAACCCCGCCAGGGGGTTCGGCACGCCGTTCGCGGCGTCGCTGACCCCTTGCGAGGTGAACTCGCCGACCTTGTCGACGCCGACGCCGACGCTCGCGTCCAAGCGCGGGATGTACTCGCCGCGGATCGCCGCGACCTCGTTCTGCGCGAGGATGATCTCTTGGATCTGGATGTTGAGCGCCTGGTTGTTCTCCAGCGCCTCGGCGATCAGGCTCCGCAGATCGGGATCGTCGAAGAACACGTCCCACTGCTGCTGCACCGCGACGCTCGGGCCAGCGTCCGCCGCTGACGCGGCGAAGGACTCCGGCACCTCCGTCTCCGCCTCCCGGGCCTTGTTGCTCCCCAGGACGTTCGTGCAGCCGGCCAAGAGCGAGAGGGCGCAGGCGACCGCGACCGGACCGCGATGACTCCAACGGCTACTCACCGGACTGCTCCTTCCCAGGCTCATCCGAGCCGGGCGTCTCCGCGACCGCCGATGCCTCCGGGCGATCCGCCTCGGCCTCGATCAACGCCGGCCTCTCCGCCGCGGGTGCTTCGCCCTCGATGGTCTGTGCCGACCTCGCAAACTCTGGCTCCGGTGCAGGCTCCGGCACGGGCTCGGGTTCTGGCGCGGGTTCTGGCGCGGGTTCTGGCGCGGGTTCGGGCTCGGGTTCTGGCTCGGGTTCTGGCTCGGGTTCTGGCTCCAGCTCCAGCGCAGGCGCCGGCTCCGGCGGGAGAGCCATCGCCGCCGCGTCTGTCTGCTCGCTCAGACCCCCGACGACCACCTCCGCAGGATGCGACCCGGTCGGGTCCGCCGATCCCATCCGCAGGAAGCTCTCGAAGCGGGCGATGTGGCCGAAGATGAAGTAGAGCCCCGGGATCAGGAGCACCCCGAAGACCGTGCCCATGACCATCCCGCCGAGGGCCGATGTGCCGATCGTGTTGTTGCCGACGGCCCCCGCCCCCTTCGCTACGACCAGCGGATAGAGCCCCGCGACGAACGCGAAGGAGGTCATCAGGATCGCCCGAAAGCGCGCCCTCGCGCCGGCGATCGCCGACTCGAAGACGCTGGCCCCGGTCCGCCGGGTCTGGATCGCGAACTCGACGATCAGGACCGCGTTCTTCCCGAGCAGACCCACCAGCATGACCAGGCCGACCTGGGCGTAGATGTCGTTGGCGAGGCCCATCATCTGCAGGAAGAGGAACGAGCCGAAGGCGCCTGCGGGCAGCGAGGTGATCACCGCCAGCGGCAGGACGAAGCTCTCGTACTGCGCCGCGAGGACCAAGTAGACGAAGACCAGGACGATCCCGAAGATGTAGACGGCCTCGTTGCCGCGCCGCGCCTCGTCGTAGGAGAGGCCCTCCCAGGCGATATCGTAGCCGCGCGGCAGGACCTCCGCCGCCACCTCCTTGACCGCCTTGACCGCGTCGCCGGTGGTGTAGCCGGTCGCGTTGTTGCCGCGGATCGCCGACGAGTTGTACATATTGTAGCGGGTGATCTCGTTCGGCCCCTGGCGCTTCTTCAGGGTCATGAAGGCGGAATAGGGGACCATCTCGCCGGTATCGTTCTTCACGTACATCTTCAGCACGTCCGGCGGCAGCGCGCGGAACTCGGGCGCAGACTGGATGTAGACCTTGTAGAAGAAGCCGAAGCGGATAAACCCCTGCTCGTAGTTGCTGCCGATCATGAGGTCGAGGTTCTCCATCGCCTTGCTGATCGAGACCCCCTTCTGCATCGCCTTTTGGTTGTCGATCACCAGCTCGTACTGCGGGTAGTTGGCAGCGTAGAAGGTGAAGAGCCCGGAGAGCTCCGGCCGCTCACCGAGCGCGGCCATGAACTCCTGGTTGATGCGATCGAACTCGTGGTAGTCGGTGCCGCCGGTCTTGTCGAGCATCCGGAAGGAGACCCCGCCGGCCGCGCCGTAGCCGGGGACCGCCGGCGGCTCGAAGAACTCGACGACCGCGCCGATGTCCTTGGAGCGCTCCTCGAGCTCTTCGATCACCTCCGTGACCGACTTGTCACGCTCGTCCCAGTCCTTGAGGTTGATGAGGCAGGTGCCCGCGTTCGAAGCGCGGCCCTCGGTGATGATCTCGTAGCCGGCGAGGGCGGAGACGGAGGATATCTCCTCGATCCCCTCGGCGATCCCCTGGAGCTCCGTCGACACCGCGTTGGTCCGCTCCAGGGTGGTCCCCGGCGGGGTCTGGATGATCGCGTAGATGATCCCCTGATCCTCGTTCGGGACGAAGCCGGCCGGGAGCACCTTGCTCATCTGGAGGATGCCGAAGACGAAGAGGGCTAAGACCCCGATCGTGATGTACCAGCGGCCCAGGATCACCCGCAGCAGCCGGACATAGAGGGACGTGACCCAGCCGAAGACCCGGTTGAAGGCGCGGACAAAGAGGGTGATCGGGTTGCGGCTGTTCTCGTCCCCGTGCCCGTGCACCGGCTTGAGGATCAAGACCGAGAGCACCGGCGTCAGGGTCAGGGCGATAAAGCCCGAGAGGACGATCGCGGAGGCCATCGTCACCGAGAACTGACGGTAGAAGACGCCGACCGGGCCGGGCATGAAGGCCACCGGCACGAAGACCGAGGTCATCACCAGGGTGATGGCGATGATCGCCCCGCTGATCTCGCTCAGGACCTCCTTCATCGCCTCGTAGGTCCGCAGGTGTGTCGCCTCCATCTTGGCGTGGACCGCCTCGACGACGACGATCGCGTCGTCGACGACGATGCCGATCGCGAGGACGACGGCGAAGAGGGTGATGAGGTTGATGCTGATGTCCAGCATCGCCATGAAGATGAAGGCGCCGACGAGCGAGACCGGCACCGCGAGCGTCGGGATCAGCGTCGAGCGCCAATCGCCGAGGAAGACGAAGACGACCAGCGCCACCAGGGCGAACGCCTCGAGGAGGGTGTGCGCGACCTGATCGATGGAGGCGTCGACGAAGCGCGAGACGTCGTAGCTAATCGCGTAGTCCATCCCCGGCGGGAAGGCGCTCGCCTTGGTCGCCTCCAGCGTCTCCTTGACGTTGGCGATCACCTCCTGCGCGTTGCTGCCCAGGGTCTGCTTGAGGACGATCGCCGCCGAGGGGTGACCGTCGAGGTTGGAGTAGATGTCGAAGAACTCGCTGCCGAGCTCGACCTTGGCGACGTCCTTGAGCCGGAGCATGTGGCCGTCGGGCGTCGCCCGGATGATGATGTTCTCGTACTGCTCAGGCTTGTTGTAGCGGCCCTCCCAGACGAGGGTGTACTCGAGGGATTGCGCCGTCTTGCCGGTGGCCTGCCCGAGACGGCCGGGGCGGCCGACAATGCTCTGCTCGGCGATCGCCTCCTGGACCTCGTCGGCCGAGATGTTGTAGGCCCGCATCCGGTCGGGGTTTAGCCAGACGCGCATCGCGAACTGACGGCTGCCGAGGATCCGCGCCTGGCCGATGCCCTTCACGCGCATCAGCTCCGGCACGAGGTTGACGTTCGCGAAGTTGAAGAGGAACTTCTCGTCGGCGGCCTCGTCTGTGCTGTACAGGTTGACGTACATCAACATGCTCGGCATCACGCGCATCAAGATGACGCCCTCGAGCTGGACCAGCCGCGGGAGGTTCGGCATCACCTGGTCGATCCGGGTCTTGACGTTGATGATCGCCTGGTCGGGATCGGTCCCGAGATCGAAGACGACCTGGATCGTCGCCTCGCCCGCGCTGGTCGCGTCTGAGACCATGTAGCGCATCCCGGGCACGCCGTTGATCGCCCGCTCGAGGGGGATGAGCGTCGAATTGACGAGAACGCCCGCGCTCGCGCCCGGGTAGGCGATCGTGATCTGCACCTGCGGCGGGGCGATCTCCGGGAACTGCGAGACCGGCCGGGTCGCGATCGAGAGGAGGCCGAGGAGGAGGATCACGATCGAGATGACGATCGCGAGAACAGGGCGGTGGAGAATCTTTGCGAACATCGGGCCGCCCTCACTCCGCGTGGTAGTTGAGCTTCGAGAACACCTCGGCGGGATCCTCGAACGTCACCTCGACGTGCTCCCCCTCGTGGACCTTGCGTAGGCCCTCGAGCAGGATCCGGTCGCTGTCCTGGAGCCCGTCCTGGACGATGAACGCGTGGGGGACCTCGTCGGCGATCGAGATCTGGCGCGTCTTGACGATCCCCTCGTCATCGATGACGAAGACGTAGCGACGATCGAGGATCTCGAAGGTCGCCTTCTGCGGGATCACCTGGGCGTTGGGGTGCTTCGCCTTCACCAGGATGTTCCCCGTCTCGCCGTGCCGCAGGATCCCCGTCGGATTGTCGAAGGTCGCGCGAAAGGCGATCGTGCCGGTCGTGCTGTCAAAGTCCGCCTCGATCGTCTCGACCTTGCCCTCCTGGTCGAAGATCTTGTCGTTCGCCATCCTGAAGGTGACCGCCGAGTCGTGCTCGGGGTTCGTCATGTAGTCGAGGTATTCGGCCTCCGGCACGTTGAAGTAGATCCACAGGGTCCGGTTGTCGGAGAGGGTCGTCAGCAGCTCCCCCTCCTCCACCAGGCTCCCGAGGCGGACCTCAAAGCGGTCCATGAGACCCGTGAAGGGGGCTCGGATCTCCGTGAGCCGCATATGCGTCTGTGCCAGCGAGAGCTCCGCCTTGGCGCGCTTGACCTTGGCCGCGCCCAGGGCGAGCTCGGCCGGCGAGACGATGTCCTTGTCCGCCAGCAGCTTGGTGTTCTTGTATTCGATCGAGGCCATGTCGGCCTCCGCCTGCGCGCGGTGGAGGTCCGCCTTGTAGAGGAGCGGCATGATCTGGAACATCTTCGTCCCCTCTTCGATCTGCTGACCCTCGTCGACGAAGATCTCCGTCAGATAGCCGTGCTCCTGCGCGCGCACCTCGATGTGCTGGCTCGCGTGGACCTGGGCGACGTATTCGCGGGTGAGCTCCACGTCCTTGCGGAGCGGCGTCGTGACGGCGAAGACCGGCGCCTCTTCGTGCGCCTGGTGCGGAGGCTGGCAGGCCCCCGTCAACAGGGCGGCGAGGCCGGTCAGGAGGGATGCGATTCGAGGCATGGGTCTCTTCTCAGAGGGGGTGTCGGCAGGAGATTGACGACGCGGCGCGGAGCCACGGAGCCGCCGACGCTCGCTGGCGTCTGCACGCCTGACACCGGCCTTGACGAGCTCGACATTCCTCTTTGATTACGAGTCCTTCTGAGAACCTGCGGAGAGCCTCCCTAGGCTCCCTAGGGAATTTCTCCACAGCCCATCCGCAGACTCCCCCAGGAAGGTAGGGAAAGACTCCTCACCGCTCCTCACCGCTCCTCACCGCTCCTCACCGCTCCTCACCGCTCCTCACCGGGGGCCGCGCCCAAAGGCCGCGCCCTCGACGTCTTCTCCGGCCCGCTGCGCGCGCGGGCCTGTCTCCGTGAGAGGGGCGCGAGAGCGCACCCGGAGAGGGCGGCTCATCCTTTGCATAGCTCCTATCACAGCGGACCCGCTCTTCTTTCGATCATCCCAACGAGTCACCGAGTCACCGAGTCACCCCATGATCCCAACACCCCCGAAGACCACCAAAGCGCCGCGCGGCCTGCATCGCGCCTCGGCCCCCCCGGCCTCGCCCCCCTCGTCGCCATCAGCCGAGGTGCGACGATGAACCCCGGCGTCTTCCCGCGGGTCCTCATCCCGGTCGAGTTCGGCGCTCCGCAAGCCAGCGAGATCGCCCCCGAGCACGCAGTGCAGGTCGGCGATCGTGAGTGGGTGTCGGTCAGCCCGTCGACGATCAAGGCGCTCGAGCTGGCGGCTCGCCTGGCCCGCGGAGGCGATGTCTATGTCGTCCACGCGACCCCGGAGTTCATCGACCACGCGACCTGGATGCCGGCGGCGAGCATCTCGGAGCTGAACGACGACGCCCGCCGCGACGCGGACAAAGTGCTTCAGGAGGTCGCCGAGCGTACCTGCAAGGGCGTGCGGCTCCACCACATCGTCAGGGCTGGGCGACCGCTGGAGATCATCCTCGCCGCGGCGGAGGAGTGCGCTGCAGACGCGATCGTCCTCGCCGCGAGCCCTCGCCAGCGCATCCGTCGAGCCTTCCTCGGGAGCACCGCGGACAAGGTGATCCGTCAGTCACCTTGCCCGGTCATGGTCGTCCCCGCGGGCGGAGTCTGACCCCAGGGCTCCGCGACCGCCACGCTATCCTATGCCCCACGACCGCCCCCCTCCTCGACCGCCCCATGCGTATCGCCCTCAAGCTGACCCTCGCGCTGGTCGCCGTGATCGTCGCCTTGCTCGCGGCCGAGGCGTCCCTCCGCGGCCTCCGCGAGGCCGCCGTCTACGAGCAAGACATCCGCCGTGAGCAGCGGGTCCTCGGCCGTGCGCTCGAGGGCAGCGCCGAGCTCGTCTGGAGCGAGGCAGGGCTCGACCGGGCCGCCGATCTCCTGACCCGCGCCAGCGACCGACAGCACGAGGTCGCCGTTCGCCTCGCCGAAGAAGACGAAGCGCTCGACCACGCCAAAGACCCCGAAGCCCGCCAGCTTTGGGCGACCGACGGGGCGATCCAGGTCAGCGAGCCGGGGATGCTGCGGACCTTCCTCCGCCTCGACGGCCCCGACGGCGCCCGCCGGGCGATCGAGCTCTCGACCTCGCTCCGCGGCGAGGGTGCCCATGTCCGCGACGCGCTCACAGACTTCGCGTGGATCGCCCTCGCCCTGCTCCTCGCGGCCTCGATCGCCGCTCTTTGGCTCGGTCGCCGCCTCGTCGGCCATCGGGTGGATCGCCTGGTCACCCGCGCCCGCGCGATCGGCCGCGGCGACTTCCGCGAGGTGCCGATCGCGGGCGGTCACGACGAGCTCAGCCAGCTCGAGGGGGCGCTCGAGGAGATGGCGGGGGCCCTCGCCGGGACCCGGCGCGCCCTCGACGAGGAGACGCAGGCGAGGCTCGCCGCGACCACACACCTCCGCCGCTCCGATCGCCTCGCGACGGTCGGCACCCTCGCCGCAGGCCTCGCCCATGAGCTCGGCACGCCGCTGCATGTGATCAACGGCCGAGCGCGTCTCCTCACCCGGACCGCGCAGAGCAGCGCGGAGGTGAGGGCCAACGCGGACGCGATCATCGATCAGGCGACGAGGGTCACGCGGATCATCGAGCAGCTCCTCGACTTCGCCCGGCCGCGCGCCCCGGTCCGCCGCCCCTTCGACGTCGACGAGCTCCTCCGCGGCGACATCGAGCTCATCGCCCCCCTCTTCCGCAACCCCTCCGTCCGCACGACGATCCTCCGACCTGAGCGCGCGAGCAAGCCCCCGCACCTCTTTGGGGATCCCGATCAGATCCGCCAAGTGTTCACCAACCTCCTCCTCAACGCGGGCCAAGCCATGCCCAAGGGGGGGCTCATCACGATCGAGCTGAGCTCCAACCTCGCCGCGCCTCCCGAGCTCGTGAGCGTGAGCCCCGAGGCGGCGACCCAGAGGTTCACCCGCATCGCCTTCCGCGATGAGGGCGAAGGCATCGATAGAGAGGCCCTCCCGCGCCTCTTTGACCCCTTCTTCACCACCAAGGAGATCGGCGAGGGGAGCGGCCTCGGCCTCGCCGTCGCCCACGGGATCATCAGCGATCACGGCGGCTGGATCGTCGCCGAGAGCGGACCTGGGCGCGGCAGCACGTTCCTCGTATGGTTGCCAGAGGTGTTCCATCGCGACGACACCGTGACCGCGGCTGACCGCGAGCCCCAGCCCCAAAGTGCGGAGCGGCACGGATGAGCCTTCCCCCGGAGACCTCGGCCGACTCGATCCCGACGATCCTCGTCGTCGACGACGAAGAGGCGATGACCAAGCTCCTCGCCCTCGATCTACGCACCTTGGGCTACCGAGCCAAGGTCGCCAGCAGCAGCGCTGACGCCCTCGCCCTGATCGAGCGTGACCCCCCCGACGTCGTCCTCACGGATCTGCGGATGCCCGGACTCTCGGGGACCGAGCTGTGCCGCGCGATCGTCCAACTTCGGCCACAGCTGCCCGTAATCGTGATGACCGGCTTCGGCTCGATGGAGACCGCGATCGACGCGATCCGAGCCGGCGCCTACGACTTCATGACCAAGCCCTTCGCGATCGAGAAGCTCGAGGTCGCCCTCGACCGGGCCCTCGAGCACGCGGCGCTCCGCTCCGAGCTCCACCACCTGCGACGGTCGGGTCGCGAGCTCCCCGGGCTCGACGCCCTGCTCGGCGCGAGCCCGGCGATGGAGCGGGTCTTCGCCCTCATCGAGCGGATCGCGACGACCACCGCGTCGGTGCTCCTCACCGGCGAGAGCGGCACCGGCAAGGAGCTCGCAGCGCGGGCGCTCCACCGCCTCAGCCGGCGCAGCGCCGGCCCCTACGTCACCCTCAACTGCGCCGCGATCCCCGAGCAGCTCTTCGAGAGCGAGCTCTTCGGCCACGTCAAAGGGGCCTTCAGCGGCGCCGACAAGGATCGCGTCGGGCTCCTCCGCCGAGCCCACGGCGGCACCCTCTTCCTCGACGAGGTCGGCGAACTGCCGGCCGTCCTCCAACCCAAGCTCCTGCGCGTGCTGCAAGAGGGCACCGTCCGCCCCGTCGGCAGCGATCGCGAAGAGGCGATCGACGTCCGCATGATCGTCGCGACCAACCGGGACCTGGGAGAAGAGGTCAACGCCGGCCACTTCCGCGCCGATCTCTTCTACCGCGTCGCCGTGATCACGATCGGCCTCCCCCCGCTCCGCGAGCGCGGCGACGACATCGTCCTGCTCGCCGAGCACTTCATGGCCGAGCTCTGTGACGCCAGCGGGCGACCCACCCCCGAGCTGAGCGACGGGGCCATCCGCGCCCTCCAAGCCTACCCATGGCCGGGCAACGTCCGTGAGCTCCACAATTGGATCGAGTACGCCGTCGCCATGGTCGACGGCCCGACCCTCCTCCCCGAGCACCTCCCCGGCGGCCCCGCCGGAGAGCCTCTCCCGGGGCTGCCGACCTCGCCCGCGACCTCGCCCGCCGAGGATCCAGACCCCGAGACCGACCTTGAGGACTCCCTGGAGAGCCTCGAGGTCGTCGAACGCCGCCACGTCCTCCGAGTCCTCGCGGCCGTCGGCGGTAACAAGAGCCGGACAGCGCGCATCCTGGGGATCGATCGCAAGACCCTCCTCGCCCGCCTCCACCGCTACGCGGAGAGCGATCCCAAGGGCGACTAGCCCCCCCTTGGCGAAGGCCCCGCGATCGCGATCGCGATCGCGATCGCTGTCGCTGGTCCGCTCGGCGTCGACACAACGCCGCTGCGCCGGCTCTGCTACACGGGCGTCGCCCCCAGAATATCGACACTCCATAGGTCTACCCAATGCCGTCACACGTCCACTTTTGACGGTACGCTGATTTTCTGTTAGGGTCAGAGAAATAGAGAAAGAAGGAGTCGTTTAGAAAGGACCACAATGATCATGACTGACAAACCAGTAGACAATCTCACCAACCAGTATCGTCGCGAACTTTCGGCGGTCAAATCCTACGAACAAGCCCTGAAGAAGTACAACGGCCAGCGTGAGGAGCCAGAGCTGCGGAAGATATACCGAGAGCACCTCGACGCTACGCTCTGCCTTCGAATGGCCCTCCAAAGCCGCGGACACTCGCTCCCTGAGGGCGCGAGGCCATGGGGGAATGTCGCCAGCAGCGTCAAGCGCACAGCGACGATCGTCAATGACGAGCTCCCGCTCCACATTCTCAGGCGTGGCGAGTCGATCAACGTTGAGGGCTACGACGCTCTCTTGAGGGATGACGACCTCAGCGACGCGCTCGGCGTCGAGCTCCGCGGGCTCCGCGGGCGATGTCGGCGACACATCACCACGCTCCGGGCAATGATCGCTCAGGTCCCACAGGCCCGTCCGCGACCGCTTCAGCCGCGAGTGCAAGGCTAGCAGACCGTGGCAAAGGTCCCGCGCACTCTCGCTTGCCCTCGTCGAGCCCCTCGGCTCCGCCAAAACTTGGAGTACACCGGGTACAGCGGCGCTTCGTCGAAGCCGAGAGGCTCGACGATTACGGCGCGAGAACCTACGGGACTTTCACCACGGGCTGCTCGCCGCGAGCGGCACTGTCCTATGTTCGAAGCACAGCAAACGCGAAGGTGACGACGATGATCATCGGGGTTCCGCAGGAGATCAAAGACAACGAGTACCGGGTGGCGATGACGCCCGGAGGTGCAGCCCAACTGGTCGATGCGGGCCACACGGTCCTCATCCAACGTGGCGCCGGAGTCGGCTCGTCGTTCCCGGACGAGCGCTACGCGGCCGTCGGCGCGACCCTCGTGGAGCGCGCCTCCGAGGCCTGGGCCGCGGAGCTGGTCGTCAAGGTCAAGGAGCCGCAGGAGGTCGAGTACGAGCTCATGCGCCCTGACCTCGCCCTCTTCACCTACCTCCACCTCGCCGCCGACGAGGCCCTCACGCAGGCGCTGCTCACTCGGGGCGTCACCGGGATCGCCTACGAGACCGTCGAGCTCCCGGACGGTCACCTCCCGCTCCTGACGCCGATGAGCGAGGTCGCTGGCCGCATGGCGACGCAGGTCGGCGCCCGCTACCTCGAACGGACCAACGGAGGCCGCGGCAAGCTCCTCGGCGGTGTGCCCGGGGTCCGCGCGGCTGATGTCATCATCATCGGCGGTGGCGTCGTCGGCACCAACGCTGCCCAGATCGCGCTCGGAATGGGCGCCAACGTCACGATCATCGACCGTGATCTCGAGCGCCTGCGGACCCTCAGCGAGATCCTCGGGGGTCGCCTGACCACGCTCGCCTCGAACCCGCTGAACATCGCCGAGGCCGTATCCCGGGCCGACCTCTTGATCGGCGCGGTGCTGATCAAGGGGGCGAAGGCGCCGCTCCTGGTGACGCGGTCGATGATCACGACGATGAAGCCGGGCGCGGTCGTCGTCGACGTCGCGGTCGACCAGGGGGGCTGCATCGAGACCACCCGGCCGACCTCGCACTCGAACCCGACCTTCTTGGTCGACGAGGTCATCCACTACGGGGTCACGAACATGCCGGGAGCGGTGCCGCGGACCAGCACCTATGCCCTAAGCAACGCGACCCTCCCCTATATCGCCCGGATCGCCGAGCTCGGCGTCGAGACGGCGATCAAGGAGGACCCAGGGCTCGCCCTCGGGGTCAACACCCACCGCGGTGAGATCACCTACTCCGCGATCGCGGTGCGGTGACGGCGGTGCGGAGGACTGCGCGGCGAGCCTTGCCTCAGCCTGCGGTCAGCGCAGGCTCACCGCAGGATCGCGCGTCCCCGGCGTAGGCTGGGGCGGAAGCTCTATCGGCGGATCCTGGCGCGGGGGCTCGCGGATCGGAGGAGCTTCGCTCGGGGGCGATGGGGCCGGAGGCGACTCGAGCGGCGGGCTCTCGCGCGGAGGGTTCTGCGCGGGCGGGGGCTCAATAACCGGCGTCTCTGTCGGCGTCTCTGTCGGTGGCTTGTTCGTCGGCATGCGGGATGAGACTAACGCATGTCCGTGAAGGACGCCGGCCGGCTCGGCTTGCGCACCCGAAGGGACCTGGCCATAGACCTGGCCATAGACCTGGCCATAGACCTGGCCATAGACCCACAAGAGGCGGAGCAGACCGGCGGCGCTGACCAAGACGACGAGTCGAACGACGAATCCCCCCCGCCTGCCATCGCTATCTCCGAGGATCTGCGCACCCCTCGCGTCGCGCTCCCTCGGCTGTCGAGCGCCGGGGCGTCTCCTTGCTTCCTGACGGCGAGGCCCGTCACACTTCGCCAAGGGGTCGATCGCCCCGGAGAGAGAGATATGTCGTGAGCGTTCGTATTGAGACCGACAGCATGGGTGAGGTGGAGGTCGCCTCCGATCGCTACTGGGGGGCCCAGACCCAACGATCCCTGGAGAACTTCAAGATCGGGGGCGAGCGGATGCCGAGCGAGCTCATCCGTGCCCTCGGGATCCTCAAGCGGGCCGCGGCCACGACGAACCACGAGCTCGGCCTCCTACCGGAGGCCATCGCCAAGGCGATCGAGGGGGCCGCCGCCGAGGTGATGGAGGGCGAGCTCGACGACCACTTCCCGCTCGTCGTCTGGCAGACAGGGAGCGGCACGCAGACGAACATGAACGCGAATGAGGTGATCGCGAACCGAGCGATCGAGCGGATGGGAGGAGCCCTCGGGAGCAAGACGCCGGTCCACCCCAACGACCACGTCAACCGGGGGCAGAGCTCGAATGACAGCTTTCCGACCGCGATGCACATCGCCTGCGCGGAGAGCCTCCACCGGCGGCTCATGCCAGCGCTCGATCGCATCGTCGGGGTGCTGGAGAACAAGGTCGACGCCTTCGAGGGCGTCATCAAGATCGGCCGGACCCACCTCCAAGACGCGACCCCGTTGACCCTCTCGCAGGAGTTCTCAGGCTACCTCCAGCAGCTCCGAAACGCCCGCGTGCGGACCTCGGCTGCGATCGAGGAGCTGCTCCCGCTCGCCCAGGGGGGGACCGCAGTGGGGACCGGGCTCAACACCCACCCGGACTTCGCCGAGCGGGTCGCCGCGGAGATCGCCGCGCTCACCGGGATGCCCTTCCGCTCGGCCCCCAACAAATTCGAGGCGATCGCCGCCCACGACGCCCTGGTCGCGGCCCACGGCGCGCTCAAGACGATCGCCGCGTCTCTCATGAAGATCGCCAACGACATTCGCTGGCTCGCCTCCGGCCCGCGCTGTGGCCTTGGAGAGCTCTCGATCCCGGAGAACGAGCCTGGCAGCTCGATCATGCCGGGCAAGGTCAATCCTACACAGTGTGAAGCCGCGACGATGGTCTGCGCGCAGATCTTCGGCAATGACGTGACCATCGGCCTCGCCGGCGCCTCTGGTAACTTTGAGCTCAATGTCTACAAGCCGGTGATGGTCTACAACTTTCTCCAGTCGAGCCAGCTCCTCGCCGACACGATCCACAGTTTTTGCGCCCACTGCCTCGCGGGGGTGGAGCCCCAGCGAGCGCGGATCCAAGAGAACCTGACAAACTCGCTGATGCTGGTGACCGCGCTCAACCCGTGGATCGGCTACGACATGGCGGCGAAGATCGCGAAGCGGGCGTTCAAGGAGGGGACAACCTTGAAAGAAGCAGCCCTCGCCATGAAGGTCGCGCTCTTGCCCGAGCGCGGCGGCGGCACGCTCGACGAGGCGACCTTCGACGCGGTCGTCGACCCGGCGACGATGGTCGGTCCTCAACCGCGGTGAGCAGACCGGACGCCCGCTACGATCCGTCGGGCGCGGCGCTCCGGAGCGTCGAACATCGCCGAGTCTGTCGATGAAGCCGCGATGAGGTCAGATGTCCAAGGAGGCCATGACGAGCCCTGCGAGCCCTGCGAGCCCTACGAGGGGCAGATATCGACGGTGCTCAGCTCGCTCAACTCTGCCACCCGAAGGCGGCCTCAATCCAGGCGGACGATCGCGAGACGGCCGTCGCAGAGCCCGAGGTAGAGGGTGTCGCCGTGGCTCGTCATCGTCTTGGCTTGGACGGGGAGCGGAAGCTCCCAGGAGCGGCCGTCGAGGTGGTCTGCCCAGATTCGGCGCCCGCCATCGAGAAGGCGGGCGACGCCGTGGCCTCCGCAGAGCGGGACCGGCCAGAGCATCTCGTCCTCAGGGTCGTCGAAGTCCCCCGGCAGAGGGATGCGATCGGCCATCCCCTCCGGCCCTTCGAGCACCCGGAGTGCCTCGGAGCCTTCGCCGATGTACGCCAAGCCGCCGCCCTCGACGGGCCACAGGTGCGTCACCCAGTGCTTGCGTCGTCCAGGCGTACCCAGGCGCTTGCCCGTCGCAAAGTCATGACGGGTGATCTTGCCCGTGGACCAGCCCACCACGACGGTGTCGCCCTCTACATGAAAGACGAGGGGCTGCACCCCCGGAGCCTCTCCAGCGTGCTCCATGAGGGCGGCAACCTTGCCGGTCTCGACGTCCCACGAGACGAGGGGGAAGCGCTCAGGGACTCTCTCTACGCCGTCGGGGTCATCCAGCAGCGGTCCCCCTGTGGTGGTCGCCAAGTAGCGTCCTGCGACCACCGCGAGATCATTGCTCCCAGGCCACGGCCCCTCAAAGGCGAGGCACTCCCCATTCTCCACGTCCCAGCGCTCTGGACGGCAGAGGGCCCGCTGTAGCACCACCCGGCGCCCGTCGATGGCCGCGCCAAAGTCGACCGACGCCCCAAAACCCTCGAGCTCGCGGAGCCGAAGACACTCCCCCGAGGGGAGCGCGAAGACCCCGAGCCCGTCGCTAGAGCCGATGACCGCGCGAGCTCCCTCCATGAAACAGAGAAACCCGGCCCCCTCTTCCTGAAAGGAGCCGATCCTCACGGCCCCCTTGGAGAGGTCTCCCAGATCGAGCAGTGCGACGCTCTTCTCGAAGCCCGACACGACGAGCCAGCGACCGCAGGGCGAGACGTCGATGGCGAAGGGCTCCGAATCGAGCGCAGAGATGGTGTCATCGAGCTTCAAGCGCATATCAAAGTCCATGAGCGCGGCCAAAGCGGTCGCTCGCGACCGAGCCTAGGATCGTCGCACAGGCCCTCGACCACGTGTCCCAGGCGCGAGAGAGACCCGGCCGATCAGTGGCGAGTCTCAGCCAGCTCAGCGTTGAAGAAGACCCCTGGCGCCCCCCCGTCGACCTCGGGCAGCTCACCGCTGACGAAGATGCCCGGCGCTTCCTCGTCGACCCCGGGCAGCTCACCGCTGATGAAGACGCCCGGCGCCTGTTCGGCCTGCGCAGCGTCGGGCTCCCTCACCGTGCCATCGACGACGGCCGCCACCTTCAACGCGCCGAGGGTCTCCGGCGCGACCTCCGTTAAATCGCCTGCGCTGCCGAGCTGCTCGACGCGAATGACCTCACCGGTGTCCGCATCGGTCGTGACCAGGTACTTGTGTAGCTTGCTCATCCTAGTACGCGTGTATCGTCTCACGGGGCCCGTCGCAACCATGAAGGCTCCCCTGCGGCGATCTTGAGCTCGGCGAGCGCCGCCGGTCGGGGCAAGAGCGCAGCTGTGATCAATGAACCCCCTAGCTCTAAGAGCACACCCTCTTCGCGCAAGCGCGCGAAGGCCTCGACCAGCTCACCCCGCGCATCCTCCCCTGCCACAGCTCCCGCGACCTTGAGGGCGACGGCGGGCTTGCGGGGACGGTCACAGGCGAGCATGAGCGCGAGCTCGACAGCGCTCAGCCGTCGGGCTGGTCGCGGCGGGGCTCCGAGGAGCGGTCGCTCATCGAAGAGCACAGCCTCCCCCTCCACGACCTCCAGCTCGAGACGGCTCACCTCGCCGGCCGCGTGCGCTCCTCGCCAGCGCTTGACGGCCTTGATGAGGGCACGACCACCCGCGAGCGCCGCCTCGAGCTGGGGGTGCTGATAGCGGAAGAAGTACGCCAGGCGGGCGATGTCACCGGCCGCGAAGGGGAAGATGTGACGATAGGCAGGCAGCGGCTCGATCTCGGAGAAGCCGTGCTCTCTCCACTCGTTAAAATTGGGGCTGAAACGATCGAGTCGGATCAGCGCACAGGCCGTGGGCGGCCGGAGGTGACTCAAGCGCGGCAGGAGCTCGATCTGGCGGGCGTAGCTGTCGGCAGGCTCGCGCGGGAAGCCGAACAGGATGTTCCAATAGGCGCTGATCCCTGACTCCGCAGCCCAGCGCAGCAAGGCCACGTTCTGGGCCGCCGACACCCCCTTGCGCATCTCCACCAAGGTCGCATCGTCGAGGCTCTCGATCCCGGGCTGGACCTGGACGATGCCGGCGGCGGCCAGCGCCTCCACCTGGCCGCGCCGCAGGTTCGCCTTGATCTCGAAGAACTTGCGGACCGGCTCGGGCTCCGCGGCCCAGCTCGGGATCAAGTCCTCGAAGAAGTCGTGCGCCAAGATGTTGTCGGTAAATTGGATCGGCCGCCGGCCGTGGCGATCCTCGAGCTCGGCGAGCTCGGCCCGGACCCGCGCGGCGCCCTTGCGTCGAAATCCCATGGCCTCGCCGTTGAGCCCGCAGAAGGTGCAATGGTTCTTCCGCCCCCACCAACACCCGCGCGAGGTCTCGACGGAGAGCCAGGGCCCGGCGGAGCCGCCCTCCCCCACCGATCGATCACAGCCGATCTTCGCGGCGACGTCGAAGTACTCGTGAAAGTCCGGGGTCGGAAGATCATCGAGCGCCTCGACGACCTCGGGGGTCCGCGATGACGGCACGGCATCGCCGAGGATCGGCATCGCACCTCGGCGAAGATCGGAGCGGCCGAGGATCCCCCGCGGCAGCTCGACCGACGCGAGGTCGACCCCCTCTGCCTTGGCCCTGGCCAGGCGCTGGCAGAGCTCCGGAAAGCTGTGATCAGCCTCGCCTATCGACACGTAGTCGACGAAGGGGAATCGCTCGAGGTAGGGCAGACCCATGCCAGCCTCGAAATTGGCGCCGCCGAAGGCGAGGCGGGGACCCGGGTGGTCCGCGCGGATCAACCGCGCCAGGCAGAGGCTAGCCATGGTCTGCTCGAAGGTGCTGGTGAAGCCGACCACGTCGAAGCGGGACCAGTCGTTGGACTCGTAGGCGAGGCGGACAAAGCTCGGCGCGAGGGCCAGCGCCTCGCGGATGATCCCGCGCTGCTCGGCGCCCATGCCCCAGAGCGGATCGTCGAGGATCTCGGCCTCGTAGCGGTCCCAGTCCGACACCGCTCGCCCCCAAAACACCTGCGAGAAGAGCCACTCGCCGGCCAGGACGGTGTTGGGCAAGGCCTGCGAGATGGTCCTGTAGCGCCCGTGGCCGAGCATCTTCCAAAAGGTCAGGTTGAAGTATTTGACCTCGCACTGGGCGCCAACCCGGGCCAGCGCCGCCTTGAGGAGGCCCGTCGCCAAGCTCGGCCGGTCACCGCTTGCAAAGGGCATGACCACGAGCGCGACGCGAAGCGGCGGTCCCTCGCGTGAAGCCTCCTCATTGCTCGATGGGTGCAGGTCCGGCATCGACGACATCCTAGTACAGTCGGCCTCCGAGCAGGTTGGGGCGAACATTGCGATCGTGCGCGGTCTCAGCCGACCTCGATCGCATGGGGAAAAAACTCCGCGGCCTTGGCGTATTATCGAGGACCAGCGCTAGCCCCATGTTGATATCGCGCCTGCACACCACCTCGGCGATCGCCGTCTGGAGCACAGCGGGACTCCTCTTCGCCTGCGTCCTCGACAACCCCGCCTACGACGGTGAGAGCGGCATGATCACCGACGGAGGCGAGACGACGGTCGCCGGATCGAACGGCGGATCGAACGGCGGATCGAACGGCGGATCGAACGGCGGTGAGACGAGCGGCGGTGGGGCGAGCGGCGGGGCGACGAGCGTGAACACCAGCGCCGTGACGGGCACGACGTCCAGCGCCGGCGATGACACCTCGACGAGCGCCGGCCCGAGCTGCGCCGACCTCACCTGCGATCCGGACGCGAGCTGCGTCGCCGGCCCCGACGGTCCGGTCTGTGAGTGCGCGCCTGGCTTCATCGGCGACGGCCTCAGCTGTGCGGACGTCGACGAGTGCGCCGACCCTGATACCTGTGACGCTGGCGTCTGCGTCAACAACGACGGCGGCTACGCGTGCACCTTCCCGGCGAGCTGCGCGGAGCTCAAGGAGTCCCAGCCGGAGGCTGAGGACGGGCACTACACGCTCTATCTCGACGGCGACATGGCGCGGCCGTGGACGGCCTTCTGCCTCGACATGGCCCAGACACCGCGCGAGTACCTGACTCTACCGCAGCAGAGCAAGGGCTCCAATGTCAGCCGCTACACGATCGTCAACACCTACCAGGGCTACTCGGGCGAGCTGGCGATGCAGTACCAGCGGATCCGGATAAGCCCGGTGACCCTCCGCGTTGACATCGGCGACACGACCTTCACGACGACCGCCGGCACAGCGCTCTTCAACTACAACCCGGTCAATGCCGTCGGCTACGGTATCGCGATCACCTGTGTCGGCGGCACCACGTCCGCCAACATCGACCTCCGCAGCACGCCCTTCGACGTGCAAGCCGGCCAGTGGTGCACCGACGGCTACATGCCCAACGGCTCGACCGAAAAGCCCGCGCCGCAGGTCTACATAAACCATGGAGGGGGCGACTGCGGTTGGCGGGCGCCAGCGGCCGGCGGCTGCCCCAACACGCCGATCAACGAGAATAGCGGCGGCGACCACCTCCAGCTCGTCTACATCGGCGGCTGAGCATCCGCCACGAAGGCGCGGGTCGAGGATCCGCTCCCCCGATCCACGTAGACTTGATGCTCTCTTGGACACCGGGCCCTCATGGCGTACGCGTAGGATCGAGAGGGCCGATCACTTCGCGCCCAGGCCAGCGCACAGGAACCCGACCATGCACCTCCCCCCAGCCCTGCCGATGCTCGCCCGCGGGCTGCTCAACACTCCGAGCTCTTCGAGCCCATAGCCTGTGAGACCGTCGACGGGCTACCCCTCACTCCTCGCGCCCGCCCCCGTGAAGAGGAAGGGGTAGGTTATCTTCAGCTCTTCGGCCGCGCGCAGGCGCGGGAAGCTCCAGGTGCCGACCTCGTCGATGACGCAGACGACCACACACGCGTCGGCGAGCGTGACCTCGGTCAGCTCGACCTCCTCGATCTCGCCGTGCCTGACCGTCCAGCGCAGCGTCAGCCGCCCCTCGAGCTTCGGATCGCGGGTACGACCAACGTCGTAGCAGGCCCGGATCTCCTCGCGGTGCGCGCTCACGACCGAGCGGATGGCCCCGCGATCGATCGACGTGGCGAGGAGCGTCGACGACGGGGCGGCGCGGCCCTCTCGGAGGTCGAGGCCAGCCGCGAACTCGTCGACGAGCGGCGGCATCCTCAGGTCACAACTCTCCGCCTCAAGAGGCTCCCCGGCAGCGGCCGTCGACGCCGGCGCTCGTGGGGAGGCCCGCCCAGGAGCGCACGCGAGCCCAGGAGCGCACGCGAGCGCGGCCGCGAGCGAGGCGGCGAGCGTTGGGGCGAGACGGGCGAATGAACGGCGGATCGGGGGCACGAGGGACCGACAAGCGCAGCCCCGAGATGTTCCGAAGCACATAGGCGGAAGAGCTATTCGCCGCGACCACCTCCAGCTGCGAGGACCTCGGCCATCGCTCTGGACCCGGACGATCGGCGCTGGCGGGGGCGTCAACGCGTCAGCCGAGAAGGCCAGCGCCAGGATCCCTCGCCTCGGCCGCCGGTTGCTCCTGACGTGCACGATGACGCCCGCGCGGGTGATCACGAGCGGCGGGCCGGGGATCGTCGCCGTGCCGCGCGTCGACCCCGAACAAGCTGGTGTGGCCTATACTCGGGGCCATAGGCGGGGAGATAGGTCATGCGCGCGCTGTCAGCAACATCTACGAGGCTGGACTCCTACGAGGCTGGTCGTGAGCTCGGTGAAGCGCTCGCGGGGATCGGGCCGGAGGTGGTCGTCGTCTTCTCATCGATCCACTACGACCTCGCTGAACAGCGCGAGGGGATTGTCGACGGCCTCGGTCGCGATGACGTCCTGATCTTCGGCGGGACCGGCGACGGTTTCTTCGAGACATCGTCGAGCTCGGACATCGGCGTCGCCGCGCTCGGGCTCTCGAGCGGCGGCACGATGCGCTTCTACGCCCACGCAGTGGGCGACCTCGGCACAGACTCGCGGGGGGTCTCGGCCCGCTGCGCCGCTGCGGTCAAGGCGGCGGCCGGCGACGAGCCGATCAAGCTAGCGATGGTCCTCTTCGATGGCCTCGCGACGTCAGACAACCGCGTGATTGAGGGGATCAACGGTGTCCTCGAGTGCCCGGTGTTCGGCGGGGTCACCTCAGACGATCGCAAGCTGGAGCGGAGCTACGTCCACATCAACGGGGAGGCCCGCGCCGACGCGGTCGCCATCCTCGCCTTCTGCGGCGACTTCGACTTCGTTCTCGGCGTCGAGAACGGTACCTGTCCCGTCGGCAAGGTAGGCCGCGTCGAGGCGGCCGAGGGCAACACGCTCCAGCGGATCGAAGGCCGCAGCGCCCTCGACTTCGTCGCCGATCGCCTCGGCAAGTCGCGGGACTCTTTCACGATTCAGGACATCGGCGTCGTCAATTTTCAGTGCTCGGCGAACCCCGACATGAGCGACTCGCTCTACCGCTCATTCTCGAGCTGGGACGAGGAGACCGGCGCCCTCGAGACCTTCGGCCCGGTCGAGGTCGGGCAGTACGTGCGGGTGGCGTTGGTCACGAGCGACGAGCTCCTGGCTGGGATCGAGGGCGTGCTGAACGACGTCAACACCGACGCAGATCGCGATTTCGAGCCGGTCGCGGCCCTCGGCATCAGCTGTGCGGGGCGCAAGTGGTTCCTCGGTCCCCGCTTCTCTGAGGAGATCGAGGCCGTCCGCTCGCGCCACCAAGAGCTGCCGATCATCGGCTTCCCGTCGCTCGGCGAGATCTCGCCGCGGCGGAGACGCGACGGTAGCTACTCCCGCAACCTCTTCCACAACGTATCCTTCGTCCTCGCCCTCCTCGGGCCCGTACGGGCCGCCCGCGCAGAGTGATCTGACGTGACACGACACCGCTACATCAGCGTAGACCTGGGGGCTCCGCCAGGCTTCGAGGTCATCCGCGAGCCGACCCGCCGAGACCTACGCGGGGGCGTCGTCGCCCTGTGGAGCCGGGAGCCAGACGCCCTCGTCGAGCGCCTCGGGTCGCTCCGAGACACGGTCCGCGGCGTTCTTCTGTGCCCCGGAGAGCCAGGGCACCGCGCTCGCGTCGGACCGAGCCTGTGGCGCCTCGAGGTCAGCGAGGAGGCGCTGCCGACCCTCGTCGAGCTCGCCGAGGCGTTCCTCGATCCCTACAGCGAACTCTTTGATCTGCGCAACAAGCTCGGCCTCCGCGAGCTCGAGCTCGAGCGCGAGCGCAGCGATCGCATGACCCTCGTCGACAAGCTCGAGGCTGAGACAAAGGCCCTCCGCGGGCTTCTGGTCGCACGGACAGCCTGGACCGCGGCCTCGATGACCGCCCTCGTCGAGCTCAATGCCAGCGAGCTCGAGCGAGTCGAGACCACCGACCTCTCCGCGCACATCGTCGGCTTCCTCACCGGCGAACCGCTCTCTCTGGCGGGCGCCGAGCTCTGGTTCGCCGACGGCGGCTCGTGGCGTCTACAGGCGCGCTCCGGCACGCTCGACGAGGTCCCGCGCCCTCCCCCGGGCGCCTTGGCGGGGGTGTCTCTCCAAGGGGACACGACGCTCCTCTCGTCCTTCGCCGTGGCCCAGGTCGGCGGCATGACGCATGAGGGCCTGATCGTCGTCCAGCGCCCGAGCGGCCTCGACGAGGTAGAGGCCTCGTTCCTCTGGCTCTTCTCGATCCAGCTCGCCTCGACCTACCGCGCACGAGCCCTCCACGAGGCGCTCGCTCGGGCGAGCGCTGACAAGGACGAACTCATCGCAGAGCTCTCGACGCCTATCATCCAGGTCTGGCGCCACACGGTGTGCGTGCCCGTCATCGGCTCGATCGAGGCGGAGCGCGCGGCGCAGATGACCGAGGCGCTGCTCGACGCCGTGACCGCGCGAGGGCTTCGCCACGTCATCGTCGACTTCACCGGCATCTCGACGATGGACACCCAGACGGTGCGGCACTTCACGAACCTCTCCCGGGCGATCGGGCTCTTGGGTGCGAAGTGCGTGTTCACCGGCATCTCCCCGGCGGTCGCTCAGATCCTCGTCCGCCTGGGCGTCGACCTCCCCGAGATCGAGGCGATGCCTTCGGTGCAGGCAGCGATCGCTGCGCTCTTCGGCAAGCTCGCGAGCGACGGCGACGGCCGGCGACGCCGCTAGCCGGCCGCGGCCGCACAGCTATCCGTGCTCGGACGAGGAGTCTTTCTCGGGCGTCGCCGCGACGGCATCACCGCTTTGCGTCTTCGTCTGTCCGTGGGTCGTGGAGGTGTCCGCAGATGTCGCTGCGGCAGGGCTCCGGGCGAGATGAACCGCCTTCTAGCCGGTGTGTTCGCGCAGCGTTGGTGAGGGTCCAGTGGGCGCTCACGCTGCGATCGAGGATCGCCCTGCTCACCGCCTCCCCCAGCTCTCCTCGAGAGGAGGTCCAGCCTTCGGAGCACCCACGGGATCGCCGATCTGGTCTATCGTCGCTCGATGCGTCGCTGGCCCGCCTGTCTCCTCGCCTCGCTCATGTGTGTTGCCTGCGGCGGCTCGCTCTCGGACGTGAGCGACGCGAGCACCGGAGGCGACCCGAGCGCGAGCGCCTCGGGTACAGCCGACTCGACCTCGGCGAGCAGCGACAGCGCTGCGGATGAGGTCCCGGCGCGGCTCCTCGATCTGACAGACTGGAAGCTGACCCTGCCGATCGACGATCCCGACGACGCAGGCTCTCCCCTCGAGATCCTCCAGCCGGAGCTCGCGACCTTCGTCGCACCGCCCCACTTCGAGGCGCTCGCGGCTGATCGCGTCCGCTTCCGCGCCCACGCCGGCGGGGCGACGACCAGCGGCTCAGGCTACCCACGCAGCGAGCTGCGCGAGATGACGGAGGACGGCGCGGAGAAGGCGGCGTGGTCGACGACCGAGGGGGCGCACACGATGACGATCACGCAGGCGATCACCCACCTCCCCGAGGTCAAGCCGCACGTCGTCGCCGGACAGATCCATGACGCGAGCGACGACATCGTCATGATCCGCCTCGAGGGGGCGCGCCTCTTCGTCGAGGGAGACGGCGACGAGCTCGGCGATCTTGACACGAACTACGCCCTCGGGACGGAGTTCACCGTCCGGATCCACGCCGAGGGCGGGATGATCGACGTCTACTACAACGACCTCGGTGCGCCGGCGGTCAGCGTCCCGGCCGACGCCAGCGGCTGCTACTTCAAGGCCGGCATCTACACCCAGTCGAACCTCGACAAGGGGGACAACGCCGAGGCCTACGGCGAGGTCGAGATGTCGGCGCTGACCGTCGAGCACTCGGGCTAGCGCAGGCGCAGGCGGAAGATCTTGGCGTTGGATTGATCGACGATCAGCAGGTGATCGCCGTCTAGGGCGACGCGGGCGATGAGCCCGAGCCCGACCTCCGTCGCCGGTCCGCTGGCCCCTGGCCCGTCGCTCCCGGTGCCAGCGATCGTGTCGATGGAGCCATCGGGATCGACGCGGCGGATCCGGTAGTTTCCGCGATCGCCGATGTAGAGGGCGCCGTCGGCCGCCCTAGCGACACCGAAGGGCATGTTGAGCTGAGCCTCGCTGGCCGGGCCGCCGTCGCCCGAATAACCGGCGCTGCCTGTCCCGGCTAGGGTCGTCAGGGTGCCGTCGACAGCGAGCCGACGGACGGCGTGATTGAAGGTGTCGACGATGAGGAGGTTGCCCTCGTCGTCGAGCTCGAGCGCGGTCGGCCAGTGCAGCCCTGCCTCGGTCCCGGGCCCACCGTCGCCGGAGAGCTCCGCCTCGCCGGTGCCGGCGACGGTCGTGATGATCCCACCTTCGATCTTGCGCACCCGATTGCCGATGCTGTCGGACACGTAGATCACGTCCTCGGCCGAGACCGCGACACCGTCGAGCTGGATGAAGAGCGCCTCGCTAGCCGGACCGCCGTCGCCCTCATCGCCGTCGACGCCGACGACCCCGTCGGGCGCTCCTGCGAGCGACCGCAGCGTCCCATCGGGGCCGAGCTCGAGCACTCGAGGATCGTGATAGGAGACGAAGATCACCCGACCGTCGGCGGCGAAGCCAAAGTCGATCGGGTTCTCGAGGGGCGACAGGGTCGGCTCCACGCCGGTCATCGCGAAGGCGTGAAAGCCGTTCCCCGCGAGCGTCTCGAGCAGGCCGTCCTCGCCTATCCGGCGCAGGCGCTGATTGTTGAAGTCCATGATGTAGACGAGGCCGTCCGGCCCCCGACGCGCGGCGGAGGGCAAGAAGAGGTCCGAGTCCTCCGGCGCGAGCCCGTCGCGGTTGAAGCCGAACTCGCCGGTGCCAGCGAGCAGGCAGAGGTCCCCGACCGCGCTGCCGCAGGGCGGATCGTCGACGCAGCTCGCGGAGCCGACCGACCCCAGCACGAGGCCGACCAGGGCGCACCCGAGCCGCTGGCGGAGGCTGGGGCGGGCGCTCGCAGGCCGCAGATCGTCGCCGCGGCGATGCTCAGGGGCAGCGACCGGCGTGGCGCATCGGAGGGCGCGATGGCCGGACAGGCGAGCTCCAAGAGGGGTCTCCATGGTCCGCCTCCTAGATCGCGGGGTCGACGACGACCGCGATGATCTCCCACGTGTTCGGGCCGTGATTGTGGACGTGAAGCTGGAGCTCGCTGCCGACCGGCGCGCTGACGTCGACCGTGAACGACTCCTCGATATCGTCCACATCGCTCGGGATCACGGTCGTGTACTCCCAGACGAGCTCACCGTCGATCGTCAGCCCCAGGTATCCCTGGGCCGGCTCCGGCGCCGTGAGCTGATCGTGGAACCCGGTGATGGTGATGGTGTCGCCGGCCGCGAGGGGGAGCCGCGACGACTGCCGCAGCGTGAGGTAGTCGCAGAGATCGGTCTTGATCTCGAGCGAGCCGCGGAAGGGATCGACATACCAGCCCTCGTCCGCGCACTCGGCCTCGGGCGGGCGCATGGCGGCGAAATGATCGAGCCCAGGATCGGTCACCCGCTCCCAGTCCCCCGCCTGCACCAGCGGCCCCGAAGGCGGCGGATCGACCGGCTCGCTCGGGCACGCGGAGACCAGCGGAGCCGCGAACGCCCAGAGCCAGAGCCAGAGCCAGAGCTGCTCACGGCATCGCACAGGTCCACTCGTATCCGTCAGGCTCGAGCCCACAGCCCGAGTGGCAGTTGATGCAGCGGGCCGCGTCGACGTCGACGACCTTGCGCTCAGCGTCGACCCGCTGCCAGCTCCAGTCCAGGGTGTCGGGGGCGCTGCCGTCCTCGAGCCGGCGCATGACCGTCCACTGCTTGATCGGCCCCTCGCAGGCGAGGTCGCCGAAGTCGAACTCCTCCTTGAGCACGATCGCGCCCGGCGGGAAGGGCTCGCTGCGGCCGTTGTAGGGGGTGAGCGCGCTCGGGCCGGCGAGGATGCGGATGTTGTTGAGATCGTGATCGCCGCTGCCGCGGCAGTTCCGCACCTCGACGTAGTCATCCGCGTAGTCGGCCGGGAACTCAGGCTCCACGCCGCTGTCGTCGCCGACGTCATCCCCTGTACAGCCGGAGGTGACGAGGCAGAGGCAGGCCCCGAGCGCGGCGCGATACGACGATGGTCGGAGTCTCTTCACGGCATCACGATGGTACGGATCACGCTGTTGCCGGTGTCGGCGATGACCAGCCGTCCGCCGGCCCACTCGACGCCGAAGGGGAGGTTGAGCAGGGCGTCCTCCGGCGGGCCGCCGTCCCCCTCGTACCCGGGCTCGCCGCAGCGACCGACAGCGGTGCGGATGTGGCCGTCCGTGTCGACCGCGCGGACGCAGTGATTGTAGACGTCGGTGAAGAAGAGCGTCCCGTCGTCGGCGAGCGCGAGGTCGACGGGGAAGTTGAGCGTCGCCTCGAGGGCCGAGCCTCCGTCGCCGCTGTAGCCGTTTTGCGGGACACCGTCGATCGGCGGCGTGCCGGCGACCCGGCGGACGATCCCCTCCGTGTCGATCCTACGGATCAGGTGGTTTCCGGTGTCAGCGAAGAGCAGGTTGCCCGCCGGGTCGTAGAGGATCCGCCCCGCCGGCGAGGCCGACTGGCCGAAGGGTTGGGCCATGCGCATCTCCGTCGCTGGGATGTCATCGCCGGAGTAGCCAGGCGTACAGGGCAGCGAGCAGGTCTCGAGCGGGTCCCCGCAGGTGAACTTGCCCGAGGGACCGTTGGCGCCCTCGGGGCACTGCACCGGCTCGACCCCCTCGGCGCAGGGACCTGGGCCGCTCGGCGCGGGCGCGTCGACGATGCAGCGGCCGGCGAGCAGGTGGATATCACCGGCCTGGTCGACCCTGCGCAGGACCTGGTTGGCCTGGTCCATGATCACGAGGTCGTCGTGGTGATCGAGGGCGACGCTCGCCGGGAGATCGAGCGACGAGCTCGCGGCCGGCCCATCATCGCCGAAGTAGGCCCGCTTCCCGTCTCCACAGGCGTCCGTCACCACCCCGGTCGCCCGGTCGATCACCCGCACCTTGCTGTTGTGCCAGGCGGCGATGATGATGTTCTCGCCGCTGGGATCGAAGACGATGTTGGTCGGATGGTTGAAGTCGCCGTTGGCCGGATCGTCGAGGCTGCCGCCGAGCTCGCCCCGCCCCGCGACCCAGCTCAAGCTGCCGTCTGTCCCCAGCAGGCGCAGGCGATGGTTGTTCCAGTCGAGGATGTAGATCGAGCCGTCGGGCGCGGTCAGCGTGTCCTGCGGCAGCGACATCTTAGCCTCGAGCGCGTCGAGCGTTTCGTCGTCGGCGTTGCGGTCGTAGCCGTTCTCACCGTTCCCGACGACGGTGCAGATGGTCCCGACGGCGTCTGGATCGCATGACGCCTCGGGCTCGGCCGGGCAAGCGACGAGGCCCATGGCGGTCAGCGTGAGCGCCGGGATCCGCAGGGCCTGCATGCTGCGAGCCCTGCGGGCGCAGAGCAGGCGCGACGTGGAGGCGAGCTTGGGACGTCTCAACGGGCCACCTTCACGATCCGCGAGTTGAGCGTGTCCATCACGTAGAGGTTGCCCTCTGGATCGAAGGAGACGCCGAAGGGTCGGCGGAGCTGGATCTCCGTCGCGAGCATGCCCTCGCGCTCCTCGATGCCGAGCGTGCCGGTGCCGACGACGGTGCGGATCTCACCGCTCCCTAGGTCGATCGCGCGGACCTTGCCGTTGTCGGTGTCGGCGAAGTAGAGGTCGCCATCCGGGCCTATCTCGAGATCACGCGGGCCGCTGAGCTGGGCCTCCAGCGCGGGCCCGCCGTCGCCCCCGCTGCCCTCCTCGCCGGTCCCGGCGAAGCGGTCGATGATGCCGGTCGAGAGGTCGAGCACGCGGATGAGATCGGCCTCGGTGTCCGAGATGTAGAGCTTGCCCCCGTGGTGGACGATCCCGCCGCTGGGGTTGGGGTTGGACCCGCGCGCCCAGGAAAATTGGGCCGAGAGCGCGGGGCCGCCGTCGCCCGCGTAGCCCTCCTCCCCGTCGCCGGCGATCGTGTTGATGATCCCCGCCGTGTCGATCACCCTGATCCGCTCGTTTTGCTGATCGACGATGTAGAGGTTGCCGGCCTCGTCGTAGGTCGCGTCGCTCAGCTGCTTGAAGAGCGCGGAGGTCGAGGCGAGCTCGCCGTCGCCGGCAAACCCTGCCCCGCCGCCGCAGACCACCGTGACGTAGCCGGTCTGGGCGTCGACGGTGAGCAGCTTGTGGTTGTGCCAGGCGACGACGAGCACGTTGCCGTCGGGCTGCGCGATGAGGTTGGTCGGGTGGTTGAGGAGCCAGTCTGAGCCGGGCGCGCCGCCGGGCGGCAGACCGCCGAGGGGTCCGTCGCCCGGGAAGATCGGGTTGGTCGAGCCGACCATGGTCTCGACCTGACCGTCGGCGTGGACCCGACGGACCAAGAAGTTGTTGAAGTCCGAGAACCACGCCGTGCCGTCCGGCATGAAGAGGAGGTCCTGGGGCTGAAACACCAGGGTCTGGGCGCGATGATTGTCGCCGTTGTGCCCCTCACCGTCGCGCGATCCGAGCCAGGTGCAGGCGTGACCCGGCTCGATCCCACGGCAGGCAGCGTCGACGTCGGGCTCTTCTTCGCAGGCGATGCCGCACAGGGCGAGCGCCAGCGGGATCGCACACACGCGCATGGTCGTTGTCCAAGTCATAGAAGCTAGAGTCCCTGCGAAGGTATCGGGGCGCCGCGATGCAAGAGGAGCCCGCTCCTGAAGGGCGGTGACAATATTTGTCCTCCGACCGCCCAGATGCAACTCTTCTCGTCGATCCACGCGCTATGCACTGTCCAAGGGAGGTTGAAGCCGGTCTCCTCGCGCGCCCAGCCCTCGTCCGATCGGGTGTAGACCGCGCCAAAGGACCCCACCGCGACGCCGAAGTCGTCCTCGCCCAGGACCACGCCTGAGAGGCCCGGCGGCGGATCCTGCTCCGGTGTCACATTGCGCCAGGCGCCCTCCTCGTACTCGACGAGGATCCCCGACGCGGTCCCGCCGACGGCGGCATAGCGACCGTCCGCCGCGTGCACGGTGAAGAGTGAGGTGCCGATCCCGGTCTCGCCTTGCGCGAGCGCGCTGCCGTTCCAGTGGAGCGCGACGCCGTTGCTGCCGACGAGCCAGGCGTCATCGCGGCTCGTGCCGAAGACCTTCCACACCGCCGCCCCGGAGGCTACATCGACCGGCAGGGAGGGCTCGGGGGTCCAGCTCGCGCCGTCGCCCTGGAGCCGCCAAGCGAAGCCGCCAGCGGAGTCCGAGGCGCCGCCGACGGCCCAGACGTCGTCGGCGCTCGCCCCCCAGATCCCGAACACGGTCTCGCCGCTCGGCGTGGCCATTTTGACAAACTCGCCGCCCTCGTAGCGGAGGATCACGCCGCCCTCGCCCCCCATGTAGACCGGCCCCTCGTCGAATCCGAACACCCACCACAAGTTGCCCTGGGCCTCGCCTGTGGCCATGCGCTCCCAGGACTCGCCGTCGTAGTGGATGACTGTCGGACCGCTGCCGTCGAGCGCGTCCGCGCCGACCGCCCATACGTCGGTGGAGCTCGATCCCCAGACCGAGAGGAGCGCACCCGCGAGGTCACGATGGACCACCTCCCAGGTCTTGTCCTGCGGTTCCGGCTCCGAGCCTGGACAGGCCAGGAGCAGCGGGGCGAAGAGGATCGGGATCAGCTGGCGCACATCCAGGTGAGCCTAGCAAGGATGGCTCGGGATCGACACCGCGAGCGAGCACAACAGCGGTCGACGGACGACCTCGCGCCCGAAGCCCGAACAGGGCTCGGCGATGCGCCTGCTTGGGGTCTACGTCCCCCGCGACACGCGACGCCCGCGTCCTGGAGCGCATCGAGGAGGGCAGCCGCACCGGGATCCAGGGGGCCTAGCGAGAGGCGCCGGAGCTCGCTCCGAACGACCGGCGCCAATTGGCCGCGTCGCGTCAGCGTGCTAGGGTCGCCCACCCGGATGGCAGTTGCAGATCGACTCAAGGTCGAGACTAGGGGCGAGCGTCTGGTGCTCGTCGCCCGCGGCACTCTCGACGGCGAACTGGCTGACGCCATCCGCGAGCCTCTCGTCGAGGCCTTCACCGCCTCGCTCGACGTCCTGATCGACCTCCGGGAGATCACCGACTACGACGATGCCGGCGCGAAGGGCCTCCTCCGCTCCCATGAGTGGGTCGCGGCGAAGTCGCGGCGAAGCGTCTACATCGTCACCCGGCCGCGTGTCCGAGCCCTGGTCTTCAAGGTCATCCACGGCACCGGAGACGAGCAGACCCGGCCAGTCTCGACCCCCGAGACGGCTGAGGCCTGGCTCCGCGACCCCAACGCTCCGACCTTCACCGAGATCTCCCTCGGCCGCGCCCGCTCCCTCCTCGCCCGTTTCAGGGCGAAGCTCGCCTCACGGAAGGACGCGCCCGTATGAGAGGCCGCGTCCCCCTCCGACACCGCGCCCTCGCCCGCATCTTCAACGCGATGGGGTGGGTGGCCAACGGCTACACCGCGCCCTTCACGAGCGAGCTCCTCCGCAGCTACGGCGTCCGCGGCATGGTCGAGCGGACCTCCGCCATCGTCGAGCTCGCGGCCCTCGTCGAGGCCGAGCTCGGAGAACGCGACGGCCACCTGCTCCTCGGCTTCGCCTCGCTGTGGAACGGCTGCGCCGTCTGCTCCCTCGGGCACGTCTACGCCGGCAACCTCGCCCACTTCCGAGATCACGGCGCGCTCCTCCCCCTCGAAGAGCGCGACCTCCACAGGCGTATGCTCCGGGACACTGACGACGAGCTCTTCGAGCATATCGAGGGTTGCTTCCAGGCGCCCAGCGATGCTCGCCTGCTCGGGCTCACCCGTCGTCTCTATACGATCAAGCGAAGCGGCGAGGACGACGGGGTCGACGAGCGGCCAGGCGACACGGAGATGCTCACCGCCGTCATCTCGGCCTACGACTGGATGAACCTCTGCACGATCTACGGCGAAGGTGACGACCCGCCCCTGATCGCCTTCTCACGGCTCAATCGCTCCTTCGGCCTGCGCTCGCGCTATGCTCGGGCTCGAGCGACCGCAGCCAAGGGCCCGTGATCGGGCGCCTCTCTCCGTCTGCACCGCCGCTGGCCCCTGCAAGCGACCGGGCGACGAGCTCGACGGCGGCGGCCGCAGGTCATGCTCTGCTCGCTCGGCGGCTGCCCCGACGACACCGCGGGCACAGGGCACCGAGGCTCGCTGTCGGCGCGCGCCTCCTCGACGACGACCCGCTCGCCGATGTCCCGCTCGCCGATGATCGTCCCGACCGACGACCAAGTTCGCCGCCTGATTAGGTCCTCCCGGGTGACCTTCGCTAGCCGTGAACCGAGAAGAACGCGCGGCTGCTTCTGCTACCGGGCCGTCCCCGCCCCTCGCCGCCTGCCGGGCAGGTCTCCCCGCGAGGGCTCGACCGGCGGCCAGCGCTCGGCCGAAGCGAGAGAAGCGCTCGGATGAGGCCCCAACACCTGAAGGAGACGAGACCCTGAACTTTCTCATCGTCTCCACGCAACAGTCTCCCACCTGTGGCCGACTCCACGCGCAACGCGCCCCTCCCCCTTCCGCACGTCCTCCCTCCGGCCTACGATGCCCTCGATGCGCGTCGCCGTACCCATCATGTCGCTCCTGCTCCTCAGCTCCTGCACCGAGCCGAACCCCTACCTCGGGATCTGCGGCAACGGCGTGCACGAGCCCGAATTCGACGAGGAGTGTGACGACGGCGCAGGCAACGGGGACGCCTCCGAGTGTTCGTTGACCTGCCAGCTCGCCTCCTGCGGCGACGGACTCGTCCAGCCCGGCGAAGAGTGCGACTTTGGCGACCAGAACAGCAACAACGGCGAGTGCACCCTCACCTGCCAGTTTGCCACCTGCGGCGACGACTTCGTCCAAGGCAGCGAGCTCTGCGACGACGGCGACGCCAACCGCTGGCCCGCCGACGGAACCCCCGGCTGCTCGATCTACTGCGACCTCCTCCCCTACTGCGGCGACGGGGACGTCCAAGCGGACCTCGGCGAAGAGTGCGACGACGCCAACGACATCGACGACGACGCCTGCACCAACGCCTGCCTGGCCACCATCTGCGGCGACGGGGTCCTCCAGGGCGACGAGGAGTGCGACGACGCCAACGGTATCGACACCGACGGCTGCACCAACGCCTGCACCTACGCCTTTTGCGGCGACGGGATCGTCCTCGAGGGCAAGGAAGAGTGCGACGACGCCAACGACGACAACAGCGACGCCTGCCTGAGCACCTGTTTCGCGGCCGCCTGCGGCGACGGGGTTCTCCATGAGGGCGTCGAGGAGTGCGACGACGCCAACCTCGACCCTGACGACGGCTGCAACGCCGCCTGTCTCGTCGACCGGGTGGTCTTCGCGACCAAGGAGCAGTTCTCCGGCGGTGAGCTCATGGGTGTCGACGGCGCAGACGCGCACTGCCAAGCCGAGGCCGAGCTCTACGACCTCGCCGCTCCCGAGCGTTTCCGGGCTTGGATCTCGGACTCCAAGTCTTCGCCCGCGACCCGCTTTACGACTCGCAACGCCCGCTATGTCCTCGTCGACGGATCGGTCATCGCCGACGACTGGGACGACCTCACCGATGGTCAGCTCAGCCACCCGATCGATCGCTTCGCCGACGGTGAGCCTGCGAACGAGCCTGTCTGGACCTCAACACAGGCGACCGGCGAGGCGATCGAGAGCGACGATTTTTGCGGTGACTGGTCCCTCAGCGGCGAGACCAACGGTCGGATCGGCGCCACAGAGGCGACTGACTTCAGGTGGACTGATCTTCCAAACCCTGGCTTTTGCGTCGAGAGCCTAAGCCTCTATTGCTTCCGGGACTAGTCATGATGCTCACTCGCCTCAGCCATGGAGCCATCGCCCCACACGGCGCATTTCTGTTCATGCTCTGCTTGCTCGGCGCCTGTCCCGACGACACCGCGGGCACGTCGAGCGAGGAGAGCGCGACCGAGGCGAGCTCGACAGGCGAAGGGTCGACGACATCAAGCACGGACACCTCTGGCACCGGCTCGCCCTCCGATCCCGCGACCACAGGCACGATGGTGACCGGCGAGGCGACGGCAGTCGATGACACGACGACATCGATCGGTAGCTCGACCTCCGGTGACGACTCGACGTCAGACTGGACCACAACCGGCTCGACGAGCTCAACCGGCTCGACGACGGACGCCCCCGGCCTGTGCGGCGATGGGCTCGAAGACCCCGGCGAGGAGTGTGACCTCGGCGAAGAGAAGAACGGCGAGGGCAGCTATGGCGGCTGCAACGACGACTGCACCATCCAACCGCACTGCAGCGATGGAGAGCACCAGCCCCTCCACGAAGAGTGTGATCCCAGCGATCCTCTCTTCGCCGAGGCTGCGGTCTGCACGGACGCCTGCACTTGGAAGGGTGTCATCGTCTTCCTCACGTCGGAGGATGTCACCGGCGACCTTGATGGAGTCGAAGGGGCAGACGCCGTGTGTCGGGGCTTCGCTAAAGAGGCCGGGCTGCAAAAGTGGGATCAATACCGCGCATGGCTCAGCGTGGGCGCGAGCACAGCCGCGAGCCGGGTGCCGCTGCTCGACCGTCCCTACTACCGCCTCGACGGCCTCAAGATCGCCGAGCACTCCGGTGATCTGCTCGACTCGAAGCTGCTCCTGCCTGCGAACATCAGCGAGAAGAAGGAAGACCTCGGCTTCCGCCCTGTCTGGACGAACACCCTCCCCGATGGGACGACGACGAGCGAGCAGCACGACTGCCAATCCTTCTCTAGCGGGGACTTTGGCGATGAGGCGTACGTCGGTTTCGCCAACAAGACCGACGGTCAATGGACCCATGCGGAGACGACGTCCTACTGCAACAAATCCGCCCGACTCTATTGTTTCAGCCCTGCGTTCTAGCGGATGCCCCCCAGCCAAACGATCACGTGTACCGCGTATACGAGCTATCAACCCCTGGGATGTCCAGCTCGCGCGCCTGTTCATGAGGACCCACTAGCACATCGCCGCCCCGCTCTCCCCGGAGAACGTCGAGCGCCTGATGGCGGCGCTTCGCCCCTATCGGCCGCACCACGTGACGCCCCGACCTCGGCCCGATCCAAGACTCGATCGAGCGCCTCTGCGAGCTCCGCCCTCCTCCTCATCGACACCGATCTAGGGCGCCTTGACGTCCTCAGCGAGGTCCAACCACTCGGCCCTGCCTCCAACCTGAGTGCGGTCGAGCTGGAGCTCCTGAGCGGTCGGATGTTCCGCGTCCTGACCCTTGATCAGCTCATCGAGGTCAAGGCGTACCTCGGGCGGCCGAAGGATCGGATCGTCGAGGTCGAGCTCCGGGCGCTCCGCGATGTTCGCGGATGAGACAGCGAGGCCCTAGGGGCCGACTTGAATGGACGATTCCGCGCTTCGCGCCCCTCGTCCGGGCGCCGGTTGAGAGATCTCGGACAGCAGCGCAACAGCCCGCCCCGTGCGGCCGAGTACACCTCAGACGCACGGGCCCAATGCTCGCCGACCTCCTCATGACGGCCTATCATCCCCGCATGCGCGTCCTCGTACCCGCCATGGCGATGCTCCTCATCGGCTCCTGCACCGAGCCCAACCCCTTTCGCGGGATCTGCGGCAATGGCGTCGAGGAGCCTGACTTCGACGAGCAGTGCGACCTCGGCGCAGAAAACGGCGACAGCGCAGGCTGCAGCGACGAGTGTCAGATCGAGGCCTGCGGCGACGGAGTCACCCAGAATGCCACCGAGGAGTGCGATCTCGGCGACGGGAACGGCAGTGGCGCGATCTGCACCCCCGACTGCAAGCTCGCCCGCTGCGGCGACGGGTTTCGCCAGGACGACGCGGAGGAGTGCGACCTCGGCGACGTCGTCAACAAGGCCTACGACGGCCTCCCTGGGTGCTCCACAGAATGCAAGATCCTCCCCGAGTGCGGCGACGGGATCATCGAAGCACCCTACGAGAACTGCGACGACGGCAACTACAAGGACGGCGACGGCTGCAATCACCTCTGCCAGAAGGCCGTCTGCGGCGACGGAGTCCTCGATGAGGGCGAGAAGTGCGACGATGGCGACAAGTCCGACAACAACGCCTGCCTCAACGACTGCACGATCGCGACCTGCGGCGACGGACATGTCCACGAGGGCGTCGAAGAGTGCGATGACGGTAACAAGGACAACAACGACGCTTGCCTGACCGCCTGCATCGCCGCCAAGTGCGGCGATGGGCTCCTCCAGGAGGGCGTTGAGGAGTGCGACGATGGCAACGACATCCCTGACGACGGCTGCGATAACGCCTGCGTCCGCGATCGGCTGGTGTTTATCACCGACGACTACATCGGGCCGAAGTTCATCACCGACCTCCCGGGCGCCGATATCGAGTGCCACCAGGCCGCGCTCGCCTACGGACACCCCAACCCGACGAACTTCAAGGCCTGGCTGAGCAACTCCGTCAACTCTCCCTCAACGCGCTTCTTCAAGTCACCGGGGCGCTATGTTCTCAGCACCGGACAGGTCGTCGCGGCGAACTGGGACGACCTGACGGACGGTACCCTACAGAGCGGAATCGACCGCACTCTCGACGGAACTCTGCTCTACGAGCAGCCGGTTTGGAGCGCGACCCAACCTAATGGCGAAGCGTGGGGGGATGACCTCCATTGTATGGCGTGGACATCATCCAAGCTCGAGCTCGAAGGGCGCGTCGGCGTGAGCGGTTTTACAGACGCAGTCTGGACAGAGACTGGCACACCCCTTTCCTGCGGACTCTCCGCCCTCCTGTACTGTTTCGAGCAGAACTAGAACTTCAAGGGCAGCATTCGTATGGACAACCGAACCTCTCTCATCGTCGCGATTCTGCTACTCTCCCTTGTCGGGTGCCCCGACCCAGAGGGCGCGCTTGAGACCTCGGCAACAGAAGCGTCGTCCACGATCACGGGTGACGACAGCGAGACAGACCCGACGTCAACAAGCGCCCCGCCGGCTACGACGGATCCGGACACATCATCCGGCACCTCGACAGCCTCCGACTCGTCGACAGGGTCCACAAACACTGGAGATGGTCCACTCTGCGGCGATGGCTACCTCGACGAAGACGAAGAGTGCGATGGCGGAGCTGACAACAGTGCGGAAGGGCCGTGCACGCCAGGTTGCACGCTGACCTGCGGAGATGGCGAACTCCAAGACAGCGAGGACTGTGACCTCGGCGAGATGAACAGCAACACCGGCACTTGTACAAAGTCGTGCGAAGACGCTCGATGCGGTGACAACTTCATTCAGGTCGGCGAGACATGTGACGACGGTGATGCGAAGAACAGCCTGGATCCTGGGAAGTGCAACCCGATCACCTGTACCCTGAACATTAAGAGCTGTGGGAATGGCGAACTAGACGAAGGTGAGGAGTGCGACGCGAGCGCAGAAGGAATGGACTCCACCGGATGCATGATGTCGTGCACGTACGTCTCCCGCACCGTATTCGCGAGCCCCGACACCTACAGCGCTGACTTCGGAGACCCCGACCTGAAAGGTTTGGCAACCGCAGATGCAATTTGCCGGACACTTGCAAAGGGTGCAAACCTCGATCATGCGGACACGTTCATCGCCCTCCTGAGCACGCCTGAGCATCCCATCAACGATCGCATCGGTGAGTTCATGGGAGAGTATGCCGACACTCTCTCTGCGCGAGTCGCGATCGGCAGCCAAGCACTCTTCTCTGGAGCGCTAGAGTCAGCCATCGTCCTTGATCAGTTCGGGGCGAATGCGATGGCCGAGAACACTCTCGCCTGGACGGGTAGCGACCCGTCCGGGAACTCTAGCGCGGCGACATGCGATTCTTGGCAGTCAACATCGTATGAGGCGACAGGATCAGTCGGAGCCCTTGGAGAAGCTGACAGTTCGTGGATTCAGTACTCAGACTTCCCGTGCAACATCCAGGCACACCTGTACTGCGTTCAGAACGGCAACTAGCATCAGGGTCCACCGAGCAGGCTCCTCGACGGCTGGCCGACTCTGCGGGAGCTGCTGCTGCCCGAGTCAGGGATCGTCGACTTTACCACTCGCTTCATCGAGCGAGAGCAACGGCGTGAGCTACTCTCGGCGCTCAGCCGCCTGGGCTCGAGCTACGTCGATCTGTACTTGCTCGCGATCGCCGACATCGGCGGGTTCGAGCTCACCCGCGCAGTGTCCCCGAATCCAGCCGAGGAGAGGCCCGAGGTCCGTTGTCGAGGACGGGATTGACGGGGTGTCCTTCGTCCAAGGGCGAGGTCACCTCCGTGCATCGCTTCCCGGCGGTCGTTCGCAGCGGGTCTCCTTCACACAGCGGTCTGGAGAGCTTATCCTGACCTCAGTCATTGCCGCCGCCGATGCAGTCCCTACGTGCAAAGCGCGGAGGGCTGCCTTTACCCGGCACTTGTGGGAGATGAGCGCTCACATGGATCTTATCGCCTGCGGGCTCGACGGCAGGGGCAGAGTCATCGGAGCCTGCCGGCACCCGCTGTCAACGCTCGACCGGGAGGAGCTCGAGATGTATCTCCTGACTCTCGTGCGAGAGTGCGACCGTCTGGAGTGGGTGTTCACGGGGGGAGATCGATGGTAGCGATGGCGCTCGGGCCGACGCCGGGGCGCCGGGCCACTACTCACTGAGGATCGCCCGAGAAGGCATTTTTCAGCCGATGGGTGCAGTCGCGAGCAGAAGTAGGGGTCGCATTCGTATCGACAACGGAACCTCGGGTCCGTCGCAGCCGTCGTTGCCGTTGGCGCTGTCCTAATTTCTAGACTGCCCCCGTGGTGCAAAAACTCCCTTGGGAACAGCCCTCCGTCCGTGTTCTACTGCCGTTCCCGTGCCCACCTTGGCCCCGAAGTCACTCGCGAAGCTGAGCACGAGCGCCGCGCGAAAGCGGCCGGAGGTCATCGCCGAGCTCGCGGTCTTCCTCGGGATCGGCGTCGAGGATGTGGTGGACTGGCTGGAGCCGATCCACGGGCGGACCAAGCTCATCAACGCGTTTGGGCGCCTGTGGCCGGCGATCCCCGACGAGCCCTTGGAGCGCGGTGAGCTCTCCGAGGAGCTCGGCGAGCAGCGCAACTCGGACGCCCGCCACGATCTCGCGCTCCAGGTCGATCTGGCGAAGCTGCTCGGGGCGCCGCTGGCGATCGTCGAGGCCGATCTCCTACAGGAGCACCACCGCTGCCGCCTCGACCGCTGTGTCTTCGAGGCGAGCGAGGAGGCGTATCTCGCGGCCCTCGCGCGGCGCGGTGGGGCGCAGGCCCAGCCAGCGCCGGGCGACGGTCGCGGGGACGTCGATGAGTTCGGCGACGACGACGACTTCGGGGACGACGACGACTTCGAGGACGACAGCGAAGACAGCGACGCGGCCAGTGCGGGCAACGCGGCCAGTGCGGACAACGCGGCCAACGCGACCAACGCGACCAACGCGACCAACGCGACCAACGCGACCAACGCGACCAACGCGGCCGGCGAGGCCGACGAGGCCGTAGAAGAAGGCCCCCTCCCCGCTCACCTCGCCGAGCTTCGGGTCTCTGACGCCCGCAAGGACGACATGGTCGTCTTCCGCCTCGCCGACGCGCTCGACGTCTCGCCTGGGACGATCCGCGCCGCGCTCGAGGGGGCCCACCATCGCCAGCGCCTCGACAACGTCGACTTTTCCCCGAAGGCGGCGCCCACCCAGGAGATCCTCGGCTGGTCCGCCGAGGCCCCAGCCACAACCTCGCCGGCCTCCCCGGCCTCCTTCCCGAAGAAGCTCTCCGGCGCCAAGAAGAACCTCAAGGGAGCAGGAGGCGCATCACAGGCGTCTCAAGCGTCTCAAGCATCACAGGCCTCACCCTCACCGGCGACGCAGGCCGAGGACGCGTCCGGCTGGAGCTACACCGCGAGCAAGCGGGTCTCCCTGCCCTCTGCCCTGCCGGCGCGGCCGAGCAGCGAGGGCGCCGAGGTCCTGCCCAAGCGCGGCCAGATCGCCCGCTGTCGCCACCGTAATTGGTTGGTCGAGGCGGTCCATCCCCCGCGCGAGGTCCGGCGCAACGCGGCCCACCTGGTCGACCTGGTCTGCATCGACGATGACGCGCCGGGTCGCCAGCTCAGCGTGCTCTGGGAGCTGGAGCTCGGCGCCTACCTGACGGAGCCCGAGGCGGGGCAGCTCCGCGGTCTGGCCGACTTTGACCCGCCGGAGCATTTTGCGGCCTATCTCAACACGCTGCGCTGGAACGCGACGACCGCGGCCGACGCGACGCTCTTCCAGGCGCCGCTGCGGGCGGGGATCCACGTCCAGCCCTACCAGCTCGCGCCGCTGATGAAGGCGCTCGAGCTGCCGCGGGCCAACCTCTTCATCGCCGACGACGTCGGCCTGGGCAAGACGATCGAGGCCGGCCTCGTGCTCCAGGAGCTGCTCCTGCGGCAGCGGGTCGAGTTTGCCCTGGTCGTCGGCCCGGCGAGCGTCTGCCTCCAGTGGAAGGAGGAGCTGTACAAGCGCTTCGGCCTCCACTTCCAGATCTACGACCGGGCCTTTGTCGCCCGCACTCGGCAGCAGCGCGGCTACAAGGTCAACCCCTGGACGACCCACACGCGCTTCATCATCTCCTACCCGCTGCTGCGGCGGGCCGAGTACCTGGAGCCGCTGCGCACCTTCCTGGGCGAGTACGGCCCCCACAGCAAGCGGCCGAAGTCGCTGCTGATCCTCGACGAGGCGCACACGGTCGCGCCTTCGTCTGCGGGCTCCTACGCGATCGACTCGCAGATCACCCGGATCGCCCGCGAGAGCCTCTGCCCGCGCTTTGAGAACCGCCTCTTCCTCTCGGCGACGCCGCATAACGGCCACAGCAACAGCTTTGCTGCGCTGCTCGAGCTCCTCGATCCGCAGCGCTTTCAACGACCCGATCCGCCGACCGCCGCGGCCCTGAACGCGGTGATGATCCGCCGCCTCAAGCGGGACATCCGCCGGGTCGCCGCCGGGCTCTTCCCGCGGCGTGAGGTCGTCGCCCTCACCCTCCGGCGCAGCTCCGGCGCCTGGACCGTCGGCGCGGACCTCCACGCTCCACGCCCCGAGCTCCAGGACTACGCCCGGCCGCACCTGCCGCTGGACAAGCCCTGGACCCTCGCCGGTGACCGCGGCGCGCCGGAGCTCGAGCTCGCGCGGATGCTCAGCGACTACGAGGCGCTCGTCGCCCCGCGAAACAAGCGTCAGCGGCTCGTCTTCGCCAACCTGCAAAAGCGCCTGCTGAGCTCGACCGCGGCCTTTCATCGCACGCTCTCCGCCCACGCGGCCCGCTTTGACGCGAGCTTCGCCGAGACGCTCGATCGCCAGCTCGAGTCCGACCTCGGGCGCTCCAAGGCCGCCAAGGCGGAGGCCCAGGAGAACCAGGAGAACCAGGAGAACGAGCGGGACGACACCGCCGAGGCCGCCGCCAACGACAGCGACCTCGACCGAGCCGACGACGTGCTCGAGAGCGAGGAGATCGAGCGGACCGCCGCCGCGACGGCGAGCCTCGGGCGGCCCTCCGAGCAGGCGCGCGTGCAGCTCGAGGCGATGCTCGAGCTGGCCGGGCGCCACGCGGCCCTCGCCGACGGCCGCGTCTACGCGCTCCTGGAGTGGATCCGCCGCAACCAGTGCGCCGCCGTCGGTCGCGGGGATGATGATGCTCTCTCCGCGGCGGACAGGCGCTGGGGCCCGCGCAAGCTGCTCGTCTTCACCGAGTACACCGACACCAAGCGCTGGCTGCGAAGGCTCCTCCACCGCGCCTTCGAGGGCACCGAGCAGGGCGGCGAGCGGATCCTCGAGATCCACGGGGCGATCGGCGACGACAAGCGCGAGGCTGTCCAGCGGGCCTTTAACGCCCCGCCGGGCGAGCACCCGGTGCGGATCCTCCTCGCCACCGACGCCGCCCGCGAGGGGATCAACCTCCAGGGCGCCTGCGCCGATCTGCTCCACTTTGACATCCCCTGGAACCCGGCGCGCCTGGAGCAGCGCAACGGCCGGATCGACCGCACCCTCCAGCCCGAGCCCGAGGCCCGCTGCCACTACTTCGTCTACGCCGAGCGCGAGGCGGACATCGTCCTCGACGCGGTGGTCCGCAAGGTCGACATCATCCGCGAGGAGCTGGGCTCGGTCGGCAGCGTCGTCATGGAGCAGATCGCGGGCACCCTCGAGGGGCGGACGATCCGGGCAGAGGCTGGCGCGGCGGTCGAGGCCGCGGCCAACCCCGGCGCCCGCCAGCAGGTCGTCGTCGACGAGCTCGACGGCGGCCAGCCGACGGCCGCCGACAAGCGCCTGGACGCCGAGATCCGCAACGCCGGCACCCTCTACAAGAACGCGGTCAAGCACCTCGGCTTTGAGCCGGTGCTCCTGCACCAGGCGCTGAACGTCGCCCTCTCGCTCCTCGGCGCGCCGCCGCTGGAGCCGGTCGCGGGCGAGGGCGGGGTCACGGCCTATCGGGTCCCGGAGCTGCCGCCCGGCTGGGAGGGGAGCCTGGACGCGCTCCGCCGCCCGCGCGAGCGCGAGGAGTCGCTCTGGGACTGGCGCCGGGACGCGCCGCCGCAGCCGGTGGTCTTTGATCCGCCGCCGCAGATGACCTCGCCGCGGGTCCACCTCCACCTCCACCACCCGCTCGTCCGCCGCCTCCTCGACGTCTTCACCTCGGCCGGCTTCGGCGCCCACCAGCTCGAGCACATGACCCTGATCCGCCACGGGCACGACGGCCACGCCTACGCGGTCGCGCTCGCCCGGGTCTCGCTCTTCGGCAGCGGCGCGGTCCGCCTCCACGACGAGCTGGTCGAGCACATCGTCCGCGTCGACGGGACCACGGCCGAGGGCCCGCTCGTGGCCCTGAACGAGTTTGAGCGGGGCAAGCTCTCGGCGGTCTTTGAGGGGGAGCTTTGCGCCCCAGAGCACGAGCCCTTGCCGCGCAGGGGCGCCCTGGCGCCGCTCCTCGCCCGGGCCAAGGCGGACTTCGCCGAGCTCTGGCCGCTCGTCCGCGACCGCGGGCAGCGAGCCGCCGAGGAGGCCGGCCGCCGCCTGAAAAAGCGCGGCGACACCGAGAGCGGCCAGCTCCGCGACCTCCTCGCGGCCCAGAAGGCCAAGCTCCAGCAGCAGCTCCAGCTCGTCGACGTCGCCGGCGAGGCGGCCCAGCGCCAGCGCAAGTCGGAGCTTGCGGCGAGGGCCGAGCGCCTGACCGCGATCGATCGCGAGCTCGCCCGGGAGCCGCAGGGCCTGCGGGACATGTACGAGGTCCAGCTCAGCCGGATCGAGCCGGTCGGGCTCGTCTACCTCTGGCCCGCGGTCTGGGGCTGATCTCACCCACCGGAGAAGACGACGATGGCGACGAGCAGACGGCGACCGACGGGGACAAACGAGTCCCGCTTCCACGAGGGCTGGCTCGGCATGGTCGAGCAGGACGGCCTCGTGGTCTCGGTGCCGGTGCTGACCACCGCCGGGCTGATGCACCAGCGCGGGGCGGGCTCGCAGCAGGCCTACCGCGACCTGCTCGGGCCCGCGGCGGGCGGAGCTGAGGGCGACGCCAGCGGCGACGCCGGGCCGACGACGACGAGGCGCTCCGCCCCGGACACCGCCGCGGAGCCAGGCGCGGCGCCGCTGGAGCTCCCCTCGCTCGCCGCGCTCCTCTACGACCTGCTGGAGTTCACGCCGGGCGACGTCGACGCAGGAGAAGATCTGCCGGACGCCCTCCACGTCGTCGCCACCGAGTCGACCACCAACACCCTCCTGCGGCCGACCGCGGCGCTCCGCAAGAGCCCCCGCGCGGTTTCGCCCGCCGCGCAGAGGGTCGAGAGCCCCTTCGCCGACGACGACGACTTCGCCGACGACGACGACTTCGACGACGACGACAGCGACCGCAGCTCGGCCGACGCCGGCCGGGCCGACGCCACGATCAAGGCCTCCTCGGCCGCAACGCAGGCGAAGACGAAGGCGCAGGCGAAGGCGACCGCGACCGCGACCGCGACCGCCCATGATCCCTTCGCCGACGACGACGACTTCGCCGACGACGACTTCGACGACGACGACGACGACATGACGGAGAGCCCCGCCTCGTCGATCGCAGCCCGGCCGAGGGCGACCGCGACCGCCGACGACGACTTCGACGACGCCGACGACGACTTCGACGACAACGACGACAACGACGACGACTCCGACGACAACGACCTCGCCGAGACCCACAAGACCGACGACTCCGACAACAACCCCCCGGCCGACACTGCCGACACCGACCCGGAGCTCTCGACCGCCGCCCGGACCGGCCGCGACTACCTCGCGCTTATCTGGGACCTCGCCGATCCCGAGACCGGCTTTGGCCCGGAGGCGACGGGTCGCCCCTTCGATCGCCCCGACCAGGACGCCGAGTGGAGCTACCCCCCGGCGGCGAAGTTTGAGCGGCTCCTGCGGCACACGCGGGTGCCGATCGGGATCCTGACCAACCGTCGCCAGGTCCGCCTGATCTACGCCCCCCACGGCGAGACCGCCGGCGCCCTGACCTTTGACCTCGACGACATGGGCGAGGTCGGCGGCCGGCCGATGCTCGACGCTTTCCTCGCCCTCCTCAGCCGCGACCGCTGGCTGACCCAGGCCGAGGAGAGCCGCCTCCCTGCCCTCCTAGAGGCGAGCCGCAAGCAGCAGGCGGAGGTCACCGAGCGCCTCGCCGATCAGGTCTTTGACGCCCTCCAGGCCCTGCTCACGGGCTTTGAGGCCGCGGCCGACCGCGACGGCAGCGACCTCCTCCACCGCCGGGTCACGGACGGCCGCCGCAGCCACGGCACGGGCGAGGTCTACGCCGGCCTGCTCACGGTGCTCCTGCGCCTGGTCTTCACCCTCTACGCCGAGGATCGCGGCCTCCTGCCGGTGGAGCACTCGATCTACCAGGCGGGCTACTCCGTCCTCGGCCTCTTTGACGAGCTCCAGCGCGACCAGGGCGCCCACCCGGACGCGATGGACCGCCGCTTTGGCGCCTGGTCCCGCCTCCTCGCCACCTGGCGGGCGATCTACGACGGCGTCCATCACCACGGCCACGCCCGCGCCGACCCGGGCCCCAACGCCGCGGCCGGAGCGGACGACCCCGCCAACTCCGCGGACAACCCCGCCGCCAACCCCGCCCACAACCCCGACCACAGCCCGCTCGACGCCGCCGCCCCGCTGCTGATGCCGCCCCGCCGCGGTCACCTCTTCGACCCCGACGCCTACCCCTTCTTGGAGGGTCGCCCCGAGCCCGCGCCCCTGGAGTCGCTCGCGGCCCGGGCCGCGGTCGCCGTCCCCAGCGTCGACGACGGGACGATCTTCGCGATCCTCGACGGCCTGCTCTACCTCCGCGAGGGCAAGGCCCGCCAGCGCCTGAGCTACCGCGCCCTCGACGTCGAGCAGATCGGCTCCGTCTACGAGGCGCTGATGGGCTACGACGTCGTCCGCCTGGGCTCGGCCGCCGTCCGCCTGCGGGCGCGCCGGGCCAAGGGGGTCTGGCTGAGCGCCGCCGAGCTCCTGGCCATCGCCCCCAGCCGCCGCGGCAAGTGGCTGAAGGAGGAGGTCGGCCTCGACAAGTCCCACGGCTCCAAGCTCGCCAAGGCCACCGCCAAGGCCCTCAAGGAGGCGGGGCTCAAGGCGACCGACACCTCCGACGCCGCCGCCGTGCTCGTCCTAGAGGTGCTGGTCGACAACGCCGGCAAGGGCTACGGCCAGCGCGCCGCCGCCGGCCGCCTGGTGATCCAGCCCGGCGACGAGCGCAAGCGGACAAGCTCGCACTACACCCCGCGCGAGCTGACCGAGCCGGTCGTCCGCCGGACCCTGGCGCCGCTCCTGCGGACGATGGAGGCCAAGGCCGGCGCGCCCCCCAGCAGCGAGGCGCTGCTCAGCCTCAAGATCGTCGACCCGGCGGTGGGCTCGGGCGCCTTTTTGGTGGAGGTCGTCCGTCAGCTCGCCGACCACGTGGTGGCCGCCTGGCAGCGAGAGGGCCGCTACGAGGCCCAGGGCGCGCTCCTCTCCGCCACCCTCGGCGGCCTCAGCCCCGAGGCCCGCCCCAGCGACGGCAGCGACGAGCAGGCCGACCCGGTGATCGCCGCCCGCCGCCTGGTCGCCCAGCGCTGCGTCTACGGCGTCGACAAGAACCCCTACGCCGTCAACCTGGCCAAGCTCTCGCTGTGGCTGGTGACTTTGTCGAGGCACCTGCCCTTCACCTTTGTCGACCACGCCCTGCGCTGCGGCGACTCGCTGGTCGGCCTGAGCCTGGCCCAGGCCCGGGCCTTTGACTGGCGCGTCCGCGACGACCTGGAGTTCGGCGACGGCGCCGCGGGCACGGGCAAGGGCGCGAAGAAGCGCGCGAAGAAGACCGGCAAGAGGGGCAAAGCGGGCAAAGAGGCCGCCGCGGCCGATCCGCTGCTCAGCCAGATCGTCGCCGGCTCCCTCGAGCGGGCGACCGAGCTCCGCCGGAGGATCGTCCTCCTGGCCAACCAAGACGGCGAGCAGGCCGTGCTAGAGCGCGAGGCCCTGCTCGGCCGCGCCCGCGAGGCCCTGGACGACGCCCGCCTCCTCGCCGATCTCTGCCTCGGGGCCTTTTTTGCCAAGGACAAGGACAAAGCCCGCCTCGCCGAGCGGCAGCGCCGCTTTGATCGGGTGCTGGCCTGGCTCGGCAAGCGCGACCGCGAGAAGGACGCGCAGGGGGCCGCGAAGGCCCGCGCGGAGCTAGAGGGGCTGCGGGCTGAGTTTTTGGGCGGAGGCGAAGGCGGAGGCGGACAGGCGCCGTTTCACTGGATGCTCGAGTTTCCCGAGGTGTTTTGGGAGGGGCGGGTCGATCCGCTGGCCGGCGGGAAGGGATCGAAGAAGAGTGTTGCGTATTTTGATGCGGTGGTCGGGAATCCGCCGTTTATGGGGGGGACTGATATCTCTGCGAAAACCGGCTCTGGCTACACCCAGTGGCTTTACGCACGGTTCACTCCCGCTCGGAACAGGACTGATCTATGCGCATATTTCTTGCGCCAATCGTCACGACTCCTCGGTGCTCATGGCTGCCTCGGTCTGGTTACAACCAACACTATCGGTCAGGGCGATACTCGTGAGGGGGGGCTCGCATACGAGATCGAGTCCGGTGGGCGCATTTTCGATGCAACCGTCGACCTCAAATGGCCGGCTCCGGGTGCTGCCGTTACCGTAAGCATTATTCACCTTGCGTACGGTACGCCTTTATCAAGCACACAGGAGTGTCTACTTCGTCTCCCTTTGGGGTCCGAGGGTGTACACACACCGCGCACCGCACAGAACATCAATTCTCGGTTGGCGGCGCGCCCTGAGCGCGCAAATCCTGTAAAGCTGGACTCGAATGCAGGACTGAGCTTCCTTGGATCCAAAATATACGGCCAAGGTTTTCTACTAACACCTAGTGAGCGGCAAGAGATACAGTCAATCGACCCGAGGTGCAAGATTATAAAGCCCTATCTCGGGGGGGCTGAGATTAATACAAACCCGGATCAAGGCTTCGACCGATTCGTTATTGATTTTGGTGAGATGTCGCTACAGGAGGCTGCTCACTGGCCCCAGCTCCTCGACATTGTGCGAGAACGGGTATTACCAGAGCGCCTGCGAAGCACAGGAGCAGGAAACGACGCGAGGCGACTGCGGGAGTTCTGGTGGCAGTTCTTTCGCCCATCCCAGTCTCTGTACTCTAGCATTTCGCCCTTGGCCGGATGCCTCGTCGCGAGTCTGCACACAAAACACCTTATTTGGTCCCGCCAATCAACCGAGCGTGTGTTCTCGCATGCAGCAGCTGTCCTGGCTATTGAGCAATACTCGGCGTATGCGCTCGTCCATTCGAGGTTGCACGAGCGCTGGGCCCGAGCCCTCGGATCATCAATGGAGACTCGACTCCGCTACACCCCCTCCGACTGCTTCCAAAACTTCCCCTTCCCGTCCCCCGACCCGCGCACCGAGCACCCCCGCCTAGAACCCCTCGGAGCCCGCCTAGACGCCCTCCGCAGCGCCTTCATGCTCGATCACCAGGTCGGCCTGACGATCACCTACAACCTCCTCCTCGGCTTCGACACCGAGGCCGCGATCGCCGACGCGAGCCACAAGCACCACGGGCCCGCGACCGATCCGCGGCTCGCCGAGCTCCGCCAGCTCCACCTAGACCTCGACCGCGCCGTCCTCGACACCTACGCCGAGCGCCTCGCCGCCTCCGGCGACCCCGACGAGCGCGCGATCGCCCCGCTCTTTTCCGCGATCGCCGTCCCCCCCTACCGCGACCCCCGCCTCCCCGACCTCACGCCCGCCGAGCGCAGCGCCCTCGAGACCTTTAACGACGCCGTCCTCGACGCCCTCATGGCCCTGAACGAGGTCCGCGCCGCCCAGGAGCGCGGGGCCATGGCCAAGGCCGCCAAGGGCCCCACGAAGGGCCCCACGAAGGGCACGACGAAGGGCGCCACCAAGGCCGCCGCGAAGGCCGGCACCAAGGCCGACACGAAGGCCGGCACCAAGCCCGACACGAAGGCCGGCACCAAGCCCGACACCAAGCCCGACACGAAGGCCGCCAAGACGACATGACCTCCCGCGCCGACGCGACCGCCCGCGCCGACACGAGCCAGGCGGCGAGCAGCAGCCCCGAAGCCGGCCTCCCCCCCGCCGGCCCCCGCAGAAGAAGAAGACGAGAAACAGAGCCGCCAGCATGACCGACGTCCGCGCCCAGCTCATCGACACCCTCCGCGCCGAGCTCATCGGCCCCTACGACCGGCCCCGGACGGGCGAGGCGGTCGGCGACGGCGGCAGCGGGGGCGACGAGCTCCTCCGCCTCGCCCCCTCGCGCTCCTACTTGGCGGGGTTTCTGGCGCCGCCGGAGCTGCTCGCCGAGGGCGAGAGGCCCGATCAGGAGCCCGCCGCCGAGGCGCTCGACGGCGAGGACGACTACGCCGGCGGCAACGACGTCGAGGCCGAGGACAGCAACACGCCCGACCCCGAGCCCGCCACCCGCAAGGTGTTTCCGGCGTCGATCGGCCTCTCGGTGCTCCTGCCCGCGCAGGCCCAGCGCCTGGTCGCCCGCCTGCGCTGGGGCGAGTACCGCCGGGTCGAGCTCGACCCCGACACCAAGGAGGAATTGCCGCCCCTAGGCTCCCCCGAGGAGCTCGCCGCGAGGCGCCGCGAGGCCGGCTCCGCGGCGGGGAACAAGCCGAAGAACAAGCCGAAAAACAAGCCGAAGAACAAGAAGCCGCTGGTCGCCTGGCGGAGGGTCCAGCGGGCCCTGCCCGACGTCGCCGTCCCCCTCGACCCCGCGGTGATCGCCCAGGGGATCGAGGTCACCGACCGGATCTGGCTGCAGGGGCGCCTGGCGGACGCCGGCAAGGGCGACGGCTCGCGGGCGCTCGCGCTCTTCCTGGTCAACCGCCGCGAAGCGGTCAACGGCGAGCCGCGCGAGCACGTGATGATCTTCCAGGTCGAGTATCAGCTCTCCTGCGACTCGGGGTTCCTGCCGCGCCCCGACCTCTCCGGCGAGGGCAGCGACGACACCGACGACAGGATCGGCGACCTCCAATACCGCGACGCCTACGAATACGTGGTCGGCCACGGCGTCGCCGCCCGCCCGGTCTTCTCTTCTTCTTCTTCGTCCTCCTCGGCCCCCAGCCAAGGCGACGACGGGGGCCCGCCGCGGGTCGACACCGTCGAGGTCGCCTGGATCCCCGAGGCCGAGTTTAAGCCGGTCGCGGCCCGCTCCTGCGACACCGTCGAGGTCGGGATGCGGGCGCTCGGCAAGCTGAGCGACGGGGCGGCGATCGAGGCCGCGCTCGGCGGCCTGCCCAGGGCCTACGAGGCCTGGATCACGGGCACGCTCGAGGCGGCCGCCGACGGCGACGGGCTCTCGGCGCCGCGCAAGGAGACCCTGCGCCTGCTGATCCACGAGGCGCGGACCGCCTCCGCCAGGATCCGCGCGGGGATCGACCTCCTGCGCCGCGACAAGACCGTCCGCCAGGCGTTCGTCTACGCCAACCGGGCGATGTTCTTCCAGGCCCGCGAGCGCGGCCGCCGGGCCCAGGAGAGCTGGGCCGAGAACCCCCGATGGCGCCTCTTCCAGCTAGCCTTCATCCTCCTCAGCTTGGGCGACATCGCCGAGCCGACGCGGGGCGCCGACCCCAGCGCCGGCGGGGACGGGCCGGCCGCGCGGAGCTTCCGCGACCACGTGGAGCTGATCTTCTTCCCGACCGGCGGCGGCAAGACCGAGGCCTACCTGGGGCTCATCGCCTTCACCCTGCTCCTCCGACGCCTGCGCGGCCGCAAGACCGCAGACCGCGGCGAGGGGGTCGCGGTGATCCTCCGCTACACCCTGCGCCTGCTCACCCTCGATCAGCTAGAGCGCGCCTCCACCATGATCTGCGCCCTCGAGACGATGCGCACCCAGCCGAAGTACACCAAGGCGCTGGGCGAGCGCCGCTTTGAGATCGGCCTTTGGGTGGGGAGCAAGGCCTCGGCCAACCGCTTTAGCCAGTTCAAGGAGCAGCTCTCGGCCTACCGCGCGGGCACGGCCGGCAGCCCCTGCCCGCTCCAGCTCTGCCCCTGGTGCGGCGATCCGCTGGAGCCCAAGTCGCTGACGATCGAGTCGACGGCCTCCGGCGCCGAGCGGGCGATCGTCCGCTGCCACAACGTCGAATGCGCGTTCTCCAAGGAGCCGCACAGCGCCGCCGGCCTGCCGATCCAGTTCGTCGACGAGCAGCTCTACCGCGACCTGCCCTGCTTTTTGGTCGCGACCGTCGACAAGTTCGCGATGCTCCCCTGGCGCGGCGAGACCGGGATGCTCTTCGGCCGCGCCACCCACCGCGAGGGCGAGGGCGGCGGCTACTACGGCCCGTCGACGCCGACGCGGGCGATCCCCAAGGCGGCCGAGCGCCTGCCCGACGGTCTCCTGCCGCCGGAGCTTATCGTCCAGGACGAGCTCCACCTGATCTCCGGCCCCCTCGGGACGATGGTCGGCCTCTTCGAGACGGCGATCGAGGAGCTGTGCGCCCGCGAGGTCGACGGCCAGCGGGTGCGGCCGAAGATCGTCGCCGCGACCGCGACCGTCCGCCGAGCCCGGCGCCAGGTCCAGGCGCTCTACGGCCGCCGCGACACCAACATCTTCCCGCCGCAGGGGCTCGACCCCTTCGAGACCTGGTTCTCGCGGGTCGAGCACGACAAGCCCGGCCGGGTCTACGTCGGCGTCGCCGCGGGCGGGCGGGCGATGAAGCGGGTGCTCCTCCAGAGCTACCTGGCGCTCCTCGGCGGGGCCCAGCGGGCCCTCCAGGGCGGGGCCTCGATAGGCGAGATCGACGGCTATTTCACGCTCACCGGCTACTTCAACTCGCTGCGCGAGCTCGGCGGGATGCGCCGCCTGGTCGAGGACGACATCGCCACCCGCGCCCGCAAGCAGGAGGACGGCAAGCCGATCGGCGCCATCGGCCCCCACCGCTGGGTCGCCAACCGCCAGGTCGGCTTCCCCCAAGAGCTGACCAGCCGCGAGAAGACCAGCGATATCGTCAAGATCAAGGATCGGGCCGCGACCCCGCACAGCGAGGACAAGAAGGCGCTCGACGTCCTCCTCGCCTCGAACATGATCTCCGTCGGCGTCGACATCTCGCGCCTCGGGGTGATGGTCGTCGCCGGCCAGCCCAAGACCACCGCCGAGTACATCCAGGCCAGCTCCCGCGTCGGCCGATCGGCGAAGTGGCCGGGGCTGGTGGTGACCAACTACAACATTTACCGCCCCCGCGATCGCTCGCACTACGAGCATTTTGTCGCCTACCACGAGAGCTTTTATCGCTACGTCGAGGCCACCAGCGTCACCCCCTTCTCGGCCCCGGCGATCGACCGCGGCCTGGCGGCGGTGGTCGTCACCATGGCGCGGCTCCTCGAGCTGGAGATGACCCCCTCGGCCCAGGTGATGAACGAGGCCGGCCTGCAGGCGATCACCGCCCGGATCCTCGCGGCTGTCCGCGACAAGGCGGCGAACCAGCCGGCGATCGGCGCCGAGGGAGAGGCCGCCGGCGACGCCTTCGCCGACAGCGTCGAGGACCGCGCCCACGGCCTTATCAACGGCTGGCTGGGGATGGTCCGCGAGGCGAAGGGCCGCAACCATCTCCACTACTCGCGCCTCGACGCCGACCGCGGCCGCGGTCGCCCCCTGCTGCGGACCGTCCTCGAGCTCTTCCGCCCAGACCCGGAGCGCGGCGAGATGTTCACCGAGGACGAGAAGCGCTTCGGCGCGCCGACGTCGATGCGCGACGTCGAGCCGAGCGTCCACGTCTGGCGCCGCTTCAAGCTCGGGTCGAAGTCCTAAGACTCGAGACCTGCGACCCAAGACCTACGACTTAAGACTTAAGACCTACGACCAAGGAAGACCGACGATGGCGAAGCCCCGCAAGAAGTCGAGCAAGACCTACCGCCCCGAGGGGGAGCTGCGGCGCAGCCAGCTCCTGATGGGCTACGGCCCCGGGGCGATGATCGACCTCCTCGACGACGCCGTCCTGATCGGCGGCCTCGAGTACTGGCGCTACCTCGATCCGACCCGCCCCGCGCAGGTGATCAAGGAGCCGCGCCTGACCTCCAAGCTGGTCGAGGTGATGCGCGCCCTGGGGATGAACCCCTCGTCCCAGCTATGGTTGCAGGCGCCGCCCGAGTGCGAGTACGACGACGCGACCCCGCGCCAGGGGATCCAAGCGCTCGAGTTCCCGGCGTACTTTAAGTGCCAGCGCTGCAACGCAATCGCCCACGCGACCGACTTTGAGGAGGCCAAGCGCGGCCGCGTCCACCACTGCGGCCCCGGCTACGGCAAAAAGCCCGCCCCCGCGGTCCCCGTCCGCTTCGTCGCCGTCTGCGAGCACGGCCACATCACCGACTGGCCCTGGGAGTGGTGGGCCCACTTCGCCGCTGGCAAGCCGAAGTGCGAGATCCCCGACATCCGCCTGCAGGAGGGCGCCTCCGGCGACATCAGCGAGATCATCGTCAGCTGTCAGAGCTGCAAGGCCTCGACGAAGCTCGCGTCGGCGATGATCGAGGAGCTGCGGCCCAAGTGCACCGGCGACCGCCCCTGGCTCGGCGCCCGCGACATCGCCAAGCAGGAGAACACCGACGATCACCGCGCCCGCCTCCTCGTCCGCACCGCGACCAACGGCTACCTCGCGCAGACGATGAGCGCCCTCGCCCTGCCGGGGGTGGACGACGCCCTCACCGAGGCCGTCGCCGGCCTCTGGGCGACCCTCGGCGGCGTCCAGGACCTGCCCCAGCTCCAGGTGCTCCGCGCCCACGTCCCCGACGTCAAGCAGAGCCTCCCGGCGAGCTGGAGCGACGCGGCGATCCTCAAGGCGATCGAGCGCCGACGGGCAGGCGCAGGCTCGAGCCTCCCGCCCCTCGACGTCGCCGAGTACGAGGCGTTTGAGCAGGCGCCGGTCGAGCGCGACGGCGAGCAGGCGCGGCGCGGCGAGGACTTCTTCGCCCGCCGCATGCGCCCCCCGCCCGGCGGCCTCCCCCACGGCGTCGAGAAGGTCGTCCTCGCCTCCAAGCTCCGCGAGGTCCGGGCCCAGTTCGGCTTCTCCCGCCTCGAGGCCGCCGTCCCCGCCCCCGACGGCAGCTACGCCGCCGACGCCAAGATCGCCTCCCTCGCCCTCGACCCCAAGTGGCTCCCGGCGATCGAGATCAGCGGCGAGGGCCTCTTTATCCGCTTTGACGAGGGGATCCTCGACGCCTGGGAGACCCGCGAGAGCGTCAAGGCGCGCAACGACCAGCTCCTCGCCGGCTTTAACCGCTGGGCCGCGAGCCGCCGCGGCAGCGTCGTCTTCCGCGGCGTCCGCTACTACATGCTCCACACCCTCGCCCACCTGCTGATGACCGCGATCGCCCTCGAGTGCGGCTACGCGGCGAGCTCGATCCGCGAGCGGATCTACTGCCGCGAGGCCGACAAGCGGCTCGGTGAGCCGGGCATGGCCGGGATCCTCCTCTCCACCGGCACGCCCGGCTCCGAGGGCACCCTAGGCGGCCTCGTCGACCAGGGCCGCCACCTCCGCTACCACCTCCGCCGCGCCTTCGAGCTCGGCACCCTCTGCTCCGGCGACCCCGTCTGCGCCCTCCACCAGCCCGAGCTCGTCCACGACGAGCGGAGCACCGAGGGCGCCGCCTGTCATAGCTGCGTCTACGTCCCCGAGACCTCCTGCGAGTCCTTCAACCGCTTCCTCGACCGCGCCCTGGTCTTCCCGACCATCGGCCACCCCGACGACCTCGCCTTCTTCGAGGTGCGCCCATGAGCGAGCCCCCGACCCTCGCCGCGATCTCGCGGCCGACCCTCGCCGACCCCTATCGCCTCGCCCTCCTCCGAGCACGCCCATGAGCGCCGACCCCGACTCACCGAAGCGCGAGGTTTCGACCCTCGCCGCGGTCTCGCGGCCGACCCTCGCCGACCCCTATCGCCTCGCCCTCCTCCGAGCACGCCCATGAGCGCCGACCCCAACTCACCGAAGGGCGAGCCCCCGACCCTCGCCGCGAGCTCGCGGCCGACCCTCGCCGACCCCTATCGCCTCGCCCTCCTCCGAGCACGCCCATGAGCTCCGACCCCAACTCACCGAAGGGCGAGCCCCCGACCCTCGCCGCGATCTCGCGGGCGACCCTCGCCGACCTCCGCGGCGCCGTCGCCAGCCGCGCTGTGCCGGTGCCGCTCACCCGCGTCCAGCTCCGCGCCCGTGGCCTCGACAGCGACACCGCCGCGGGCATCCTCGCCGTCCTCGGCCAGCTCCCCCGCGGGCCCCTCCTCGCCGTCCTCGACACCGTCATCGCCGAGCGCGAGCGCGCCGCCAAGCGCCGCCCTCGCCTCCTCTGGACCGGCCCCGAGGCGACCGGCACCGCCGCCCTCGACACCCGCGTCCAGCTCCTCCAGCTCCTCCAGGGCGCCCAGCGCAGCGTCCTCCTCGCCGGCTACGTCTTCGACGACAAGGCCCTCCTCCAGCCGCTCTACGACGCCATGGCCGAGCGCGGCGTCGACGTCACCCTCGTCCTCGACGTCAAGGCCACGAAGGGCATGACCCGCCAGGACAGGATCCGCGAGCAGGTGGGCACATTCCTCGAGGAGCTCTGGCCCGGCAAGGACCTCAAGCCGCGCCTCTACGTCGACCCGCGCACCGCCGCCTGGAACCGCGACCCCGACCACCCCAAGGGCGGATACTACGTGTCCATGCACGCCAAGGCCGTCATCGTCGACGCCGAGCACATCATCCTCGGCAGCGCCAACTTCACCGGCCGCGGCACCAACCGCAACATCGAGGCCGGCGTGCTGCTCCACAGCCGAGAGTTCGCCAAGCGGCTGCTCCGGCAGTGGGAGTCGCTGATCGCTGGAGGGGTGCTGCGGCCGCCGGAGCTGTAGAGAGAGGCAGGAGATGATGACGCTCAAGACGATCGCGACGACGCTCGCAGTGCTCGGCACAGGGGTCAACCTCTGCGCCTGTATTAAGTCTGGCGGCAGCGCCGGCCGTGACGGGACAGAGGTCCCTACCGGCTCACCTCCCGCCGGTGACGGAGCGCCCGACGCCGAAGGTACATGCGCAGGCGAGGCGGTGTGCGCAGGCGAGACGCCTCCTCCTTCACAAGCAACATCTGAGGACGTCGCGGGCCTCGGCGGCCTCGTCCTCCCGAGCATCACCTGTGGCATTGATCTAGACTGGGCCAAAGTTCCTCTGCAGTCAAAGGGTCCAGCGACGCTCCACAGCGTCGGCAAGTACCTGATGAGCACGATGAGGTCCGCGAAATACAGCCCCGCTATCATCAGGGTCGAGGGCGGGTTCGCGATCATCGCCCGGCCAGAAAGCTTCGAGGAGGAGAGCGGACGCGCATCGGTGCCCCGATTCGGCCATCGGCGCGCCCGCCCGAGCACCTTCGTCGAGTACGTGCGCGAGAGCTTTGGCGGACAGAAGAGCCACATACGGCTCATCCTCTTCGTGCTCAGCGATAAACCCAAGGAGATCGCCAAGAGCCTCGGCAGCCCGCTGCACGACATCAAGGCGATTGAGATCCCGTACAATATCGCTGTCGCGAATCACGATTCGGCCGACAGCCTGCCGACGACCTATCTTGGCCGCAAACACGTGCTCACCTTCTATGTCACGGAGGTCTCCCGCTCGGCAGACGTCGACCCCTATGAGGTCATCCTCCCTGATGGGGCGGTGCTTGACTGTGACGATCACCTCACAGGCTCAGGCCTCAAGCCTTATGTTGTCGGCGGAGAGCAGACGTCAAGACCATGAATGACACACGCACGGACATCAAGAGCGTCCACTACCGGCTCCTGGTCGCGTGGTTCGCCGGCACATTGCCCCTATACATCTCCGTCATGTCCCGGGCCCTCACGGGGCACTACGGCGGCCAGGCGGAGGAAGCCGTGGCCTGGATGCTGTCGGCGACGATGCCGACCTTGCTGCTGATCCTCGGCGTCGTCGCGGCCGAGTCCGTGCAATCGAGGCGCTTGGCCTCCGAGGGAGACAAGACGCCCGTCGACACGATCGACCCGCCCTCCGCGAGCGCGGGCGGAGCGACCGTCGATCACCGCTTCTTCCGCTTCGTCCTCGCCCTCTCCATCTTCTACCTGGTCCTCGTCAACCTGATCCCGTGGATCGATCTCGTCCGCACAGGCAGTACGACGGAGTTCTTGGCGAGCACGAACCTCTTCATCTCGCCGATTCAGGGGCTCAACAGCGCCGCGCTCGGGGTTCTCTTCGTCAGCCGCGAGCGCGGCTGATCTCAAAGAGCCCGACGTCCTCATCGCTGACGAATGAGGCCCATTCATCCGCCGCGCGTCCTCTCTGTTTCCCGCGAGTTCAGACCGGCGCTCCCTTTTGGCGCCGACCCGCCGAGCTGTCCGTGATCGTCGACGATGCCCGCCCGACTGGTACTGCCCGCTGACCACTGCAGCAGATTGACAGGTGCAAGAGCGCGCTCTATTGTGCGACTCAATCTCGTTTTCGCCCGTCAAGGAAACCATGAGCCGCAGCAATATCAGCACCTCACTGTTCACGCTTGGCCTTTCACTCAGCCTCCTGTCGGCATGCGCATTTGGCACCCGGAATGCCGAGCTCGAGTACCCGCCGCGCTCGGAGGAGTCTGCGGACGAAGACAAAGACAAGGGCGAGGACAAGGGCGAGGACAAGGGCGATAGCGAGCAGAAGTTGATCGCGATCGCTCTCTTCAGTGACGAACGCGATGACAAGCGCGCCGTCGGCCACATCCGAAACACGTTCGGCATCAAGACTGCCCGTGTCGAGTCCCCGACGGATCTTCCCGAGTGGGTGAAGAGAGCGCTGCATATTGAGCTCAAGAACGCTGGCTTCACCGTCATCAAAGACAACAGCCCGAAGCACCTTCGAGTCACCGGATCGATCCTCGAGGTCTATGACGACGCCTACCTACGCCATGACGCGAAGGTCGCGTTGATGGTGCAGGTCCGCGATAACAAGGACGACCTCTTCACCCGAAAGTACGTAGGTGAGGGTTCATCGGGGTGGAGCGACGGGAGCGGTGGCGGATACGCAGAGTCACTGGCGCTTGCTCTCGCTGACGCGGTGCGGAAATTCACCGCTGATCTGGACTTCAAGCTTGACTAGCCGACCATCAGAGCCGCGAGTCGTCGCGTGAGCGCGTGGTAACAGCTAGCGGCTTGTGGAGCGACGCTACTAGGCAGGGGTGGCGCGGCGTGGACGTGGGCGTTTAGGAGATCGAAATGCGCGCCTCTGAACGGCGTCCTACGGACGAGCAGCTCGTAGAGCACGACACCGGCCGCGTAGACGTCCGAGCGCTCGTCTAGAGCACTTCCGAGGACTTGCTCGGGGGACGTGTATGCGGCGGTGCCGACGAGCGCGCCGCTGCTGGACGTCGGCGGGTTGGCGAGCGGGTTGGCGATGAGCCCGACTGTCATCGCCTGGGCGAGCCCGAAGTCCGCGAGGCGGAGGTGCTCGCGACCGTAGACCTGGGCCATGAGGCAGCTCTCGGGCTTCACGTCGCGATGGATCGCTCCGAGCCGGTGAAGCGCGGCGAGTCCGGCGAGGAGTTGGCCTGCAAGGCGCGACGCCCGAAGCAAGGGGATCGGGCCGTCGAGGAGAGTCGTCCGAAGGGTGGCGCCGACGATCAGCGGCATGACGAGATACATGAGCGGCTCGTCACACGCCTCGCGCTCTTCGCCGACGTCGAGAACGGGCACGACGTGGAGGCAATCCACGCGGATGCTGTCGGCGACGATGCCGAACAGGACCGTCGCCACCGAACGCCTCTGCGCCCGCGTGACGACAGTCTCGGTCCCCCCGGACCACTACTGCGGCAGCGCGCAGATCGTCGTGTCGATGCGGAAGTTCGACTGCACGGTATGGCGCTCGGCGTGGAACACGTCGAGCGGGTAGACCTGCCCGGCGTTCAGGCCGAAGTCGTCGAGGTTGACGGTGCCGTTGGCGACGCCGTGGACGCCTCCGAGGTCGATCACGAGCTCCTTGTTGATAAAGACCCAGACGTCATCGTCGCCCTGGAAGGTGAAGGTCTCACCGCCGTTGTACTGGAAGGACGTGTGGATCTCGGTCGTGAAGTGGAAGTTGTGATCGTTCCCTTGGTTGCCGAAGAGTTCGTCGTCGATCGGGAAGAAGGCGTTGTTCTGGTAGGAGAATACGCCGGGCATGATCTCCATCAGATCGAGCGTGATCTCGGTGGTCTGGTTGACGCCGTTGACGTCGTTGTACCACTGATCAAAAGTGGGCTCGTCGGTCAGCATCTTGGGATTGCCGACACTGTTGAACTCAGGCTTGCCGTCGCCGCCGAGGGAGGCCTTGACGAGGTTGTTGACCTGACCGCAGCAGTAGGACTGCATGTCGGGGTGGCCGACCTGGAAGTCGCGAATGGTCGCCTTGAGCTGAGATCCGCAGGGAGGATCCATGTCGCCGGTCGTGCCGCCGGTCGTGTCGCCGCTCGTGTCGCCGGTCGTGTCTCCGGTCGTGTCGCCGGTCGTGTCGCCGCTCGTGTCTCCGGTCGTGTCGCCGGTCGTGTCGCCGCTCGTGTCGCCGCTCGTGCTCGTGGTCGGGCCGTCCGAGGTCCCGGTCACGCCGGTGTCACTATCGGTCTCGCCGCCCGACTGCGAGGTCCCGGTGCCGTCGCTGGTCGCGTCGGAGGTGCCCATCGTCGTGGTCCCGCTGGCGCTGTTGCTCTCAGAGCCGCCGTTCGTGGTCCCGCTCGCAGAATTGCCCGAGGCGCTCGAGGTCGCCTCGCTGGCGCTCCCGCTCTCAGTCGAGGTGTCCGTGCCCGTCGAGCTCGCGGAGGCTCCGCTCCCCTCAGTGATGTCCCCACCGTTGCATCCCACCATCGCGAGCGCCAACGCGCCGCCGATCCCAACTATCCTCGTCGTAATCTTCACCATAGGAGTCGCAGAATACTTCGACTTTGGGGTCAGACCATCCATGTTTTTTCAGGCCACCTGGCCGATCACCGCGCGTTCGAAGACTCGGTATGTGTTGGGTCGACCCGGTAGGACCGCTGCTGACACCGGTGTCGTGGGCTGCGATGTGAATCTGCGCCCTGTCACGCACTCACCGCCCGCTACTCGTTGGCGAAGGGGTCCTTGATCCCGTCGGAGCGCGGCTTCTCCGGAGCCGGATCGCCCGCAGGACCAGAGGAGGGCCGGAGCTTGACCCCGCCGCTCCGACGGCCAGGCTTCTTCGCCCCTGCGCGAGGCTCCGCCTCCGATGCCTCTTCATCGGCGGCGTCCACAGCCGCATCCGCCTCCGCCGCCTCCGCCGAAGTCGCCGCCTCCGCCGCTGGCAGGACCGGCGCCGGCGCGGGCTCGGCTGCCGCCTGTCCTGCCGCGCTGTCGGGTGCGACAGCCGCAGGCGCCGATCCATCGGCCTCGGCGACCGGTTGGCGATGCCGCCCCTCCAGGAGCCACCATCCGCCGAGGCTGGCCGCGACGAGCACGAGCGCCCCAACGCCGACGGCGAGCACGGTCATCCATCGCGAGCCCCCCTGCCGCTCTTCGAGGTGGAGCTCGGCCGAGTTGACGAGGGTCGTGCTGTTGTCGATCGCCTCCTGGGAGGTCGCATCAGCGCTCTCAAAGCTCGGGAAGAGCGTTCTCTTCCCCGCCCTCGCCTCGACCAGCGCGGCTCGCTGCTCGGCGATGGCGTCGGCGAAGAGCCCCTGCATAAACTGGCCGAGGCCGATCGACGAGAGCGCGAGCTTGCGCTCGCGGGCGAACTCCTCGAGATCGACCTGGAGCTCCTGCGCGGTGGCGTAGCGGTCCTCGCGATCATGGGCGAGCGCTCGCATGATGATCTTCTCGAGGTCCTTCGGGAAGTTCGGCAGGAAGGCGGTCGGCGCGGGCGCCTCTTCGGTGGCGATCCGCTTGACGAGGCTGAAGTCCGCGGCGCCGGCCCAGAGCTGTCGGCATAGCGCCAGCTCCCAGAGGATGATCCCCAGGGAGTAGATGTCGGAGCGCCGATCGAGGGTCTCCCCCCGACATTGCTCCGGGGACATGTACGGGATCTTCCCCTTCAGCGTCCCCGCCTGGGTGACGTTGCGGCGGCTCGCCGCGCGGGCGATGCCAAAGTCGACGAGCTTGACCCCTCCGTCGTAGCTGATGAGCAGGTTGGAGGGCGAGATGTCACGATGGACGATCCCGAGGGGCTTCCCCCCGGGACCCTCGCGCTCGTGGGCGTAGTGCAGCCCTGCGGCGGTCTGGGTGATGATCGTGATGATCTGGTCGAGGGTCAGCCAACCGCCGTCCTTGCGCACCTCGCGGACGATCCGTCGCAGGTCCTGGCCCAGGACGTACTCCATCGTGAAGAAGTAGACGCCGTCGTCGTCGCCGATCTCGTAGACCTGGGCGATGTTCGGATGATGGAGGCGGGCGGCGAGGCGCGCCTCGTGGAGGAACATCTCGACGAAGTCTTCGTCCTCGATGAAGTGCGGGAAGATCCGCTTGAGCGCGACGACCTTCTCAAAGCCGTGGGCGGCCCGCGTCCGCGCGACGTAGAGCTCCGCCATCCCGCCGGCGGCGATGCGGTTGATGATCTCGAACTTGCCGATCCGAGATCCAACGCTGTGCAAGCCCGCCACCGGCTCGAGTGTAGCCCCAAACGCGCAGCGCTGGCTCCACCAACGCATGGGTCATTGTCGCGCGTTCGGTCCGCTAGGGGCCCCTCTCGGCCGTGCTAGCGGCCGCTTCGAGCTCCCCTCGACGATGACTCGGGGGGGCCGGGCCCCACCTCGCCTCGGCCCACGAACCACCGCCGACGGGAGTGGCATGATAGGAGCGATGGAGACCATGACGCGACGCGCCGCTGCCCCCCTCCTCCGCGCCCTCCTCAGCCTGGCCGTCCCGCTGGCGGGATGCTCCGGCGATGACACGGCGACATCGGCGACATCGGCCACCGGGACAGAGTCGACGACGAACACCGCCGCCTCGACGGCCCCGACCACGGGCCCGGGCACCAGCCAAGGCAGCTCGGCGAGCGCAGGGTCGACCGGGAGCGCCAGCGAGACGGCGACGAGCTCGACGACATCGGAGACCGGCGGAGAGTCATCGACGACCGGGGCCCGGCCGCCCGAGCCCGTCGCCGGCTATGCCGACCTCCACCTCCACATGATGGCGGAGGAGGCCTTCGGCGGGGGCTGGCTCGCGGGGGACCACACCGGCGCCCTCGAGGTCGCGGTCGCGAGCTGCGACGGGGGCTTCCCCGGGGATCACGCGCGCCTCCGCTCGAACCTCTCCGACCTGCTCGATCTCTGCAAAGAGCAGCCGCTCCAGGTCGATCTCTCGACGCTGGCGTCGCTCGTCCCCTTCCTCAACATCATCCTCTTCCTCGGGGGCACGCCGGCGTCGGAGTTCCTCGGCGACATCGAGGGCACGGTCGGCGACACCGGGCTCCACCAAAACCGCAAGGAGGGCGCGCCGTCCTTCGAGGGCTGGCCGCGGTGGGACACCATCGCCCACCAGCAGGCCTGGGAGGGCTGGCTCCTGCAGGCCCGCGACGACGGGCTGCGGGTGGTCGTGATGTCTGCGGTCTCCTTTGACTGGCTCTGCAGCGCCCTGCCCCCCGGCAACCTCAAGCGCCCGCAATGCGACGAGATGGCGGATGTCATCGTCCAGCTCGAGATGGCGAACGCCCTCGCGGCTGAGCACGATTGGTTGGAGATCGCCCTATCCGCCTCCCACGCCCGCGAGATCGCGAGCGAGGGAAAGCTGGCGATGATCCTGAGCATCGAGGCCTCGCATATCTTCGGCGACGGGCCCTGGGAGCCGCAGCTCGACCAGGTCTACGACCTGGGCGTCCGCTCCTTCCAGCTCGTCCACCAGCTCGACAATCGCTTCGGCGGGGCAGCCCCCCACAACACCATCTTTCAGGTCGCTCAGTTCAGCCTCAACTGTCACATCGACAACGACTGCGGCCTGACGACCGAGGCCCTGACGCTCGGCTTCGACGTCGACGAGGAGTGCCGCAACGTCAAGGGCCTGACGCCGGAGGGGCTCGACCTGGTCGAGGCGATGATCAGCCGGGGCATGCTCCTCGACGGCGCCCACCTCTCGGAGCGGTCGACCGAGGATCTCTACGACATCGTCAAGGAGCACGACTACTACCCCTTCTACATCTCGCACGGCCACTTTCGCGAGATGATGACCGAGGAGAAGGCCGCCGAGGAGAAGACCACGCCGGCCTGGGTGATCGAGGCGCTGCGCACCACCGGCGGCATGTTCGGCCTCCGCACCGCCCACGAGGAGACCAACAGCTACACCCCCGGCGGCGTCGAGAACTCCTGTCACGGGTCGACCCGGTCCTTCGCCCAGGCCTATCTCTTCGGACAGCAGGGGCTGAAGGTCGACATGGGCTTCGGCACCGACTTCAACGGCTTCATCCAGCAGACTCGCCCGCGCTTCGGCGAGCTCGGCTCCTGCTCCGCCTCGTTTGAGGCCGAGGCCGCCTGTCAGCGCCGCGATCAGATCGACCTCGGGCCCGCGCCGCTCGGCACCGACTTCGACACCAAGGGCTTCGCCCACATCGGCCTCCTGGGCGACATGGTCGCGGACCTGGAGGGTCTCGGCGTCGACACGGCCCCGCTGAGCAGCTCCGCCGAGAACTTCCTGCGGATGTGGGAGCGCGCCGAGGGCCGCCGCGAGGGCCCGGCGAGCGCGGCGGACGATATCGACCTGCGCGGGGTCGTCATCGCCCCGCCCAAGGAGGAGCGCGAGGACGGGTTCCCGAAGGTCTGCGGCGCCCCCTACTGCCCGGAGTCGCTGGAGCTCGGCGACAGCTGCCGCTTCGACGACGAGTGCAAGAGCGGAAAGTGCTCGTCGGGGCCCTGCGGGGTCCCGAAGGGCACGTGCAAGTAGAGACCGCGCCCCCGTCCGAGAATTTTCGGCTCCCTCCCGGAACCTTCGGCCGCGGCCTCTGTCTGTGAGAGCACGGACCGTGGCAGCCGCGAAGCGCGGCGCCTACGTCCAGGAGACCATCCCATGCGCCGAATTCTATTCGCGGCGCCATTGGTCCTGCTCGCCTTCGGGGAGCCGGCCATGGCCGACGAGACCGCCCCCCATAGCCCTAGCACCGTTCTCCCCTCGACCTCGACCCCGAGCGCGGCGACGGACGTCAGCGAGTGCGTCGTCCTCACTCAAGCGGACGTGTCTGCGGGCATCGCCTTCACCTTCACCAACAGCTGCGAAGATACGATCCGCTGCGACTTTAGCTGGTCCTTGATCTGCGACGCCGATGCGACGACCGGCGCCTCGCCGCGGGAGTCGGCGCAGCGCTTTCGCCTCCAGTCTGGCCGCTCGCGGACCTATGTCGCCGACTCCATGGTCTGCGGCGACGACGGCTGGATGATCAGCGACGATCGCTGGGACTGCGTCGAGCTCTAGCCGCCCGCGGCAAGAGTCCCGCGCGTTCTCCCGCCGACGCCGCGGTGCTCGTCCGGCAGCACGTCGCCCGCTTCCCAGAGCACGTTGAGGAGGGCAGTCCAGGCTTGGGGCCCTGAGTGGACGCCGCGGACGACTCCTGCTCGGTGCGCAGCTCTTCGTGGGTTCGCTGGCCGTCGGTGCTCGGTTATGCTCATCGGCGATGCGCTCCTCGCCTCCGCTCCTCTCTCGCCCGCGCCGCAGCTCTGTTCTCCTCGTCGGCGCCGCGCTGATCGCCTGTCAGCCTGACGTGGAGGAGACCGCGACCGACACCGCGTCGTCGACCGGCCCCAGCGCGGACGCGACAACGGCCGCGACGGCCGCGACGAGCGGGGCCAGCGGGGCCAGCGGGGCCAGCGGGGCCAGCGGGACGACCTCCTCGACCGGGGCAGCGACCGAGAGCGCGACCGACGGGACCGGGGCGACCACCCTCATCGAGCCGCCCGCGCCGGAGATGGGGCTGCGCGCCGAGTACTTCGCCGGCTACCGCGAGCCTGAGCGCATCGGCGTCGACGAGGTCGTCGACTTCCTGTGGGGGGCAGACGCGCCTGCCGGCCTCGACGACGTCGATCGCTTCTCGGTGCGCTGGACCGGCCGCCTGCGGCCGCCGCACGACGGGGTCTACACGCTGATCACCGAGACCGATGATGGCGTCCGCCTGTGGGTCGACGGCGAGCCTATGATCGACGACTGGAACGGCCACTTCGTCACCCGCAACGAGGCCCAGGTCGAGCTCTCCGCGGGGGTCGAGGTCGAGCTCCGGCTTGACTACTTCGAGCTCGATCTCGACGCGTCGGCGAGACTGCTGTGGTCGAGCGATCGCCTCCGCGAGCAGGTCATCCCGACCTCACACCTGATCGCCGCCGACGGCCCGAGCGAGCTGGGACCGCCGAAGCCGCCCTACTACAACCCGGTCGAGGCCTTCGACTGCCCCGATCCCGGGGCGCTCGCGGTCGACGAGGCGGACGGCCCGGCTTACTACAAGGTGTGCACCGGCGGCTCCTTCCCGATCCGGCGCTCGCGCGACCTCGTGCTCTGGAGCGGCACCGGAGCCAAGGTGCTGCCGGAGGGCAAGCCGGCGTGGGCCGCCAACGGCCACCGCAACTGGGCGCCGGAGCTCCACCGGGTCGGCGACCGCTTCGTCGTCTACTACACGACGGTCAACGGCGCCGACGTTCTCAGCGTCGGGGCGGCGCACGCCGACGCGCCGCTCGGCCCCTACACCGACATCGGCGAGCCGCTCATCGAGCACCCGCTCGGGGTCATCGACGCCCACTACTTCGACGACGAGGGGACGCCGTGGCTCCTCTACAAGATCGACGGCAATTCGCAGGGCAAGCCGACGCCGATCATCATCCGCCAGCTCGCCGACGACGGCCTCTCGCTCGTCGGACCCGAGACCACCCTCCTGGTCAACGACGGCCAATCGTGGGAGGGCGGGGTGATCGAGGCGCCGTGGCTGGTCCGCCGCGGCGACTGGTACTACCTGTTCTACAGCGGCAACGTCTACGATCACCGCTACCGCACGGGCGTCGCCCGAGCGTCGGCGCTGCTCGGACCCTACGAGCGCCACGGCGCGCCGATCCTCAAGAACAACGAGCGCTGGGTCGGGCCCGGCCACGGCTCCGTCATCGACGTCGGCGGGCTCGACTACTTCGTCTATCACGCGTGGACGAACAAGGGCGACGGCACCCATAAGGGCGAGCTCGGCCGCAGCGACCTCGTCGATCGGATCATCTGGGAGGAGGGCTGGCCGAAGATCCACGACGGCTCGCCGAGCCGCTCGCGGCAGCCCTGGCCAGGCGAGACCTGGTAACGTCCCGTCGCGCCCGGCGGAGTCGTCACGGTCGTCCCGCGCCTCGCCGAAATTCCCGGAAGAGCCCCTTCATCGCCCCCCACACACCCCTTGTTTTGGATAGTTGTGCTCGGTCCCGGTCGGTCCTAGAGTCACCTTTGAGAATGGCTGAGAATCCGAGCAATCTCCGGGCCGCGACGTTCGCCATGGCAACACTGAGCCTAATCCTCTGCGCCTGCTCCGGTGGGCGAGAGCCTGGCACGGCTCCTGGTGTGCAGGCGAATTCCAATGTCGAGAACAGGAGCGCTCCGACAGCGCCGACGGAGCGGGCACCAAGGCCCACGCTGACGATGGAGCTCTTGGCCGACTCCGTCACGGGCTTCTCGGGCACGCAGGGGCTGAACAACTGGTCGTACGGGTACTGGGACCGCTCCGCGGACGCCGACAGGACCTACAACGCAGAGACCGACTTTCGGCACCTGCAACACTTCGGTGACGACCCTGTCAATGGACTAAGCACGCACTCCGCGTTTACCACGGGCCCTCTTTGGTACCAAGAGGATGGTGTCTATTACACATCTCTGTGGGCTGAGGGCGGCCACCCCAACGCAGTCCTGGACCTGGGAGATCATGCTCCGGTCGAGCACTGGGCGGTACGCCGCTGGGAGAGCACCGTGGACGGGGTCGTCACGATCAGCGGCCACGCAGGGAAGGTCATGCCTTGGGGCGCCAACTGGAGCGGCGGCTGTACGGCACGTATCGTCGTCGACAGCGAGCTCGTGTACTCCACTCCGATCGATAACAACGGCGCTGAGTACTCGACCGATGTGACGGTGAGCGTCGGCTCGTCGGTCGACTTCCTCATCGGCCCGGGGCCGTCGATCGGGGTTTCGATGTTCACTGCCACGGTGCGACGTCAGCGCGCGCCTCAGGACACCGAGCGCAGCACCGTCGAGACGGGGCCACATCGACGACCGTGAAGGTGCTGGGCGGCTCCAGTGCACCGGTCGGTGGCTTCGCGATGCTCATCGATCGTCACGCCTCGCTCACGAAGAGGGCGCTCGGACGACCGAGGCACCTCGCCGCGGACCACTCGCGACAGCGGCGCGGGCCCTAAAGAGCCCGCGCCGCGGTGCATCACCTAGTGGCTAGGACTTCGCCTCACTCTGCTCGGCCTTCATCCGCTCCATCATCTCCGCCTCTGTCAGGTCGGCGATGTGCGTCGCCAGGCCCCACATGTAGCCCGATGAGTCGATCACCGCGCCGTATCGATCGCCCCAGAAGGCGTCCGTGACGGGATAGACGCCGACAGCTCCGGCGCCGGTCGCCTGGGCGAAGGCAGCGTCCACGTCCTCGTTGTAGTAGTGCAGCGCGACCGCCGAGCCGCCGATCGTCGTCGCCGACTTCTGACCGGCCTCCGGCCACTCGTCGGCGAGCATCAGCAGCGAGTCGCCGATCTTGAGCTCGGCGTGCATCAGCTTGCCGTCGGGCCCGGGCATCCGCGAGACCTCGGTGGCGCCGAAGGCCGCCTTGTAGAACTCGATCGCCTCGGCCGCGTTGGCGACGACGAGCGAGACCGTGACGGTGTGGTACTGCGACGGCTTCTTCTCGGTCGCGGCGGCGGCCTCGATCGCCCTCCAGGCCGGCTCAGCCGGCTCCTTGGCCTTCTTGCCCTTCTTGCCCTTCTTGGTCGCCGGCGGCGGGGCGAAGGCGATCTCGGCCCGCTGCATCATCTGCTCGTCGGTGAGATCCTCGAGGTGGGTCGCGACCGACCATCGATGGCCGAAGGGATCGACGACCGCGGCGTATCGATCGCCCCAGAACATGTCCTCGGGCGGCATCGCCGGGGTCGCGCCGCCGTCGACGAGCGCGGCGAAGGCGACGTCGACGTCGTCGACATAGGTCAGGAGGCCCGCCGAGCTGTCGCCCAGGGTCGTCGGCGACTTCATCCCGTTCTCGAGGTTCTCCTCGTCGAGCATGATGAAGGAGTCGCCGATCTTAACCTCAGCGTGCATCAGCTTGCCGTCGGGGCCCTTCATCTCGACGGTCTTCACGGCGCCGAGGGTCTTCACATAGAAGGTGACCGCCTCGTCGAGCCCGGTGACGGTGAGCTGCGGGGTCAGGGCGTGATAGCCCTCCGGGATCGGCGCGACAGGGGCCTTGGCCTCGACCTCGGGCGCCGGCTCGGGCGCCGGAGCTGGAGCCGGAGTCGCCGTGTCGGCCTTGCTGCCCGTGCAGGCGAGCGTCGGTGAGACAGCGAGGAGAACGAAGAGAGAGAGCGTCTTGCTGGTATTCATCAGAGTTCCGTGATCATCCGTGATTCGGGTTGCCCCGCGGGGGCGGCACAGTGGCAAAGACCTGTGCTAATGTCCAGCATCATTCGCAGGCCTGCTGAACCTATCAAAGTCTGTGCAGTTGATGAATTGTGAACAACGTATCAATCCGCTTCGGCGCTCTGCTCGCGGCCCCCTGGGCTTCTCGACGCGACGACGCAGCGCCGGACCCTACCGCATGCACAGGTCGAGCTATGGGGGGCCAGGGGGCCTAGCCCAGCTGCTCACGCCAGGTCGTCGCTCTACGGTCGCGCCGAGCGACCCCAGCTCGCGGATGACCCGCTCGGCGACGCTCGGTTCCGCCTCGTAGGCGAGCACCGCAGGGGTTGTGTCGACGAGAGCTCGGACCTTGGCGAGGTCGAACCCAAACTCCGCGCGCAGAGCCTTCATCACCAGCACCCGCCGCGGGCCGACCTCGACGAGCACGAGATCAGGCTCCGGGACCACGTCGACGGGGATGTACCATTCATCCACCGGCGGATGAACGATCCGCCATACACCCTCAAGCTCCTCCACCAAGAGCTGAAGCTCCACAGGGCTCAGCCCTGACAGGTACTGCAACGCCTCATCCCTGGTGATCACCGGCATAGCCTGCGGCCCTGGGCGGTCGCTGGCAAGCTTCATCGGGCTCGACCGCGACGACCTGCTCCGCCGAACGCGAGAGCCCGGACAACGTCTGCTAACCCCCCGGCCGCAGCACGCAGCCGCCGACGTGACGGCTCGACCACTTCGCGAGCATCGCCTCCGCGACCTGCTCCAGCGGGTACACAGGGCCCACCGCGGGGCGCAGTCCTCCAGACCGGACCCACTCGAGGATCGCGGCGAGACGTCCGGCGCGGATGCTCGGATCGCGGTGGGTCGAGATCACGGTGGGACAGCCGAGCACGTCGAGGCCCTTCATCATGATCAGGTTGGTCGGCAGGACGTTCGCCCGCGGGGCGCCCCGCTGACCGCGACCGCGGGCGACGAAGGGCGTCGAGGCCCAGCCGACGATGAGAAAACGGGCGCCGAAGCGGACGCAGCGGAGGCTCTCTAGGGAGACGTCGCCCCCGACCCCGTCGTAGACCACGTCGACGCCGCGGCCGTCCGTCAGCGCCTTGACCTCGTCGCGGAAGCGGCGGACCCCCGGGCTCTGGTCGGGGTTGCCGATCGCCAGGACATGATCCGCCCCCTGCTCCTGGACCGCGCTCAGCTTGCTAGGCGAGCGCCCCGTCGCGATCACGCGGGCGCCGACCTGCTTGGCTGTGTGCACCGCCGCGAGCCCCGTCGACCCCGAGGCGCCGTGGATCAGAACAGTCTCGCCGGGGCGCAGCTGCCCCCGGGTGATGAGGCAGTGGTAGGCGGTCTCGTAGTTGCCGAGGAGGTTGCAGCCCTGATCAAAGCTGAGCTCCTCAGGCAGCGGGAGGAGGGCCTCCTCGGGTGCGACCGCATAGGTCGCAAATCCACCGTAACGCTGGTAGGCGCCCTTGGAGCGCGGCCCCGTCAGAAAACCGTCGGCGATCACAGGATCGCCGACCGCGACCCGCCGAACCTCAGCGCCAGCCCAGATGACACGCCCGCTGTACTCCAGCCCAGGCGTGTAGGGAGGCGCCGCCATGTGCTGGTACTGACCGCTGGTCATCAGCAGGTCGACCCAGCCGACCGCGGCGCTCTCGACCGCGATCACCACGTCGGTCGGCGCGAGCGCTGCGACGTCGGGGAACAGCTGCTCCTCGATCGCCAAGAGCCGAGCGATCGCGTCCGGCGGATCCTCGCCGAAGTCGGAGATGACGACACGTTGACCTGGAGCCCGACTAGTCACGCCCCCCTTATAGGACACTTGGTGAGCTCCCCGGGCCCGCACCGGAGAGGGTCGAAGAGCCCCCGCCGCAAGCCCCGAGCGCGGCACAGAGACCCTCCAGGGGCAGGTGGCGTCAAGCGGCGTCAAGTGGCCCCAGGGCCGCGTACGGTGCGGCGGCGGACGGCCTCGGTCGACGCGCACGCCTCGATCCCGTAGCCTGCGCAGGTGCGGCGAACGTCCTGGCTCCCAGCTCCCCTCAGCCTCGCGTTGATCCTCACCTCCGCGCCCGCGGGCGCCAGCGTGCTCGGAGAGCCCCCGAGCCCGGAGGTCGCCCCCGCCCCCGCCCAACCTGCCCAACCTGCCCAACCTGGCCCAGAGGGGGCACGATCGTCGGCCGACACAGGATCGGCGCTCCTCGACGAGGTGAGGCTCCAGGGCGGCGGCCTCGTCCGCGGCACCATCCTCGGTCTTCAGCCCGGGGTCTCGGTGACGATCCGGCGCGCGACGGACGGCACCTCGACCACCTTCCCTTGGGCCGAGGTCGCCTCGACAAAGCTCCGCCCCGACCGCGAGGACGACCGAGGCCCACAGGACCCGGCGCCGCCAGCCGCCACGGCTCAACCCCCCGTGCCCAACCCGGCGGCCCCCGAGTCCGGCCGCGGGCTGCCGAGGCTGACCATCCAGACCCGGAGCCGCCGACCGGTCCACATCTTCACCGCAGGCGACTCGCCGATGGTCACGGCGACCACAAACTCCGGCTCGACGACGACGACGACAGCGGTCCGAGGCGGCGTCGCCCTGCGCTCGGTCTGCCAAGCGCCCTGCGGCGAGGTGATCGACGCCCGCGCCGGCTACCCCTTCTTCTTCGGCGGCGACCGAATGTCGCTCTCCCGGCCCTTCTACCTCAACTACGCCGAGGGCGACGTGATCGCCGACGTCCGCCCCGGACGGATCGGACTGCTCCTGGGGGGCGTCTTCGCCGTCTCCTACGGCGCCGTGGGGACGCTCACCGGCGGGGCCCTCCTCGCCGTCTCTCCCGAGAACCTCGCCAAGCCCGGCGGAATTCTCCTCGGCAGCGGAGTCGCGCTCCTGACCGCGGGGATCGTCATGATCGTCCACGGGCGAACGCGCTACCGACTGCGCTAGCCCTGAAATAGGCGCTGCAGTGGGGCGTCCTCGACAACCCGCGTAGAATCGTCAGTGACACGGATTTCGCGCTTCGGCTGCATCCGTGTGGGTGAGCGCTCACCTCGTGATTCGCGAGGGGCGGAGCTTGGTGATCTGTAGGGCCGAGACCTCCCCTGCCCCAGAGAACATATCCGCAATAGACCCCTTCCAAGAGGGCTCCAACCCACGCCTGCCGGAGAACATGTCCACAGTGGATTGCCTCGCAGCAAGGCCACAGCCCCCCCCCCGGCTCCCCCGCAACGGCCTGGAGGACGCGCCGATGGGCCGGGCGAGGAGGGCCCTGCGAACGGGTCTAGGACGTGCATGGGCCGCCCCGTGAGGGGTGGTCGACGCACGCTCCGACCTGCCTAAGAGAGCGGGGCCCTCCTCTGCCGGCCTACGCCACGGCCTCCGCCTCTCAACCCCAAGCGCCACGCCCCAAGAACCGGCACCAGCGACGATTCAGCCCACGAACAATCTGACACCGACCGCCCCAACCTCGTCCCTAGGCCAACCTCTCCACAACTCCCTCAGCCGTCGAGGACCCCCTCACCAGCGACCCCAAAGCGCTCTCAATCCAGAGATTTTTTTTCGCCCGGACCATCAGATCTTCCAGAGGCGATGCCTAGGGCTCTCCGAACCGACGCCGACCAGACAGCTCGTCAAGTGACGACGTCTGTCGGCGTCATCAACCATGGAGAAGAAACGATGAAAAAGATCAAACTCTCAGAGAAGGCCGTCGACAGGGCGGTCCAGGCCCTCGACGAGGTCGAGACCGCGGTCCTCGGCCGCACCATCCCGCGGATCCGCACCGACGTCCGCGCAGGGCTCGAGGGCGGCCCCAGCTGCAAGCCTTGGCTCTGCCCGATGCCGCTCTACGGCGTGCCCATGCCGGCGGAGCTCTAGTCCGCCGCGGGCCCGGGGCGCCGCTGCGCGCCCCGGGCCCACCTTCTCCGACCGCATTCCCCTGCCTCGACTCGCCGAGTACGACCATGCCCATCACCGCCCCCGACCCCGTCAAGTCCCCCTATTTGCGAACCACCTATGCAGTGTGGGAGCTGACGCTCAAGTGTAACCTTAAGTGTATCCATTGCGGCTCCCGTGCCGGCGCCAAGCGTCCGGACGAGCTGAGCACCGCCGAGGCGATGGATCTCGTCCACCAGCTCGCCGAGGTCGGCATCGGCGAGGTGTCGATGATCGGCGGCGAAGCCTTCCTCCGCCCCGACTGGCTCGACATCGCCCGCGAGATCAAGGCCTGCGGCATGCGCCTGACGATGACCACCGGCGGCTACGGGATGACGCCGAAGATGGCCGAGGAGATGGCCAAGGCGGGCTTTACCGGCGTCAGCGTCTCGGTCGACGGCCTCCGCAAGGAGCACAACCTCCTGCGCGGTCGCGAGCGCTCCTGGTCCTGGTGTTTTAAGGCGATCGAGGCGATCCGCAACGCCGGGATGAAGTGCGGCGCCAACACCCAGATTAACCGCCTCTCGGCGCCGCAGCTGCCGCAGATCTTCACCCACCTGCGGGACGCCGGCGTCTACACCTGGCAGCTCCAATTCACGGTGCCGATGGGCAACGCCGCCGATCGCCCCGAGCTCCTCCTCCAGCCCTGGGAGCTAGGCGACGTCTTCCCCCTGATCCACTACCTGTGGCTGCGCGGCGTCGAGGAGCGGCCCTATGTCTACCCCGGCAACAACATCGGCTACTTCGGCCCCTACGAGCGCCGCTTTCGGACGATGGAGGGCCACGAGACCGAGTCGCACGGCTTTTGGTCCGGGAGCACCGCGGGGGTCTTGACCCTCGGGATCGAGGCGGACGGGACGATCAAGGCCGACCCCTCGCTGCCGACCGACGACTACGCCGGCGGCAACATCCGCGACACCAGCCTGCGCGAGCTTATCCGCGAGGCCGACCAGCTCACCTTCAACGACAACTTTGACGTTCGCGATCTCTGGGGCTTCTGCCGGAGCTGCGAGTTCGCTGAGATCTGCCGCGGCGGCGACACCTGGACCGCCCACGTGTTCTTCGATCGCCGCGGCAACAACCCCTACTGCCACCACCGCTCGCTCTATCACGCGGCCCGTGGCGAGCGAGAGCTGGTCCAGCTCCGGACCCGCGCCTGCGGGGTGCCCTTTGACAACGGCGTCTTCGGCACGGAGATCGTCGCCGAGGGCGGCGCGGAGCAAGAGCGGGGCTTCACCCTGGACGACGTGCAGTGGCCGGAGGGGTGGCTCGGTGCGGATCCCGAGCTTCCTGCGCGCCTCGCCGGCGAGCGCGATCGGGCGATCGAGGCCTGGCGAGCGACCCGGATCGGCTGGAGCGAGGCCGGCTGAGCGCTCGTCACGAGTGAAGCATTGCCCGGCTCCGCGGAGCCGGGCCTCCCCCCCCACCCGCAGATCGTCATGGCGACCCCCTTCGCACATACCCTCCGCTCCCTCGAGGGCGACCGCTCCCTCGGCGGCCGAGGGCTCCTCGTCCTCACGCCCCTGCTCCTCCTCGCCTGGGTAGGCTGGCTCTTCGGCGCCGAGGTCGAGCTTCGCGAGACCAGCGCAGAGGCGAGGGTCCAGGCCTCGGCCGCTCGCCGACCGCTCGCGGCCGCCCAGGCCGGACGGGTGAGCAAGGTGCACATCGCCCTCGGGGATCGGGTCGAGGCCGGCGACGTTCTCTTCGAGCTCGACGATCGCGAGGTCCGGATCGAGCTCGCCCGAGCCGCCGCCAGGGCGGAGGCCGTCGACGCCGTGATCGCCCAGCGGGCCCGGGAGATCGAGGCGGAGCGGGGGGCCCTCGTCGCGGCGGAGCGGGCCGCAGGCGCCGCGTCGAGCGAGGCCCGGGCCCGGGTCGAGGCGGCCCTCGCCCAGGCTCGCCTGGCGCAGTCGCGGCTCGACGAGACGCGGACGCTGGAGCTGGCCGAGGCGGCGACCCCAGCCGAGCTTCGCGAGACCCAGGCCGAGGCGGCGCAGCGACTCGCCGCCGCCAAGGAGCTGCGATCCGCGGGCCGGCGCGAGCGCTTTGAGGCGGCCCGCCTGGCCCAGGATCGCCTCGCGAAGATCACCGCGATCGAGGCCCTCATAGCGACCCTCGAGATCGACCGCGAGGACGCCCGCGGCCAGGCCCTGGCCCTGACCGCCGAGCGTGAGCGGCTGCGGATCGTGGCCCCGGTCGCCGGCGTCGTCGGCGAGCTCATGACCGTCGAGCGCGGGGCCTGGATCGAGCGTGGAGACGAGCTCGGATCGATCGTCCCGGACGGAGCGCTCGAGATCTCCGCGCGCTTCCTGCCGGCGCAGGCCGTCGGCCGAATACGACCGGGGCAGCGGGCGCAGCTCCGCCTCAGCGGGTATCCCTGGGTCGAGCACGGCAGCGTCCAGGCGCGGGTCGAGAGCGTCGCCAGCGAGCCGCGCGACGGCATGATCGTCGTCGAGCTGGGGATCGACGCCATCCCCCCGACGATCGCCCTGGTGCACGGGCTGCCGGGGAGCGTCGAGGTCTCGATCGAGCGCACGACCCCGGCGAGCCTGCTCCTACAGACAGCAGGTCGCCGCTTGACCAGCGCGAGGGCCCCTGCCCCGCCGCCGCCTGGGCCGATGACCGCGAACGCGAGGGGAGCCGCGGCGCCGTGACGAGGCCGCGATTCTTCGCCCCCGAGGTGGTCCAGAGCTCGGCGATGGACTGCGGGCCTGCGGCCCTCAGCGCCCTCCTCGAGGGGTTCGGCGTCCACGTCGACTACGGCCGCCTGCGCGAGGCCTGCCAGACCGACGTCGACGGGACCTCGATCGATCGCCTCGAGGACGTCGCCCTCGGCCTCGGCCTCGAGGTCGAGCAGGTCGTCATCCCCCCGGACCACGTGCTCCGCGAGGAGGCCGCGGCCCTGCCGGCCCTCACCGCGATCAAGCTCCCGAGCGGCGGGACCCACTTCATCGTTGTCTGGCGCAGCGTTGGCCCCTGGGTCCAGGTCATGGACCCGAGCAGCGGCCGGGTGTGGCTGCGCCGCGAGTCTCTCCTGAGTCAGCTCTACCTCCACGGGATGATCGCCCCAGCGGCGGATTGGCGGGCATGGGCGGCGAGCGATGAGTTTGTCGGGGTCCTCCGCGCCCGCCTCCGGGAGCTCGGCTGCCGCCCGAGCTTCGTCGACGATCAGGTCGGCGCTGCGCTCGACGATCCGAGCTGGGACTCGCTCGCCCGCCTCGACGCCGCGGCGCGGATGCTCGACGACATGGTCAAGGTCAGGGCGCTGAGGCCCGGCGCGGAGGTCCAGCGGGCGATGGTCACGTTGATCCGCGAGTCCCGCGACGAGGAGCGGTGGATCCCAGAGCGTTGCCGCAGCGCCCGCGCCCTGCCGCCGGAGGCCCAAGACGACGGAGCCCCGGACGGCGAGAACGTGCTGGTCTACGGGGCGGTGCTCCTCCGGGTCCTGGGCGTCCGCGACCGGCGAAGCGCTGCCGCGGGGGCGCTCGACGCCGCCGACGATCCGGCGGAGAACGTTGATCCCGCCTCAGCCCCTCCCCTGCCCCCAAGCCTCGCCTCGGCGCTCGACGAGGGCGCGCCCACGCCAGGTCGACAGCTCCTGGGGATGCTCGCCGCCGACGGCTGGCTGCGCCCCTCCGCGGTGATCGTCGCCCTGATCGCCGCCAGCCTCGGGGTGCTCGTCGAGGCCGCGCTCCTCCGCGGCCTCGTCGAGCTCAGCGCTCGCCTCAGCCTCGTAGGCGAGCGGCTCATCGCCTGGATCGCGCTCGTCGCCTTCGCCCTGGTGCTCCTCCTCCTCGAGGCGACGATCGTCCACGAGCTGCGCCGGAGCGGACGCCGCCTGGAGCTGCGCCTCCGCACCGCGTTCCTGACCAAGGTGCCTCGCCTCGGCGCCCGCTACTTCCAGAGCCGGCTCAGCTCCGACATGGCCGAGCGGATCCACGCGATGCACAGCCTGCGCGGTCTTCCGGCCCTCGGCGGCCAGATCGTCCGGACCACCGCCGCCCTCCTCCTGACCGTGGCGGGCGTCGCCTGGCTCGACCCCAGCGCGGCGATCATCGCCGGCGCGGCCGCGCTCCTCCTGATCGCGACCGCGGCCCTGGCCCTGCCGATCCTCCGCGAGCGAGACCTCCGCCTGCGCAGCCACGGCGGCGCCCTCAGCCGGGTCTACCTCGACGCGCTCCTCGGTCTTTGGCCGGTGCGGGCCCACGGCGCCGCCCGGGCGCTCCGCCGCGAACACGAGCAGCTCCTGGTCGAGTGGGTCCGCGCGGGGCTCGACCTCCTGCGGGCGTCGATCGGCGTCCAGCTCCTGCAGGGGCTCCTCGGCACCGTCGCGGTGATCACCGTCGTCGCCCGCCACTCCCTCGAGGTCGGCGAGGTCGGGGCGACCCTGCTGCTGATCTTCTGGGCGATGCAGATCCCCGCGCTCGGGCAGAAGGTCGGCGGGCTCCTGCGCCAATACCCCGCCCACCGGAGCCGAGCTCTCCGCCTCTTCGAGCCCCTCGGCGCGCCCGACGAGGAGGAGCTAGGCAGCCCGACCGACGATCGCGATGACGATGACGACCGCGATGACGATCGTCACGGCGCTCTCAAGGCTCTGCCCTCAGGAGGGCTCGACCTCCGCTTTGACGGCGTCCACATCGTCGCCGGCGGGCACGTTCTCCTCCGCGAGCTCAACCTCGAGATCCGCGCGGGCGAGCACGTCGCGATCGTCGGCGCCTCCGGGGCCGGCAAGTCGACCCTGGTCGGCGCCCTCCTCGGCTGGCATCGCCCCGCCCGCGGTCGCGTCCTCGTCGGCGGCGTCCCGCTCCAAGGAGCTCGCCTCGCGGAGCTCCGGCGACGCACCGCCTGGGTCGATCCGAGCGTCGCCCTCTGGGACGAGCCGCTCCTCGACAACCTGCTCTACGGATCCACCGGCGCCGCGATCGACGGGATCGGCGAGGCCCTGGAGGACGCGACGCTCCTCGACCTCGTCGCCAACCTCCCCGACGGCCTCCAGACCCAGCTCGGCGAGGGCGGGACCCTCCTCTCCGGGGGCGAGGGTCAGCGCGTCCGCCTCGGCCGCGCCCTCCTCCGCGCCGACGTCGACCTGGTCGTCCTCGACGAGGCCCTCCGCGGGCTCGATCACGGCCGACGCCGCGCCCTCCTCCGCCGCCTCCGCAGCCGGTGGTCGGCGGCGACCCTCCTCTGCGTCACCCATGACATCAAAGAGACCCTCGAGTTCCCGCGGGTGATCGTCGTCGCCGACGGGGCCGTCGTCGAGGACGGCGACCCGAGAGATCTGTCCCATCGACCAGGCTTCTACGGGCGCATGCTCGCCAAGGAGCGAGAGGTCCGGGCGTCGATGTGGGGCCGTCCGGAGTGGCGACAGATCTACATCGACGACGGTCAACTCACCGAGGGAGCGACCGCGAGTCCTGGCTCGAAGGAGGTCGCGTGATGGACCTCGACCCGTACCTCTGGCCCCTGAGCAGCGCCGAGTCGGCGATCGCGGCCCTCCTCCACGGGCACGGCCTCGCCGAAGCCTCGGCCGCGGGCGAGACCTCCCGCCAGCCCCTGAGCCTCCCTGGCCAGCTCTGCGCCGCCGACCCCGGCGGCCAAGCGACCCAAGGAGACGCCGACTCCGACGCTCTAGGGCGACGCCTCGATCGCTGGATCGAGCTGCGCGCGGCGGCCCTCGGGGCTGAGTCCGAGGCGCTCGAGATCCCCCTCAAAGAGCTCCAGGGCGCGCTCCCCCGCCTCGGGCCGGCGCTCCTCCTGCTCGAGGGAGCAGCGGGCTCCCGCGGGCTCCTCGCCCTCGATCATCGCGGCCGCATCCTCGACCCTCAGCTCCGCGCCCGCAGGATCGCGCCCGCTGTCCTCGCGCGGATCCTCGCCGAACCGCTGGTCGCCCCAGTGCGCCTCGACTGCGAGGGGCTCCTGCTCGCCGCCGGGATCCCCGACCATCGCCGCGATCGAGCCCGCGACGCCCTGATCCACCGCCGCCTCGGCGACCAGCGCGTCGGCGGGATCTGGCAGCTTCGAAGGCCACCACAAGCCGGGCTCGGACGCCAGCTCGTCGCCGAGGGCGTCGCCGGATCCCTCGCCGCCCTCCTCATCGCCCACACCGCGCACTACGCCCTCCTCCTCGGCTCCTGGTGGCTCATCGGCCGCGGCGCCCTGGAGGGTCACAGCGACCTCGGATGGATCGCCGCTTGGGCCCTGATGCTCCTCAGCATGATCCCTCTCGCGCTGATCCAGAGCTGGCACGGCGGCCTCGCGGCCCTGCGCCTCGGGTCGGTGCTCAAGCGTCGTCTCCTCGCCGGCGCCCTCGCCCTCAACCCCGACGAGCTGCGCACCCGCGGAGTCGGTCGTCTCCTGGCGATGGTCATCGAGGCCGAGGCGGTCGAGGGGCTCGCGCTCTCCTCGGGCCTCATCGCCGCGACCGCACTGATCGACCTCGGCGCCGCCGCCTGGGTGCTCGGTCAGGGGGCAGGCGCTCCCGCCCTCCTCGCCCTCCTCGCCCTCTGCGTGCTCCTCCTCGTCATCCTCGCCCGCCACTACGCGGTGGTCCGAGGCCTCTGGACGCGAGAGCGCATGGGCATGACCCACGCCCTCGTCGAGCGGATGGTCGGGCACACCACCCGCCTCGCGCAGGAGGCCCCTGAGGGCTGGCACCAGCGCGAGGACAGGAGCACCGCCGCCTACCTCCGACGCTCGCGGGAGCTCGACCGGGTCGCCACGCTCGTCGACATCTTCGCCCGGCGCGGCTGGATCTTCGTCGGCTTTGTCGGCCTCGGCTCAGCGCTCCTCGGCGGCCCCGCCTCGACGAGCCTCCTCGCGGTCACCTTCGGCGGCCTCCTCCTCGCGCGCACCGGCCTTGCGAGCCTCGCCTCAGGCCTCTCGGAGCTCATCGACCTCGCGATCGCGTGGCGCGAGGTCAGGCCGCTCGTCCACGCCGGCGGCCGCAGGCCCGCGCTCCCTCGCCTGGTCCGCGCCGAGACAAGGCCCGCGGCTCGCGAGGAGCTCGGGCGATCCGATCCCCGCGCCGACCAAGCCAGGCTCCAGACCGCCTCTCAAGCCACCTCCCAAGCCCCCTCCCAAACCCCCTCCCAAACCCCCTCCCAAACCCCCTCCCAAACCAGACCCCGATCGATCCTCGACGCCCGCGCCCTCACCTACCGCTACCCGGGCCGCGAGCGGCCGGCGCTCAAGAGCGCCAGCCTCGCCCTCGCAGCCGGCGAACGCGTTCTCCTCCAGGGACCCTCGGGCGGCGGCAAGTCGACCTTCGCGGCGGTCCTCGCAGGGCTGCGCGCGCCGGAGAGCGGCCTCCTCCTCGTGGAGGGCCTCGACGCCCCGACCCACGGCGAGCTCGGCTGGCGCGAGCGGGTCGCCGCGGCCCCGCAGTTCCACCACAACCACGTGCTCACCAACACCTTCGCCTTCAACCTGCTCATGGGTCGGCGCTGGCCCCCCACCGCGGAAGATCTGGAGCTCGGCCGCTCTCTCTGCCACGAGCTCGGGCTCGGCCCCCTCCTCGCGCGGATGCCCGCCGGCATGCAGCAGAGCGTCGGCGAGACCGGCTGGCAGCTCTCCCACGGCGAGCGCAGCCGCCTCTTCCTCGCCCGCGCCCTCCTCCAGGACGCCGATCTCGTGATCCTCGACGAGAGCTTCGCCGCGCTCGACCCGGACAGCCAAGAGATGGCCCTGACCTGCGCCTTTAGGCATGCGCGGACGCTCATGGTCATCGCCCATCCGTAGCGGGAACGCCTCGACCGACGAGCAGCTTCGCGAGGAGGCGGTGCCAGCTTCGACGGGCGCCCTTGACCTCGCGCCGGGACCGGGCGATACCGCCCGCCATGCGTACAGCTCGTCTCCTCGGACCCCTCATCATCGCCCTCGCCGGCTGCGGCGACTCTGGAAGCGCCACCTCCGACGGGGCGACCACCGGGGGCAGCGAGTCCGGGACCACCGCGACGAGCGGGGCCAACACCAGCGGCCTGCCGACGGCGTCCGCGAGCGGATCGCAGAGCGCGTCGGAGAGCAACAGCAGCGGCGTCAGCGACACGGCCAGCTCGGGCCCCGTGACGGCGACCGAGGGCGGCACCGAGGGCGGCACCGAGAGCGGCACCGACACGCTCGACACCGTCAGCGGGACGAGCGACACCGGAGAGACTCGAGGGACCGGCGACACCGACACCACAGGCGACGCCTGCGTCGACGCCTGCGACGACGGCGCGGTCTCCTGTGTCGGCGACGACGCCCTCCATGTCTGCGGCGAGGGCCCGCTCGGCTGCCTCGACTGGGGCGACCCGGAGGTGTGCGGCGACGGCAAGACCTGCCAGGACGGGGAGTGCGTCGTCGGCTGTATCGACGCCTGCGAGCTCGGCAGCAAGCAATGCACCGGCGACGGGACGTCGACCTGCATCGACGACCCAGAGACCACCTGCACGATCTGGGACGAAGCGGTCGCCTGCGAGGACGGCGAGGCCTGCGAGGACGGCGAGTGCGTCCCGATCCCCGAGCTTTGCCTGGACGACTGCGTCTGGACCCAAGAGGCGATCAACGCCAACGTCGATCTCTTCAGCGTCTGGGGCAGCGACGCGAAGAGGGTCTGGGCCGTCGGCGCGAGCGGCACGGCGCTCTACTACAACGGCAGCAAGTGGGTGTCGGTCGACAGCGGCATCGGCAAGCGCCTCGACTGCGTCCACGGCAGCGCCGCCGACGATGTCTACGCGATCAGCTACGACGGCCAGATCATCCGCTGGGACGGCGAGGAGTGGCTGCCCCACGTGAAGCTCTACCCGACCTGGGAGGAGACCGCCTGCGTGACGGCGATCGGCACCAACGACCTCCTGGCGGCGGTCTGGGACTCGAACCCGGAGCAGGTCAAGCTCTACAGGATCAAGGACGGGGTCAAGAGCCTCCTCGACACCGCGGATGTGTACATTTGGTCCCCCGACGGGAGCAAGCCGAAGACCGTGTCCATGCGCGGCTTCTCGCCGACCGAGGCGGTCCTCATCGCCTACCGGGCCTACCGCTGGGACGGCGCCTTGAAGGGCATGAACGCGCCCTCCTCGTCCTTCGGCGCCTGGATCCCGACGCCCGATCTCGTCTACGCAGCCGCCGGCCACAGCGGCATCGGCCACCGCTGGAAGGACGGCGCCTGGAAGGTCGTCAACCCGGGCCTCGGCGGCTATCTGCACATGTTCAGCGGGACCGCAGGCGATCGGATCTTCGGCGTCGGCGAGCTCAAGAGCAAGACCCAGGGGGCGGTCGTCAGCTTCGACGGGATCGGCTGGTCTCCGGTGGCGATCCCCGACGACGCCAAATCGCTCTTCGCGACCTGGGCCGCCCCCACGGGCGAGGTCTTCGCGGTCGGCCGGGAGGGGACGATCCTCATCGGCAAGTGAGCCCCCGAGCGCAGCGCGTCGAGAGCCCCCGAGCGCAGCGCGTCGAGAGCCCCCGAGCGCACCCTCCGTGATTGCAGAGGAGAGCAGGCCGGAGCGACGACGAGCTCGCCGCGGCGCGAACGCAGGATCCGCCGCAAGCGAGGGCAGAGCGGGAGCGCGCGTCCCTCCACCGAGGACTCCCGCCAGACCTCCGCCTTTGGCATCATGGCCGGGCATGGATCTCGTTCATCTCCGCTACTTTCGCGTGATCGCGGAGGTCGGCAACCTGACGGCGGCCGCCAAGATCCTGGGCGTCGCCCAGTCGACGCTGACGGCCGCGGTCAAGCGCCTGGAGAAGCACCTAGACAGCACGCTGCTGCTGCGCAACCCCCGGGGGGTCACGCTCACGCCGACCGGTCGGGCGTTGGCGAATTCAGGGCATGAGATCCTCGGCATGGTCGACGAGATGGTGGAGCGAATCCACGGTCTCGAGTGCGCAGATATCGGCGAGTTCGTGATCGGCTGTCACGAGTCGCTGGGCGCCTATTTCCTGCCGGGGTTCATGTCCGCCTTCCTGAGGAGGAATACAGGGATCGATCTGCGGGTGTGGAACGGGCCGTCGAGCGGCGTGCGTGAGGCCGTGATCGATCGCAGTGTCCACTTCGGGCTGATCGTCAACCCGCTGCCCCACGACGACCTGGTGATGGTCGAGGCGTTCCGCGACGCGGTCGCCCTCGTGGCTCGGCGTGACGGGCTGGGAAAGCCGGGGAGCCGCGCGGAGATCGAGTCGCGAATGCGCTCAACGCCGCTAATCTACGCCGAGCGGGTGGACCAGTGCCGGCAGATCGTCGACACGCTGCGCGGCCTGGATCTGCTGCCGCCGCGCTTGCTGACGACCGGGGACCTGGAGCTGACGAAGGCGCTTGTGCTCGCGGACTTGGGTGTCGGGATCCTGCCGCGGCGGGTCGCGAACTACGGGCATGAGGGCGAGCTGGTGGTGCTGGACCCTTCGCTGCCGCAGATCCCCGATCGCATCATGCTGTGCTTTCGCGCGGATGCGCACCGGACAGCGGCGTGGCGGCGGACGAAGCTGGCGCTGCTCGCCTATGCCGAGGAGATCGCGCCGATCCCGGGGGTGCGCCGCGATGTGGGGGAGAGCGCGCCTTCGACGTCGAGCTGAGCTTGTGGGCTAGGCTCCCCTCCCGACCTATCGGCTCTTCCTCCAGGCCGTCTAGGAGGCCGGCGGACGGGGGCGTAGGCCGGCTGTCCATCGGCGTTCGTGACGAGTTTGCCAGCGGCGGTGGGCGGAGGCCTTGGCGCGAGGCTCGATATTCGTTGGAGATGTTTGGCATCGATCACGTGAGTGCTCTGGGCGCTGTGAGCCCCATGACTACAGTGCTCAAGTGACAGTCACGAGAACGCTCTCCGGGGGGCACTAGCGCTCTTCTTGGCTTGGTCCCGGGCGACCCGAGGCGGCGACGTCCCCTCGTCAATAATGCGTCCTGACGCGTCAGATGGGGCTATCTGGTCGGTATCGGTCTGGTCGATGGGAGAGAGCAGCGTGGTCGAGTGGCCATGGATGGATCGCGTCTCCATACTCCCGGCTCAACCGCTGAGGACGACGTTCCGAGGCGACAGCCGCGAATACAAAGCAAGCTAATGAGTACATTCAAGAAGATCACCTATCGTCGCGCGACTACGCTGATTGGGGCGGCGTGTCTGCTCGGTCTTGTCGCTTGCAGCGAAGAGCCGGAGTCGGAGCCGGAGGCGGGGGCTAGCGATTCGGCGCTCGAGTCCGTGACGATCACCCGGGTCGAGCTCGGACGCGATCTGAAGCCGGCGTATCTCAATGAGCGGATCCCGATCACCTTCGGGATCACGGCGTCGAGCGCCGTCGCGGGCGAGGTGCCGACCGAGTCGGTGCCCCTCGTGGTGACCTTCGTCGACCCGCAAGACCCCGAGAAGGTCGGCTGCAGCTCGAACGGGATGCTCTTTGACCTGGTCGGCGACGACACCGAGCACGAGTACAAGGGCTTCATCTGGCCTCCGAACAACTGCGGGCACCTGGTGGGCGGCACCGTGACCCTCCAGATCGAGCTCGACCCGACCGCCGAGCAGCCGCTCATCGAGCCCCTCGTGCTCTCCCAGGCGCGGGCGGATGAGCCGGCGAACGCCGCGTGCCGCGGGCCAGAGCCGGGCTGTGTGCAGGAGTTTCTCCTCGAGGCGGCGGCGGCGAACGGGGTCGATATCGAGTTCGCCGGCCTCAACACCGACTCGTCCGTCGGCGTGATCCCGCCCTTCGCCGTCCCGATCGACGACACGCCCGAGCCGGCGTCGCCGATCGTCGTCGCCCAGAGCCTCTTGGTCTACAACGGGCGGGATCCCTACGAGTCGCCGGTCAACCCCGACACGATCCCTGAGGAGCTCGTCGCCGAAGACCCGACCATCGTCGAGGATCTTCGCTTCGGTCGGACGCCCGAGCAGGTCGAGACGCTCGACGACCTGCCGGGCTCGCTCTACCTCAAGTACTCGATCACGGCGGCGGCGGACGGCGAGACCTGGCTGCCCTTGCGTATCGGCCAGGACGGCACCACGGTCGACGAGGCGGTGATCACAGAGCTCATGCCGGGCACGCCCAACGTCATCGCCCATGACCTCTACCTCGAGGGCGAGGCCTACGATGCCGTGATCGATCCCGAGCGATGGCTCGGCGAAGAGGCGTTCGTGGTGCGCAGCTGCTTCACCACCGACTTCCCTCAGTTTCGCGAGGTCGCAGACGAGGACAAGTGCCAGACGATCGAGCTCCTCCTCGTGCCCGAGGGCGAGGTCGAGAGCGGCGCGACCTCCTTCGGCTTCGGCAAGGAGCTCAACTCCAGCCACGGCAACAGTCGTATCAAGCTGGAGTCGGGCTTCGCGACCAGCAACAACGTCAGCCTCGACGGCGTGTTCTCCAACACGGAGGCCAACCTGACCGTCAAGGGCAAGATCGGCAAGAGCTTCACCGTCGACCTCGTGCGCGCCAACGCGACGCTCGACGCCCCGCTGGTCGGGCAACGCTCCGTCGACGTGGGCCTCCGGCTCTTCAACGACGACGTCTTCTCCTTCGCCGACGATGCGAACAGCATCACCGTGAGCGAGGACGTCACGTTCAGCAAGAGCATCAACCTGGTCAAGGCCAAGTTCATGTTCGGCCCCGTCCCGCTGAGCTTCGACCTCGACGCAGGCGGGTCGGTCGGCATCGTCGCCGAGGGGACCGCGACCTTGCTTGAGGGGGACGAGGCGTGCCGTCCCCACCTGCCCTTGGCCACAGAGGAAGATATCGCGGCTCGCGCTTCGCAGTCCGATCTCCTCGACGATGTCGAGGCTCTGATCGCGAAGGCACCAGCGTTTATCAGGCCTCTCCTGAGGAGCATCCTCCTGGCCAGGTTGGCGAACCAGGTGTCCGGCAACCCCTTCGACTTCGGCGACGCGAGCCTCAAGGAGTGCATCACGCTCGACGCGTCGGTGGGCCCGACGATGAACCTCACGGCCTCCGCGTTCGGCGGCATCAACGTCGTCGTCGCCCAGGCGGGCGTGCAGCTCGACCTGATCATCGCCCAGGTGGACCTGCCGCTCACGGGCAAGCTGAGCCTGGGGCGCAACGATGAGTCCAAGTTCGTCGCCTTCGCCAGCACCGATCTCGACCTCATCTTTCAGCCGCTCGACGGCGACCTGAAGCTCGTCGGCAAGGTCAAGCTCGGGCCCTTCAAGAAGTCCAAGTCCGTCTCCATCGTCAAGTTCCGGGTGAAGCCTATCGAGAAGAACTTGCTCCATCGCAGCACCCTCGCCGCGGAGATCATGACGCCATGAAGCCCATCACCGCAGGAGTCCTAGGCTCCGCTATCGCCCTGTACGCGGCCGCAGCGTACTTCGTGCTGGCGCCGACGGCTCCAGCTCCCTCCCCTGCGCCCTCCGCCTCCACGGCGGGGGGCGCCCCCTTTGGCTGCGCGTTCGAGACCGGCTCGACCCTCGCCTACGACCTCACCTCGACGGTGTCCGCTCGTGGCCAAGACGGCGCCGCCTACCCCGGCACCGACGCGTTCTCCGCTGTGGTCAGCGCGCACGTGGTCTCCAGCGACGACGAGCGGGCCTCGCTTGAGGTCGCGCTCTCCCAGGTCGGGCTGCGCCAAAACCTGGCCCAGCCCGAGGACCGCGTGCGTCAGGCCCTCACCGACACCTTTGAGATCGACGTCGCGCCCTCCTGTGAGATCGTCGAATTCCGCTTCCCCCAAGGGTGGTCGGACGGCGCCCAGCGCCTCGTGGCCGGCGCGCTGCGGACCCACGAGCATGTGCTCCGAGCCGACTCCCGCTGGGAGGTCGACCAGACCGACACGCTCGGACGCTACCGCGCCGAGTACACCCGTGAGGACAACGCCGTCACCCGGCGCAAGGTGATGTACTACGACGACGACGGGCTCGCGGCCTTCGGCATGACGATCCTCGTCCCGCGCGCGTCGGCGCAGGCGACCTTCAGCGCGGAGGGCATCGTCCGCTCCGATGTCCGCGAGCGGGTGCAGATCCGCGTCGGGAACGAGACCCGCGCCGACCTCGACCAGCGCTCACGGATGGTCCGCGACGACTCCAAGTACCGGGCTCCGGCCGCGGCCGAGCTCCTCGCGGCGGCCGACCCCTTCATCGTCACCCAGGGGGGGAGCGCTGCCCTTCCCCAGGCCCCGTCCGACCTGGACGAGGCGAGGGCCCTCTATCAGGAGCTGTCCGCCGCGCTCGAGCCGTTCAGCATGAGCCAGGCACGCGCGGTGGCCGGGCTCATCGCCGAACACCCGAGCCTCGCCGACGACCTCGTGGCCCGTCTCGAGGGTGACGAGCTCGGCGAGGTCGCCCGCTCCTCGATCTTCTGGGTCTTGGAGCTCGCGGCGACCGATCACGCCCGCGCGCACCTCCTATCGCTGGTCGACGCGCCGCTGCCGAACGACCGGATTCGGGCCGCGGTCGCCCTCTCCGGAGCGGCGCCGACGCTCGAGGTCGGTCAGCGCCTGCTGAAGATGTACAACGAGGACGCCGAGCCAAACGCCGCCACCGCAGGTCTGCTCGCGCTCGGCGTGGTCGGGGCGAAGGGCGACGAGTCGGCCCAACGCTTCGCGCGCGAGCACATCGGCGCCGCCTTCGAGGGCGCCCAGACCCGCGGCGAGACGATCGCAGCGCTCTCCGCCATGGGCAACTCGGGCGACCCCGAGTTCATGCCGCAGCTCGCCGAGAGCCTCCACGACGCGGATCCCAACGTCCGGGGCAAGGCCGCCGAGGCGATGCGCCACCTCGGCGACGACGCCCGTCCGCACCTCCAGGCCGCCCTCGAGGCCGAGGTCGAGCCGACCGCCGCGAAGTCGGTCGCGCGGACCCTCCGCGAGATCGGGCCGCCTCGTCCCGGCGACCTCGGTTGGGCCGCCGAGCGGCTCGAGGCGGCGCCGTCCGTCGCGGTGCGGGGTGAGCTCATCGCCTGGGTCGCCGCGGACCCGACCGCGGAGGGATCGTCGATCCTCGTCGAGCGCTTCCACTCCGAGCCGTCGAGCGCCCTGCGTCAGCTCATCGGTCGCTACGTGCCCGCCTCGGAGCTGCGGCGATGAAGGGCTGTGGACACAGGCGCTTGGACGGAGTGTTGCGGGTGCTCGGCACGGTCGCCCTCAGCATCGCGCTCGCCGGATGCGACGGCGGCCCCGAGGGCGCCCCTGAGGGTGATTCGAGCGGCCCCGAGGGTGATTCGGGCGACGCCTCTGCCTGGAGCTACCTCGGCGAGCTCCCCTTCACCCCGGAGGACGGCGAGCTCCTGACCCTGCCGGTCGAGCTCACGGACGCCGCGGAGGGCTTCGCCCTCTTCGCCGAGGTCGACGGGTGTGCCCAGGTCGCCTTGCTCGAAGACGACGCGACGACCTGGGTGGGCGCCCTCGAGAGCGGCCCCTCCTGCACCGCCTGCGAAGAGCGCTTCTCCGTGATCGCGGGGTCCGGGCTGCTGGTGCACAGCCCCGCCGAGCCGAGCTCCGGTCCGGCTCGGCTGCGGCTCGGCAAGATCGACTGCCACACCCTCACCCGCGCCCGTCCGGACGCCGAGTCGCCCGCGGGCAGCGTTCGCCTCTGGGCCCGCGAGCTGCCCGCGGTGCCGCTCGAGGTCGTCGTGCCCCTTCGCTTCCATCACGGACCCTTCTCGTCGCGGAGCTCCGACGACGAGTCCGCAGCGCTGATCGAGGCGGCCTCGGCCCTCCTCGCCCAGGCCGGTGTTCGCCCGGCTCTCGACAGCTCATCGGCGGACGACGCCCTGCCGGAGTCGATCGCCTGGTTCGAAGGGGACCCGAGCGCGCTCGCCCCCCTCGTCGAGCACGAGGAAGGCGTCGTCGACGTGGTCTTCGCCGGCTGCCTGGAGCACGTGCACCCCGAGCTCCAGACCCGCACCACGCTCGACGGCCTCGTGCCGCGAGTCCCCGCCCAGGCGGCCGTCGGCGCCGGGATCTTCCTCCGCGGCCGAGCCTGCACCTCAGCCTCGCTCGGGCCCTCGTTCGTGTCTGTGGAGTCGCAGGCCCGCGTCCTCGCCCACGAGCTCGGACACTACCTCGGCCTCTACCACTCGGTCACGAGCGACAGCGACCTGATGAACCCCAACCCAGCGCTGATCCCAGACCCCACCTTCAGCCCCGCGCAGGCCGAGCGCATGCGGCTACACGCGGCCCTGCTCGCCGAGCCGACGCCCGATCGATGACGGGGCCCGACCCCCTTCGCGTCGGCGAGGAGCTCCGCCTCAAGGGGTCTTCGGTCGGCTCGCCGACCCCCTCCCGCCCAGGTCCGGTGCCCTTAGGGATTGCCCCCTGACGCGCGGGCGTACATCCTCCTCCGGTGGCCAGCTCCCCAACAACCCCGCAGCAGAGCCTCTCCGCCGACGTGCGCTCCGGGCTGGTGGTCTTCCTCGTCGCCCTCCCGCTATGCCTCGGGATCGCCAGCGCCTCGGAGGCCCCAGCGTTCGCCGGCCTCGTCGCGGGCATCGTCGGCGGCGTCGTCGTCGGCCTCGCGAGCGGCTCGTCGCTGAGCGTCGCGGGCCCAGCCGCCGGCCTGACGGTGATCGTCCTCGAGGGGATCCTCAGCCTCGGCTTCTCAGCCTTCCTCACCGCGACGATGATCGCCGGGGCGATGCAGATCGGCATGGGCGCGCTGCGCCTCGGGGTCCTCGCCCACTTCGTCCCCAACGCGGTCATCCGCGGGATGCTCGCGGCGATCGGGCTGATCCTCGTGCTCAAACAGATCCCCCACGCGGTCGGCTACGACGCGGACTACGAGGGAGACTTCGGCTTCGACCAGTTCGACGGTCAGAACACCTTTAGCGAGCTCCTCAACGCCCTCGACTACGTCCAGCCGGGGGCGATCATCGTCACGGTCCTGGGCGCCCTCGCCTTCCTCCTCTGGCGCGACTACAGGAGCAAGAGCGGCCGCGGGATCAACCTCCCGGTCTACGCGCCGCCCCACCTCATGGTGGTCATCGTCGGCGCCCTCGCGGCGATCGTCCTCGCCGACACCAGCCTCGCTATCGGCACTGAGCACTTCGTCGAGATCCCGCTCATCGACGAGGAGACCGGGCTCCTCGGCCTCTGGGAGCGGCCCTCGCTCGACGCGCTCGCCATCCCCGAGGTCTGGACCGTCGGCCTCGTCATCGCCGCGGTCGCGAGCATCGAGTCGCTCCTCTGCGTCGAGGCGACCGACCGCCTCGATCCCCAGCACCGGATCACCCCCGCGGACCGCGAGCTCAAGGCCCAGGGGCTCGGCAACCTCGTCTCTGGGTTCCTCGGCGGTCTCCCGGTCACGGCCGTGATCGTCCGCTCCTACGCCAACCTCCAGGCAGGCGCCACGAGCCGCTGGTCGGCGGTGATCCACGGGGTCATCCTCGCCATCGCGACCCTGACCTTGGCGACGATGATCAACCAGATCCCCCTCGCGGCGCTCGCGGTGATCCTCCTCGTCGTCGGCGGCAAGCTGACCCCGCCCCGGCTCTACCGCGAGATGTGGGCCAAGGGCGTGAACCAGTTCACCCCCTTCATCGCGACGATCATCCTGATCCTGGTCACGGATCTGCTCCGCGGGACCCTCCTCGGCCTCGCCGTCGGCGTTCTCTTCGTCATCCGCGACAACTTCCGCGCCGCCTTCGTCGTCACGACCGACGGCCCGAACGTCTACATCCGCTTCACCGCCAACGTCTCCTTCCTCAACAAGGCGCGGCTCAAGCACGTCTTCGAGGAGGTCCCCCGCGGCGGCCACGTCATCATCGACGGCAGCCAAGCCCGCTATGTCGACAACGACATTATCGACACGCTGACCGACTTTGAGAGCCTCGCCGCGAACCGGGACATCAAGGTAGAGATCAAGCGCTCGCCGAGCGCAGGCCACGACTTCTTCCGCTCTGCGCTCTGACGCGGGGAGCCCGCGGGGGAGCGCTGTCCTCTGCGAGGGAGCTCCGTTGAGAGACGGTCGTCAGCCGCGCGATCGACACGCGACGCCGCTCCGCGAGGACGACGCGCCCCTGCGCTAAGGATGGTGGATGGTGGATGGTGGATGGTGCACGCCTCGACGCTCCCCGCAGCGCCCCGCAGCCCCGCAGACGACCCGCACGGACCCTCCTGCGAGTAGGCATCACGCGCCTGTTTGGGGCACACTCCCCCGGAGCTCAGGCGAGGCGAGCGAAGGGCGACGATGAAAGAGACCGACAAACTGCTCCTGTCCAACAAGGCATGGGCGAATGAGCGCAGGCTCGTCGATCCGAACTTCTTCGGCCGACTGGTCAACCAGCAAAGGCCGCACTTCCTCTGGATCGGCTGCTCCGACAGCCGTGTGCCGGTCAGCCAGATCACCGGCACAGACCCCGGGGAGGTCTTCGTCCACCGCAACATCGCCAACCTGGTGATCGCCAGCGACCTCAACCTCCTGAGCGTCCTCCAGTACGCCGTGGAGGTGCTCGAGGTCACCCACATCATCGTCTGCGGCCACTACGGCTGCGGCGGGGTCCAGGCGGCGATGGCCAAGCGCTCCTACGGGCCCCTCAACAGGTGGCTGCGTGACATCAAAGAGGTGTACCGGCGGCATCGCGACGAGATCGACGCCCTGCCCCTGGAGGCCCGCGCCGACCGTCTCACCGAGCTCAACGTCCGCGATCAGGTCGACAACCTGATCAAGACCTCGATCATCCAGCACGCCTGGAAGGACCGCAAGGGCCCGTGGATCCACGGCTGGATCTACTCGCTGACCGACGGGATCCTCAAGGAGCTGCTGGCGGTCCCGCCGGGCTCCCCCATCGACCCGATCTTCGCCTTCGACTTCGACTTCGACGAGTAGGCCTCGCCTCCGCGACCACGAGACTCCGTCGCCGGCGGCCCTCAGCCGCTACCATGTCGCCGTGCCTTCGATCGTCCTGGCGACACTCAACGCGAAGTACGCCCACTCCGCCTTCGGCCTGCGCTACCTGCTAGCCAACATGGGCTCGCTGCGTGACGAGACGACGATGCTCGAGTTCACGATCGAGCTCCGGCCGGTCGACGTGGTCGAGGCCATCCTCGCCCATGAGCCCCGGATCGTCGGCCTCAGCGTCTACATCTGGAACGTCGAGCTGTGCCGGCAGATCGCCGAGCTCCTCCGCCGCCTGGCGCCCGCGCTGACCATCGTCGTCGGCGGTCCTGAGGTCAGCCACGAGATCGACGACCAGCCCTGGCTCGCCGAGGTCGACTACATCGTCTGCGGCGAGGGCGAGCGCGCCTTCCCGGAGCTCTGTGAGCGCCTCCTCTCCGGGCGGCGCCCGCTCCAGCGGATCGTCGACGGTGGTCTCCCCGATCTCGAGGCGCTCGCCCTGCCCTACGAGCTCTACAGCGACGACGATCTCCGCCAGCGGGTGCTCTACGTCGAGGCCTCCCGCGGCTGCCCCTACCGCTGCGAGTTCTGCCTCTCCTCGCTCGACAAGAGGGTCCGCGCCTTCCCCCTGCCGAAGCTCATCGCCGCGTTCGAGCGGCTCATCGACCGCGGCGCGAGGCGCTTCAAGTTCGTCGACCGGACCTTCAACCTCGACCTCGCCCGCAGCGCGGCGATCCTCGAGTTCTTCCTCGATCATATCGGCCGCGGCGCCGACCTCTTCGTCCACTTTGAGATGGTCCCCGACCGCCTCCCCGCCGGCCTGCGCGCGCTCATCGCCCGCTTCCCGGCCGGCAGCCTCCAGTTCGAGATCGGGATCCAGACCCTCGACGACGCGGTCGGCGAGCGGATCAAGCGACGCCAGGATCTCGGCAAGACCTTCGACAACCTCCGCTTCCTGCGGACGGAGACCGGCGTCCACATGCACACCGATCTCATCGCCGGCCTGCCGGGCGAGTCCGCAGGGAGCTTCGGCGCGGGCCTTGATCGCCTGATCGCCGCTGGGGTCCAGGAGATCCAGCTCGGACTCCTCAAGCGCCTGCGCGGCGCCCCGATCGCCCGGCACAGCGAGGACTTTGGCATGGTCTACGACCCCCGACCGCCCTACTCCCTCCTGCGCAGCGACGCCGTCGACTTCGCGACCATGCAACGGCTGAGGCGCCTCTCCCTGCTCTGGGACACCTTCTGGAACCGCGGCGAGTTCACCCAGAGCATGCGCCTGCTCTGGGCCGACGGCTCCCCCTTCGAGCGGACGCTCGCCTTCGCCGACTGGCTCTTCGCCGAGGCCGGCCGGGTCCACTCGATCGCGCTGCACAAGCGCGCCGACTACCTCGCGCGTTACCTCATCCAGGGGCTCGGCCTGCCGAAGGAGCAGGTCGCCGCGACGATCGCCGCCGACTTCACGGCGAACGGACGCCCCGCCCCCGAGCTCTTCGCCGCGCCGAAGCGCCGGCGCAGCGCGAAGGCGACCCCCCCACGGCAGCAGCGGCACCTGAGCTGAGCGGCTCTCGCCGCGAGACCGGAGGAGGCTGTGATGAAAGCTCCGGGACTCGCCCCCGTCGCGGCGCTCCACGGCGGGGGCGTCCCGGTCGTCCAGCGACTCCGCGCTGAGCTCGGCCTCGACGTCCACCTCGACGCATGTCCCAGCTCCCGTGTCCGCTCGCCGAGCGAAAGCGCCGCGTCGGAGGTCTCCATCGCTGTCATCGCGGGCTTCGGGTCGTCCGTATATTCGCAGCGAACCGCTCGAATCAGTGAATCTATGGGCTCTCGATCCGTCCGAGGGCAATGTTTGGCTCCACGCGCGTAGCTCACCTCGTCTTGCTCCTAAACGGCGTTATCTGGTCGTCCTCTGGATGCAACGGTGACCCCCCCGCCGAGAGCGCGACCGACTCGGGCGAGAGCGAGACCGACAGCACGACCACGACCGGCTCGAGCGCGAGCGCGAGCACGACCACGACCACGACCGACACGGGCGAGAGCGAGACCGAGGCCGAGCCGGAGCCCCTGTGCGGCGACGGTACGGTCAACGCTGACGAGCGATGCGACGACGGCGACGAGATCGACCTCAACGGCTGCAACACAGACTGCCGGATCACCGGCGAGAAGCAGTGGGAGATCGTCTTCGCGATCGACGGTTATGACGCTGCGGAGCCCGAGGTCCTGCTCGTCGACGAGGAGCAGATCGTGCTCGCCGGAACCCTGCGCCAGAATGATGTGCGCGTAGCGGGGTTTGTCGCGGCCCTGAACTTTGACGGGGAGACCGATTGGGTCGAGGTGATCGACGGGACCAAGAGCTCGGTGCTCTCAGCCACGCAAAGCGCGGATGGCACGATCGTCGCGCTTACGCCGGGCTCCGATCCGCGGCTCTTCGGGATCTCGCCTGCGGGTGAGCGTCTATGGCAGACGACGGTCGAGTCGACTCAGCACGTCGCCGCGGCCGGTGACCAGCTTATCACCGTGATGGGCGTCGGTGACCCCCTCGCGGCCCGCTACACGGATCTCGGCGTCCCCCTCGGCGCTCCCTTTGCGATCGATCCCGTGGGCAGCCGCGCGAGCCTCATCGGCCTCGACTCGGGCGGATGGGCCGTCGGCGGCGAGGATGAAGACGTCGCCTACGTCGCCTCCTACGGATCCGACGACTCGCTCGAGTGGAGCACGGTCTTGCCCGAAGCCAGCGTCCTGCGCTTGGCCAAGGACAGCCAGGGCGCCCTCTGGATCGCCAACAACGACGCGGACATCTTCGCCGGTGATGGCGGGCAGCTGGTCAAGCTGGGCGCTGACGGATCGCTCCAGACCACCGTCCCCTTCGCCGGCTACTTCCAGGCCCTCGGGGTGGACCCGACGGACTTCGTCGTGACCCATGACGTCGACAACGGTGAGGATCTGCTGACCAAGCGCGACACCGACGGTGAGCAGGTCTGGTCGATGCCGGTCGATGACATGAACAACACCAGCCTCTACGCGATCGGATTTCGCCCCTCGGATCAGCAGATTATCGCCCTCGCCTCCCGGCCTGGGGGCGTCCGTGTGCTGCGCTCAAACAACCGCTGACGGTCGCTAGCCCGCGAAGAGCTCATCGAGCTCCTCCCGTAGCTCGCCGACCACCCACGAGGTGAAGTGCGACAGGAGGTTCACGCTCTCCGGATCGAGGTGGGTCCAAGCCGTCGGATAGTTCGGCCACGACGAGGGACGCGCGCGGGCGACCTCGCGGCGGAGGCGATCCAGCCACTGCGACGCCGGCGAGAGGAGCACCCAGAGCACGTCCACCCGGCGCCCGCCCGTGACCCCGTGCCACGGGTTGTCGATCACCGGAACGCCGCGCTGGAGGAAGGCCGAGGGCCCGACCCCGGGCGTCTCACCGCTGGCGCTCGCCCGCCGCAAGAGCCCGCCCAGGAGCTCCGGGAAGGCCTCGGCGGCGAAGACCGCGTTGTTGCGAAAGCCCTCCGCGACGGCGTCGCGCTTCTCGGGGAGGCGCGCCATCAAGCCCCTCTCAAACGCCGTCCCTGAGGCGATCGTCGGCGCGTCGACGCCCGCGTAGGGGCGGTAGCCGAGCCCCCGTACGAAGGGGCGATAGCCGAAGAGCGGCGGGACCTGGCGCTCGACGATCGCGACGCCGTCGGCGGCGACGTCGAGCGCCGCGGGGGCGTTGACGAAGGCGATCACGCGATCGATGTCCGACCAGGCGAGGAGGGCCGCGACGCCGGTGTTCTCGAGGGCGCCGCCGTCGAGGAAGTAGTCGGCGCCCCCCGCCGGCGCGGCGACTCCCGGGCGGTAGCGCGGGTACTGGGGGACCAGCGCGTGGGTCGGCTCGCCGGCGACCGCCTTGTCCGCGAAGAAGGCGCTGCTACAGCCGACGAGGTCGTGGAGGGCGTAGATCCGATCGAGCTCGAGCTCGACGGGGCGAGGTGCGCCAGCCTCGGCGCGGATGAGCCGGCCGCCGTAGGCGTAGGGGAGCACCGCGCCGCCACCGATCGCCTCGCCGCGGCTGTCGACCGCGGGCGGGGTGCTCGGCGTGCCGACAAAGTAGGGCGTCCCCTGGACCGGGACCGACGCAGCGCTCCCGGTGAGGTCGCTGCAGACGAAGGCCGTGTTGAAGATCGCGAAGGGGCGAGGCGTGTCGCCTGCGCGCGTATGGACGGTCAGCGCCCGCATCGGCGCGAGCGCTGGGTTCCGCCCTTGGGCCTCGGCGGCCGCCTCCCCGTCCGCGGCGAAGAAGGCCGTGGGCAGGCCCTCCTCGTCGACATGGTAGAGGTCGACCGGGGCGAAGAGGATCTCGCCGACAGCGTGGGCCCAGACGTCCTGGAGCTCGACGCCGCGGAGCTTCGCCCGGTGGCCGCTCGCCAAGAGGCCGGGCCCGTTGAAGCTGCCGTCACAGATCGCCCGCGCGAAGCAGGCCTCATCGACATGGTCGATCGAGCATGTCTTGTCCTGACCAGGGCCAGCGCGACGGACCAGCGCCTCCGGGGCGAGGACCCGGCCGAAGAAGCCCTCGTCGTCGCGATCGTCCGGCAAGAACGTCCAGGCCGCGCTGAGCCAGGTCCCGCCCGAGACCCCGGAGATCGCCCGGATCTTCTCCAGGAGGCCGAGCTCGCGGAGCGCCCGGAGCTGCCCCAGCCCCGCGACGCAGGCGCGGCTCCCCCCGCCAGAGAGGGCGACGCCGACGTTCCCGGGGGTCTCGCGGGCGACTAAGCGATCGGTCCTCCGATCGGCTCCGAGGTGCAGCTCACGGGTGTGTACTCGGACTCTACGACGCTCGCTCTCCGTCACGCTCACGGCTCGCTCCTTGTGTCCACCAATCACGGTCAGCCAGCGTACATCAGCCATCGCGGGCGCCCTGCAACGCTGGGTGATGCCGCGCGCTATCGCATCGACGACGCCGACCTCGACGGATGACCCCCCTCATCCGACGCGGGAGAGAGGTCGGAGGCTCTCGCTGTGCGGTGTGATCTTCGTCCGCAGGCGGGCTGCCGGGGTGGTGGACCGTCTTCGCGCGCGTGCAGGGGCGCGACTCGTCCAAGGAGTCTGCTCAAGCGGGCAACGCGACCGTTCTGCGCCGCTCCGTTCGCCCCCGAGCGGCACGGATCGGAGGGCCCGCTGCGGGCCACGGGCGCCCCATTCCGGCTATCATCGGGCCGGATTCCGCAGCCATGGGACGCGATGAGCATCAAGGGGCGCTTCTCCACAGGGGACACGTCCACTCGCTCTACCGGTGGACGCGCCTGGACGGGACGCCCTTGGTCACCAAGGTGCTCGACGCCGAGCGACGCACCGACGCTGCGGCCGTGCGCCTCCGCCGGGAGTTCGCGATCCTGCGAGAGCTCGCCGCACTGCCGGGGGTGGTCGACGCGCTCGATCTGCGAGAGGAGGAGGGCGACCTCTGCCTTGACCTTCGAGACACCGGCGGGACAAACCTGGCATCCTACCTCGACGAGGCGAGCCTGAGCCTCACGGAGCGCCTCGGCCTCGCCGTTCAGGTCGCCGAGATCCTCGGCCGCGTCCACGTCGCAGGGATCGTGCACCGCGACGTCAAGCCGCGGAACATCCTGGTGGGCGCCGACAGGGCGGTCTCGCTGATCGACTTTGGCATCGCCTCGCACGGCGCCCACGATCTCCGAGCGGACGCCGGAGGCGAAGACGACGACTCCCCCGCCTCGCTCCACGGCACGCTCTCGTACATCGCCCCGGAGCAGACCGGTCGCCTGCGCACTCCGGTGGATCATCGCGCCGACCTCTACTCCCTCGGCGTGACGCTCTATCAGCTCTTCACCGGACAGCTCCCCTTCACCGCCGATGATCCGGCGCAGCTTATCCACGCCCATCTCGCGATGTTGCCGACGCCCCCCGACACGCTCGCCCCAGAGCTCCCGTCGGCGCTCTCGCAGGCGCTCCTGAGGCTCCTCGCGAAGGCGCCCGACGATCGCTACCGCAGCGCGTTCGGCCTGGCCCACGACCTCGCGGCGATCCACAGCGCTGTGCTCCGCGGGGAGAGTTCCTCGGTCGTTCTCGGCGCCTACGATCCGCCGCTCCTCTTCCGGATCCCCGACCATCTCTACGGTCGCGAGGAGGCGCTCGAGACCCTCAGCGGGGCGTACACGCGGGCCAGCAGCGGCTCCCCCGAGCTCGTGGTCCTGCGCGGGACGAGCGGGAGCGGCAAGTCAGCCCTCTTTCGGGCGCTCCGCCGGCAACACCTCGGCGAGGGAGCACGCTTCGCCGACGGCGCCTATGATCCAGGGCGCCTCCACGTCCCCTACTCTGCGCTCTTCGACGCGCTCTCCAAGCCCCTGGAGGAGCTCCTCCTGGCTGGCGATGATGTCCGCGCTCGCGCCCGCTGGGGCCTCCTCAAGGCGCTCGGCGGGCTCGCCTCAGCCCTCACCCCGCGCCTGCCGGCCTTGACCGAGCTCCTCGGCAGCGTCGACGCCACGCCCGGTGAGGAGAAGCTCTCCGTCGACGCCACGCGCAACCGTCTCCACCGCGCCCTCCACATCCTCGTCCGCGGGCTCGCCGGGCCTCGAACGCCGCTCGTCCTCTTCTTGGATGACGTGCAATGGATCGATCAGGCGTCGCTCCGGCTCCTCATCGACCTGGTCGGTGAGACAGCATCGGACGGGCTCTTCTGCATCTTCGCCTACGACGACGACGCCCTGGGGAGCACCGTCGGAGCCGACGATACGACGCCCTCAGCGGCGATCGAGGCGGCGCTGCTCCGCCTCTCGGATCGGGCTCGGGTGAGCTCGATCGAGCTCCGTCCGCTCGACGTCGCCGCCATCTCGGCGATGATCGCCGACACTCTCGCCCTCCCCGAGGCGCGGGTGCAGGACCTCGCCGCGGTCATCGTCGACAAGAGCGGCGGCAGCGGGTTCTTCGCCGCCGAGTTCCTGACCGAGCTCCACGCCGCCGGGGCGATCCGCTTTGACGCGGGGCTTGGGGCGTGGACCTACGATCTCAAGACCGCGAGCGAGCTCTCCGTCACCGCCAACGTCGTCGATCTGCTCCTCGGCCGAGCGCGCACCCTCGATCCGGGCGCGCTCGCCCTGCTTCAGCGCGGCGCCTGCCTGGGGATGAGCTTCACCGTCGCCGAGCTCGGGCCCGAGCGAGCGTCCTCGGACGTTGGTGCCCTCGGCGACGGCGACGACGGCGGCGGCGACGGCGATGGCCGGGCGCTCGACGTGCTCGGCATGGCTTGCGTGACCGGGCTCGTATCCGCCGTCCCCGGCGGCTTCGTCTTCCCGCACGAGCGGATCCGAGAGGCGATCGCGGCGACGCTAGAGCCGTCCCAGCGCGCGGCGATCCACCTCGCGCTCGGGCGTCGGGCATGGGCCGACGCCGAGGCGGCCATCGCGAGCGATGACCTCGTCTTCAAGACCGCAGAGCAGATCATCGCCGCCGGGTCTCTGATCTCGGAGAGCGAGGAGCGCAGGCGCGGCGCTCGGCTGTGCTTGGCCGCCGCGAGGCGGGCCCGGGCAGGCGCCGCCTTCAGGTCGACGATCTCCTTCTGCCGCGCCGGCGCAGGCCTCCTCGGCGAGGCGGAGTGGAGCGACGACTACGAGCTCCGCTTTCCGCTCCTCGCCCTGGAGAACGAGTGCGCGCTCGCCCTCGGCGACCTCAAGGTGGCCGAAGAGACCACCGAGTTGCTCCTCCGCAACGCCCGCTGCGACGAGGACCGAGCCGAGATCCTCCTGACGCGAGGCGGGATCCTGCTCGCTGAGAACAAGCTCGACGAGGTCGTCGACATCGCGGCTGAGGCCGCGCGTCTCCTCGGCGGTCATCTCCCCCGCCGTCCGAGCACCCCCTCCCTGGTCCTCGGGATGATCCGGGCGAAGCGCGCGATCGGACGCCGGACCCCGATCGAGCTCCTCGATCTCCCGCCGCTCCGGGAGCGTCGCGATCAGCTCCTCATGGAGGCCTACGCGCTCGCGTCAGGGAGCGGCTTTCAGAGCGATCCTCGGCTCCTGATCCAGATCGCCGCGAAGATGATCACGCTCACCCTGCGTCGAGGGCTCCACGCCTCCGTCGCCCCTGCGTTCATCCTCTACGGGATCGCGGCCGGCTCCCCCTCGGGGGACACAGCGTTGATGGACGCCTACGGCAGCGCCGCGCTCGAGCTCCTCCGGCGCTTCCCGGACCGCAGCGCCGAGCCCATGGTCCGCTTCCTCTACGCGGGGCTCGTCCAGTGCATGTCCCACCCCTACCGCGTCTGCATCGCCAGCCTCCACGAAGGGACGCGGATCGGCGTGGAGTCTGGAGCCCTCGCCGCCGCTGGGCTCGCGGCGATGGCCGCGACGTCGCAGGGGGTCTTCGCCGGCCTGGATCTCGACCGGGTCCGGGTCGAGGCCGAGGCCGCGCTCGCGCTCGCGAAGGCGGCCAAGATCGGATCGAGCGAGTGGATCATCCGCGTCGACCTCGGCTTCGCCCGCGCGCTCCTCGGCTCGGCTGAGGGGCCGCGCTTCTCCAACCCCGACCTCGACGAGGCGACGCTCGACGCCCGCGACGACCCATCGATCGCCCCGAGCACCTTCTACGCCTATCTCCACAGGCGATTGCTCTACCACGTCATCCTCTGTCAGCACGACGAGGCGCGCGAGGTGCTCCGTCGCGCGGATCCAGGGGTCAAGGAGATCTTCCGCTTCTTTAACTCGTACATCGACTATCGCCTCCTCCGCGCCCTGACCCTCGCGATGTCCCCAGAGACAGACGGTACGAGGTGGACGATCCGCCAGCTCGAGCGGACGCTCCGCGAGGTGAGGCGGGCCGCGGCGAACAACCCCGCCAACTTCGGCGTGCTCTTCGAGCTCGTGACCGCGGAGCTACACCGGCTGCGCGGCAAGCCCGACACCCCGGAGGCCTTTGAGCGCGCCCTCGCCTCCGCGTCGAGGGAGCACAACACCCTCCACGAAGCGCTCGTCGCCGAGCGAGCCGGTCGCTACTACCTCAGCCGAGGCCTCCACGACAGCGCCAAGGCCTACCTCCGCCGGGCTCGCCGCGCCTACGGCCGTTGGCGGGCGAAGGAGAAGGTCGTCCGCCTCGACAGCGAGTTCCCCGGGCTCGACAGGCGGGCGCCTACGGCGATGCCGGCGACGATGGCAGACGTCTCGATCACCCTGACGGCGGAGCCCTCCTCGTCATCGGCGACCTCCAGCTCCGGGGGCAGCTCCGCCTCAGCCTCCGGCCACGTCGTCGATCTCGCGAGCATCATCAAGGCGGCGCAGGTCTTCGCGGCTGAGATCGATCTCGACGTGCTCTCAGAGCGGATGCTCCGGCTCGTCGTCGAGAACGCCGGGGCCGAGCGCGGGGTTCTCCTCCTGGTCGAGGAGGGGGCCGTGGTCGCGGTGACCGAGTACTCGGCGCGAGGGGACCGGATCATCGGCCACGGCCGCGCGCCGGTCGAGACCGTCGCCTCGATCCCTCACGCGCTGGTCCTGCGCGCCCATCGGCGGGGCTGCGCCGAGGTGTTTGAGGACGCCGCGAGCGACCCGATCAACGCCGCCGACTCGTACGTACAGCGGCTCAAGCTGCGCTCGGCGCTGGCCCTCCCGCTCGTCGCCCGCGGCCGAGGCATCGGCGTCGTCTACCTCGAGAACAACCTCGCGACCGGCGTCTTCACCGAAGAGCGGCTCGACATCCTCCAGGTGCTCGCCGTCCAGGCGGCGGTCGCCCTCGACCACGCTCACTTCTTCCGCAGGATCGACGCCGCGCGCGACGCCGCGGAGAGCGCGAGCTTGGCCAAGAGTCGCTTCCTCGCCAACATGAGCCATGAGCTGCGGACCCCGCTCAACGCGATCCTCGGCTACGCCGAGCTCATCGCCGAGGACGCACAGGACGCGGGGTTCGGCCAGATCTCCGACGACGTCGGCAGGATCCGCCAGGCCGGCGCTCACCTCCTCGCCCTCGTCAGCGAGATCCTCGACCTGACCAAGGTCGAGTCCGGCGAGCACGATCTGGAGCGCGCGCCGATCGTCCTGGAAGAGCTGCTCGACGGGACCTGTGAGCTCCTCCGCAGCGAGCTCCACAGCGGGGGCAACACCCTGATCCGCGATGACGGCGACGATCTCGGGGTCTTCGTCGGCGACCCGATCCGCCTGCGCCAGATCCTGGTCAACCTGCTGAGCAACGCGAGCAAGTTCACCGACCACGGCACCATCACGCTCCGCAGCCGACGGCGCGAGGATGACGTCGAGTTCGCCGTGATCGACACCGGGATCGGCCTGGCCGAAGACCAGCTCGCGAGCATCTTCGAGCCCTTCGTCCAGGTCGACGAGACCTCGACCCGACGCTACGGCGGAGTCGGCCTCGGCCTGACGATCTGTCGCGGCCTCGCCGAGCAGATGGGCGGCACGCTCACCGTCCGCAGCGAGCTCGGCGTCGGCTCGACCTTCACCCTCCGCCTGCCGCTCGCGCACGCGTGAGCCGGCGAGAGCTCAGCCGGGGCGCACCTCAGCTCCGCGCAGCGTGGCCAGGCAGCTCGGGGAGATCGTCGCGGCCCCAGAGCTCGCAGGCGACCGTTGGTGTCGAGCCGTGGACCCGGAGGTAGGAGTCCTCCCGGACATCTGACACCGCGTAGAGGCGGGCCCACGGGTGCCGCCCCCGCAGCCGCAGCAAGCTCTGAAGGGCCGACGAGCTCGGGCGCGCCGGCGAGGGAATGACGCGCCCCTCCCCGGGCGTTGACGTCGCGTGCGTCTCCAGCTCGCGCTCGCGCTCCTTGCCGTGTCCTGCGCGGGTCGGCCGGCGATGCTCGAAGTCGCCGCTGCGTCGCCACCGCTCACCCCATCGGTGTCGATGCCGACGAGCGCCGACGCGCCAGAACCTGTGCTTGAGGGCGCTCCGAGCCTCCCGTTCACCGACCCCGCCGATGTCCCCTGTCCAGCCGTCGGCTGGGCGACGCCCGCCAGCCTCGTCGGCCCCTGGAGCGGGAGCTTCGGGTCGTCGAGGTACAAGTCTCGGATCTTCCGGCAGGTCGCGGAGCGCCACGACTACCTCGACGACGGGACGGTCCTCGCGGTCCGCATCGTCCGCACTCGGCCGTCAGGGGCCCATAGCGTTCTCCTGCCCCGCCCCGAGGAGCGGGAGGACGCGGTCGGCACCTGGAGCGTCGATCCTTCCGGTGTCCGCGAGCTGCGGATCCGCAGCGCCTCGGCGACGCGGGTGAGCCGAGAACGAGTATGGATCAGCGTCGAGCCGAAGCGGAGACCGACGCCGACCATGCAGGTGCGGGTGCTGGGACGCGACCCCGACGGGGCCTGGCGCGGCGAGGTCTACTTCGAGGAGAGCGCTCCAGCGGCGAAGCACGGCTATGAGAGCCGGGTTGAGCTCCGCTTCGACCCGCCGCTCACGGCGGAGCGGAGCGGGCCCCTCACCATCCAGGTACGTCGGTCCCTCCGGGTCTGGGGCGGGGGGAGGCCCGCGACCTGGTCCGCACGCGAGCGTCACACCGGCGTGGTCGAGGGCGATCGCGTCGTCTTGGACCAGCTCCCCTCGCGCGTGCCGGGGCAAGACGAGCGGCTCTGGGAGGCGTTCCGCTCCTTCGATGTCCAGGAGCTCCTGCGGGCCTCCGACGATGCCTTGATCGCCCTGCGCCCTTTGAATCTTGGACCGGCCAGGCTTGGTCGCAACACCGATCCGCCGATCCTCTGGCACGACATCATCGACGAGGGTCGCTGCACCAGGCTATCCAGCACCGCCCCGTGAGCGTGACGAGAGCGCGCGGGACTTCTGCCACGGCCCCCTAGCTCCGGTCTCCACGCGAACGGCGAGCGTGCGGCCTCGGCTGGGACTGCGTAGACTCTGACACCGCGGAGCTGCGTGATCGGCACCGAGGCGCTCTTTGCTGCACCCCCTTCTGCGACACGAGCGAGCCGCTCATGTGCCCCGGCGCGACCCAAGAGTGCATCCCCTGGTTTGAAGATGCACCATTTCCGGAGTACGAGACCGTCGGGATCTGCGGGATCCCGCAGTAGAGCGCCGTCGGTCCGCGGGCGTGCTCGCCCCAGGCTCCGCCCGATCCCTACGGCCAAGGCGGAAGGCAGCTACAGGCCGGGATCTCCGGGTCGTCGACGTCGACATAGCAGCCCTCGAAGCCGCCGGCGATCGGCGTCGAACACTCTAGATTGACGACCTCAACGCCGCCCTCGATCGCGCGGTGGTAACCAGAACAGGGCGGGCCGCCGTCGCCGAGGAACGACGCCGCGACACAGACTCCCGTCACCTCGCCATTGCACATCTCCGCCATCGAGTCGTAGGTCCCGGTGAAGACGTCGCCCCAAACACAGCCAACGGCGTTGAAGTTCGCCTCGTTGTAGTAGTAGCCGCCGACGCAGGTCTCCTCGCTGTCGAAGGATCCGCAGCCGAGCTCCTCGGCGCAGGCCTCTCCGTCCACGTTCTTGGGGTCGTCGGTGTAGGCCGCACAGGCTGGGAACGCCTCGCCGGTCGTCGATCCCGTCGAGTCATCGCCCGTCGAGTCATCGCCCGTCGAGTCACCGCCCGCGCTGCTGCTATTGTCCGAGGATCCCTCCGTCGTGGTGTCGCTCGTGGCGTCCGAGGCCGACTCATTGAAGTCGGTGATCTCGAGGGTGCACGCGGCCGAGGCGAGCGCGAGCGCGAGCAGAGGCGCGCTCCGGAGACGGATGGTATGAGCAACGAATAAGGTCAAGGTCGTCATACCCGCAGACTTCTCCGGCGCTCGCCGGATCTGGTCGGGCCTCGATCACAAAGTTTTGGTCCGCCGCCGTGGATTCAAGCTGATGTCCTGTCCGCGCTCCTCCGCGAGAGGCCTGCGACCTCCGCCTCTGCGCACCGGCGCCCCTGCCACAGCGTCGGGCGTCGACGCGGGCTCGCCGGCCAGGGCCCGGCTTCGCCTGAAAGGCGCTCTCGCGCGCGTGACAGGGTACACTGGCTCGCCGTGCGTCTCTCTCCCCTGACCCCGCTCTCCCTCGCGCTCCTCCTCGGCTGCCCGTCGTCGCCCGACGGCGACACCCAGAGCAGCGCGACGACCACAGCCACGACCACCGACGGCACGGACACCAGCGCGGGCGAGACCGAGACCGGCAGCACCGGCGAGGCGCCGACGCTCGACCCCTACGGCCAGGCGAACGGCTGCTACTCGCTGCGCAGCGACGACGCCTACCTCGCCGCCAACGCCGGCGCGACCACCTACGCCTTCACGGCCGGAGCGGCCGGCGCTCGCTTCTTCATGAAGGCCGCCGACCTCGGCACCTACCTCCTCTACGATCAGGACGGCGGCTACCTCGTCGCCGACGACGGCCCGCTCCTGCGGCGGACCGAGCTCGACTCCGACGTCACGCTGATCGACGACGCCTACATCTCAGGCGCCGAGTGGATCCTCGAGAACTCCGCGGTCGACCCCAGCCGCTACCAGCTCCGCAACCGCCGGACCGACCTCATCCTCGGCGCCGACGCGGTCGTCGCCGAGGGCCTGCCGGTGACCCTCGAGGAGGCGACAGGCTGCAAGGAGCACCCCGAGCTGACCCTCGACGCGAAGGGCGAGATCACCCGGACCAAGTTCGACGATGGAGACCTCTACGGCATCGTCGACACCCACTCGCACATCCACTCCAACTACGCCTTCGGCGGCGGCGGCCTCTTCCACGGCGGCGCCTACCACCGCCTCGGGGTCGAGCACGCCCTCCCCGACTGCTCGATCTCCCACGGCGAGATGGGCCGCAAGGACTTCTTCGGCGCGATCTTCGACGCCAGCGGCGCGGACTCGGCCGACCTCCAGAGCCTCCTCCCCGACCTCATCGCCGGCGAGCTCGCCGAGGACAACCACGCGACCGAGGGCTACCCCACCTTCACCGACTGGCCCGACGGCCCCCGCCGCTCGACCCATCAGACCCAGTACTACAGGTGGCTGCAGCGGGCCTACCTCTCCGGCCTCCGCCTCGTCGTCCAGCACGCGACGACCAACGCGATCATCTGCGACTTCATGGTCGGCGAGGGGATCCAAGAGAGCCGCTACAGCTGCGACGACATGACCGCGGTCGACCGGATCATCGACGAGACCTACGCGATGGAGCGCTACATCGACGCCCAGTCCGGCGGCCCTGGGCTCGGCTGGTTCAGGATCGTCCACACCCCCGCCCAGGCCCGCGAGCAGATAGGCGCGGGCAAGATGGCGGTCATCCTCGGGATCGAGACCGCCAACCTCTTCAACTGCAAGCTGACCCCAGGAGCCGGCGATCCCACCTGCGACGAGGACTACATCGAGGATCAGCTCGACCATTACTACGAGCTCGGCATTCGCGCGCTCTTCCCGGTCCACAAGTACGACAACAAGTTCTCGCCCGGCGATGGTGACCGCGCCTTTATCGAGCTCGGCAACTTCGCCAACAGCGGCCACTGGTCGAACTTCACCCTCGAGTGCCCCGATCCGCAGGTCGGCGGCTTTGACAGCGGCGACGTCAACTTCGGCGGCCTCAACATGCCGCGCGACGTCTACGACTCGCCGCCGGCGGTCGACAACAGCAACTTCTCCAAGGCGCCGCTGACGACCGTCGCCCAGTACCTCGACGAGATCACCCAGCCGCCGCTAGAGGGCCCCTACTGTCAGAACGCGGCGATGACCCCCCTCGGCGAGTCGCTCATCGCCGGGATGATGGCGCGCGGCATGATCCTCGAGGTCGACCACTTCCCGCAGTGGGCCTACGTCCGCGCCTACGAGCTGCTCCAGGAGGCCCAGTACCCCGCCTCCGCGAGCCATGGACGGACCTACGACGGCCTCATCTACCAGCTCGGCGGGGTCTCCAAGACCGGCTTCGGCCGCTGCCGCGGCGACGCCCCGGGCAGCACCGTCGAGGGCTTCAAGGACCGGATCCAGCTGATCAAGGACAACGGCGGCTACCCGGCGGAGGGCTTCGGCTTCGACCTCAACGGCTTCGCCGGCGCCCGCGGGCCGCGCTTCGGCGACGGCGTCTGCCCGACCCCGCAGAGCGATCCGATCACCTACCCCTTCACCTCCTTCGCCGGCGACGTCGAGTTCACCCAGCCCGCCGTCGGCGACCGCGAGCTCGACTTCAACAGCGAGGGCCTCTCCCACATCGGCCTCCTCCCCGAGCTCATCGAGGACGCCCGCCGCGACGCCGTCGACGAGGCGGACATCGAGCCCCTCTTCCGCTCGGCCGAGGCGTACATCCGGATGTGGGAGCTCGCCGAGGAGCGCGCGGCGATGCTCGGCGGCTAGCAGTCGCGCAGCGGCCGCGGGCAGGCTGAGCTTGATCGCCGCGGTCCCCGGCTCACTCGACGCCGATATGAGCGATCCGGGCGCCGGTGTGCCCCACAGGGTTGATCGCCTTGCCGATGATCACGCCGTCGACGGGGGACTTGTACTCGCGGAGCACATCGCCGAAGACGTTGGTCAGCGTCGCCAGCAGCTCGCCCTTCTCGACCCGCTCGCACAGGCGCGGCGCGACCCGGAGCAGGCCTCCGTGATCGGTGTAGGTCCAAAATGACCGACGACAGAGGATAGGCTCCTTGTTCTCGACCGCGTTGCGAGCCTTCGTGATGTTGAGCAGTCCCATCACCGCACGAACCCCGCGGACTGAGCTGCGAATATACTCGGCCTGGAACTGCTGGGGATTGCCGACCTCGAGGGTCACCGAGGGAATACCCAGATCGCTCGCCTCCCCGCGCACGCTCTTGTCGCGGGCCGGGGAGTGGAGGATGATCTGCGGGCGCAGTCGATGCGCCATCTGGGCGCTCATCGGATCCTCGAGATCCGCCCGCGCATAGAGGGTGTTGACGCGCCCGCGGCTCGCCGTGTGCAGATCGATCATATAGTCAAAGTGCCGCACCAAGCGATCGATCAGCCGATGAGCGTAGACATCGGACGCGCTGCCGCCGTCTTTCCCCGGCATGATTTGGTTGAGGTCGACGTCCTCGATAAAGCGCCGCTGCTGCCGGTCAAAGCCCGGCATGTTGACCACAGGCGCCGCGATCACCGTCCCCGCGAGGCTCCGCGGCTCGATGCTCTCGAAGAGCTTGTGGATCACCGGGAGGCCGTTGATCTCATCCCCGTGGACGCCGGCGATGATCCCCAGCGTCGGCCCCTCCCGACGCCCCCGCGCGACCAGGATCGGCACCATGATCGGAAACCCCGCGCCGTCCTCCGTCAGGTGCAGCCGCAGCCGATGTACGGCGCCCTGCCGGAGCTGGGAGATGTCGATACTCTCGACGATGATTCCGGGGTCATACATCGGCCCATGATGGTCGAGGCGCGCGGCCGCGGCAAGATCTCTGCACCTGCTCCCGAAGGTCCCTGACCTGCCCGGCCGGCCCCGTCACGTCCAGGTGTCCGCTCGCTGCCGGACCCCTCGACGACGACGGAGGTCACCGCCGAGGTGAAGCCTCGCCTATGAGCATCGCCGCGTCCGTTCAGCGATAGATCTCATCGATCAACGCGTCGTCGTCGTTGAGCGAGCGGAAGAGCTTCGACTTCAGCTTTCCCTTGGAGGAGAGCAGGTTCATCGCCATTCGGTCGATCGCGGTCGTCGCCATCACCGTCTGGATATAGGCCTCGATCAGGTCGTCGATCCCGAGCCCGAGGCTGTTGAAGTCCTTGCGGTCCATGAGCAGCAGGCGCGAGTGATCGGAGCCCCACGAGCCGTCGGGCTCCCGCACAGAGAGGTTGGTCCCGAGGATGTCCCAGCTCGGGGCCCCCGGCGGCAAGACGTCGACGAGGGGCATCCGCGCGCGACGTGCGTAGATCACCAGCGGCCTGAAGCCGTCCGGGCCTCCGCTCACCATCATCCGCAGATCGGCGACATAGGCCTGCCCCTTGCGGTTCGGGATCGTCCCCACATGATAGAGCCGCCCCTGCGATCCCTCCGAGGACCAGTGATGATTGCCGATCAGGCTCTGGACGATGAAGCGGTCGTAGTCGCGCGGGGTGTTCTCGAGGAACGCCTCGAACTCCGACTCCGAGGTGATCGTGTAGACCCCTTGCCCGGCGTTGGAGTAGGGCACCTTGATCACCGCATGGCCGCCGAGCCGCCTGACCCACAGCGGGAGCTCGTTGAAGGAGACGTCCCAGATCGTCTCCGGGGTGCGAATCTCCAGGCCGCTGTCCGAGATCTCGGCGTTGTAGAGGTCGTAGGCCTTCGCGGCCGTCAGCTTGTTCCGACCGCCCGCGAGACAGGTGACGACGGGGTTTAGGATCACCGTCTTGGTCGTCACCGGGATCCGGTTCCACGGTCGCTGCGTCACGTAGCGGAAGGCGCAGCGGATCGGCACCCAGGTGTCCTCTCCCGCTCGGATCTGCAACACGCCGGCGTCGAAGCGGGCCCGCGCCTGGGGCCGGCTCTCCTCCGGCACCCGCTCGAGGTCGGGGAACTCCACAAGGTGGACATGTTCGCCCATCAGGTCGGCGAGCGCTGCCGCGTAGCCGGAGGCCTCCATCAGGTTCTTGTCGTAGATCACCGCGAGCTCGCCCGGGGGCAGCTGACGTCCGCGGAGCATCGGCAGGAAGCCGTTGACGAGGTTCGCTCGATAGCCGGCCTGCTCGTCATGGTCGTCGTGGGCCGGCATCGACTTCTGGCCCGAGGGGCATGAATTGGTCTCGACGACGACCATCTGCCGATTGCCGCCGGCGGTCGTCGCGTGGAGCAGGTCCGAGCCCGCCCAACGGAAGTGGCGCGGGGTCGAGTGCAGCAGGTTGGCCAGCGCCTCCGGGCTGACCCGCGGGTTGAGGTGCACGTAGCGGCGGATGACCCGATCGTTGTCGAGGTTGAGGAAGAAGCGGACCAGGGGGTGGAGCTGGGCGTTGAGCACCCGCGGATAGAAGTGGTACGGAGCTTCGAAGCTGCCCGGCTCGACGCGTTGATAGGCGGGTTCGCGGGGCGTTGGGAGGCCGGCCATAGTCCGGCGGCACACTACCAGCTCCGGCCGAGCCCCGACTACCAGCGCCGAGCCCTTGGGCAGAGGCCAACGACCCCCTCCCCCCCCGCTTGACGTCGCTTTCCGTCGCGCCCGCTGTCGCCGCGTGGCGACATCCCTGCGACACTCCTCGCTGCGAGGACCTCGAGTCTGCCACCTCCGGGCTGGCCGCTAAAAAATCTGCGCGGCCGCGGCGAATTCCCCTCCCCTTCGCAACACCTTTGGCCCATACCAAAAGTAGGGCTCTCACGAGCCGAGACAGTAGATTTACAAACATGCCACGGCGGACAGTGCCGCCGAGTCGAGGGGTAGGACCATGACTGACCTCAGTGCAATCGCGATAAGCCAGATGTTCGATGACTTCCTGGAGGCCAAGAGCGATGGGCTCACTCGTCGAACGGCGCGCAAGTACGCCGAAGTGCTCGCCCTCCTCGAGGAATTCCTGGAAGATCACGGGATCACGGCGATCGAGCGGGGCTCCCAGGGGGCCTCGGTCCTCCGCGACACCCTCGAGCTCATCGAAGAGTTCAACGACGAGTACTTGGTCAGGACGATCGACGCAGAGCGGGACTTCCTCCGGGTGGCGAGCGCCGCGAGCCGCGATCTCAGCCGCTGGCTGAAAGTGCGCACTCTGAAGAACCCGACCCCACCCGCCACGAGCCGCACGCCCGCAGATCCCGGCGTCAGTCGGGCGCAGGCCTAGGATCTCCCGCGCCGTCCTCGGCGGCGCGACTCTGCCACCCAGCGGGCCCAGCCGTGCTGGCCCCGCCTCCGATCCGGTCCCCGTCGGCGAGCGCGAGCGGTCGCCGACGGCCTGAGCCCGAACCCCGCCCGCGGCGGAGGCTCCCTCGCGCTCGCGCCGAGCTCGGAGGCCGGAGCCCGAACCCCGCCTGCGGCGGAGGCTCCCTCGCGCTCGCGCCGAGCTCGGAGGCCCCGCTCCCCTTTCACCGCGCGAATGTCGACACTCTGACCTCCTTCGAGGCCGCGAGCTTTGACTGCGTGTGCGCCCTCAACATCATCCACCTCGTCGACGATCCTCCGGCCTTCCTCGATCGGATCTTCGAGCTGCTGCGCCCCGGGGGCTCCCTCATCTCGACCACCCCCTGCCTCGGCGAGTCACTCATGCCCGACAGCGTGATCATCAAGATCATGCGCTGGCTCGGCAAGGCACCTGCGGTCGAGATCCTCAAGATCGCCGCTCTCGACGCTAGCCTGCGCGCCGCAGGCTTTGTCGACCTCACCGCCCCCGACGTCGGCGCGGCGAAGCAGACCGCCTTCATCCTCGCCCGCAAGCCCGCCTGACGGCGTTCCGCGGGCCTTTGTCCCTCGCCTCTCCGCGTCCCCCGCTCTTCGCGATGACCTCTGCACGCCGCGCTCGCCTCCGCAGCGAGGCGAAGCGGCGGTGTATGCACACCAAAATGCTGCGCCGCACGCTGCGAGAACCGGGATACCCTGTGCCAAATTCCTCTGCCGAGAACAATTTAGGCACACCTACATGAAGACGATCTCCCATCCCCTCCTCTCGGTCGCCGCGGCGCTCGCCCTCACCGCCTGCTCGGGCGACGACTCCGCGACCACCGCGACCTCCTCGACCTCGGCGACCGGCAGCACCTCCGCCTCCGCCTCCAGCGACACGACCGCCTCGACCAACCCGACCGACCCGACCTCGTCGACCACGGACGCCAGCGGCTCAAACTCGGACACCGCGACCGGCAGCAGCACCACCGACGCGACGACCACGACGACCGGCGAGAGCACAGGCGTCACGGCGACCGACCCGACCACCACCGACCCGACCACCACCGACCCGACCACCACCGGCGACCCGGTCTGCGGCAACGGCATCCAAGAGGGGGACGAGCTGTGCGATCCCTCCGGAACCCCCTCCGGCGCGTGCTTCGACGCCGGCGCGATCGAGGTCTGCAACGGCACCTGCGACGGCTGGGACGCCGAGAGCTGCGGGATGAACGCGGGCTGCATGGACGGCGAGTGCATCGAGAATTTCTGCATGCCGGGCGCCAAGACCTGCCAGGACGAGAACACCGTCGTCACCTGCGCGATGGACGGCCAGAGCTTCGGCGACCCCGTCGCGTGTGAGGCTGGCGAGACGTGTTCAGGCGGCGAGTGCGTCTCCGCCTGCGAGCTGATCAAGAACGACCCGAGCTCGATCGGTTGCTCCTTCATCGGCAACCGGATGGACAACTTCAACGCCGGCACCCCCGACTCGCTGATCGTCGGCAACCCGTCGACGAGCCTGACCGCCAACGTCCAGTTCTACTTCACGCCGACCAACTCGAACACCGAGCAGGCCGTCGGTGCTCCGGTCGCCGTCGCGCCCGGCGCGACCCACTCGTTCTCGATGACCAACGCGCCGCCGAACAAGGTCTCGATCAAGCGCCAGGGCGGCTCCTACCGGGTCCAGAGCGACATCCCGATCATCGCCTACCAGCACTCCCCGGTCGGTCAGCAGTTCACCAACGACGCGTCGATGCTCCTCCCCGAGCACGCGATGCGCTCCAACCACGTCGTCGCCTCCTACCGCGCGTCGGTCGGCAACTACCCCAGCTACATGAACGTCATCGCCCTCGAGGACGGGACCAAGGTCGACTGGACGCCCAAGGTCGACACCGCCGCGGGCTCCGGCGTCGCGGCCGTCTCCGCCGGCCAGACCGGCACCGTGACGCTCAACCGCTTCGACCTCCTCCAGGTCCGCGTGAGCAACCAAAACCAGGACATGTCGGGGACCTACGTCACCGGCAACGGCAAGCCGATCTGGGTCGTCGGCGCGACCGAGTGCGCCAACGTCCCGGCCAGCGTCACCTACTGCGATCATATCGAGGAGCAGGTCTTCCCCCTCGACTACTGGGGCAAGGAGTACGTCGGCGCCCACTCGCCCGACCGCAACAACGAGAAGCACTACTGGCGGATCTTCGCCGGCGATGACGACGTCCAGATCACCACCACGCCGGCCCAGCCGGGGACGCCCTTCACCCTCGCGAAGCTCGGCGACTACCAGGACATCACGGTCGCCAACAACACCAGCTTCATGATCAACACGGGCAACGACAAGCCCTTCCTCGCGGTCCAGTACCTCTCGGGCACCAGCGACGGCGCCGGCACCGGCGACCCGTCGATGTACCAGATGGTCCCGACCGAGCAGTTCCTCTCGTCGTACGCCTTCGTCACGGGGACCAACTACCCGGACCACTACGCCCAGATCATCCGCGCTGCGGGCGGCTCGGACGTCTCGATCGACGGCAACGTCGTCGGCGGCTACTACACCGTCGGCAACTTCGAGGTCTCCGACGTGGACATCGGCGAGGGCTCGCACTTCGCGACCTCCGACGCGCCCTTCGGCATCGTCAGCATCGGCTACTCGAACGCGACCTCGTACGCGTACCCCGGCGGCCTCCGCTTCAAGGTCATCAACCCGCAGTAAGCTGCGGGCTCCTAGGCGCCGGCGATCGCAGTGCGATCGCCGGCGCTTCTCGTTGGGGGCCACGATCGACGCAGGGGCCCGAGAGGCGACGGGGCGCCCTGTGCCAGCACAGGGGGCCGTCACCACAGCCACCGAGCCCGGCGCCTTGGCACCGGCCGGCGCATCTGGCAGAAGTGTTCCACCTGCGTATGACGATCGAGCGCTTTTACCCCATCGGTACCCCTGGCCACCCCTGGACCGCCGCCGACCGGGCAGCGTGGCTGGCGTCCCGGACGGTCGAGCGCAGCTACCGAGCGGAGGTGTTGGCCAAGCTCGAGCGCCTGGGGCCCGCCTTTTGTGCCCGACAGTACGGCGCCCTGAGCGTCGATCCAGAGCGCTTTCCCCTCTTCGCGGTCCGCAACGCGACGCCCGTCCCAGGCGCGCCGTGGGCCCTCATCACCGGCGGCGTCCACGGCTATGAGACGAGCGGTGTCCAGGGTGCCCTCGCCTTCCTCGCCACCGAGGCCGCGGCCTACACCGGGCGGCTCAACCTCCTCGTCGCCCCCTGCATCAGCCCCTGGGGCTACGAGGTGATCAACCGCTGGAACCCGCAGGCGATCGACCCCAACCGCTCCTTCGTCGCCGACTCGCCCGCCGAGGAGTCGGCGGCGCTGATGCGCCTCGTCGCCGACGTCAAGGGACCCTTCCTCCTCCACCTCGACCTCCACGAGACCACCGACAGCGACGAGAACGAGTTTCGACCGGCGCTCGCCGCCCGCGACGGTAAGGCCTACGAGCCCGGCCACATCCCCGACGGCTTCTACACCGTAGGCGACAGCGAGAACCCGCAGGAGGCCTTCCAGGCCGCCATCATCGCCGGGGTGGAGCGGGTCACCCACATCGCCCCCGCCGACGCGAAGGGCCAGATCATCGGCGCCGACGTCACCCAACCCGGCGTCATCAACTACCCCTTCAAGGCGCTCGGGCTCTGCGCTGGGGTCACCGACGCGACCTTCACGAGCACCACCGAGGTCTACCCGGACAGCCCGAAGGCGACTCCCGAGCTCTGCAACGCCGCACAGGTCGCGGCCGTCCGCGCAGCCCTCGACCACGCCCTCGCGCACGCGCCGTAGCGGCCCACGGCGGCCCACGGCGGCTAACACGGCGCGCGAGCGTCCGATCACAGCCGCGTGAGAGACGCACCCCGAGGGCTCAGGGGGAGCTGTGGCATCATCCGCCGATGATCGAACTCATCTGCAAGCGCACTTGAAGCACGTGTCGCAAGGCGGTCGCCTTGCTCGACGACAAGGGTGTCGCCTACCGCTACCGCGAGTACACCCAGGAGCCCTTCGGCGCGGCCGAGCTCCGCCGGATCCTGAAGATGCTCGGCGTCGGCCCGAAGGCCGTCCTACGCAAGCGGGACAAGGCCTACTCGGAGCTGGGCCTGGACGGGAGCGAGCCCGACGACGTGCTCATCGGCCACATGGTCGAGCATCCGACGCTGGTCCAGCGCCCGATCGGCGTCAACGCTGGGCGAGCCGTCATCGGTCGCCCAGTGGAGGCCCTGCTCAGCCTCGCGGAGATCTAACATGGCGCTCAGAACGTGAGAACGATCTTTCCCTCGGTCCCGCCGGCCTGGTTGAGCGCCCACGCGGCGGCCAGCTCTGTCCACGGGAAGCGAGCTCCGACCACGCTGCGCATCCGCCCAGCCGCCACATGGCCGATCAGGAGCCCGAGGTCCTCGGCGTTCGGCACCAGCCGCGTGAAGTGAGGCTTCTTCCCCGAGAAGGTGCCGAGCGCGAAGTGGAGGAGCCAGACCGGCGTCGGCGTCGGTTGCGACATGTGTGAGCGCGGGGCCATGACCTCGCGAAAGCGGCTCCAGGGCGCACGGGCGGCGCAGTCGATGACGATGTCGTAGGGCGCGCCCGAGCGGAAGTCGTCCTGCTCCCGGTAGTCGATGATCTCGTCGGCGCCGAGCGAGCGCACCAGCTCTGCACGCCTACCGCTGCACACGGCGGTCACATGGGCCCCGGCGATCCGGCCTAGCTGGACCGCGTAGTGACCGACACCGCCGCTTGCGCCGACCACAAGGATCCGCCGCGCATCGTCCCTGTGCTCCCCCTCTTGGCCGGGCTCCGAGGCCGAGCGAGAGCCCCGCCTGCTCTTGCCACCGCCCGGCAGGAGCAGGCCGCAGTCGTCGCGCAGCCCCTGGAGCGCCGTCATGCCGGCGAGGGGCAACGCCGCTGCGTCCTCGACCGAGATGCCCTCCGGCAGCGCTACAGCGACGTCCGCCCCGACCAGGCACTGCTCCGCCATCGCGCCACCGGGGAGCTCGCGGATCCGGGCGACGATCCGCTGACCTATCGCAAAGCCGGGATCCTGCGACTCCAGGACCTCGCCGACGACGTCGAGGCCCGGTATCGTCGGTCGGGCGATCGGTCGCACGAGCCGCAGGGCGCCGCTGTGGAGCTTCCAATCGATCGGGTTCACGGAGCTCGCCAGGGTCCGCACGCGGAGCTGTCCGGGAGCACAGACGGGATCGGGGACCTCCTCGACGCCGAGTGGACCTCCGTAGCTGTGAAACAAGAGCGCTCTCATGGAGCGTCGACTAGCACGAGCAACAGCCGCCCGAACAGACGCCGCCCGAACAGCCGCGAAGGACCCCTCGGCCCATCCCTGCGCGAACCCTCGCCCAGCCCAGGGATGGGGCCGCGACCATCGCGCGACCGCGCACCGCGGAGGCTCGCGGCGCGGGGCTCCGCAGCGCAGGGCTAGCAGCCCGGAGAGGACCGACGAGGGCAAGCCAGAGTGCGCGGGGCTCTCGCCAACCCGCCCAGAACTGCAGTAAAGCCCCGTAGAACGACGTTTCATCGCAACCAAGAGGACCGACGATTGCGCCGCGAGAGGGCACGGGGCTCTCACCACGGGCTGCTAGGGCCTGCTACGCTCAGTCGATGACGGAACCCGATCAAGCCCTGGTCCCGGTCGAGACCAGCAAGGCGCCGGACCCGTACGAGCGGGACTACATGAAGGGCCAGGGGGCCGTGCTCTATCGCGACAAGATGGTCTCGGGGGCGAAGTTCAACGGCTTCCTCGCGATCATGGGGGCGGTCGTGCTCGGCATCGGCGCGCTCCAGGGGACGATGATCCCGGCCCTGACCGTGCTCCCCCTGCTCGCCCTCCTCTGGGTCTTCTTTGGCGTTATTCGCGTGACCGTCTCCGAAGAGGCCCTCAGCGTCCAGTACGGCCTGATCGGCCCGACGATCCCGATGCACGCGATCGAGTCAGCGACCGCGATCCAGTACAAGTGGACCTCCGTCGGCGGCTACGGCATCCGCCGCGCTCCCGACGGCTGGATGTACAACATGATGGGCGACGGCGGAAACGCGGTGAAGGTCGTCTGGCACGACGCCAAGGGGAAGCGCAAGGTGACCTACGTCGGCACGAAGACCGCCGAGAAGCTCGCCGAGGAGATAAGCCGCGGCCGCGCAGCGCTCCAGGCTGCGCAGCCCCAACGAGAGCTCCGTGCGAGCGCCCGCGAGCCTGACGCAGAGTAATCCTGCCGGCGGGCCCGTCCGGTCCTGGCGACGTCGACCTACAACCGCGCCGAGGGCACCCAAGCCTGTATAAGCTCGGTCCCCCCTGCCCGCGATTACGAACACACACAATGTGTGTACCCGTACCATCAGGGCTAACGATGAGGTCCCTCGCCTGGGCTGTGTACTCTGCGCTGGAGACCTGCTCGCATTCGAGCGCGCCAACCTTCTCCACACTCTATACCTCCAACCCCGCATGATCTGCGCCGACTCCATCGCGGACTATGCGGCGTCCCCCTCACAGGCATCGTGCCAGCGGCGAGAGACGCCTCAGTCTCATGTACACAGTTTGTCTCATGATAGCCCACGATGAACGCCCGACTCTGCCAGTGTTCAAGCCCCCCCCCGAAGGGCCACAACGCCACAAATCGGGGTCATCTCGCCCAAATACGACATTCTGAACTCTCCGAAGATCTCGCCAAGAACACTGTAATAGAACGGGAACAACACTGTCAGACGATCAATCTCAGCGCTTCGCCATCGGCACGAGAGCCGACACGTAGCACCCTGTAGGTGCCGTTCTTCGACCGTCCAGACCAGATGACACCGATTTTTTTGGGAGTATTCCTTGCGCTGTCATCCATTGTCAGTTTACCTTAACGAAAGGATCCTGCCGTATGGGTCCGCCATAGGTGAGCACCTCTGCGTGCTCGTGACCACGATTTGAGGAGCGATGGGTTCCGCGATACAGATATCTCGAAGTGTAGAGAAGGAGGAGCCCGTCCTCGTCGGCGAGGTCTCAGACATCTCCCTGCCGACATTGCTCCATCTCCTCGGGATCGAGAATATCACCGGTTGGCTGCGCCTCGGCGACACCGCCGAGATCTGCTTCTACAAGGGACATGTCGTCGACGCCTCGATCGGCTCGCATCGTCGCCTCGCGGCCCTGCGCGAGATCATCTTCCAAGAGAATTGGAGCTTTGTGGTCGTCCGCGGCGACGCTGAGCCCGGTCAGCCGATGCATCGACTCCCCTTCGCGATCATGGACGCGCTTCATCTCAGGAGCGAGTGGAGCCGAATCCAGGGGGAGACCTTCCGTTTGGTCGGAGCCCAGCGTTGGTGCCCGACGGGGGGCGAGATCGACGCCCTCATGGATCGCCTGGACGGGCTCAGCCCCCTTCGCGAGCTCGTCGCCGAGACAGGAGTCCCTGCGACGCTAGCGGTCGAGAGCGTGCTTGAAGCTCTCACGCTAGGCCTGGTCGAGAAGGTCGCGAAGACCGAGAAGGTCACGGACGTCACGGACGTCGCGGACGTCGCGAACGTCGAGCCGAACGCAGAGGTCGAGCAGATCGCCCCGAAGCCGACACAGCAGGTCCAAGCGGGCCTGAGCCCGAGCGCGGGCCTCGCCCCTGATGTGGCGAGCTTCATAGCGACAGCGGACTTTGATGACCTCCTCGGCTTCGCCAGGAGGCAGATGCGCCGCGGCGATCTTGCGACGGTGGAGGCGGCTGTACGAGCGGCCCTCCAGATCAACCCCGAGAGTCGGATCGCCCAGCAAAACCTGCGCCGAGTCGTCCAACTCCGCGCGGAATGACGAAGAGCGAGCGGCCGCGCCGTTCCTCGGCTTCGAACGCGGCGCAGTCCACCATGGCCTCGCGCCGCAGTCGACGTTCTCGGGGTTCGTCCGCTCCCCTCGCAGACCCACATGCGGGGCAGCCCCGCACCACCTGTCGATGAGAATCGCGTTCGGAGATCGACCTCGTCGGCACCGCTGCGCCCTGTCTTCACGACAGACCGTAGTGGGCCTCCCGTGTGCCCTCGCGCCGCGATCATCGACCCGCCTGGCTTGCACAGAACGCGGCTGTACCCCGCCGTACTGCGAGTTATGGCGGGGTCGAGAGGGACGACGAGGGCGAGAGCGCGCGGGACTTCTGCCACGGGCTGCTCTGCCGCCCCCACACTCGCCAATAACCCGGTCGAGCTCAGTCGCAGGCGGGCGTATATGCACAGTTTGATCACCGACTAGCGAAACGACCCCTTGAGTTAACCGATCAAAATACCTAGAGTATCAGAGTCTCGCGACGCTCCTGTGACGTCGAGTGGACCGCGCTGCTCCGTGGAGGTGTGGTTATCCAAGGCGATCTGAAGGACATTGCATTGAGCTCGCTGCTCCAGGCTATGCACGTCGACGCTTCTTGCGGCTTCCTCTACCTCGAGGGTGGCGGCGAGCTACACATCATCGACGGGGAGATCGTCGCAGCCGCGACCCCAGACGAGCGCGGATACCCTGCTGTGATGTCCCTCCTGTGCCGTCGTCATGGGCGCTTCACCTTTGTCAGCGGCACTCCCCAGCCCGCCGCTCCGTTGGCCCCGATCATGAACCTCCTCCTCGAGAGCGCGCGGCTCGATGACGAGTGGCAGCGGATCGCGAGCATCGTCGTCCGCCTCGTCGATCTCGATCGGCTGCCCCCGGGCGACCGCTGCATCGCCTCGATCGCCGAATGGATCGACGGTCGACGTACGGTCGCGGAGCTCTCGCACTTCAGCACCTCCTCGACCACGGAGCTCATCGTCTCGCTCCGGAGCGCCCTCGACTGTGGCGCGATCGCACGCGTCCGCAAGAACGTCCGCAAGGCCGCCGTCGACGAGGAGACGGACCGCGACTTCGACGAGCTCATCGACGACGCGCGGGCGAAGATCCGCGCCGACGACCTCGAAGGCGCCGCGAAGCTCTTGCACCGAGCCCTTGCCCGGCGCCCCGAGGATCGAATCGCTCGGCAGAACCTCCGGCGGGTGTCCGCGCTGCTCGCGAGCCGCCAACGAAACCTAGCTACGAAGGCAAGGAGAGTGAAGAAACCATGAGTCGCTCAGAACAAATCTCAAAACTCCTGAAAACCCTCACCTCGACGTCCGCAGACGTCGAAGCAGCGGCGATCGTCGACAACGACGGTCTGATGATCTCCGCGGCGTTGCCCGCAGACGTCGAGGAGGACAGGGTCGCGGCGATGAGCGCAGCCCTCCTCGGGATGTCGGACCGGATCGTCCGAGAGCTAGGCCGTGGACTCTTTGAGCTCGTCATGATCCGAGGCAGCGAGGGCTACACGATCCTCGTCCGCTGCGGACCCGACGCTGTCCTCTCGATCCTCACCGCGAGGACGGCCAAGCTCGGCCTGGTCTTCCTGGACGCGACGCGGAGCGCCAAGGAAATCGCCCGACAGATCTCGTAGCGGATCGAGAAGAAGGAGCACTGCTGTGGAGAAGAACAACGAAATTTTCGACGAGCTCAAGCGATTCATCGACTTCGGCGATGACGATGTGGAGCACCTCAAGAGCCTGCGACCGATCTTCGCCGAGCACGGCGGGACCCTCACGGATCGCTTCTACGAGAAGCTGGGCGGCGTCCCGTCGACAGCCGCGCTGATCGAAGGTCGGGTCGACGCCCTGAAGAAGACCCACGGGATCTGGATGGACGAGCTCTTCGCGGGCGACTACGGCGAGGCCTACTTCGAGCGCAGGTGGAAGATCGGTCTTACCCACGTGCGGGTCAACGTGCCGCCCCACTACGTCGAGGCGGTCGTCTCCTTCCTGCGCTCGGAGTCTGAGCACCTCCTCGCTCGTGAGCTCGGGGATCCCACCGAGGTCGCCAAGAAGCATGCGAGCCTCCTCAAGATCCTCGACATCGACCTCATGGTGATCAATTTCGCCTACGCCGCCGAGCGGATCGATCGACTCTGCAACTTCACCGGAATGAGCAAGAAGCTCATCGAGCGCTGTATCGAGAAGAGCTGATCACAGCGCGGCGACGCCGCTCTCTGCCCCTCCTGACAGCTTGGCATGCTTCCCCGGTGGGCGTGCCAAGCTGTCGCATTTCCAGGGAGTGCGGCTCCCTGCCCTCCCCGGAGCGAGGCGCCCAGAGGACGCTGAGGGCGGATCGAGGCCCACAGGAGGACCTTCTCATCACTGGCGCGAACATTGCTAATAGCGGAGGCATGCATCCCCGCTCGACGCCCCACCTCTCCGCGGCGACCCGTGACCTCCGCCGAGATCGCTCGATCATCGCCCTCGCGGCCGCGCTGTGCGGCGCCCTCGCGGCCGCAGGGTTCACGGCCTTGATCGTCGTCTCCCAGCTCAGCGCCGACGCCGGAGACCGGACGATGAGCGACGCGACAGAGGCGCTCGAGAGGGCCACCGACGAGCTCGAGCGCAGCCGCGAACTCCTGCAGGAGAGCCGACGGGAGCTCGCCTCGGTCGGCGCCTGGCAGCCGCGGACGCGTCACCGCCACGGATGCGGTCATCCGTCACAGCTCCCGCCCAAGACCGTCCCCGCCGCCGCCCCGGTGACGACACGTCTCCAGACCCCGCCTCCGCCGGTCGCTCACCCACCCCTGACGTGCGACGAAGAGCATCGCTGCACGGTCCACCGCGACGTTCTCGTACTTTCGCTCTTCCGCGCGGCGGGGCCCGGCAGCCGCGCGAGAATGGACCAGCAGGTCGAGGATGGGGTGCCCGTCGGCATGACCCTCGTCGCGGTGCATCGCGGGGATCCAGCAGAGCTCCTCGGCTTCCGCGATCGCGACACGATCATCGCGATCAACGGTCTTCCGTGGCAGGGATCGAGCCTCGGACGAATGATCGAGCACGCGCGGGAGCTCGGGGCTGAGGATGAGGACACGCTGACGATCACGATCGAGCGCAGCGGCGAGCAGTTGACCAAGCGCTTCGACCTGATCCACTGATCGGGCGCCCGAACACCGACCACCGCCTCCCGACAAAGACCCGAGTCCGCTATCTCGAATGTACATACCCTGCGCTGGCGGGTGTGAATCGACAGATCTGGCGCAGTGCGTCGAAAGGGAGTCTGCACAAAGAGACAGGACGGATCGTGCAGGAGTGCAGGAGTGCAGGAGTGCAGGAGCGCAGGAGCGCAGCAGTCCTCGACGACGGTCACGTCCACGCAGCGTCGGCTATCGTAGAGCATGAAGGTTGATGGAGGACCCGCGGGCCCTCGGCTCCCTCCGCGTCGAACTCAAGGTCGGACCTGGGCTGCCTCGTCTCGACCGCCGCTCCACCCACGACCCCCACGACCCGAGAAGCGCGCCACACCGCCTCTTGAACCCGATCTTCGCGAGCCGCTGATGAGCCCTGTACAGCTCGGCCGGGGCCGACTACCCTCGCTGCGATGGAGCGATTTCGCCCGGCCCACCAGTCCCTCTTGAGCCCGCTCTGCGGCGCTCTCCTCTCCGCCTCGCTCGCCTGTTCCGGCGATGACGTCAGCGACAGCGGCGAGACGACGGGTACGACGGGTACGAACTCCAGCGAGACGGCGTCGACCTCCGCCTCCGCCTCCGCATCGGCCTCTGGATCGGGATCCGCGAGCGCGACCGGCTCGACCACCACCAGCTCGACCGCCACCGCCTCCGCCTCCGCCTCCGCCTCCGCGGGCGACACCGAGGACACATCGACCACCGGCGACGACCGGATCCTGGTCCCCGTCGGCCACACCCGCGAGCTGCGGGGGGCCTGGGTCGCGAGCGTCTTCAACATCAATTTTCCGAGCGAGCCGGGCCTAAGCGCCGCGGCCCAGGAGGAGGAGCTGCTCGACATCCTCGACACCATGGAGTCCGCCGGGCTCAACGCGGCGTTCCTCCAGGTCCGCCCCGAGAGCGACGCCCTCTACCCCTCGGAGCTCGAGCCCTGGAGCCGCTCGCTGACCGGCACCCAGGGCGAGGACCCCGGCTGGGACCCGCTGGAGGTCGCGATCGACGAGGCCCACGCCCGCGGCATCGAGCTCCACGCCTGGCTCAACCCCTACCGGGCGAAGGCTAGCCTCGGCTCCGAGCTCGCGCCCCCGCATGTCGCCCTCGCCTACCCGGAGCACGCCCACCCCTACGGCAATTACCTGTGGATGGATCCCGGCGCGACCGAGGTTCAAGACCATCTCCTCGCGGTGATCGACGATCTTGTGACCCGCTACGACATCGACGGGATCCACTTCGACGACTACTTTTACCCCTACCCGACCGACGATCCCTTCCCGGACGGGCTCACCTGGGGCGCCTATCAGGACGGCGGCGGCGAGCTCAGCCGCAGTGACTGGCGCCGGCGCAACGTCGACACGATGGTCGAGGCGGTCGGCGAGCTTGTGGCGGAGCTCCGCCCGGAGGTCCGCTTTGGGATCAGCCCCTTCGGCATCTACCGCCCCGGGATCCCCGAGGGGATCAGCGGATTTGATCAGTACGAGGGCCTCTACGCCGATCCGATCAAGTGGATCGACGCGGGCTGGCTCGACTACCTCGCGCCGCAGCTCTACTGGCCCACGACCTACCCCAAGCAGGCCTACGACGTGCTCGTCTCCTGGTGGGCGGGGGCGACCAGCGGCGGTCGTCACATCTTCGCCGGCAACTACCTGAGCAAGCTCGGCAGCGGGCCGGAGTGGAGCCTTGACGAGTTCCTGACCCAGATCGAGCTCACCCGCGCCCAGTCCGAGGCCGGCGCCCGCGGCAACATCTACTTCAGCGTCGAGCCGATCCTGAGCGACTGGGGGGGCTTCGCGGGGATCCTCGGCGATGATCTCTACGCCGAGCCCGCCCTCACCCCGGCGATCGCGGCGGCCGTCAGCGACGTGGTGGCCCCGCCGGAGCTCAGCCTCGACGCCGGCGTGGTCTCCCTCAGCCACGACGCGGCCGATAGTCTGCGCGCCTACTCGATCTACTTCAGCGACGGTGACGCTTGGGTCCTCGACCGCCTCGTCCCCGCCGCCGAGGCGACCACGACACTGACCCAAGGGACATGGGCGATCGCAGCCGCGGCGAAGACCGGCGTCGAGAGCCTCGGCGTCGTCATCGACGTGCCCTAGCAGCCCGTGGTGAAAGTCCCGTGGGCTCTCGCGCCGCAATCGTTGAGCCTCTCGGCTTCGACAAAGCGCCGCTGTACCGGGTGTACTGCAAGTTTTGGCGGACCCGAGAGGCTCAACGAGGGCAAGCGAGAGTGCGCGGGACTTTTGCCACGGTCTGCTAGGAGACCGTGGCGAAGGTCCATTGGGCTCTCGCCTGCCCCCCTCTCGCCCCCTCTCGCCCAGCGAAACTCGCGGCACAGCCCGGCACAGCGCTTCGTCCACGCCAAGAGGACCAACGATCGCGGCGCGAGAGCCCACCGGACTTTCACCATGGGATCCGGGGGGCGGGCTCGATTTCGCATACAATTCCTGGGAACATGACCGTTCAAATGCGTTCTCGCCGGTTGTGGACGTCTACTCACACCGAGAACCTCCTCTCCGCGGGTCGTGGGACGGTGAGGAACACCGACGGGATCGGGAGGCGAAATGTGGATAGGCGGGCCTTGAATCCCGTTGTACTCAGGAGCGCATACTCCGCAGCCATCTGAGGATTCCCCACCCTAGAGTCAGGGACAACGCTAGTTTCCGCCCCATGACACCCACCCAAAATTGGGGACTCCTCATCCTTATTTCGTCGTTTAGCGCCGGTCTTTATGGCTGCGCGGACGATCCTGCTGGCGACTCCGCCAGCGACTCCGCCAGCGCCACCGAGGGCACCTCCTCCGCGGGATCAAGCGCCACCTTGATGACGACCTCGGCGAGCGCCTCTGCGGGCGCCACCACCGGCGGAGGCGAGACCGACGGCGACACTACCGGCGACACCACCGGCGATACCACCGGCGATACCGACGGCGACACCACCGGCGATACCGACGGCGACACCACCGGCGACACCACCGGCGACACCACCGGCGACACCACCGGCGACGCGTGCGAGAACCCTGAGCAGACCAAGTGCGAAGACGGCCTCCTCGTCGCCTGTATCGACGATGGCGGCCTGAGCTGGGGTGACCCGACCCCCTGCGAGGACGGCTTCATCTGCAAGGAGACCGCCTGCGAAGAGGCCTCGGCGGCCCAGAAGGCGCAGGTCAGCGCGCTCGAGGTCTACGCCGATCACCTCCGTGATCACACCGGCTACTGGCAAGAGATCGACTTCGCCGGGCTCAAGGCCGCGGCGGCCCACCAGATCTACCTCGGCGAGGGCTCGGACTATACATTCGCCAAGGCGATCTACTCTGTCTATAGGGCGGTCCCTCAGGGGCACAGCGCGCTCGGACTCGGGCCCCTGGACTGGTCGCAGTGTTACGATCCAGACGGCGTCGCGCCGCTGCGGGGCAACTCATGGTACGGCGTGTGCGCTCGCGCCTCGGGCGACACCTCGATCATCACCTTCGCCGACGAGATGAACCCGATGGGCCTCGGCCCCGGCGACCGTGTGGTCGCGATCATGCGCGACGGTGAGACCTGGGAGGGCCCCGAGATGTTCGAGCGTGTGAGCCACGAGCCCCTCTGCGACGGGGGTGTCCCCTCCGAGAGCGGCCGCGCCGACTACAACGCGCTCCACGTCTTCGCGATCATCAAGCCCGGCGACTCGATCGAGGTCGAACACCCGGACGAGAGCCTCGAGGTGATCGACGTCCCCGAGCGCGGCGACCTCATCTCCTGCTCCGACCCCTTCCGCCGCGAGGAGCGCAAGGAGCTCTTCGTCTCGCACCAGCGCGAGGACGGCGTCGTCGTCGTCATCCTGCCGACGCTCGGCTCCCACCCGGATCACCCCTTCCCGCAGCCGCTCAACACCCTCAAGCAGTATCGCGACTGGAACGCCGAGGCGATCGACCTGCTCAACGAGGACCTCGCGCAGTACAACGACATCAAGGGGCTCGTCTGGGACGTCCGCGGCAACCGCGGCGGATCGGCGGAGTACGGCATGGGGATCTTCGGATCGATGGGCGAGGTCGCGGGCGGCCTCGGCGAGTGTCACGCCAGGATCGTCGCCTCGTCGCCGCCGGAGTTCGCCGAGGCCGTCGAGTACCCCTTCCCCTATCCGATCTTCGTCGACGAGCCCCTGCCGACGATCAACTTCGAGGGCAAGCAGGCGATCGTCGCCGACGGAATGGCGGTCAGCGCTGCGGACTGGATGATCCATCGCGCCACCGAGCTCGAGATCCCCGTGTTTGGCCACGGTGGCACCGGGGCCTACGGCTACCAGACCGGCGGCTCCTATGTGTCGATGAGCCTGGAGCCGGTCGAGGGGGAGCACTTTGGCGTCGACTCCTATGTCTCCGGCGCCCGCTGCCTCGACTCCGAGGGCGACCCGCTCGAGGGCTACGCTCCGGTCAGCGTGATGCTCGACTACGATCCCCAGGACCTCGCCGACGGCGTCGACACCCTCCTCGAGGCGGCTGTCGAAGACGTCCTGATGCCGTAGGAAGCGCAACGCCGCCGAGAGCGGCGCCGACCCTGCCGGCCGGGACCCGCCCGGCCGGCATCGTCGGGCTCGGGGCCTGCCCGCATGCGGCTCCCCTCGCGCTCCCCGCAGCGGGGGCCCTCTCCCCTCCAGCCGGCCAAGGTCGGCGCGGAGCGTCCAGGAAGGCCCGCGCGCGGCCCACTCGTCCACGACCATGCGCAGCGCTCACAGCTCACCGGGAGCGCTACGATGGCGCAGGAGCGACCGGCCCGCTCAGTCCGCGAGCTGGCCGCGGACGTAGAACTCGAAGCGCTTGAAGTCGCGGTCGCTCCCGAAGAGGGACGCGTCGAAGCGAGCGCTCGCCCCAGGCGGGAGGGTCTCTGCGTCAGCGTAGGTCGAGTGGATATCGATCAGCTTGTCATCGTCGTCAAAGCCGAGGATGTCGATCCTGACGAAGCGGGCTGAGGTCTCGCCGCGGTTGTGGACCTTGCCTGCGGTCTTCCAGCCCATCCACTTGTCACGGCGCGGGTCCTTCGCCTCGACCTCGAGCCCCGCGGCCATCGCCGGCAAGTAGCTCGGCCTGTCGGCATAGGCGACGAACTCGATCCGCTCGTGCTTCGGCGGATCGTTGATCAAGATGGTGATAGGCGAGCGCTCGCCCGCAGCGACGCCGTCCCACTCGGAGTAGCCGAAGTCGTTGCCGACCTCTTCCCCCGCCGCGTCCAGGAGCAGGGCGCTGACCTTCACCTTGCCTATCGTGAAGGCTGAGGTGTTGGTGACGTAGCCGTAGACCCAGATAGCTCCGCCCGCTCGCCGCCGGCTATGCTCCTCAAACGTCGCGCTGGCCGGGGCCTCGTCCGGGACGTCGGCGACGACGGGCACGGGAGGCGTCGGCGGGACCTCGGCGACCGGCGGTACGACGGCCACGGGAGGATCGCTGGACGGCGGCGCTTCGACCGGGGCCACAGGGGACTCGGGCGCGCGCGCGAGGACGCCAGGGAGAGACTCCTCGGGGGGCGGCCGATCTGCCATGAGAAACCAAGCCGCGAGGCCGCCTGCGATCCCAAGACCTCCTAGGCCGATGATCATGGCTGCCAAGCCAGGCCGCGGCGTCCCCGCAGAGGCCTTGATCGCCCCGCGGCCGAGCTTGTAGCGCGCCCCGCAGTAGACACAGACATGAAGGCCGCGGGCATCGGCGGCGGAGGTGTCTGCGGCGCCACACGCAGGACAGGGGATGAGCTGGGCGACCATCGCCGCCGAGCATAGCGCGAACGAAGCGGCGCGCCGACCCCCTACCCTGCCTCGAACCACCTCCCGAGGAGCCGCCGCCGTCGACTCGGCCTCATTGCCCCGCAGGCGGGCGAACACCTGCATCGCGAAGAGCCCGAGGGGAAGCTCCCCGTGGGTTGACGAGCGAGACAGGCGCCCAGAGGATCGATCCGTTCTCTGCCGGCCCGCACGCCAAGAAGATGGGCTCGCCGCGGCAGAGCCCATCATCCGCCTATGCACAGAGCACTGTGCTCCGCTGAAGCAAGACGATCTCGACTCGATCCAGGCCTGCTACCCGAATGGCAATCCCACCAGCTGCAACTTCAGCCCGAGCACTGTCGAGGTCGGATCCGGCGCTCCAGCCCCACCGGATTCCCCTGTCGTCGCTCCCCCCACTATCGTAGACTTCCCCCGATGTTGTCCATCTTCAGCCCTCGCGCTGGCGTTCTAGCGCTCGCTGGCGTCGCATCGGGCTGCATTCTGCCAAATCCAGCCTTCGACGAGCCCAGCGCGTCCGCCAGCGGGGGCGAGGAGACGGCGACGAGCGTCGACTCCACCCCGGAGACCTCCCTCACCGCGACCTCCTCCACGTCGACGTCCGCCTCAACCGAGGGCATGAGCGGGACGGTCGACGCCTCCGCGACGGACTCGACGACCGACTCGACGACGGGCGAGGAGACGACGACCACCGGCGAGGGCTGGATCTGCGACCTCTCACCGGGCGCGTGGAGGATCGAAGAGCCGACCCTGGTCGAGGCGATCAACACACCGTCCCTAGAGTTCGATCCATTTCTCTTCAGCGACGGTCGGACGCTCTACTTCAGCTCGGACCGCCCCAACGGTGTCGGCGCCTTCGACACCTACTTCGCGACGCGGAGCTCCTTCGGCGAACCTTTCGGCCCCGCGACCCTGATCTCCGATCCCGGCTGGAACCAGACGTCGAACGAGGGCGGGGTCACGCTGCGCGACGACGGTCTCGAAGTCTTCCTCGCGAGCGATGCGAGCGGAGAGTTCAAGGTCTCGCGGAGCGCTCGCGCCACGGCCGACACCCCGTTCATGGTCTGGCTGGAGATCCCCGCGCTCACCGAGCTCCACGACCCGCACCTGAGCGACGACAACCGCAGCCTCTACGTGGTCAGCGACACCAACACGAACTTGGATCTCGCGGTCATCAAGCGGGGCGACATCGGGGCCCCCTTCGGCGCGCCTGCACCGCTGATCGGCCTCAACACGAGCGCCCCCGAGACGAGCCCCAGCGTCAGCGACGACGAGCGGCGGATCATCTTCGCCCGCAACGTCGAGGGCCAATTCGACCTCTTCACCGCCCACCGTTCTGAGCGAGAGATGCCCTTCGGTAGCGCCGAGCCCCTGCTCGAGATCAACACCCCGGACCAGGACGCTGAGCCTTTCCTCGCCGAGGTCGAGGGGTCCTGCGAGCTCTACTTCAGCTCCGACCGGGACGGAGATTGGGCGATCTACCGCGCAGCGATCGTCGAAGACGAGGGCTAGGAGGCCGTCGCAAGAGTCCCGCGCTCCAGTGCCGCTCGGGGGCTGGATAGGCGACGCTTAGGGGCAGCGGCCTTGGCCGATGATCGAGCCGCTCGCCGCGTCGTAGCGGGTGTCGCTCTCGAAGAGCCCCGGCCCGTCGCGAAGGCAGAACATGGCGAAGTCCGCCGCGGCGTCGCCGGTCACCGGATCAAAGTCGAGGTTTGTCAGGGTCCCCTGAAGGTCGACAGACCCGCCCGCCGCGAGGACGTTGAGGGCCGGGTAGATCCCCGCAGGTCCCACCTCCACGGGCTCTCCAGGGGGGACCAGCCGGCGGATGGCGCGGGCGAGCGCCCGACCGCTCACGGGCTCGTCACCCAGCGCGAGCGCAGCATAGGCGAGGACATAGAAGGCGTCGTAGGGGGTCGGTGAGATCTCACGCGGCTCCTCGCCGGAGCCGAACGCGGCGTGGTAGTGGGCCTGCACCTTGGCGCTGGTCGGGCTCTCCCGGGCGGCGATCGTGAAGAAGCGCGAGGAGAAGGTGGGGTGCTCGCGCTGGACGCCGAGCAGGATCTCCGGCGACGCGCCGCCGTAGACGTAGCGCGGCCGCGGACCGTCGCCCCACCCCGCCTCGATCGCCGACAGAACCAGGCTGTACGCGCCTCCGTCGAGGACGATGTGGGGGGCGAAGGCGATGAGATCGGCCGCGGGCTGCTCGACCTGGGCGGGCGTCCCCTCGATCGTGTCCTCGACGATGAAGTGACGGATCTCCTCGCGACCGAGCGCGCCGCGGGTCCTCGCCAGCTCCGAGAAGAGCGCGTCCGCGTGGCTCGTCCCCGAGGCGTTCGAGGTCCGCACGATCGCCACCCGCACAGTCCCCTCCTCGCCGACCTCGCCCGCCGGCCCGCGCAGAGAGGGCTCCAAGATCGAGCGGACAAAGGCGATCGCCGGCGGGGCGATCATCGTCGCGCTGGTCGTCATGCGATAGACCAGGCGCTCCTCCCCGGCCGGGTGCGGGATGCTCGAGAGCATCGCCGCGGTGTTCGAGGCGAGCGCCAGCACGCCCTTGGGGACGAAGTGCTCACGGGCGAGATCGAGCACCTCCTTGCTCCGGCCAAAGCCGAGGATCGCCGGGACGCCGACGTCGTCGACCAGGTGCGCGGCGCTCTCCTCGTACTCCCGCGAGTCATCGCAGAAGACGACGCCGATGGGCCGCGAGCGCCCCCCCGGCTGGATCGAGGGCAGACCCCCGCTCAGCTCGACGAAGTCACGGCGGGCGAGCTCGATGCACTTCTTCGCCTCGGCCCCGTACTCGCTGTCAGGCTCGCTGACCGGGTACATCGCCCCGATCCAGAGGGTCCGCTCGTCGTCGACGTCCCCCTCCTCCGCGAGGACCTCACAATGCTCAGTCTCGAGGGCGACGCAGCGGCGCTGGTCTTGTCGACAGATCGCGGGGACGCCGAGCGCAGCCGTGCATCCGGCGTTGGTCGTGCATGTCGAGCTCGACTCGGCGGGGGCTTCGTCTGCCGAGCCCTCCGAGCCCTCCGAGCCCTCCGAGCCCTCCGAGGATGGCCAGGCGGCGACCGCCGCGACCGTCGCGACGAGGCCGATGACGCCGGCGAAGAGGCCCACGAGGGGGGCTATCGACCGGCGCTGACCCGAGCCATCGAGGCCTGACGCCGAGCGGGACGACGAACCTGAAGCCGAGCGGGACGCCGAACCTGACGCCGAACCTGACGCCGAACCTGAAGCCGAACCTGAAGAGTGCTCTGACGGGGGTCCCGACCCCGACCGGGACCTCGGCCCGAGCGAGGTCGTCGGCGCGAAGGATCCGAGCCCCGCGGTCGCGAGGCCACCGAGCAAGCTCGCAGGCTCTCGCCGGGTCGCCCCGACCAGCGACGGCCCAGTCCCCGGATCGAGGACCGTCAAGGCGCGACCGGGGTCCGAAGCGAGGGTCTCCATGGCGAAGGCGAGAGGCTCATCGGACTCCGTCGTCCGCCCCTTCGTCAGCAGAGCCGGGGCCTCGCCGCAGGGCAGCGCAGTGGTCTCGATCGCCCCGTCAAAGGCGTCCAGGTGAGCCTCCGCGATCGCGCGCTGCATCGCCTCGGCGTCGGCGAAGCGCTCCTCCGGGGCGAAGGCGAGGGATCGATCGATGACCGCGACGATCGACGACGCGAGCTCCGGGCAAACGCTCGCCAAGGAGGGCGCAGGCAGGGTCGCCGAGCGGACCACCATCTCCTCAGGCGCCTCCACGTCGTGGACCGCCCGCCCGGCGATGAGGGTGAACATCGTCGCCCCGACGGACCACAGGTCCGTGCGCCCGTCGATCGCCTCACGCCGGCCGATCGCCTGCTCTGGGGGCATGTAGGCGGGCGTCCCCAGCAGATGCCCGGTCTGGGTCCCGGAGGCGCGCCCGTCCTGACGGACCGCGGCGATGCCGAAGTCGAGCACCTTCAACGCCCCGTCTTCGGTGAGGAAGACGTTCTCCGGCTTGATGTCGCGGTGGACCACGCCGACCTCGTGGGCCCGCACGAGCACCGCGCAAAGGGCGTGGCCGATCGCCAGCACCTCGCGCGGATCGAGGCTGCCGAGGCGACGGTAGCGGGCCTCGAGCGTCTCGCCTAAGAGGAGCTCCATCACCAGGAAGGGGCAGCCGTCGTCGGCGATGTCATCGTCGAGCACCCGGACAGCCCCGGGATGATCGAGCGAGTTGGCGACGTAGGCCTCGCGGATGAAGCGGTCGCGGTGGTCGTCGACCTGGCTGAGCTCCGGCCGGAGCATCTTGAGGGCGACCCGATTGCCGTTTCGATGGACCGCGAGGTAGACGTTCGCCATCCCGCCGATGCCGATCACCTGGTCGAGCCGGTAGCGATCGCGGAGCACCTCCCCTAGCCGCAGCTCCGCCTGCTCCAGCGCTCTCCCAGCGACACGAGCCATCGCCGGGAGTCTCGCATACTCCTCGGCGAACGCGAGCGGGCGCGACCGCGCCCGGGGAGGCCCGAGGTCGCGTCATCGCGCGCGCTCGTTGTTCTTCGCGCTCGCCCTGCAGAGGTCTTCACCGGAGCCGTGAGCCCCGATCCACCGCTCCTCGGAGGCGGCCTCCCGCCGGCTCTGCCGCCAGCTCGGCGCCCCATGGAGTCGATCGCCGAGAGCGTGAAGAGCTACACCCTGCATAGGACCTCGACGAAGCCACTTATGTCTACACTCGGCGAGGATGCAAATCATGAATTGACTCGAAGACTGGTGATTTGGCTCGCGCTGATAGGTGGATACACGTCGCCTTCCTAGGTCAGGGCCGGACGGTCCACGCACCATCTCGACGACCCAAAGGCCCGACGTGTGTCACGACCTCCCCAGCGCCGACCTCTGCAGCCGAACCCAGTAACTCCGAATTTTCTGCGGAGTCTTGCGTGGACACGGGGGGAATCTTGCGGCTGCGTAGGCAGTGCCACGGCCGCTGCGATCACTATGATTATCCGCCATGAGCGCACTTCGACCCCGGGCCCGCGATGGCGCCTCTCCCAGCGCAGACACCCGGCTCCCCCTCGCGAGACATCTCTGCCTCTCCGTCGCCCTCGCGATCTCCTGCGGTGACAGCGGTTCAGGGAGCGTGACCGAGAGCGCCACGGCGACGACCGGGGCCACCTCGACGAGCACGACGGACGAGGGCGAGAGCGAGAGCACGGGGGAGTCGACCGGAGCCACGCTTGAGCCGCTCCCGGCCCGCGGGATCGCGCTCACCCACGTCGACGCCAACCAGGGCGTCGCAGTACAGCTCACGGACGTCGATGGCGGGTGGATCGGCGCGCGTACGACCGCGCTGATCCGCGATCGGCCGATGATGATCCGCGCGTTCGTCGACGTCGCCGATGACTGGCAGGAGCGCGAGATCGAGGGCCGTCTGCTCCTGCGCGGCGAAGACGGCGAGGCGTCGGAGCTCGTCCATGTCCAGAGCGTGAGCGGCGACTCGAGCCAGACGAGCGCGGTCAACAGCTTCATCTGGCGACTCCCAGCGAACGCGGTCAAGCCTGGGCTCGAGTTCCAGGTCGTTCTCTACGAGGTCGACGACGCGATGGTCGACACCCCCGCTCCCGATCCCGCGCCGGTCCATCCGCTCAGCGGGCTCGAGCTCGTCGGCGTCGAGGACTGGCCTGCGGAGATCAAGATCGTCCTCGTCCCGGTCCACAACACCTTCGACGGCTGCGACCTGACGGCCGACCTGACAGACGAGGTGGTCGAAGATGTCCGATCGAGCGTGTATCAGATAAACCCTGTGCAGGAGGTTCGCGTCGAGATCGCCGACGCGCCGATCGAGATCGCGGAGGCCCTGACGAGCGCGAAGCAGGTGAGGGAGGCGCTGGTCGACCGTCGCTTCGCCGATGGGGCAGCGCCCAACGAGTACTATGTCGGGCTCTACACGGGCTGCCAGGTCGCGCTCTCCGGCTGCCAATCCGGCGGAATCCCGACAGAGCCGACCAAGGAGCTCGCCTATCAGCGGGTGATCGCGCAGCGCTACGCGCCGCCCTTCATCGGCGGGTCGCTGAGAGCGTGCATGGGCCTCGCCCAAGGGCGACGTCACGTCCTCTGCACTGGAGATGAAGTAGGCGTCGATCCCCTGTACCCCTATGAGGGGGGGGCGATCGGAGTGTGGGGTTGGAGTCCGGAGGACGACCTGACCCACCCGCCGAGCGACCATTTCGACTACCTGTCGGGGTGCACTCCCCAGTGGGTCTCGGACTACACCTGGCAGGGCGTCACGTCCGTGATCAAGGAGCTGACCTCGTGGGACTACGCGCCATGACCAGGACTGCGCAGCATCGCGGGCCGTGACTCCGTCGCTCTCGCCCCGCATGAACCTCGGGACAGGCAGCTCCTCGCCCTCGAGTCGACGCCGACGACCGCGCAAGACCTCACGACCCACGGTGAACGCCCAGCGATCCTCTGCGTGCGAAGGCCTTCGCGCAACTCACGCAGCCCGCCGTCGTTCTCCGGCGACCCGTGTCCTCTACGAGCTCGCTCCCAGCCACGCCAAAGAGCGACGGCGAAGACCGCCCCGCCCGAGGCCGGGATGTCCCAGCGGTGCGCCGCAGCCCGTGGACGCTCACAGCCGGCGCTGCCCCCCGCAGCGATGCGGGTCCGCGAGGGCCGTGGTACACGCCCTTGGAGAAGATCGCGACGTGCTCACGCTCCTCGACATCAACAACTTCTGGAGCCCCTCTGGCGGCGGGGTGCGGCGCTATCAGATCGAGAAGATGGAGCACCTCGCCGGCCGCGACGATGTTCGCCACGTCTTCGTCATGCCCGGCGATGAGCGGCGGACCGAGGCCTACGCCCCTGGGGTGACCGTCGAGCACATCCCCGCCCAGCGCCTCCCCGGCGGCGGCGCCTACCGTCAGGTCCTGACCACCCGCTATGTCCGCGAGGTCATCGACAAGCACCGCCCCGACGCGATCGAGTGCGGCTCCCCCTGGATCATGCCCCTCCTGGTGGGCCGCGCGGGTCGTCGGGTCGATCCGGCGATCGTCGGCTTTTGGCACGCCGACTTCCCCCGCGCATACCTCGGCCGCGGCCTCGGCAAGCTCCATCCCAAGCTCGCAGGGCCCGGCGAGGGGCTCGGCTGGTGGTGGGCGAGGCGCTTCTACGGCCGCTTTGACGCGATCTTCTGCGCGAGCCGCTGGGTCGGCGACAACCTCCGCCGCCACGGCCTCGATCGCCTCTACCACACGCCGCTCGGGGTCCACACCGAGCGCTTCTCGCCGAGCCTGCGCGACCCCGATCGGGTCGCCGAGCTCCAGGCCGGGGATCCACAGCGCGTCTCGATCTTCTTCCCCCACCGCTTCTCCGAGGAGAAGGGTCTGCGCAACCTCCTCCGCGCCTACGATCGCCTCGCCGCGACCGTCACGCCGACGCCTGCGCTGGTCTTCGCGGGCACCGGACCGGACAAGGCGGCGGTCGAGGCCGCGGCCCAGCGTCACGACCACGTCCACTACCTCGGCTACCTCGACTCCCCCGAGGAGCTCGCCCGCTGGTACGCCTCCTGCGACCTCTCGGTCTCGCTGAGCGCCTTCGAGACCTTCGGCCTCTCGACCGCCGAGGCGATGGCCAGCGGCCTCGCCGTGGTCGCTGCCGACGCTGGCTCCGCGGCCGAGCTGGTCACCCGCTCCGAGTGCGGGCTCACGGTCCCCTACGGCGACTCGGAGCGCCTCGCAGAGGCCCTCGCCAGCCTGATCCGCGAGGGCGAGCTGCGCGAGCGAGGAGAGCGGGGGCGCGACTACGTGCTCCCCCTGACCTGGTCGGCGACCTTCGACCGCGAGATCGAGTTCTACCGCGAGATCGTCAGGCTCCACCGCGCCGGCGAGCGGCCCCAGCCCGGCTTCCACGGTCTCTAGCGCTGCGCCCGCCTGTCGCCGGCGCCCTCCCAGACGAGCCCGCGGACTGACGCGGACCCGCCCCGTCGGCGACGGCCCGCCTCGTCTCCGCCAGCGCCTCTCGCCGCTGCGCCCGGGCTGCTACGGCGCCGGCTGCGTGAACTGATCGACCGCCTCGCGGCAGGCGTCGCTGGTCGCGATGATCCCGTCGACAGGATCCGTGTCCGCGCTCCACGACTCGAGCCAGCTGCCCTGGACCATCACGCTCGTCGCCGACTGCGCCTCGGCCCCGGAGAACCAGCGCAGCGTGTCGACGCAGGCCGCCTCGGCGTCGTTGTCCCCGGCGGGGATGCAGACCGCGTCCTTGCCCATGCCCATCAGCTCGCCGTAGTCGCCGATGGCCGGGTCGCTGAAGCGGCACGGCTGCTCTGAGAAATTGCCGACCGTCTGGCAGCCCATGCTCGCGCCATCGGCGGTCGCCTCCTCGAGGAGCGGGCGGACGTGATCCTCGACCGCGTCGGGCCCGTGAAAGAAGCGCTCGGCGCAGTTCCACAGCCCGAGGCCGACCGACTCGACGCCGTAGTTGTCGCGCGCGTGGCGGTAGAGGGCGAGCGGCGTCTCGCAGTCGACGTCGGCCTCGTCGGCCTGCGGGAGGTCGAAGATGCAGTGCCCGGCCTCGAAGAGGATCGGCACGTCGAAGGCCGCCTGATAGGCGTCCATCACGGAGAGGTAGGACGCGGTGAAGGCCTCCTCGTCGGGGAAGGCCGTGAAGTCGTCGCGGAGGACGCGGAAGTGCATCTCGGCGCCGTTGGTCATCGTCGAGATCGTGAAGTAGACGCCGGCCAGCGCCGGGTGGCCGGCGACCGCCGGACCGACGTGGTCGCTGAGCGCCGCGGCGAGCGACGCCTGGTAGTTCGGATCCCAAGGGACGCAGAGGTCGCCCTGGAAGTTGCCGCTGTCGAGGGCGTAGGTCTCACACTGCGCGAGCCAGCCCGCGGGGAGGTTGATCCCCTGGTTGAGGATGAGCAGCGCGCGGCCGCCTCGGGCCTCGACCGCGTCGAGGTTGTCGGCGATGGTCTCGGCGAGCGCGGCCATGTCGTCGCCGCACAGGTCGAGAGACATGCGCATCAGCGGCCCGTCGTCCGAGCTCCAGTCGTCCTTGATCATCCCGCAGCTCGAGATCGGCCCGCCCGACTCGAAGCGCCCCCACAGGCGCGCCGGCTCGCCGCCGCCGGTCGTGTCGGTGTCGGTGTCGCTGCCCGTGGCGTCGGTGTCGGTCGACGTCGCGCCGCTGTCGCTCTCGCTCGCCCCCGTGGTCGCGCCGCCGGTCGAGGTCGACGTCCCGGTCGCCGCGCTGGTCCCCGCGTCGCTCGTCGAGCCGGCGCCCGTGCTCGCGTCGCTGCTGCCGGTCGTCGCGCTCATCGCCTCGCTCGACCCGGCGTCCCCGTCCTCGCCCTGACACCCCGCCGCGCCGCACAATGCTGCAGTCGCAGCAAACCACCCAAGAACCGCCAAGACTCTTCTCACGGGCATAGTCTAGCGTTCAAGGCGGGCGGCGCGGAAGGATTACTTTGCACTGCAGCAACGCGCCGCCGCGACGACGTCGTGAGAACGTGAAAGCGGGCAGCTAGGGTGACCTAGCTGCCCGCTCTCGTGCTCGGGGTATGGAGGCGCCGGGAGTCGAACCCGGGTCCGGAAGCCATCAGGCTGAGCATCTACGCGCGGGCGCCATGCAGGAGCCTGGTGATGGCCTCGGGATCGGTGACGACCTCAAGGATCTTCATCCGGCCGCCGCACTTGGAGCAGACCGTGACGTCGACGGCGAAGACCCGGGCGAGGAGACCCGCCCAGCCGATCCGGCGCGGGATCGAGGCCGCCTCGCGCAACTCGTCGGGAAGACCCGGCGCGAGGCACAGCGAGAGCTGCATCGGCGAGCTCCTCGCGGCGGTCTCGGGTTGCCTCGGACGAGCAGTCCTTCGGGACATCCGGCGCGCCGTCAAGCGTGAGCACGGATTCGCCTCCGTCGCGGAGCTCCACGGCGGCGTCGTCACGGTCGTCCAGCGCTTCCGCTCTGACCTGGGCCTCTACGTCCACCTCCATCTGCTTGTGACCGACGGCGCCTTCGAGGAGTGCACAGGCGAGCTGCCCTTCAGGGCCGCGCCGCCGCCGACCCCCGAGCGGATGACCGCCATCCTCGGCCGCGTCCACGAGGTCCTCGCCGCCGCGGGTCACGACACCGACGACCTCGACCTCGACCCTGCGCTCGCGGCTTGCGTCCAGCATTCGCTGCGAGGCCCGCACCTCGCCGCCGTCGCGCCCGACACCGAGCCGCCGCCGCACACGGTCTCCGCCTACGGCATGCACTTGCACGCGGCCACGACCGTCGACGGCCGCGACCGCCGACGATTAGAGCGGGTCTGTCGCTACCTGCTCCGCCCGCCCTTCGCCCACGACGCCATTGAGGCCCTGGCGGACGGTCGGGTGAGGGTTCACTTCAAGGCGCCCTCGCGCCGAGGCGCCGCGTTCGCGGACATGTCCGTGGACACCTTCCTCAGCCGCCTCTGCGCCCTGGTCCCGCCGCCGCGCTTCCACATGACCCGCTATTACGGCGTGTTCGCGAGTCGTCATCGCCTCCGCGCTCGGGTCATCCCGTCCTCGCCGCAGCCGCTCGCGCCGATGCAGCTCTCCCTGCTTTTTCGGACAGCTCTCCCCGATGAGCTCCGCGAGGCGACCATGACACCGCGCCGCATCGGCTGGGCACACCTCCTCGCGCGGGTCTTCGCCGTCGACGTCACGGTCTGCTCGAAGTGCGGCGGGCGGATGAAGATCCTCGAGGTCGTCACCGATCCCGGCGCTATCGCCGAGCGACCGCACGGCGCCCGCGCGCCGCCGCGAGCCTGTCCTCCTGGGCAGTTGGGGTTGTTCGCGTAAGCGCGCGCTGAGGCGTCGCGCTCGGCTTCGCACGTCCAGCCGTCGACGCCGCGTCGCGAGGCCCGGCAAGGGCGGTGAACTGGCCTACAAACGCATCTCGCGGACCTGTTGAAGCGGTTGGCGCACCTCGTGGAGCGTCCATGCGCCGTCAGCGCTTCACCTCCATGAGCCTCCGAGTACCCGGCGCCTTGCCCAAATTCCCGGCTTGAACTTCTTAACCGCTGAGCTTCGCCGACTATGTATAATCATTCGGATGCGCCGCTCGCCGCCGAGAGGCAGTCTCCCCTGCGGGGATGCTCCTCGCCACGCTCATCCGCGGCGGCTGTCCCGGCAAGTTCGCTCACCCAGGCATCAGGGTTGGGGAGCGCGGCATATACCGATAAAGTTGACCCCGGGCCCCTGCCAATCTTCGTACCAGGGGGCGCACTCGAGCGCGTCTGGGCAGGAAGGCTCGTTAATGTCACACCAGGGGGTGCAACATCCCGCGGCCTCGCACCCAGTCACCTGCCGAGAGCTGAGACAGTGGAGTCCTGGATCGCAGTGAGTTGGCAGCTCACAGGGCTCCAAGTAGGCGCCCAGCTCTCTGCTGGCGTCCCGCAGGCAGACGAAGTCCTCGCCGCTCGGAACACACGTGTGGTCGCCTGGACAGTCCTGGATGAGAGGGTCGCAGGACAAGGCGCAGATCCCGAGCGCACACTCCTGGCACCAGTCACAGCTGAACCCCGGGAAGCACCAGGGGTCGTCTAAGGGGCAGACGGGGAGGCAGACCCCGTCCCAACAGATCGCCTGGTCGCCGCAATTGTCCGCTCCGCCGTAGGGGACGCCGCTCCCTTCGCAGGGCTCGCCCACATCGTCGGGCGCCGGGTCGATGTCGAAGCAGGCGGTCTGGCTGAGTTCGTCATCAAAGGAGCACTTCTGGCCCTCGGGGCAGAGCTCGTCTTGATAGTCGCACTTCGCTGGGGGCGACGGCAGATCGGGGTCGCAGCTGACATCGTCGCAGTCGGTGTCGTCGGTCTCGCTGCCCCTTGTGTCGTCGGAGTCTTGGGTACCCTGTGTCGACTGGGCGCCGGTACTCCCGGCGCCCGTCGTCTGGCCGGAGGTCGACGTCTGGCCGTCGGTCGCGGAGCTCCCCCCGCCGCTGGCCGTGGTCGACGATGCGGTCGTGATCCCAGTCTCGAGCTCGCCGCCGCTACAGGCGAGCGGGGCGACGAAGGCCCATGCCAGCGCGCAGGTGAGCGAGCGCGAGGGGCGGGTCTTCGCGGTCGCGGGCTTGTGTAGCTCTCGGCCCATGGTCTTCTTCTCTCCGTGATGACGCGGGTCGGGCGGTCGGGCGCGCCCGCGAAGGGTGGGTTGTGCCGCGAATCGTGGCATCCCCCGAGGGTGGACGCAGTCTATCGTGCAGCGACGACGCGCTCCACTATAGACCCTGCGCAGATACGGTCAATGTCGAGATAACGCTGGGCTTCGGGGCCGAGAATAGGCTCCATGCCCAACGGCGTCGACAGGTCTATCGCGCCGCTCAGCGGATGCACAGCGGCGGCTCCGGTGGGGGAGCGCCGCGAGCGAGCGCCTCCCGGTCCTGGGCCAGCCCTGGCGCGCGAGGATCCTCTGCGAAGCGGGAGAGGAAGGAGTCGTATGCGCGCCGCGCTCGCCCCTGGAGCGGCCTGCTCTGCTCCTCGATCCCTCGCGCGTGCCACTCTCTCGCGCTCGCAGCCAGGAGCTTCGCGGCCTGATCGCGACAGCCGCGGAGGACGGGCGCCGTCTCGTCGCGCCGCCCCAGCGCGTCGACGGTCGCCAGCAGCTCTTGGATCGCGGCCCACGACTCAGCGTGTTCGTCGCGGACAAAGGAGTGAAGAACGATCTGGACCCGCCAGCGACACACCTCCGGGTCCACGGGGAACGCGGTGGCGAGCTGCTCGAGGACCGAGGTCGCGGCGTCGGGCCGATCCAGCGCGAGGTAGTTCGACGCGAGGAGCTCGCCCATTCGCCGGGTCATGTCCTCGTCGTGCCCGGGGCCAGCGCCCCAAAGCCGCAGGTTGTCGAGGGCACCGCTGGGCGGTCGCGCGGCTGCGTACGCGCGCGCGAGGTCGCGGCGAGCGTCGCGGCGGAGCTGAAGGACCATCCATCCTTGAGGGCTGAGACGCCGTGACTCCGCGATCGCCACGACGAAGGCGCGGACGCTCGCCTCGGGATCGGGGCCGACCTCCCCTTCGCTCGCCATGAGCGCATGCGCGAGCCGGACATAGGCGAGGGTCCGGACCGGACCGGGTCGCTCGCGAGTGAGCTGGAGAAAGCGCCCGCGAGCCGCGATGACCCGTCCCTCCTCGAGATCTCGGTCGCCGGTGAGGAGGAGCGCGAGGGGCCACGCCTCGGAGCCTCGATATTCGCTGACGAGCCGCTGCAATGCGACCTGCGCCTCGTCATCACGACCGAGCCGCCGGTCCGCGAGCCCGAGCTCGAGGAGCGCTTCGCTCGCGAGCGCGGCGGCGAGGCCTCGCACGTCGGTCGCTCGCTCGAGGGCTGCGACAATCTGCACGTCGGTCGCACGAACGGCCCGCGCCAGCCCAACCTGCAGATCCTTGAACGCCTGCGCGGAGGCCCTGTTGCCGCGATCCATGGCGTCGTAGATCGTCTTGTAAAGATCGCCGTGCCAGAGCCGAAGGTACTCGCGGGTCTGCAGGAGCGCGAAGGCGTAGACGATCTCATGACCCGCGAGAGACAGAGGTCCAGCAGCGAGGGCCCTGCCCCGCGCCTCACGGAGCATCCGCAAATGCTCGCCAGGAGGGACCGGGGGGCGACGCGATCGCAACTCCCACGACTCCACCGTCGGCAGCTCCCGTGCTGCCTCTCGCTCGCTCTGTCCTTTGGCGCGCTCGTAGAGTTCACGCAAGCTCGGGCTACACCAGGACGCCTGCGCCCTTGGCAGCCATAGGGCTGTCGCGAGCGCCGCGGCGACCGCGAGCGACCGCGCACAGGCCCGACCCCACATCATGACCGTCATGGGGGGATCGATCCTCGGGGCGGGGCGAAGAGGCGCTTGAGACCGCCGAAGTGGTCCAAGCCGTCGCTGTCGCGAAATGACGCCCGACCCACGGCATCGGCGAGGGTCTCCATAGACCGGGACTTGGTGCCCATCGTCTTGACGGTCGACTCGCTCTCCGAGCCGATCACAACGAGCGCCCGCTCGGCGAACGTGTAGACGCACGGGTGAGGGCGAGGCAGCGAGAAGCTCATGGTCTGCTCCAGGTCTTAGAGGTGGAGCTGCGAGCGATCGGACATCAGGCGCACGTCGCTCGCCGTTGGCCGAGAATAGCGGATCGCCGATCCTTGTCCCAGCCGCGCAGCACCGCCGTGGGCGCAGTATCGCGGGGTACCTCGGGCGGACGAGCGTCTGCTCGACGGCTTGCCATGCCCCGGCGCACGGCGTCATCACGACCCTTCGAGGTGATGCTCCGCGACGCTGCCGACCGGCGCAGAGACGGCGTGGCAGCCCCGGGAGCGATGACACCGCGCGGGAGCAGCCACGGGGCGATCTGCCGCCGATGAGGGCACCCGCGCAAGTTCGAGCCTCGCCTCGAGATCATCCAGCGTCGGCTCGATCCTAGGTCGCGGGGGTCAAGCCCGGTCGCAGGTCACGATCGCGTCTCGCAGCTCGTAGCTCATCAGCATCGACGACCAGCTCGGGTCATCCCGTCCTCGCCGCAGCCGCTCGCGCCGATGCAGCTCTCCCTGCTCTTTCGGACAGCTCTCCCCGAGGAGCTCCGCGAGGCGACCATGACACCGCGCCGCATCGGCTGGGCACACCTCCTCGCGCGGGTATTCGCCGTCGACGTCACGGTCTGCTCGAAGTGCGGCGGGCGGATGAAGATCCTCGAGGTCGTCACCGATCCCGGCGCCATCGCCGAACTCCTGCACGGCGCCCGCGCGCCGCCACGACCCTGTCCTCCTGGGCAGTTGGGGTTGTTCGCGTAAGCGCGCGCCGAGGCGTCGCGCTCGGCTTCGCGCGTCCAGCCGTCGACGTCGCGTCGCGAGGCCCGGCAAGGGCGGTGAGTTGGCCTACAAACGCATCTCGCGGACCTGTTGAAGCGGTTGGCGCACCTCGTGGAGCGTCCATGCGCCGTCAGCGCTTCACCTCCATGAGCCTCCGAGTACCCGGCGGCTTGCCCAAATTCCCGGCTTGAACTTCTTAACCGCAAACTCACTGAGTGAAGACGGCTTTCTTCAGTACTATAAGGATATCGACACAGGTGAAGTGCCAGCTTACACGAACTTCGTGGCGGATGGTTCCGGGGTCTCGACTCTCGGAGGCTTGGCCAGTGAGACGCTGGGGGGACGAAATCGCTGGGTGGATGAGATGTGTCCGATCGACTGGGACGTCACGCATGTCAGCTCCGAGATCGACTGGATGAGGTTCTTCTGGTATATCCTTACACATGAGGGAGACGGGCCCACATTCCGACAGATCCTTGAATGGTTCAACTTCGCGAACGATAGCCCCAGTTTCTATGTGCTCGACAAGTCCGATGTGTACATACCGCTCTTGTGGGCAGCAGAGGACTCGGACATGGAACCCTTTCTGAATCGGATTGAAGCCGCAAACTGCGCACATGGAGCATTTCACGGTGGCACGTGTAACTAAGCTCACCTCTCGGCTTTCCTGCCTGGCGATATTTGTCGCTGCATGCATCCCAACAAAGGGAGAATCAACCTCCGCGTCCCAGGGAGGAAGCACGGGGAACACATCGACGGTGTCGACCACGGGGACGGATGTATGTAGTGGGGTATACGATGGTGATCTATTGGTCGCAGAGTCGACTGATATCGACACCTTGGTGGGAATCGGCTCAGTTACGGGCAACCTGCAAATCTACATGAAGGGGAAGGAGGTCGAGGACCTCTCATTCTTGGCGTGCCTACAGTCAGTTGGTGGGGATATTGCAATCTCGCGTAATGACAATCTGGTATCAACAGCCGGCCCCACAATGCTGTCCTCCTATGGCTCGCTGATGATTTCAAGGAATCCGCAACTGCGGGAAGTCTCGGGGTTCGGAGGCTCACCGAAGATCGCGGATTTGTGGCTGTACGACAACCCCCTCCTTGAGAATGTTCAACTTGCGGGAGCTGAGGAGATTGGGTTGATGAGAATAGGTCAGTGCAATGGTGATAAGCCGTGGGCGCACCACCTCGCCCTTGAAGCCCTTGAAGGCTTCTCGAACCTTAAGGGTGTTGACACCGTATTCGTGGAGGGTAATGAGTCACTTGTATCCCTGGGCTTCCTTGAGTCGATAGTGGAGAATGGTGGAACACCTCCGCGGGCGGCAGTTGTTCGTCGAAATCCAAAATTGTCTCAAGCTGAGGTTGTGAGTCAACTGAGTGCACTCGGGGTCGAGATCGTTGACGTCTGCGGCAACGCCGGCTGGATAGGTGAGGAGGACGAATGTATCTGCATTATCGGGGAGTAGTGTCCCGTTGCCGGATGGGCTGGACGCTGGGCTGCTTGTGTTTGTGCTTGGGATGCCCAAACGTCAACAGTGAGGAGTCTGCTACAGTTGGGGCTACGGTCGCAACGACCGATCCCCGCGAGTGGGAGGACGAGACTGAGCAGGGCGAATCGAGCTCGCGGTTAAGCGCTTCCAACTGCGAATCTCGGCGAGGTGGGTCGCACGCGCTCAGCGGAGGGTTGAGGAGCGCTATTCACAGGCGTATTCGACCGCACTCCCGAGACATCGGACAAACCCGACGGTAGTGTTGGGGTCGGGTGCCGCCTCGGGCTCAAGCTCCAACTCACAGGTGTCGATGCCATAGACATTCCAGTCTCGTCCGGTCTCTAGCCTGTAGGCTCTCGTGCAGGCCGTCGACGCGACGTCTGACGCTTCCGGATTTGGCAGACAGCCCGCGACGCTGTAGAGCGAGTGCGTCGGCCCCCTGAACCACGAAAGGTGACGAGGAGGTGTACCACCACCGTCCTCGTCGGGTCCGAGAACGACGGCGGGCTTCCTCCGCGCCTACGATCGCCTCGCCGCGACCGTCACGCCGACGCCTGCGCTGGTCTTCGCGGGCACCGGACCGGACAAGGCGGCGGTCGAGGCCGCGGCCCAGCGGCGTTTTGTCAAAGCCAAGAGGACCAACGATTGCGGCGCGAGAGCACATGGGACTTTCACCACAGCCTCCTAAGAGCGTCGCAGCTCCTCACCTGCGCCAAAGAAGAAGATCATAGCCCTGGCGCAGGGGTCTGTTCCTCTACTCGAAATTCCATCTCGATGCGTCGATTGCGAGCACGCGCCTCGGCCGAGTCACCATCATCATCCGGGCTCTCCGCCCCCAAGCCCTCGACCAAAATCCTCTCGGGAGAGACTCCACGCTGGACAAGAAGAGCCCGCGCCCTCTTTGCCCGCAAAAGCGAGAGCGCCGCTCGCCCTCGCTTTGACGGGACCTCAAGATTGTCGCAGTGCCCTATAATTGTCAGTCGGAGCTCGGGGATTTCGTTGAGATACCCCAACATGTCATCGAGGGCTGACTCAAATTCGGGCCCCAGGTCCGCCTCACCAGGCCCGTACGCCGAGACGATCCCACGCTCGGGGCTGTCTATCAATCGCCACGCAGGGGCTCCAGAGCACGCCCTCGAGTGGACACCCTCCCGGGCCCCAGGTCCGTGGAGAAGGCCAAGAGGCGGGCTTCTGTCCATCCCATCGGACTCCTCGCGAAGCATGCGAATGATCGACCACTCGAGGCTCTCGTGGACCCGGCAATCAGAGGGGTGCACCTCCCCCTCCATCGAGACATCGCCCCAGACAGCTCGCATACGAACATCGCCGCCCGTCATCGCTGAAATCCAACGAACCCACGCTTCGTCGATGACGTAGGGCGCCCGGCCCATGACGGGGTGGACACGGACTCCGGCCCGTCGAAGCCGGTCAACCCCGGCGAGGGATGCACCGTCGATGAAGGGCGACCGGCGTGAGAGCAGCACGAGGACGTTCGCTTCGTCTGCAGGCCACACGGCTTCGGAGGCCCGGGAGAACGCTACCGCAAGAGCTTCTCTGGGGGCGATGGAGTCCCCGGGCGGGGCACCTCGAACCACATGGGCGACCAGGTCGCCGTCCTCGGTGAAGGTGACCGCAGCTCCCGACACATCGAACACCGCGATTCGCGGGACAACACCATGGCTGCGACGAAGGGCCGAGACTATCGCCGGGAGCGACTCTGCGAGCTGAACCCGCTCCCGCTCGATCTCGGCATCCGCGTCGATGACAAACGCGATGTTCAGCGATGGGCGCGCGTCCGGAGCGACGCATTGTCTGGGCAGGGTGACGTCCAGCTCCCGACCCTTAGGGGCCAGGAGAGCCTTCTGGGCTCCACAGCCCTCGACAGAGATGGTCGACCCCTCGCGAATTTGCGCCCGATCAAGGACGAGGCGGCCGTCCATTCCGGCCCGCACCTTGCGAACCTCGCCGTCTAGTCCCGTGTACGTCGCGGTCGCAGCACGGGCCGGTGCACCGGAGCTGTCGCCCACCGCCAGGACTGCAGGTGCAAATTCAGCGAGGAGTCCCTCTCTTCGCCCTGCGAGGGCTGAGAGTCGATGGATCTCGCGGGGGTTCTCGGAGTCATCGAATGTGGCGACAAAGACTCGATGGCCCCAGCTGCACCTAGGTCGCACGGGGCCCCCCACCCCTCCGATCCATAGCCCCTTCGTAGTCTCACAGATTGGTGTATCTGGGAGTTCATCTGGGCAGCCATCATCGTCAAGGTATCCGTTTCGGGTCTCCGGATCATCAGGGCACAGGTCCTCGACGGTTAGGACTCCCTCAAGGTCATCGGCGCAGGGCTTCGGCGCTAGAGGAGGAGGAGGGGCCTGTGTCGCACGACACGAGCCCACGAGAAGCACGGCGCAGGCGAGAGTCCGTAGGCGGAGGCTCATGGCCCAACTCTCATCGCTGAGCGTACAAGCTCGACCGCGGATGAGCTCGCTGCCTCGCTTGTCTGTGCAGCAAGGCGGACATTCTCCTCAAGGGACATAGGATTGACCTTCGCTCAGGACGTGCTCATTCGCGATATCACCGCCTCCAACAAAGATCAAAGTGCCCCCTATTGTTTGTGTGAGCCAGGCTCGATCGTGACCACTTCCCGTGGCGTGAGCAGTTTCAGCCGGGGGATCCGGGCGAGGCTGCTAGGAGGAGAAAGCGCGAGCGCCGCGAGACTGCCAGAGCGCACGTTCGCGGAGTTCACGGCTTGTGCGGTCGAGAGCCGTGTTTCCACCGCGGCGCCGCTTCATGCATCCTGCAACGACGCATGAGACTGAGCAGCAGCTTCTCCGGGGCCCTCCGCACCTTCGCCTACTTCATGGCCAGCGGCACTCAAGACACCCTGAGCGGGATCGACTACCTCTCCCTGTACGGCGAGGAGCCGAGCGCGATCGAGATGGTCTTCGCGATCTACGCCAACGTGATCGAGCTGGACGAGGCGGGGACCGTGCTCAACGCCAAGTACGCGGAGAAGCGGGCGACCGACTACCTGCGCTCGTATTGCGACCCGACGTTCGTCGTCGACCCCCCCTACGAGGATTGGGAGACGACGCTGCACTCTCCTCCGCCCCTCCGAGACGCCACGCCGCGGGGCTAGCCGTGCGGGCGACCGGAGCTCGCCCGACCCAGCGCCGAGCGACGGACCTTCGAGCTCTGGCGGAGCCGAGCGGGGCCGACCAAGGCAGGACAGCCCGGAGCTCTTGCCACGGACGAAGGCGGCCGCAGGCCGCGAGTCTCGCCCGGAGCCGCGCAGGAGACCGCCGCCGACCGGCGGATGATCGGCTTCCTCGATCACCACGGGATCCCCTCGGACGAGGTCGTCGCAGTCAGCATCCGCGGAGATCCACACTCGGAGATCCTTCGCTACGCGGAGCGCCACGCGGTCGGCATGGTCGTCATGGGCACCCACGGGCGCCGCGAGCTCGCCCTGCTCCTCATGGGCAGCGTCGCTGAGCAGGTCGTCCGCGGATCCACCTGTCCGGTGCTCACCGTGCCAGAGGAGCGCTGGCGCCCGTCGGGCCTGGAGGCCGACCGCCGAGGGCAGCTCCTGGGCGGCGCGCACTAGGAAAACCTGTCCCTAGAACCAGTGCTAGGCTCGCCGCCCATGCGCTGGCTCGCCCTCATGCTCGTCGCCCATGTCGCCTGCATCCTCGACAACCCAGACTTCGACGATGCGACCAGCGGCGCGGAAGGGACGACGACGAACCTGAGCGTGACCTCGACCCCGACCTCGAGCACGACCTCGAGCACGACCTCGACCTCGACCTCGACCTCGACCTCGACCCCCGAGGGCTCGGAGAGCGAGAGCTCCGGCGCCATCACAGGATCGAGCACGGGGTGCGAGGACGGCGATGAGGACGGCGCATGCGACATGGTCGACAACTGCCCGAGCCTCGCGAACCCCGATCAGCTCGACGGCGACAGCGACGGCCGCGGAGACCTCTGCGACGTCTGCAACACGCCGGGCTTCGACGACGACTACGCCGACTACGATGACGACGGGCTGCCCTGCGCCGACGATCCATGCCCGCACGATGGACCGGTGCCCCCCTCCTACCCGGCGGTCGTCGGTCCCTCCCAGGAGATCACGATCTCCGGCGTAGCGCTCAACGACGGAGGGAGCTTCATCACCGTCGCCCCTGGCGAGGCGTTCACCCTGAAGTACAGCTGGGCGGTGAACTTCTGCGCCTGCCCGGGATGCGTCACGCAGGGGATGGTCGGCATCAGCGAGCACCCGCCAGCTCAGTGCTTCTACAACGCAGGCAGCCAGAACAACTGCAAGGACCTGTCGGGGGCAGAGGAGCAGGTGTTCACGGCCCCCGCCGCTCCCGGCCTCTATCGCCTTCGCAGCCGTCGCACCTGGGACTACGAGTGCAAACCACAGGCCCCCTTAGAGAGCGTTGAGTCCGAGTTCGCGGCGATCTGCGTCAAGTAGTCGACGCCGAGCTGCGCGGCGCTCCGCGTCCTCGGACAGGCGAGCGCCGGCTCCCGACCCCGCCGAGGCGCCGACCCGGTGCAGACTTGCGCCTGCCTGGGGCTAGTGCGATGACAGGTCATGCTCTGCCGCGGCCTCCTCGTCCTCGCGTGCCTCTCCGCCTGCGCGAGCAGCCAGGCGTCGGGGCCGGTCTCTGTCTTCGCTGACACCGTCGAGGTCGGCGGCGCCTCGCTCAACGTCGATGTCACCCACGAGACACGAGAGCCGCGCAAGCTCGAGATCAAGCTGAAGATGCGGGTCAACGGCATGGAGGAGACCGAGAAGCTGGTCGCCGACGTGCACATCTCCGGCTTTAACATCGACGAGGGGTCCACCCACTGGGACGGCTTTGTCCCGCCTCGCCAGCCGCAGACCTTCACGGTGCTCCTCTCGGTGCCCGAGGGCATCGACACCGCGAAGGCGACGGTCAAGCTCCTCCGCTCCCGCGACAGCATGCTCCTGCTCCACGAGGAGCTGAACTTCGCGATCTCTGAGAGCGGCGCGGTCACGCCGATCCGCTGACGCTCAGGGGATCGCGACCCAGCGGCCGCCAGCCTCGAGCGCGAACCTCTCGCTGTAGTTCTCGTCGTCGGCTGGCGCGACCTGCCGCGAGACCGCACCATCCGCGGCGAAGGTCCACTTCTCGTCCCAGCGATCGTCGCGATCGAGGTCGACCTTCGCCCGCTCGAAGCGGCCGCCGCCGTCGCTGTAGAGGTTGATCTTGAAGGGCCTGCCCTTGCTCGCGTCCTTGATCTTCGCCTGCACCGGCCGCGAGAGCAGGCTGAGCATCAGCTCGTCCACAGGGCGAAGCTCGCTCGGACCTCCCGCCTCTCCCGCCCCTAGCGCCGCCGGGCCTGCGGGGGCATCGGCCGCGCCAAAGGCGGGCTCAGGGGCGTCGAGCGGGGCCTCGTCGCCGTAGTTCTCGTCGTCCGCCGGCGCGACCTGACGGTAGATCACGCCGTCCTCGATCCGCCACTTCTCGTCCCAGCGATCGTCCCGGTCGAGGTCGACCTTGGCCCGGACCCAGGAGCCGTCCTCCGCGTAGACGTTGATCTTGACGAGACCACCGCCATAGAGGTCCTTGAGCTTGGTCTCGGCGCCCGAGGGAGTGCCGAGCAACCCCCGCAGCCGCACCTCATGGACCGATCCGCTGGGGGCTCGGGCCACAGGACCGCCGGGACGCTCTAGCAGCAGCGCCTCCTCCTTGAGGACCTCCTCGGCGTAGGCCTCCTCGCGCGCTCGCTCCCTCGAATCGCGCTCGATCTGTAGCCTCTCCTGCGCGTCGCACCACGAGTTGCCGAGGACGAAGAGACCGCCGCAGGCCGCGGTCGCGGCGACGATCACCAGGGCTCGAAAGGTCTTGTACTTCATGGTTCAGCTCCGGGGATATCGGCCTCGATCGCCGCGGCGCGGGGCATCATCCCGCGGTCGATAGGCACGGTGCAGTTGCAGTAGCGGTAGCGGCACGGGGTCGGCATCCGCCCCAGGCGAAAGCTGCCGTCGACGAGGTTGCCGAGGCGCTCCTTGCGATAGCGTCGCGCCGGATAGCAGCGATAGGCCTCGCCGCGATCGTCGACGATGAAGTAGCGCGCACCCGCCCAACACGGCTGACCGCCGAAGTCCGGGGCGATCGAGCCGGTGAGGTTGTGACCGCCGAGCTGGACCAAGGCGTCCCGCTCCTGCGCCGTGTAGTCGATGACCTCGCGCTCCTGCTTCTCCGGCTGGATCTTGAAGGTGAGCCCGGCTTCGGCGAAGCGATCGCGAAGGCGCGGCAAGAGGTCGATGTTGGCCCGGGTGGCCACGCAGGTCACGCAGAGGCTGGATCCCGCCGGCGCGCGCTCGCGGACGTAGTTCGCCCGGGCGATGAAGTCGGAGAGGGTCTCGCGCTTGCCCGGACGATCCTCGGCGTCGACGTACTCCAGGTGGAGAGAGCAGCTGAGCACGCCGAGGCGATCGCCGACCGCGTCGAGGAACTCGCCGAGGCGCCGACGATCGGCGGAGAAATTCGTCACGACGCTGACGACGAAGTCGAGCTTGGCGAGGCCCGCGACCGCCTCGCGAAAGGCCGGGTGGACGAAGGGCTCTCCGCCAGAGAGCTTGATCTCCCAGGATCCCGGGAGGGCGGCGAAGGCTGCGAGGAAGCGCGGCAGGTCTCGAGCCCAGCGGCCTCGGTCGTCGATGAAGCGCTGCGTGCAGTAGGTGCAGCGATAGTTGCAGCTCGTGTTCATGTTCCACGAGATGGCCCCGCGGACAGGTTCACTCGTCGCGGGATAGATACGACGCCCGAGCGGGATCTCTGGCAGCGCGCGCTTCATCGCCTGGACCCCCGCGCCTCGAGACCTTCGATCATCCCCCGGTTGGCCGGGACCGTGCACGGACAGATCGTATAGGGGCAGCGGATCGGCCCCTCGCGGAGGCTGACGCCGGCGTGGTTGACGTTGCCGAGCCAGCCCTGATCATGACGCCGAGAGGTGCGGCAGGCCCAGGCGTCGCCGGACTGGAGGAGCACGAGGTAGCGGGCGCCGGTCCAGCAGCGGCGCCCGGTGTAGGCCGGCGCCATGTTTGCGCTCCGGGTCCGGGCCGCGGCCTCGAGATCGCCGACGATCGCCTCGACCTCCTGGAGCTGCTCGGGCGTGTAGGGGTGCACCCCGCCCTTGACCTTCATCATCTGGCCGAAGAAGCGGAAGCCGGCGGCCTCGATCGCCCGCTTCGCCTCGGCGACCGCCGCCAGCCGGTCGGGGACGAGCACCATGTTGACGACGAAGCGAGCGCTGGCGGCCGCGTTCTCGCGGAGAACGGCGAGGCGCTCGAGGAAGGGCCCGACCTCGGCGAACTCGAGGTGGAGGCTCGCGGAGACGATCCCGAGGCGACCGTAGGTCAGCTCGGCGAAGCGACGGAGCTGCCGCTCCGGCGCCGAGAGGTTGGTCAGGGTCGAGACGATATGACCGTCGGCGGCGAGGCTCGGGACGATGTGGTCGAGGAAGAGGCGCGAGGCGAAGGGCTCGCCGCCGGTCATCTTCACCTCCCAACTCCCCGGCAGCCCGCTGAGGAAGCGCAGGGCCGCGTCGACCTCCTCTCGGCTCGGGTAGCCGACCCGGTAGCGCTTCGACTGGATGCAATAGGAGCAGTCGTAGTTGCACAGGCCGCAGACCTGCCACTCGACCGTCGGCTGGTGGCTCCACGGCGGCGCCGGAGGATCCCCCCCGAGCACCGGCGGCTCGTCGTCCTCGATCTCCGGAGACGGGCCGACGCGGTCGTCGATGAGCGGGAGCCGACGAAGCGTCATCCCCGTAGCACCGGCAGTTGGAGGCGACGGAGGGCGGCCTCGACGGTCGCGGGATCCGGCGGGGCGCCGCGCCGGGGGCCGCGGCCCGTGACCTCGAGCCAGCGCTCGTCGCCGTGGCGCTCGCGGACCCGCTCCGACCAGGTCAGGTTCTGGTTGAACTTGCCGCATTGCGAGCAGCTCGGGAGGTACTCGCCGCGGCGCATCTGCGCTCGTAGGGCCTCCCAGGCGGGTCCACGCCACAGATCCGAGAAGCTGGTGTCGGCGTCCAGGCGACCGACGACGACGTCGGTGTTGCAGCAGTAGAGCACCGTCCCGTCGACGGTGATCCGGCTGTAGAGGGGCCCCATGAAGCAACCGACCTCGCCTATCGGCGCCGTCGCCCGGCCGCCGGCCTCGAGCTGACGGGCGAAGGCGTCGAGGTTGTGGACGACGCCCAGCTCCTCCGCCCGCGCCTTCGCGGCCGCGATCCACTCCCGCTGGAGGCTGGAGCGCTGGGCGTCGCTGATCGCCGCGACCTCGGTGCCGCCGCGGAGCGAGGCGAGCTTGAAATTGATCTTGGCGGCGGCGAGCCGCTCCGCCTGCTCGACCATCGCCACCAGCTCGTCGGCGTTGTGGCGGCAGATCACGTGGACGTGCTTGTCGCCCCGCCGTCCGCGGGCCTTGAACTCCGCCAAGGTCGCCTGCAGCCGGGCCCACTCGCGGGGGCCCCAGCTCGGGTGGAAGCCGAGGTAGGAGCGCTCGCTCGCCCCGTGGATCCCGAGGAGGAGGCAGTCGACCTCGAGCTCGAGGATCCGCTCCGGCTTGGCCGCGAGGAGGTTGGTGATGACCGTCAGGTGGAGGCCGCGCTCCTTGACCGCCGCCAGCAGCTCGTAGATCTGCGGGTGGGTGAAGGGCTCGCCCATCCCCGAGACGACGACCGCCTCGAGCCCGCCGAGGCTGTCGATGTCGGCGAGCAGCTCGCGGAAGAGCCCTGGATCGACCCGCTGGCGCTTCCAGCTCACGGGCCGCGCCTGCGTCAGGTGGGGGCTGTGATCCCAACAGGTCACGCAGTCGATGTTGCAGGCGTTGGTCACGTCGATGTGGACCGACTGCGGCCCCAGGGGCACAGCGCCGCTCACCATCGCCTCCAGGCGGGCGTGCTTGTGGGTCTTGTGGGCGGCGACGCGCTCCGCCCTCCTGGCGCGGGCGAGGCTCATGGGCGGCCCTCCGGCGGTCGTCCGGGGCGCGACGCCTGGATCGCCTGATCGAGTTCCTCGTAGAGGCGCGGGCCCTCGCTCCCGGAGGCGCGCTCGAGGATCATCCGCGTCACCGCCAGGAGGTCGTGACCGCGGTTCGCGGCCGCGTCGAGGATCCCGCGGAGGCGCCCGACAAAGGCGGCCCCGCCCAAGCTGCGATCGCCGGGGAGCGCGTCGAGCACCATCGCCAAGGCGGCGCCCTGCCCCCGGGTCGAGGGCGCCTGGAGGAGCCGGGCCAGGTGCTCTGCGAGGCGCTCCGGGCCGACAGACTCCGACTTGATCCGACGCCCGAGGAGCCGGGCGAGGCGGCCGAGGAGCGTCGGCGGCAGCTCGCCGCCGGACTCTCCGAGCAGGTCGATCGCCGGCGCGAGCGCGAGCGCGCTGCGATCGATCGGCGCCGGGCCCTGGAGATCCGCGGCGAGCTGGACGAGGTCCGCGAGGGAGACGTCGAGGCCGTGGATCTCGGCGAGGAGCGCGTCGTCCAGCTCCTCCTCGGCCTGGACCAAGAGCCCCTCCGGCAGGCTCAGGCTCAGGAGCTCGCGGGCGGCGACGCGGGCGTTGTTGCGCGGGACCATCGCCCGCGCGGCGCCGGCGATCTCCGGGCCGCGCGCCGGGTCAAGCACCTCCCTGAGCGCGTCCACCAGCCGCGCCCGCAGGGTCTCCCCCTCGCCGAGCTCGACGCGGAGCGCCGCCCCGCGGTCGACCCAGCCGCGGACCCGATCGTGTTGATCGTCGGCGACCTTGCGCTGCGGGACGAAGACCGTCGGCACCCCGGCAAAGCCGAGCTCATGCACCGAGTTGAAGCCGCCAGCGCAGACCGCCGCGTCGAAGGCCGCGTGCATCCGCGGCAGATCCGGGCGGGTCCACCAGATCCTCCGGGGGCCGCCCCGCGGATCCCCGCGAAAGAGCGGCCCTGCGGCGTAGACCAGCCAGACAGGCTCGCCGCCGAGCGCTGGCACGGCCGCCTCGATCGCCTCGAAGAGCGCCCCGACCCCGTCATCACCGCCGCCGCCGCCCGAGACCAGCACGCAGCGGACGCCCTCCGGGACGCCGAGCAGCGACCGCGCCTTCGCCCGCGAGAGCCGCTCAAAGGGCTCACCCCGCATGATCGGCCCGACAAAGCGCAGGCGCTGGGGATCGAGGCGCAGGGCGTCGGCCAGGCCGGCCTCCGAGGCGGCGTCGCTGGGGACGATCACCCGCTCGTAGAGCCCCGCGAGCGCGCGAAACGAGGGGCGCGCGGCGAACTCCGGGCGGACTGGCCGGAGGACCAGCGCCGGATGACGGCAGAGATCGAGCACCCCGAGCAGCTCCTGAAACGAGCCCCCGGGGAAGGTGTCGACGACGAAGAGGTCCGGCCGGAGGAGCGCGACCGAGTGCCAGATCCACTGCTTGGCCAGGGCGAGGTAGCTCGGCTTGGAGATCCCCGCCTCGGCGACCGCCGACTTGCTCGGCAGCTTGAAGCCGGCGAAGCCCTCGTGGAAGAGCAGCGTGTCGGCCTCGGAGGTGGTGAGGAACCAATGCTGACTGCGGATCCCGGCGAAGGTCGCGTAGCGACGCATCCAGCGGTGGATCGCGACCTGCCGCGAGAGATGCCCGAGCCCGCGGCCGTTCACCGCGTAGCTGACGATCGAGAGGGTGCGCGGCAGCTCCATCAGCTCATGTCATCCCAGTCGAGCTCGACGTCGACCTCCGCGGCCGCCTCGCCCGCGAGGGCAGCGATCGCCCGATCCTGGGCGCTCCCCTCCCGCTGGGCCAACTTCGCCGCCCGCTGCTCGGCGTAGAATTCCTGGACCTCGGGGATGAAGCGGGCCTTCACCGCGCCGCCGGTCATGTGATGCCACCAGATCGCGTCGCCGTCGTACTCATCGTACGCGTCGTAGTCGAGGAGGCGCGGGACGACGGCGTCGAAGCGAGACCAGCGCTTGGCCCAGCTCTCGGCAGGGACCGCGTACTTGCGCTCCATCTGCTCGCGGTCAAAGCTCCGGTGGTAGTTCTTCGAGCGCTGAAACTTGACGACCCCGCGCGCCGCCTTCTCCATCTTGCGCTGGGCGTGGGCCAGCGGCGCGAGCACCCACTTCGCCCGGATCTCGGTGAGGTAGTCGATCTTCGCCTGGATCCCCGACACCCGCTTGGCGATGTAGAGGGCGGGATCGTAGCTCGCGACGAGGGCGAGCAGATCCTTGCCGTCGAGATCGCGCAGGTGCTGAAAGATCCGGGCCCGAGACTGCGCCCATTGGCGGTCCTCCAGGCTCGCGAGCAAGGACTCGATCTCTGCGCGTCGATCGATGAGCGCGCGGATCTCCGCCTCCTTCGCCGTCCACTCCGCCAGCTCTTCCTCGAGGGTGGCGAGGGCTCGGAGCTCCTCCTCGTAGCGCTGCTGAACCTCGTGAAAGCGGGTTAGGCCGTGCGGCTCGCCGAACTGCTCGACGATGAGATCGCCGTGCTTCCAATGTCGATAGTACGCCAGCTCCCAGAAGTCATACCAATAGTCCGGAGTGTCGTATTTATAGAGGATGAGCTCCTCAAAGTAGGGCGTGCTCCTCTTGAGCGACGTGCTGCGGCTGAGCGGCTCGATGATCCGCTGATACTCGGAGCTCTGGATCGCGCACTCGTTGAGCCTGGCCTCGCGGTCGGTGTAGGCCGGGTTCGCGTCGATGCCCGCGCGCTCCTCCTCGAGCTCGCGTCGCTCTCGCCAAAGCCGCTGCTTTGTCGCCTCCGCCGAGATCGCCGGCAGACGGAGCAGGTGAGCGCACCAGTCCAGATGCTCGGGCGCCAGCCCCGGCATCAGCGTGACGGTGAGCTGCTCCCACGCCTGGGTGAGCCGGGACGTCAACGCCGTGAGCTCGCGCTCGCTGTGCTTGTCCGCCTTCTCCAGCCGCGAGACCTCCTCGCGATAGGCTGCCCGCGCGTGGGCGGCGAGGCTCGAGACCGCCGAGCCGCGGAGCCACGCCCTCATCGCGAGGCCCCTCCGCCGGCGTCTCGGCGTCGCCTCACCTCGTCGAGAAAGCGCTCCGCCGCCCACTGGAGGTCCTCGGCGGTGTCCCCCTCGCTGGCGTCGACGAGGAGGATGTAGAGCTCACCCCGTCGCATCATCTCGACCAGCGCGGCCTTCTCATCAGGCTTGAGGTCGAGATGGTCACCAGCCTCATGGGTCAGGTACTCAAACCCGACCCGCGCCGCCTCGTCCCAGCCGTCAGCGGTGAAGCAGACCCCCTCGAGATCGAGGGGCACGCCCTCCGCGACCGTGTACCCGCGGCCCTCGAACGCGCGCTTTAGGGCGGCGCAGCCCTCGTCTTCACTGAGCACGGCGGCTACAGTAGCAATGAAGTCGCCCTTCGACCTAGGAAGGCCGCGGTGAATCTCCTGCGTGCTCTCGCGCAGCGTTCTTCTCTCCTCCTGGGGCCGAAAGGACCCCCCCCGAGCGGACCCCCAGCTTCGCCGGGCACGAGAGGGCCGACGAGGCGACGTGCCTGGGGACCCCTCGGATCGCCCACCTCGTCCGTGTGACGATTCCCTTGGCGATCCGCGCACGCTCGCCCTCGCTCATCGCACTCCGCACGCACCTCCGATGGTCGCTCGCGGAGAAGGCCGACGTCCCCGCATGCGCTCGCGGAGAACCACCGACGATGCCCTGTGACGGCGGCCACTACGGGTCGAACCCGGGTCGATCGAGGTGGGTATGGTGGACATGAAGACTCATTGGCTACGACGCGGAAAACTCTCGGTGTGGGCGCTGGCGTCGGTCTTGGCGACCGCCTGCAGCGGCGATGATCGATCGACGACGGACGCTAGCTTCACCGCCACCGCAACCGCGACGACCACCGCAACCGCAACCACGACCACGGGCCCCGAGATGACGGCCGGGGAGAGCTCGACGACCACCTCCGCGGTCAGCGACACGATCCCCGACACCGAGGCGACGACCGACGAGCCTGGCGTGTGCGGCGACGGCAACGTCGACGAGGAGTGCAACGACGCCAACGACTTTTGCCACGGGCTGTTAGGCCTGGCACGACGTAGCGCTCCCCCTGCTTAGGGGGGTTGTGGCGTCAAGACTGACGCGACAGGCTCGAACCGTGTCGCCCTATGCGACCTGGTACATCAGGCAGATCGACCACCTCCGCCCCGTAAGCCCGGTGGTCGAGACCGCCGGCCCTGAAAGAGAGAGCCGCATGCCGTGGACGAAAGCCATTCCCACCGAGAAGCTGGCTGCTGGCTGCCCAAGCGCCACCACTAGGAATCAACTACACCGAGTTTTGTAAGCGCGCGCCGAGTGTCAGCCTCAAGTCGCCTAAACCCGGCAAGTTGACGAAGCGCTGACCAGTCATCGACATAGTCGGGGATTCGGTGGACTGCCTTCCTTGAGCGGAAGCGTTTCGCCCGTCGTCCGGATAGCCCGCTAGCTTCACGAAGAGCAGTGTGAAGCACGGCCTTCGGATCGTTCAGTGAGTCCCACCTTTTTGGGGGCGGCAGTCCTAGCGGCTTTGTACCAGATGGACCTCCTGCAGCATGGCGGATTGCAGCTTCGTCGAGAAGAAGCCATGCTTCTTGCATTCGGACAGGAACCACTGCGACATGGATATAGTCATCGCTAGTGGCCCTTCTAATCTCGTGATAGCGTAGCTCTGGATCCTGCTTCTCGGCGTCACGATGAACGAATAGTAGCTCGCATGGGTAGAACTCAACTGCGGAAGCCAAGCGCTCGGCCAAGCCACGGGGGGGCTCAGGGAGCCCTCGCAGGTCAGCCCAACGAATCTCGATTGGGGCAGGTGTTAGTTCGCGGAGGAGCCAGCGCAGAATTGGTTCAAGCACCTGATCTGAAGACCCGTCCGTGACGAAAGTCGCCTGAAGTTGTTTTGACGGCAGGCTAGACATTGCGATCATGGAGGGCGAGCAAGGCGGCTTGCTGGTTCTTTGCTGGTAGTCGAATCCCACCGCGCTCCAAGTACCCGAACGGGTTCAGGTAGGCGAGCAACCTGCCACGGGCCACGGTCGGGGATGACTGTGCGAGTTTGGCTCTCCAGCTTTCCGGTGTGGGCAATATGGATAGCCGGGCAAACTCTTGTCGGTCTTGGGTTCCGTGAATCAGATCTGCTACAAGGAGGTCCTCGCTGTCGATACACGTGACTACGGAGGGTGAGTGTGTGTTGATAATCGCCTGCCGCAGCGGGTTATCTTGGTCGACTGCGAAATCGAGATCAACACAAAGGTCCTCTAATAGGCTGAGGACCTCAGGAATTCGAGAAGGGTGCATCCCGTTCTCAGGCTCTTCGAGGCAAAGAAGTCTGCGGCTGTACGGATCCGCCTCCATCACCGTCAGGGCAAGGAAGCGTAGAGTCCCATCGGAGAGGGCTCCTGCAACATGCTCCGTCCCCATTCGATCTGTCATTATAATTGTGAGGAGATCTCGTTTCTCGTCGACGTCTACTGTTATGCTTCGCACGCCTTCAATTAGCTGGGAAAGTCGGTTTGCGATTTGTGTATACACGTCCTGCCCGCCACCTGTGCGCTGGCGCTCCGCAGCTTGAGCGAGTGCGTGCAAGGTCGCTGGTAGGTGAGCGCCGTTTGGGCCGATGGAGCGCGGAGAGGTTATGAGGTTGTCAGAGGCTCGCAGGGCGGAAGGTTCAAGTTGAAGCTGCGTCCAACTCATCATTTCCTGGCGAGCCAATACCAATGTGCGATGCTCCGCCGCATTATTGACTGAAGATAGCACTGTTCGGGGAAGTCCGGAGGCTGGAACCCGCCTAGGTTTTCCGCCTCCTCGCGCGCCTGCGTTGTCGGCGTGGAGTGACACAATCGCGCTTTCGCCTTCCCCCTCAGTTGAGATATAGGGACTCGTTCGCCTTCCCAGAATCACCGAGTCACGCCAGGCCTTGCTGTGCCGGAAACCTAGGTGGGAGCGTGCGCTCGTACGGTTGATATGAACCATGCTTTCCCGCTCGACCTCAAGTTGGCCCATTGAAGGGACTACCTCATCTGTACGGTATCGCAATGAAAGCTCATACCGTAAGAATGTCATACCAGCTTCGGCGGGTTGACCCAGTACATCTTCACCTCTGCTCGGGATGATCATTTCAGCTAGGAATGTCATTCGATCAACGATGTCGTCTCCAACCCGTCGGAACAAGCTGCGGACGTCACCGCGGCGGCCATCTCCCCCACGAATCGCTTGAGCCGCTTCGATCAGCGGCTTGTCGGCTAGTGCGGAGAGGAATGCTATCGCGTCGAAGAGATTCGATTTCCCGACGCCATTTGCACCCGCAACGCAGGTAAAGGGACCGAACCGTACATCGATGTCAGCCAGGTTCTTGAAACCGTTGACTTTCAGGCGTGTGAGCATGGTGCAGAGGGAGTGTACCGCTTGTGAGAACCTCTGATGCAGAAATCTCTAAGAAGTAGCCCAAGACCAGGTTGTACTGAGATACGCGATGCGCAATACGCGCAACACTGGCTAGGATTATAGGACGTGTGTGATGAGACCTACGGTTTGCTCGGAGCACTGGCCAACTAGAGCGACACTCAGGCAGGTTGAGGCCTACCTTCTGTGCGTTGACCCGCGTAGCCCTCAGGTAGCACCGTGCGCGGCTCGACGGAGGGGGAAGAAGGCAGTCCCGTGCAGGCCATCGCTGGCCTTGCTCGTTGATTGAAGAACGTCGCGTTGCCCCCGGTGAGCTCGGTCGCTCAGCGATCGAGCCGGCGCAGCGAGCTCCAGGGGAAGATCTGCCAAAAGGGCGTGTCGATGCCGGCGTCGTCTGGAGCGACGACAAACCAGGGTCTGCTGGGGTCGGGGCGGAGGACGTGGAAGTTCTGCGCGGGCATGAAGCCCTGCGGTGACGAGCTCCCCTTCCGGGCCGCGCCCCCGCCGACCCCCAAGCGCATGACCGCCATCCGCGGCCGCGTCCACGAGGTGCCGCCGTCTTGCCCGGGTCTTCGCCGTCGATGTGACGGTCTGCTCCAAGTGCGGCGCGGATGAAGATCGTGGAGGTCGTCACCGATCCCGCCGCGATCGCCAAGCTCCTGCACGGCGCGCGGGCGCCGTGCAGGAGCGCCGCTCGGATCCGCGTCATCCTCGACCCTCGTTGGGGTAAGCTGAGAAGACTCCGCGGGGCTAGGGTCGTCGTGCCCACCTCAGATCCACAATATGCACGTCGAGGCGTGCGCTCGAGGTGGACGTAGCCCTTCGCCCATCCTTGCTGAAGACGCCTCCGTGGCAGTAGCCTGTGCCACGTAATGTACGGACACTATGCTCTCTTGGTCATCGCGGTTATCGCACTCGGGCTGGGGCTGTTCATAGTCGCGAAGCCAGACTCGATGTGGAGGCTGACGGAGTGGCGAAACCGCGCGCGCGGTGTCGCCACGGGCGAGCGAGGTCCGGCGTGGGAGCTGAGCAACCGCATCGTCGGCGGGTTCGTGATCCTGACGGCGCTCTGCACCGCGTTCGGGTTCTGGCAGTTTGAGAAGATCGTGGCCGAAGAGCGGGCGCGTCAAGAGCGAGCACGCGACCTGCCGGCATGGAGCATCGGTCCGGAGCTGCCCAGGCTCACGGAGGAGCGCTGAGGGGAGGCGGCCCGTGACAGCGCGTCCTAAGGCAAGCGCTTGATCATCGTCGTCGCCGCGGAGAAGCCGAACAGGGCCCTGAGCGGGCCGAGCTCTGTCGTCTCTGTCGCGACAAAGCCCTCGCGTTCGTAGAGACGGCGCGCGCCAAGACCGGGCAGTGGTGCGTCCAGGGGGCGGGGCAGAGCAACCAGAACGCCCTCTGCGTGCTGCCGAAGTAGGCCGCCCAGCGCTCCTTGTCGGGCTCGCCTCTCGAGCCCGACAAGGAGCGCCGAGACGCGTCGCCTTCGCCGGTCAGGCGCAGGCGCCCGCTCACTGTGGACGAGACTCCGACAACCGCGGAGACTCCCTCCCTTGAGCGGTGGTACGATCCGCGGATAGTGACCCTCTTGCAACGTAGCTGCTTCGCCGCGCTCCTCCTCACCGCGCTCGCGGGCTTCAGCTTCAGCGTTGGCGGCGACGTCGAGGCCTGCTCGTGCTCCTACCCAAACCCCGCGAGCGAACGCTCCCCGCTGATCAGCGGCACCCCGGTCCCGATCGACGCCCAGCCGTGGTTCCTCGCGAGGTCATGCTCCAGCGATCCGCCCTGCAGCCTGCTCACCTACGACGCAGGCGCTGCCGAGCGCCTGCCGGGGAAGGTCGACTGTGTCCGCATCATCGCCCGGATCATCGCCGATGAGCCGCTCACTCCGGGCGCGAGCTACAGCTCGGACTGCGATCCCTACGTCGATCGCGGCGACGGCATCCAGGGCCGCGCGGACGCCCTGACGGTGCGCGGCGACACCGAGCCATCGCTCCCGCCGCTGACGCTCGTCAGCGCCTCGGCCCACGTCGAGCGCGTCGACAGCTGCTGCGGCGGGGATGCCAAGCTCATCATCGACGTGGAGTTCGCCGAGGACGACGCGACCGTCTCCCGCTTCTTCGGCGAGAGCGGCCTCATCGAGGCCAAGTACGAGTCGACCGATCGGGTCTTTGTGATCCCCGCGGCGCCCGACGAGCGAGAATTCTGGGAGCGCGACCGGGGCACCGACCCGGAGGTCAGCGACATCACCCTCACCCCGGTCAGCGCCAACGCCCTGCGCGGCACGCCGATGACGATCGCCGGCGACTCGATCGCCGTCGACCCGGTGTACACTCCCTGCTCGATCGGACAGGAGCGATCACCGCTCCTCCTCCTCGCGGTCTTCGCCATCGCCTGGCGGCGGCGACCGTCGAGGACTGGTGGATGATCGCTCCCTTGGCGCTCGCCCCTGCCAGACCCGCGATCGACCCCCGATCGACCCCCGATCGACCCGCGGGGGACGCCACGCTCGCCGTCCCCGAGGTCGGCATCTGGCGCTGCGTGCGACGGCCGCCGACCCTGCCTTCGCGGGCGCCTCCGCGGGCGGCGGCGTGAGGGTACCCGGGGTCAAGGGCCAATCCGGCCCGACAGGCGAACCACAAGCAAGCCCTAAGTATCTAGTTTTATTGCACAAAACGACCACACCGCCACAATGCGGGCGACTCTCAGGCCGAGGTCGGCTCTTTGCGTCCGAGCGCTGCTTTGGCTATTCGGGCCCGAATGGCCGACCAAGAAGACGCTTTCGCTGGAGTACCCCGCCCCCTGATGGAGGCGATGCGTCAGCGCGGCTTCGAGTCGCTCACCCCTGTGCAGCAGGCGGTCCTCGACGCCGAGACCAAGGGCGTCAACCTCCGGATCTCATCCCAGACCGGCTCTGGCAAGACTGTCGCGATCGCCCTCGCCCTCGCACCCGCGCTGATCGCGAGCTACGAGAGCAACGGCGCGGACACTCCCCGTGAGGACCGCGGCAAGCCGACCGTGCTCCTGATCGCCCCGACCCGGGAGCTCGCGGCCCAGCTCGAGGCGGAGTTCTCCTGGCTCTTCGCCGGCCTCCGGAGCCTGCGCACCTGCGTCGTCACTGGCGGCACCGACATCCAGCGCGAGCGCCAGGCCCTGCGCCGCGGGGCGACGATCGTCGTCGGCACCCCGGGTCGTCTCCTCGACCACATCCGCAGCGGCTCCCTCCGGGTCGACGCGCTCCGCCACGTGGTCCTCGACGAGGCCGACCACATGCTCGACATGGGCTTCAAGGACGAGCTCGACGCGATCACCGACGAGCTCCCCGCCGAGCGCCGCTCGCACCTGGTCTCGGCGACCTTCCCCCGCGCCGTCGTCCGCTTCGCCGACCGTTTTCAGCCAAACGCGCTGCACCTCGAGGGCACCCGCCTGGGCGAGGCCAACGCGGACATCGACCACACGGCCTACCTCGTCGACGAGCGCGACCGCTACGCGGCGCTCGTCAACCTGATGCTCCTCACCGACGGCGAGCGCTGCCTCGTCTTTGTCCGCCGGCGGATCGAGACCACCGAGATCGCCGAGCGCCTCGCAGCCGACGGCTTCTCCGCCCTGCCCTTCAGCGGCGACCTGCCGCAGGGACAGCGGACCCGGACCCTCAACGCCTTCCGCAGCGACGTCGTCCGGATCCTGGTCGCGACCGACGTCGCCGCCCGGGGCATCGACGTCGCCGACATCGCCACGGTCGTCCACATCGACCTCCCCGCCGACGCCGAGACCTACACCCACCGCAGCGGCCGCACCGGTCGCGCCGGGCAGAAGGGCCGGAGCATCCTCCTCGCGCCGCCGCGGGCCGAACGGCGCCTGCGCTCGGTCCTCCGTCAGGCCAAGGTCGACGCCAACTGGTGCGCCCTGCCGAGCCCGAAGAACATCGAAAAGGCGCTGAAGAAGCGCGCCCGCAAGCGGATCCACGCGGCGATGACCGTCGAGGAGGCGCCCGACGAGGGCCTCATCGAGTACGCCACGGCCCTGCTCGAGCGCTACGATCCGGCCGTCCTGGTCGCCCGCCTCGTCGACCTCGCGCGCCCCGAGCTGCCGCGGGAGCCGATGGAGTACGGCGGCTCCTCCGGGACCTTCCGCGGTGACCGTGGTCATCACGATCGCGACAGCCGCTCACCCCGTGATCGCGGCGGTCCAGACCCCCGCGAGGAGCAGAACTTCGAGCCCTTCCGGATCGCCTTCGGCGCCCGCGACGGAGCCTCCCCCTCGCGCCTCCTCGCCACCGTCTGTCGCCGCGGCGACATCTCCGGCAAGCTCGTCGGCGCGATCCGGATCGGCGAGGAGGAGAGCGGCTTCGAGGTCGCCTCTAGCGTCGCCGAGGCCTTCCTTCGCCGGGCGTCCCGGCCCGACGAGCGCTCCCCGGAGCAGGTCATCGAGCGCACGAGCCGACTCCCCGATCGCACCGATCGCCCCCGCCAGCGCCGCAGCGGCCCGCCCCGCGAGTTCCACGGCAAGCGTGAGCACTTCGGCAAGCGCGAGAACCACGGCAAGCGCGAGTTCCACGGCGGCCGCGATCGCCGAGACTCGCGAGACTCCCGGGGTCGGGACGAGGGCGGCGGATTTCGCCCCCCACGCCGCTCCTAGGCCGCTCTAGGCCGCTCTAGGCCGCTCTAGGCCGCTCTAGGCCGCTGTGGGGCCTCTTGGTCGAGGTCGCGAAGCCCCGACCTCGACCAAGAGGGCGCGGAGGGCTGAGCCCCCCGGTGAAGACCACAGCGGCGAGATTCGCCGCCGTGCGTCGTCGCGCGGCAGGTAGGCTGGACTTGGAACCCGCCGATGCCCTCCTCCACGCTGCCGTCGATCGACAACCTCCGCTGCTTCGAGGCCGCCGCCCGCCTGCTCAACTTCCGCGCGGCGGCCCGCGCCGTCTCCTTGACCCCTGCCGCCTTCAGCCAGCGGATCCGTCAGATCGAGGAGCGCCTCGAGGTCCGCCTCTTTGAGCGGAGCACCCGCTCCGTCCACCTCACCGAGGCCGGGATCGCCCTCCTCCCCGCTGCGCGGGCCTGCCTCGCCTCCGCCTCTGCCTGCCTCTCCGCCGCCCGCGGCGAAGCCGGCAAGCCCGCGATCGATCTGACCCTAGGGACTCGCTTTGAGCTCGGCATGTCTTGGCTCGTCCCCCTCCTCGATCACCTCGAAGAGGCCCACCCCAACATCACGCTCAACCTCTACTTCGGCTCGGGGCCGGAGCTCCTCTACCGCCTCCGGGTCCTCGCCCTCGACGCGGTCATCACCTCCGCGCGCCTCTCCACGCCGATGCTCGACGCCTTCAACCTCCACGAGGAGGCCTACGTCCTCGTCGCCGCCAGCAGCTACCTCGCGGACCGCCCCCTCGACACCCCAGCCCACGCCTCCGCCCATCCCCTCCTCGACATCGACGAAGAGCTCCCTCTCTATCGCTACTTCGCCGAGTCCCCGCAAGCCCCCCCTCCCCTCCGCTTCGCCGCCTACCGCTTCCTCGGCCTCGGCGACGCCGTCAAGGCCCGCGTCCTCCAGGGCAAGGGCATCGCCGTCCTCCCCCGGCACATGATCAAAGACGAGCTCGACGCCGGCCTCCTCACCCCCATCTTCCCTAACGTCCACCTCCTCTCCGACCACTTCCGCCTCGTCTACCGCCGAGACGACCCCCGCCGCAGCGCCTACGAAGAGCTCGCCACCACCCTCGCCGCCGCCCCGATCCACTGACTGCCATCCTCCCGCCCCCGCCGAGCCACGCACCCCCCGCTACCGGCCTAGAACCTCCACGCAG